>CAZOSM010000001.1:0-486470 GCA_964582715.1 uncultured Gammaproteobacteria bacterium
TCATAATGTTACTTTAGTAACTCCAAGTCATTATATGAAGAAAATTTTAGTAAATTTTGGTTATCCAGCAGAAAAAATAAAAGTAGTTTTTAACATTAATCCTTTAAATTCTAATTTAGAAGTAGTTAAGAAAAGAAAGGAGGGAATTGTATTTGCTGGTCGTTTATCAGAACAAAAAGGAATTTGGGATGTAATTCGTGCGTATGAAATATTAAATAATAATAAAATCGCTTTACATATTATTGGGACTGGAATTGAAGATCATGCAATTAAAGAATATATAGCAGAGAAAAATTTATTTAACGTTGTAATCCATGGTAAACTATCTATTAATGAAGTTATTAAATATTATTCAGAAAATAAAATAATTATAGCTCCATCTAGAGCTCCAGAGAGCTTTGGAAGATTTATACAAGAAGCAGCATTAACAAAGACACCATTAATTACTACAAGAATTGGTGCTATCCCCGAAAATGTTAGGAATTATGAAAATGCCATACTAGTAGATCCTGGAAATCCCAATCAAATTGCAAATGCAATTAGAAGTCTATTCGATGACGAAGAATTGTATAAAAAAATTTCTAACAACATAGGTCTATTGAGAAATAATTTTGATATGAATACTATAATTAAACAAAGAACGAATATATATTCTACGTTAAAGTCATAATCTCATTATTTTAAGAAGTTTGTCTATCTTGCTATTATCTTGGGCTAAACGCATAGATTTAATATATCTTATTTTATAAATCGACTCCCTAAATTTTATATTCCAAAATAGAGTAAAAAAGCCTATATCGCTGATATGTTTTGTAGGTGGCGTAAGTATTTTTAGAATTTCATCAATCAAAGAAGATCTTAAGTGGTTAAATCTATTTGGATAATAACTAATCAAATCATTTTTCCCTAATGTAGTTCTCCTCTTTTTGATTATAATTTCATTATAGTTTCTAAAAGGATGAATTACTGTAAGCATAGTACTATAATGAGATTTATATTTAGTGAAACTATAAATTCTATTTCCAAACTCAGTATCTCCACCCGAGTAAAGTCTTGAGTCAAAACCACCTATATCTTCTATTATTTTACGTTTAGTGAACATATTTGCTGTTACAAAAAAATGTTCCCATTTAAATGCTTCTTTGACATTGAATTCATATAAAGATGCATACTTTTCTTCAGGAGTTAAATTAGTTTTTTTACCAAACTCAACTGGTCCACCAACATAATCATATTGTTTTAACAGAGACAGGCCATTCTTAATCCAGTCTTTAGGTAAAATAACATCTGCATCAGTAAAAGCTAGAAATTCACCTCTACTTTGTTCAATTGCTTTATTACGCGCATTATAAGAACCTTTATTAGGAAATATTCTTATTTCCTTAACTTTGAATTTTTTACATACTTTACTTATTTCCTGATCTGCGCCATCATTAGCTACAATAATTTCAAATCGACTCTTTGATATAGTTTGTCGGAATAATGACTCTAATGTATCTCTCAGACCTGAGACATCTTTATAAACAGGAATAATTACCGAAGTAAATTCTTTTTTTAAAGTATTTTTAAAAGAAATTGAATTATAAACATTTTTATTATTCATACAAGGTAATAGTTAAATATATATTATAATTGAGCCTTAAATATACATGAAACTGTAATATATGCAATCGAAAGAAAGTTTATCTAAAAAAGTAACTACTAGTGCAGTTTGGGTATTTTCATTTCAGATTTTAGATAATATTCTTGGCTTAATACGACTTGTTATTTTAGCAAGATTATTATCTCCAACTGATTTTGGTCTTGTAGGTATTGCTTGGTTAACTCTACAAATTATTAGTACATTTACTCAAACTGGCATTCATCAAGCTCTTATTCACAAACAATCGATAGAAAAATTTTTGAATACAGCTTGGACATATTTACTCTTTAGAGGAATAATTCTTTATATTATAGTGTTTAGTATTGCACCTTTATTAGGTTCATTCTTTAATAATCCATCAATTATTCCAGTTATTAGAGTTTTAGGATTAACTTTTTTTATAGAAAGTTTTGTCAATATTGGCATAGTATTTTTACAGAAAAATTTATTATTTGATAAACAATTTTATTTTCAACTAATAGGGAACCTAGTTGATTTTACCATTGCAATTGTTTTAGCTTTCATATTAAAAGATGTTTGGGCTATTGTATATGGCTCTGTTGCTAATAATATGGTAAGGGTATTACTTAGTTATTACTTTTCTAAATATCGTCCAAAATTTGAATTCAATATCTCATTATTTAGAGAACTAGGCAATTATGGCAAATGGGTTACTGGCTCTAGTATTCTTCAATTTATTTATACTCAAGGAGATGATATTTTAGTTGGTAGGATTATAGGTCCCACAGCTCTGGGATTTTATCAACTTGCGTATAAAATATCTAATCTTCCAGCTACTCAGATTACTCATCTTATTTCAAACGTATTATTTCCTGCATATGCTCAAATTCAATCAGATAAAGTAAGGTTATCAAAAATTTATTTATCTGTTTTGCAGTTAATTTCATATTTATCATTTTTTGTTGGGATAATAATTATTGCTTTTGCATATGATTTTACAGTATTGTTTTTGGGTGAAAAGTGGTTACCAATTGTTACAGCTATGCAGATATTAACATTATGGGGCATGGTTCGAAGTATTGGTGCAACAACAGGTCCAGTATGGCAAGCTTTAGGTACTCCAAGCAAAATTACAAAAGTACAATCTATACAGGTATTAATAATGATAATTGTTATTTATCCGTTAACTATAAAACTAGGAATTACTGGTACTGCATTAGCAGTAATTATTGCGTCCTTTATACCAAATGCAATAGCTGTATATTTAATGCACAAAACACTTAGTTTAAAAATTATTTTAATCGTAAGAGAATTACTATTCCCCTTAGTTAGTAGTATGATCATGTATGGAACCTATATGGTAATGCGAGCAAATATAAATGATATTACTTTTACATGGTTCTTCTTACTTGCAATTATTAGCACAGTTATATATCTTCTATCAACATTTATATTGTATAAGCTATTTGGCTACACAATATACTTAAATTTAGGAAAAATAATCGATTCAGTAATAGCAAACAATAGAAATAATAATTTATTATTATTAAATAAATATTATAAAAAAATTATTCATTAATCTTTAATGAGGAAAATACTACACTCTCTCCATCAATATAAAACAATAATTATTTTTTCCGTTATATTTGCAATTCTTTGTACTCTTATTAAATTTACATACGGTAATGGAAATCATATGTCACAAATACCAATTATTTATCGAGTTCTAGATGCAAATTATCTTAAAAATGATTTTTATATTAATGTTGCTATGTCAACAGAACAACGACTATATTATGCAAAGATAGTAGCATTATTTCTACAGTTTCTTCCCCTTGGACTAACTTTCTTTATATTAACTTTATTTTCGAATTTCTTTACTATTTTAATAACAGCGTTTTTTACTTATAAACTATTCAAGTCAGAAATTGCTTCTTTAGTATCGATATTTTTAGTAGCGTGTATACCAATCTTAAAGATAGGAGGAGCAACATTTCTAACTTTAAATCAGGTTATCCCACAGACATTAACAATGCCGATTATTTTATTTGGTATTGCATTATCACTTATATATAGACCAAGTTTGGGAACAGTAATAATAATGTTTGGTGCTTTTTTACATCCTTTAATTGGATTGGAAACGGGAGTTATTAGTTTATTTGCAATATTAGTTTCCGATTACTACATTAGGAGAGACAGATTCTTCAAGCTACGGATTGATTACATTTTAGCTTGTATTATGCTTGTCTTCACGGCAATCTATTTACTAGGAAAATCAAAACTAGAAGGGGTACCTATAACTGATGAACAGTTTATTAATATACTAATGTATTTTAGAAATCCACATCATCATTTATTTCAGACTGTTACCTATTGGGAATGGATCATTACACTAGTATTTATTTTAGTCATGTTCTGGATAATAAAAGCTATGTGGCAAAACAAAAATATTAGATTTTTCCTCACATATGCTTTAACTTCGCTAACTTTAGTTATTTTTCTTGTTATTGCAGGTTTTTATTTTACTGAAATAGTACCAATTAAGTATATAGCATTAGCTCAAACCATGAGATTATTTTATTTAGTTAAATGGTTAGGAATAATACTTGTAGCAGGTTATATTGGCACAATAAAAAATCCAACACATATACTTATTAGTCTTATTAATCCATTCATATTAGGACTATATTTCAGTTTTCTTTATTTTAGTAATAGTTTTAAACGATACATTAATATAAATAATTCACAATTATTAATCATTGGAATGCAAATCGCGATAACACTTTTTTTGTATGAAACAGGAGAGATAGCATCTATAGAAATTTATTTGTTAGTTTAATTTATTACTTACTATGCATTATTACTTACGTTTAGAAAATATAGTTTTTATTTACTAACTTTATTAACTTTAATAATCACTACTTATTTAGTATTACCTCTACCAATTCGATTAGGAGAACATTTTAAGTCACAGTATCAACCTAACTTTCAGATTACTTATGAAGATGTCGATTTAGAAGAATTGTCAAAATTTGCAAAATTAAATACAAGTTATACTGAGGTATTTCTTACTCCAGTACATTTCGGTCAATTTCGCTATACAGCAGGCAGATCAATTATTGTAGATTTTAAATCATTCCCATTTAATAGTGGGATGATAGAATGGCAAAAAAGAATAATAGATATTTATGGTAACCACTCCGCTTATGAATATAATGATATAGTCAAAGAATTAAATTCAAATTATAAAAATTTGAATGATAATAAGCTAAATATTTTAAAAAAGAAATATCAGTTTGATTATGTAGTTCTTTATAAGGATACAATAACGAAATTTCCAATAGTATATTCTTCACCTAATTATAAAGTCATTAAAGTGGATTAATTATATATAAACGGTAAATTAAGTTTTTTATACCATTCGTTTTCTTCTGTTAAAATAATTCCCACCACTGATTCCTGGGGAATATAAAATGAAAAATTAATACTACCGTCCTTATTCTTTTTTAAGAGACCTTCATATATAGGAATTTCAGCGTTATTTTCTGCAGATGCATAAAATATTCTGACATTCGCGTAGGTATCTATTTTTGTATTACTAAAATTAAATTGATTTAATCGTGCCTCAGTACTCTCATTAGAGATTATTACACCAAACTGGTTACTAACATTTTGAAAACCGACCATCTGAACATTATTTTCGCTTTCATTGTTCTGTATGTCAAATATTTTACTTTCACCTTGACCTAATCCCATTTTTTTACTTAGTAAACGCCATGTTCTCGATTGTGGTAATAAATCGGCTTGATTGTTTTCCCATCTATAAAAACTATGTAAATTCTCACCACCATTTGGCCATTTTTGATTAACTGGCTCTATGACATGATAATTGGCACCCGCAAGACCCATTGTAAGAAAACTAATAAATTTGTTACCTACATATGTAATCGCTTTATTCGATGTATTATATGGATTTGGTCTATCCCAACCTGGATGATAATTCCATTCTGTAAGGAAGATTGGAAGATGTTCTAAATTATACTCCTTCATTATTTTACGAAAATGAACATCTGATGGTTCAGGTAAATGTTCTGCTTCATAATTATGATAACTAATAAAGTCTAATTCTTTTATTAGTGCTTGATCCTCCAAAATTACCTCAAGAACTTCTGTATCAAAAGGTCTATGTGAAACTGGTCCACCAATTTTGACTCGCTTCCCATCGTCTAATTCTTTATCAACTTCTCTAATCGCTTGAGTAGCGGTTTTAAAAATCTGTTTATAAGCTTCAGTGCGAGACATGTTACTGCCTTTTAAATCAAGGAATATTTCATAAGAAGGCTCATTCCAAATTTCAACATAATCAATATTGTCGCGATGCAGTTTGTAAGATTTTTTAACTATATCTTTATATACAGCCCAATCTTTAGGTACTCCAAAAATAGTATTAGAGTGATTAAGCCATGCAGGTGAATAAGACATTATTGCCATTACTTTCATATTCCGTTGTTTAGCATTTTGATATACATTTTGAATGTTATCTATATCATTTTGATCCCAATTTTGCGGATCCTGTACATTGTTTGTATTCGTTTTATAGTCGTTGAGGGAAATATTATTAGGCAACTCTCTTTCTATATTAATATCCATACGTATCATTGTGATTCCAGCCTCAGCTATTTTGTCCCAAGCATCTTGATGATCTAGTGGTGGATGATGTGAACCGCCAAAAATTAACGGTGAACCTATAGAAATTGGTTGTGATGAATAATCTACTGTTAAATTTTCTGGCCCTGTACTTGCACCTTCTAAAATATTTGGATAAAGCTCTTGCAGTTTTTGAGCATCTGCTTTTACTTGTTGTTCTTTGAGGAGATGACTTATTAATGCTGCAATAAAAGTTCCGACTATAAGAATAAAAACAGTTATAACAACAATTTTTGCAAATTCTCGCATGGTGTTTATTGTACAAGAAAAGATATAAGAAAACAGTAATTATTACTTTAAATTTCATACATATTTTATATGTAACACTATGATTTATATTGATACATTGTAATTATCCTCAAATCATATTATCTTGAATACTTACTATTAGTTGAATACATATAATGTACGTAAAAAGGTGGTTTAGGAGGTATAGAAGTGAGATTCGGATAATTGCTTCAATGATTGTATTATGTTTGCTATTTGGCATTTATAATTTACTACGAAATGTTATTACTAAAGATGTAGAAGGGTCAACGTTAAGTAGTAATGATGTAGTAGTTCCTTCTCCCCAATCTTCCAGTACTCCTATCCCTTCTTTAGTAGTACCTACAACAGTGCAGATAAACATTTATATAAATAATACTTCCCCTATATATAACCAGATATATAGCCAGGTACTTACTCAAATGCCTACACTTATTGCCACACAGGTTCCTATTTATACACCGACCATAACAGTAGTCCCAACTTCGGTCCCTCACCACACTAATAATCCCATTCCTACAGCCACACCTACTCCTATGCCAACTACTATTCCGTTAGTTTCGAGTTTTTTAGGAAAATATTATAATAATAAAGACTTAAGTGGAGATCCAGCCTTGATTCGTACTGATCCAAATATCAATTTTAAATGGAATAGTGAGTCACCTGATCCTAAAATTCAAAAAGATACTTTTTCAGTCAGTTGGGAAGGAAATCTAAATACTGAAGCAGGTAATTATTTGATAACAATAAGTTCTGATGATGGTTTTCGTTTATACATCAACGATAAAATAGTCTTAGATCGTTGGATAAATAAACCATTATCAACTGAGGATTTAACTCTTAAGTTTTCCCATGGTAGTCATCCAATAAGGATAGACTATTTTGAAAATTTATATAGCTCAACTATAATTTTTAATATTAAAAAACTTTAAACAGTCTCCATTCCTCATCCCCAAATAAGCTAACCCACTACCTACTGCTGCCACTACCCCACCAATAGCACCAAACTCTGGGACTGCAGTTGAGCCAAAATAGAAGTCTAACGTAGCTCTAAAATCGTGAGAAGTAAATACAGTATAAGACTGTGTTTCTCCATTATGAGTAACTGTTGAAGAAACGCCAGTAAATGCTGGGCACTCTGCTTGTGTGTAGTCTACTACATATAAACCATTACTATCTGTTACAGCAGTTTTGTTATTACCATTACAGTTTACATTTACACTAAGGCCACCAATTCCCTGTCCGCCATTGTTCATATCATAAATATTTCCACGTACTCTGGTAATACCACTTTGAGCAAATGAGATAACTGGCAATACAAAAAGAAGGGTTGAAAGTAATAGTGTTAAAGAAAGTATGTTCTTCATTGTCGCTTTGCAATAGTAATAAATGTATTATACATCATATTATGGGTAAGTTGTATAAAGAATGAGTAAGAGATATGCTATACCTTCATCCATTTATATGCCTTCCACCAGAAGAGGAAAAAGTAGATCATGAAAAGAACCATTCCTAAGTATGTATGAAAGAGCTGAAGTGTAAGTTTAGGATCAAAATATACACCTACTAAAATAAGTAAATACACCCGAAGTATATTTACTCCAAATAACCCAAGAAGTGCTATAAAATAGCTCGTAATAAGCTTTGTTTTATTAAACTCTTTCCAGTCTACTAAAGCAATAAGTAAGTACAAGCTGGAAAATAAAAGCATTGAGTCTAGCCCCGAGCATGCTTGTTCTATACGTACTGCAAAATCTTCTACCAGTAAGGTGAGGTTACCAAGTTCTTTAACAGGTGTTACATGAAACGAAAGCAGGAAGGCCACGCTCTTGAGTACTATTCCACTGAAAAAAGGCCAGAGCTTCCAGACTTGAAAAATAGCAAAGTAAAAGATAATAGATAAGCCCAAGCAGATATAGAGTTCTCTTTTAAATTTTTGTATAAAGTAATGTATAAAGCTAAGTCCGAAAACCCCGATTGCCAGAAGTGCAGGGATGCTTACTGCTACCGCATGAGTAAATAGAGATAAAGGCAGATTTGATGTAAAACTTTGTTCTTGTAATAATAGTTCAGCCAGATAAAAGAAACATGGGATCAGTGCAAAACTGAGAGCAATATATACAATATTCACTTTACTATACTCTACTTGCTTTATATCTTGAATATGCTTTCTAGTAAGAATAATAAATGCTATTGTGGAAAATAAGATCATCTTCCCCATATTGGGGTAAATAAAGAAATGGAAGCCATATAAGAGCTTAGTCCCAATAATCCATGGGCCAATAATGCCGGTAACTAAGATAAATAAGGTTGAAAATAGAAGTATTTTCTTTATAAATGATCTAAAGCCTGTTTGCTGTTTGCCTATAAGTGAAAGCATCATAATTTCCTTTTTACACCAGCATAAAGTGCTAGTGATGTACTACCTGCAATTATAGCAGAAAGAGTACCAAACTCAGGTACTGCAACTGAGCTTTCTTGTAGTATGAGATCATCCATATTTACTCCAATAAAGTACTGAGCTTCTTTAGTAACGTAGCCAGTTAAGTCTTCTAGTTGTGCAGTAACAGTAACCATATCAAACTGTTCACATTCGAAATCTCCATATGTAACTTCATAATTACCAAACCTGCTTGTAGTATCTGTTAGTATATTCCCTTTACAACTCACTGTAACCTGTGTATCTTTTGCTACATCACCCGAAGGTAACAGTACTTTGCCCCGTACAGTTTTAGGTTGCCTGTCTTCTGCTGCATATGCTGGAATATAAAAATATAACAAGCTAATCATGGTTAGTATTGTTATTAGTTTAGCTTTCATAATATATGTAAATGTGTAACATTATTATGTTAGCCAAAAAAATACTCCTGATAAAGAGTACCAGGAGTATTTATGAATAAATGTTATGTAATTATTTCAATTAAACCATGCCTTTTCGCATTTTCAGGTATGCAAGTGCAGAGCCACCAGCCGCAACGATTCCAGTGATAAGTCCGAACTCAGGTACTGCAACTGCAGAAAGCACAATAAGAGGTAATGGTAGGTTTCCAGTGCCTGCTGGGCTACTGGTTGAACCTGTCTCTCCATTAAATTCTACTTGTACAAAAACTGTATCTGCTGGGTCACAGAGGCCATTTGCAAATGTAGAAGAATATTCTCCATCTGCGTTGGTTGTAACATTAAGGACTGTGGAATTACAAGTAATAGTTACTGACGCCCCTTCTACCGGGTTATTGGAAGAATCTACTACAGTTCCTTTTGGGTGAACAGTTGCAGCAGTAGCTCCCGCTACCATTATAAATACTGCTACAAATGTAGTTAATAAAGAAGCCAGTGTTACTCTCATTACCGATTTATATATACTCATATGAAAAACAAATTGTAATGAGAGAATAATAGTACTAAGATTTATAAATATCAATCCTATATAGTGTATTAAAATATATCTATACAGCAGATATATGTAGATTTATTGAGTGAAGTGTTGGCAACTGAGGAACTAGTGTCCTCAGCTGCCATTCAAGCACGTTCCTAAATACTGTCCCGCAGCTTGATTTCTATGCTATAGATACCAGCTGGTACGGAACGGAAATAGGTAAATGGTCGATGGTCTGCAACTACTACTTTACGCTTCAGGGAATTTTTATAGTTGCTCAGAATGGCTTCTCCAAGCTCGATCCCTCTGATACGTAATGTAATAATAAACATCCCCTCTTGTGTTGGGCTCGGCTTAATATCGATGGACCCAAATAAGTAATCCTCGTATAGTAAGCTTTGCTGTCCAACGTGTTGGGCATCCACTCGAATGAGGCTCATGCGGTCTGATAATGCATGTGCTAATTCTTCCTCAAGAGAATCTTTCTCAAGTATTTCTATCTCGAGGAAGTATATCTCACGAGGATGGAGGTGAATGCCACCCTCTCCGCCTTCTAGCACAACTGAAGTGCTGTCATTGAGGGAGGTTGCCTTTAACTGCACTAGATCTAGGTGTCTATTCCTCACGCTATACGGGTATTTTTCCCGTAGTATAACCTCGTAACGAACTGATGCATCGTTTTCACATATCGGTACCATGATGAGAAGAAAACCTCCAAAAGTGCCTTGTAAGGGTCTTCCTGAGTAAATTCTCACCTGTTCTGCATTGAAATGACGCGCTCTGTTATGCAAGCTAATACGTGACATTGTTGTCCTCTTTCTAGTGGGTTTTAACGTGCCTTGATAGTATAAATTATACCAAGAATATGGTCGTAAATCAATACTATAGGATGTTAAATATACTCCCGTATTACCTTTATCACCACACCCCCAAACTCTAAGTTTTCTTTTGGGAATAGTGGTTTATAGTTTGGATTAGCTGCTTCTAAGTAAACTGTTCCGCTTTTTCTACGGAAGTATTTAAGCGTCCATTCCCCGTCTATAAAGGCAGCCACAATAAAGCCTGGTTGTGGCTCAATTTTTTTATCTATTACAACAAGGTCACCATCCATAATCCCTGCCCCAATCATAGAATCCCCTTTTACTCTAAGAAGGTAGGTAAATGCCGGGTGATTAAATTTAAACGGATTTAAAGCAAGTGTCTCTGAGATTCCATACTGCTCTGTTGGGAATCCGGCTTGAATATGACCCAGTACTGGAAATTCGAAAAATTTATCTGTAGGAGTAAGTTTTTCTTTATCGGAAGTTATTAAACCCTGTTCTTTCCATTTATCTATCCAATATGCAACAGATTGTGTTGAAGCAACACCAAATAAATTACATAGTCCTTTGTATGAAGGGATGTAATAATGTTCGAAATAAAACGCTTTGAGTTTATTAAGGTAATCCTGGTTCATGCTGAATATCTGTTCAATTGAATAACTATTCAATTACTATACTCCCTAGTATACTTCTTTGTCAATAGATATATACACTTAGTTGAGGATAAGCTGTTAGTGTAATCTATATCCCTGGTGCTTCTTTTGATGCAACCAAAAGACAAGAGATTTTTCTTGAGGATCCATTCGGTATAGTATTCTAACCTTTCCTCTTTTCCTTTTTTTATAATCCACTTCACTATAGTGATCTCCTAAATGAGGAGTAAAATACTCAACTTCTTCTGGTGTGGTTATTATTTGTTCCAGGCAATTAATAATGCTCATTGGTTTTACAGAAATGTGTATTTTATGTGCCCTGAGTACATCTTCTAAAGCTTGTGTAATCTCTTCAACCGAGTTTCCTTCAATTGTTATCATGTGATCAGGGGAAGGGCTATGAATCCTTGTTGTATATAACAGGTTCCATGTTGTTAAGGGATTAGTCTCATCTGCTCCATTTGTCTCTGGTATAGCATCTGTATGAGAGATTGTTTGTTCTGATGTAGAAGTGTTAGAGTAAGATTTCAGATTACTTACGAGTTTAGCGCGGTACTCACTTGCATGTTCTACGATCCAGTTTCTTCCAAAAGTTTCTATAGCTTTATGAGTTTTTACTAAATTTGAATCCTCACGCGCATGCTTAATATATGTATTCGTATGCTCTGAGATATTTCCTGCAATCTCCTGTAAGGCAGTTGGCAGCTCTTCTGATTCCATATACTGTGCAAGGATTTCTAGCTCTTCTTCTGATAAATAGCTAAGTAACTGGCCAAAAGAAAATCTTAAGAAGCGATAAAGCTGCTTATCCTGATCTTTTAATGGGAGCCAAAGCTTAGCATAAGCTTCTGGATCGTTTATTCCTCTCAGAATAGAAGTAACTGCTTCTAAAGGAATGCCATTCTTTGAGCCGATCTGTAACTGTTGAAAGTTATTATCAAGCCAGAGAGCCACTATATCTTTATCAAAGACGTGTATATCAAAGTATCTGTCACACATTTTCTGTATGCCGCGTTTTATATCTTCTGGCTTGGTGAAGTCATAATTATAGGGGTTAAAAGTCTGCAAAAATGCAGGTAGATAGAGCATAAAGCTTCGTAGATCGCGCATACCTTTACTATCAAGATCAACTGCTATCTGGGCCATTTCTTCATTGTAGACATCATTTTTTGCGCCAAAATGATCCGCTAACCTTTTTTTTGACACTGGTATTTGATCTAATTGCTCGCATAATCTTTCCTTAGTTTGATAATCTTCTTCGAATTCGATTTGCACCTTTTTAATCAGATCCTCAGGAGGTAATGCATGAAGCTCGTCATACCAGTCAGGTAATTGGTCAGGGAAAACAATATGATGATAACACTCTGGCATATAGGTGTTCGATTTATTGAGATGAGTTATACCTTTACCAGCATGAATAAGGGTTGGGAAATGAATACGCATTATCAGAAAATGCTGCCAGTCTTTTAACCCAGATGGCCACCAACCTGGCACAGGTATTTCTGTAGAAACGTACTGAAGTAAATTTTTCCTGGTATTTGTATCGATACGTTCAGGACGCTGGGGAATTTCCGGATGATTAATGTATGCTTTTAAGCATTTCTGGTAGATCTGTATAATTTCCTCGTGAGGAACATTATATTGAGTAGATAGCTCTTCATATATTTTATGAAAAGTTTCACTTACCGTTAGAGAGCTAGATATAGCGCTATAATCTTCGAGGAGTTCATCAGCATATTCATCTATTCGTGTATCACGTTGTGTGTAGGAATCATAATTTCGTACTCGTGCTCGAGATAATCCTACAATTGCTGACATTTGAGTATCTGCATCTTGCATCACATCATAGAGGTATGCTTGTTCATCTGGTGTTACGGCCAGAATATCTACTGTGTGTTGTTCTGAATTGGAGGATTGCTCTGTCATAACAAGCGAATTATAACAGGAAAGAGTGTTATAGGCTATTTAATTCCAGCTATTTCCATTATTTCCTGTTCAGATAGAAGTGGGATCGGGTTTTCTAGGTAGGGATTTAGTCTCTCAAGCATGTAGTTTAAAAATAGTCCATTCATGGCAGTACCCGTATGAACACCATCCTGTAAAAAGACATTTTCTGGATTGTTATTAAGGTATAAATATTCCAGGTTCTGACCTCCTATAATAGGTTTTGCACTCCCCGATTCTTTACTTAGTTCTGAAAAAAATCTATTTGGATCAACTGTTGGAATACCTCGTTCTTGTGCTACTTTTTCTAATTTTCTATTGGTGCGGACAATAACTTCCCTTACACGCAACCTTTTGAGTGGATCAGGAAAAGCCAGTTTAATACCAATATGATTTCCCCAGTCTGGTACGGTCACAAGAAGTATTTGCTCAGCTCCTCCTTTTTGTACAACATCTATAGCAGTGGTAACATCTGCTACAAAAAGGTTTATTTTACGTTCTATCTGAGCATCTGTCAGCTCTCCATTGTATATTGCCTCGTATCCATCATGCGTTATGTATGGAGAAAAGTCATTGGCACCAATATATATAATAACTACATTTACTTCTCCATTTTTAGCTTGTTCAGCAAGCCCTGTATGCTGGCCACTCTCAATCAGACTTGCGGCAGTTGCTCCGGTCCGAGCCCAGTTGTATTTATAACCAGTTCTTCGAGGTTCTTGCCAGTTACCCCATTCTCCAACGTTTACTCCTCTTTCTTGCACAAGCTGTTCTACCCAGTTGAGGGTTGTTGATGGGAAATTACTCCCTCTATTATCATCTGCCCGGTATTCATCAGATTGGCTATCTCCCAGCACACCAAGCGCTTTAAGACGTACCTTTGGCTGTTCTTCTTCCTGAATAAAACGGTCTTGAATAAAGGAAATAACAGTATTGGGATACCGATATGTAATAAAAGCAATGCCGAGAAGTACTATAAAAGATAAGATAAGTATTGTTATAACTACTATTTGTGCACTTATGGATAAAAACTGTTTCATAAAAATACTATTGTAACACGTTATGTTTGAGCTAAAGAAAGATTCTGGTAAGTGTATGTTATAATCCTATAGGCTATTTCGCGCTTGTTACATTGTCAATGCATATGGTGTAACGAGCTAGATCGTTCAAGAAAGGAGTGGGCTATGATAGAGCTTGTTATAGAGGTTCTATTGGTTCTGTCTCTTATTGTAGGACCAGCTGGGCCAGCACCTCGTGCCTGTCCACCTGGTGAAGAGTACTGGCAGATGCATTATTTCCCGGATGATGGATACATTATCCTTGCAAATAATGCATTTCCTCGTCTAGACGATCCAGAAATGCAGCCTTCGGTGGTACTTCGTACCTGTCATGACGAAAGTATCATAGAAGTAGCCGAAGAGGCTGCACGTGAGCGCTATTTGGTACTTTTGGTCGCTTTGGGTGAACATGTGTACCAACGCGTTCCGTAATAGTAGTGAACTGCGTGTGGCTTTTATATCACACGCAGTTCACAGTTCTTATTTATAACCAGGTAAAATAATGTATAATATATCTGCCGCAGGAATCCTTTAATGGTTTCATGCGGTATTTTTTTTGGAGTTGATTACTCTTCATAAAGAGCTAATTCCTCTACAACAATTTTTGAAATGAGGCCTCGATTATCTTCTGGAGTAAGTCGCTGCTGATATGGAGTTTCTTTGATTTGTTCGTACGTTGCGGGGAGAGTGAGTTTTGTTTCGAACACTTTTTACCCTGGGTTCACAAACTGATGCTCGCTTATCCGGACTATTCTACTCAAATCAATCAGTCTTCTTCAAAGTATAACGATTTCTCTGAAGGCTATTTTAAGAAAAAAGTTAACTAATTTAAAGATACTACTATGCTTTTTCAAAAACCGAACGAATTTAAATCAAAACTATTTGACGAAAAAAGCTTTTATCGGCAGTTCACAGAAGACCTAAAATATTGCGAACGAGAAGTCATTATTGAAAGCCCTTATATTACTTCCTCAAGAATGGACCTACTATATCCTGTATTAACAGACTTACTTACTCGAAAAATAAAAATTCACATTATTACTAGAGATCCATCAGAACATGATGAACTAATTAGACATCAAGCCACAAATGAAATCTTGAAATGTACCGAATTGGGCATAAAAATCACTCTATTAAAAGGAAATCATCACCGTAAGTTGATAATTATTGATAGAAGTATTCTTTGGGAAGGAAGCCTGAATGCTTTATCAAATAGCAACAGTCTAGAGATCATGAGAAGAATCGAGGGTGAGAAATGGGCAAAAGAAATGATTAATTTCATTAAGCTTGATACTATTTAAAAAGGAAGAATTTTTGAAGATTTTACATCTAATACTTTCAAAATACTCTCCAACATTTCAATAGAGGCGTTAACCTCTCCACGCTCAATGCAAGCATAGTAGTTAGTATTCAGACCGGCTTTTTCTGCCACCTGTACCTGAGTCATTCTCTTCTTATTTCGTGCTGCTTTTAACTTTCTACCAATTTCTTTTTTGGTTTTTGGGTTATCCATATATCTATAGTATAGCATTCACTACATTAGTTTTGCCTGTGTAGAATATGAATATAGAAAATGAAAAAATATCTAGCTATTTAACTGAATTGGAATAGTAACTTCAAAGATTGTTTCCTGACCCACAGTACTCTTTACTTGAATCTCGCCATGATGAAGTTTTATTATCGATTGTGCAATCGAAAGTCCAATTCCTGAACCAAAAACCTTATCTGTAGCAGACCCTCTATAAAATCGATCAAATATATGTGGGATCTCATTCTCTAATATTCCTTGCCCCGTATCTTTAATAGTGATTATTGCCTGTTTATCTTTTTTTGATAGAAATAAAGAAATGCTACCATTTTTGGGCGTATATTTAACAGCATTTTCAATAATATTTATAAGTGCTCTTGCTAATTTTTCTTTATATCCCAAAATATGTATATTTGGCTCAATCTGTGAATGAATAGTTTGTTGGTGTGGAGATGCAAGTTTTTCTGTAATGTCAGATAACTCCGTCATTAAATTACTCAAGTCCATTTTGACAAAATTTTTCTGTTCATGAGGTGTTTCCGACCATGCAAGGTCTAGTACATTCTTAAGAGTCGAGGAAAGATGGTTTGTTTCTACAATCGCATCCTGTATCGCAGTTTTATAGTCATCTTTGCTCCGATCTTTAGATAGGGTAACTTCGAGTGAACTTCTCATTGTGGCTAGTGGCGTTTTCAACTCATGTGCTATATCTGCAATAAACTGTTGCTCTCGTTTAAATGCTTCATCCAGACGGTTTAAAAGATTATTAAAAGCAGTCGCCAGATCTCCCAATTCATCTTCACGATTTATACCTTCCACTCGTTGTCCCAACGTTTCCCGAGAAATATTCTTGATCTTGGTTGTTAGATAAGTTAAGGCATTCGTAATATTGTAGATTATAAAAAACCCTACAATGGCAAGAAGGAAAAACAATAAGAAAAATATCTCTGTACCGTATTGAATTCTGAGTATATGGACAACTACATAAAAGAAGATCGAAAGAAGAACCAGACTTCCAATATACCATAAAAACAGTTTGTTACTGAGACTTTTTAGAAATTTAATATTCATATATTCGGATCAGATAATTTATATCCCACGCCATGTATTGTATGAATTAATTTTTTCCCTTTATGTGCTTTTATTTTTTTCCTGAGAGTCGTAACAAATACATCAACAACATTTGACATATTGTCAAAATTATAATCCCAAACATGTTCAATTATTTGAGTTCGCGTCACTACTTCATCTTTGTGCCTAGTCATAAACTCAAGTATTGCAAATTCTTTAGGGGTAAACATGAGTTCCTTTCCGTGTCTTTTTACAGTATGATGTATCGTATCAATCTCAATATCACCAATCATAATTATCGGCATAGGCTTCTGAGAAGATCTCCTAATAAGTGCATTAATACGTGATTTAAGTTCAACAAACTCGAAAGGTTTTACAAGATAATCATCTGCTCCTGCATCCAACCCTTTAACTTTATCTTCAATACTCGATTTTGCGGTAAGCATTAAGATTGGAGTCGCGTTTCCCTTTTTTCGAAATTCGGTACATAAAACTACTCCATTCATTTTAGGAAGCATAATATCGAGAATTATCGCATCATAGCTTTCTGATTCTGCCAGATACAACCCTTCCTCACCATCAAAAGCTTGATCCACTGCGTAGCCATCTTCTACCAGACCTTTTTTAACATTATTCGATAGTTTTCGCTCATCTTCCACAATGAGTATTCTCATGTCTATATAATACTAGATCATTGATTAAGATTTTATGAATAAAATATGTATATATTATGAGGAATATACATGTAAATAAAGAGTCGTTATATTTGAATCATAGTGCGTAACTTTCACATAAGGCAAGGCGCAACCACCACTTCCTGTATAACTTCCGCTATACACAACACCATCTGCTGGTGAATATACTTCTGAAGATGTTCCCTTAATATCAAGACCATTATGTGAAGTATAAATGCTCCCTACATATGTATTCCTTACAGCCCAGGTTGAACCATATCCCTGAAACATAGTAATCGGTGTGCTAAGTGGCCATTCCCAATTACCGGTAGCATTTGCGTCATCACCATCACTTGAGCCACAGTTTGAGCCTGAACAATTATTAATTTCTGTAGATTTAAGATACTGAAGTGGATTAGAAACAGCTCCATTTTCCTGAACAATAAAATGCAAATGACTCCCTGAGGAATTACACGATGCTCCAGGTATAACCGAAGCAATTACGTCACCTTTTTTAACTTCTTTTAACTCAGTTTCAGTACCGCTTCCACTTACAATGCTTTGAATTGCGGCATATTCTGCTCTTAGTTGCGTTAATAATTTTTGATAGGTCTGCTCATCATTCTGAGTCTCAGCAAGAAGCTTTTTTTTCAAGTCTTTTTGGCTATCCAATGTAACTTTTTGCTCATCCAATTGCTTATGTAATCTGTCAAGCTCTTCTTTTTTCTTTTCGCGCAGTTTCCTTTGTTCTTCATAATTAAGTTTAGCCTCCTGTACTTCAAGTAACACTTTCTTGTTGGTATCTTGTGCGATTGAATAATATTTAAATTTATTCACTAAATCAGTAGCACTAGATGAATCAAAAATAATATCAATTATTGATGCCTGCCTTGTTTTATATCCAGATACAATCCGTTTGAGCATTGTTTTTGAGAGGTCATCTAATGAAGTATCTAGATCTCCAATCCAACCATCTAATGTTTCAATTTCATATTTTGTAGACTCAATTTTATCTGTTGTTTCCTGTGTCTTTAATTGGGTAAGATAAATTTGCGTATCCATATATTCTATCTGCGAAGAAAGGGTGTTTTTTTGAGTACGTGTTTCTGAAAGTTTGGTTTCATATTCTTCTATTTGTTTTTGAAGATCAGTTTTCTTTTGTACATCAGATTCCTGTGCAGAAATAGTACTCCAGAAACCAAAAAATGTAAGTATGACAATACTGACTGCTGTAGTTATTATTTGTTTGATCTTATCCATAGTGAAATTTTATATTACTACATTTTGTAGTATTGATGCAATAATATTGTATTGACATGTTATATCTACTATAATCTGTAGTATATGAACGAAACATATTCTCTAGGACCTTTAGAGAAGGATATTATGGAAATTGTCTGGCAACGAAAACAAACAAGTGTAAGAGGTGTCCATGTAGTACTTAGTGATAGAAGAGAGATCGCATACACAACCGTTATGACAATCATGACTCGATTATTTGAGAAAAGATTGTTAAAAAGGAAAAAAAAGGGAATGGCATATGTATATACTCCATATCATTCTAAGGAACAAATCATACAAAAATCTGTGAAGAATGTTATCGATTCATTTGTCAATAAATTTGGAAGAGAGGCAGTAGTTGCTTTTACAGATGAGCTTGAAAAAATACAAAAGAAAAATGATTAATATAAAAAAAAGTAATCTTCTATTATCGTTTGTATCTATACTATTTATTAGTATTGTTTTTTTGCTTTTTACAACAATCCATAAATATAGCCAGCTGACATTTATGCATATTTATAATATTTGTCATCAGGCTATAACTTCCTGGCTTACGACTGCCATACACTTTCTTGGTTTTAGTGTATCATCCGGAATTCTCTTGCTCGGATTACTTTTTTTAGCAAGATTACTTTTTTCATTTATAAAAACACAGAACAAACTTACCGTCTTTGTCCGTGAGAGACTTAAAAGCGAACCATCAAATTTTAAATTCATAAGAAACAAAGTTGGATTATCCTTTAGCAGAGTTATACTATTTCATTCTGAGAAAGAAATCGTTTTTACCGGAGGCATATTAAATGCTAGAATCTTTATTTCAAAAAATCTCATTGATACACTCTCAGATAAAGAGCTCGAAGCTGTATTAATTCACGAAAAATATCATCTTGATAATAAACATAGTCTATTTCTGTTCATTGTAGATATAATCGTTTCTACATTACTTTTTGTTCCTTTATTTAATACACTATTTTCTTACTTAAAAGTACAGTTTGAAAAAGAAGCAGACAATGCAGTTATAGAGACCCAAAAAACTGTAAGATATTTACAAAGTGCACTTATGACTGTTATGGGCGAATCTATACCAGCTTATTATCCTGGCTTCTATTCGCGTCGTACTCATAAAATGTCACTTTGCCCCATTTTAACTTCAGCCTTATCTATTAGTATATTAGTCATTTTGATGTTTATTCCGTATGAAACGCAAGCTGCTTTCACTGAGGTTGCTGGATCTTGTAATCAAAATCAGTGTAATATAAATTGTAACCCAAAAGCAGAAATAACATCTCTATCTTCTCAAAACACTCTCTTTTCTTCTAGAGATAATTAACGGCTTGACATCTCCATTCTCGATCTACTACACTATGTAGTAATTAATAATTAAATTCGCCATGCAAAAAACAAAAAATAAGGTTGAAGAAAAAACTGAATCTAAAAATCCTACATTGCCAGTTTATCAAAATCGCCCAATCTTTAATAATAATCTTCTTGTTTTATTATTAGTTGGAATTTCTTTCTTTGCAGGATATCTTTACTTTAAGGTACAAACACTAGAAAAAAATCCAACACAAGCTGCTGCTCCCGCTGGTACAAATGGAAATGCTCAGCAGCCCCCTGCTCCGACACAGAACTTAGATGCTATGCCAGAAATAACTAATAAAGATCATATTAGAGGAAATAAAGATGCAAAAATAATGCTTGTTGAATATTCAGATTATGAATGTCCTTTCTGTAAACGGTTTCATGAAACAATGAATCAAGTAATGCAAGAGTATGGGAATGATGTCGCCTGGGTATATAGACACTATCCACTAGATTTTCATCAAAATGCTCAGAAAGAAGCAGAAGCAGCCGAATGTGCTGCAGAGCTCGGAGGTAACGATGCTTTTTGGAAATATACCGATACTATATTTGAACAAACTACTTCAAATGGGACTGGATTCGCAATTGATGCCTTAGTCCCCCTTGCCGAAGAACTGGGAATCAATGGGTCTCAATTTAAATCTTGTCTTGATTCAGGAAAGTATGCACAACATGTAAAAGATGACATGGCAGGAGGTGCTGAAACAGGAGTACAAGGAACTCCAGGAACTGTCATCATTACCAATGATGGCAAAAAAGATTTTATTCCTGGGGCATATCCATTTGAGGATGTAAAGAAACAGATTGATGCATTACTGTAAGTATGAAAAATCAGGCTGTTATAGTTAAAGAAGCATTTAAGTTAGTTTTTAAAAAGAAAACATACGTATTGGGGACAGCTATAACAGCTTTGATGGTATTTATAACAGTTATATTTGTTCCAGTATTTACTGTTCCAGGTAATGATCTCTCATTTCAATTGAGTATCATGCCGTTACGGGATTTCTTAATTATTGGGTTATTGGGAATACTAACTGGTATTTCTATAATGCTCAATGTATTTCTGTTTCGTAGGGAGAAAAAAGATCAGATAGAAAAAACAGGAGTAATGACAATAACAAGTGGGTTTGGTGTCATTTCATCTTTTTTGGGTTCGGTAACCTGTATTGCTTGTGCATCCACAATACTAGGTTTCTTGGGACTCGGCACAGTTACATTTATACTAGCATATCGATTGCCCCTTGTATTGCTATCTAGTTTGTTTATTTTATTATCAATTTATTTCACATCCAGAAAAGTTCTTAATTACTGTGATGTATGTAATACTAAAAAGTGATTCTATGGATACAGAAACTATAAAAAAACAGATTGAAGTATTACAAAGCAAAGATCAGTTAACAAGACGTGAACGAAGATATCTCGAAAAGTTAGAGAAAAAGATTGATCGAAGAAAACCACTGAATCAAATCAATTTCAAAAAGATAACTCTGTATTTGGGTATTACCATTCTCATCGGAATTCTTGGATATGGTTCTTTTGCACTATTTAAGAATCTGAGCAAACCCTTGCCAGGCACATTTGTACAATCTATGGGTAACAGACATATAGATACAATTGAGACACTTCATGAAGAATATAATTCAAAGCCACCAACTTCTGGTCCTCATGTAGGTTCAAAAGCTGAATGGGGTATCCACGACGAACCAATTCCAGATGAACTACAGATTCACAATCTGGAAGACGGAGGGGTAATGGTTCAATACAATTGTGATAAAACAAAAGATGACTGCAAAAAGCTCATAACGCAACTTGAAGATGTCGTAAAGAAATACGAAGAAAAGGTTGTATTGGCACCATATCCAGATATGAAATCTTCGATTGCTCTTACCGCATGGACACGAATAGATACGTTTGACACTTTTGATGAAGAAAGAATTCAAACATTTATTAAACGGTTTAGAGGAATCGATAATCATTAACCCCTATGAGACTTAACTTTTTTTCACACTTACCAAAAAAGCATTCCCGCATTTTTAAGCTCTTTATGTTTACAGGGCTTGGTCTTTTAAGTTTTATAAGTATTGCGATTATTTCTTCCCTTTTTTATACAGGAGAGTACAAAAATGTAACAAGCTATGTCAATCCTCCGACTCCAATACCACAGTCACAAGCAGATGCGCTGGCTGAAGTAGTACTTCCAACTCAAGGATATACAGTTCCCATTACGTGGGGTGATACCGGCAAACAACTTATTTCATCAGGTGCGATAGATTTAAAAAAATATAAAAATACTTATTCAAATGACAAATACACTGAATTACTTACCTTTATAACAGACTCAAAGGATGAAGAGATTAATGTTAATAGAGATAATTCCTACTTCTGGGTAAACACCTTATGGGCTCTAGGACTAGTTCAAAAATCCGACGTTTTAGATAAAGGAATAATGATGCAGGAATATGGTGATAATATAGAAGGTTTGGCTTCAACTGGTGGATGGACTTTGGGTTCAAAGAGAGCAAAAGAACTATATAGCTCAGTAGAGATATTACAGCTCACCCCAGAAGAAAATAAAAGAATAACTCAAATTACAGAAGGGATATATCGTCCCTGTTGTAATAATTCCTCAGCATTTCCAGATTGTAATCATGGTATGGCAATCCTTGGTTTAGTAGAGCTTATGGTTGATCAAGGATTTTCGGATGAAGAAATATATAAAGCAGCTCTTGCATTTAACTCTTATTGGTTTCCACAAACCTATATGGATCTTGCCTATTATTTTCAAACAAAAGAAGGACTATCTTGGGATAAGGTTGATCCAAAAACAATATTAGGTGCAGAATTCAGTTCAGCTTCTGGATATTCTCAAATTAGCAAACAAATTGGTCCAGTTCCTGGATTAAGTAGTGATGGTGGGAGTTGTGGAACATAATAAAGTAATTAATGAAATCTTAATGAATTGATAGCTAAAATACGTATATATGAATAAATACTATGTAATGATTTTTCTTCTTCTCGCGTTGGGAGGTATTTTTCTTTTTTCTCAAAAGAAAAACTTCAACACGTCGAATGGTACGTTCAACAACTCTTTGAAAGAATCACCAAGTGTTACCTCTCAAAAAGTGGTGACACTTAAAGACGGTGACTCATACAACTTAATGGCAAGTATTGTAAAAAAAGTCTTGAATGGTCAGGAAGTAAAAATGTTAGCATACAATGGATCAATTCCTGGACCGTTAATCAAAGTACCTCAAGGAGCTGAAATTACTCTCAATTTTACAAATAATACAGATGTTGACTCAACTCTTCACTCTCATGGTGTGAGGATGGATAACAAGTTTGATGGTGTTCCAGATGTAACACAAGATGCTGTAAAGCCAGGACAATCATTTACATATAAACTGAAGTTTCCAGACGCAGGCATATTTTGGTATCATCCGCATATTCGGGAAGATTACGCTCAAGAATTAGGTCTGTATGGTAATTTTTTAGTCACTCCTAATAGTCAAGACTACTGGTCAGAGGTTGATCGGGAAGAAACTCTGTTCTTAGATGATATCCTTATTCAAAATGGACAAATAGCTACATTTAATGAATCAATCGTTGATCATACACTTATGGGAAGATTCGGTAATACTATGCTGATTAATGGTGATGAAAAATATAAATTATCAATCAAACAAGGTGAACGAGTACGCTTTTATATCACAAATGCAGCAAACGCGAGAGTCTTCAACTTCACTATTCCAAATGCACGAATGAAATTGGTTGGTGCTGATAATGGAAAGTATGAACAAGAGGAATGGGTTGATTCAGTGGTAATTGGACCATCAGAAAGACAAATTATAGAGATCTGGTTTGATAAAGCTGGTGAGTATCAAATTCAAAATAAAACTCCTGAAAAAGCTTACAATCTGGGAACAATCGCTGTAGCTCAAAATCCTGTCACGACTTCTTATCTCATGACTCTTCGAACAAATCAAGACATGATCGATGCAATAAACCCTTTGAGATCTATGTTTACCAAAACACCAGATAAAAATATTAAACTCACCCTTCAAATGGGTTCCGATAATAATGCTATGGGTGGACACATGATGGGTGATGGAAATATGATGGGAAATAATCAAATGTCAATGGGAGGGGTCGAAAAAATTGAGTGGGAAGATGACATGGGAATGATGAATGCACAATCAACAATTGACACGCTGACCTGGAAACTTGTTGATCAAGATACAAACAAAGAAAATATGGATATGAATTGGCAATTTAAAAAAGGAGACGTTGTAAAGATGAAAATTTTTAATGATGATGCATCTATGCATCCTATGCAGCACCCTATTCATATACATGGACAGAAATTTATGCTTCTTTCTACTAATGGCGTTCAAAATACTAATTTGGTTTGGAAAGATACGACTCTTATCCAAACAGGAGATACTGTTGAGTTATTAGTGCAAATGGACAATCCAGGAGACTGGATGATTCATTGTCATATTCCTGAGCATATGGAAGCTGGGATGATGAGTAAATTTACTGTGAATTAATTTTTTATGAAACCTATCAACATTAAAACATCTGCAGATCTGACATGTCCGAAATGTAAGGCTGTTCAATCTGCTGTAATGCCTACTAATTCCTGCCAGCATTTTTATAGATGTCAAAAATGTGCTACCCTACTTAAACCTAAGCATGGTGATTGTTGTGTATTCTGCTCTTATGCAGACTCCAAATGCCCACCCAAACAAATAGAAGCAATAAATGAAAGTTAATATTATTAATAGAAAATTACATGAATTTTGACTATACAGTTACAACTGAAAAAGACTTTGATGATGCCGTTTTGTCTCTTGAGCAGGAAACGAAAAGAATTGGATTTCGCGTGCTTCATATTCACGATGTTACTGCTACACTCAAAGAAAAAGGTTTTGACATTGACCCTTTTAAGATTATTGAAATCTGTAATGCCAAAAGTGCGTATACCGTACTTCAGGCTGATATAAAGATTGGTCTTTGTCTTCCTTGTAAAATAAACGTATATGTAAAAGAAGGAAAAACATTTATTTCTGGGATGAGACCTATCATTCTCTATCAATTTTTTCCTGACGCTGGTTTAGGGACATTACCCGAGGTAATTGATATAACTATGAAAACGATTATTGAAAATTCAAAATAATCTATGAAAAACAACATGTTTGTAGCGATATTTATTATTTATGTAGGATTGTTTTTCCCACAATTCTCTTTTGCACAAGGGATGATGAACGGGAATGATACAACTATCTCCGCACAAGATGGCCATACCGCCCGTGAAGAAGCCACCGGGAAAGAAGTATGGGAAAATTTGCAGGCAAAAGAATTAGAGTGTAAAGATTTAGGAGATGACGACTTTGGAGCTCTTGGCGAATATTTTATGGGGCAAATGATGGCTGATTCGCACGAAGCCATGAATGACAGGTTGATTCAGATGTGGGGAGAAGAAGGAGAGGAACGAATGCATATTGCTATGGGCAAGCGCATGAGTGGTTGTGAACCAAATGCTGCTATTCCCAATGGAGGTATGATGGGAATGATGGTTAATGGTAATGTATGGGAAGGAGGTGAAAATGATATGATGGGTAATTTTATAGGAAATCCTATGGGGGGCTTTGGTTTTGGCTGGATTTTTATGATTGTATTCTGGATTTTAATCCTCATTGGTATTGTCTACTTTATCAAATTGATAGTAAGCCAAGGAAAAGATGGAACACTTGAAAAGTCTCCTTTAGATATTCTTAAAGAACGCTATGCTAAAGGAGAAATTGGGAAAAAAGAGTTTGAGGAAAAAAAGAACGATTTAAAATAAAACGGATGAATTAAAATTTACAAAACTATTAGATTTACTGACATATATTCATATGAAGAAATTTTCTGTACAAACATTTCTGATTTGTACATTGGTTATTGTTGGAATAATTCTTATATTTTTTCTGCAAAACAATAAAAAAGTAATGAGTGATGTTGATGTTAATAAGACTGATCCTAATATCGAAATAATAAATATTAAATCTGAAAGATATATGTTCTTCCCAACCATGATTCGGTTACAAAAAGGAAAAACTTACAAACTAACATTATCAACTCTTGACGTCCAGCATGGCATTTTTCAACCAGATTTAAAATTAAACTTATCGGCATTTCCAGGTAAAGCTGATGAAAATATAATTACTCCAGAAAAAGTGGGCGAGTATACTACCGGTTGCTCATTATATTGTGGAGTAGATCACAATAAAATGAAATTGACTTTTATTGTGTATGAATAAGCACTGTTTCATTTTGTGTTACAGTCCTACTAAATATGAATCCCATCTGACGATTTGTCATATGAAAAGATAAATGTAGCAAAAGGTTACAGTTCTTTTCAAGGTATTATAAGGACATGCCATCTAAAAAAATTAAACAGCTTTTAGTAGATTGGCGTATACAAAATAGCCATATCAACAGCATTAATAGGCTAGTTCTGGCCATTTCATTTAGCACAGTGAATGGGAGAAGTATGTATTTGAACGAAATAAAAAAATACAATATCATACACCGCCTTAAGATAATTCGTGGTCATTTGAGGAAAGTGATCACTATGGTTGAGTCCGATGAACCATGTCTTAAAATAATTCATCAAACTCGCTCAGTCAGGTTTTCCCTGAAAAAGGTTGATCAGATTTTGATTGAAGGATACCTTACTTATAGTTTAGGGGATGAGATTAAAAGCAATGGATTGCAAGAAGAAATTCTCAAAACAATAACAATGTATAACAAAATCGAGGGATAATTTTAAACCTCTAACTTCGCTTTACGCAATGACATTGCATTCACTACCACTATTACACTTGATAAACTCATAAGAAGTGCACCAACTGCGGGTGTGAGTCTGAATCCTATTGGAATAAACAGTCCTGCTGCTGCTGGAATTGCCAGGATATTGTATCCAAGTGCCCACCACAAGTTTTGCAACATTTTTGAATACACTTTTCTTGATAAAATAATAAGTCGCACGATATGCTGTGGATTACTTTGCGTAAGGACTATATCTCCCGCCTCAACTGCGACATCTGTTCCAGCTCCTATGGCAACTCCAGCATTTGCCTGAGTAAGCGCAGGTGCATCATTCACGCCATCACCTGCCATTAAGACTACATTTCCTTTATCTTGTAATTCCTTAATATGTTTATATTTATCTTCCGGTAAAACTTCAGCAAATACCGCATCAATCCCCAGTTTCTTTGCCACAGATTGAGCAGACTCTTTTGTGTCTCCTGTGAGCATAGCTACTTTAACTCCCAGTTTATGAAGTTCTTCTACTGCTTGTTTTGATTCTTTTTTAACTTCATCACTCAGCGCAATAATTCCTAAAATTTCTTTGCTATTTGCTACAAATACAGGAGTTTTACCATCACTTGAGAATGCTTGCAGTGTAGTGACAGCTTCTGCATTTAAAATATTTTTTTCTTCCATCAGTCGTTTATTCCCCACAAAATATTCCTTACCTGAAATCGTAGCGCTCATCCCTCGACCAGCTAAATTCTTTACATTACTTGCCTCGGTTGGCTTGACATTTTTTTTCTTTAAATACTCAAGAATTGATAAACCGATAACATGTGAAGAATGCGATTCAATTGCTCCAGCAACCTCGAGTAATTCATCTTCAGAACCGACAAGCCTTTTAACATCAGTAACCCCAAACTCTCCACGAGTGAGGGTACCGGTCTTATCGAATACAACATAATCCGCATTCTTTACAATCTCTATCTTTCCCATGTCTTTAATAAAGACACCGTTATTGACGGCAAGACGTGTGGCAATAGTTGACACCGTAGGGATCGCAAGACCAAGAGCATGTGGGCAGGCAATAACAAGGACAGTAATTGCCAATGTTGCGGCAAATACAAATGCTTCTCCAACAATCACTGACCAAATAAACAGTGTCAAGATAGCAACAATGAGTGCAGAAAATGTTAGTATCCTGGAAGCACGGTCCGCCAAACGCTGCGCAGAGGGTTTTGTTTGCTTTGCCTGAGAAATCAGTTTTTGAATCTGACCAATGGTTGAAGATTCTCCAACACGTATAAGTTTTACTTCTACAGATCCGTCCAGATTAATTGCTCCTGCAACTACTTCTGCCCCTACCTGTTTTTGAACTGGTTTTGATTCTCCCGTAATATGTGATTCATTAAAATTCCCACGGCCCTTCGTAATTTCTCCATCTGCTGGAACTTTCTCACCTGGTTTTACGATAATAACATCTCCTTCCTTGAGTGTAGCGATTTCAACTTCTGTAACACCATTCGCAGTTTTTAGATGGGCTTCTTTTGGCAGTAATTTTGCGACCTCCTGTAGTGCATCTCCTGCTGCAGTTGAAGACTTCGCTTCAAGGAAATGTCCAAATAGCAGGACCCAGATAAGCGTTGCTATTTCAAGATAAAATTCAACTTCAATAGCAGGAATGAAGGTTGAAGCTGCAGAAAAAAGATAACCTGCTCCGACACCAAGGGAAACAAGTGTCATCATGCCAAACTGCCGAGACATAATTTCATGCTTTGCATGTTGAAAAAAGACTAAAGAAAAGTAAAAAATAATGGTCGCTATCCCAAACTCCAAATATGATCTGAGGGCAAAATCAGGGGCACCCAAAAATTTCACTGCCGGTTCTGAAAAAAAAGCCAATGGAATAAGGAGTGCAGTTACAATGTAGAAACGTTTTAAAAAATCACTAGCTGCTCCTGGGCTCGCCATCATACTTCCATGATCATGTTCAGTATGCTCATGACCAGCGTGCATATCTTTCATATTACCCATGTCATGATGCGTGTGTTCACCTTCATTTATAGATGATTCTTCTTTTTTTAATACGAGATCCATTCCTCCACATTTGGGGCATTTGCCTGGATGATCCTGTTGAACTTCAGGATGCATTGGGCAAGTATAAATTGGTTTATTATGATGGTTCATTTTTTTCATTTAATTTATAACTTTTGATGTAGCTATACTACATATCATAGTAGTTTCAACAAATTAATTAAAGTCAACTTATTTCAATACAATGTGCCAATATATCTTTAAACTCATGAGGACGTGGTATTCCTGAAAGATAGATATTATCCTGATATCCACCTGATGCACTTGTTTTTATAACGATATCACCATAATTCAACATCTTCCCAATAATACCTTGGTTAACTTCAACTGCACGAACAGTTTTAATGTCATATACATATTCTTTCATGTTTAATACCCCTTGTTTATGAATAATCTGTCTATCAGTAATTGAATAAGTGTTATGAGACCATGATAACACCATTGATATGACAATATAAATTTCAAACGCATTCTTAATAACATGAGTTACAAACATGAGTAAAGTCAATTCAAGATGGAACTCATTCAGTAACGGCAAATCAAAGATAAAAAGACTTAATAATGAATGCACAGTATCAATTACAAATAATACGATAAATAAACGTATTACTAAAAGAGAAATACTACCATGCATAGTCTCAATTATGGACTGTCCTCCTTTTTTCATATGTTTGAAAATTTTATAATTTCCATTCAAATACTCTTTCTTTTATACCCGCCACATCTGTTATTACAAGTTTAATTTTCGATGCTTCTTTTATCTCTTCATTGAACGAAAGAATTCCAGTGCGATGATGTCCTCCTGGAGGAGAGCCTTCCCAGATACTTGTATTATATTCATTCCCTTTATCATCAATTATTTTGCTTATTTTTGAAACGTCAAAATCAAGCTCTTCTGAATGAGTATTGAATGCTAACGTAAACTGCGGCTGTTTACCCAACTGTAAAATTTCAGGAGTTGCTGATACTGTTACATTTCCTCCGTCCTTTTTCTGAGTTTCAAACGTTTTCTGTATAGGCAACGCTTCACTGCTTTCCTGTCGAAAAGGAGGATTGATATTCTTTTGTAATTTCATAGCAAAAAGAATAGCCAATAAAATCATTACTATGCAGCCAATTATTAAGAAAAGGGTTGTATTATTTTTCATGAAATGTTTTTATAACTTGTAACATATACATAATTCCTCCAATATTCATAATGATTCCTAAAATAATAAATGGTATTTGATATTGAGTTAAAAATACTGCCGCTCCCGAGAAACCAACAAGTGGAAGAATCTCTGTGAGATGGTGTGCACAACAGGCTACCATTCCGACAGAGGACGTTCCGGTACTTGCTGCTGTTATTCCAGTTGCAGAACGATAGTTCCCTTTCACTAAATCACGAAGATAAAAATATAAACCGCTTTGTATTCCAAACCCTGTAGAAAGAATTGCTATCCAATACCACATATCATAAAACTGTATAATCGTCGCTTCCACACTGCGAGTTGCAAGGCTCATTACAGAAACATATAAAAAAAGCAGTAAAATACTAGCTAACCCTCCTATGAAAATATATTTTTGCTTCTTCATAACTTTATAATACTGATTACTGTATTAAGATTTTATGAAGAGACATCTTCATGAATCCTTAATAATCCATGTAGTAAAGTTAGTGCATGATAGAAGAGCTGAAGGATATGTACAACAACGATAAGCTATGTAGAATTGCCGTATACATTTTTATGGTTGGAGCTATTTCAGCAATTTATATGTTTGTAACAACATATCTTCATTATATGTACGGGACTAAGCTTCCTCCAGCTAGCGAATTTATGATTGCACCTGGTACGCAATAAAAAATCATGGTAAAAGAGGTCCTCCGGTATATCCAGGTATCCATGAAGGAATGAAAATATAGATCATAAATAATATGCCAATAACAAAAGAAATCAGGATATACAATAAGAATAATATCGTATGATCTACTATGGTTTTATGGCCTTTTGTTTTACAGCATCTTCCATAATAGTAATGAAGAAATAATAATATCCCAACAACCAAAAGACTTGGAAGCAGATATATTTTATTATCTGCTTCCTGTCTAAATGCAAGTAAATACCCAGACGATACAAGAAAGAATAAAAATGCCCCACAGCAGATAATATGTTGGAATGTAAACGGTATGGCTAGCCCAATTATTTTTTTCATGATCGTTTTTTAGATAACATTTCAAGACATACACCAAACACATATCCCGTAATCCATGAAAAAACACCGAGTGTTATGCCTCCCATTATAAAGCCGACAAAAGTTACCTTAAAATCTCCCATTGGTGAGGCATACAGACCATGTGTCCACCAAAGATTAATTTGATATGCCCAACTAGGAAATAAAACTACTACGAGCGCACATGTTACCCACACAAATGAAGTGGTGAGTGCAACTGCGTTTGCGATAAGAATTTTATTCACATGCATAGAAATTCACCTGCCTTTTATTTTAGTGCAATTGATAACCCAATTCAGATACCGCCTCAAAAGCCGCGGCTTCGTTATATTTATCTGACACAGTCAGTGTCACTTCTCTTCTGTCAAAATCTGCTTGAATTTGCTCTATACCATCTAATTTGTTTAATTCTTTTTTAATCATTTCTATACAAGCTCCACAGTGAATTCCTTTAACAGAATAGGTTTTTGATTGATTCATACTCCACACCCCCCTCCTCCACGTGGTGGTTGTTCCACAATTCCTTTATCTTGTAACCATTGTTTAGCTCGTCCCCATCCTTGGGAAGACGAATATTCCTGACTCAAAAGTTTTTTTGCATCAAGATCTTTGAATTCAACATTGTCCTTATTTTTAAAGAAAAGCGCAAGATCATAATAGTTACTTGGGAACCAGAAAGCACTGAAATATTTACCGGCTTCATACATCTGCTTTTCTGTAGCTCCCTGGCTTGCCATAAGTTGCAAGACAGAAAGAAGAGCCATCCCATGATTACAATCTGGGAATGCTGTCGAGTTACCACAGCATGGGCGATAAATATTAGAAGCTACCTGCTCAACAAGTGCTTCCTGATCCGATGTCATCGGGATTAGGGTTTCTTTGGCATAGTAATCCATCGGATTGCTTTTAGCGAGGCTCCATCCACCTGTTGAGGCAAATCCTCCTGCCTGTCCGTTACCGTACTTGACCATGTCTCCATCTGTCAGAACCCTTGACTTATTTCCCAATCCTGCTGCCCAGAAAAAGTTAAGCAAAAAATATGAATTTTCGCGAGTGATTTTAACTTTTTCATTCGATCCTTCAGTTAAAATTGCAAGTTGTTCTTTAGTAAGCGGCTGTCCGTTTTGTTCATATACTCCAATAAATTTATCCTTATCAATGACTCCCATCTCTATCATTCGAGGTCCAAGATCACCAAATATAGAGTTCAGCTCGTATCCTTTTTCAGGATTAATTTGTTCAAATATTTCACTTGAAGCTCCTGTTGCGGTCGTCGACTCTACTGGTTTTGCAGCTAGTGAACCAAATACATTTAAATTAATGGGAAGTCGTGGGATGAGATAAACAAATAAAATAAATGATAATCCTACAAGGAATGATCGTTTAAAAGATACGGTTTTTAATTTCCCATTAATTCGAAGTGAAATTATGGTAAAGGAATAATATAAAAGAATAATCGATAATAATTTAATCTCGAGCCCCTGAAAAGGGAACGCCGTAAGCGATGCTGCGATACCAAAAACTGGAAGAAGTAACCCTCCACAAACAGCGCAACCAACAGAGATGAGGTTCAGAAAGATACCCATGGTTGAGTTTGCAACTTCTGTGTGTGTTTTTTCTTTTATTTTTTCAAATACATAAACAAGTGCTGTAAGAACAATCGCAATAAAGAGGGTATTAATTAAACTCATAGCAATAGTAAGCCCAATAAACCATGAATTGTTATCTTGCAAAAACCGTTGCCATGAGGTGGTTCTTGTCAGGAGGAAATACTCCAGGAAAAGAAAAGTAGTGAAAATAAAGATAGATAACATAATTAAGCTCGGCTGAGCATAGATTTTTTTTAAGGTGTTTTTCATATATTTCTTTTGAGTAATTTATAAAATACATATATAACGATAAGAAACACACCGATATCGATAAAAGGATTTTGGAAATGTTTTGCTATTTCAAAAACCAAAAGTCTTAATTGGGTGCTGTATCCGTTCATGCTTTCCATTTGAATCTTACCCATATAGTTAAAGATTGCAATTAATATACCGGTGAGGATAAAAATAGCTGCACCCAGATATTGAAATATGGTATAAATTTTTCTACGTGTTTGTCCGGATAACTTCTGAGTAGTTTTTTTATACCCAAGAGAAAGTAAAAACAACGGAAATACGATACCTAGAACATAAGCGAGAGATACGAATACTGCCTGCAACAAAGATGGAGATAACGAAGTAAGAGTAACAGCTGCGAATAATACTGGTGCACAACATGAGGAAGTAAGCCCGGACATGATACCAAGTCCAAATACCGATGCGGTATTTATATTCTTATCTAATTTAGGTTCATATTTAAAAAATTGAGGTATGTGAAATAATGGTTTTATCGTCATCACTCCCATAAAAATGAGAATAGCTGCACCAAGGTAATATACTTCTGCATGGAATGAGTCAAGAAAATATATAAATACACGAAATCCAAGTGCTACAGGAACCAAGATTGATGCAAGTCCCAATGCAAAAATAAGTGTAAAGTACATCACTTTTTTGCTTTCCTTAAAAATTGTTCCAAGATATGTTGGAAATAGAAAGGTAATACAACATGGAGCAAATAATGCCAGTACCCCTGCTAGAAAAGATGCAGTAAGTGATATGCCGAATATAAAGTTTGTATCCATTAGTTTACATTTGCAGCAATTTGAAATGTAAGTTTAGGATTTTCCGGATCGTTGGTTGAGACATATAGTTCACGAGTTACAGGCCCGTAGACAGGCATAACAAATGGTCTATAAATTACATCTACTGTAGCTTCTGTGCCCGGCTCTATAGCAGAAGCAAAGTCGCCTGCAGTATGCATCCCAAACTCCGGACTTGTCTTTCCTTTGTAGCCTATTACTCCTACTGTGCAGCCACAACTTGTAGAAATATCAGTCAGCTGAAGAGGTTCTGTACCGATATTTTTAACAGTAAACCGTGCACTCTTTTCCTCTGATACCTTGATATTGCCCATATCAAAAGAGGTTTCCTTTGTTTCAACTTTTGGTCTTGATGTATCGTCTTTTGAATATGATTGCACCGCAACCTCAGGAGCAGATGTTTTTGTAATTGCATAATATGAGCCAAAGATAATTAATATAGAAACAAGCGCACCTCCAATAATAAATTTTTTGTCCATATATAGAAAACTAATTTATATCTAAGGGCATAGTACAAAAAAAGTTATTAAGATTTTATGAAGATAAGATTTTATTGATTTATAATATCAATATGCCATTAGCAAAACACAAAATTAAACGTATTTCAAAACACGTATCTTGGACAGATATAGATATGCTTATAAGTGATGTCGGATATAAATCATTTCTTAAGGAGATTGATCCGTCTGTTTTTACCCTGGTATTAGATGAAGACAAAAGGCCTCAAGTTACTGCATCTATCTTGACGATGTTACAGATCCGTGAACCTGAAAACGCCAATCAAGAATATGCAGAAGAAATTGTTAATTTAATGCAAAAAGTAGCTCAAAAAATATTAGTTGAAGATAAAACTCACTCCTTATAATAAATCATATTGTCTCTTTGCTTCACAATTTGCCCATCTTGAATAAGATAGTAGCTTTCATTATTATTTAATTCACTCTTAAATGAAGCAAAATACGGCTTGCCAAGCATTTCATAAATATTATTTACTGGTACTTCTATCGGAATAGTTTCTCCGTTTACTGTTAAATAATTTTGTTTCGTTTCAAAGTTAATCTCTCCAATATATAGACTTTCATTAATAACTGAGGCTGTAGTTAGTATGTTATCCGATTCATAAACTCTTACCCATACATTAGGTTTATCCGGATCAATATCTATAAGCATATTATCTACAAAGTCTCTCGATTTTTTAGTGATACAGAGGATGTTGTGTTCTGATTTTATAAATGCCGTATCGCAGTATTCACCTAAGTTTTTATCATTAAAGTATGTTTCTTTTTTGTTATAGACAATGTGTCCATCATAATAATCCAGAAGAACTTCAGAAACTTCTTTTTCCTTCGATTTTGTCTCAAGGTTATAGATAGTGGTTAACGATTTACTCCCTTGTACATACATAAAATATGGGTAGTGAACTAGTATTCTGTCAGGGTAACCATTAAATGTATAAGTATCATTAAAAACATGCAGTTGTGTGCCTTCAAGATAAACCTCATTACTGGTAGGAATAGGCTTACCTTTCCATTGAAAGAAAAAGTAGATGCCTAAAAATACAAAGAGAATTAAGATTACTCCAATTTGGAGTAATCTTCGTTGACTTGAGTCTAATTTATTTAATTGAATATCTTTCATACTAATTGAGTTATTGCCTGAAAATAGAATATGAGAAAAACAACTATATGTAGCATTGCGGTTAAAAATCCAGGTACATATTTTTTAACAACCCCAGCCCATATAATATGTTGTATCCCGTTAACAAACATTAATATGAGGAAGAATGCTTGAAAATATACTCTACTAGGAAATGTCTCAGTAAATAAAACATAAATCCAAAATCCTGAAAAACACAATTCAAAGAGTAGAAATACCCAAAAAGGTACTTTAATCAGATACCACTTTTTATGAAATCCTGTAGCAAGTTCTTCTACTGAATGGATTATCTGGACAGTTAATATAATTAAAAAGAACTGTTCAATATGTTCCATAAATTTAGTTTACTTAAAATAAATACTACTTTATATACGTTAACGGATTAACAGGCCTCCAATTATTCCCTTCCTTAATCTGTATTTCATAATGCAGATGTTCTCCGGTTGCAAATCCGGTACCTCCCATTTCTCCTAGAGCGGTTCCTGCTTGAACGAGATCTCCTGTATTTACATATACATCTTTAAAATGAATAAAAATCGTCTTTAAATTCTCATCACTACTTAGTATCTCCACTGTTTCTCCTCCATCGCTATCTATATAAAACCTTGCTGTGCCTGTATGGGTTGCATAAATAATAACTTTTTTATTCTGTTGATAGGATTCATTATTTGAATGATATGTTGAATTTGGAACCATATCAATGCCTGTATGATTTTTCCCAAACTGCAATAGATAGGCTGGGTCCATGAAACCAGCTGTAATAGAAGTATACGACATTCCAACCCCTCCGAATGGATTTTGAGCAGGTACAACTGTCTGTATAAATTCATTATTCAATGCAGTTTGTACAACACTTGCGGTCAGAAATTGAAAAAATCCTGTTGGAGAAAGAAAAATAGAAACAAATATCGTTATGAGTGTCACAAAAAGCATCACTCCAAGAATGATCATTGAAGCTAAAAATCCTACAACCGGACCTTTGAACTTTGCTACTATATCTCCGGCAAGCGGTACTGGAATAACAAGATTTATGACAACTTTGATGAGTGTATCTATAATAAATCCAAAGGGATCATTGCTAACTGCACGAAGATTCTTGGCTACGGTGAGAATCTTCATATGTTTAGGAGGTAAATACTAACGGCTGTTCAAATGGGAGAACAAGGATATTAACTCGTACATGCTCATTTTCTCTAAAGAGAACTACTTCACCAATTGCTAAATGTCCTAACTGTTGTTTCTCTTCATCTGTCATGGGGTAAATCGTGCCGATATCACCCAGTGTTGCATATGACTGTTTAAGCAATATTTTTGTTTCTGAATTAGTAATAATAGCTTTCCCATATTCACTGTCTAAAAAGTCTTCGACATCTTGTGTTATGGAAACTACTCCTACATTACGCTTTCGGGCTTGCTTTACTAATTCCCGATAAAATATGGCAACTTCAGGATCAGTAAGTAATTTGTGCGCTTCATCTATGAAAAGCATTCGCTGTCTATTGTTATTTTTGTTTACCAGATTCCAAATCAGAGAAGTTAATAAATACATTGCAGGATCACGTTTCTCGTCTTTTTTGAGATCATGTAAATCAAGCACAATAATGTCACTGTTAAGTTCTAGCTTTCTTTCGGAGTTGAATACACCTCTTAAACTTCCTGTAGATAAAACACTTAAATCTTTCTGCATAGGATGATCTTTTAGTAATTCAAGCAAGTCTTCAAACGTTGGTGATCCCTGATCGTATAGCTTAATAAGTGCTTCATCTAGAAAGGCACCATCATAATGTGTTGATGGAATAAAGAATTTGAAGAACGTTTTTAATGTTGAGATGTGATCTAAAATATCGTTTTCTTTGAGACTCGATACATAAAAAGGGTTAATACCGTTTTCTCTTGAGAACGATATAACTTCTCCTCCAAGTGACTTTGCGATATCAACATATTCCCCTTCAGGATCAATCACAATAATCTGTATTCCTCTCATGTAGAGCCTGTTCATAAGGATTTTGGAGGTTACACTTTTTCCCGATCCTGAAACACCGAAGATATTGATATTGTTATTTCGTGAAGTAAATGGATTTACGAAAGCCAGACTATTATTGTAAGCATTTACACCTATAAATACCCCTTCAGGATCGTTAAGTTGCTTTGAAACAAATGGCAAGAGATAAGATGCAGCCGTTGACTGCAATATTCTGTTTTCCTGTATGTGATCAATATTGAACGGCAAGAAGTTCTTAAAGGCTTTCTTTTGACCATAGGTATACTGATTAAAAGTAATATCCATTGTTCCGGTGATATTTTGCAGTTGTTTATGAAGTGCTGACAATTCTTTTTCATCCTGTGCTTCGAGTTGGAGATAGAGTGAATATAGAACACCTTTTTCCGCTTCATGTACAAGTTCATCAATAAAACTCATGACTTCTTCAATATTTTTATCTACTTGCTGATCTCTAATTTTGCCCTGCTTAATACGCTCATTCTGCTGCATTTCCAGAACAGATAATCTTTGGCGTGCCTTTTTAAGAAGTTCACTACTTGGTGAAGGTTCGACAAAAATACTTAATGTAAACGGCAATGAAGAATTTAATAGCCTGAAAAATACGTACGGACTAAGATAAGCTGGTATATCTGCAAGATAATAAGTCCGCTTTAATCTTTCGCCTACCTGTATATAGGTATTATTTTCTTGCAAATACTCACTTTTATATAATTTGCTACCATCTCGTTCGACTGTTAGCCCATCCTTATCTTTTGTTAAGGAAATATGGAAATCTGCTTTTTGAGAATTTTTAACAGCATCGTGATAGAGACTTAATTCTTTCTTATATTTGAAATAGTTTCTGATTATCCGCAGCGGATGTTTTGACTTCACAAGTGTTGGTTTGTGAATAAACGGTAAAACACTATGTGCGATTGGTTTCTGCTCTATAAGTTCCTGCTGTGTTTCAATAACTTTTGTTAATCGTTTAATTTCATCACGCAAAGCCAATGTTAACTCGTTCTGATGTAATCTAGGTTCACCATTAAAAAAATGTTCTTCGATTGATTGGATACCTTTATTTTTCGTCTGATAGAGATTATGCATTCTTTTCAGTTTCTTCAATTCATATTCACGTTTACTTTTCTCATATGAAAGATGATCGAGTTCATTCTGGAGCTTCTGGCCTAGACTAAAAGTCCGTATATCGTTATAAATACCTTGTGCTGTTCTTTTGATGGTGTTAGGGATTGTTTGCAATGTCATCTTAAAGTTTCTTTTGTAAAACTGATTAACTCTTCATTTACAAGTGGTCGGACTGTAATATTGCATGAGGATAGTGCTGAAGCAAATCTTATTGCCATATCATTTAATTTCTTAATTGCCTGTATTTTTCCTTGCTGTTTCATTGGATTACATGGTACTGAGAAAACTGCATAATGACGAGTTATAGAGAAATTACCGTCAGATATAAGTGCCGACAAATCTTTTGCATAATCAGCTATTAATGATTCCCGTTTTCTATTAGAAGTATCGTAGAGTGAAAAAAGATGTTTAGAATAATCAGCTGATTTAGCTTTGTCCTTTCGGACAATAAGCTGTATTTGTGCTGGTAGGATATGAATAACCTGTTTCATTTTCATAAAGAAATGTTCTCGATCCTGCTCGTTAAGTAGAGAAATATCAAATGGCTCAACTTCGAGAATCTGTACAAGCCTATCTTTCCGAATTATTAAGTTGTCCTGAATTGTAAAATCAATAAAATACGATTCAAGTTCTTTCTGTCTGTATTTCTTCTTACTCTTCTTAAACATAAGACCTCTTGGAATAACTTTATAAATAGGCTGGTTATCAACTTTTTGTGTAATAAACCCAATAAATGCTATTTCAAGAACAATAAGTAATGCTATGTAAATATTCCAGCTGAAAAAATGAGCAATATAGGTCAGGCTGATATAAAGAACTACCGCAATAATAATTCCTCCGGTCACAAAAAGAGTATTGTCTGTAAAAAACAGACTTCTTAGAATGTGTTGTCGTATATCGTCTTTATATATTCGTACGCTTTTCATGGTTTTTATATGAGTACATCCGTATAATCGGATCGGATGATTTTGATCCGTGTCTTTGCACTATAACTCCCTGAATACCAAAGGCATTATTTCTTTTTTGTGAAACTTTCAGAAAATGTTTTACCCTCTGTGGCGGGCTGGACTCGTTTATATATGCATAGTTGATTTCTTTCCCTTTTTTTTGTGATTCCTGCATCGCATTATAGTTATGCGGATTCGCATTTTTCCCTTTGAAGCTAGATAAATCGATAAATCTGTCTTGTTCTAGGTTTACTGTTTCAAGCTTTTTTTCCGGTACTCCATCTTGGATAGCTTCAAGTCTAGTTGGATAAATAGATATAAGACCAGTTTTATTGTCATCATATTTGTAAGCTTCGCCTGAAATGGCGACCACGCCTTGTTTAGGATTTTCAGTCTCTACCTGAAATCCCCTACCAGTTAGTACTTCTGTAAATGGTGAAGGCTTGCTATTATTTTTTTGAGTATGTGTATAAGAACTACTTGATGAATCTGTACCACTTCCAGATGATCCCCCTGTCGAAGTGTCTTCTATTTCTTTAGTAAGATTTCGTTTTTTCCATTTCTCATGCAATAAATTACCTGCTCCATAGCTCATGCTTCCTCCAACTAATCCTCGTTTAAAATCACTGAGCCTTGATGTTAATGGGTTTGCTACAGACCTTGTGGCAATTGCAGCCTGCATATTGGTAGCAAACATACCCCACGTATCACCGAATATACGACCAACAAGCATATTTACTCCTCCAAGAAAGAACAGGAAACCTGTATAGAAGAAAAGCATACCAACTGTTGGCCCCTGAGCAGATAAAATACTTGAAAAAATGTCATTCGCTATAGCAAATCCAAGTACAAATGCTGGTTGCTGGATGAGAAAGGTAAACCAGAGTTTAAAAAAAGTATTTACAATATTCTGAGTTCGTTCAGAGAGCACAAAGGGAAGAACAATTGGATATAGAACTCCAAGAAACAATAGAGTTGCGAAACGTATAACAAACTGGAAGCCTATATAGACAAAACCACCAAGTAAAAACAAAAACGTTAAGATAAACAGAAATGTTTGAGCAATAAACTTTCCTAATGATCTAAATACCCCTCCGGTCATTGAAATATCGTAGCTAGGTATACCATACTGTTCTGATTCGTTCCCTGCACGTATTTCAGCTTCTGATTGAGTTAGGTATTGATCTAAAAATCCTGTAAATTGTTGTGTAGTTGTGATTTTTTCGACAAGCAGATTATTAAATTGAATACTGTACGAAAGAACGTACGGAACTGTTATGAAAAGGATGATAGTAATAAGAAAACGTAATCCGAATGATTTTAACTCTTGAGCATTATCAGATCCTACTCTGGTAATTGCTATTACAGCTATAGCTATTGCTGCAATTGGTATAGCAATTTGATAAAAAATATCACGATACTTTGTTACTCCGGGAATCTCAGCATCGTCTTTAAGCTTAATCGTGTTGCCAAAAGGGTCAGGGGTATAAAAAATAAATCCACCCATAAAAGAATCAAACCCTTGAATGAAATTCTGGAGTAAAGTTATGATGACTGATGGCTTATCCTCGACCGTAAAGTCGTTTGTCCATTGAACTTGAGGGATTGGATTCGGGGTAGGAGTTTCTTGAGCTAAAGCAGGAGCAGTATTAGTCGTTATTAAGAAGCAAATAAAGAGAAAAAGTATTATTACTCTCATGCATAGAATTAAGTTATACTGTTCCACCAACAAATTGTTTAATAATTTGAGCTAGAGTTGCTGCGCCAAAGACCAATAATCCACCAATGAGTATATTCATGATCCATCCTTTAAGTCTTGATTTCCTGTCTGTATCATCACCACTCATGACCAAAAATATGCCGAGTGTTGCGATTGCAATTGCCATTACCGGAAGAGAATACCATTGGAGAGTTTTAACGATACCCCATAACAAACTATCAAGGTTAGTAAATTGAATTGGTTGCGCGGCATCGTAACCAGGTACGTTGGTATCCATAAATTAATTTTGTTTTGAGCAGAAAAAACTTATAAGATTAAAAGATAGGCTGAAGTATAGTATCAAAGAAGATAAAAGTCAATAATAAAGCCTCTAAATGGCTAAAAAATATTTAACTGTAAGATATAATACAGGTACAAACATGAGCATTTCTACTAAATTTCAAAACTTCTGTTCAGCTATACGTATTGATTCTGATGTCGTTGATGACATTTCATATAGATATAGACGTATAACTCGACAACTAAATAGTGATTATTGGGATACTGGTTCAGAGAGTAGTCATAGTTTATATGTTGGCTCCTATGGGAGAGATACAGAAATACATGTAAGTGATATAGACATGCTATTCCAGTTACCTTATGAGGTATATGAAAGAATCGATAGTCATACAGGGAATGGCCAATCAGCATTACTTCAAGAAGTGAGAAACTCTTTACAAAAGACATATGCAACTACTCATATAAATGGAGATGGACAAGTGGTAAAAATTAACTGGGAGGATGGTGTTAGTTTCGAGATTCTTCCTTGCTTTATTAACAAAAATGACAGTTACACATACCCTGATACGAATGATGGTGGGAAATGGAGAGTAACTAACCCAAAACCGGAAATCGAAGCGATAAGAGAGTCAAATAATGAATGGAATGGTAATCTAAAAAATCTATGTAGAATGGCGCGTGCATGGAAAGAAGAATGGTCAGTTCCCATAGGTGGTTTACTAATCGACACTCTAGCATACTCCTTTCTAAAGAGCTGGAGCAATAGAGAGAAATCATTCTTATACTATGATTTTATGACCAGAGACTTTTTTGAGTATTTAAAGAACCAGGATGAAGATAAAGATTATTGGCTAGCCCCAGGTAGTAATCAATATGTATGGAAGAAAGGGAATTTTCAATATAAAGCACTAAGATGCTATAACCTTTCATTAGAGGCAATAAAATACGAAGTAGATAATATGCCATACTCAGCAAACGACAAGTGGCGTGATATATATGGATCAAAATTTACTGGATAAAAGGAGTTAATTTATGGATAAAAAAAATTTATCAATAATAAGGCAATCATTTGCTAATTGCGTATTCACACACAAGGTTCAAGAAGTTGCGGCGGAACGTAGTCAGCAAAAAGCTTTTTATATAAAAATTGCGAATATAGTTTTGGTATCAATTGTCTTAATATTACTTTTTTTACAAACAAGTTATCCGAATAATATCTTTCTTTCTTATATCGCAGCTGGGATAACTATAGCTGAGGTAATATTTTTGATAATTCAGTTAACATTCAGTTTTGAAGAACAAATGTCAGAACATAAAAGCTCAGCACTTAAATACATGGAATTGAGGGATTACTATAGATTACTTATTACCGATATCATGACTCGGGAAATTAACAACGATGCTTTAATTGCACGAAGGGACTCTTTGCAGCATGAATATCAACTAATAAGTGACCTCGCTCCACAAACAGGAGGGGCTGACTATCAAGAGGCTCAGATAAGATTAAATCAGAAAGGTGTTGTTGAAGGAGAAGAATTTACATGGTCTGATGATGAAATCGATCATTTTTTACCCGAGAGTTTGCGTTTAAATAATTAGATATTTCTACTGTGTATCCTTTTCTTTTTCAATATCCCACTTAGATAGCATCCGTACCTCAAAAACAGTAATATTTATATCATCTTTAGCATCTGTTTTAATTTGTTGAGTAATATAGTTTCTACATGGGTGTTCACTACTCTGAGCAATAAACTCTTTTACTGTGGTGTTATAGATTTGGGTAATCTCAAGGTAAGTATTATCGGTTACAGAACTCATATTCGTGTTATCTGATACTATAATTACTTCGCCATTTTTGAAATTATATTGTTTATTTAATCCAAAAATATGTCCGTTATGACTTATTGACCCTTCAAATAGACCAATTGATTTATAAGGAATATCCAATTTTTCTTTATGTATTGTCTCGTATGTTAACTTTGAGAATTGTTTAGGGAATATTTTTATCCTTTTGTAATCATCTTCCAAATGGAAATCATGTTTGTTGGTCTTAAATATATAAAGATAACGACTAAAAGCTCTATTTCCATGCTTATTAAACTCTACAAAAACATGGGGAAAGTTATAAAGGTAGTCGCCCTTGTCATCAATTATTAATATATCTTTAAATTCAATAAGTCCATCTATAGAGAATTGAGCTTGATTTTTAATTGATAATCTTTGCCAAAACTCTTTAACCTGTGTCTCGAGCTCCCTATCTTTTTGTTCATCCTTTCCTAATCTCATGTCACTTTGACGCTGTAGTAAATCCACATTCTCAAAAAAATCGAATTCCTTTTTTTCCTCATCAACATATGCATAATAATTCCTTCTGTGGAACCATACTCCTAAAGCACCATATTGAGACGGCATACACTCAAACCACCGAGGATTTTTATCAAAATCTGAGTATTCACCTTCGTAAGGATAATTTTCATCATTAAAATCTCTTATTAATGCTGGCTTGTGCTCAAGATATCTGGAATCAGGAACACCCCAGATACGGAAGATCTTATTTTTATTATTTAAAGCAAATTTAATTTCTGTCTTCTTCGATCTTCTTCTAGCATTTAAAGATATGCCGAAGGCAGTAAACAGGATATGGTCATTCTTAGGAAGGTAAAGCATATCTTCAAGGTAACTTTTCCCCCATAAATAAAATTCGATAACCCCTAGCTTTGTTAAAGTCTCTCGGAAAGTATCGTGGGCTTTTTTTGAGAAATCAGTTGCAGCAGCTAAAATATATCCATATGGAGGATCTTTAGGATCAATGTCTTTCAAAATATTTTCAACTTTTTTAGGAGTTATTACTTTTTCTCTTTTGCACTGAATCATCCAACGATTTCCTTCCATTGGATGCTCACCTTTTTGTTCATCTCCACTTTCTGTTTCCTCGTTCTCATTTTCTACAATGTTGACTCTTTCCCAAGCACGTATATCAAATCCATCATCTGAACCTTTCTTACCTGTTGGTTCAATATTCTGCCAATCTCTAAAGTCGTACAGCAAACCTCTCACAACATCCTCAAATTTATGAGGTTCTAAATCTTCAAAGTGTAATGGATTGGTTGTTCTTGTTACTTTCGCCATACTAGAGCTTTAATAAATTACTTATAACATCATATTATATCTCTTTAAATCTTGTATAACTCATACGTCCATTCTAAAACTATGTTTACTTAGTTAAAATAAGGGGTCTTACCCCTCATTTTGCAAGGGTTTCCGCTTCGCTTCAATAAACTGCACTACGTTTGCCCTATGCAAAATTTCACCCTGCTTGTTTATATCCCAAGTATGGGAAGCAGGCGGGCTGCTTCCCAACTAAAAATTATTTAATTACAAGCAGTTGCCAAGAATATATGAAACTTTCGACGAAAGCTCAAGCGAGCATAAATAAAGTAATAGAAAAATTCCAAAATGGTGATATATCGTCAATTACAACAGTAGCAAGAATTCAACTGGACCCATCTGCACCGGCAAGATATTGGAGTTTATCCAACAAAGTAATAAGTTTCATTCAATCAGGTGAGTTAGATTGCAGAGGATTCAAACAATGGGAAAAAATTGGCCGAAGGATCAAGAAAGGTAGTCAGGCTGTATATATTTTACATCCTTTAACTATTAAAAACACAAAAGAAGACAAAGGAAACGAAGAAGAATATATCTGTATTGGTTTTTCCTGTGTTCCTGTTTTTTCTGCATCTTCAACAGAAGGTGATAAACCCTTAGAGAATTATCAACCTCAACATTACCCGGATCTTATGGATATAGCAAGAAAATTCAATATATGCGTTGATTATGTTCCTGTCTTACCGGATAGATTAGGCGATTGTTCAACTGATGGAAAAACAATCAGACTTGGAAGTCACAATCCTTCTGTATTCTTCCATGAGTTAGCTCATGCGATACATGCCAGAATAGAAGGTAACCTAAAAGGTTCACAAACAGTAGAACAAGAAACAATTGCAGAATTTACTGCCACTGTACTGATGGATTTATATGGTTATTCAGACCATACAGGCAATGCATGGAACTATATAAGCCACTATTCGAAAGATCCCCTAGTTGCAATTAGTAAAGCTATGGGGACAGTTGAAAAAGTTTTACAAATATTACTTGAAAGGATGCGAAAATATGATAGACCCACTAATTACAAACGAATTTGAAAATGAAATTCTGGAACTTGTCGATAATCAAGACGAATATACAAGAAGCGATTTACAAGGCATAGTTACGGTACTTGTGAATAAAATAATGAAAAAGGGTTACGAGGTGTTAAAGGAAGCAGAATAAGTTTTATGTATTATTCTATTTCCACTCGTTCCCAGACTTCACCTTCAATAGAGCTAGTTTCTATTTGATCTCTGGTTGTGATGAAAATTTTGAGATCATCTGATTCATCAACTAGTAGATTCTTTGTTTCTCTGTAAATCGATTTTTTTAGTTTTGAATCAGGGCATATTAAAAGGATCTTTGGCTGCTGTTCTTGCTTTAGCCATTGGCTATTTGTAGCAAGCTGAATATATTTTTCAATTTTAGGAATATAAGCCTTTTTAGGTGTTCCCTGTCTAAATATTTCAGCTAAAAAATAGGGCTCTTTCCCGCGTTTCCTAAAAACGAAAAGAGGAAAAACTTCCTTGATAAGACCGTTTAAAGAATATTCTGACTGAGTATAAAATGCGAAGCCTTCATTTGATTTGTATTTATTAAGTAGGTACAGATAAATATCTGCAATAAATATACTTTGGTCAATGAATACTTTAGTTCTCTTATGTTCACGATACAGTTTTGTTAAATATGCTGGTTCACATTCAGGGAGTTCTCTTAACAATCGGATAGCTTTTTTAGACAAATAATATTTTGCAGGATTAACATTTATTTTCGATTCTGTATCAAGAATCCTTTTAATATAGTCCTTGTCGGTTAAATCTTTCAGCCAGGCGTTAACTCTATTGAATGTTTTGTGGTTAAGTATGGTTTGAATTTGTTTTCTATCGAGGAATCTAAATCTATAAAGAAGTAGTAATATTTGTTTCTGTTTCTGTGTTATTTTAGGTAGTTCCATATAGTGGTACCCTCACGATCTCCCCAAAGGGAGAAGTATTTTTTTCTCCTCCTTATTTATAAGGATAAGAATACAAGAAGTATAACAATAAATCCTATTATATCAATATAATTTGAAAATATATTGTGTTAGCTGTTGACACAATTTATATGGTTATGAGTTTCTTTTCTTCTTCCGCAGGCTTTGCTGTTGATCTGCTGAAGCGGTGCTTATTAACTATATTTTCTGCTTTTGTAATACCTTCAGGCTTAACTCCAAACTTCTTTCGTGAATTTTCTATAACTTCTAACTTAAGTTCATCATTATTTTTGACCTCAAAGTAATCTGTTGATCCGGTAAACGCATCCTGCGGATTCAAAGCATTTATTTTGATATAGAAATTATATGAGGGAAGATTTGCTATCTCGTTTTTGTTTACCTGTGGAGTAAAGAGTGGCAGTATTGTTCGTTCATCATTTGGGTTACTTGTCCTAAAAGAAATAACAGTTCCAACATTGGCAAGAATTACTTGCAAAAGCTCTTTATCTTCAATCTGGGAGATTGTTTGATGCGCAAGAATAGTATTTAACCGATATTTTCTCGCTTCTGAAAGAATTTGAGCAAATGTCATTGTGGCAAAGTTCTGGAATTCATCAATATACAGAAAGAAATCTGTTCGCTTCTCCTGCGGTACATGTACCCTATTTAGTGCTGCCAGTTGTAGTTTAGCTATAAATAAACTTCCTAAAAAGGATGATGTGTCTTCTCCTATCTTCCCTTTTGAGAGATCACATATCAGAATCTTTTTGTTATTCATAATATCTTCAAAATCCAGCTTGCTCTTTGTCTGATTCAGAATATTTCTGGTAATGGTGGTAGTAAGAAATCTGCCAAGCTTATTGGTAATTGGAGATATGAGTTCAGCCTGTTGATAACTTCCCATTTTCCCGAACTCCTGTTTCCAGAAATCCTTAAGAATTTGATCCTTTAAATCTACTGTTACCTGTTTTCGATAGCTTTTATTAGTAAGCAGTTTATAAACCGTAAATAAGGTGGGATTTTCAAGCTCTAATGCAGTGAGAACAGTATTTCTTAGCACATGTTCCATACGTGGCCCCGAATACCTGGCGGGATAGAGTTTGTGGAAAATTGAAACCATACTTGAAACTACTAAGTCTTTTTCTCTCTGTATATCAGATTCGGAAAGACCTTCTTTCATCTCCATTACATTTAAACCAATTGGGTATGCGACATCATAAGGATTGAAGTACACTACATCATCCATTCTGTCTTTTGGGAGCACTCCTAATATCTGATCAACAAGGTCACCGTGTGGATCGAGAACCGCAACACCTTTACCATTGGCTATATCCTTATGAATCATTTGTAGCAGTAATGTTGTCTTTCCTGTTCCCGTTGCCCCAATCATATACATATGCCTGCGTCTTTCCTCTAGTGTTAAGCCTATTGGTACTGAAGTTTCACCGTATGTGTTATGTGCAAAGACAATATCTAAGTCGTTGCTCGCTTTTTTCAGTGAAAGAGGTGGAGGTAATTTGGGACTTTTTACTTGAATTAAATCTTCAGCTTTAGCTTTATCTCCGTAGGGAAAGTGATAAATTGATGACAGTTCTGCTATTGAGAGGATTGGATTACCCCACAGAGATATAAGGCGATTTTTGAGCATGAAGAAAGCGATTTTGTTTATAAAGGTAAGAAATGTCTTTTGTACTTTTATCTTTTGAAATGATGTTGAGAACGTATCAAATGAAGCACTTAAGCCCTTTAGTCTTTTTTGGATATCTGATTCGTTGTCAGAAATAACTGTGAATCGGATTGATGTTTCAAATAGAGGCTGAGTAATTTTATCTTCAATAGTTTTATATAAGTTTTGGCTATACGTGCCGACCTCACTTATACGTTTATATTTTGAAATACCGAACAAATTTAAAATAAAAGAACTAACAGAGCTAAATAATCCATCATGTAATGCGCTATGAATATCTTCGTTTGAAAGAAATAATTTCTGCAAATTTTTAACACGCAGAGTGATTTGAAGATGTGTGTTATCCAGTACAGGTGCACTGACAATCTGAAGTACTACCACTTGGTTCTTCTCAAGTTTAGTCATATTGGCAGTAATATAAGAAATGGGATCATGTTCTTTAAGCAGTGACTGTTCCTGAAGTGGATAAAGATATGACTTTTTAAGTCTGACCTCTTTAATGGATATATGTTTACCTGAGGAAATTGTTTCGTAATTTGCAGGTAAGTAATCTGTAACTTCTTTTATTTGTATGCCAGGTAAATAGGCAAGCAAACTTTTTTTAACTACTGAGGCATCTTCTGACGGAACCGAAAGTATATAGCGGATTCCATCTTCTTTAGTAGAAACAAGTTCACAACTAACTGTTTGCTTTATAGTAAATAAACCTGCTAGAAAAGATGTTGGTTTTTCTAAAGAATGCAGAATGGAAAACAACTGCTCTGTTGAAAATGGACTTTGTGCCGATAAAGAAGTAGGTATAACTTCTAATAACAAGCGTTTTTCTTTGAGTTGAAATCTGAATTGTAGATATTTTATGTAGATATATAAAATCAAAATTAAAGAAAGAGTGATAATTATTGTAAACGTCAATCGTGAGTAATCAAAGTTAAAGAAAGGGATTAAGTAATTTGGGAAGGCATCATATAAATTAATTTCGTTATTCATAGAGATTGATGTGTAAATCTATTTAGCTACAAAGTATATCAAAAAATAACTAAATAGGAAGATCAATATCTGTCTATTCTCTCAATAAATACGCTTGACAACTATCTATATTTCGATATATACTATCTATATAACGATAGTTAATATCATCATGGAATTGTCACTTATCAATACAAGAGAATTAGCTTTAGAACAAGAAATAACTTCTGATATTCCATCTTTAAATCCACCTCTATCATCTATACAAAATGTCATAGAAAAAATAATTCCCAAGCAAAGTGAAGAACATAAATTTGCAAAAACACGGCAAACATTAGGTGAAACTTCACGATCATTTTCTAATGAGCAAATAGAAACTATTACGAGTGAGTTTCAGTTTTTAATTGATACCTGGCTTGATGAATATGAGCGAAATGTTTTCAAAGGATTAACGTTAAAAGAAGTATTAAATGAAAGAAAACTATGAAATTAGCACCGCAAAGCAATGAAATAAAACGAGCCGTTATATATCTGCGAGTATCTACTGAAGAACAGGTAGATAATTTCTCTCTAAATACTCAAGAAGATATCTGCAAAAAAGAAGCACAACGGCGTGGGATTGAAATTGTCAAAATATTTCGAGAAGAAGGAAGATCAGCAAAAACAATCGCCGGAAGACCAATACTCATTGAAATGCTTGAATTTTGTAGAAAGAATAAAAAGATACTTGATGCAGTTATTGCCTATCGGTTAGATCGTATCTCAAGACAAACTGCCGATTATCTTGCAATCCGTAAAAAACTTGCCGAATCTAATATTTCTTTAATTTCTGTTACAGAACCAACTGGTAATAGTCCTACTGAAAAATTAGTAGAGACAATCTTGGCTGGATTTGCTCAACTTGATAATGATGTTCGAGGTGAACGGGCACGGAACGGATTACGAGCACGTTTCTTAGCTGGGTTACCAAGTGGCACCCCGCCTGTTGGCTACTTGAATGAAAATGGGTATGCAGTTAAAGATCCCAAAACGTGGGACAAACTCAAAGAATCATGGGAACTTATGGCAACAGGTACCAAAACTTTATCTGAAATGGCAGATATTATGAACAAATGGGGACTCCGACAAATATTCAAAGGAAAAGAATATCTTTTGCGACCTCAGAATTTAAGTAGAATATTTAAGAATAAATTTTATATGGGGATTCTCACTTCAATTCGATATCCAGAGGAAGTTAAAGGTCAGCATTTACCCATGGTTTCCGAATCAGTTTATTATAGAGTACAAGCTGCATTAGATGGTAGGAATACCAATATTCATGTACCCATAGTTAGGAAGAATAGAGATAATAATGAGTTTCCTTTAAGACGATTAGTTACGTGTCAAAATTGTGGAACTCCACTTACAGGTGCTTGGAGCAAAGGGAAAAAATCTAAATATGCGTATTATTTTTGTAGAAAACGATGTGGGATGAAATCTATTCCAGTTGATACTTTAGATAATTCCGTAGTAAGTTACTTATCTACAATTAGCCCCACAAAAGACTGTCTAAACGCTTTTATTGCCTTATTAAGAGGTACCTACTACAAAAGGGTAAAACAGCTAAGGAAGCGAAAAGATGAAGCTGATGTTGAGTTGACAAGACTTCAGACACTACGACAATCTTTAATCCAGAAAAATCTTAATGGTATATATTCCGATGAAATATTCAAAGAACAAAACAAACTTATTGAAGATCAAATCACAGCAGTACAGGTGACTCAGGATGATGCACTTCTTGCAAAATATAATCTTGAGTCTATTGTGAAGTTTATGCAGGAAAAGTTCGATAATCTAGGCAGAACGTATCAAATGTCTGACCTGAGCCAGATTAGAGTGCTTTTGTGTTCGATATTTCCATCTGGAATGCTTTGGAGCTATCCGGGCTTTTCGAACACCCAGATAAGCCCATTGTATCAATCTATTCGCCGCTTTGAGATTGATAGCATCCCATCTGGCGGACGCGACGGGATTCGAACCCGCGATCTCTTCCGTGACAGGGAAGTGTGTTAAACCGGGCTACACCACGCGTCCTATTAAATTGCCCGAATTCAATTCAGTTATTTTAACATGTTTTAGCTCACCTGTCATGTCATCTTTTGTTTTAATATATGCGGGCATCTGGTTTTCTAGAAGGGCTAACTGGTAGTCGCCTTCTCTTCTTTCTAAAAGGAGTGCTTCAAATGAATTCTGAAGATGCTTCTGTTGAAATGCAAGATACTTCTTATCAGAAAGCTCTCTAAGCGCTTTGGATCTTTTCTTTGCAACATCTACTGATGGCTTTTTAAGCCGTTTACCCAGGTAATAAGCTGCAGTGTGCTGGCGAGTTGAGTACCTGAACACATGAAATTTACTAATTGGCGTATCTTTAAGAAAGTTATATGTATCTTCAAAATCCTGGTCTGTTTCTTCTAAAAAGCCCACAATAACATCTGTTCCAATAAACGCAAATGGGTTAATCTCTGCTATATTATGAAGTTTTTCTATAAATTCCTGTCTTGTATAACCTCTTTTCATGAGGCGTAACATGTTGTCAGAACCAGCTTGCAAAGGTATATGGAAGAAGTGCACAAAGCGTTTTGAATCTTTATATTGTCTATAAATATCGAGAAATTCCTGGTCAATAGACCACGGATGTATTGAACCAAAGCTAAAACGTGGGATATCTGTTTCTATAAAAAGCCTTTTGAGAAGGTCTGTAAACGATTCTTTCGTATCATACCCATATGCATTGGTGTTTATTGCAGTAAGAATAACTTCTGGGTAATTTGAAAAGTTTTTCACCTGTGATACAAGCTCATTTATAGGGATAGATTTAGGCAATCCACGTAAGTATGGCACAATACAAAATGTACAAAAGCGGTTACAGCCATCCTGGATTTTGATAATAGCCCGCCCGGATCTGGTAAATGTATCTGTTGCTACCGGGCTATCAAACTCTTTTTTTATCTCAATAGGATTTACTTTTCCTGCATATTTCTTTTCCAGAAGGTCTGCTATAAACTCTTTACTCTGGTTATCTACAATATAGTCAACTTCCTTTACCTCGGTTTTGGTTTTAATCCAGTTGGTAGCAGCGCATCCTGTAACTACTATCTTTATATGAGGGTACTGTCTTTTTATCTGGTAGATATGCTGTTTAGCCTCTCTTTCTGCTTTATGAGTAACTGAACAGGTATTAAGTATATATACATCGGGGTTATCTTCTGTTTTTTTGTACCCTTTCTGGATAAGTTCCCGGTCGAGAGCTTCTTTTTCTGCCATGTTTACCCGGCAGCCAAAACTAAAGCTATTAAAGGTTTTCATATATATGTCGCATTATACCTAAATCTGAGTTTTTTTAGTACTATACCTGTTTAAATACTATTACACATGTAATACTCATTAGCTATTTATATTGATATGATACTATAAATATACAATAAAAGTTATTATATAAAAATACTAAAATACCTGTTGACAATCCTATAATATGGTTGTATACTTATACTCAGATGCTAAGGTTTTTCTCCCAGCGATGAAAAGCTTTAGCATTTTTTTATGGATAAAATAAAGCTTATAGTATTATTTTTATTAATAGTGCTTGGGCTTCCAAACATTGCACATGCTCACAAAGAAGCAGGTGCAGAAGCTTCCATGAAACCGGTAGTTGAGCAAACTACAGATCTTCAACGCCATATAGATACTGGCTTAAAACGTAATGTGATTAAAAACGTTTTAACCAGTTATAACTCCCCTCTTGTATCTGAGGTAGATACCTTTTTAGAAGTATGTACTAAATACAATATTGATTGTTATTTATTACCTTCTATTGCAGGTGTCGAATCTACTTTTGGTAAATTCACTTTAAGCGGTTCACATAACCCGTTTGGTTGGGGAGGTGGACTTATTATGTTTGACTCTTGGGAAGACGGTATAGATACCGTAGGTCGTGGTCTCAGTGAAAACTATTATGCAAAAGGTGCAAACACCATTGAAACAATTGGTCCAATTTATGCAGCAAGTCCTACCTGGGCTCAAAAAATTCGTTACTTTCATAATAGATTTACTGAGCTTGAGGCTGAAAAGCGATTGTATTTTTCTAAACTTGCGGTAGAATTGTAACCATGTATACGTATAAACGAAAGAATCTACCCAAACAAACCATTGAATTTATTATCACAGTACCTTCAAAGGATATAGAAGAAGAGTACAAAAATGCCTTTTCTGAACTTCAAAAAGATCTTCAGGTAGAAGGATTCCGTAAAGGGAAAGCTCCTAAAGATGTTGCAGAAAGACACTTAGCAAAAGATGATATTTACGATAAATTAGTACGTAACTACCTTCCAAAGACATATTCCGAGATTGTAGAAAAAGAAGAGCTCCGCCCAATTATTTCTCCTCGTGTAGACCTCGAAAAAGCAAAAGAAGGCGAAGACTGGGAGATCAAAATAACCACTGCTCTTTCTCCAAAAGTAGAGCTTGGAAAGTATCAGGATGCTGTTAAAAAAGCTAAGAAAGACGTTAAAAAAAGTGATATCTGGGTTCCTGGAAAGGATAAAGAACCTACAGAAGAAGATACAGAAAAGCAAAAACAGGCAGAGTTTCAGGCTTCTCTGGATGCGCTTATGAAATCTGCAAAAGTAGAGATTTCTGACCTTATTTTAGAAGAAGAGTTGCAGAAAAGACTAGCTCAACTGGTTGATCAGATGCAAAGAGTAGGTATTACTATGGATGCATATTTACAATCAAAAAATATCTCTAAAGAACAACTTCATGAACAAATAAAGAAGGAAATTGAAGAAAGCTACAAAATTGAATTTATTTTGCAGGAAATTGCAGATAAAGAGGAAATTAAAGTAGAACAGGCAGAGCTGGAAAAACTGTTTGCAAATGTCAAAACAGACGAAGAACGCAAGTCTATTGAGCAGAATGCTTACTACTACGCGGCGCTTCTGAGAAAGCAGAAGACACTTGATTACATTAATAGCCTGTAGTATAATGAAAGAGCTATGAATTACAAAAGCTCTACCAATACCAAGCGGAATATTGCGAATAATAACCGCGACAGTTTGGAACGTGAAACAAGTACCAGCTTATCTGGTACACTGTCTTCTTTTGGAAAAGATACCGTACAAAAAGTCGGTGAAGGTATCGTTGATACCGGTCGTGGTATCTTTGATCAACTTCTTGGCCAGTACGAGCAAGCTTCAGAACAAGATTCTGCACTTCAGCGTGAGCAGGAAAAACAACAGGAATCGAGCCAGGGAGCAAACCGTTTAGAAGGTACTCTCTTTAGCTTCCGTGATGTTGAGGAAGAAAGACAGATGAGAGAGATTAAAGAGCTTATTGAACAGATTAGACAGGAAGTAAAGATGATTAAGAAAGCAGATGCTGCTCTCATGACTGAGGTTAAAGATATTGAAAAACTCACTATAGATACAGTGCCAGAAAAACCTGGTATTTATCATATCCGCTTCCTAGAAGTTGTCTTGAAAGTATTAGAGCTGCTTCGTACCAAAATTAGTGAATCCGGTACCTGGATGGAAGCACTTAAGAGTAAAAAAGCAAAAAGAGGTTCTGCATTTGCCTCAAATACAAAGAAAAAAGGGACACAATACTCCATGTCTCAGGAACTTTCTAACGCACGATCTGTTCAATAATTGAACTTACCCCCGTATTCAGTGCCCGTCCCCCATCAAGCCACATAGGTATAAGCATAGTTAAGATAAGAAAAGTAAAGATATATGCTCCAATTCTTTTATTTTTAGACCATTTATATGGTTTTGTGATTATGTTAAAGAAGATTGTGAAAGAAACAACATAAATAATGGTATAGATGCTATATAAAATATAGGTGAACTGAGTTCTATCGATATCAATGATCTGATTGGTCTCTAGGTACATAAAGCCTATTACTATACCATACATCAATACAGTAACTGCTATGATCCCGATTGCGGTAAAACCAAAAAGCTTGAGTAAGAGATTTTTCATATTATTCCATTCTGTCAAAAAAGTAGTTTACACCAAAAGACCAGCTTCCGGTAGAGCTTGGATTATATTTACTCATAATCTGCTCGGTGGTGGTAAGACCTTCATCTATATAATATTTTTTTAATCCTCGTGCTACTGTTTCTATTGCCTCAGGGTAAGAAGTAAACCTTGTTACCGTACCTCCGTATATCCCCCATCCCCAACAGTTATATGAGTTATGAGGGATTACCTTACAGGCACCAGATTCCTGCATAGAAATAGCTGGTAGCAGCCGGTAATCCAGGCTATATTCATCGGCAATAGCTACCATAAACTCTGCATGATCATATAATGGAGAGTCGTGTTGCCTAAAGAAAGCCATCAGTACTGCAACGCGTTTATCATCGATATCTTTGTCAATAAAATACTCAGAACTTTCTATTGAAGACGTATCTATAACTATGTTATCCAGCTCTTCAAGAATAATAGCAATATTGGTTTGCTTTTCTGTTGTTGCGTATATCTTGGAAACAAGATAGAGGTTCAAAACTAAAGTCACAATAAAAACAGCTATAAGGATACTTAATTTCTTAGCCATATCTTCACTATAGAGTATTCTATAAAGATTTGTCAATTACGTTTTGAGCTTTTTGGTAGTAATACGTATTATATTTGGTGCCTTTGCGCTCTTTCACGAGCATTGAGCTCAAAAAAGGTATTTTAAAACCATGAGAGATAATAAACACATCATCTTTAGTCTCCTGGATGAGTTTATCTTTTATCCTTTCTATAAGCTTGGGAAATAAATATATGTAAATGACATCTGCTTTAGATAGATCTGTTTCAAGAATATTTTTTACTTGAAAGGTAACGTTGTCTAAATGTTTAGACTTAGCAAGTATATTTGCTCTTATAATAAGCTCTGGATTGACGTCAACTCCTACTCCATTTACCTCAAACTTTTCTGCAGCAAGACGTACCACTCGCCCATCACCACAGCCTAATTCTAAAAAGTGCATCCCTTTTATAAGTGCTGCTTCTTCTAGTATTCCTTCGATCTCTTTTTGTTGAGTGGGTACATATGGCGCACCTTTTAACCAGGAGTATATGAGTAGTAATACATAGACACAGATCCCGCCTAATAGTATGATTTCAAATGTGATAAGGATAATATACAATGCTTCTGTAAACATGGTCTTTATTGTATAATATAACACATTGATAGAAAACTCTATCTGCCCTTATAGCTTAACGGATAGAGCCCTGGTCTTCGGAACCAGTAGTGGGGGTTCGATTCCCTCTAAGGGCACATGAGGTGTGAGGGCCCGTAGCTCAATGGTAGAGCAGTAGCCTCTTAAGCTATTGGTTGCGAGTTCGAGTCTCGCCGGGCTCACACATACCTGTCTTCCTCTCATAATGCCAGAGCCGGGCTGGTAGCTTCAAAACTGGATTATGAATACTCCTTATCTTCTACGAAGACGTATAGCAACTGCTCGCACCTTGGTGATTATTTCATAAGAGAACCTTTTGCAATTATCTTGTATAAGCTTTTGAATAGAATTTAGATGAAGTTATTTAATGTATTTTAGTTACCACAATCTTATCTACCCTATTCCCATCCATATCAACTACTTCAAACTGTAAGTCCTTATGTCCAAACTGATCTCCGGAAACTGGTACCCTCCCAACATGGTCCATCACGAAACCACCTATGGTATTAAATCCACCTGTTTCTTCATTTGGTAAGGTATCAATATCAAAATACTCTTTAAACTCATTAACAGAAAGAAGTCCATCAATAAACCACGAATTCTTTGAACGTTTGAGGATTTTCATTTCTTCTTTTTCATTTACCTCAGGTAGGTCACCCACAAGAGCTTCGAGAATATCACTAATATGTATAAGGCCTTCTATATGCCCATATTCATCTACTATAAGGCCCGTATGTACTTTTGATCGTTTAAATAGCTCAAGCACGTGAAATGCTTTCTTATTTTCTGGAATAAGAGGTGGCTTAATAATATGGGGTTTAATTTGTGGTTTTTTTGAAGAAAGAAGCTCAGTCAATATTGCATCGTAGCTTATAATGCCAACCACATTATCCAGGTCACCACGGCATATAGGATAATATGAAAACGGATTATCTAAGATAAGCTCTTTTATTTCTTGTATGTTCATCTTTTGATCTATCCAGACTATTTTATTACGGGTTGTCATAAGTGAGTTGACTTTAATATCTGCTAGGCTGAGCGTTTTTTCTACTATATTACGTTCTGCTTTTCCAAACACACCCATTTCGGCACCTTCTGCGACAAGAAGTTTGACCTCTTCTCCACTCACTGTTATATGATTTTTTTTCTTAATTCCCAGCATTTTAAGAATAAAATTGGTTGAGGTGCTAAGGACATGCACTCCTGGTCCAAATAAGATAGATATAAACTCCATTGGCCGGGCCATGAGTAAGGAAATTCGTTCCGAGAACTGGAGGCCAAGGCGCTTTGGTACGAGTTCACCTATCACGATTGAGATATATGTAGTTACAATAACGACGCTTAAAAATGCTACAGAATTACTCAGCACTTGATTGATACCTAGTGTTTGCAGATACAGAGAAAATGGTCCAGAAAGGGTAAGTCCACTGAGTGCACCTGTTAAAATCCCAATCAGAGTTATACCAACCTGGATGGTAGAAAATAATCTGTTAGGGTCATCGGTGAGTCTAAGCACAGCCTCTGCATTACTATTACCATCTTGCCGGAGCTGTTGAAGCTTAGAACGCTTGACAGAAATCATTGAGATCTCCGCCATGGAAAGTAACCCATTTAAAATAATCAAGAAGAGAATGACTAATAGTTCCATATGTATGAAGCCATTATATCAAAGTTTTTGCCGTAACTTTGTTAAGAAGATATCAGAATGTATAAGTATATATATCGTTATAACAAGTTAAATACGCTATAATATAGCTATGTTTGTTGATGAAGCATATATTAAAGTAGAAGGTGGAAAAGGTGGAAGCGGAAGAGCTGCCTTTTTTCCTGGTATTAAAACCGGTCCCTCAGGTGGTGATGGTGGGAATGGTGGTAATGTGTATGTAAAAGCTGATCGGAATAAGGTAGATTTATACCAGTTTGTCAGTAATCGTAAGTATGTTGCAGCGGATGGTAAGATTGGTGAAAATTTTAAAAGAACAGGTGCTTCTGGTGAAGATCTTATTGTTACTGTCCCTTATGGAACCCAGTTTACTGACACCGAAACAAACGAAACTTTTGAAGTAACAGATGAAAAAGACCAATACCTGTTGGCAAGAGGTGGCCATGGGGGTAAAGGAAATGCAAAGTTTGCATCACCTACAAATCGGTCACCCAAAACAGCTCAGCCTGGCAAGCCCGGACAAGAAAAGCATTACCGTATGGTGCTTAAACTCATAGCGCATTACGGACTGATTGGCCTACCTAACGCCGGTAAAAGCAGCTTGCTAAACGAATTAACAGCAGCTCAGGTTAAAACTGCTATGTACCCTTTCACAACACTTGAACCGAATTTGGGTGTATTTAATAATGGACGCGTAATTGCAGATATCCCTGGTCTTTTAGAAGGAGCTTCTACTGGGAAAGGACTTGGTATTAAGTTTTTAAAACATATTGAAAAAGTGGAAGTACTTCTCCATTGTGTTGCAGCTGATTCTACAGATATTATTGCTGATTATGAAACTGTTATACAAGAGATTAAAAACTATAATGAAGAACTCCTCAAGAAACACCAGATTATTCTACTTACCAAAACAGACCTCATAGATGGAGAGATTCAAAAGGCGCTTATCAAGAAGCTGAAGCAGTATAAAAAAGAAGTGATACCTGTTTCTATCTATAATGTGGAGCAGTTTAAAGATCTTCAGAAGACACTTTCAGCATATTAAACTTCTTTCAGGTTGCTTACCAGCTTTTTATACCATTATTACCGCACAAACCCATAATATGGTATGGCAGAAATAGATATTAAAAAATTAGAGGAGGAAGAAAGAGAAGAAGAGCTCATTGATGAGATAGAAGAGCCGGTTATTCCGAGTGCAAAATTTAGAAACAAGAAGCAGGTTCAGGAAGAGAAAGAGAAACAGGTAGAAGATATCATAAAACTCCAAAATACTATTATCAGTTCAAAACGTACTATTATTACTGTTAAGACCGTTTTTCCATTTGATTTTTTTCCTGATCAGATTGTGGTAGATGAAAATAAGATCAATATTATAAAAAGTGAGTTCTTTTTTTCAAAGGAAGTATATTCTATACCCATAGAAAACATGAATGGAGTTACGAGTTCATCCAACCTTTTTTTCGGGCAGTTGCGTTTGGAAGCTTGGGGCATATCTAGACTTCCTGATCCAGTAGAGTACTTATGGAAGAAAGATGCTGTAAAGGCGAGGCGTATTATTTCTGGTCTCATTACAGCACATCATGAGAATATAGATATGACGAACATTCCTCTTATGAAAGCAAGACGTGCCTTAGAAGAGATCGGGAGAGCTCAGGAACAGTATAAAAAAATAAATTCTACCTAGATTACACAATATCTTCCTTTTTCTGCCTTACAAAACTAATCCATTCCTCTATTACTTCAACAATAAGTTTGAACGGAGCTTCAATAATAAAGTCAAATATGAGAATAAAGAAATTAATTTTAGATACTCCTTCACTAAATACTTTTCCAAGAGACAAAATTGGCATAAAGAAGAAATCAACAACAGGTCCCAGTACGTTACCTTTTTCTGTAACCCTGTACATATTAGAAAGCTGTTTGATACGATAGGCGAAAAATGCGACCACACTAATAAAGAAAATAAAGAGTCCTTTACTTAAGATGTTAAAGCCAATAAGGGAAAGGACATAGTGAATAAGGTACAAGGTTATGATAAATGTTGAAAGGTACAGGAAGGTAAAACCGGCTACTAGTATAGGTCTTTTTGGTTTAGCCTTTTGAGTTATAAAAGCAACGGTCTTTTCATATGATGGGTCTGCGTCAATAAGCTCCAGAATACGGAAATACAGTCTTCTGGTATTATCTTCTCCAGGTATGGTTACTGTTAAGATGATGACTAGCATAAGAAGCGGCGGGAATAAACTGTTCACCGCAAGTGCCAGGTAGCTAATATGATTATATATAAGCTGGGATAATGGTACTTCTAAAATAAGAGCAAATACCATTTTCGTAACAAAGATATAAATTAAACTTTTGAACGCAAGTGTATTCAGACGTTTTTTAAGCTGTGCATATTTCTCTCTTGCTGTTTGCTCGACCTTTGTCCAAAGTAACGATTTGTTTGTAAGTATAGATGTAATATTATTTTTGTTGCTTTTGATGATATTAAAGAGAATAAGGTATGGGGGAAGTTGTCTTCTGGTAAAACGAACAAGTTTTTCTACTGTAGGGTTATCTATCAGCTCATCTATTTTTTTAAAAATCGCAGGAAGCTTCGTGATCATCTCATCGTCCTGTGGCATAGTATATTGTGAGATTGGTTTGTAGAATAATCTAAACAGATGATATCGTTGAAATGGGAGATCACTTTTTCTGTATGCTTTTTCTATAGCGATAAATAAGAAAGTATCTTTTTGTTTTTCTTCTACATCTTCTATTTTTACTTTATCTTTGAGTGTCTGAAAAATAAAATAGGTAAAGTCTGATTCAATATGAGACTCAGCTGGCGTAAGAAATTCTTCTATCTCTGCAGTAAACAGATCGGTGAGAAAGTTAAAGATAAATTCTTTATTTTTTGAATCACGCCCTGTAAGTAATCTATTTTTAAGTTCGATATACTTAAAAAGCATCTTCTGAATATTCTGAATATCATGCTCACCAAGTGAGCCATTAGAGAAATATCTTGCCCACATAAGCTCACGTAGTATATTCTCGGCCTCATTTTTACCTGCCGCATTCATGGAAAGCCTACGTTTGAGTATGCGCTCAATTGCAGCACGACGTATAAGATGATCTTCTCTGTACTCTATGGCATTACGGACTTTCTCATACACAAGCGCTAGAAATGACGCTGTTTGTGAAACGGTGAGCTTCGTGTAGTCATCAACAGGGTGTTTTTGTTTTATATCCTGCAAAGCCTGGATAAGCTTATTAGTTACCTCGGAAAGCTCAACTGACTGATCTGCTGCACTCGAATTTTGATTCTTGTCTTTTTGTTCGTCTTCGGGCATGTATGTATTCTAACTGTTACTCTTTAATTTGTGCACCTGTTTCTTCAATTTCCTGTCTTAATTCAACTACTTTTGAACGAACTAAATCGGCGGTTATACCTTCGATATTAAGCCTTAGAAGAGGTTCTGTATTGGATGTGCGAATACTTAAACGCCATTCAGGATAGGTGATAGCAATACCATCAAGCGTATTAAGTTCTCCATCATTATAGACATCTATAATTTTTTGGGTTACCTCTGCACTACTCACACTTTCCGGGAGTTCAAAATTGTATTCCCCTGACTCCACAGATGTCGTTACATCTTTTAAAATTTCTGAAATAGGTCTCTTCTCTCGTGCCATAACACGTAATACATAGAGAATGATGCGCATAGTACTTTCGCAACCACCCATTTCACGGAAATAGTAATGTCCAGATGATTCTCCGGCGAATATGGCATTTTCTTTGTTAAGTTGTTCTGTAATAAGTGCATGGCCTACTTTTGTATAGCCGAGAGTACCGCCAAGTTTCTTAACAACATCTTCTACATTTCTGGTATAGCGAATATCGACTAACACGCGTTCTTTAGGAAAGTCTTTTAATATCTCTCCCACGACAAGAGCAGTTATGAGTGTTGCAGGGATAATCTCTCCTTTTTCATCAATAAACATCACCCGATCTGCATCTCCATCTGTTGCAATACCTAGGTCGGCTTGCTCTGCCTTTACCCGTTCTTGTAAATCTCGGAGTGTTTTATGTTGAAGTGGGTCTGCCTGATGTGCTGGGAATGTGCCATCGAGTTCAAAGTTCATTGGGATAAAATCAGCATGTACCCGTTCGTATGCGTTTTTATTAAACAGTTCTTGTAATGGAAGAATACCCATTGCGTTTGCAGGATCGGCAACTACTTTTATATGGTCAACTTCTCCTGGATGCACTGCTTTAAATGCAGCAGTTATTTCCTCTGCTAAAATATTTTTCTTTTCTTCAACTGTGCCATCATTGGTATATTCTGGAAATTTTTTGTTCATGGCAATATTTTTAATTTCTGCCATACCAGTTGTCTTACCAATCTTGACAAGAGCATTGCCATCACGGATAACCATCTTAACGCCATTGTATTCTTGGGGATTATGAGAAGCACTAATCATAATACCTGCGTCGTACTGATATGTGAGAACTGTAAAATACATGCTTGGAGTAGGCAGAAGTCCTATATCAATTACCTGTGCTCCAGATTTAACAAGCGTATCTTTTGCTACTTTAAATAAAGATGGCGAATGTGTTCTCATATCATGACCAAGAACAACGGTAAGATTCTCTTTTGCTTTAAGCTGTGAAATATATGTATAAATTGAGCGTACTACATCTTCCATTACTTCTTCGTTTAAGCTTTCTGGATAGATTGCACGAATATCGTATGCCTTAAAAATAGATGGATCGATGTTTGCCATAAGTGAATCAAATAATTAGTAATCGGTTAGTCATATAATAACGTCATCCCGAACTTTATTCGGGATCTCCGGAGAATTGTTTATAAACTATTCACTAGATGCTGGAACAAGTTCAGCATGACGTATAAGTCTAAACATTAAAAGTATTATACCCCATCTCAACGTAAATAGTAACAGGCAAGTATCTCTATGGAGTCTTTTAAATTGAAGGTACTGGTACTTGTTTTCATACCTTGGTCTATTTTGATAAGACCTTCATAAAAGTACATGAGTTTTTTCTTCTCCCATGCTTTAGCCTGTTGAAGAATACGTGCCTTTTGCCAGGCTTGTACTGACTTATCAAATTCGTTTTCTTGCGCGAGTAGCAGTTTGCGAATATGTCTCCAGAGCAACGTATAAATAAACATGCTATCCTGTGAAACTGAAACAATATTGAGAGATGACATAAACTCTGTTAAGTTGCCTGGGTAACAGCTTTCCAGAAGCTGAAAAATGTTTTTAGATGGCTTAAATTCTTCAAAAGAAGTCGCAATTTTTTTAAGACTGCTTAAGTCATATGCCGATTTTCCTTCTTCCCAACCTACTACATGTATCTCAGTATTTTTACTTATATTCTGAACAGCTTCTTTGAAAGGGCTTTTACCTCGACCTTTATATTTTGAAGAAATAGAATCGACAAAATACACTGATTGCTGACCGAATAAATCTACCACTCCCTGACTTTCTTTATAGACTTCGGGAAGATCTGTAACTGCAACGCTCTGTACAGAATACCCTTTATCTTTGTATGTTTGCTTGAGGTCAAGAAGTCTTTGGCGGGCAGCTGAGATGTCTTCTCCACAGATGATGGTTAACATGTGTCTATTATAACGTGTATGAGGTATATTTGTATAAAAGGTAACCTTACGTTCCAGATTCCGTCTTCGCTTTATCCCACCAGTGCTCAGAGATCTTCTTGAGCTACGTTCATTACAAAGTCATTGGTTTAAAGAGAATTGTCTCAACAGATATTAATCGATTCGTCATCAGATCTCTTCCGCGCTGTCGGGGCCCTAAGCTCAGCCACCTGTTCGGCAATTTAGCTCTATTGATTGACACGATAATTTTGATTACTTCATCGCCTTAAATAGATTATTTAAGCACTAGAACCTTCATAATTTATACTTTATACTAAAACTATGGTAGACCTCATATGTATTGGAACAGTAACAATTGACCTGTATTACAAAGGTGAATCGCTCACGCATAGCAAAGACCGGTTTGAATTGGCTGTCGGAGGTAAGTACTTTGTTGATCATTTCTATGAAGGTCTGGGTGGAGGGGGCGCTAATGTTGCTATTGGTGTAGAAAGAGCTGGTTTACAGGCAGCACTTATTGCAAAGATTGGAAAGAATGCATTCAGGAAACTTATTGAAGCACAGCTTGAGGAATCTCAAGTGACCTATAAAGGATACTGCCAGATAGAAGAAGAGTATACAAATATCTCCTCAGTGCTTCTTACGGAAAAGGGAGAAAAAACAATCATTAATTACAGATCTCCTCACCAGCATATCATTGAAAAAAAAGAAGATTTAGACATATTAAAGAAAGGGAAGGCTGTATACATGGCCAATTTATCTCGAGTCCCTCTTGATGAACGTATCTCAATTTTGAGATTTGCCAAGAATAATGGTATAACTACCTTTGCCAATCTTAATGTAACTGATTGCCGCCGGCCAATAGACCAGATCAGACGCTTTCTGGAGCATGTTGATGTTTTTATAATTAACACGCACGAGTTTGCAGATATAGTAAAGACGAGCTATAACAGTATTGATTTCCATTCAAAAGTAACCAAAAAGTATGCTCCCTTTCATGAAGATCAGCTGGTTGTAGTGACAGATGGTTCGAAGGGAAGCTATGCATATCTGGAGAATACTGTTTATCACCAGCCGGCTGTAAAAACAGATAAGGTAGTAGACACTACAGGAGCTGGCGATGCCTTTACTGCCGGCTTTATTGCAGAGTATTTAAAATCAGATAAAGATATTAAGTCTTCTTTGGAAAAAGGAGCCAAACATGCAGTGAAGATACTTGGAAAGCTGGGAAGTAATTAAAAGATACTCAAAGCATGAAGGAAAGTGTATGTCATGATGAAGAAGATGGCAAAAAGAATTGATGAAATTAATATTGTATAAAAGAGGATATTTTTGAACAATTCACGGGTAACATATTGTTTAATATGTACTGTATAGTACCAGAATAATATAGGGTATCCAAACATAAGAAGAAGATATACTACACCAGCAATCATTTCGAAAATACTTTGATGAGTAATGAACTCTAAATCAGCTATACGATAGCGTAATCCTAATAAGAGAGAGATTAATATATAGTTACCTATGATGTATATACTTGAGAGAAGAATTAATTTGTGAATGGGTTTCATTATTATAAATTATTCAAATAACAATAAGCCAAACCACAAGCAATGGCATCCGATTGATCATCGTCTAAAATTTTAATTTCCTCTTTGAGTGTAAGATCAATCATCTTACGAACAGCTTTTTTATCTGCCCTTCCATACCCAGTAATGATTTCTTTTATCTCAAGTGGGGTAAGATACATAAGTGGAATATTGTTTTTGGCTGCGAGTAGTTCTACAACTCCCTGAGCTTGTGCCACAGAGATAACTGTTTTAGCATTCTTAAAGAAGAACAATCGCTCCATTGCAATAGTTTCAATCTTAAATTCATTTACATATGAACTCAGTTCATTATAAATATGCTCAAGCCGTTTGCCATGCTCTAAAGTTTTAGATGTCTTGATAAGCCCGGAAGTTATGTACTTAAAGTGTACTGATCCATTTACTGTTTTATCAAACACAGAGTAACCTACTTTTTCGACACCGGGGTCAATTGCCAGAATTGTCATACATTCATTCTAGCATATTGGTAAAAAGTCTCTTTAATGTGGCTCCGAATTTATTAGGGTCTTTGGACATTTAGAGGCTAAAACAAGCTCAGCATGACAATACTAATTACTTATTAAAAATATGGAAGATATAATCGTTTAGTTTATCTGTAAAACTATGTGAATCTTTAATAAGCATAATATCAGCAATCTGTGTTTTTGGTTCTACAGTAATTGTTTTTGTCTGATAGCCATCTTTACTAAATGTAATACGTTCTTTATTAATAAGTGCCATGGAGTAAAAACCATTAACACTCTGTTTAGTTCGGTTTGAAGATTGGATTGTTACATCTTTAACAATAGTTCCTCTGTTGTCGGTTATAGTTCCGTATATGGTATATGGATTAAAGTATTTAGTAAGCGTCTCTACCCCTTTTTTGGGTGTGCCATCTGAGTTCCAGAGTTCGGTACTTCCACCCCAGTTGGTCCAGTAGTTGATGCCAACAATATCATTACTGGTAAGAAGAAGTTCCAAGGTATCATCGATGTATGCAGCCTGCTGTTCTTCTGTCATCTCACCATGTATATCTGGAATTGGTGCACCCCATTCTCCAAGTACCACCTTTCCTCCGCTTTGTTCAACATATGCTTCAATATCCTCAAGAAGTTGTTCTGGTGTCGCAACATAGTGATCAATTGTGACAATACCATCAAGTGCAGCTGTTGTTCTGCGGTCCATAATAAGGCGGGCTACATCTCCATTCATAGAGTAATAATTGGCTATTACTTCTTTGTCTATTTCTTCAAAAGATTGTTTTACGATGTTATATTCATCAATAAGAAATCGTTTGTGACCTTCTGCATCTCCATTCATGCGTGGGTCTCCTGGCCCTCCATTCTCACACTCGGGGCAGGATGTAAAGATATCTCCATCTTCAAACAAATCGGGGTTATTCAGAATAAATCTGCGGATCTGCTTCTTATGTTCTTCGCGGTCTATGCGTGGGTAATCAAACCATTCCTCCCATCCTGACATATTCCCTCTAAACCAGACTTTCAAGTTATATTTACGGGCAGGTTCGACCCATCGTTCCATAAAAGGTATAAATTCATCATCATAAGGAGTAGAGATCGCAACATGTGTTGCACCTGTTTCTGCAATTGCCTTTATCTGTTGATCTATAATCGGATCAAAGGAGTCGTCTTCTGCTTTTTCTCTTGCGACATCGCGAGAGAACTTCATGGTATCTACACCCTGGATCTGCCAGAAACGACTATCTGCATAGGTCTTGTGAAGCTGCTCGGTCTTCTTGGGAGAAGTGTTAGTGCGAAGTAGCCATACCAAAACGATAATGATGAGTATACATAAGCTTACTAAAAGTGAGCTCCATCCTCGTTCAAACATGTTTATATTATACAATGTTTATCCTTATAAATAGCTCTAAATTGCTCTTTCTGATGAAGTTAATATCGAGCTCAGACGAATCTTTGAGTTTATTAAAGGTGCATGCGTCGTAAATTTCAACAGACTCGACACCAGGTATCTCAATTGACTTCATTTTTTCAGGATACGGAATATATATAAAAATGTGACTGCTGACTCTGCCGACAAGTGGTAACAGTGGAGCTTTATCGGAAAACACCTTTAATGAAGTTTCAAGAGAGATATCTGTCCATTGAATATTGTTTGAAGTAAAGAAGGTTTTAGCAGCTCCAATTGCCTTACCACCCGGGTAGCCGAGTGCCTTCTTCCAACTTGAGTTTCCCCAGTGTTTCATAAAATTATCACCAGCTGCCATCTGCCAAAGGCCATGTGCACCGTATCCATGACCGCAAGCGCCAGAGAATACACTTGTGTAAAAGGCATAATTTTGTAACCTTGTATCAAACTGATCCAGTATTCCTTCATACAACGGCTCCAGATTAATTACTGTCTTCCTTTCTTCTTTGGTCTTTTCAAATAGTCTTTTCATTGTGGCAAAGCCTTCCATACTATGCCCCGATTGAAAACCTTCAAGCGAAATAAAGGATGGATCAGTAAACACTTCTGAGCTAAGTTTTGCAGATTGCAGGTGAACTGTAATCGGGTGACCTTTTGTATTTATCTGTTTTAAATGATTGCCAACCTGTTGCCATTTCTCCAGCCTGCTTGGGTTTGCCGAAGTTTGTATAAAGGAACCGGCTTTCTTTGCCATACGTTTTATATGTGGAAGTTTATTCAGTACCCGTTTAAGTAATGAAATCTGGGTTGAAGGGAGCTGTAAATCTGCTTCACCACAGAGTGAATAGATAACAGGAAGATCTGAGTATCGCCTCACAATCTCGCTCCACATCTGCTTCATAGGTTCAGGACCGGTTTGATCTATATAATGCCCCCACGAGCCATAGAGTATCGGGACGAGTTTATGTTCAATCACTAATCTGATCTTTTCATCGATATCATCAAAGTACTTTGAGTTTATAGAAAAATCTTTGTTAAATATAAACTCACCATTGGTACTTTTAGCATTTTCATCAAAAATAGTTGTCTCAGGAGGTGTACCAATTACAAGCTGAATTGCAGTAAATCCTTTTTGTTTCCTATCCTGAAGTATTTTTTTAAAGTCATCTGGCGAGCAGCGGTTGGTGAGCCCGTACCACTGTGTATCTGCCAAAAGAAAGAACGGTTCTCCATTTTCCCAGTACAGATGCCTATTTTGAATAAGAAGCTTTTTACCAAAATACTCCATAAAGAAAGTATAATCAATTGCTGCGTTTATTGTGGTCATGCTGAACTCGTTTCAGCACTTCAAAAGAGACCTCAAATTAGGTTCACGATGTGTGAATCTATTTAAGAAAAGAATAACTCTGTTGCAGTATTTTTAGGAAGTTCCACATCATCAATACGCACTTTCGCGTCTTTTGAAATATCTGTTTTAAGAACAGCTCCATGTGCCAAACCTGCAGGCAGGTATTCTTTTGAATCGGCTTCTCGGCAGATATCACCGCGGATCATATCACCACCAATGCCATCGAGAACTTCTCCTTTTTTAAGATCACGCTTGGCAAAACTCACTGTTCTCATGAGCGGCTCATCTGAGTTATTGATGATTGGTTGACCCAGTAACATCATCTCTGCTATCGTGTTTGCAACTTCCAGGTGACACAAGTGGTATGGTTCAAAGATGGTGTATCGTGGTCCTTCACCCAAACCTAGGTAACGAAGATACTTTTGCTGATTTGGTGAAGTGTGTTCTACTAAGCAAAACACCCCTGGAAAGAGTTTTAACCCAAGTGCATAATCTACTACTCCATTTTCTGGGAAGTCTGTACCTTTAAAAGTCTCAATAGCCTGTTGGATGTCGTTGATCTCAACTCCGCGCATTCCTTCATTGAGAATATCCATACGAAAGTAGTTGGCAACTAAGTTCATCTCAATTGCCTGTTTGGTGCCGTCTGTAAAAGAAACTGTCTGACGAACTGCAAGTCCTTTATCCTGTGCCCATGGAAGCATCTGTTCCTGTGTTGCATAATTATCTCGATATCGTTTCATATTACCAGCAACAAGTACTTTATATCCCATCATCTTGGCATTCATAATAAGTCGAGCTAAGCTACCAGGTTGGTCACCATGAACGTCTGAGATAAGTAAGTTCTTTTTATCTGCAAGCTTCTTAAGCTGAGTTCCCAAAGTTACCTGAAGCTCTGGGTTCATGGTAACAATATGTTTACCAGCTTCTATTGCTTTAAGTACCACTCTTGCGCCGTAATCTACGGTTCCTGTCACTTCCAGAAGCAGATCTGCTTCTACATCTTGAATAAGCTCTAGATCATCTGTTACAGAGATAATGCCATTTCTTTTGTTCATCTCTACTTCAGAAGCACGGGTTACAATAGCTGCTTTATATCCGTGTTTTTCAAGATATTCAACACTCTCAGTAGGTCTTCTGCTTATAAGAAGAGCTACTCTCATGTTTGGAATATGAGAAGAACCATCTATAAATCCAAAGCCCATAAAACCCAGACCACTTACAATAATGTCAATTGGCTTTTTCCTTGTCTCAAGCTGTGAATATAAATAGTGATACATATTAATAAGTTCGTTTAAAAATCAAAATCTCTGGTGATGTGTACACTTTCTGAAAATGAGCAAACAATCTGTCCTGCATATGTGGTTTGCCATAAATACCTTTCCATACTGCATCATCCTCGTGCATCACTATCCAGGTGGCATATTTTTCTGGTTCATAAAAAGATTCATCCCAGTAACCACGGTTACCGATATAAATAACGTTTTGCATAGGAATACCAGACCTGATAATACTTACTGTTCTTGCATAATCATCAATAAGTACCAAGCCGTCATCGTAGTTTTCTCTGAGCCAGCGTTCGGCATCTGGCCTCTTGGCACTCGAAAGACCGACAGTTCCATCTGCCAATGACACCACCTGAGCATACCCAATTGCATACAAACCAAGTTGAACAATCATAATACCAACGAGTACCATTTTTGTTGCAATTGACGCATTTCTAAATAAGTAAGCAAAAAAGAATGCCACAATTGGTGCCATCATGACACCATAACGCACGTTAAACAAGGTCCATTCAAACGTTGTTGGAGTTATGTGAGGAACAAAGATAACCGATTGACCTAAGAATAAGGTAACTACATTAAAGATGAATGGCACAAGTAAAACAAGGACAGCAAGAAGTGTTTTAAGATCATGTTTATTCTTCAAAAACACAAAGAAACCAATGAGTGAAGATATAAACACAAGTACTCCAGAATTAGTCATTGCGGTTACAAAGTAATACAAAAAGGCAGAAGGAAGGCTGTGGTATGAAGGCAACATGCCTTTTGAATGCCATTCTTCCTGTTGGGTTTTTGCAGAGAACTGACTATTGGTAAAGAAAAATGGATCTCCAAGAATAAGATAGTCCCAGAGCATCCAAAGCGCTATACCAAAGAATGCAAGTGTACAAAACATAACAAGTTTTCCTTCGAGTTCTCGCCATTTCTTTTTATTAAATGCGTACATAAGGAAAATACCAAAAGCCTGGAATAAAACTAAGAACCATCCATCGTACCTCGAAAGTGTGGCACAAAAACCATAGAATGCTGCAAGAAGCAGATACATAAGGTTTGTATCATCATAAATAAACCTAATAAAGAAATAGGTAGACAAGATAAAGAACATAATAAGCACAAGCTCTGTCATTGGTGTTGATTGTAAATACAATATATTCAAGTTAAGAGCAAAGACTACAAATGACAAAAAGCTTACCAGTCTGTTTTTGGTTAAGAAGAATGATGTTTTGTATAAGTACACACTGGACACAACAAAAGAGAATCCGGAAACAATCGAGCCGGCAAGCCCTGTTCTCCATAAAAAGTCAAAGTACACAAATGGAACAAGCATAATATGAGGTATAGGAAGCCAGATACCTCCAAGCTGTGCTGCTCCTGGTGTAATACTATGCACTACACGCTTTGCAATATTTAAGTGAGATTCAGCGTCTCCATATACAACAATCTGATTGTTGATGTAAAAATAAAGTGTTGCACCAATACTCACAAGAAGAGACAGAGCAAAAACTACCCGGGTTAAATTCAACCGTTCCCAGATGTCTGTTAGAGCATTAAGCCATTCTTTTTTTATGGAAATACTAAAATTAAACATATTCCTCCTTCGCTTGAATAAAGAGCATTGCGCAGAAAAGCACCATTAAGATAGCAAAAAGCGCAATGCCAAACTGCATAACCGTATACTGATCTTTTAGGAATGTATTGTAAAAATAAGAACCGCTCACATTTTTCTGAAGCATCTCCCAGTTGAGGAAGTATCCATAATTGATCTTAAGGAAAATTGCTTCTACATATGGCGGTGTTGCTGTAGTTGTGATTGCACCAAGTACCGCAACTGCAATGGAGTATGCTCCCAAAACAAAGATAACAAGCTGCTTTAAGAGGGTGAACTTTCTATCAATAAACCATGCTGGAATCATAAGAGACATAAATGCCATTGCTGGTATGACGTATCGTGGACCGTATGCCCAACCTCCCCATGGGTCTCCCCAGCTACTGTAAAAGAAGAAGTTCAATAAGATCATTGCAAGAATAATACTGATCTCTGTTGTTACTTCTTTTCTTTTTTTATAGGCAACAAAGAATGCTGGGATACTAAGAAGCAGAATTGGTGAAAATAAAAAGGTCCCTTTATCTAGTGCAACAGTTAATCTATGGAAACCTCTCACAATAAGTCGTTCCTGAAGAACTGCTCCTACAGATTTTGTCTTTTCTGCCTCAGCAATCTCTTTCTTTACTTCCTCGTCCACTTCTTCAGAGAGCTGATTTAAGTCGTATCGTGGTAAAAGCTGTGCAAGCCTGGTTGGACTTCCAAAATAGGTGTTATTGTAGTAACCATGTGCTACCACAATAGCCATAAAGATAATACTTGTAATTATTGGAGTAAGTAATACTTTTATATTAAATGCGTCTTTGACCTGTCGAATTTTGAAGGTACTTAGCAATAAGTAAATACCAAGTGGTGCCATAAGTGCAGTACTTGGGTAATCTATCCAGATAGATGCTGCAAAGCTGAGCCATGGCCAGAGTGTCCAGACCCAAGAGAACTTACCACCCTGTCTAAACTTCCAGATGCAGTAAAAGGTCGTAAGCATAAGGAATGTACTTAGATGATGCTGGTACAAACTGGTTGCATAACTCAATGATGTCGTGGCAAAAGCAAATATAAATCCAGATAATAGTGATTGAGTAAAGGAAAGCTTAAGAATATCTTTTGCAATAAGGTATAAAAAATAAAAGTTAAGTACCGCAAATAAAGCCATTGATCCAAATGTTACAAGTTGTGCGAGTCCGTAACTTTTACCGATCCAGTAAAAAGGCATGGCAACAATAGACATCCCTGGTGGAAAAATAATAAAGTATTTATTGTTTTCATAGACTGTATCTGGTGAGGCGAAGTTTGCAAGCTCTCGTGGAAGGTCAATTCTTCCGTATTCTGCCAAGGAAACAGTAAGTGCATATGGTGCTCGTTCATGAGAAGATTCAAAAGGTCCTGGTGAAAACGCAAGGTTTCCAATACCTGTATCCTCTGTTAGAGGATTTCCTTCAAACCCACGCAGGGTAACAAGGAATAATCCTAAACAAAGAATACTTATGAGGAATACAATAACTTTTTTAATCATATTAGTTCACAATTTCAGTTTTAGGCTGTTCTTTTCTGTTTTTAATAATACGGGCTGGAACACCTCCCACAATAGTATACGGTGGTACATCTTTAGTAACCACAGCACCTGCTCCAACAATTGCTCCGCGACCAATAGTCACGCCAGGTAGAACAGTTACACGAGTTCCAATCCAGACATCATCTTCAATGATAATAGACTTATACGTTCTGTTTGCTTTTCTTAAAGGTACAGATGTATCTGAATGATTGATATTGGAAAAGACACACTGTAATTCTGGTCCAATAACAACATCATCTCCGATATACAACTTTGATTGCTGTGTATTAAGTATTTTTGCATCAAAGTTTATATATACATTATTACCAATCGATACATTGTATGGATGGGCAAATAGACTGCCTCTTTCTATAACTACATTCTGTCCAACTGACTTCATATTCATCGTAACGAAATATGTTCTTATTTTGGCCACTATAAAAGCAATTTTGTATACGTAAACGAAGATGTGTGAAAAGATCTTGTTCATACTGTAATTGCCTCTTTAGATGAACTGGTAAGCTCCCATAACCCGTTATTTACCACATCTCGTTTGTATGGGAATACACGAATAAAAATATTCATAAGTACAGAACCGGTTGTGTATATAGGTGATTTAATGAAGAATTTTATCAGTGATTTAAAATACAAAGATCGAGGCATGTAATACTCTTCTCGAGCTGCGTCTCCAAAGTAATAAAAGATGTTTTCCTTATCTTCAAAAACAGAGCGGGCACCAAGTAATCTCCAATCCTCAAATGTACTTACGGTTCTGATATAAAACTCAGTTTTCTTTGCCAGTTTATATATCCCGCCAAGTTCTTTATTCTTCATGTATAAGTAATTCTGATCAGATACAGTGCCTGATGGGAAATTAAAAGATTTATATAACTTCTTCCTTATAAGACTTGCAGCGCCAACTAATGTGTAGATATTCTGACCATCATTAAGCTCAAGCATGGCTGCTTCAAAACTTAAATACGAATTCACGCTGCATTTACCCATAAAGGTATGTTGAGGAACAGGAGTATATCTCCCCCCAACCAAATACGTTCCTTGTTCTTCGTACATCTTCTCAACCATAAGATCTATTTCATTATCTTTTTTCAAAACGGTATCTGCATCCAACGTAAGAAGAAGTTCTGTACTTGTAAGTGTATAAATCGTATTAAGTGCATGTGCTTTACCATATCTGTTATGACTTTGAATAAGTTCAATAACCGGGTACTGTTCTTTATACTGAGCAACAATTTTGTTTGTATCATCTGTACTTCCATCAGAATAGACAATAATTCTATTAAGAAAGTATCTTTTACTTTGCTGTTTTAATATGGAATCAAGCAAAAATGCAATATTTCTTGCTTCATTGTATGCCGGGATACCAATTGTTAAGTGTGGTAAGGTTGTCATTATAGTATTTCTTTAATAAATGCTAGTAATTTTGCTCCAACTGCCTTTGGAGTAAATTCATTTATATATAAGTTATATCCATTCATTGCAATCTCAGCTCTGAGCTTTGGATTGTTCTTTAATTCAATGATTGCATCAACAAATGACTGTGGGTTTGCTGCTTCACAGGTATAAATATCCTTTTTATTGGTAAACAGACTTCGTATAACTGGAGCATCCGCTGTAACAATGGTTCTGCCAAGTGCTAAACCCTGATAAATCTTGTTTGGAATGATACGATCTACCGATGGATGCTTCTGTAAAAATCCTAAGAATATATCAGCTTTCTGAATAATAGCTGGATGTTCACTCATTGGAACGTTGTGATGGAAGGTAATATTTTTAAGTCCAAGCTCCTGTGCTCTTTTGTAGTTTGGTTCAAAGGTCTGACCAATACCCACCATAGTAAAGTGCACATCTTTGTCATCTCTGAGCAAGCGAGCTGCTTCTATAATATGTTCTACTCCATGAATTGGACTGTATAAACCATAGTAAACCACATTCACTTTTTTATCTGTGTTTGTATATGGAGTGTAGCTGTAATAAGTGTTATCAGCACCAATTGGTAATACGCGAAGCTTTGATTTCTTTACATTAAAATCATTTTTAAGATATTCGTATTGAAAAGGAGTATCGGCAAAGACCAGATCACATAAGTTGTAGATAAAGGTTTCGCCAGTTTTAATGATTTTTCCTAAAAGGGAAGTTTTACTTAAAATACCCTGCTCTTCTGTAAATCCTGTATAAAAAATAAGAAGTGGATTAAAGACCATTTTTACACCAGTGAGCTTACTTACAATGTATGCGAAGATAACATCAAAGTGACCTGGGTAACCTACATAAATAACATCACTTTTTTTTATAGTATTCCAGTCTTTAAAGATTTCAGAAAATAAACGATATTTTTTAATAACTCGACCTACCAAGTTAAAGACATTCATCTCCTCTTTTTTATCGAGACGAGTAACAGGAGTATGCGCATTAACTTCTACAATCTTTGCATTATTTTCCTGGAGTCCCTTGAGGATAAGCTTATTAGAAGTATAATCGCGATCGTAGGTACCAAAAAAACAAACTGTAAGTTGATCATTCTTGTTCATAGGGTGAGTTATTTTGAACTGTTTGCAACATCCCAGCTGCCTTTATAAAATGGTAATACAAGTGATACTAACTTGTAATAAATTAGTATAGGAAAATAAAAGAGTATTATAGGCTCTCTGATACTAAATTGCAAGAAAGACTGTAATAAAAGGTTCTTTGGTAGCTTGTATTCTTTACGTATATCTGATGTAGGAATTGCATTTTCCAGTTCTTTTACAGATTGGAAAAACCGTACGCTTTGTTTCTTATGATCCTCTAAAGAGGTTGGCAATCTGTACCACACGCGAGCATTTTTTACAGGATAAAACTTGCAGTTTCTTGAGGTACAGGCAATATATGAGTATGCATCTTCAGAAAGTGGCGCATTCTTGAATGAGATTGTTTTATATAGTTTTTTTGAAAAAGCTCTTGCTCTTCCACAACAGGTATAAATATTCTGACCATTTTTGTATTTATAAAATACATACTTTTTGAACTTCATACTGGCATTTAAAACCCTGCCAATAAATGAAGTTGCAGGGAGTTCTTCTATACGTGCTGCGGCGAGATCTGCATGTAAGGTAAGGATAGGCTTAGTAAGTTTTTCAACAAACCTGCTATCTTTAATAACTGTATCTGCATCAATAATAACCAGAATGTCCGAACTAACCTTCTTGGTGAGAAGATCCTGTGAGTAGGCTTTACCATTTCTTGAGGTATTCTGGATCAGCTCAACATTCTTTTTTCCAAATGACTTAACGATATCATCTGTACTGTCTGTACTTTTATCAGAAACAACAATAATCTTTTCAACTTTAGCCTTATTTATTTTTTGTGAAACAAGAGAACTAAGCAGCTGATGAATGGAGCTTTCTTCGTTAAATGCCGGAATACCGATAGTTATGGTCTTCATAGGCCATGTATAACTTGTCTTATGAGTGTTTCAAGTTTACTGGCGCTTTTTTCCCAACTGTATTCATAAATCCATTCGTACTGAGCTTTTCGAATAACTGGTCTCTTGAGTAATACTGCTTTTATACGCTTGGCAAATGTATCTACGTCTTTGTACTTTACAACTTCTCCAGTACCTACATGAACAGAATCCCTGAGACCTGGTACATCGGATGCTATAACATATGTACCACTGGCCTGAGCTTCTACTGCAGAAATTCCCCACCCTTCCATAGAAGAAGGTTGTACAAATACCCATGCCTGTTTAAGAAGTTTGAGTTTTTCCTCTTCTGTGATCTGACCGGTAAAGGTGATCTTCTCAAGTATGCCGAGTTTTTTGGCAAGATGTATAAGGTCTCGTCTGCTTTCTCCAAAACCAGCTATTATTACCTTCATCTCAGGTACTGTAGTATTGATCTTTTTAACCGCCTTTATAAGTACGTCAATAGATTTATATGGCTTCAATCGACCAAGATACAGTACCGTAGGTTTTGCTGCTTTTCTTCCTGGAGTATACTTCTCAAGATCAATTCCCGGAGAAACCAGATTAATTGGTGCTATTTTACCCAGCCCGATCTTCTCCATAGCCTTTTTAGAAGATTCAGAAACAGTAATCATTGGAATATTTCTAAAGACAACAGGCATCAGCTTTCCTTCAAGCTGGCAAGCAAGCCAGGCAAAAGGTTGAGGCAAGTTATTTCTAAAGACTTCCTGATGGACATGATGTAAAAGTCCAATGATTGGTCTTTTGACAAAGAGTGGTGTAAAGAACGGAATACCATTTTGAGAATCAATAATGACATCAAATTTACCTCGAAGTTTGAATACATAATATAAGAAAGCCCAGATATACACAGTAAAGAAGCCACCTCGACGAATAATATATACGCCATCAATTACCTCATAACGCTTTGAGTGATTATCGTTTCCGCAGAACACAGTTACATTGTGTCCTCGCTTCACAAGTCGTTTGGCTATCTCATGAACATATACTTCTGCTCCACCGGACCAAACGTGCTTGGTATCGCGCCAGTTAAAGATAAGAATATTGAAAAGATCTTTATTCTTCCTTACCTGAGTTGGTAAGCTTGAGAACAGGTTAAAGAAATCAGCAATATTTAATGATGCCGCAACAGCAACATGCTGAAACCAGTGAAGTACTAACATAATAAGTGCATTGGCTATACCAATACCAGTAATGACATAGACAAACTGGTCAATTGACGCGTGGAATACTGAGGTAAGTACAATCTGAATAAAAGAAAGTACAAAGGTGATAACGGCAAAGATATAGTTATTGCGGACCTGATGATAGGCAATAATACTTGAAGCTATAGAAAAGCCGAGCATACCAATACCATAAATGGGCAGAAGGTGTGTAACTGCAAGTACTTTATCACCCAGTAAGATTGGTCCGGTAATAAACCCAAATACACCTGTTATAAGGTACATAAAGGTAGAAGAAACCACAGATGCGGTAAAGATAATTCTGAATGAGGTAGATTTTTCTTGGTTAGCTCCAGCTTCACGACTTAGGTATGGAATGATAAGTTGATTAAACAACCCGCCAATAAAGAAGATCATTTTCCCGATAATGGCAATGAGAGCATACTTACCTGCATCTTCTGGGGAAAGGAATGCTTTTGCCAGGAAAAGATCAATACTAATAAAGGCAACAGTTGCGAACTTGAGTAATACGGTTGAGAAGAAGAAAGGTCGTGGGAAACTTAACTCTTTCTTCTCATATTCTGGGTGATCATTTTTGAGTAAATTACGGGCAAAGAAGTAAGAAATAACAGATCCACCAACTATAGAAAGTGGAATGGCCGCATATACATAATCTGCAACAGGACTCATCACAAACCCAACTGCACTGGCAAACTTGATAGCTGGCACTGCAACAGTTATAAATGCAAGAGCCACAAATGCATGGCTGCCGGAAAGATACCCGAGGTCTACAGAGAGTAATGTATTAAATACCCATACTGGTGTAAACAAGATAAATGGCAAGATAGTTTCTGATTTAAATACAGTGGTTAATACTGGAATAAGTGCAGCCCAGACTACCAAAAAGAGGACTGAAATAATGAAACTCTTCTTTCTAATATACATCCAGTAATCCTGGAAAGGCTCCTTGTACTTTCCTAAAAAGTGAGCAGTCTTAAAGGTTATGGTTGAATACAGAGAATCTAAAGGAATAACTGTAATAAACAGAAAACTGCTTACTAAACTAATGAGTCCAAAGTCTTCATACGAAAGCTGTCTACTGAGGTAGGCACTGTATAGGTAATTTAGTCCATTGGCCAAAACACCAGCTACCAAAAGAATAAATGCTGAGTTAAGATTCTTGCCTCGACTTATGAGATTCTGGAAAAAGAATGAAAGCTGATTTGATGCGATATCTTCTTTAGGAGCCTGAAAGGCGGTATCTGTCTTCTTAATATGTAAACCGTGCTTTGTCTTCTGCCAGTAATGTGGTTTAAATATAAGCTCGAATAATGCTTTCCATGCTGCCATACTCATTGCAATCCAGTACAGTGGGATAAGGAATACAAACTTAATAAGATCATATTGCTGTCTTCTGGCACAACCCATCATATAGTAATACATATATAAGAAGTTTCCAAAAATAAGAGAAAATACACCCATATAAAATACAGGTCCTGGGAAGAACTCTTCTATTGTGTTGCCAAGTGTTGCCCTCAGACTAAAGTACAAAATAGTGGTAATCCACATAAATGGATTGATAAACAATGAAAGAATTTTTCCACCAACAACAATCTGGAATGTGGCAAAATGAGAACGGAAATCTCTCTTCAAAAGCTGTTTGGGGTCTCGCATATGAACCAGGTAGGTTTGCATGTATCCTTTGATCCAGCGAGAACGCTGATTAATCCAGTTAAAGAAGTCACTGTTTGCCTCCTCCATGGTAAGAGAATCTATAATAGCTGTCTGATAGCCCTTTTTAGCCAAACGAATACCAAGATCACAATCTTCTGTAACATTAAAAGAATCCCATCCTTTTACTTCTTTTAGTTTTTCTACTTTAAAGTGGTTTGAAGTTCCACCTAGAGGGATAGGTGCCTGTAGCGACTGTAATCCTGTGAGAATTAGGTCAAACCAGAGTGAGTACTCTGCAGTAAATAATCTGGTAAGCAGGTTTTGGCTACGGTTGTAATAATTAAGTTTCGCCTGAATACAAGCTATGTAGGGTGGAATTTTTCTAAACGCCACTACAGCTTTTTTAAGTTGTTTTGGATCTGGGATATCTTCTGCGTCGTAAATTACTGCGTACTCACCTGTTGCTTTTCTTAATCCGTAATTACATGCTTTAGGTTTTGTTTTTGGAAGAGAATGTGGCACCACAATAACCTCAATAAATGAAGGCAAATCAAACTGCTTTACATGCTCAATACTCTCTTTATCATCTTCTTCAAGAAGAAGCTGAACTTGAAGCTTATCTTTTGGGTAATCCATTTTCGAGATAGCCTTCACAAACTGTGGTATTACCTCCCACTCTTTGTAAAGTGGACAGAAGATGGTATACATTGGCCAATCGGTTACTCCTTCAAGCTCTTTATCTGATATTTTAATCTCTGGCGATCTGGTAAAACTTCTGTAAATGAGGAAGAAGTTAAAAAGCAAGTCCAGAAAATATAATGTAGTTATTACTGCGACAAAAATAATCAATGTAAGTTCCCAGTTAATAAGAAGACCAGTACCAAGTACGACAAAAAAACCAACAATAAAGAGAACCTGGTGTGCAAGAAAGGTTTTGACGGCACTTTCTGTAATTTGTAAGTCAGAAAAGTGGACGAACTCTATACCTTTGTAATGGAACCCAGGACCAAGTTTACTCTGCTTCTCCTTATGAAAGGGGATGACCTGACTTTCTTTAAGTTTAAGTAAAATAGCAGAAAGACCAATCTGAAAAGAGGTTCTAATAATATCAACTTTAGAACTGCCTTTCTGTCTTTTTTCAAAACGAATATTGTAGCCACTTATTTTGTAACCAGCATCTTTTGCTGCCAAAAGGAACTCTAAATCAAATGTCCAAGGAAATGGCTTTATGTGAATACGTTGAATGATTTCTTTTCTAAATACTTTAAGGCCAGATTGTACATCAAACTTAATTCCATGCAGGAACCTCGCAAACACATAATTAAATGCTTTACTCAAAGCTTTACGAACTGCGTCCGATTCTACTTCACGTCGTTCCGCGATAACTACATCTGAACCTTTCTCTATCTTTCGGATCATCTCGGGTATTGCTTCTGGTGGATACTGAAGATCAGAATCGATCATTGTAATGAGTTCATACTGTGCATAAGAGAATCCTTCCAATAGAGCCTGTGCTTTACCTGGATCACCAAGCTTTATGTAGTATTTAATTCTTTCATCATCTGTAAATTCCTGGATTATCTTTGCTGTATTATCTGTAGATCTATCATCTATAAAGATAATTTCATACTTATAGTTAATCGAATCAAGACTTTTCTTAAGTCTATAAATAAGCTCACTAATGGAACCTTCTTCATTGAGAACTGGAATAACGACCGATACTGATTTGCTTTTATTATTTGACATAGGAAACCTCCGTGAATGCTACATTGCGAAATGTACTGATTTCTTTATCCATAACTGCTGTAACAACAAGCCGTTTGCTATCTAAAAACCCAGTACATGTGTAAAGGGTAATTCTAACATCATTTGACTCAGAAAGAACATGAGTTTGATCTGGTGTAACAGTACCCATGGCCTGAATGGTAAAGATCCGTATTAAACCTGTATTATATTCTATTTCTAAATAATCTCCAGGGGATGCTTTATGCAGGTTACCAAGTAAGTTATTCCAGTTGTGGCCATACATAATACTATTGCCCATCTTCCCAGGGATTGGAGAAGAGACCAGGTATGAAACACCATCTTTTGTTGTTTCCCAGGTTGTTCCATTAATGCTGGAGTGCACAATTGGTAGATCTACTCCAATAGAAGGGATTTTAATTCTCACAGGATACTCGGAATAGTTAGCATAATTCGTTTCCTGGTACATATTAAAGGATAAACGATTTGGATTATTTCGTTCCCATAGAAAGTACAAACCAATGATAATAGAAAGTAGACCGATGCTGATCAATAGGTTTGCAACAGATTTCATTAAGATCTTTGTATATGTCGTATATAAATACCGCTTAATAGAAGTGAAAATCCAGTAATAAAGAGAATGTAAAGAGTTGAACTATTTCCAGTTGAAGCTAATCCAAGTACATGTGAGACTGCTTGAGATGTTATCTCTCCACCACCCTGTCCACCAGATGAGCTGGAAGAAGGTGAACCACCTCCGCCAGAACTGGATCCACCATTACCTCCTCCACCTTTCCCACCAATACATGAGAAAGGAATATTTTGTGCAAGATATGGATCATCTTCTAATCCCCAGGCTGTTCCATTTGGGATATAGATCCATCCTTGTTGTACAAGTGAATCAATTTCTTGTTGAGCAAGATGTGGTACTCTCCACCAATTGGTTTGAATCCCTTTACCATTTTCTGGACATAAACATTGCAAAACAGTATCTTCTGTAAGGTAGTACACTACATCGTGACCGGTATATGCATTTGGATCACCGGGAATTCCATGTGTACCTTCGTTTACGACTTTTACTTCTCCTTGAGGATTAAGACATGAGGGAAATGTAGATATTGTTACTGCATACCCATTATGGGCTAATGCAATAAAAACTATATAAAGTGAAATAATGCCGGTACATAAATACGTTTTTATTTTCATTGATTATTATAGATCCTTGTAAAATAATACTATCGGATTATATCATTTGCCTGTGTATATTTCAATGGACTATTGTGATAGGTTAAACAGTTGAGCTCAAAACTAATAATATTCTTACAAAATTAAGTATAGTAATATACAGAAGTACGTAAAATTTAAATCGTTTCGTAGCTATTTACTGTAGAATGGAGGTAACCCATTGAAGAAGTTTATCTATAAAGCTTGGCTCTTCTAGATTCTTAATGGGTTCAGAAACTTCTGGATTCATAGTAGAAACATCTGTTCCAGCAGTATTGTATCTTTTGCTAGCTGCACTTAACTGCTCCATATACTCTTTATCGTTTAATGGTGAACCTGCACGAGAGTTTTTGAAGAAGAAATAAAAGGATGTAATAAACACTATAGTTACTACAATAAGCATGATGCTACGAATGATGACTTTATTCATGGTCATATATGTAGTATACAAAAAACCCCACCTGTTACAGTGGGGTTTTTTATTACTTAACACACGTGTTTGTTAAAAAGTCCATATCATACTATGTCTCTCTCTTTAACTAACCAAAGAGATGGGAGATCGTCCGTTAGTACTCCTCGACTAAATGCATTGCTGCACTTACATCTAGAGCCTATCAAACCGGTAATCTTCCGGCGGACTCAGGGATTCCTAATCTTAAGGTATGCTTCGCACTTGAGATGCTTTCAGTGCTTATCAAGTAGGAATATAGCTACCCGGCGATGCTCTTTTGGAACAACCGGTACACCAGGGATTCCTTCTTTCCGGTCCTCTCGTACTAGGAAAGATTCCTTTCAAGAATCCAGTCGCCTGCACTGGATAGAGTCCGAACTGTCTCACGACGTTCTGAACCCAGCTCGCGTACCACTTTAATGGGCGAACAGCCCAACCCTTGGGACCAACTGCGGCCCCAGGATGTGATGAGCCGACATCGAGGTGCCGAACCTCCCCGTCGATGTGAACTCTCGGGGGAGACTAGCCTGTTATCCCCGAGGTAGCTTTTATCCGTTAAGCCCGTGCCGTAATCACGACGGCAACGGGGATCACTTACACCTGCTTTCGCACCTGCTCGGATCGTAGCCCTCGCAGTCAAGCTGGCTTATGCGTATACACGTACATTCCGATTTCCATCCGGAATAAGCCAACCTTTGTACCCCTCCGTTACTCTTTTGGAGGGACCCGCCCCAGGTAAACTGACCGCCTATCACTGTTTCCACTATTGTAGATAAGGTGAGAGAAAAGGAAAGAGAGGTGTTTCATTGTTGTGCAAGCACTCCCTCCTACACTAAACAATTCCTTTCCTCGCACCAATGACAAGCTTCAGTAAAGCTCTCGGGGTCTTTTTGTCCAAGTGCAGGTAGGCCGCATCTTCACAGCCATTTCAATTTCGTCGGGCAATGGTTCAAGACAGTTTTCAACTCGTTACGCCTTTCATGCAGGCCGGAACTTACCCGGCAAGGGGCTACGCTACCTTAGAACTCTCAGGGTTAGAGCTGTCGTTCACTGGAGCTTGCGCCAGAACCTAGCCAAGAACTTTCGAACTTGGATCAATCCCAACGATTAACTTACCAGCACCGGACAGGCCTCAGCTCCTATACGTCTCATATTCTGATTTGCAGGAGCCTATGTTTTTGCTAAACAGTCGGTTGAAAAACATTAACTGCGGTCCGACTCACGTCGGACAGAGCATATCGAAAAACTTACGCTCAGCTTTTTTGCCTAGTTCCTTAAACCATCCTTACCCGAATGCCTCGGTCTACTCGACCTGTTCACCTGTGTCGGTTTGCGGTACGGATAACATATAAACTCCCTTACAAGCTTTTCCCGGAAACTGACTTCAACAAACTCTCCCAGCAAGCTGGAATTGTATTCGTAGCTTGGAAAACCTAACTACTTGAACTCTCATATAGAAAGCTTTGTTTAGCCAATTTCGTCACTTATAAGGTGATAACGCGTATATGTTAGTAGCAGAATATTGACTGCTTGTACATCCCTCGCACCCATCTGGGTACGCGGTTAGATCCGACTAACCCTCAGCCGATTAACGTTGCTGAGGAAACCTTGAACTTTCGGCATCCCTAAATTTCATAGGGAGAATCACTACTCATGTCAGCATCCGCACTTCTCATCGCTCCACCACTCCTTACAGAATAGCTTCACTGCAATAAGAACGCTCCTCTACCACGCGCTACGAATAAATTCGTAACGCATCTCTGCCTTCGGTATCTAGTTTAGCTCCGTTCATTTTCGGCGCAATGTCTCCAACCCCGATAAATCGGGGACTATTCAGGTGAGCTGTTACGCACTCTTTAAAGGGTGGCTGCTTCTGAGCCAACCTCCCTGCTGTATTGGAAACAAAACGGCCTTTACCACTTAACTAGAATTTAGGAACCTTAGACGAGAGTCTGGGTTGTTTCCCTTTGGACGATACCGGATTATACCTGTACGTCTGACTCCCATAGCATATAGTTGAGTATTCGGAGTTTGGTTGGTCTACAGACCTAAAAGGCCCGGAGACCATCCAGTAGCTCTACCCCTCAACCGTCTCTATGAGGCTATACCTAAATATATCTCGAGGAGAACCAGCTATTTCTTGGTTCGATAGGCATATTACCCCTAACCACAAGTCATCCCAAGCCATTTCACCGGCAACGGGTGCGGTCCTCCACGTATCTCTCGATACGCTTCAACCTGCTCATGGTTAGCTCACCAAGTTTCGGGTCTACCGCCACGTATGATTGTTCGCCCTATTCGGACTCGGTTTCCCTGTGCCTTCCCAAGATGTGCTTGGTTAAGCAAAACACGTAGCGATAACTCGCTGACTCATTCTTCAATAGGCACGCTATCATCCAGACTTGCGTCTAGACTCTAACTGTTTGTTAGCCAATGGTTTCAGGTTCTATTTCACTCCCCTCCCGGGGTACTTTTAACCTTTCCTTCACAGTACTTGTTCACTATCGGTCAGTTTAAGTGTTTAGTCTTGGATCGTGACCGACCCAGCTTCCCACAAGGTTTGCCGTGCCTCGTGGTACTTGGGATACTACTACCGGAAGCAATAATTTCGAATACCAGGCTGTCACTGTCTATGGCTGATCTTTCCAGATCATTCTTCTATTATTACTTCATCGGATATTGTAGTCCCGCAACCCCAGAGCCGAAGCCCTGGTTTAGACTCTTCCGGTTTCGCTCGCCGCTACTTACGGAATCTCGTATGATTTATATTCCTCTGGGTACTTAGATGTTTCAGTTCCCCAGGTTCCCTTATCCCGACGTAACGTCGGGAAAATCCTACATTTCGGTAGGATAGGTTACCCCATTCGGAAACCATCGATTAGTAATGTCTGTTGGAGGACTCATCGATGTTATCGCGCTCGTACACGCGTCCTTCTTCGGCTTAAACTGCCAAGGCATCCACCATTGGCGTGATTTCTCCCATCTCTTTCGTTAGTCAAATGTCTCGTATCTTATTAGTTGCATTTTCATGCGTCTACACTTTACTTTTCAAAAAGACTCATTCAATAAATTCAAACACGTGTTGTTAAAGTTCTGTTGTTGTTATTGCTAACAACTTGTTACTTATATATGTATATAAATAAAAAGTTATCTGCAAACTGTGGACCTAAAGGGACTTGAACCCTTAACCTCCTGAATGCAAATCAGGCGCTCTAGCCAATTGAGCTATAGGCCCTAAGAGTTTTCAAATTCCTTAGTTCCACTTTTAAGGCTAAAAAAACACCAAGACACAAGGTCTTAGAGAATTCTTATTTTAAAGTGAACATACTTAAAAATCAAGCACTATTTTCTTATAATCCTGTTACAAGTTGTGTAGGCTGTTCGGAGAGCAGGTTGTGCGTCCAATAGTGCCATTACGATAATGATTGTGAAATCATGTAGGAGTATTATAGTTTCTACTTAGAGAGAAGTCAAGGTTGTTATTCTTCTATAAGATCGAATTTTCCAGATTTCTTAGTTTTTGAAAAATAAGCAGGAAGAACTGCACCAATATTTGCTATTGCGCCTCCTATAGCCAGTGCAAGAGCAGTATTTTTATCATCTTCTATGTCGAGCTCCTTAACTCTTTGTTCTCTGCGTCTTTCGAGCTCAGCTTCAAGCCAGGCATCAGCTGCAGCCTGTTCTGCTTCATTTGTGGGAACATATTTTTCTGGAAGTTCAATATCTTCAAGACTTAGAGAATAATATACTGCATTTGCTTCATTTGCCAGTTGTGTGTTTCGAATCATTCCAGTAGGCATAGAAAAACAAGCTATTGCGAGAAGACTAAATTGAAATAAATTTAATTGAGAAAGGTCTTCTGTTACACGTTCTGTAGGTTGAAAATCAGGATCTATGTTAGTAGATCGGGTAAGTTCGAATCTCTCCATAGAAGTATTATAAATAGAAAATAATGCAGCACGTTTATTATTTGAGTAACATTTATGTATGTCAATTTCCTCTTGATCTTTCATCACTCTTTCATCTATATTTAAAACATGACCAAAAAACATATTGTCTGGTTCGAGGAAGTCGGCAAGGAAGACGTTGGTTTAGTCGGCGGCAAAGGTGCAAACCTCGGCGAAATGACAAGCGCTAACCTCCCCATTCCATATGGATTTGTTGTCACGTCTCACGCATACTTCCGCTTCATAAAAGAAGCTGGTATCCAGGAAAAGATCAAACAACTACTTTCTATTGTAAACTACGATCACCCAACAGAAATAGAACAAGCGTCAGAACATATTCAGGATCTTATTGTAAAGTCTCCTACTCCTATTAAACTTGCAGAAGAAATAGTCGATTACTATGAAATGCTTAATGAAAAGGAAGAGAAGTACATGAAGAAGAAAACCTCCGCTTTCCAAAGTACATTACACAAAATTAAAGGACTCTATTCTCAACCTCTTGTAGCAGTACGTTCATCTGCAACAGCAGAAGACTTGCCCGATGCTTCATTTGCCGGACAACAGGAAACATATTTAAATGTAAAAGGAGAGGCTCATTTATTAAAAAAGGTTAAAGAGTGCTGGGCTTCACTTTTTACTGCCCGCGCTATTTATTACCGTCATGAAAAAGGGTTTGATCATTTTAAAGTTGGTCTGGCAGCTGTTGTACAACGCATGGTACAAAGTGAAAAATCTGGTATTGCCTTTAGTATTGACCCCGTAACGAATAATAAAAATAAGATTGTGGTTGAGGCAGTATATGGCTTGGGTGAATATATTGTGCAAGGTAAAGTTACACCAGATCATTATGAGGTAGATAAAAGTTCATTTGTAATAACCCACAGGCAAACTGCTTATCAGAATTTGAAATTTGTAAAGTCAGGTACTGGTAACCGTGAGGTAAAACTGAATAAAAAAGAGGGATCCCAGCAAAAACTTACAGATAACGAAATTCGTGAAGTTGCACTTCTCGTAAAAGATATTGAAGATCATTACTACTTTCCACAAGATATTGAGTGGGCTCTCGAAAAAGGAAGAGTATTTATTGTGCAGTCTCGCCCAATCACAACAATAGATACCACCACCAAAAAGACTGCAGATATGGGAGGTATTGATCCAAGTGTGAAACCAATTGTTACAGGTGCTGCTGCATCACCTGGTATTGGTGTTGGAACGGTACATATCCTTCACTCACCAAAAGAAATAGATAAGGTAAAACAAGGCGATGTACTTGTTGCGCCTCAGACAAATCCAGATTATGTGCCTGCAATGAAGAAAGCTGGGGCTATTATTACAGATAAAGGTGGTCGCACTTCTCATGCTGCAATTGTTTCCCGTGAACTCGGTATCCCGGCAGTTGTGGGTACAGAAGAGGCAACAAAGAAACTTAAAAATGGCATGGTGGTAACAGTTAATGGTTCAACTGGCGAAATCTATAAAGGAAGTGTTATTAAAAAAGAAGCACTCAAGAAGCTTGAAGCAAAAAAAGAAAAAGAACAATCCTCACCTCATCTGAAAACACTTACTAAAGTATATGTAAACTTAGCAGAGCCAGAGATGGCTAAAGAGGTTGCCAAACTCGACTGTGACGGTGTTGGACTCCTACGGGCTGAGTTTATGATTGCGGAGATCGGTATTCATCCAAAAGAGTTTATTAAGCAAGGTAAACAAAAAGTATTTATTAATAAGTTGGCAAAGCATTTAGAGACTTTCGCAAAAGAATTTGCACCTCGCCAAATTGTATATCGTGCAACAGATTTTAAGTCTAATGAGTATCGAAACCTAAAAGGTGGTGCGCTATATGAACCTAAAGAAGAGAATCCAATGCTTGGGTACCGTGGTGCTTCTCGATATATTGCAGACCCTGACGTATTTGCGATGGAACTTGATGCACTTCAAACAATCTGGGATAAAGGGTATAACAATATTCACCTCATGATTCCGTTTGTACGAGTCCCTTGGGAGATGGTGCGTATTAAAGATATTGTTCGTAGTCACGGACTTCTTAATTATCATGGTTTCAAACTTTGGATGATGGTAGAAGTACCAGGTGCAGCAATTCAGCTCCAGGACTTTATTGATATGGGTATTGACGGCGTTTCTATCGGTACCAACGACTTAACCATGATGGTACTCGGTGTAGACCGCGATAGTAGTGAAGTCGCACACATTTATGATGAACGCCATCCAGCAGTTCTTTCGGTACTTGATCACATTGTGCAAACCTGTGCAGATAACGATATCACCTGTTCTATCTGTGGTCAAGCCGCCTCAGACTACCCCGAAATAGTCGAGCGTCTTGTCGGGAAAGGTGTCACGAGTGTATCTGTAAACCCAGATGCGGTAGGTAGAACCCGAGCTCTTATTTATGATATCGAAAAGAAGATACATAAGAAAGATTAAGAAGTATAAAGGGATTAGTATTAAGGTCTAAAGGTCAGACATGGTAAGTAGAATATCTTCATTTACTGATTTAGAGGTATGGAAGAAAGGACATTAATATGTTCTTCAAATTTATAAAATAACATATATCTTTCCCAATGAAGAGAAGTATGGCTTAGGTGACCAGCTACGAAGGGCCTCAGTCTCGATTACAAGCAATATCGCTGAGGGTTTTTATCGAAAAACTTCGAAAGATAAAGCTCACTTCTATGTTTGTTCATTATCTTCGTTAGGAGAAACTCAAAATCAGATTATTATTGCCCTAGATTTACAATATATTAATCAAACGGTATTTCGCAATTTGTGGGATAAATCTATTGAAGTTCAAAAAATGTTAAATGGATTGATAAAAACAATGTCAAACAGACCTTAACCCTTTACCCTTTATCCTTAATCCTTTATACTAATGTGCATGATCGGCAAGATTAAAGGTATCCTCACTGAAGTTGAATTAAATGAAGGGCTTATTGAAACTGCAGCTGGTGTATCATATCGATTATTTCTAACCAATTCACTACTTACCTCATACCAACCGCCAGCAGAGATTGAAGTCACCACCTATCTACAAGTTCGTGAAGATGCACTTACCTTGTTTGGATTTAAAACCAAACAGGAATATAAACTTTTTAACTTGTTACTTGATGTGCCTGGCGTTGGACCTAAATCTGCTTTTACTATTGTCTCATTTTCTAAGGTAGATGAATTGGTCGCTGCAGTTAAGCAACAGGATATTAAATACTTTACTCGTATCCCGGGACTTGGTAAAAAAACTGCTATGAAGATTATGCTTGAGCTTTCTTCTAAGTTTGAAACAGAGTTTAAGTTCGACCATGTAACAGAAACAGAAGAAGACAAGATGGTGATAGAAGCCCTTTCTTCTCTTGGGTTTAAAGTGGCTGAAGCAAGAAAAGTTCTTGAAGAAATTTCTTCGGAGTTAGAGGTAGAAGAACGGGTAAAACAAGCTATCCAGATGCTTTCTGGTGGTAAATAGCCTCTGCACTAAACTTTTTAATGCAAGGGCTATTGGGGAACCATGAGGTTCCCCATTACATCTACAGTCAGAAGAACAGTATTACGTATTGTATTCTAGATAACGTATTACCTTTCTCGGTCTGGTTTTCCAAGTAACAGTCGAACTTACCTCCCTTCCTTGGAATTTAAATCTAACCTGGAACTTTCCCTCTTCTAAAAGAACAGGTGGCTCCAGAAGGGCTGAATTGGTGAGCGTCATCAGCTCTGATATTATATCCATAGCTGCTTCATTGATACTGTACGCCGCACAGAAACTACGCTGTACATTATGCGCAGTATTCTTCTTTCCTTCATAATGCCCATCGAAGATGACAGAAGTTCCTGTAATGTTTCCATCACGAAGCTTATTAAGCAGATGGATATCAAGTTCTTCAATTGAGCATTTGAATACTGTGTAAGTTCCAAAGTCCAGAACTTTAATATAGATCTGAGTCTTTGAAGAGTTTACACCAGTAATTCTGCCTTCCAAACGCATGTGAGTCTCCTTGTTACTCATGGGATGTATTTTTCGAGTGCGGCCTTAAAGTCTCCTGTGCTTACCAGAAGCTTATTGCCACTCGATATTATATTAAAATTTATGAAGATAATCAATATTATAGGTTTATTCTTAGGATCGTAAAATTATCATTTCTTTATAATCATGTATAATGTTTTTACCTTTTATGAAATCAGAAGATACACTACAAGTAGATATAAATATCCTTCGACCAAAAGCACTGAGCGACTATATTGGCCAGGGTAATGTAATTAAGACATTAAAACTCTTTCTTAATGCTGTTAAAAGCCGTGGCCAGGCTACAGAACATATCCTGTTTTATGGACCACCAGGTATTGGAAAAACTACCCTATCGTATATCATTTCGAATGAACTCGAAGGCAATATCAAGATTACATCGGGCGCAGCTATCTCTAAAACAGCTGACCTTGCAGCAATTCTAACCAACTTAAAAGATAATGATGTCTTGTTTATAGACGAAATTCATCGTTTACCTAAAACAGTAGAAGAGATGCTCTACCCTGTTATTGAAGAGTATGCTCTTGATATTATTATTGGGAAAGGACCTTCTGCACGCACTATGCGGCTTACTGTACCTCAGATAACAATTGTTGGCGCAACAACTAAGCTTGCCTTATTATCTGCTCCTCTTCGTGACCGTTTTGGCTTAGTACTACGGCTTGATTATTATTCTGACCGAGAGATGTTTGAGATTGTCAGAAGGTCGGCACAGCTTATGGAAGTAAAGATAACAGATGATGCTATTAAAGAAATATCTAATCGTTCTCGAAAAACCCCTCGTATTGCCAATCGTATTTTAAAGAGAGCACGAGACCTGGTGGAAGTAGATGGCCATAAAGAGATTGATACAAATGTTATTGACAAACTATTTGATTTACTGGAAATTGATGAAGTTGGTTTAGGAGATATTGATATTCAGTATTTACGAGCTATTGCTGAAAAATTTCAGAATTCCCCGGTTGGTGTGGAAACACTAGCTTCGGCTCTTGCCGAGGACAGAAGGACTATTGAAGAGTTTATAGAACCTTATTTACTCCGCTTAGGTTTTATTAAAAAAACTCCACGAGGACGTGTGGTTACTCCAAAAGGTCTAAAACATTTAAATATAACAGTGCATAATGATGAGGTAGATCAAGGTAAATTGATTTGATATAATCTCTTCATTAGTGTGAAGTATAGAAGAGAAATAAGCCTTTATACTTATTTCTTAATACTTTATACTAAGTTCAAGCCGCGGTGGTGGAATGGCAGACACGCTGGACTTAAAATCCAGTGCCCTTATACGGCGTGAGAGTTCGACCCTCTCCCGCGGCACTTCATATTGAGATGATGCTCTGCTCCTTTAATACTTCTTTTCTTTAACCTATAATGATTGCTATCTGGTATAATTGAGCTCGTTTTATACATTCATAAATTATAAAACAATCATCTATCAGAGATATATAGCATATCGCTGAGATGTCTATGCTCTTTAACAACTAAATAACGAACGTACTTTGTTGAAAGGAATACGACTCAATGATCAAGCGACTCTTGAACCTCACTCAGGTGAGGTTTGTCCTTGTTGGCGGTACTTGTGCAGTATTTCAAGTGATGTTAGCTTATAGTATCCTTGAACTGCTGCCAATAATCAATCCGATTATTGAAAATATCGTCAACCTCGTTTCGTTTGTTACGTCTGTTCAGTTCAATTTCTTCCTCAGTACTAACTATACTTGGAAGGAACGTATAGGAAATCCCTCTCCCAGACAGCAATTCAAGAATTATATTGGCTTCAACAGTATGATGTGCGGAACGTTAATATTAAATCAAAGCGGTTTTGCTTTGGTAAATCTTTTCATTCCTGCACTATATGCTGTTATTGTTGGTATTTTACTTGCGGCGTTGTCTAACTGGTTTATAAGTAGTCGTTTGCTTTTTCGTTCAACTAAGCAAGGAGCTCACTCATGAATTCCCTCGGTTCTCTCGCTGTGGTTCTGCCTGCGTATAACGAAGCAGAAAATATCGAAGCGGTAGTCCACGACTCTCTGGCCTATCTCAACTCTCGCTCTACTCTCATCCCAGACTACCGAATTGTTGTAGTAAATGACGGGAGCAGAGACGCGACACCTGAGATAATAGAATGCCTGCAGCAAGAAAATCCCAAAGTCATTGCAATCCATAAGCCTAACGGCGGATATGGATCTGCACTGCGCGCAGGATTTGCTGTTGCGGCAACGACTGGTATGCAATGGTTGCATTTTATGGACGCAGATCAACAGTTTAGATTGAATGATCTCGATCTGCTGCTTCCATTTGCCGAAAAGGGTGCAGATTTCATTGCAGGATACCGGATCTCCCGGGCCGATACCTTCGACCGAAAGTTGAAGGGATGGCTCTGGACTTTGGCCTGCAGTGCAATCATCATGCAGTATTTCCCTGACATGGACTGTGCTTTCAAGCTTTTTAAGGTGAGTCACCTTGGTGACCCAAATACCTTAAAAGGTGATGGGAGTGCAATAAATGCAGAGATCATATTGCGGGCACGCTCTCTTGGTGCAAAATTCGCACGTGTCGGCGTAAACCACTACCCACGGGGTGGTGGTGAATCGGCTTGTACAGACTTGAACTTTATTTTCCAGTCTGTTTCTAGCCTGCTTCGTCTGAGACTTTCAAGCTAGGAGGAAGAACTGTGAGGCTAACTAAGATAGAATGGGTAATTGTAGCAGTAGCTGCTATATTGTCAGTTACCGCAACGACAATTGCCTACCAGAATAATTGGATAACGCTCTATGGAGATGCAATGGCGCATCTCCTCATCGCAAGAAGAGTAATCGACGGAGTAACGATCGGATTTGGTCAACTGGGTAGTTACTGGTTGCCATTCCCTCACTTACTTACGTTACTTCTTGTCTGGAACGATAGCCTGTTTTACTCTGGTCTTGCTGGAGTGTGGATTTCGATGCTGAGTTACATTATTGCATCAGTCTACCTATACAGAATGGCTTTGAGGATGACCGGCTATAAAGGAACTGGCATCGTTGCTGTGTGTATATTCATGTTTAACACAAATGTGTTATACATGCAGTCAACAACAATGACAGAGTTGCTTATGATTGCAACCATGCTGGCTGCAAGTTACCACTTTTTGGTATGGTGTCATACAGATTCACTTATGCACCTGTCCTTAAGTTCAGTAGCTTTGTTTCTGGCAGGGTTAACCCGCTATGAAGCGTGGATTCTTACGGCGACCTTTGGTCTCATCATGATCTACGTTGCATGGCGAAAGAAGTTCAGTTTCGCAAAGTTTGAAGGACATGCTATTTACTGGGGTTCGTTGGCCGGCTTGAATGCTATCATCTGGTCAGGGTGGAGCTGGATTATCTTCGGAGATCCACTCGACTTTCACCGGGGTGAATATTCTAATCCATCTCTATGGGTTGGAATGGCTGATGTGTACATAGGGAACTGGAAGTATTCAGTTCTTACCTATTTCTATGCAATGCGGCATATAACTGGCACAGGGATCATGGTTCTTAGCTCATTGGGTCTGCTCTACTTCCTCTGGAAGGAAAAGCTTGACCATCGTAATGTAGCATCGCTTGCCATCCTTGGGCAGATAGTCTTCTTCATCCTTATGTTGTACGGCGCACAGCGCCCCCTTTTGGTACCTGAGGTATCTGATGGGATGTATAACATAAGGTTTGCATTAGTTACTATCGTTCCAATGGCAATCTTTGCCGGCTATCTTTTAACCTTTAAGCAACAAGCCTATGTAGTAATGGCACCCATTGTGGTTGTCTTGTTGCTACTTCACTTTCAAGAGGAGATTATTCTTTTGGAGGAGGCTGTCGCCATGGATGAAGATACGCCACAGACTGAGGTGTCTTGGTTTCGTGAACACTACGACTCCGGATTTATTCTGGGGGAAAACGTAGGGAATGAACGACTGTTCTACAACGGTCGCATTCCACTGAAGTCCAACATCTACGAAGGTTCTCACATCTGGGAAGAGGCTTTGGAGGATCCACTGGAACACGATGTTCAATGGATCATTGCTAGAGAGATTCCCAGCAAGGACAAGGTTTGGAAACAGTTTCGAGATTCTGAAACAGCTACCAATACCTCCTTGTTGAATGAGAATTATGAGCTGATGTTTGACGATGGGAGAGTTGAGATATATCGAAGAGAGGTACCTCATGAACCCACTGTTCAAGCACATTAACCAGGAGTCCATTGCGGAAGTCCTGGTTGGGTTTCAAGCGAGTCGACCACTAAATGCTCAGAAGACTTTGACAAAAGGACAAGGGATAACTCTTGTCCTTACGGCTCTTCTGATAAGTATTTTTCTGTGGTTAGCTCCTGTTAGTAGCTCAATCATTATAATCAGCGTCTGTGTGATTGGATTCACATTGCTGTTTATTCTGAAGAGTTACCTGACATTCTCGTCAATTAAGCAAGGTATGGTGGACTTTGATGCTAGTGAAATAGCTAGTATTGATGAAGACCAACTGCCGCTTTATTCTGTGATGGTCCCGTTGCGCGGTGAAGAACGAGTTGTCAAAAAACTTGTTACTTCACTAAGTAGATTGGACTATCCGAAGGAAAAGTTGCAGATTATGCTTCTTCTTGAAGAGAATGATCCGAGTACAGTTGAGGCTGTTGCCAGGCTGCATTTAGCGGCCCCTTTTGAAGTATATGTACTTGCTGATTACGGGCCACGTACTAAGCCGAAAGCTTGTACTGCAGCGTTGAAGTATGTAAAAGGCAAGTATGTAGTTGTATTTGATGCAGAAGATCAAGTTGAACTAGACCAGCTGAAAAAAGCTTATCTGGCTCATGAACGCTTTGGTGATGCTGTGTGGTGTATCCAAGCAAAACTTGAATATCACAATAACACGCAAAACCTGCTAGCACGACTGTTCAGCGGAGAGTACGCAACGTACTTCAACTTACTGCTACCTGCTCTGGGAACAAATGACATGCTCGTTCCGTTGGGAGGGACCTCCAACCATTTTAAAACAGATAAACTCTGCCAAATGGGTGGATGGGACCCCTACAATGTTACTGAAGATCTTGATCTAGGGATAGTTATCTCTCGATCTGGTGGGAATGTAAAAGTTCTCAACTCAGTAACATGGGAGGAAGCAAACTCTAGACTCGGTATTATCAAGAAAGGAGGATGGATTCCTCAACGGTCTCGGTGGATCAAAGGGCATATGCAATCGTATCTCGTACACATGCGGAACCCTGCAAGGTTGTTAAAGGACCTTGGTCTCAAAAACTTCCTGCTTTTCCAATTGCTTGTAGGTGGTACACCTGTTGCTCTGCTCTTGAGTCCAGTATTCCTGTTACTCACACTACTTTATGGAATAAGCCGGTTAGTATTACCGTCTATAAACCTGGAGCTTGCAGTGAGTATACAGAACGGCATCGAACAGCTATTTCCACCAGTGATTTACTATCTGGGGATTATTGCCTTCTTTGCCGGCAATCTTGGGCTTACCTACTATCTTCTTGCTGGCTGTATGGTGCGGGAGCTCTACCCAAATGTAAAGTGGATGTTATTTAGTCCGCTTTACTGGCAACTCATGTCTATAGCCACTTGGAAAGCTGCATTCCAGCTTATAAGGAAACCACATCATTGGGAGAAGAGTTCACATGGTCATGAACCGGTTCCAACAACTGAAGAAGCAAGTTTAGAAGTCCCAATTTCAACAAACAACATAAGGAGGTCAACCAGTGTTTAACATCCTTGCAGTACTGATGATTATGATGGCTCAACAGTTTCTGCCTCTTACCTTTGGCCCAGTCATGAAACCGCCACAACATGAAACATTTGAATGGCGTGGCGTGAATGTCCTGCTTTATGGAAATTGGTATGACACAGAAGGCACACGCAAGAATGCGCGCGAGGTTTTAAACCAACTGCAATATGACGGTGTGAATGCAATAAGCATTACCTATCCATTCTATCAGTCAGGTGCCTACGCTGTTTCCGTGTACCGCGACTACGCAGTAGACAAGACCCCAACAAACGACCGTCTTGCGATCTGGATTGAGGAAGCTCACAAGCGTGGTATGAAGGTGATGCTCCGGCCTCTCATGGACGAGCAAACCTTGGTCACTACCGGTCATTGGCGGGGTAGTATTGTCCCCACAGATACCTTTGCCTGGTTTTTGTCCTATCAGGATCTAATTGTTGGTTATGCTCGATTTGCCGAAGAACACGGTGTTGAGATGTTCAACATCGGCAGTGAGCTTAACTCTCTAGAAAGCTCAACCGACTACTGGTTAGCCTTGATTGAGAATGTCAAGGAGGTCTACTCGGGTAAACTCATATATAGCGCAAACTGGGGAGTGAGTGAGCGAGTTGAGTTCTGGAAAGAACTTGACTATATCGGACTTGATGCTTTTTTCAACCTGGAAGCCGAAGATCATGCCACAACAGAGGAGTTAGTTGAAGCTTGGCAACCATGGATCGATATGCTGGAAAGGCAGCAGGAAGAAGTGGATATGCCAATCATCTTTACTGAGATTGGCACACAAAGTGCCGTTGGTTCATATCGGGAACCATGGAAATGGGTCCATGATACTGAACCAAGCGAGCAAGCACAAGCTGCTTACTACGCTGCTTCCTGCCAAGCCGTTCAACAGATTCCAGAAATTGTTGGGCTTTCTTGGTGGGCATTCCGCAGTGAGATGCCTCCACCCGACTTTGACCCAGAAACAGATATGGACTACAGTCCTCTGCTCAAGCAGGCAGAGGTGGAAATGAGATTCTGTTATCTCGGGCATCGGTAGTAGTCGTTCGTTAATTTAGTTCATAGTGGCAGCCTTCTCACCTCGAGGAGGCTGCCAGCAGTTCTTTAAAAACAAAGATAAATTTAATAGAATTTAAGCTTAAAACTTGATACAATACTTATCTATTGCCGCTTTAGCTCAGTGGTAGAGCATTCGCTTTGTAAGCGACAGGTCGTCGGTTCAAATCCGACAAGCGGCTCAAGGTATTGGGCCCATAGCTCAATTGGATAGAGCGCATCCCTTCTAAGGATGAGGTTGCAGGTTCGATTCCTGCTGGGCTCACACGTTTTATGACAAAACCATTTATACAAATAGTAGTCCTTGCTCTCATAAAGAAAAATAATACGTATCTTCTTACCTTACGGAATGATACATCATCTCAAATGCACAACAAATGGCAGATACCTGGCGGAGGTCTTGAGTTTGCCGAAACACCTGAAGAAACTCTGTATCGTGAAGTACGGGAAGAATTGGGAACAGAAGTAACTATAACCCATCCTTATCCTCTAGTAGATACAGAAGTCCGTGGTAACTGGCAAGGTATATTCGTCAGCTACCTCTGTAAGCTTACAAATGAAAGCCATGACATATTTATTAACGAAGAAGCTTCAGATTATGGTTGGTATACAAAAGAAGAAATAAAGAAGCTCGATCTTCTCCCTGGATGCTATGAGCTTGTATTAAAAGCTGAAAACATACATAATTCACTATAATAACAATATGGATCATGAATCAGTAGCAAGTTTGAAAAGTAAGATTGGGGTTTTACCTCCATCTGAGGTTGGGAGATACCTTTCTCCCGATCAACTTACCGAAAATAATAAACCACTTATATTAGGAGATATTGGTTCTCATTTTTATGCTGCCGCTTCTTTATATCCAACTACACCAGAAGAAGGACAGTCAACAAATATCCTTGTCTGGCCAAAAGAACATGATCCTCAACACCCACTTCAACTAGATGATATTAGTAATGAAGATTTATGGAATTTATCTGAATACTCGCTGAAACTGCTTGAGTTATATCCAGATTCTGCTGTTACTATTGGTATTAGTGCCGACCAAAGAGGGATAACTGGCCAAACACGTAAAGCACTGGGAACAAGTATTCCTACGTTTCATTTTCATAATTATGTCAATATCGGAAAGGACATTGTGCAATCTGAAACAAAAAACATATACAGATCTCTGAGAGAGCCTTTCCCGCACTATGTGGCCCAGTTGTTTCAGCAATTTTTGCAACATAAAGGGGTTCAGTTTGAAGGATTCTCAATGTTAGACTCTGAGAATAAGAATAAGCTACTGGACCCTTACGTAAATATTGGAGGAGTTGTACTCACTGAGGAAATATTACCTGTGGAAAATGTAAATATAGCCTATTTAGCAGATACACTTTCACAAACGCACAAAGCATATACTGTTTTTCACGAATCACTTATGGATACATTCTTCGCAAATTACAATGACGTGAAGTCAAGTGACTGGAAAACACCTTATATACCACGAGATCTTCAGGATATCTATAGCCGACTTCAAGATCATAGCTTTATAACTGATGGAAATCTTGTGCAGTTCCTCATGAAAGCTGCAAACCGTATAGTCCAGTCAGATAATGACTCAATTTCAGCTGATTTAAAGCTATTTAGGAGCCCCACCTATTCGGTCGGAATAGTAAAAAATGCTCAAGGTAACCTGTGTATTGCTATAAACCCTCATTTTTATGCACAACGAGCAGGAGGGCTCCAAACTGTTGGCATAGAAGTTGGAGAAAGACATAGACATGAAGATCAGGAACCATATGATCTTATTCAAAAACGAACAGAAAGAGCAAAAGATGCTGATCAGAGTATTAGAGAAGCAATACAGAAACATAATACAGAGATAATTACAGTAGATCGAAATGAAATTATCCCACTTGAAGATAAGCAGGTTTATATTCTTAATATTACTTCTCCTACTTTTGACTCTGAAACAGAACAGGTTATTAACCAGGAAGTTGACCGCATTGTAGCAGATAAGAAAGCTCACCTCCCAGAACATACTGCCTTCTATAATGGACCGGCATTCTTTCCTCATCGCATAAGAAAAGATAATTCTGGCCAGTTTTATATAGAAGGCGCTAATTATAAAGAAGAAGGTTATTTTAGACATGTAGCATTACGTGATTCCGAACACATTCATACAGAGTTACAAAGGAAAGGAATTACAGCTTATGCAGGGTTGGCAGTCTCTGTATTAGTTGAAGTTGAGTTTAAAGATGGGACAAAAAAAGTAATACTTACAAAAAGTGCTCCTACAGAGTATGCTCCTTCCGGAACTGCTCAAATGCCTGGAGGAAGTTACCAACAAAAAAGTAATAATCTAAGCTTACCCAACCCATCTCTTCTTGCTCAGCAGGAACTTATTGAAGAGATGCGGTTGTATATAGATACAGAACAAATTCACCCGTTTGCGTACATTACTGGAACGGGGAAGACTAATCCAACGTTAATTTACAAAACTACATTAACAGAAGATCAGTATACAGAGTTATCTCAAAGAGACAGAGACACACATGACCAGATGCATATCGATAATGATCTTGCTCATGAATTTGTCCTCTACAGTAGTGAAGATGAGATTCCAGAAAATAGTACAAACGGAGCTAAGGCTGTATTACAGGTATACAATCACATGCGACAAGAAATAAGTGCCGAAGAGAGGACTTGAACCTCCACGGGTTGCCCCACACGCCCCTCAAGCGTGCGCGTCTGCCAGTTCCGCCACCTCGGCTAGGTGTTCACTATTATAACAAATCAAATTCTAAACTACTACTTTCTTTTAATAGTGTATGTATAAGGGTAATACAAAAAGTATCCAGGCAAATCATCTGCAAGAACACGCTGAAAATCTGCATAAATAGTTTTTCTATCTTCAATATTAAAGGTATCGCGGCCATCTTCTAGAAGTTTATCAATACGTACATTCTTGTAATTAGTAATATTTGTGGCCTGCTGGGTCGAATGCCAGAAAAAGTACTGGTCAGGATCTTTTGCCAGTGTCATTTGGGCAAGCAGTAACGTATAGTTTGCTGGCAGATTACCAGTTAATACTTCAACAGTTGTGTTTAAACCGACGCTCGACAGATTATCCTTAATATTGTCTGCAAGCGATAAATAGTCATAGTATGTACTAATTTTAAATTCAGCAGCACCACTTGCCTCAACATAACGTGCTATAATCCGTTCTGATACGTTTGGATTGTACTGATATCTTCTGGTTTCTGGGTTATGTGCCCATGATGTTGGTGGAATTGGACTATACGCTTCTACACCCAGTTCTTCATAAATAGTTTTGTCTATAGACTCAGCAATAGCCTGACGCAAATCTTTTTCTGTACCAAGCAAAGGATCATTTAAGTTAAAGAAGAGCGTCATGACTTTTGAATAATCAACACTCCGTTCAATCTCAGTATTTTCCCACGTTTCAAACTGATTAGCCACATTGAGTCTAGATGTGCTCATCTGGGTAATTTCTCCCAGTTTATATGCTTCGATTAGTTTGGAGTCTGTGTCATAGAATTTGTATACCAATATGGGCAAATTATCTTGCTGTGGAGTAAGCTGGATCTCTTTAATAAATCCTGATTTAAATCGAATCTTTTCGACTTTATATAGACCAGCGACACCAACAAGAGGGTATTTGAGAACAGGTTTGGTGAGAAAGTTTGGAAATGTAGGAAGTGGTTTAGCAAGTTTGAACGTGAGTAAGTATTCATTCTCTGCAATAGTTTCTATATCTTTAAATGAATATTGGATATCTTTTGCGGTAAAAGGAGTACCATTATTCCAAGTGAGATCTTTCTTAATATGAAAGCGGTACTCACGACCACCATCAAGCTGTTCCCATGAATCTACAAGAAGTGGTATAAGTTCTCCATTATCATTTACATGAAGAAGTCCGTTTGAAAATTTGGATAGGACTTCATTGGGCAAGGTATCTATTGAGTAAGTGCCGGTAATACCAGTAGTTATGGTTTTTGAAGTCATGAGCTTAAGAATATAGGGAGAAAACGAGACCAAAGCAATAATACCCAGCAAGCTTACCAAAAAGCTAAGCACAATAGATTGGGCGTTTTTCTTTACAAATGCAAGAAATAGCCAGTACGCGTACCGTACTCGCTTTTTATTGAATTCCATGAATTTATTGTATAAAAAAATTCGCGATGGAAAGGAGGAAGAAAAGAACAATCAAGATATAAGTTAATCGCATCGTTACTTTTTCAACTCCCCTACGGGTTTGATACATCTCTCCTCCGCCACCCCAAGCGCTTCCTAATCCGGCACCTTTACCTTGTAATAGAATGAGTGCCACAATTGCTACTGAGAGGATTATATTAACAATAAGTAGTGCTTCTTTCATAATTAAATTCAATTATAACATCTTTTTATCGCGCAGCAGTACATGATACTTCTTGGCAAAGCGGTGCGATTCATCACGGAGAGACTGTACAAGTCTAAAACCTGGGTGGTCAGATGGCGGTCTTACCGAAAGCAAATTGCCATCTCCAATAATAAGTCGATCGGGACGTTTTGCTATACCGATGAGTGGAATAGTAGTACCCGTTTCATGAAATACCTTCATAACGGTACGAAGTTGCGGTTTACCACCATCAATAACTATAAGGTCTGGTTTTGTCCAATCATTCTTGAGCCTTCTTCGCATGACTTCTTCAAACATCTCAAAATCCGACTGAGCATCTGGGTTTTTTATTTTAAAGCGCTTGTATTCCTTTTTATCACTAAGTCCATTGGTAAAAACTACCATAGAAGCTGTAGATTCTTTAAACTGAAAGGTACTCATATCGTAACACTCAATACGTTCCAGCTTTTCTACTGAGATATACGGCTGAAGGAGCTTTTTAAGTGAAGATACACGCTTTTCTGCCTGATTAAAGTTATCCAGGTATTCTGTATCAAACTTACGTCTAAATACAATTCCTTCAAGTCGTAGAAGCCTGTCACGATACCAGATTGCTTCTTCAAACTGCTGTTTTTTAGTAAGTTCATCTATTTTAAGATACAACTGCTTTACAACAATATCTACCTTCCCATCGAGAACTTTCATCACCTGGCGGATGTTATATCTATATTGCCTTTTTAACTTTCTTTTTTCCGGACCATCTTCCATTTGAGATACGACATTTGGACAAGGATCACATTGTTTAATCTTGGCATAAAAACAGGGTGTTTTTCCTATCTTTTTTTGGGTACAGAACGGAAAGACTTTTCTGATTTCTCGGAGAAGGTTGGATGCTACTTTTACAGATGGAAATGGACCATAATAGATTGCATTTTTATCTGATTCGCGCCTGGTAATAAAAAATTTCGGAAACTCATCTTTGGTTGTTACTTTGATATATAAGTAGCTTTTATCATCCATCCACCGGACATTGTATTTAGGATGATATTTTTGAATAAGCTGTGATTCTAAAATGAGTGCTTTAAACTCTGAGTCAGTGAGGTAATACGAAATAGTATCTGCGTTATCTACATATCCAGAAGCTTTTGGATCTACTTTAGCTGCTTCAAAATGTGAAATAAGGCGTGCTTTTAAGTTTACGGATTTACCTATATAAAGTGGTTTCCCATTTTTCTCAAAAATATAGACACCGATCATGGTCGGGATATTTTTGAGTTCCTCTCGCTTTGCTGTAATGGATTCCTTTTGCATAGGGAAATTATACTTTATAAGTCAATTCTTATTTTAATTTGGGTTCTTGATGAAGTATTTGAGAAGATCTAATGCATTTTCTGTTCTATACGAGTAACTCTTCCTTCTAGCTTATTAAATTCTTCTTTTGATGAATGAAGATCATACATGTCGTTTACTATTTCTCGAAAAGCTGCTGTAAGAGTTCTTTCTAATCCATCTACATGGTCTTCAAGATTCTCTAATCGTGATTCAACTGAATCAAATCTCTTATCAATGTGATCAAATTCAGGTCTTAATACATCTTTTATTGATTCTAAATCTTTCTCTGTAAGTGCCATGATCTCATTTTAGACTTTATCATTATTCATGTCAATATGAATAATTACATAACTTTTTTAAGGTACTCTCCTGTATGTGAGGCTGGTTCATTAAGGATTCCTTTTGTTTCTCCCTGGTAGATTATGGTTCCACCTTTGTCTCCTCCCTCTGGCCCAAGATCTATAATGTACTGCGCGTTTTTTATGATATCAAGGTTATGTTCAATGACTAAAACAGTATTGCCCTGATCCACTAACTCGTTAAGTGCATTGAGCAGTTTCTGAATATCATAAAAATGAAGCCCGGTGGTCGGTTCATCGAGGATATAAAAAGTATGTCCGCGTGTTGCTTTGGAAAGCTCATCTGCCAGTTTAATACGCTGCGCTTCTCCACCCGAAAAGGTTGGTGCGGGTTGACCAAGTTTGATATACCCAAGCCCTACTTTCTGTAGAAACTTAAGTTTTAAGTATATTTTTTGATGATTTTTAAAGTACTCTGCTGCTTCATCAACTGTCATCTCCAAAACATCATAAATTGTTTTATCTTTGTACTTTACTTCCAGTGTTTCGCGGTTATACCTCTTTCCTTCACAGACATCACATTTTACATATACATCTGCTAAAAATTGCATCTCAATTTTAATTACACCAGCTCCCTGACATTTTTCACAACGACCTCCTTTGACATTAAATGAGAAACGACCTTTTTTGTAGCCGCGCGCTCTTGCTTCAACCGTGTTTGCAAAAATATCTCGAACATCATCAAACATTTTCACATAGGTCGCCGGGTTGGAACGTGGAGTTCTTCCAATTGGTGACTGATCAACTAGGTACACGCGATCTATATCATGAAAGCCTTCTATCCGTTTATAATCGCCCACAAACTCATTCCAGGAATTACTAGTATGGAGCTTGAGAGCTGGATACAAGGTCTCTGTAATGAGAGTAGATTTACCTGAACCGGAAACACCAGTTACAGCAATCAAGTTATGCAGAGGAACTCGTATAGTTACATTTTTTAAGTTAAATTGAGAAGCTTCATGCAAAATAACTGTTCCTTTATTTTTCTCTAATTTTCTTTTTTTAGAAGTGATCTGACTTTTACCCGAGAGATACTGCCCAGTTAATGACTCGTCACTGTGCTTCATCTCCTCGATGGTTCCAGTAAAAGTAACCTTACCTCCGTGTGCACCTGCCTGTGGACCGAGTTCTACCACATAATCTGCTGACTCAATGGTTTCCTGATCATGTTCTACCACCACAAGTGTATTACCCAGATTAGTTAAGTTATGAAGTGTCTCAATCAGAGCCGAAACATCACGAGAGTGAAGTCCAATGGAGGGCTCATCTAGTACATACAGTACACCTGTTAAGCCTGTTCCAATCTGTGAAGCTAAGCGAATTCGTTGAAGTTCTCCACCAGATAAAGTCTTTGCAGCACGGGATATTGTGAGATACGACAACCCTACATTATCTAAAAAGGTAAGACGGGTTATAATTTCCTTCAAAACAGATTTTGCAATCTCCTTTTCATACTGATTAAATATTGAATCGGCCTTTTTATCGAAGTAATCACGCATCTTATCAATTGCCCAATCGGTGACATCAGATATATTGTGTCCTTCTATAGTAATAGAAAGAACTTCTGGTTTTAGACGTTTTCCATGGCATGCTGCACAAGTCTCTTCGCGCATGTACTTCATAACTTCCCACCCATTCCCTTCACTTTCAAAATATCTCTTCTCAATATCATGGGCTAACCCATTAAATGTTTCATGGATATAGGTTGTACGGCCAAAACGATTGGTTCCTTCAACCTGATATGTTCTTCCTGTACCAAATAATAATTTCTTTTTAGCTTCTTCTGACAATTTAGCAATAGGAATATTGAGATCAATACCTTCTTCATCTGCCATTGTTTTTATTAAGCGTAAATACCAGGTTTCCTGAAAGTAAAACTTAGGATACGGCTGTAACCCACCTTCATTAATACTTAAGTTCGGATTTAATAACAAGTCTGGATCCACTTTATATACAGTTCCAATCCCTTTACACTCCGGACAAGCTCCAAGAGGAGAATTGAAGGAGAACATACGTGGCTCGATCTCTGGAAGTGATAAATTACAGTTTGGACAAGAAAATTTTTCAGAAAATAAGTGCTCTTCTTCTCCAAGCTGAATGACTGCAAGTCCGTCAGATAAATTGGTGCTTTGCTCTACTGAGTTTGTCAAACGAGAAGACAAGTTAGCCATAAATACCTCATCTTTGAGATCAGTATGCTGAATAGAAAGTGAGTCGATATATGCTTCAATGGTGTGTTTGTTTGCTTTTATAAGGTCTATTTCATCATCGAGCTGAAAGTCACGGCCATCTACCCGAGCTTGTCTATACCCTTTGCTCTGCAAGTTTTCAAACAGATCACGGAACTCACCTTTCCTGCTTCGTACAACAGGAGAAAGAATATGGAGCACATGTGGCTTCATTTTGTCAGAAGCAACATGTTTTCTTATAAGCTCAATCATTTTAGATACGATCTCATCTACTGAGAGTTTCCGAATCTCAATACCACAATTTGGACAATGCGGATGTCCCACACGAGCAAAAAGAACTCTTAGATAGTCATAAATTTCGGTTATTGTGCCAACTGTCGATCTTGGATTATGTGTTACGGTTTTCTGATCAATGGAGATAGAGGGAGAAAGCCCTTCTATAAAGTCAACATCTGGTTTATCCATGATGCCCAAAAACTGTCTGGCATATGCAGAAAGAGATTCCACATAACGCCGTTGACCTTCTGCATAAATAGTATCAAATGCAAGAGAGGATTTACCAGACCCAGAGACACCAGTAAATACAACAAATTTATTCTTTGGTATCTCGACATCTACATTTTTCAGATTGTGTTCTCGGGCTCCTTTAACCCGAATAGTATGTAACATATGTTTGTTATGTAACGTATAAGTGTACCTCTTTTTGAACAGTTATTCAAGTAGTGGATTAACTTTAAAGAGAATAGACTTCATTAATCTTCTGCATAGTGCTCATCGTATGTGGGTACGTATCCGGATTGACATGAAATCCATCATGGCTTTCTTGGCCATAATCATGCTGCCACAAACCAAAGCCAAATAAAGGTAATATAGGTTGACCGGAATCTGTATAGTACCTAATATTATCTAAGAGAGTCTTTTGTAATCCATGTGCAACCTGGATATCATGAATTGATTTAGGAACAGGAATACGGTAAAAGTTACGATGAACACCTACTTCTGTAAGTAACACTGATGGTACTTGGATACCGGAATTAAGTAGCTCCACCATATTATCTATATATAGATCAAGTGACTTCTGTGTCTCTTCACCATATACATGTGCAGAAGTATGATCTACTCCATACGAATAAAGTTGTACAGGATCTACAGATAATGGATTTTTTAACCCAGAAATAAGCGGAGTATCTGGATCTATCTCTCGTATTGCTGGTGCTACATGGCTATACCAGTTTTCAAGATATGGAATCATATCAGGTCGATCAGGTTCATTGGCTACCTCCCATGCAGTGACTGAAAGATCGTCTTGTTTGAGGTGATTAATTATCAGTTGTGCTTCTTCAATATACCGGTTAATATACATGTCTTTGGTAAATACATCTATCTGCCTTTGGAGTACTTCTTCTGGTGTTTCTGCTCCAACAAGAGCCGGGTCATTGAGTGGCTTTGCCGGATATAAGCCATTTACAATATCTCTGTATAAGAGGTTATAGTAGTCCTTCAAACAAACAATAACACCCATCTCACCTTCGGAGTACATTTGAAAATCATGAATGAATCTATGCAGATTTTGAAGTACTCCCATATTAAACTCACCATCTCTTCTTCTAAATGAGTTACTCGTATACACGCGAAGTGTATTGCTCCCAAGCAACCTGGTTCTTCTGACTAAATCTTCTACTTTTTCTCCAAATACGAAATAAGGGGCATATGCAGCATTTATGATTGGTTTTATAAGTTCTTTATGTGGAGGGTTAAGTGCAATCCGCTCTCGTTGACGTAGTTCAGATAAGGTTTGCACAGGTTGTACACCCTCCTTCCTTTGGGCTAAAGTCAATGCTCCAAGCCCAGCTGCTGCTCCTGTCATGATACCTAAACCGATTCCTTTTATAAACCTTCGTCGAGACTTGTTTATTTCTGCTGTCATCTTTGCCTGTATTATAACAACAAGATGAGTAATAACAAGTGATATAATTATAGGCTGTATGATAGAACGTGTTGCAGAAAAAATAATGGATTTACCTTATAAACCATTTGCCGATTTTGGAGAAAATTATTTAAATTACTACCATCAAGGTATGGCAGAATTGAGCTATCCATTAGGCAGATATAGGTTTTATATTGAAAAGACTCCAGAAGTACGCGATCTTGCTTTTGAACTTAGCAAAGAAGCTCCAGATAGAAAGGCTTTCTTACGATTTTTAGAAGGCCCAACTTGCTACAGATACAGGTTTTTTTGGACGGAAACGTGTGATTTAGAAATGGATTCAGATGACCTTATCTGCCTTACCAAAGATTATGAGATTCATTTTAGAAATATAGAACAAGCATATAACAACTTTGCAGTTACTGTTAAACCAGGAGTATTTAAGCAGCATACATTCGATGACTATAACGAACTAAAAAGCCTACGTTAATCTAGTTCTTTAATTTTATCACGTACAAGAATAGCAGATTCAAAATCCATCTCTTCTACAAACTTTCTCATTTCGGTTTCAAGTTTCTTTTTTGTTTTCTTTTTATCAAGTGGTGTCATGGAGTTTGGGTCGAGCTGTTCAAGTGCTTTCATATCAAACTCGCGTTGCATTTTATCAAAGGCCATATAATCTTCTTCCTCACGCTCAGCAATCTTTTCCCGGATGGGCTTGTATACAGTTTTAGGATCAATGTTATGTTCTTTATTGTATGCAAGTTGCAGTTCACGACGTCTTTCTATCTCTTCAACAGCTGCTTTTATAGAACCAGTCATGTTATCTGCATAGAGGATTACTTCACCCTGTACATTTCGTGCTGCTCTTCCCATTGTCTGGATGAGTGAAGTTCTAGAGCGAAGAAATCCTTCTTTATCTGCATCGAGAATTGCAACAAGCGTAACTTCGGGCAAGTCCAGACCTTCTCTGAGTAAATTAACTCCAATGAGCACATCAAACTCATTTTTCCGCAAATTATCCAATACATCAGATCGTTCCAATGTATGAATATCTGAATGCAGGTATGCTGCTCTCACATTCTTTTCTTTTACATACTCGGTAAGGTCTTCTGCTGTTTTTTTAGTAAGCGTTGTGACCAAGACCTTTTCACCTTTTTTAGCTCTTTCCTCTATCTCCTTCACGAGATCTGGAATTTCAGAAGTTGCGGGGCGGATAGTAACCTTTGGATCCACAATACCTGTTGGTCGAATAAGTTGTTCTACAATGCCGTCATGAGGAACACTGGCTCCATCGCGCTGAAGCATTTTTACTTCTTGTTTCGATTGCTCTACTTCCCAGGAGTCTGGAGTTGCCGAGACATAAATAAATTTAGAAGGTATTCTATAAAACTCATCAAACTGGAGAGGCCTGTTGTCATATGCTGAGTTGAGTCTAAATCCATAATCGATTAAGTTCTTTTTACGGGCTTTATCTCCGTTATACATCCCTCGTATCTGAGGAACTGTCATATGTGATTCATCAATAAAGACCAAAAAGTCATCGCCATATGCCACTTTAAAGTAATCAAGCAAACTATAAGGTGGATCGCCCGGCTTTCTACCATCAAAGTATCTTGAATAGTTTTCTATTCCGTTGACATATCCTACCTCCTTAATCATTTCAAGATCATAATTTACTTTACGTAGAAGTCGTTCCGCTTCTATGAGCTTATTCTGTTTTTTAAGAATGTTGTATTCTCTTTCCAGATCTGTTCTAATCTGTTTTTCTGCGTTATCGAAAACAACCGGATCCATTAAATACAGCTTGGCTGGATATAAGGTAACTTCCTCTTTTGGATCACCAATCTTTTGTCCTGTTAGTGGATCAATAAACTCAAAGCTGCTAATTCTACCGTATTCCTCAATTACTCGAACGGCGTAATCTTCATATGGTAAGTAAATATCCATGTGACTTCCTCTTAAGCGGAATGTACCCCGCTTAAAATCAAACTCAGATCGTTCATACAAAAGCTCAGTAAGCTTTACAGACATCTTTCGCCAATCGACGAAGTCTCCTTTCTTCATTTCAAACATAAACTTGCCATATTCAGCAGGCGAACCGATATTGTAAATACACGAAACCGAAGCAACTACAATAACATCTTTTCGGGAAAGGATATTAGAAGTAGATTTCAAACGAAGCTTATCTATTAATTCATTAATATCTGCTTCCTTTTCAATATAGGTATCTGAAGTTGGTATATACGCTTCCGGCTGGTAATAATCGTAGTACGAAACAAAATAGGAAACAGCATTTTGAGGAAAGAAATCACGAAACTCCTGATAGAGCTGACCTGCAAGGGTTTTATTGTGAGAAATAATAAGTGCTGGCTTATCAAGGTCACGTATAAGGTTTGCCATGGTAAAGGTTTTACCCGAACCAGTTACACCCAAAAGTACCTGATTTTTTAAACCACTCAACACACCTTTGACAAGTTTATCGATTGCCTGAGGTTGGTCACCCATTGGTTTGTAGTTGGACTGAAGATCAAAAGCCATGTATGTATTGTACCAGAAAGAGTAATTCCCGTTTTTGAGGCAGAACGGGAAAACTGCATTGTATATGTGGCGCTCCTTTCTAGAACAAAAGGTAGTTACTGTTGCTCCCCCTGCTCTTGGGCAGCTTCACGAGCATGTTCTCTGCAGAGACCTTCAGCAATGTACTGATGAGGTTCTAAATTCTCATCAATTTGCTCAGTCCTTTGACTGTGCTCTGCACCGCACACAGTGCAGCAAAGATGAATGATCGCAGTTTGCTTCTTTGACATAACTTTCCTCCTTTGAACCACATTACGAAAACGATAGAACTATTATACTAACGACTATAGGCTATATCAAGTTTACTTACTTTGGAGAAATCTAGTGAGTTCACGATACTTAAGGAGTCCTAATATAAATAGGTATACTGACATGGGAATAAGTAAAATACCAGCGATCTGAGCAAGAATACTAGTAAACAGTTTTGCTATGGTAATGCTTGCGATAAGGAAGGTAATAGAAGTTCGAAAGTACGCAAGAGCAGTTCGTTCAAAGGCATAAATATTTCGTTTAAAAGCCAAATGAGTTACATCCGATAAGTCGTCTATATTATCTAGATGAGTTTGGGTCATACATCTACTATAGCATAAAAGTGTTGATCCCCGCTCGCCATTGAACGGGGATCGCCGAAGATCATCGTTGATCTTCAAGAAGTTGTTGTTGCTCTTGCTTTGCGCGCGTTTCGCAATAAGAGTTACAGAAACCGGAGGTTTCATACTGTTGCGATGCCTCCGAAGACTCAACATTTTTTCTATAATTGTCATGTTCTTTAGAGCAATACTCACAAAGAACATGCACCACTGCTTGTTTAGTTGCCATATAAGCTCCTTAATCTACGCAACACTACCAAGCAAGGGTATTATACTATTCACTATGGGTTATATCAACAATGTAGTACAATACTACTATGCTCTACATTGTCGGAACCCCTATTGGAAACCTTGATGACCTGTCTTACAGGCAGGCACGAACTATTATGGCTTCTGATATCTTACTCACAGAAGATACCAGATCAACAGGGCTTCTTTTGAAAGTTATTGAAGAGATCTTTCCTTTCCAAAGAAATCCGAAACAACGAATGATTTCTTATTATAAAGAAAAGGAATTTGAGAAATTGCCGGAAGTAATAGAACTTTTGGAAAAGGGAAAGGAGATTAGCCTTATCTCTCAAGCTGGCATGCCGCTTATCTCAGACCCTGGCGGACTTCTTATTCAGCATGTGGTGAAGAAGGATATCCCTTTTACAGTTGTACCAGGGCCATCTGCTGTTACTACTGCATTTATTCATTCTGGGTTTAAATCGGACCAATTTATGTTCCTTGGCTTTCTTCCTAAAAAAGAAGGTCAACTGAGAACTTTATTACAAAAATGCGCAGACACAAAGAAACTATTTAAAGATTTAGTTTTTATAGCGTTTGAATCACCAAACCGGATACAAAAAACACTTGCCATACTAAATGATATAATGCCTGCATATAATATTGTAGTGACCCGTGAGCTCACTAAAAAGTTTGAAGAAGTTACTCGCGGTAAAGCTGCTAAAGTGATGGATCGTGATTATAAAGGAGAGATAACGATTGCTTTTTATTGAATAAAAAGGGTATGAGGGATGTCCAGCATATTGCAGACACCCCTCGTAGCACTAATCCTGGGCTTCCACCCAGTGCTCACAACCCACGCGCTGGATGTTGAAGGGTTTACTTGCTTCCCTTCCTTCAAGTTGGGTAGCAATAGCCCCGTTGACGACATGGCCTCTGACAGTCATTATATATGTACTGTCGACTCCTGCTTCAATCAAGCCCTCAATGGCGAGTCGCTCTGCTTTTGCATTGAAACTCTGATCTGTGTGAGACATTGAATGCTCCTTTCGTTGTCTCATTACTCAAAAAACGATTTATATAGTGCTAAGAATATTATACCATATTTTGACTATTACAGATATATTTTTCAAAAAAGAAGGGTCAAAAAGGGAGTATTTATGTATTTTTTAAAAAAAACAAAGTAAAATATACAATATTATATTTGTGTCTACTGATTCCGGCAAAATGAAAATCACTAGATGCAAAGAAATTACCACCAATGGAACTAGTAGTCACTCTTCTCATAATAATAAATGAGAATAATATCGACTTAGTAGAGCTCTGAATTAGATTTCGTATTCAGGGAAGTTCTCGTCTCCATTACTTTGCCTATTGTTATTAAGCCATTCAATGTACGTACAACCAGTAGCCTGCTTCTTTTTGGGATCCCAACCTGCTGTGCTACATTTTTTCATCTTTTTCCCGGTTGATGTTGTAACGAGCAGTAACTTTTCTCCACACTGTGGACACTTTTCATCGAGTTCTTCTTTTGTCCCATTAAACCACTCTACATAATCACAACCAGTTGCTTTTTTAGCTTCACGGTCCCAACCTGCTGTGCTACATTTTTTAAGCTTTTTACCTGTTCTTGTTGTAGCCATAACGAGCGGATTACCACATTTAGGACATTTTTCATCGAGCTCTTCTGGTTCTGGGTTAAACCATTTTACGTAGTCACATCCTTCTATTTGTTTTGTTTCGGGGTTCCATGATCCTTGAGAACATCGTTGTAGTCTTTTGCCAGATGGAAGGGTCTCAATAGGACTTAATGCAGATCCACATTTAGGACATTTTGTTTGTTCTGTTTCGGTTTGTGCTTTTTCTGTTTTTTTCATAGTTTATTTTATACATAAAAACATAACAATGTAAAGAGATATTTTTATAGTAGGTTAAATAATAACAAAAATGCTTATTAAAGCGGTATGCGACTAGTTATAGAAGATGTATAACTAGAAAAAGAGTATAACACATTTTATGTTGTATAAGCTTACGTAAGGTACGTAATTACGTCTTCCAATTCATGCGCTGATAACTGATGCCCTGTTGAGTATGTCTTAAAAGTAACTTGTGCTTTATACGAACGAAGTAACTCTATTAAGGTAATGCTTTGTTCTTCTGTGATAAGCTCATCATTTACGCTATAGTTAACAAGAATTGTATTTTCAGATAAGTCAATTGGTTCATTTGGCTTAAAAGGAAGCATCGGATGAAGTAATACAGTGTTTTTAAGGAGTTCAGGATAATAAAAAAGTGTTGCAAGAAGCATATTAGCGCCATTTGAGTAGCCCAAAAAAACAAACTGATCTAGATTCATTTCATACTTCTTCATCCATGCTTGTATAAACTGTTGCAACTTACCCGCCTCTCCACGAATATTATCTTGATCAAAAACAGTAAAGGATTTCCTTTTAAAAAACCTATTAAGACCATTTTCATCTACATTTCCTCGTAAACCTAGTATGTTGTATGCATCAGATAACCTATCGTTCAGAAATAAAAAATCATTCTCACCGCCACCTGTACCATGCAGTGTTACAAGAGTTTTATCGGCATGATTATGTATATAGGTATTATTAAATAGGGTCAGATCCGACATGTAATAAGTATAATACTTTTGGAGAGTTTAAAAAGAGTAAGTGGGGAAAGTGCAAGAGCACCTTCCCCCTTTTGAAAGACAGATTTGGTGGACTCAGTAGCTATTACTGTTGTCCGTGTTTTTTGTTCCTGTCTTTGGGATCGTAGACGAGAGCGTCCCCATCATGATATGTGGACGGTTCGCCTTGCACAGCTTGATTGTCGTACAAGTCCTCAGACGGTCGTGATATTTGATCCCATACCTCTTTTAGACTATTCTTCACAGCCTGTATCGTCTGTTGCCAACTCATTATATACCTCCTGTTGAGTTATTGATTGATACGACAGTCTAATAATAATAGGAAGCGGAATATTTATACATGCACAAAATTGATGTATATTACTCTAATTTAAGGGAGGGGAGATCTGCTTCTATCTGATGCCTATAAGGTTCTAAAAACGGAGGTAATGCTATCTCCTTACCAAGCTCAGACTCTTCTTCATCTGCGGTAAAACCAGGTCCATCTGTTGCAATTTCAAACAAAATACCAGCAGGTATTCTAAAATAAACGGATTTAAAATAAAATCTGTCAATCACTTCTGTGGTCTGGATACCCAACGTTCTTACTCGTTCGGTTAACTCTGCCTGATGCTTCTCGTCCTTTGCTCGAAACGCAATGTGGTGAACAGTACCTGCTGCATTCAATCCAAATTGTTTTGAACTATCTTCAATAACTTCCAAATAGGGAGCTCGTTTTGAATCTTGTAGTTTATATTCCGTATTGTTTTCATTCTTCTGAGTTTCTATATACTCAAACACCTCAGTGAGAATTGGTTCAACTAGTCTTCTATCATGCACACTGAGTGTCGCCGAGTAAAAAGATCGAATCGCATACTTCTCTGGAACTTCCTTTACCCAGATATCTTCAGATTCTTCAAGTTCTGAAGCTGGTACTCCAACTAGTTCTAGTTGTTGATCATCCTCGTCATAAAAAAGTATTCGCTTCTTTCCAAATCGTTCAGTTATATCTTCATGTGTAACGTTTAATTCTTTAAATCTTTTTTGCCAGAAAGGTAATGCGGATTCAGGTACAGTTAATGAGATTGTGGTAACTAATCCATTTCCTCTTTTACCTTGCATTGGAGGTTGAAAAATAAAGAAAGTTAAGTCCATACCTGGGTGCCCCAGTTTATCTCCAAAAAATAAATGATACGTGCTTGTATCATCTTGATTTACTGTTTTTTTTACCAATCGAAGACCAAGTATTTTAGAGTAGAAATGAACATTGTGTTGTCCTTGCGAGGCAATGGCAGTAATATGGTGAATACCCGATATCATGTCTTCATTATAAAACAATAATGTACATTTGTGATGAGTTAAGCTTATAGTATTTAAAGAGTAAATTAGTTATAATACATACTTAATATGTAATTATTACGTATGCACTTTTACAATAACTAGTTCAAAGTGCCGTTTTCCTTATCAAGATTCTGAGAGTAAAGCAATTAACGCGTTTGATTGTTTTATTCTCCAGAATCTAGGTATGGAGATAGAGCATTGTGTTTATACATTAGACATTATCTCCCTCATCAAGCTATAGGTGCAGATAGGAGAAGATGTATTTACGCAAGTAAGCCTCGAAGGCACATCTTTGGGCAGAAAGATGAAGCGAATAATCGTATTCAAGTGATCATGAATAGAGAAACTAGGAGGATTGAAATGAGATATGTGCATGTACTGACAGCTGTATTTGTTCCATTTGTTGTAGTAACCTTTATGGTAACTGTTGCTTTTGCACAAGAGTGGATCTTTGTACCCTATGTAAGCTCACCTCCCCCAGGCAACTACCCGGCTATTTCTTGGATGAACTGTTCAGACACCAACAACGACGGCATAGATGAGAATATATATATCTTATCTAAGCCGTATCCGAATGGAACGGAGTTCTCTACAATAAGAGAACAACTCCATATGTTTCCAGGAGATTGGCCTCAGCACAATTTCAGATTCTTCCCAGAAGGAAGGATCGATGCCTTTGGAGGAGCAAGTGGTGTCTGTATCCCACGAAGCTACAGCGTTGTTTGGCCACAACAGGGAGAAATAGGTTTTGATGAAGGCTTCTACGCAAAGTTCAATGGTAATGTTCCCGGCTGGGAACAAAACTATTGGAATACGTCCATCGCACAAGAAGTCTCTGTGAGTCAAGTAGTCACCCAGGAAACTTTTATGATTCTGGGCTTTGCTGTGGTTGCTGACTCCTGGTACGGTGCTCCCGTTGTAGGAAGCTACAACTGGGGCAATAACCGGCTGGGCAGTATCGTCAAGTTTGTTGCTGGCTCCCGAGCCGCAGCATTCTTTGGCAACACAGCCTTAGTCTTTGTTGGCATCGATGTACTTGCAGACCGCATCATCCCCGCGAATACGCTCGGGTTACCACCGATGCCCGCTATTCAACTGCATGAGGAGACTTATCTTTTCATGTATTCAAAGGATACAGAGATGGTGTACACCGGCTGTTATCCGAAGGAGGAAGCTCTTCTCAAGGCAGAACAGATGTTGTCACCAGACAAGATCCGATTACTCCTGGACGAGAGTGAAGGAGGGCTAGGTTGTCTTATCTCCCGTATTCCTCAAGAAGGAATTCTCGGGGGTACACTCTATCCGTGGTATGTAGCTCAACAAGGTGCAATTCATATTGTGGCTCAAAGAGAAGTCATGAGTCAACAAGACTCAAAAGATCTCTTCGACGCCATGCAGGACTGGCTCAACGAGGGGGGAGAACCGGAAGATGAACCGGAACCAAACCCGACACCAACTCCAGTACCAGCACCAGTTCGGCCAGCACAGGAATGCCCACGGATTGAGGGAGCAATACAAAAGCTCCTAATTGATAAGGCCATCCAGGCCACCGTATGGCAGCTTGCAGAAAACATGGAAGGAGCAACAGAAGCCGATTATGACAAGTTCATAAACTATGTAGAGTTTACCGAGGCAGCGCAAGAGCGATTGCCGACCATGCTCCTCGATGATTTCTACAAGAATCCACGTCCACGCAATTTGATCTCCTTCTATGACGGCCACCTAAACAACTATGAAACAGAGGGTGACCAGTATGGCGACTACTGGACGGTTGAGGCTCGTTGTCTCATGATCCGCTTTGGTACTCCCAATCCGTACTACGAGTGGGATGTAAATTACCAACACGGACCATTGTACTCGGGGATAACAGGCTCTTTGCATTTTCCAGAGAGTTTTAAATTCCCCTACCCGTACAACTATAACAGCGTTGATTAGTTCTAACTATCCGCATGTGCCCTGCCCGGCGCATGCGGAACCACTTTTAATTATGAGCAGCTGGCAATAAATTGTGAAATTCATTACCATAAATCCTGAATAAATCTGCAAGTACCTCCCAACCATAGAGTCCTTCAGCGGCTTCAGGCATTTGAGTAAGTAATTCTTCCAGTTTTCCTTTATGTTCTAAATCTCCAAATACTACTCTGGCTCTTTCTTCTACGTCTACCAGTGAATGTACTGGTTCTCTAAAATCTTCAATTACAGATTCTACAATGGGAACGTGAGACTTTATTTCACCAATTAAAGAAAGTCTTTTAAACTCTTCACAACCTATGATCATACCAGCTATAGTTTCCTTTGCTAATAAACTGAGAGTTGTTCTATTTGCTTCAGAAACTTCAGAAACTGCTTTCAGCCTTGCATCATATTCTTTTTCTGAAAAAGGGAATGCAACAAATAAAACCTGAGGTTCATCAAAAATCATAATTTGTTCAAACATCTTTCTTGCAAAGCCTTGAGGAGAAGTTAAATCTTCCTCAATAAATCGAAAATGAGGATGGGATTGCTCTGCAAAACGGATCACCTGTTTATAAATAGGTTCATGAAGAGCAGTATGTTCATATGGAGGAAGCGGGCTTGGTATATAAGATTGTCTTTCTGTAGTCATAATCTAATATCATGAATTACGAATATAAAAATCTCATAAGTGCTATGTAAGTAGAGTGCAAGAGTGATGAAGATTATTGAGACGAGTAGCTCGAATTTTCAAATATAAAATCAATTTTGTACAATACTGTATGCCAAAGTACACAATACCATTTACGAAAACAGGATTTACTCAATTTCAAAAAGAATACGAAGAGCTTCAGCAAAAAAGGCCTCAATATGTAAAGGAGCTTTCTATAGCTCGCGATATGGGTGACCGCAGTGAGAATGCAGCATATAAAGACGCCAGACGGAGGCTTTCATCAACAGACAGCAGACTTCGTTTTTTAAAACGTATTATCGAACACGCAAAAATAATTGAGCCTTCTCAAACAGATTATGTAGAAATTGGTTCTACAGTAACGGTATTAAAAGACGGTCAAGAACTCGTTTTCCATATTGTAGGAGAACATGAAGCAGACCCTATGCAGAAAAAACTTTCATATAAATCTCCAGTCGGCCGGGCATTACTTAGAAAACGTAAAGGGGATTCCTTGCAAATAGAATTACCTGTTGGTGTAACTACTTATACAATTCAAGATATCTCTATATAGCTTACGGATTACATGCAATAAGGGTACACATTACTTCTCCACCCTGGCAACTACAGCTATTACAATCGTCCTGAAAGCTTTCTCCGCTTTTATAGGTTTCTCCTTTATAGGAACAAGAAAGTGGAAGTTGTCTTTTTAAGGACGCAAAATCTAGATTAGCAGCAATGTAGCCCAGAATAAACCCAAGAATAATAAATGATAGTATTCTTATTTTTTTACTCATATGAAGTTAAGTATACTACGAAAGTATTTTAGGAAAAATGGAGAGCAGCTTCATTGCTGCCCTCCCAATATAGGATGTAGTCATCTTGTGGCGAGCAAAGTGCCACTCAATAACGAATACCTTTCCAATACAAACAGCACTCCTTTGTGCATGGCCGATAGGTGTTAACCTTTCCCCGAAACCTTTTATACTGCCCTTTACGGCGTATGATGTAGACAATGGTCTTTACTGATCTCGGCTTGGCTAATGTTGGTGAAAAATCTGCTCTAGGCTTTTTTCTTTTCAATGGAGCAATCCTCTCTGATTTTCTCCTCCATTTGTATAAAGCAGATTTCACCGTGCGTAAGCCTAACATGCAGCCTCCTCATTATTTAGTTGTAGATTGACTTACCCGCTACAATCACATCAATTATATACCCGATGCGTATTTTATGCAAAGTCCCTGTGAGGTAATGATCTAGTATTATTTTACAGTCTTTAATGTATTTTTAGAGACAAAAGCTTGTCCCCAAAGTTCAAGTAAATCTAACATCATATCCTGAGCTAAAAGCAGTTTACGATCTTTTAACCGCTGTACCAGTAGACCTGGTTGTCCAATAGTGCCAATTACTTCAATAATTCTATTCATAAGCTCTTCATCTGATCTAACGGGCATACTAAAATCACTTACTGCCTCTACTGATGCATTAACTTCTGGTTGAACAATAACCGATTCTGGCAGCTCTTCCATAATACGTGAACCATTTATTATTCCTGCGGATGTAATTAGGGCGATCCTTTTGACTGTTTTAGAGTTTTTAGCCGCAACTTCCATAGCGTGATTGCCATATTGTCTTCCATAAGATTGCTCCAAAGCAATTCGTAAAAGATCTTTGTGATTTATGGTAAAGATACGCTGTTGTAATGCAGAAGGTGCATCTCTTTTAGTTTGATCTACAACCACTTCCGGCATATCAGCTTGCAGTTTGTCTATTTCTTCAACTAACTCTAGTGCAAGTTGCTCATCTAGCAATGCGCCATTGTATTCTGGTAAGGGAATACTTGTTTGTTGTTCTATTTCTATCATATTTGTAAGTAATTCGTAAGAAAATACTGTTGTGACAGTCTTTAATTGGATATATTATATCATTCTTTCCTTAAATTACTTATACACTAAGCACTATTAATACACACATATGACGTATTAATATATAGTGTTAATAAAACCACTGAAGATTGTAAATTTATATAAGAAAACGTATATTTAAGTAATGCCTCAAAATAAATCAGCTTATAATCCATCAATGGGTTTATATATATTGGGCGGAATTATTTTAATACTTATCGCTGGATGGTACATTGCCAAACAATATATACTTCCTCAATTCGTAAACTCCCTTGTTAAAACTTCTGTAACCACGGCTATTGATAGCTTAAAAGATTCAGACTTTTCTCAGGCTTCTACAACATCTATTTCTCATACTATTGATGGCGATGGAGTGGCACTTGTAATTAATTCCAATAAAGCAGTTTTTCATATTGACGCACTGGGAGATGAAGGAAGTATTACAGGCGAAATTAAGCATCTCGATTCTCAGGCTCCAGATATCTCAACAGAGACGAAAACCATGCCGGAGAATAATAATATTGCCACCTTTATGAGCATTACATCGCAGAATGAAAATGCAGAAAACTATAAACTTCATATTCCTCAAGACATGCCAGTTGCTTTACAAATTAATATTGGCGCAGGTGAGCTGGATATTGATTTAACTGATAGCTTCACAGAGTTTATCAGTGTAAATCTAGGTGCTGGAGATATAGATGTTACATTTCCTTCAGAAGGTTCTGTTGAAGCTACTTTTAATACTGGTGCTGGTGATATTAATCTGCATATCCCAAAGAATGTGGGAAAACAAATTGTATTTGTACAAGGAGTTCCTTCGGATCTGCAACTTGGCGGTGAGATGTTAAAGACAGAAAATGGCTTTAAATCAGCAAACTACGAAACAGCGGCATTTAAAGCAAACATAACTTTAGTTCAGGCAGTTGGAGGTTTTACTCTTACTATTATTGAATAAAACATCATAATTGCAAACCTTCTTACAACTCATAATTTTATGTATAATACCTCTCATGGAGAGATATACGTATAAACCACTAACAGAAAAAACATTTAAGATATTAATTAATACTGGACTTGTAGCTTCTATGCTCTTTTTAGGTGCATGTGACACAGCTTCAGAAGAAGCAACACCAACACCAGAACCAATCATGCCTGTTCCTTTTATACCAGAACGAACATGGTGTGGTAACGGTGAAGGGTATGTAACTCACGATGAGAGCGGCTGGGTCTTTCATGATGAACGTATCATTCATGGAGAACTAGAAACTATTACTGGAATTGACTCCTATGCAGAAGCTATATCTCTTTGTACCTCCGAAGCTTTAAGGGGTAAGTAAGATGAGGTATAATACAAGTAATGAAAAGTGTGAGACTAGTCGGTTCGTTCATATCTAAATTCATTTTTCTCCTCTTTACTGTACTATTTATCATCCTCACATTAGCTTTTTTGATAGACGAAATAACAGATGGAGAAGCTATTCTATATCCGCTTATTGGATTGTGGATTTTTTTGGCATATATACTTCTTCCTAAAATACACCGTATCTTAACTAATTTATACCTCCCTGATTACTTTATCGGCCGCACAAGAACGAGTGATGGATTCTTCTCTGATCCAGTTAATATTGCTGTTATCGGAAGTGAAAAACAGCTTCATGAGATTATGAAAAAAGCAGGATGGGCTAAAGCAGATAAAACTACCTGGAAAACGAGCCTCAAAATTACTCTTGCCACACTAAGAGGAAGAAGCTACAAGCATGCTCCAGTAAGCCCACTCTATTTGTTTGGAAGAAAGCAGGATTTTACCTATCAAGAGGAAGTAAAAAACAACCCAAGAAGCAGGCATCATGTGCGTTTTTGGCGTGTACCAAAAGGATGGTATTTACCTGGTGGATATCAGGCAAACTGGATTGGGGCAGCAACATTTGATAGACATATCGGGATATCTTTATATACAGGGCAGATTACACATAAAATCTCAGAACATATAGATGAAGAACGAGACCATTTAGTTGAGACTTTAAAAGATACAAAACTAGTGAAAGACATATTAATTGTAAAGCATTTTACATCTGCTTTCAGACACCGGAATGGTGGCGGCGACCGTATACGAACCGATGGATCACTTCCCTTTATTACTTTGAAATAATCATACTATGCCCCTATTACTACCGTATATTTACACGCTTCTGACTGAATTTTTTATTCTATTTCTACACTAAGAACATGAAAAATGAGTTCAAGACTCGGAATGTACGCCACACTTTTTGCGATCAGTATTGCTTACCAGATACGAGTACTAAAGCAATAAACGCTACTTTATTCCATCAATTTTGAAGGGTGTAAAGTGTTTAATCATGTCAATAATCCGCTGCTTACTACTTCTTATACGTTCTTCCCTATATAGTTTAGAAAGATAATAAGCTGCAAAAAGCCCAATGGAGCTTACACATATAAACAACACATCAAATCCAAAATTGTCAGCAATGTATGCCCCAACATATGCACTTACTGCAGTCGCCGACCCTACACAAAAATCCTCAAATGACCAACCGAATCCAACAACCTTTTTATCTATAAACTTTGTAAACAATATCCTCCACGCAGGGACAGTAAGGGCGCCTGCAATACCTTTTGTAAACTCAATTGTATATATATGAATAGGTTTTGTGGCAAAGATATAGCACAAAGGTAATAACGCCATCAGGAAAGTTCCAAACACTACTGCATAATACTCATCTTTCTCACCTTTAATCTTATCCATGACCCTACTTAATGGGATTACGCATATAACACGGGCCAGCCAATACATTGCTGTTGCCGTGCCTATTACTTCAAAGGTACTATTTTCAATATTCTCAAGAACAAAGACACCAAAAAGAGGTGTAAGCAAACCGAGTGCAAAAAACAGGAAAAGATCCGAAATAATAAGAGTCGAGATAACAAAATTAACTTTTTTACTTCTAAACATACAAGAAAATAATTAATAAGGAGTTAGAGACAGATGAGTACACTCACTCATCTGAATGCAGTCGTGTGGCTCGAGTACGGTGGAAGTAGCAGCTATTCATATATTCATTGTACACAATTAGTTACGTTATACAAATGTGTTCATATGCTAGATGTTACAATAATGCTATGTCTAATTTAGATGTAAAAAATTCATATAATAAAATTGCTAGTAGATACGCTGCTCAAAGAGATCAGTTTAAAAGTATAAAATATCTGGAAAAGTTTATTACTTATATTCCTAAAGGTAAAACTATCCTCGATGTTGGTTGTGGTGCTGGTAAGCCAGTAGATGAGTTTCTAGTTAAGAATGGATACGCAGTGAATGGAATAGATATCTCTGAACGTATGATCGAACTTGCCAAGCAAAACGTACCAGATGCGTTTTACGAGGTAAAAGATATGACAAAGCTTGCAGATAGCGAATACTGTGTTGATGGTATTGTATCTTTTTATGCAATTTTTCATACACCTCGCGAAGGTCATTTAGCTATTTTAAACAAATTTACTTCCTTTATGCCCAGTGGCGGTACCATTCTTATCACCATGGGATTCTCTGAATGGGAAGGCAGTGAGGAGTTCCATGGAGCCAATATGTCATGGAGTCATTATGGAGCTGCCAAAAATACAGAGCTTGTCGAAAAAGCTGGATTTAAGATCATTCTGAATGAAATAGATACATCTGGAAATGAAAAACATCAGATTATTCTTGCTACAATCTAAACTTTACGTAATTTTCTATTATAAAAATGGTAATGCCCGCATATAGCATAGTCTCTGCTATTTCTGCCCAATTCCTCACTGGGTCTGGTGCCCCAATAACAATATAAAGAAAGATAAAAAATCCTGAGAAGTCACATGTGTCCAGTCTGTTGCTGAGATATCAGAAGTATCACTACCCGAAGCAGCGACACAAGCTACAAGCAAGTCCCCTGACTGTACACCAGATGGGAGGTTGATAGATAAAGTTGTACCTCCACCAGCAATGGTACCTGTTGAACTAAAACTTTCAATAGTTGGAGATTGAGCAAGAACAGGAGAAGGAATAAAATAAGTAAAGATCGTGAGTGCTAATACAAAAATTAAACTTTTCTTCAAACCCATAATTCCTATACTACCACTTTTATGCTCAATAAGGAATTAGATTACTGACAGGAAATATAAGTTCTTTAAAGTATTTTTCTCCTGCTGCAGACATTGCCCAATCGAGCTTTAAATCTGGATCATATTTATAGTTATCTACGAAGACTTCATCATTAAGAAGTTGAAGTTTATTCCATTCTGTAGGGAGAGCTTGACGGATCTTCATGAAACTAAGTATAGCAAAATTTGTGAGCTCTCTGTCCCTCAGGTGGAACTTATTTTTCGAGAATCTTCTCTACACATATCAAAATTTAAAAGTATATCTTTAGAATAATTTAATGACTTGACTGTAATTAATTTGAAATTTTATCTATAGCTATTAGAAAAAAATAGGAACATGAAGATTCCCATTATAATTCCAAGGATTGCTACTATTCTGTATGCGATTATTGTTTGTTTTGTAATATTTGTTTGAACTCCTTGAGCTTTGTTATTAAATGTTATCATCCAACGTGTATATCTTTCAGAGACAAGAATTGCAACAAAGTTAACGATAATAATTAGAAGTAAAAGTTGCCAAATGAGTAAAAAGGAGAACATATATCTCTATCTTAATAAAAGTAGAAACTATTTGCAAGAATATCTAATGTGTTCCAGAATGAACAAAGTGCGTAAAAATTTATCCCTTTGTTACAAGCTTTTTCTATATGTGAGCCACACGGATTTTTCTTGGAACCAATATCTCCTTGAACTCAAGCAACTCTACTCAATAATACCAGAATCAAGTATTTACGCTCCTATGACAACTACTAGTGTGTACTAGAACCATTAATAAAAGAGTAAGATATGGCATTTGTAATCAATAAAAAATCAAAAAAATATGGAAAAGAACGTAAGTTGTATTATTTGGTAGAAAATTACCGTGAAGCAGGAAAGATAAAGCGTAAAACATTATTGAAACTTAATGACTGCAAGAATGTTGCAGAGTTGTTTCAACGCACCATACAAGAACAAGATAGATGGGTTAAACAACTTGAGGAACGTAAGAAACGATTCGATGCAATAACAAGTAAGAAATATCCACAGCTATCTCCTTATTATGACTCGTCAGAGCTAAAAGCTCGATTTCGTCAAAAGGTGTGGGGAGCAGAATTCCATATTAAAGAGTTGGAGAAGAAAATCAATTTGTTAAAAATTTATTTATAGAAAAAGTGCAAGATATTGCAGCATCTTTGGCACTACAAAAATATTTATGGCAAAACCAGGTATAGAATACAAATTAACAGACGTTGATAAAACACATGCAATAAAGTATGTGGAGGAAAGCGGATTGTTTAAGAACAGGCTTGCCGATTTTTTAGGTATCAGTAGACCAACCTTAGATAAGATTTTAGAAGAAAATCCTGACTTTTTTACCTGTCTCAAGCGGGCAGATGCAGTTTTTTGTAAAAAGTTGATAGAGATAGTGGGAAAGAAAAATCCTTTTCTTATTCTTAGGACAAAATATCGTGAAGAATTTAATGACACGATCAAAATAGGTTTTGATCCTGAAGAAGAAATACAGAAAGTTAAGAAATTACTTGAAAAGGAAACGACTAATGAATTAGAAGCTTTGTCGGATTAGGTATTGTTGATTGTATAATAAGCATGACATGAACATTATATTTCTTGACCAAAAATGGCAAAATCAACATTACGATTCAATTCTTAAGAAAGCTGGTAGTAGATATACTCCACATTTAAACGTTGAATTACCTATAAGCAAAATTTTCAACACCTTATCCCGCACAAAAGAGTTCTACGTGGAATTTCGTACACATGTAGGAGAATTAAACAGAAGCAAGAATCGAGCAGTTCCAAGAGAGAAAAGTGAGCTTTTAAATAACAAAGATCAAGATCTGTTTAATAAAATAGATGAACTTCAAAAACATCTCAGTAAAGTTAAGGAATACAATAACGATAAAATACCATTAGATGAAATACGAACATTAACTAATGAAGCTCAAGAATTAGTTTGGGAATATCGAAAAGCTATCTACGAAGCACAGGAATCTGAGAAAGAAAAAGCAAAAACAGATAAAAAGGATAAGGATCATAGACATTATAGTTCAGATATTTTTAATTCTGAGCTGCATTATTTGACAGAGCTACAGAGAGAATTAAATTACTTTTCCACTTTTGCTCAGAGTAAGGAAGCAGAACTTACAAATAATCCAAACATGTCATTACTGGGTAGGTCAGGAATTGGGAAGACACACCTTTTGTGCGACTTAGTGAAAATTCGTTTTAAAAGTGGGTATCCAACAATAATGTTACTAGGTCAAGATTTCCAAAAAAGTAGAGACATTGCTTCGCAGATAATTTCACAGCTTAATCTTACTAAACAAATTAAGAGTAATAAAGATTTATTTAGTCTACTCGATAAAGCTGGTGAATCATCAAATTGCAGAACGTTGATTCTTATTGACGCTCTAAATGAAACACCTCATCCACGCTATTGGATCACTAATCTCAAAAAATTTATAGATGAAGTTAAACATTATAAAAACATAGCACTAGTGGTAAGTGTTAGATCTGGATTTGAAAAAGAAATTTACACTAATGATTCAAAAAAATTGTTAGTTAAAATTGAGCATGAAGGTTTTTCATACCGAGAATGGGAAGCTGTAGTCACTTTTTTTAGTGAATATAAAATTCCACTTCCTGAAATTCCGATTTTAAACCCAGAGTTTCAAATTCCACTTTTCCTTAAGCTTTTTTGTGAAGGTGTAGGCAATAGACTGAAAAAAAACAAAGGTAAGCAATCATTTAAAGGTCATGAAGGTGCAACATTTATATTTGAAACTTATATAAAGGCAGCAGCTGACAAAATTGCTAAAGAGCATTCTTTACCCAAAGGAAGAAACAGTAATGGAGAGTATGTTATTTGGGATACTATCATCGAGAAGATAGCAGAGGTGATGATAAGAAAAAAAATTCATAAAGATTTAATTTTCCCACATGAACTCAAAAAGCTAATTGTCAAAGCTCATCCATCAGTAAACCCAACAGAGATGATCAATAGTCTAGAAAGAAATACTTTATTAACGAAAATTCCTGTATATAGCCCTAATTCAACCAAAGTTAGATATGGATACAGATTCCCTTATCAAAAATTTAGTGACCATCTGATTTGTAGGTATTTATTAAAAAAATATGATCCTAAAGATCCAAACTTTAATAAACTCTTTAGTAGAAAAAAGGTTTTTGGAAAACTACTTAGAAGGTATCAAAGAGGGATACTTGAGGCACTTGCAATCCAAATTCCTGAAAGAACTAAAGGAAAAGAATTATTTGATTTTTTCTCAAGAGATAAAAATAACTATCTAATAAAAGAAACTTTCCTTGAGAGTATAATATGGAGGATTCCAACAAAGTTTCGAGTAAATAAAAAAGGGAGCGCTACAAAGGCACTAAAGTACGTTAATAAATACTTATTAAATGATGAATACTTCCATCAATTTTTAAATGTAGTTATTTCTGTTTCACCAAATCCACTACATCCGATAAATGCTCTCTCACTTCATAGATATTTGAATGACCTTGGCATTAAAAAAAGAGATGCATGGTGGTCAACTTTCCTTCACTATCAAAATGGTGAAAAAGGTGCAGTAGATCGAATAATAGAATGGGCATGGTCAATGTCTGATAAACAAAAGATTGATGATAACACAACGGAATTAGCAGCCATAACTTTGACATGGTTTCTTACTACCCCCAACCGTTATATAAGGGATAAGTCAACAAAAGCATTAGTTGCTTTATTAACGAATAAATTAAATGTCGTTTGTAATATTATTAAACGGTTTAGAGATGTAGATGATTTTTACGTTCTAGAAAGAATTTACGCTGTGGCTTATGGTACAGCTTTAAGATGTGATCCAACTAATAACAATGAGTTAAAGAAGCTAGCGGAACTTATATATGATTTAATATTTAAAGATGGATCACCTCCCCCTCATTTCTTATTAAGAGATTATGCACAAGGTGTTATAAAAGAAACCTTCAGGAGGGGCATTAAATTAAAGTTTGATCCATCGAAAGTAGAACCGCCATATAAGAGCGACCCTCCAGATACAGCTCCTAATGTTGAGGATCTAAAAAAGAAGTATTACCCAGATGATTTTTCTTGGGACAAAAATCCTGAAGGAAGAGGCATTGTAAGTATTTGGAGTTCTCTAATGTATGCGAGTGCGGGTGGTCTTGCTGATTTTGGAAATTATGAACTTGGAAGCGCATTAAATCATTGGTACAGTCGTAAGTTGAGTGAGCCAACACCTCTTACAAGAGAAGAAAAGAAAGAAAGATTCGAAAAATCATTGAGTTCAAAACAAAAAGATCTTTATCTGATTCAAGATGAACTTAAACACAAAGCTTTAACCGTAAGTATTAGTTCTATTTTTAAGAAGGATAAAGATGTAGTTATTAAACCCAAGGACGGCGTTGAGCAGCAATATGATAAAGCGTATAAAGAATTCATTGTTTCCCTTTCTGAAAATCAAGTAAAAGATTTTCATGAACTGGAAAATCATAATAGGAGAATTGAAGATTTTGATCATAAGTTAGCAGAGCAGTGGATATTCACTAAGATTGTAAGTGACTGGTATGACCCATTATTGCATAGGGATTTTGATAGTAGCGTACAAACTTCTAGGGATAGAGGTGCTCCAAAAATCGAAAGAATTGGAAAGAAGTACCAATGGATAGGAATGCATCAAATCTTGGCTAGAATTGCTGATAATTATCAGTTTAAAGGATCAAGCTGGTCAGAAGGAGCGGTAAAGTTTCAAGGCGCATGGCAGACTTGGGAAAGAGATATTGATCCAAGCAGTATTTTAAACGGGAAAATTGTAAAACCCACTAAAGATGAAAAATGGTGGATCGGACAAGAATATAGTGCTTGGGAAAAATATCCAAAAGCCGAAGACTGGCTAAAAGAATTTTCAGATATGCCTGACATAGGCAGAATTATCGAATTAGAAGATCCTAAAGGGAAAAATTGGTTAAACCTAACTTCACTGGTTGAATGGGATGAAGAGCCACCTCCTGAAGAAGAGAAGTATCACTACCCGACAAGAAGGCTTTATTTTATTATTAGAGGTAATATTGTTCATGCAAAAGATAAGAGAAAGTTTATTGATTGGGCTACTAAACAAAAAGATTTTTACAATGATGTAATCCCTTCTTCGATAGAGCTTCAAGGAATCTTCTTAAAAGAATACCCTTTTAGTGAAGTGTTTAAGTCTAGTTATGGCTCATCCACAAAATCTGATTGGACTACTGATTCTAGACATGATGCTATTCCTGTACCAGTCATTATTGCTGACACACAATATTCATCAAGCATGAGCAGTAACGATGCATCTTTAGAGGAAGGTGTAAGGATTTACATGCCTTCTAGGTGGTTATGCGAAAATATGGGATTAACACACGGTGTAAATGAAGGGGAATTTGTAAATAATAAGGGGGAAATAATATTTAAAGATCCAACAGTAAGCTCGAATGTACAAAATATGTTAGTAGCAGATAAAGATATATTTCTAAAGTTCTTAAAAGACAATAATTATGACATAGTATGGACGTTACTAGGAGAAAAAAACATTTTAGGCGATAGGTCACAAGGATATTTGGGTATGACAGGAGTATATTATTATGAAAATGGAAAGATAGTTGGTTCAATGAAGAAGGTTGTGAGATAGCCCTTCTTGCGTCACAGAATGCCTCTAGAACATTAGCCAACGACTTTATTGACAAATACATGGATGTTAGGTATAAATTATACATCGAGGTATAATTTATATGTTACTCATAAGCGATAACGTTTTAACCAAATATTCCGCAGCTGAACAAAAATACAATATTAAAAAAGCTTTAAATACAGAAAAGAAATATAAGATTTCTGATACTCGTCTCACCTACAGGCAGCTCAACGATTTGGATTCAAATAAGCTTTTACCCGATAATAGAGAAAATAAAGCTGGTTGGAGAAAGTTCTCATACAAAGAACTTGTTTATTTAGAGCTCGTTAGCGAGTTAAAAGAATTCGGACTAAAACGAGAACAATTCAAGCAATTATGGGAATCCTTTTTTAAGGAGAAATCAAAGGATCTGGATCTCAACAATAAATACCATGCTGAAATAGCAATAGGGTGCGTTCTAGGTGGTATAGAAATCACACTAACATTAGATAGTAAGGGTAATATTTTTTATTCCGATCCTATATTTTCCACAATTTCTAAATATTCCAAGCCTCACATCAGAATTACTTTGAATGAGATTATTAATCAACTCAATCCAAAAATAGGTATGGAAAAAGCGCCTATTACATTTTCAAGTAATAGTATCGTTAATATGCTTAATGATAAAGAGAAGGAGCTTTTAAAGATAATAAGAGACAAAGATTACACTTTTGTAAAAGTTAGAAAAAAGGACGGAGAACTATCAGTTGTTCATGCCGAGAAATACAATTCAGAAAATGAAGGGTTAGACATAGAAACACTTTTAAAAAGCAGAGATTATATAGATGTAACAGTTAAAAAAAGAGACGGAAAAATTGTTAACTATAAACTTGAAGAGACAATCAAACTTTAAACTGAGCAAGGAAACTTTGCAGGTTTAAAATTAATTAATTTTGTATAGCTTTAGTATCAAGAAGCACTTGGGCTAAGGAGGCTAAAAGCCACTTAGTCCTATGATAGATAACGACATATTAAAAGCAAAATTAGCCAAAGAGTTAAAAAAGCTGAAGCTGACAGAGCAACAAGAGGATGTAGTAGTTAAAGAGATTAATTATCTTGCCAACCTTTTAATAGATATTTACATAAGCAAAACGAAGGGAGGTGAAAAAATCTTATGAAGAGTCATGAAGAGAAACTTACAGATAGTTTATTAAAATCTTACAACGAATATTATAGAGCAATTATGTCAGAGAAAATAAAGGCGGGAATTAAAAATGCTAAAGAAGAAGGAAAGCAGGTGTTCAAACAACGTTAATTAATTTTTGATAGTAGGGATTTCTTAAGTAGTCCCTACTGATGAGAAATTAATTTTTATATATGAAAAAAGCAGTTATTTACGTTAGAGTTTCATCAAAGGAACAACTTGAAGGTAGTAGCCTTGAAGTTCAAGAAAGAATTTGTACCGAGTACGGATTAAAGAATGATTACGAAATCCTTAATGTATTTATTGAAAAAGGTGAGAGTGCAAAAACAACTGATAGGACCGAATTAAAGATTCTTATAGACTACGTTGGCAAAAATTTTAAAAACCTCGATGCAATTATTGTGTACAAAGTTGATAGGTTAGCAAGAAACACACTTGATCACGCAACGTTAAAGCTTTTCTTTAATAAATATGGTGTGAGGCTAATCTCTGCAACAGAAAATTTAGAAGATACTCCTGTCGGTAGGTTAATGGAAACACAACTTGCTGGATTTGCTCAATTTGATAATGAAATAAGGACAGAGAGAAGCACAAATGGAATGAAGGCTGCTGTGCAAGCAGGACGTTATGTCTGGGGTGCTCCTCTAGGCTATGTTAATAGTGGAGGTAGGGGTATCTCTAATCTAGCACTGGATAAACCAAAAATAGTTGATTTAGTGCGTAAATGCTGGATGTATATTGATACAGGATATACACTTGAGGAAGCTCGAAGACAAATTGCCAAAGAAGGTCTAAAAATCAGTAAAAGCAACTTTCCTAGAATGTTTAGGAATAAGGTTTACATGGGTGTTATTGAAAAATTTGGTTTAAGTGTTGTAGGTAACTTCAAGCGTATTGTAGAACCTGAATTGTTCTTACGAGTTTTAGAAAAACTTGAAACCTCTGGAAAAAAGCAACCAATATACAAGAAAGACAATGAAGACTTCCCTCTTAGGAGGTTAATCATTTGTAGCGACTGCGGCAAGGCTTTAACAGCTAGTTGGTCAAAAGGTAATGGGGGCAAATACGCTTTTTATCGATGCATGTACTGCTCAAGAAAGAACTATCCAAGAGACGATAGGAACACAAAGCATGGCTTTGAAGAAGGATTAGAGACTAAGTTTATTAAGTACATACAAAAATATCATTACAAAGACGAGGCAAAAGAAGCGTTAATCAAAGCTATAGAGGTTAATCTAGACCACAGAAACGAGGCTAATAAGAAAAGAATAAAAACACTAAACAATCAAATAGCTGAATTAAAGATAAAAGGCAAGCAAATTGCAGAAAAAAACTTTAAGAATGTTATTAGTGATGTATTAGCCAAAGAAATGCTTGATGAGAATGATGAAAAAATAACGGAATTAACGCTTGAGCTTCACAAGACTGAGGATACAAAAGATGAAGTTATGAAAGTTGTAAGGCATAGCTTATCAGTCCTTGAAGATATTAGTGGAACTTGGATGCAGGTAGATTTAGAAATTAAAAAGAGGTTCCAAAAATTCCTCTTTCCTGAAGGGTTAGTTTATGATGGTCAAAAATTTGGAACCAACAAAATCGCTTACTGTTTGAGGCTAAAAACTACTATAAATGCAAAAGAGACACAAGAAGTGTCTCATTTGGTGACCCCAAGGGGATTCGAACCCCTGATTCCTTGGATGAAAACCAAGTGTCCTAGGCCGCTAGACGATGGGGCCAGCAGCAAGTAAATCCGAGTTACTATTGTAACAAAATTCTTCACAAATTTCCATTGCAAGGAAGCAGTAAGAAAAAGACCCCTCTTACAAATCTTCTATTACAATAGAACTATGAAAAAAAAGGCAATTATATGTGATCTAGATGGTACTCTTGCTATTATTAAGCATCGTACGCCGTATGACGCGTCTACTGCTATGCGTGATATTCTCAATGAGCCTGTAGCTAATATCCTTTCTGTATACGATAACCAGACTTTGTTTGATATTGATCTGATACTCCTTACCGGTAGATACGATACGTACCGTCCTCAAACTGAAGAGTGGCTCAAAAAACATGGTATCACAAACTATAAAGAGCTTTATATGCGCCCGTCAAAAGATAAAAGACAGGATGTTATGTATAAAAAAGAGATATATGAAAAGCATATTGAACCCATATATGATGTGCTTTTTGTACTGGAAGACCGTGATCAGGTAGTACGCATGTGGAGGCGCGATCTCGGGCTTACCTGCTTACAGGTTGAGTACGGAGATTTCTAATAAAATCTGTCTACACTCACATTTTCATATACTTTTAGCTCGAGTAATGATTTATCTTTAGTGAGCAAAATAGAGATCACATCCAGCTGAAATTTATGAGTGTGAAGATGGTTCTCAAGAATATAAAACTTTATCGACCGCATTAAGTGAGCCAGTTTAGGTATCCTCACTGCTTCATATGGTAAACCATACTTTGTATGAACACGGGTTTTGACTTCAATAAAATGTACCTTGTTCTTTTTGTAAGCAACGATATCTATCTCTCCCCACCTGGAATAGACATTCCTATCTCGAATGAGATATCCATTATTCTGGAGATACTGAGTAGCCATATCTTCTCCAATTGCACCAATATGTTGATTTGTATCCACAATAGATGAGCGTAGTGGCATAACATAACTATAAGGATGAGTGTGAAGTAATGCAATATGTATCTAAGGCTTATTCTTTTGTGGGAGTTTCTACTGCTTCTGTTTTAGCTTCTTCTGCAGGTGCAGCTTGTACTTTAGGTTCAGTAGGACGTTCTTTTCTTTGTAGTTCTTTCTTTTTTTCTTCTGGAATAGAATCTTTAATTCGATACAGCTTCTGACGCATCTTTTTGTTAGAAAGATCACGAATAAAGTATGCTCGTGCTTTCTTAAAAAGAGATTTCTTTTCTACTGTGATGGTATCAATGAATGGTGAAGAAAGTGGGAAGATACGTTCAACACCAGTACCGCTCTTTGCAATCTTACGGACAGTAATCATGCGTTGTGCACTGGAGTCACCTTTAATTTTTATGACGATACCACTAAACTGCTGAATACGTTCTTTGTTGTCTGCTTCTTTAATTTTGTAGTCAACTGCAACGGTATCACCGATTGTGAGCGAAATGTCTTTATATTGAACTGAGTTTGCCATAAAAACTATATTATACGCATAACAATAGTAAAAATCAATGAGTAGTTAACGTTAGTCCGGACTTAATCTCTCTTCAACAGATCCTGAATGAGGTTTAGGATAACTTCTGGTTAGAATTATGCTTTTTACAAGCTTCTATGAATGCCATAAAGAGCGGATGTGGTGAGAGTGGGCGACTTTTATACTCTGGATGTCCTTGTGTCCCGATATAAAATGGATGTTCACTTTCTGGTAGTTCAATGATCTCAGCAAGCTTTTCTACCACAGAACGGGCACTTATTACCAAACCATGTTTCTCAAACTCTTCTGTATATTCATCATTAAATTCGTAACGGTGTCTGTGACGCTCAGAGGTAAGACCATCATCATTGAGAAGTCCTCCATACTTTTTATAAATTTCGTATGCTCGTGAATCTTTATTCACCATAGCTTCCCAACCTCCCAAACGCATTGTTCCTCCATAGGCACGGCGTTCCATAAGTTCCTTTTGAGAAGGAATAATATGAATCACCTTATGAGGAGAATCTGGATTATTTTCTTCTGTTGCTGCGTCTTTCCAGCCTATCACATTGCGGGCGAATGCTACAACAGCAAGCTGCATACCATAACATAAGCCAAGATAAGGGATTTTCTTTTCACGGGCATAATTTGCTGCAGTAATCATACCTTCTGAGCCGCGCTCTCCCCAGCCGATAGGAACAATGATGCCATCTGGATTACCAATAATATCAGTACCTTCTTTCTCTACTTTTTCAGCATCTATCCATTTCATCTTTACATCTACCCCTACACGCCATTTCGCATGATCAATTGCATCAAACAAAGCTGCATAGGAATCTTTCAACTGGTAATCACCAGTTCCAAAATATTTGCCAATAATAGCAAGTTCAACAGTTTTGTCTTTCTTCGCTTTAATAGTGTTTACAAGGCTGGTCCACTCCGTAAGATCTGGTTCTTTTACTTGTAGCTTGAACTTTTTGAGAATCATTTCATCGAGTTTCTGTTCTTTTAGAATAAGTGGAATTTCGTATACATTATCTAAATCTGGATTGGAAATAATTTCATCGGGGTGCATATTGCAGAAAAGAGCAAATCGATCTTTTCTTCGCTTATCGAGCATTTTGTGTGAGCGGGCAATAATAAAGTTTGGCTGAATACCCATGGAGTTTAAAGTGCGAACCGATAGTTGAGTTGGCTTAGTCTTAGGTTCTCCCAAGTGGTTTGGTGTTGGCACATAACTTACATGGATATGGATTACGTCGTCTGGTTTTTGCAGTGTAAGGATACGTGCTGCTTCATAATAAAAGATATTCTGATACTCCCCTGCCGTTCCTCCCAGCTCGATAATGATAATATCAGCTTTATTCTTTTCTGCTGCTTCATGAATGCGGTCAATAATTTCGTTTGTGATATGTGGGATTGCTTCTACATCTTCTCCGTTGTATTCAAAGCGACGTTCACGATCTATTACGGTTTTATAAATCTTACCCATCGTAACAAAGTTTACAGAAGTCATATCTTCATCTAAAAACTTTTCGTATGAACCCATATCCATATCTGCTTCTGTACCATCTTCACATAAAAATGGATCACCATGCTCTATTGGGTTAATTGTTCCTGCATCTATATTTAAGTAGTTTTCAAACTTAAGTGGAGTGACCTTGTAACCTGCTTGTTTGAGAAGAAGGGCGACCGAGGCAGTTGTAATGCCTTTTCCAATTCCAGAAATAACGCCGCCGGAAACAAATATATATTTTAAGTTAGCCATATATAACTTATCAATCTCCCTATCTTACATGAAACTCAGAATTTATTCAATCGATTATGCTTTTTTTGCTGGCTTCTTCTTTGCTGGTTTCTTGGTTACTTTCTTTGCAACTTTCTTGGCAGGCTTCTTTTTGGCTGCTGTGGCAGTATTAGCCGAAGAAAAAGCTGCTTTCTTTGCCTCTTCTGGATCGATATTTAATGCCCATTGCACATGTTTACAGTTTGGATAGTTTTCACAGCCATAGAAACGCTTTCCTGCTCTGCTGTACCTTACAACTAAACGTCCATTATCGAGTGGGCAGAATCTATCTTTTACGTATCGTAGATTTGGTTTAATGTACTTACAATCCGGGTATCTGCTACAGGCAAAGAACTTACCATACTTACCAAAGCGGGCTACCAACTTACTTCCACATTTTTCACAAACTGCATCTATCTGTTCTTCTTCTACTTCAATCTTTGAGTTATCATTTTGATTCTTTTCAAGCTCTTCTTTTAAAGGATCATAGAAGTTATTAAGAACTCCAAGAAGTTTGCGGTCTCCATTTGCAATATCATCTAAGGAATCTTCCATGTTTGCGGTAAAGGTTAAATCAAAGATATCGGGGAATGTTGCAGAAAGGTAATCGCAAATTGCCGTACCAAGCGGTGTTGGTTTAAAATACCTTCTATCTTTTTCTACATAATGTTTATCTACAATAAGAGAGATGATACTGGCATATGTAGAAGGTCTACCAATTCCCTTTCCTTCTAAGGTACGAATAATTGATGCTTCGTTATATCGGTAAGGTGGCCTGGTTTCTTTTTGCTCTGCAGATAATTCTTCCAAGGTAATTGGATCGTTTTCTTTAATCTGTGGTTTTGTTACATTTTTCTTTGCATACTCCGGCATAAGTACACGCATGAACCCATCAAACAGTATCTGTACTGTGTCAGATTCAAATTCATATCCCTTGCCACTTTTTATCTGTATTTTAATATTATTTACTTCTGCTTCTTTCATCTGGGTTGCCAGAGCTCTATTAAAGATGAGGTCATATAATTTCTTTTCCTGTGGAGAAAGTTTCTTTTTATTATCTGAGGCTTTTCTATCAAGTTTAGTTGGTCTTATCGCCTCATGTGCTTCTTGAGCATTTTTTGATTTTGTTCTGTAACCTCTTGGCTTTTCCAAAGCATACTCTTCTCCATACGCTTTCTTAATATAATCCATTGCATCAAACACAAACTTAGTAGAAAGGTTGAATGAATCTGTTCTGTGGTAGGTAATAAGACCTTTTTCGTATAAAGACTGAGCAAGACGCATGGTAAGTTTGGATGGATATGCCAATTTTTGAAATGCATCCTGTTGAAGAAGTGATGTGGTATATGGAGGAGGTGGAAAACGTTGAGCGCGCTCTTCTGTAACTGATGTAACACTAAATATATCTCCTTTTAACTCTTCCTGAATTTGCTTACTTCCTTCTTCGTTAATAGTCGTTTTAGTAAATGTATACTCACCATCAAATAATTGGAGCGTTGTTTTTACTTCATAGAGTTCGCCATTTTTGGAAACAAGCTTTCCTTTAATCATTTCCCCAGCTTTAAATTCGCCAAAAATCTGGAAATATGGTTCAGTATTAAACTTCTCAATTTCTTTTTCCCGTTCAACAATAAGTCTAAGTGCTACCGTTTGCACACGACCTGCAGATAACCAATTTTTGCCTGTTTTCTTCCAGAGAAGAGGTGATATTTTGTAACCTACTACGCGATCTAAAATACGACGAGCCTGTTGCGCCTTAACTAAATCAAGTCTTAAGTGCTCAGGGTGTTTTAACGCATCTTCTAAGGCTTTTGGAGTAATTTCATGAAATACTATTCGCTTTAAGTTTTCTGAGTCATGTAATTTAAAGTTTGGCCATTTTTCATCTACAAAGCCGAGTAAATACGCAACATGATAAGAGATAGCTTCTCCTTCACGGTCCGGATCGGTTGCGAGAATAATTTTTTTATGTTCTTTTGCGAGTTCACGTAGTTTTTCAACCATATTAGTTTTCTTCTCCATGATTTCATATACTGGCTTGAATTCATTCTCGGTATCTACTGCCAACTCTTTTGAAGGAAGATCACGGAAGTGCCCAACTGTCGCAAATACAAAGTATTCATCTCCCCAGTCTTTTGACTTAAGGATGCGGTTAAAGGTACGTGCTTTGGTTGGTGACTCAACTACAATTAATGCCATAATTATTCAAAATTTAAAAACTTATTGTAACATATGTCATTCTTAACCTATTCGGATACATTACATACTAGCAGAAATACCAAGCTTATGAAGTACTTTTTCTGCGTATTTTCCCAAGAAGCTTAAGGTCTACTGTAGATCTTCGTAACAACGCAGATGCTTCTTCACGTTCTGATCTGTCTTTTGTATCGTGGAGAATTTGCTTTGCATTCTCTATAGCTCTATTAGTCATGGCTTCGTCTATCTCTTCTTGATTATATGCACGGGAAACCAAGATATGGATTGTTTTACCATCTGTTTCTAGGTAGCCCCCACCAATTGCCATAAACTGCTCTTCCTTTTCTGAACGAATAGTAATAATTCCTTCAGTTAAGAGGGAGAGTAAGTTTGCATGTTTTGGAAGAAGTGTCAGCTCTCCATCTGCTGATGGAACTGTTACCGAACTTACTTCCATATCAATTGCGAGTTTTCTTGGTGTTGCGATATTTAATCTCATATTATTTCTTATTTTCTATTTTTTCATTTAACTCTTTTAATATTTTATCCCGTCTTCCAAAGTCTATAGCATGTAAATTATAATGGCCATCATCATCCCAATGGCCAGACATTCCTACGTTATAGTTATATTCTCTCCGTTCATGCGGATTGAGAGGATCATCACTCTCACTAACTGTTACTTCTTCCATATTCATAAATTTACTATATAAACTTTGATCTATATCCTCTGCTTTACCAACCCGTACAAACTTCCACTGCGTAGGATTGTGAGGATCTCTCAAACAAAGGATACGTGGTGCACCTTTACCTTTATTTTCAGAAGTTTGAGGAAATTCCAATATCGTGCCGTTTTTAATTTCAAAAGTATAATGAGCTGCTTGTCTTTGTGCAGCAATAAATTTTGTGTTGTACTTTACTGCTTTATGTTCTTCATCTACATCAGGCTCCATTATAAAGGTTCCATGCGATGATCTATCAGTATATAAAAGGACATTAGCTTTGCCATCTTCAGCTTTTTCCTGAATATTTCGATAATTTCCTCTATGATGATGCATATATCCATGAAATCTACTTACCGAATCATCTTCACCTAAATCTGAAATATCTATTAAATACGCATCCTCAGGAGCACTTTTACTTAACCCCGCTTTTGTTGCGTTATCTCTACCTATTGCAACTGTATTCTCTCCTAAAGAAAAATCTATGGTAACTGCATGGGCATTCATTACTTGTTCATGTGATTGATTATCTTGTGCGTCGGTAAGTGAAATGAGCTTTCTAGAGTCACCTGTACCATACATTGCTGGTGTTAAGGTGTACTCTGGTAATTGTGGAACAGATTGTAATTCACCACTGTTTATATCATTCATATTAATCAGACAACTTCTTCAATTGTACCCTTCATATAAAATGCTGTTTCTGGTTTGTCATCATGCTTTCCTTCTAAGATTTCTTTGAATCCACGAACAGTTTCTGGGATAGTTACATATTTACCTGGTCGACCTGTAAATGGTTCCGCAACGTTCATAGGTTGTGTGAGGAATCTCTGGATTCTTCGTGCACGTCCTACAACCTGCTTGTCTTCTTCAGAAAGTTCTTCCATACCCAGGATTGCAATGATATCCTGAAGATCCTTGTATCTCTGTAAAGTCTTTAAGACATCACGGGCAACCTGATAGTGTTCTTCTCCAACAACTGTTGGATCAAGAGCACGTGAGTTGGAGGCCAGTGGATCAATTGCTGGGAACAATGCTTGTTCTGCAAGAGATCTCTCAAGAGTAATAGTTGCGTCTAAATGTGTAAAGGTTGCTACAGGACCTGGATCGGTAATATCGTCTGCAGGCACGAATACTGCCTGAAGAGATGTAATAGATCCCTTTTTGGTTGAAGTAATACGCTCCTGTAAGGCTGCCATCTCTGTTGCAAGAGTTGGCTGATATCCTACAGCAGATGGAATACGTCCAAGTAGTGCAGAGACTTCAGAACCAGCTTGTGCAAAACGGAAGATGTTATCGATGAATAGTAGGACATCCATGTTCTTTTCATCACGGAAATGTTCTGCTACAGTAACACCTGTTAGTGCCACACGTAAACGGTTACCTGGTGGTTCATTCATCTGTCCGTAAACAAGTGCTGTACTTCCTAATACTTTGGTCTCTTTCATTTCGTGATACAAATCGTTTCCTTCACGAGTACGTTCTCCGACACCGGTAAATACAGATACTCCTTCGTGTTGTTTTGCTACGTTGTGAATAAGCTCTTGAATGGTAACAGTTTTACCTACACCTGCTCCTCCGAAAATAGCTGCTTTTCCTCCTTTTGCAAGTGGCGCAATAAGATCGATAACTTTAATACCTGTTTCAAACACTTCTACTTCTACAGCCTGATCTTCAAGTTTTGGTGCAGCTCTGTGAATAGGCAGTTTGTGTTCTGATTTAATCTCTTCACCTTCATCAATTGCTTCTCCGAGTACATTTGTGATTCTTCCCAAAGTTGCTTCTCCAACTGGAATTTCAATAGGTTTTCCAGTACTTTTTGCAATAGCACCTCTTTTTAAACCATACACATTGGACATAGCAACAGTACGTACTAAACCACGATCAAGTACTGCTTCCACTTCTAATGTGATTTTTCCTAGTTCTTTATCTTCTACGATAAGCGCATCGTAAACCTTTGGTGTTTGATCTTCTGGAAACTGTACATCAATAACAATTCCTCGAATAGATATGATCTTTCCTTCTGCCATAATTTTGTGTAATTATTAATTTATTTTATTTAAAATTCTAATGTTTATGTTGTCATTCTGAACGAAGTGAAGAATCTCGTTAATTGTAACGGGATCCTTCGGCTTTGCCTCAGGATGACACGATCATGATTCGACTGATTCTTTTGCCGTAATCATGTCGAGTAACTCATTAGTAATCTTTTCCTGTCTTAATCTGTTTGATAACAGTGTGAGCTGATTAATAAGCTCTGATGCGTTATCTGTGGCGCTTTTCATTGCCATCATACGCTGAGAATGCTCAACGGCTTCACTGCTTATTAATGCTCCTCTTATTTTGTTTTCTATATAACTTCTTAGTAATTGATCCAAAATTTCCTTTGGTGATGGTTCAATAATATATTCTTTATTAGCAAACTCTTCATCTGGTGAGTGTTCGCCAGCTAAATTAAAAGGTAAAATAACAGGTTCTACAACCTCAGATTTTAAGGTTGAGATAAACTGATTGTATACAATTGCAATCTGTTTATATTCTCCTGTCATATAGCGCTCAAGGACCAGGCTAAAAATTGCTGAGGCTTCATTTACAAGGTTCCCACTCGAAAAATCAGCAATAATGTGAGTTCCCTTTATGCGTCCTAAAAACTGAGATCCTTTTGAACCAACAGTTACAAACTCTGTCTCGTTAAAATTCCTTCCTTCTTTTATAACGTGCCTTAATACATTTGTATTAAAAGAACCAGCCAATCCTTTATTTGATGTAACTACAATAAGAATTGATTTTTTAGCTTTACTCGTATCAACTTGCAAGATTTCTGCACTTGATGGATCAATTCGTGATGAAATCTTTCTGATAAGCTCAGTAAGTCCATCTCTGTATGGTCTGCTTTCCATCTCTGTCTGCTGTGCTTTTCTCATTTTAACAGCAGAAACCATCTGCATGGCCTTCGTAATCTTCTTTACATTCTTAATTGACTTAATTTTCTTTTTTACTACTCTTAAATTCATAAATAGTTAATTATTGATACTTTAGTGTTATTTACTTTTCACTAACCAGATTATCTTTTACAAACTGAGCCAATTCTTTTTCATTCTCTTCTGTAAGAACTTTATCTTTATTAATCTGATTAATAAGTTTCTTACCTCGAGTTCTGATATCTGCAATAAAACGATCTTCAAAGTCATTTACACGGTTTAAAGGAATATCATCAAGATATCCGTTTGTTGCAGCCCACAGTATTGCTACTTGGGAAGCCAGGTCGTAAGGTGCACTCTGTTTCTGTTTCAGTATCTGAGTTGTTTTAGCACCTCGGTTTAAGAACTTCTTTGTTTCTTCATCAAGATCTGATTCAAACTGAGAGAATGCAGAAAGTTCACGATACTGTGCTAAATCAAGTTTAAGCTTACCGGCAACCTGCTTCATTGCTTTTGTTTGTGCAGAAGATCCCACACGAGAAACAGAAAGTCCTACATTAACAGCTGGTCTCATACCTGCATTAAATAAGTCTGTTTCCAAAAAGATCTGTCCGTCTGTAATAGAAATGACGTTTGTTGGAATATATGCTGAGATATCGTTTTCAAGAGTTTCAATAATTGGAAGAGCAGTAAGAGATCCTCCTCCATTTTCTTCATTCAAACGGGCTGCTCTTTCGAGTAATCGTGAGTGAAGATAAAATACGTCTCCAGGATATGCTTCACGGCCAGCTGGTCTTCTTAAGATAAGAGAAACCTGTCGGTATGCCCAAGCATGTTTTGAAAGATCATCATAAATAATAAGTACATCTTTACCAAGATCCATAAAGTATTCTCCAATTGCTGTTGCTGCATATGGAGCGATATATTGAAGAGTTACCGGATCAGCAGCTGATGCTTTTACAACAACTGTGTAATCCATAGCTCCATTTTTCTTAAGAAGTTCCACAAGAGTTGCAATCTTTGAGTTTTTCTGACCAATAGCACAATAGATACAGATTACATCTTGTCCTTTTTGATTCAAGATGGCATCAATTCCAATTGTGGTTTTACCTGTTCCACGGTCTCCAATAATAAGTTCTCGCTGTCCACGACCAATAGGGATAAGAGCGTCAACTGCCTTTATGCCTGTCTGAAGTGGGACAGTAACAGATTTTCTTTTAATAATTCCTGGTGCTACTTTTTCAACTGGATACAGTGTTTTAGATTTCACCTGAACACCACCATCTTCTGGTCTTGTAAGTGGGTCGACTACGCGACCTAATAACTCTTCTGTAACTGGAATAGAAAGTGTAATACCAGTACCCTTTGCAGATTGTCCGGCCGTAATGCCTAAATAATCACCCAGAACAATTGCTCCAACTTCTTCTTCGATCATATCAATCACAAGCGCACGTTCACCATTTTCAAACTCTATAATTTCACCATATCCGATATTGGTAAGCCCGGTGAGTGTTACCACACCATCTTTTACCTCTTTAACGGTTCCTACTTCTTGAGATTGTACTTTTATTCCAGTTGAGGAACTCAGTTCTTTTTCAATCTCTTTTATAAATTGATCAAGCTGTTTCATAGAGCATTTGTTCTAACTTAAGTAATTCTGATTTTAGTGATAGATCAATAACTTGTGATCCATATTTAATAATGACTCCTGCCATAATATTTTGATCCACTTCAACAGAAATATCTGCTTCATTCAGAAGTTCTACTTTTCTTTTAAGTGTTTTTAATTCATCGTCAGAAAGTTTATAAGGTGAAACAACCGTTACTTTTGGTTTTACTTTACCTTTTTGCCTATCTTTGATGTAATTGATTAAATCCTGTTTGAGTTGTGGACTAAATTTCATATCTTAGTTTGCTAACTTTGTATCTTCTGGAATATGTTTAACAATATTCTGCGTAATCTTTTTCTGAGCATCATCGGTGAGGTATTCTCGCAAAGCTTTTTCTACCACAATCATACTGACACTGGCAATCTGCTGTCGTACGTCTTTGTATAGTTCTTTGCGTTCTTCTTCTACCTGTGCTCTGCCTTTTGCTACTATTTCTGCAGCTTCTTTCTTTGCAGTTTCGATTATTTCCTGTTTTACAGAAGCAGCATCCTCTTTAGCTTGAGCCAAAGCTTTATCAAGAGCTTCTTTCCTTCTCTTTTCCATCTTGGCATCTTCTGCTTCGAGTTTTTCTTTTCGTTTTTCAATTTCAGCTGCAAATTCTTCACGCAGTTCTTCTTCCTGTTTCTGCTTTCTCAAATAAGCTAAGAAAGGCTTCGAAACAAACTTTTGAAACACAAAGAAAAAGATGGCAAAGTTTACAAGCTGGGCTATGAATAGTTTTAGATCTAAGCCTAGATTTTCCATACTTGTTTATGTTTTTGTGTTATACGACGAATTTAATAATAAGAGCAACAACCAAGGCAAAAATTGCGACAGATTCTGCGAATGCTGCAGCAAGAATCATTGTTGTACGGATAGGTGCTTCTGCTTCTGGGTTACGGCCTAAAGCTTCCATAGCTTTACTACCAATTAATCCAATAGCGATACCTGGTCCAAGTGCACCAATACCGATTGTAAGTGCTGTTGCTAAAAGTCTCATTGTTTCAGCTTCCATAAGTAAAATAAATAAAAATTAATAATAAATAATAAGTAATAATTGCTTAATGATCATGTGACACTGCCATATTAATAAAGATTGTTGACAGTATGACAAATACCAAGGCCTGTACAAATCCTACAAATATTTCCATAAAATACATTGGAGAACTTACAAAAGACAAGGCGACAGGTAATAAGAATGGAACAATTGTCAAAAGCACTTCTCCTGCGAATATATTTCCAAATAAACGAAATGCAAATGAAAGTATTCTTGCTGCCTCTAATATAAGTTCAAGGATTCCAACAAATAACATAACAGGGTCCTTAAAATTAAAATATTTACCTAAATGAGTTACAGGTCCTAAATATTGAAATCCAAATATCTGGGTTGCAAAGACAGATACTGCAGCAAGTGCAAAAGTGGTATTTAAGTCTGCTGTCCCACCTCTAAAAAGAGGAATATGATGAGTTTCGCCTTCATGAACTACATCAATAAGAATAGAACCAACTCCAGGAATAAGACCTGACCAGTTATTCAATAAAATAAAGAAAAAGAAAGAACCAAGGAGTGGGAAAAAGAAATTAATCTTTTTATGAAGAACTCCGTGCATGAGATCATACATAAACTTAATAAGTCCATTCATTGCATAGAAAAAAAGGCTTCGATCTTTTGATTTGTACTGTTGATAATAGTAATTAGCAAGCAAGATAAATCCGAGTACAACAAGTGTTGTAGTAAGAATGGAGTTTGTGACATGAAATCCACCGACAGTAAATACTTCTTCACCCTTGATACTAATATGAGGTTGAGCTGCTTCTTGAACATCATGAGCTTCAACTTCACCATTTTCCATTATTGGAACTACTGGCTCTGCTGCAATTACCTCAGCTTCGTTATTTTGTTCCGCGTGGGCTATCATTTTCTTTAATAAGTTTTATTAAATTATAAAATACGGTTATTGTACCAAAAATAAGAAGAAGTATTGTGAAAAGACCATTCTTCTCAAACTTCCTGTCTAAATACTGTCCTACCAATACAGCTAAAAGTAAAGGTGCGCTCAGATACATTCCTAAATCCCAGTAATGGGCAGGAATGCCAAAGCGACTTTTCTTCCTTTGTTTATGCGGTATTTCTATTTCTTCAATTTCCCCAGAAATACCTACTTTTGTATATTTAGTCGTTTTAGTCTTAGACATATTACTAATTATAGTCTTATTCGTCACTACATATCTGTGATGTATTGCTTACTAATTCATTGCTGCTGCTCTTTGATCCAGGTTTACTGCCTTCTCCATAATAATACTGTATTCACCTTCGCGCTCAGTTACTTTACCTTTAAACAAACACACAGTGTTCTGAGCACAGGTTCTATGTAGAGATTTATATGTTTTTGGGAAAACAATGACTTCTATAGAACCAGTAGAGTCATTTATAGAAAGAAAAGCCATGTCGTCATTGTTTTTCTTTGTTTTAACTACTTTATGCTTTGTAACCATTCCTGCAAAAATATATGATTTATTTACATCCTCTTCACCAATCTCTCCAATCTTTTTATTCACCTTCTGCTCAATGATCTCACGGTGTTTATCCATAGGATCTTTTGATAAAAGAAAACCAATCACTTCTTTTTCGAACTCAATGATCTGGTCATCGGGAAGTTCTTCTATGTGGTTAAATGTATCTTTGTCATAACGCTTCTTTTCATGTTGACCGAATAATCCAAACTGTCCTGTATCGTGATTCTCTTTTATAGAAGCAAGTTCCTTGGCAAGAGACGGATAATGCAAAAGGAGTGTTGCACGGGTCGCAAACATATCAAACGCTCCAGCTTTTATAAGACTTTCCATTGTGCGCTTGTTTACCTTGCGCAGATCAACGCGCATCATAAAATCTTTAAAGCTTGTAAAGGGACCTTCTTTTTCTCGAGCTTGTACAATAGATTCTATCGCTGCACTCCCAACATTTTTCAAAGCAGACAAACCAAAACGGATTGACCTTCCTTCAATAGAAAACTTTTCAACGGAATGATTAATATCAGGTGGCAACACCTCAATTTTCATACGCTTACTTTCCTCAAGTGCTTGAGCCATCTTTAGTTCACGTAAAGGGCCTGCAACGCCTTGTAGTTCTGCAGTCATAAGGGCTGTCATAAACTCAACTGGGTAATTTGCTTTCATGTAAGCAGTCCAGTACGAAATGACTGCGTATGAAGCAGCATGTGATTTGTTAAAACCGTATGCAGCAAACTTTTCGATAAATGTAAAAATATCATCTGCCAGTTTTTTTGTATAGCCGGCCTCCACCATACCTTTTGCAAACTGTTTCTTTCCTTCCTCCATAAGTTTCTTTTTCTTTTTACCGACCGCCATACGAAGTAAATCTGCCTGACTTCTGGTGAATTTTGCAAGCTCAACAGCAATATCCATCACCTGCTCTTGATATACCAAAATACCGTAGGTGTCTTCCATAATTGGCCTTAAATCTGGGTGAAGATAGCGGATTGTACGAGGATTCTTTTTACCCTTAATAAATGTCGGAATAAGGTCCATTGGACCAGGTCTATATAACGCGACCATAGCAGTAATATCACTCATTTTATTTGGCTGAAGATCTCGAGCAAGCCTCTGCATGCCAGAAGATTCGAGCTGAAACACACCAATCGTTTCGCCGCGACTGATGAGCTGAAAAGTCTTCTCGTCATCTAAAGGAATTTCATGGATATCGATGTCTTTCCCAGTAAATTCTTTTACATATCCAAGCGCCTCTTCCAAAATAGAAAGGTTACGAAGACCTAAAATATCTACTTTAATAACACCGACTGCCTTATTATCTGAAACTGCATTAAGATCTACTGAGTACATATCATACTGGGTGATGATACGACCTTCCTTATTATCCCTTTGGAGCGGAATATACTCGACCATTGGTTTATCGGAGATAAGTAGTCCTGCTGCATGAACCGAGAAGTGGCGAGCCATACTTTCCAGTTTCAAAGAAACATCGATAACCTTTTTAACATCTTCTTCTGTATTGTAAGCAAGTTTAAGGTTTGGTGATTCTTCCAAAGCTTTTGTTAAACTCATATGGAACCCTTGCTTTCCTTGAGGAATCATTTTGGCAATGCGGTCACCTTGCGAATACGAGTAACCCAAAGCTCTTGCAACGTCTCGTACAGCCATTTTGGCTTCCATCGTACCAAAAGTCACAATCTGAGCATAATGGTCTTCTCCATACTTGCGGGCGATATATTTAATTACTTCATCACGGCGTTTATCTGAGAAATCGATATCAATATCTGGTGGCGTAGGCCTTTCGGGGTTAAGAAAACGCTCAAAAGGTAAGTTATCTTGAAGCGGATCCAGATCAGTAATACGAAGTACGTACGATACTAGAGAACCGGCAGCAGATCCACGGCCCGGACCAACTGCAATACCCTGGTTTTTAGCCCAGTTAACGATATCCTGCGTAAACAAAAAATAAGGTGCATAACCTTTTTTGTTAATAATATCGAGTTCATAATCAAGTCGTTCATTGACTACTTCATCGGGAAAACCTTTCGTTCTGCCTTTTTTTGAGTAGACCATTTCACGGAGCCAACTCTCGTTAGTATGACCTTCTGGAAGTGGATATTTAGGCAAAATAAGTTTCCCATGAGGTATCTCGAGATCACATTTCTCTGCAATCTTAACGGTATTTTCTATGGCTTCTGGCAAATCGTGGAATGCTTCTTTCATTTCTTCCGGGGACTTGAAGTAGTAGTCCGGTACATCTATCATACTCATAGGGCGGTTCTTTTCGACAATAGATCTTTGAGTTTGAATACAGAGCAGGACTTCATGAGCATATGCATCATCTTTATTGAGATAGTGCACATCGTTGGTGGCAACAAGCGGAACTCCATACTTTCTGGCTAGTTTAATGAGTTTCTGGTTCACCGACTCCTGAATTTCAAGCTGTGGATGTCTTTGGAGTTCTATATAAAAGTCTCCTCCCCAGAGTTTGAGATACTTTTTAAGTGCTTCTTCTGCTTTTTCATTCTGGTCTTCCTGAAGAAGCTGTGGAATTTCTCCTGCTAAACAACTTGAAGTAACGATAAGACCTTCTCCATATTTTTCGAGTAAATCCCAATCGACACGAGGTTTATAGTAAAACCCTTTTAAGTTTGAATAGGTAACCAGCTTGAGCAAATTCTGGTAACCTGTAAGGTTTTTACAAAGCACAAGTAAATGGTTGTACCCTTTTCCTTCGGTTTTTTCTTTATCTTCGATACTTCCTTTTGCTTTATATAGTTCACAGCCGATAATAGGTTTAATACCTGCGTCGCGTGCTGCAATAAAGAATTTAAAAGCCCCATACATAGCTCCATGGTCTGTAAGAGCAACGGCTGGCATATTGTACTCTTTTGCTTTTGCAACAAGATCTTTAATACGGCACATGCCATCAAGAAGAGAATATTCTGAGTGATTATGCAAGTGTACAAACGACATGCGTATATTGTACTAGAAATAACTTCTTTTTTATCTCAAATTATTCTACTACCCACCATGTCCTCCCTTTGGCAAAAAGAAGAACATACTTGCAATTTTGGCAAATATACATGTCGACTTTGTGTTCTGTCATACCCCACTGACTATCTAATCTCCCTTTTTCATGATCAAACTTTTCCATTTTACAAAGGGGACAAGTAAGTTTATTCTGGCCTTTCTGATTCATAAAAAAAATAAATTCATAACTCCATTCATTGTAACACTCTAAATTTCTCACGAAAAAAACACCGACCTCTTGCGTGTGCAAGAGGTTGTCGCATTGTTGTTAGTAACATTATTTCATATAAATAAAATTTACCCCAACTCCTTCTCCAACTCTCCCCTTACCACCATCGCATCAGCCTGCCCTCGCATCTCGCGCATAACCTGCCCCACAAGGAACATAATGGTGTTTTTATTGCCGCCACGGTAGTCAGAAACTGCTTTTTCATTTGAAGCAATGACTTTTTCTATGACCTCTTTAAGCTTTGCAGTATCTGTTTCTTTTGGCTTGAGCATCTCCTCTGCTTTTAAAATAAATTCTTCTACAGAAAGATCTGTTGAAAGTTTTTTATTTACAATGAGGTTTGCAATTGCCTGGCCAGGTTTTTCTATTTTTGCTTTGCTTTCTTCTAAATGACTCATGATATCTTCATAATAGCGGCACAACGTAAGATCGCGAGAAAGCCAGAGTGCATCTGCAAGCTTTATACCAAATGAATCCATAAAGCGTTGTATTTTTTGAGCAGGGAGCTCTGGAAGTGAGTTTTTGATATCTTCAATGTGCTCATCTGTAAACTCCATTGGCGGGATATCTGGCTCAGGGAAGTAACGATAGTCCTGTGCTTCTTCTTTTGAGCGCTGGGAAAAGGTAATTCCTTTATTTTCATTGTATCCACGGGTTTCTTGCACCGGATATTCACCTTTATCGAGTATTTCTGCATGGCGAGGAATTTCGTAATCGATTGCCTTTTTAGCATAGTTAAAAGAGTTGATATTCTTGACCTCAACTTTATATGGTGGGAAGCCTTCCATGTCTTTTGGTTTTATAGAAATATTTGGCTCAATACGCATAGAACCTTTCTCCATGTCAGCATCCGATACTCCTAAGTAGCGGATAATAGTGTGTAATTCTTCTAAAAAGGCTTTTACATCGTCGGAGTTATCAAAATCCGGTTCTGTAACGATTTCTACCAAAGGAACACTAGATCGATTAAAATCCACTAAGCTTTCTTCTCCCACATGAGAAAGCTTACCAGTGTCTTCTTCCAAGTGAACTCGGGTAATACGGAACCGCTTTGTTTTGCCATCGCCCACTACAATATCAAGGTGGCCATTTTGAGCGATTGGCTCATCGTACTGACTTATCTGGTAACCTTTTGGAATATCCGGGTAGAAATAGTTCTTTCTATCAAATTTAGTATATTTGTTTATAGTACAGTTAAGAGCCTGACCAATCTTAATGGTCCAGTCTACGGCCTGTTTATTGGGCACAGGAAGCGCACCCGGCATACCCAAACATACCGGGCAGGTATTGGTATTTGGCTCAAGACCAAAATAGTCAGCCGAGCACTGGCAAAACATTTTGCTCTTGGTTTTAAGCTCGACATGTATTTCGAGACCGATTATTGGTTGATATTTATTCATAGTTCTTAAGCCCTTTCTGAATAACATCAAAATAATTCGTTTCTTGTTCAAACTGGTAGGCTGCGTTTAGTATATTTCCTTCATCGAAATAATTACCCATAATCTGCAACCCAACTGGCAAACCTTTTGAATCAAGTCCGCATGGAATGCTTATAGCTGGAGTACCTGCAACGGCTGCTGCTTCGTTTAACACATCCATTGTTTCGCCAAAGAATGGGTACTTCTCAAATTCTCCAAGCTTAAGTGCAGTAATTGGAGTTGGAGCTGCCATGATAAGGTCAACTTCGTTAAATACACGCTGCATATCACGGATAATTAATGTCTTAATTTTCTGTGCTTTTTTATAAAAAGCATCATAATAGCCATGAGACAAGGTATATGTGCCAAGCATAATACGCCTTTTTGCTTCTTCACCAAAGGCAGAACGATCAGTTCCAAAGCGAACTCCGTCATAGCGGGCTAAGTTGGAAGATACTTCTGCTCGCTGTAAGATGGTATATACAGAAATGGAAAAATCTGGAGAAAGCAATGAGACTTTCTTTACCTTGTGACCCATCTTTTCAAAAATCTTAATAGATTCATTGACCTTTTCTTGTACTTCTGGGTCAAGGCCCTTGAAGTATTCTTCCGGTACCCCAATAGTAAACGTCTTTTTCTCTTTCATCTGAGCTTCGTAATCTGGAACTTCTTTATCTGCAGAAGTTGCATCAAATGGGTCTTTTCCGGCAATATGTTTGAGGATATATGCAGCATCTTCTACATTTACAGTCATTGGCCCAGGGCAGTCAAAAGAGGAACCCATGGCAATAACACCATAACGGGAAACTCTTCCATAGGTAGGTTTAAGCCCCACAATACCACACCAACTTGCTGGCTGGCGAATTGACCCGGCTGTCTCTGAACCAATTGCAGCTGGTGCAAGGTAAGCAGAAACTGCAGCTGCAGAACCACCAGATGAACCTCCAGGGGCACGAGTTGTATCCCATGGGTTTTTAGTTGGTCCATAATCTGAGGTTTCTGTTGAGCTGCCATGTGCCCAAGCATCCATGTTTGTTTTACCTGTAAAAGTTGCTCCGGCTTTTCGCAGACGATCTGTTACAGTCGATTCATACTGTGGAACAAAGTCATCAAGTACTTTTGCAGAAGCTGTTGTTCTTATATCTTTTGTACAGAAGTTATCTTTAATCGCCAATGGTACGCCATTCATTTCACCATTATTATGTTCTGTTTCAATGAGGGTGGTGTATACATTAAGTTCTTTATTATATTTTGCACTTCTTTTGGCAAAGTAATCAAACACTTCTTCCGAAGTGACCTTTTTATCTTTAATAAGCTGAATTATTTCTTTTAATGATTTTCCAAATAACATATTTATCATATGTCATTCTGAACGAAGTGAAGAATCTCGTCGGTCGTTAACCGTTTCGAGATCCTTCTGCTTTGCCTCAGGATGACGTTATTAACCTTCCAAAATTCTATTAACAACAAACTGACCTTTTTTTGTCTTTTTACCATTTTTTAAGGCTTCTTCTCTGGTAAATTGACGTGTATTTTCTACACCATCTTCAAAATATACATTAGTTACATTAGTTGAATGAGAAGTAGGCTCTACACCCTTGGTATCGAGTTCATCAAGATTCTCAACATACTTGAGTGTTTCAGAAAGTTGTGAACGAAACTTCTCTATATTCTTCTCGTCTAAATGAAGGTTAGCCAGTTTAGCTATATGAAGCACATCTTCTTTTGTAAGGTCTTTATGAGTTGCCATGTTGTCATTATATACAAAAAGGTCAAATCATCAATAGATATTATTGAGCTAATATTATTGGTGTCTGCTCACTTCCCTGGCCCATTGGGTTATCTCGCATGAGATCTTCAAAAAAACTATCAGGCTGCTCTGTGGCATTACCCAGTACGTTTCTTCCTAAATCGTTTGCGTCAATAATAACCACGCCACCAAACATCTTCTGCTGATCCTTGTTGATGTGTTTGAAGATTTCTACACCGATCTTTCGAGCCACTTCTTGAGGATCCTTGGGCGCAAGCTTTGCCGAAACATTAGAAGGATACACCGAATACTCAGTTGGGCCGTCTATTGCAGCAATTTCTGGACCAACAACGTTATAAAATACCCCTTTCATCCCAAAAGGCTTAGTGATAACTGATGCAATTGCTGCTGCCATGATATGTGGTAAACCGACCTCATCTATTGCAATCTGCATGGTCCAAGGGCTCCCAAGACCGATACCATAAGGAGTTCGGGTTACAAACTTAGAAAGTGTTTTTGCCCAAAAGCTCGGTTTAATATCCCAGATAAAGAACGATCTTCCCTGAGAAATAGCAACTATTTTTTCAGAAATAATAACGTACCACTTACCTACTTTCTCGTCCTGGGGTGAACCAGAAAGGGCATGTCTGGATTCTTTGCTTTGCTCAGAATGACTCATTGGTTTACCCAAAACTCCGATATACCTTTTCACATAACTCGTTATAAATGCTTCAATCTTTGTACCTTTTTCAACTAAATCGGTTTTTATGGGGTAACGGTGGTACGTATCTCCATCTACTTCTATTTCAATATCTTTTCCTTCATTGGCGTCACCAAAAACCCAATCTTTCTTATCTGAGGTAGCTTCAAGCGAAGGGGGGTCAATAAACTCTCTGAGCCAAAGTTCAACATTAAGAAGTCTCCAAAAAACTAACGTATCATAATTTTTCCCTTCTATAAACTCTCTAAATGCTTTTATAACTTCTGCCTGGTTGAAGTACGGCCTATTCATAAACGATTCACTCATAAAAATGCCATAAATACGGTTCTTCATGCGAATAAACCACTCATGCTCGGGAGTGGTAAAGCCTATCTTATTACGACGGTTAACAATTATATCTGGCAACATATCTCGCATTGCCTGGCGAAGGATGTATTTATTCCATCCATTGTTGATAATGGCTTCATCGGGCAAACTAAAGAGATATCTTACAAGGTTAAAGTCCAGAAATGGCACTCTTCCTTCTAAAGAAAAACGCATAGTGTTACGGTCTTCATAACGAAGGAGTGATTGAAGCGAGTTTTTAAAGATATCTTCGTGAAGTCTTTTCTTGAGATTATCATTTTCTACTGCAAACCATTCATTTGTATGGCTTTTTGCAAAAGACGAGTTGAGTAATGAAACAACAGGAACATTCTTTTTTATACGAAGTGATGTAAGGACCTTCATCCATATAAATTTGAAAATAATGTCCTTAGAAGACCAGAGCTCTTTTAGCAAACCAACATAGTTACCTTCTGCTTTAAGCTGTCTTAGATACACAAAATAGTAAGGCACATACCCCGCCATCATTTCGTCTGCTCCTTGCCCATCTAAAAGCACAGTGACATGCTCTTTTGCTTTTCGCATCACCTGATACTGAGCGTATGGTCCGGTACTTATGGTTGGCTCTTCTTGTGTTCGAATAAAATCCTCTAAATCTTCAAAAAATTCTTCTGGTTTAGGAAATACCTTATGTGAGGATATGTTTTCTGACTGCTTAAGTAATACATCAATATAGCGCTCTTCATCGTTTGTAGAACCAGGAAAGACAGCAGAAAAGGTATTCTGCTTTGAACCGATTGAGGTTGCGTGTTCGTCTTGATCTTTTAATAATGAATTGATTATGGAAACAACGGTTGAAGAATCAAGCCCTCCAGAAAGCGCTGTCCCAACCGGGACCTCGGACATAAGGCGAGCTTTTACTGAATCGACTAGAAGCTGTTTGAACTTACTTATTGCCATATCATCGAGTTGTTGTGAAGCTGTGATATCCGAAGTTTGATATAGCTCTTTTGCTAAAGATGAATACTCTTTTATTCGAATGGAGGTATTTGTGATAACAGCTATTTCTCCTGGAAGAAGCCTTTGTATTCCTTCAAAAAAAGTATCTCGTTGGTCATCATGAATACGGAACTTGAGATAGCGATACAAGATACGTTCATTCACCTTTTTCTCGATAAGACCTGAGTTAATAATTGGTTTGAGTTCTGAAGAAAAGATGTAGTCATTTCCTTTAAGCTTTGCAAAGTAAAGTGGCTTAATACCAAAGTGATCTCTTACTAATATAAGTTTTTTCTTTTTAATATCATAAAGTGCAATGCCAAACATGCCGTTAAGCCTATCAAAGCTCTCTTCACCCCATTCTTCGTACCCATGAACAATAACTTCTGTATCTGATTTGGTTTTAAACGTATGTCCAAGCTTTTCAAGCTCAGAACGCAGTTCTAAATGATTATAAATTTCTCCGTTGTACACAACCACAACCGACTTATCTTCGTTATAAATAGGCTGGTCTCCGCCTTTACGGTCGATAATCGCCAAACGTCTGTTAAGTAATGAAATATTATTATCAATATAAAATCCATCTCCATCGGGTCCACGATGCTTCATATCAGCAGACATCTGCTGTATAAGTTTTTCATTTTTTGAACCAGTAAATCCTGCTATACCACACATAAACTCTATTGTAACATTTCCTACAAGAAAATATTATCATTTTATATCCTATAATATTGACTGCTGATACTTATTATTGTATACTTAACATATCAAGTTAGTAAACTAGAACAAGGAGAAAAAGAATGTCTAGCATAACAATGAAGGAACTTCCTATTACAAGAATTAGGAAGTGTGGATTTGGTTTGAGAGGACTTGAAATTACTTATGTATACAGTTTTGAGTTCACTCTAACTATCTTTCCAGAAGACGAGAGATGGAAGCTCATCCAATATGAAGATGGGCCCAGCATTCTGAAAGTGAATGTACGTGATGTAGTTGTTTGGTTTGACAATCCACCAATCACGATCACCGGTATCAGAATAAACCGTAACCAGTTTACTAACATCTAAGCACCGTAGGTGCGAGAAAGATAACTAGACTATTTGCCACATGCGGCAAACGGAAAAGGCATCTTAGCTCGAGTTCACCCAAGGTGCTTTTTTCGTGGAAAGCATCTTCACTTGAAATAATCCTTCATTTTCCTGTATAGTTTTTCTCTATGGATAACTCACAAGACAAAACAAACCAAAACCAATCAACTGCTTTAGATACCCCAATGCCAAGCTCCATAGAACCAGTAGAAGAAGCAAATCAACCACCAGTTGCAGAAACGGTAGTGGAAGAAAGTGAGACAAATCAACCACTCGACGCATCTACAGATATGTCTGATGAAGAGCAAATCGAAAGTTCAACAGATGAAACTGCAGAAGCAGACGAAGAAGAAGGTGAAGATGAATCTCCAGCTGGTTATAAATCTGCGATGTCTCGTATAGAACTGGAAAGTCTTATACAGCGTTACATGGATGATGTCGAAAAACTCAAAAGCCAGATAAAATCTGAAAAAGAGATGTATAACGCTTCTTTTGAAAATGATGCTGCTTACTCACAAGCACAGGATGCAGCAAAAGAAACAAAGAAAAAAGTCTCAGAGATTAAACAACGCATTACCCAGCAACCAGCAGTTAAAGATGCAGAAATGCGCATGAGCGAGCTAAAAGAAGAGATGAAAGATGTACAGGATGCAATCTCTGGCTTAGCAGAACAATACCAACAAGTCGCAGGAACAAACCAGATTGTACAAGACGATGGCCAGGTTTTAGAGATTGTACGTAACTTCAAGGTGATTAGGAAGAAGGCGTAATTACATCTTACGGAGTATCTCAACACGCTTTTCCATTGGAGGATGAGTACTAAACAAGTTGGCAAGCCATGACTGCATACCACTCCCCTTTTTAAATGGGTTTGAGATAAATAAATGTGCTGTTGAAGAAGTTGCCGTGTGCACAGGTCTTGGATCTGCTGCTATTTTCTCCAAAGCTCGTGCTAAACCTTCTGGGTAACGAGTTAAAAGAGCTCCACTTGCATCTGCTAAGTATTCTCGTTTTCGAGAAACAGCAAGCTGAACCAGTGTTGCCACAATAGGAGTAATGATAAGAACAACTATAAACAGAACTAACATGATTGGGCTTTTACTTCTGTTATCGCTATCTCCGCCTCCCCACCAAAGCGATCTCATTACCAGGTCAGAAACAAGTGCAATGGTTCCCACAAGAACTGCCGTAATTGTAGATACTAAAATATCGTAGTTTTTAACATGAGAAAGCTCATGTGCAATAACTCCTTCCAGCTCACTTCTATCTAGTCTTTGTAAAATACCTGTTGTTGCAGCAACAACTGCATGTTTTGGGTCTCGACCCGTAGCAAATGCATTGGGAGATGGGTCATCTATTACGTACAGCTTTGGCATTGGAAGACCAGCTGCGATGCTTAAATTCTCTGTTACGGTATACAGATCAAAAAACTCTTCCTTTGTTGCTGGTCTTGCTCTCACCTGTGAAAGCACCAGTTTATCTGAATAAAAGTAACTTCCAAACGAAGAAGCAATAGCAATGACAAACCCAAGGATGCCATATCCCCAGGTGCTATCCATAAATTTTCCAATAAGAAAGAAAAAGCCAGTAAAGATAAGGATGAACAACACAAAGATCATCCATGTCTTTCTTTTATTAGCACTGATTTCGTTATAGACTGTCATATTTGATTTAGATATTAAATATAAATCACATCGAATGAAGATACCCTTTTTCTGCTACCTCGAGGACTTTGTAGGTATTGACCTCGCCGTAGCCAAGAAATAAGGGTATCGAATGAGACGTGAATCTAGAATATTATATCACTTTAGAACTTCACCTCAACCTTTTGTTTAGCCTCTTCTTCAGCCTTAAAGAAATCATATGCAGTAAAGCCAAACATTCCAGCAACGATGTTACTTGGGAACATGGCTATCTTTGCATTGTAATCGAGTACATTACTGTTATAAAACTGTCTTGAATAGGCAATTTTATCTTCAGTATCTTCAAGCTGTCTTTGTAGTTCTTCAAAGTTGGTATTTGCCTTTAAGTCTGGGTATGCTTCTGCAACTGCAAAAAGAGATTTAAGTGCACCGGTAAGCATATTATCTGCTTCTGCTTTTTCCTGCACTGTTTCTGCAGACATAAGAGCAGCACGTGCTTTGGTTACATTCTCAAAAACACCTTTTTCGTGCTTTGCATAACCTTTTACTGTTTCGACTAAATTAGGAATAAGATCTGCTCTTCTTTTAAGCTGAACATCTATTCCAGAGAGTGCTTCCTGAATACGAGTCTTGAGCACCACAAGGCTGTTATATACACCGATAAAGTAGAATAAAATAAGAAGAACTATTCCTCCACCAATCCATAATGGGTTCATGCTACATTCACCACCTTTCGCTTAATTAATTGGAATTTCATATCTAATATGTAATCATTTTAGCACATTTTCTAGTAGTAATTCCAGTATCCTTTGTTACAATATATTCCATAATTATGGGAGATACAAAAGAGCAGGTAATCGAATATCAGAACCGCTTACGTGAACTCGTTAAACGTGACTACATTTACTTATTTATAGGCCTTATTGTGGTTGCAATGTCTTTTGGATTTCTCTATACGCAGTTCAACCCAGGTAAACCACTTACCTTTAATACACTTATCGGCAATGAAGATATAGTAAACAGAGAAACCTTCAAACAAACTGGAAATATTGCCGGACTTATAGAAGAAAGAGAGATTGATTTTATCTCTCCAACTGCTATGGCTCAACAAGGCGGCCTTACCAACCCTGCAACCGGAGAAAAGACTCAAACCGATTCGCTTTCTAGCCCAGAAGAAGGTCAGACAAGCTCAATTGCTACTGGACCAGTTACCAACACTGCAAAATCATATACAGTGCAGGAAGGCGATAACTTAGAATATATCGCCGGAATGATGTATGGAGATCGTGAAGCCTGGCCGATTATTGCAGAAGCAAATGGTATTCTCGGCAACCCGGATGCAATATATGCTGGGATGGTGCTTGTTATACCTCGCTAATCTTCTAACTTGCTATAATACTCTCATGCACAAAGGTTTTTGGAATACTCTAGATCGCCCGATTATAGCCATGTCCCCAATGGACGGGGTTACTGATGCCGCCTACCGTTTTATCACAGATAAATATGGCAAGCCAGACATCCTTTTTACAGAGTTTACCAATGTAGAAGGCTTGGCACGAGGCGCAACTCGCCTGCTTTCCCCGTTTGTACACCATGAAAGTAGTACTCCGGTTGTGGCGCAAATCTATGGATCTGTGCCAGAAGCGTTTTACCAATCAGCTTTTATTGTATGTGAGATGGGTTTTGATGGAGTAGATATCAATATGGGCTGCCCCGATCATAATATTTCTAAAAAAGGAAGTGGTGCTGGTCTTATTCGTACACCTAAATTAGCACAAGAGATCATACGGGCTGTTCAAAAGGCGGTTCAAGAGTATGCAGAAGGTAAAACAATTGAAGAAGTAGGTTTAAGTAACGATATGCTCGCATGGATACACAAGTTTAATGCAAATAGGCATCCTGAAAGAAAAATACTCCCTGTTTCTGTAAAAACCCGAATTGGGTATGACAGCATTATTACAGAAGACTGGATCAGTACTCTTTTGGAAGTGGAACCGGCAAATATCAGTATTCATGGTAGAACTCTTGTTCAGATGTACACCGGAGAAGCAAATTGGGAAGAAATCGGCAAAGCATCTGAGCTTATAAAAAGAACAAAAACTTCTGTGCTCGGGAATGGAGATATTAAAACTATTGAAGAAGCTAAAGAAAAAGTAAACACATATAACTTAGATGGAGTACTCATTGGACGTGCATCTTTTGGTAACCCATGGCTGTTTAGTGGCTACACGCCAACACAATCTGAACAGATTAAAGTTGCCCTTGAACACTGCGAAATCTTTGATAAGCTTACACCAGAGTTACATTTTCTATCTCTCAGAAAACACCTTGCTTGGTATACAAAGGGAATTCCAGGATCGAATGAACTTAGAAGGCAGCTCATGACTGTACAAAGCGTAGATGACGTACGAAATATCCTCTCTCCTCTCATTTAACCTATAACATTGACTATTAAGGCTTAATTACCTATAATAATGCTATGGCTGAACAAGTAGTTCACCAAGAGCAGCAAAACTCTCGTGAACGAATTACTATAGCATCTGTAAAAGAACAGTTTGCAGCTCAATTTCAAAAACTCCGATTACCTACTCAAACACTTGTTTCTTTTGCGCTTGCTTACATGCTTTTAATGGCTTCTCCTCAAGAAGTACAAGCTCAGTATGACCCAGAGGTAAGCGGGAGTAGACCTGTTGAGGCATGTGAGTTTCCTGATCTTGCATCAATAACTACTCCTGATAATGAATTTACTTCTTCCTTCTGTTCTGCGAGTTTAGTTGATGAAGATGGTGATGGACTTTCTCAGGCTCTGCTGGTGTCTGCGCATTGTATAGAATCTGTTATAGAACAAGATAATCCTTCACAAATAATAGCAAAGGTTGGACATGATAAAACAAAAGCTGAACCATTATGGATAACCGATATGGCTATTCATCCGTCAGAAGACTTGGCTGTATTACAACTTCAAAAACCAATTACCGATACTACCTGTATTGCAGGTGCAGAGATTGGGACAGATGTTAACTTTCAAACAGAAGTTACTTTGGCTGGTTTTGGAAAAACCAACCCTTTTTCAACAGAGTTACCCGATATCGCCAACACCGGTACCACTTACCTGCATACAACTTCTAGTATCTGTACTCGATATGACCCCGATTTACTTTGTTATGGTGATCCGGACGCTAAGCCTTCGGAAGATAGTACCGTTACTCAACCAGGTGATAGTGGTTCTGCCCTACGTCAGTATGGCAACATCATTGGAGTTACTGCAATTGGGAGCAATTTTGAAGCAGTAGGCGGAGCAGTAGATGTCACCAAACAGCCTGTTCGTAACTGGACGCTAGATACTATAAACAAATTTGACACAGGAAAAGTCGAACCTGTACCTCCTGCCACTCAGGTAACTTTTGATCCCACTTATGAAGATGAATATATTGTGGGAAAAGAACAAAAAGTAGGTTATTCTCTTGAAGCAAAAAAAATATTAAATGGTGTACAAGATAATGTACATATAAATAATATCTCAGCACAAATACATTTCCCTTGTTTTGATATTCTTTCAATCGAAGACAGCAAAGGAGAATCTCTTATTACTGCACAAGACGGTGAGGCTACAAATACCATTACGTTTACCCCACTTTCTATAAATAAATATGTAGATGAACTGAATTTTACTGTAAAAGCTCATGAACGAGATGGATGTACTCATCATCCATTTGGTATTGGAGCCGGTTACTTTGATGCAAAATTAACTACGGAGATGACATATGGAGATGCCGAAATAGAGAAGCAGGTGGAATTACATAATGTAGAACATCCAGAAATATTTACTCCATTCACACTTCCTGTTGAGTTTGAAGAGTATACACCATTAGTTCTGTATGAGAATGTGCTAGGTAGTAAAAAAATAGAAGTAGAACGGATTGGCGATGATCTTCATGTAACAGGATATACCGATTTAGGAGATCGATTTTTAATTCAAGTTAATGAGAACAACTATTTTGTTGAAGGAACACCGCTTATAATTATGGATAGGCAGATCGGAACAATTTTTGATGAAGTAGTTATAGATGTTTTTAAAACTACGCAGGTGATCTTTATCCCCCATCTAGAAAAACCGCAAAGTGAGCTACATATGCCCTCAATTCAGAAATAATTATTTTCCTTTCTTATCTTTCCCTAGTCCAAAACCAAATGGGTTGTAACTAACCCCGTAATCAAAGGTATCAAGCTGTTCTGCTTTCTTTAATCTGCGGATAACTGCATATGTAAATGGTGTCGCCAACACCTCGTAAGCCACTTTAATACCATATTGTACTGCTATGATCTGAATTAAGACTGGAAGTGGCAAGTACGAAAGGACAATAACCATAAAAATAACTGTATCAACCAGCTGACCTACCAACGTGGAACCAATTGTCCTGAGCCATAACATTTTTCCTTCTGTTTTTTTCTTAAGAATAGACATTACAGCAGAGTTACTATACTCACCAAAGAAAAAAGCTGTAATTGATGCCAGTACAATGATGGGTGTTGCACCAAGTACAGTCATGAATGCAGTATTATCGGTAAACTCTGCCGGATATGGGAGCCTCAGAATAATTGAGAAGTAGGTAGCCATTATAATATTTGCTAAAAATCCAATCCAGATAACCAGTCTTGCTCTTTTAAACCCATATACTTCTGTAAGAATATCTCCAAATATGTAGGTAAGTGGAAACAGGAACAAATCGCCATTAAAGACCAAACCACCAAATGTAACAAGCCTGTTGACAATAATGTTTGCCATCATAAGAAAACACACAAAAAGACCTGCGATTACTACAAAGGTCGGTGAGAAACTACTTGGATAGTCTTGAAAGGCTCTTTTCATAAAGACTAATTATAATAGATGGAAACAGATTATTGAAGTGCTCTTACTGCTTTGCTATACTTGAGGGCAACTCAAGCGGGATTAGTACATCGGTAGTATGCATCCTTCCCAAGGATGAGAGGCGAGTTCGATTCTCGTATCCCGCTCATTTAGATATCTCCAGCAATCTAATCTTCTTTATCTTCTGTTGAAAAATATAGCATTATAGGATATAATATATCTGCTCATCTCATATGCAAAAAAGCAATTGTGTATGTGTTTTGAGCGCAATAACCAGAGCAAAGGAGAAAACCAATGCTCAGGATTAAGGAACCATCTGGACCCGAAAATCCAGAAGGTAAGCCGCTCCCACAACCGGGTAGCGGTCCAAAGCCTATCTAACAGATAGGCAACCAATGTAAGCCTCGGCTGACCAACGACGTTCAGCCGAGGCATTCTCTTTTAACCCTGTTTTAGCCATAGAGAGGAGAAAAACTCATGGCAAAGAAGTATAACCCTTTACCGCCGGATGAAGATCCGACAACGCTTCGCCCTGTTGCAGGTGTTGTGGAAGGCGTTGGAGATAACGCCAAGCAAGGTACTCTGTACCAAAGTGAAGTCGATGGTGTCGTAATCTACGAAGAAAACGACGACCACAATCCACCACGCTTGCCAAAGCAACCGAAGCAACCGGGTAATGCTCAACCACTCTAGCCAATAGCTAGAACCTCAAATCCCTGAGCTTACAACGAAATGAGCTCAGGGATACTTTCTCTCTTCATCGTATTTATTCTCAACCTAAACTACTTATTAAACCCTATACTTGACAAAAGTATGATAGTATCATATAATCATATTATCGTTTTCTATAGGGCTAAAGCTGTCCTATAAACCAACTAAACAGCCATGAGAGGAAACTAGAAATGTCAGCTCAACCAGGTGAAAGACCTAAGGTACAGCATCACTTTGGACGGCCATGCTATCCCAATGAAATTGTGAGCGAAACTCTCCAAGGTAACAAAATAGTCACCGTAAAGCGGTGCGAATGTGGAAGGGAACAAACGTTCAAGAGGAATGCAACCCAATGGGAAATAGATTCTAATAAACCTATACCTGGGTCACGTCCTCCTGATAAGCCAATTGATGTCGAAGATAAGTAATCTTCAATATAAAGACTCTTATCTAGAGGCAACCTACCACTCTCGGACGGGCAGCTTTGCTCGTCCGAGAATACTCTTTTCTCCCCACTTTCTTCAACTTAACAATATGTATATAATAAAGAGATATGAAGTTTGGCTTTCATCCCTATCGAGAATACTTCAGCGCAAGAAATAGAATCTACGGGCTCGTATTTATCTTGTTTGTTACAGCAATTCTTACCGTAACTTCTGGATATATCAATACTTCTCATATCAAAGTTATCTCCTTTGCCTCAGAAATAAATCCTGTCCCCGATAATTACTCTGCACCACTTACTCAATCGATCACATACACCAACGAACGCAAACAAGTAATTGGTTTTCTTCCTTCCTGGTCAATTGCCGCTAATGCTAAAATCTACCCCGAGTATATGGATCAGGTAATCTACTTTGGACTTGCTATGGATGAACAAGGAAATATCATTAAAGTAGATTCACGCAATCAACCACTTGTTGAATGGACATACCTTAACTCAGATTATTTTAAAGATCTACAGGCACGTTCCAAAGAAACAAGCACCAAAGTTTCTGTAGCGGTAAGGCAGTTTGATAATGAAAAGGTATATGCACTCATCACAAACCCCACGTATACTACAAATGCTGCAAATCAACTGGCGAAGATTGTTGGGGATTATGAACTGGATGGAATTAATATAGATTTTGAGTATTTTTCCTCTTCCGATGAGCAAATACTCCAGTACTACAACCGATTTTTAGAAGAAGTCACAACAAAACTTCGAGAAGTGAACCCGCAAATTATTATTTCAATAGACGTAAACGCCACAGTTGTTTATAACGATAATGCCTACGATATGGTGAAGATCGGGGAACTAGTGGATCAGGTAATTATCATGGGATACGACTATCACCAGGTCTCATCTATAAAAGCAGGTCCCAACTCACCTATTGATATGCCAGATGGCAAACCAAGTTTACGAAAAACAGTACGCTCTCTTGATGGCCGCGTAGATAAAGATAAAATTATTTTAGGAATACCTTTTTATGGAGTAGAATGGCAAACACTTACAGAGGATCAGTTTAGTCCTACCGTCCCCAATACTGGCGCAATAGCAACCTATAAACGCGTTCGAGAACTTATTGCAAGCCGGGACGACGTATCTCTTCACTTTGATGAAATCACTATGTCTCCCAGGCTTGTGTATTACCAAAACGGACTTATTAAACAGATTTATTATGAAGATGAACGATCACTTTTGGAGAAAATAAAATTTATAGAACTCAACGGCCTTGATGGAATCGCTATCTGGGCGCTCGGCTATGAAGGAGATTATATTGAGCCATGGAATGTCATAAAAGAGCACATGAGAACAAATAAGTGATATAATCTTAAACGATCAGCCGGTATAGCTCAGTTGGTAGAGCAATGCTTTCGTAAAGCAGAGGTCGTCGGTTCGATCCCGACTATCGGCTCATGAGCAGATTACAAAAACATAAACAAAAAGAACAAACCAAACGTATTCTTACGTTAATACTTGTATCTGTAGGTCTCATGGCTATATTCTTCTTTATTGGACTGCAATCTATTATCAATGCCACTGTTTTTTTAAATAATCTCATTCGTGGTAATTCAACCCAAAACGAAGAAACAGAAGATGCAAGCTCTAGTTTTTATGGTATTTTAAATGTAAATGAACCAGAACCGGCAACCAGTGAAGCCACTATAATTGTTTCAGGTGACGCCACGGAATTCAAAAAAGTAGAGTTTTATTTAAACAATGTAAAGGTAGAAGACGTCACAATAAGGAATGGCACTTTTAGTGAAGAAATTGGTAGACTTCGTTCTGGGGAAAATAAAGTGTATGTATTGGCAACTGCAGATGAGGGCAAGATTAAAGAGAAATCAGAGGTCTATTCTATTACATATATCAATGAGCCACCTGAGCTGGAGATTGAATCTCCCAAGGATGGAGATAAAACAACCAATACAGAAATTCAGGTAAAAGGTAAAACAGATAAAGACACAAGTGTCCGCGTGAATAACGCTCCGGTTGTGGTAGATTTTGAGGGAAACTTTTCTACCAATGTCCGTCTTAAAGAAGGCGACAATACAATAGAAGTAACTTCAACAGATATAGCCGGAAATACTGAAAAAAAAGAAATCAAAGTTACTCGCGAAAAGGACGAGTAAGATACTTTTCTATCGGAATAAGAATACTAAACAAAAATAACATAAACGGATGAAGCAACAGGTTATCTGTGAGAGAATAAATACTCAGGAAAATAAGGCTGTACATTGCATACCCACTGATCCTGCCTAAGCTTAAAAGCACACCTCCAAATAATACTAGCCCCACTACTCCGCTCGTTACCAAAATCATCAGAAAACTCGAATGGAAAGAAGCACTGGCATGAGATGGGTTGTATAGTTCTTCGATAGGCTCCTTCTCATATTTATCTTTCTCTGCCCGTATATGATTGTAACCAATGCCAAAAACCGGGTGCTCTTTCCAGATTGTAATTGCCTTGTTGTAATCGATAATACGAGTTTGGATAGAAGCCGTTCTTGCTAGGTTTAGCCCTTCACTTATATTTTTTGGAATTACAAAATATAAAATACTTGCAAGAGCAATAAAAGCGATAAGTAACTTAAATTTCATTTTTCTAAAAGAATAAATAGCAATAGTCGCAAATAATGCCACAAATCCACCTCTTGAATAGGTAAGGAAAAAAAGTGATACAAATACAAGTACAGCAGTTATCTTCATCCACCTCTCTTTTAATGTAAGCACCAAGAATGAACCAAGTAAAAAGAATACCGAAGCAGTAACAGGTGGATCAAAAAAGAGACCCACTAATCTATATAGATGAGGATCCCAACCCTGGTATGCTAGGTTTCCAATATTCGGATACAGCGCGTATTGAACTATCGAGAATACAACTACAAGTAGTGATGTTATGGCAATAACTCCTCTATAAAAAGGGATTACTTCTTTACATTTTTGAATATAAGTATAAAAAACCCAGAAAAATATGACATATCCCACGAGTCTGAGAAAGTACATTACTGCAAGTATATTCTGATCAAGTGGATAAAAAAATAAAGAGATGACAAGTGATATGGCAAGCCAACTAAAGAAAAGAGCAGTCCGGATGAAGAGGTCTTTTTTAAACTGTTCTTTAGAGAAACGAGTTTTAAATAACAGGAATAATAATGCAATGCCTAAAAAAATTTCGTATACCATACCAAATATAGGTAGCTCCGATAACCCAAGTCTACCCAGCTGTCCAAATGAAAAAAGTAGAAGAGCTATTCCCAGTGCAATATTGGCGGTGCGTGATCCTTTGTGAATAGATAAAAGCATAATTACATTAATCGTCTCGAGTTACTGAAACGAGTTCAATATCTTCATGAGAATCTAGATATTGATACTTATAAAGCTTGGCTCTTACCAAAAAGGAATGAAAGCTCATCATAAAAGAATATATAAAGCCTGGTGGGCCATCTCTAAATCCTTGTTTCCAAAAATAGGTATAACAAAATTTACCAAGTGGCAAAAAAAGCACTTCCCAAATAGTAGCTTTATGACGAGCTTTATATAATTCTAACGAACGGAGTGTGCTGTAATGATTGATATCTTTAATAAAGTCAGTTACAGTTTCATGCGGATAATGCAAAAGCGCGTTTTCTAGAGTTCCAGCTTGCTTTCGGGTTACAAAAGTCTCATGAACTAGCCCTTTCCATTTGCCAGAACCTTTCTTCACTAGCCGAATAAACCCTTTAGTGGTTGCAGTAGAGACTTCTCCATAGCGGACAGCCTTTCCAAGAAAATAATCCTGTCGTTTCAGGTAATAAACTTCATATTTTGGTTGCTTAATAATGTTGTTTATCTCGTTAGCAAGCTCTTTTGTCACTTGTTCATCTGGATCGATAAAAAGCACCCAATCCTGTGTAGCCTTTTCTAACAATCTGTTTCTTTGTGATGCGAAATCGCCATTGAGAGCATGTTGGTATACTTTTGTTCCAAGCTGTTTTGCTTTCTCTCTTGTTTGGTCAGTAGAATTATCATCCAAAATAATAACTTCACTACAAAAGTTAAGCAACTTAATGCATTTGCCAATGCGTTTTTCATCATTGTGGGTAAGAATTGCAGCAGAAATCATAATTCATTATATAATAGCAATAGTTTTTCGATATATGTCTCCCAGGTAAATGTGTTTCTCAAAAGTTTAAAATCTGCATTAAAGGTTTTTCCTTTTTTAAAGTTAGTTAATTGCTGTTTTATCTGTTCTACTTGCTTTGCAGTATGTACAAATGGCTCAAGCTCTGGGATTACTGCCGATTTTAATGCAATAACAGGACATTCCTGGCTTAATGCTTCTAAAATAGGCAGATTAAAACTTTCATAATGCGATACACTCACATACGCACCCGATGTTCTGTATAAATTTCGTAATTGGGTCCGCGATATTTCTTCATGCACTGTAACTTGTTCCGATTTATATTCTGTGAAAGGTCCAACTAAAGTAAGCGGTAAACCCAGTTCCGCACAGATCTGAACCAGTACCTGAACATTTTTAACAGGCTGATTATTCCCTACAAACAACAAAGATGGGTCCCTCTTCTCTTTTTTATATTCCATCATGTCATATGGTATGCCAAATGGGACAACTACTACTTTTTTTCTAGACTTTGGATTATATTCAAGCAGTTCTTGCTCTACTCTTTTTGAAGAAACCACAATGAAGTCACTTCTTTTGATATATTCATCAAGCTGATTTTTAAGTCGGATTAAGTCTTGTTGGTATAAATAATGGAGCTTGAGAAACGATAATCCATGTGAGAAGGTAATAATCCGGCTTTGAGTAAAAAGAGGTATTGCCTGATTTGTAGCAAGAAAGATATCTTTTGGGTGAACAAACTCCTGTGCAGATACCCTCAATTTCATCCAGCCTTTTTTGGGGAGAAGAAGCTGCTTTTTTATATGTCTTGCTTTAGGAACTAAACAATTTTTGTTTAAGGTATACACGTAATACGTGTTTTCTTTATCATGTAAAGCAAGCCCCTGCAGTAAATTCTGAGAAAAAATAGTAGTACCAAAACGGTATTGCGAGCATAAAGCTCCACCATCGAAAGAGATTTGCATAATAAGTGCTCGTGCCTGGACTCGAACCAGGGACCTTTCGAATGTGAATCGAACGCTCTAACCAACTGAGCTACACGAGCTAATTAATATGTAGCATATTATAACGTTTTTGCATTGTTTTTAGAGAGTAAGTTCATTACAATTGTTAAATATGAACATTGTGAAGGCAGTCATTATTTTCGTAATGGAGATACTAGAAACAGTTGTCTTTGTTGGTTCATTGTTTATTGTGGTTTACCTGTTTATTCTTCAACCTAACCAGATAAAAGGTGCTTCCATGGAACCAACCTTTCATAACGGCAACTATATTTTTACCAGTAAAGTAACCTACAAATTCCGTGAACCTGTACGGGGAGATGTGGTAGTCTTCCATGCGCCTCGCAACCCAGATTTAGAGTATATTAAACGTATTATTGGACTCCCAGGAGATACTATTCTTATTGAAAACCAAAAAGTATATGTAAATGGCCAAGAAGTTCAGGAAGAGTATATTTCAGCGGCTACTACTCTTAGCTTAGCCGGTTTTATTGAAGAAGGCGTACCCACAACTATTCCGGAAGGGTATTACTTTGTAATGGGAGACAACAGACCCAGGTCTTCTGATTCCCGTGAATTTGGACCTATTTCCTATGAAAGTATTATTGGACAGGTAGTTTACCGCTATTTTCCGTTTAATGAGATGGGTGTAGTCCATAACCCATTCAATGGACAGGAGTCTATGAGTTTTTCCTTCGTAACCCTCAAATAATTTATTTAAGGACAGGAATCGTATGCTGCTCTTCACTTGTTAATATTTTTTGTTCAAGTTTTGCTTTAATCTGTCTTAAGAAGTCTGTTGTGTGAGCAGTTTCTCCAGTAAGCTCAAGTACAATCTTTCCTTTTACGCGTGTTTGAATAATTTTTATCTCAACCTGTGGAAACTCGTCACGTATTTCTTCTATCATTGCCTCCTTTTCTTCTTTTGAAAGCATCTCATTTGTTGTCTCAACTGTAAATTTAATTTCCCTTATAAGTTCTTCTGTTTGTGCGGATGTTAAATTTTTAGCAAGTATTGTTTGGTATGCATTCACTATATCTTTTTCATTTTTTAAACGAGAAAGGATAAATAAATGTGCAGAAGAGATCTGTTTCGCATAATATCCATCAAGGACAATATTAGGAAGCTGTAAAATACGTAAATAATGAGAAATATACGAAGCGTGTAAGTCGAGTTTAGTTGATATTTCTTTAAGAGAGAGTGCTCTTTCTACATGTAGATAATGAATAAGCTTAGCTCGTTGAACTGCATCTTTTTCTTCTTTCAGCTTGGTTATGGTCTCTTCAATAGACTTAGTATGCATGAATATAGTTTAAGACGAATAGGGCCGTTTATCAATGGAGGAAGAGCGATATTATGCAGTTTGTTCCACTATTTTTACGTATTTTTTGTCTTCTCTCTTATAGAAAGTAACTATTCCTTCCTTTTGAGCAACAAGGGTAAAGTCTTTAGAAAGAATGACACCATCACCTGCATGTACTTTAGAACCACGCTGACGGATAATGATATTACCAGGAACTGCTTTTTGACCTCCAAAAAGCTTTACTCCTAATCTTTTTGAAATTGAATCTCTATTTCCTTTAACTGCGCGCTGCGCCTTGGTATGTGCCATGTTAGACTTTTACAATTTTAACTTTAGTAAGCTGTGCTCGAAAGCCACGTACTTTTCTGTAACGGACTTTAGCTTTAAATTTAGCTACACGAATTTTATCACCTTTCATGTTTTCTACAACTTCTCCGGTAACTTTGGAAGAAAGTTCGGGTGTTCCGAGTTCTACTTCATTTGCTTCGTTAAAAGCCATAAGAACTGGGAACTCTACCTTATCCTGTGGTTCTTTATTTAAATTTTCTACGACAAGCTGGTCACCTTCTTTTACGAGGTATTGTTTTCCTCCCACTTGTATTACAGCGTACTTTTGCATTTCATTATTATACTTAATAATTGTGTAAGTTCAAGCCTATTTGTATAAAAGCCAGCTTACGGTAATAAGGCCAACCCCAACATAAGAGTAATAAGAGAAGATCCTCCATATGAAACAAATGGCAGAGTAATACCTGCAATTGGAAGTAAACCCAGATTCATGCCAATGTTTACACAGGTTTGGAAGATAACAAGTGCAGAAAAACCTACCAGATAATAGTAGTTAAACTTCCCTGCTTCATCTTTTTCGCCTGAAAACTTTAAAATTCGCATAAATAATATGGAAAAGAAAATAAGATACAACACAATTAATATAAATCCACCAATAAATCCAAACTGTTCTACAAATGAAGAGAATACAAAGTCTGTATGGTATTCAGGTAAAAAATAGAGCTGTGATTGGCTGCCAAGTCCTAGACCATTCCCGGTTAAAGATCCGGAGCCAATTGCAATAATTGCTTGTGTCATATTGTATGTTGTGCTGCTTACATTGGCAGTTGGCTCCATAAAACTCGTTATACGAGCTCTCTGGTAATCGTGCAGTAAAAACCAGAATATCGGCATGAGTGACAGAATAAAGATAAAAAAGGACACAATATGTTTTTTAGGTATTGCAGAAAGAAAGGCCATTGTTATAAAAATAGCAAATATGACCATGGCACTACCTAAATCTGGCTGTCTTAAAATAAGAATAAACGGCAGCAGCGTATAGCCAAGAGTTAACAAAAAAATATATTGTTTCTGAGAATAAGCCTGATACTTTGCGAACATATTCGCAAGAAAGATAATAAAAAATATTTTAATAAACTCAGACGGTTGAAACCGAAAGATAAAGATGTCAAACCAGCGTCGGGATCCGTTTACTTCTACCCCAAAGAAATACGTAATGACCAATAAAATGACAAAGATCCAATACATAATTTGAGCATTATGACGGAAGAAATGGATATTTATGCGAAGTGCCTTGATAAGAATAAATAATACTATTCCTACAGCAAAAAAGACCATATGCCGAAGCGTTAAATCAGGGCGGATACCAAAGATATTAATAAGGCCAAATAAGTAGATAAATAAAACCGGAAGTAACTGAAGCAAAGGCATATCTGATTATTGTACCAGATCAGAGCTTCACTTCTACTTCCTCACCATAAGAGACTTCTCGTGCCTGAACCTGTTTTTTCAATTCTTCCTCAAAAAGCTTAAACTGGGGTGGAACAGTAAGTGCAATCTGATCTGTGACCTGTAAGTTAAGTTCTTTTCTCTTTTGCTGAATGGTACGCATAAGGTCTCGCAGTTCTCCTTCAAGTTTTAATTCTTCTGTAATGTCTGTATCGTATGTAGCATCGATAGTTTCTGCTTTTACTTCTTCATAACTCACTTCCTTAACATTTAATTCTGCCTTCAAAAGTTCACTATAATGAGCTGCTGCATCTTTTTGCTGGAATTTCATGGTCTTTGGGAGTTTAACAGTTATACTTGCGAGTGGTTGGCGTACTTTGATCTTGAGCTCTTTTCGTACTCTCTGCCCGGCTTCTGCAATTGCTCGAACTACCTTCATATCTTCTATTAGTTTTTCGTTCACTTCACCACTTTCTGGCCAGGATGCCAGATGTACTGACTCTTCACCAGTAAGCTGGGTAAACATTTCTTCTGTAATAAACGGAAGAAGAGGTGACATCACAATAGAAAGTTGTGTAAGTGCATAGTGGAAAGTCTGGTATCCATGTGTTTTATCTTCAGAGTCTTCTGCAGAAACACCAAAACGGTCTCGAGAACGACGGATATACCAGGTAGAAAAATCTTGTATAAACTCTTCTAGCTTAAGGGTTGCGTCTCGGATATTGTATTGAGAAAGCTCATCATGGACATATTTCATAGTCTCATGTAATCGAGAAGTAAGCCATTCATCAAGAACATTACTACATGTTTGTGGAAGTGATGGCTCCTTATGAGAAACTCCATCGAGCTCACTATAATCTCGATAATATTTAAAGATGTTCCAAAGAAGTAAATAGAACTGTCTTCTTACTTCATTTGCTTTCTTTGGTCCAAAAAGGAGGTTTTCTGCCGGGTTATGGCGAGTGTACATCCAGCGCATCACATCTACTCCAATCTCATCTGCACCAGAGTTGAACTCAATTGAGTTCCCCCAACTTTTGTGCATTGGTCTGCCGTCTTCACCAAGAAGTGTTCCAAAACCAAGTACATTCTGGAATGGGTTAGTATCTTCCAAGACTGTAGACATCGCAATCATCGCATAGAACCAATTTTTAAACTGACCTGGAAATGATTCAGTAATAAAATCAACGGGGAACCACTTCTGCCATTCTTCTCTATTCTTGAGATAGAGAGGCTCTCCTTGATTATTCTCTTTAATAGTTGAATATGGCACAATACCAGCGTCAAGCCATGGGTTTCCCACGTCATCTATACGGTGCATCTCTCCGTTACATGTTATGCAGCTAATGATGACATCATCAATATATGGTTTGTGCGGAGTTTTGCCTTCAAACTGATCCCATCCTTTGATAGCACGCTCTTTAAGTTCCTCCTTCGAACCAATTACCTCAAATGTCTCACACGTTTTACATTCATAAATTGGAAGAGCAAGTCCCCAGTATCGGTTCTTCTTACTAATAAGCCAATCATGCATGTTTTTAAGCCAATCAAGTTCTCGATCGAGACCAAACTCAGGCATCCAGTTAATTTTTTTTGCAACATCAATCATTCGTTCACGAAGGGTTCTTTTGTCTGAATCTACTGTTGAAGCTTTATCCATTGCGATATACCATTCATCAGCAACTTTCCAGACAAGCTCAGTTTTACAGCGCCAACAACCTGGATAACGATGTTTATAGCGAAATATCTTAAAAACCCAAGGATGCTCGGCTTTGGATTGTTCTTTTAAATAATCAAGGATAAGTTCCGGATGTTTTTTAGCATTTTTTCCAGATAGGAAGTCAAACCCATCCATGTAACTCGCATCATCGTTAATAACAGGAATCATTGGAAGCCCAAGCTTTTTACCCAACCTGAAGTCCTCAGTACCTGCACTTACTGCTGTATGCACCATACCCGTACCCTCTGTAGTACTAATTGGCATAATAGTGTCATCTGTTGCAACTACTGTATGGAATGTATTTTTATTTACTTCTGCAACTTTTTTTACAGCTGGTAAATTGTCAAATGGAGCTTTGTATGAAAGGCCAACAAGCTCCTTTCCTTTAACGGTTTTAACTACTTTTCCTTCTGGAATAAGCTGCTCTACTAAGTCATGTGCTAACCAATAGTCGTGGCCTTCAAACTCAACAAGTGAGTAATCTATTTTTTTATCTACTGCAACTGCAATATTTGCTGGAAGTGTCCATGGGGTTGTTGTCCAGACGAGTAAATACTCATTTGTTCTTTCGTTAATAGGAAGAGCGAAGTAAATAGAGTCATGAACGACTTCTTTATAGTCTTCTGTAAGCATTTCGTGCTGAGAGATAGCGGTTTCACAGCGTGGGCACCAAGGTACCGATTCATGCCCTTTGTACATCCAGCCATGCTCATAGCACTTTTTCAAAAAATGCCAGATCATGTAGTTGTTATCTGCATCCATTGTAAAGTATGAGTTCTCCCAATCCATAAAGTACCCAAGTCGTTTGGATTGTTCTGTCTGAATACCAGAGAACTTAATAACCCGATCTTTACACATCTGGACAAACTTGGCAATAGAAGCTTTCTTGTCTCCTGGTACTAAATTTTCTATATCTTTTTTTGTTTTCAAACCGAGTTCTTTTTCTACTTCTACCTCAACCCATAACCCCTGGCAATCGAAACCATTAATAAACCTTTGTTTATGCCCAAGTAAGTTATGAAACTTCTGCCATAAATCTTTGTATGTTCTGCCCCAGGCATGGTGAACACCCATTGGGTTATTAGCAGTTATTGGACCGTCCTGGAAAGAAAATCTATTTTCAGAAGAATCATTTTTATGGAGATATTTTTCTACAATACCATCTTCGTACCAATGCTTGAGCCACTTGTGCTCCATTTCTATAAAAAAAGTGTTGAGGTTTGGCTTCGCTTCTTTTTCTTGTGACATGGAGTATATTGTAATAAATAAGAGCTAAATATGGAAGTGAATTCTTGCAACAGTATATTTCTAACAACCTTTCTTTTATCAAACATCCTATAATGTTGTATAATTGTGTAGCACTTTAACTGTATTCTGCCTAATTACAATACTAAGAAAAAGCTTCTTTAGTATAAGGTTAATGGCAAGTACAACCGACAACAAATAAGGAGAGTAAGATTATGAGACGACAGCGAGTACTACAGGGAGTTGGGGCAGTTTTAGTATTGGTAACGCTTCTGTTACCTGTAACCGTTTTTTCTCAGGAACAACAGACAGGAGAGTTAAATGTATATCCTCTGCTTGACGAAGATGGAGACGGTGAAGGTGACAGTGGAGCACCTATGTGGACATCTGTGAGGATCTTTGGTCCAATTGGTGGACCATCTCACGATGATGAGGTTGTCATAGACAACACAGTTCCCGTAGCGACATTCCGTGATGTGCCATATGGCAACTACTACATCTTTTCTCGTCCTCGCACTACCTTCTTTGAATGGGAGTGCAACGCGAATAAGATAGTAGACGAACCCGTAGAACACATTGTTCTAGACTGTGAACGAACTGGTCTACGGCTGTTCGGATTGTTTATTCCCCTGGCAGTCACAGCACCGTTGATGCAAACCGCAGATACAGCTGATCATCAGGCGGAACATGAATTGTATCTGCCATATCTCTCTGAAGAGTAGATGGTGTTGTTGGAAGTGTTGGCAGGTTGGCTCTTTAAGCCAATCTGCCAATTACCATATAATATTACAGATTTCTTATGAAAATTTGATGGTAAACCTATAACATTATATGGTAAGGGCTCTAGCACTTTTATATTATTTCGTATGTACCACATTCTATGGAAAAGCTCTATAGTCTGAGGACATTTATAACGAAATATACGTCACTTTTTTGAGCAGATTATAGTGTGAATGCTTCGTCTTTCATAGTATGATCTGCTCAAATGTAGCAATGGGTAGATTTCGCGCGATTGCAGGAACTTGTTAAGGAGGCATGGATGATAGCGAAACTACTTGTAGTGCTTTTGTTGTTGCTTCTATCGTCACTCACGAATGGAAGCACTGCAGAAGTCCCCACCTATGAAGTCTCTTTCAAGATGACCGAACAGGTGGATGTCAACAGCAGGCCCATGGCAGTTGAAGAGGCACGCATAACGATCTTCAAAGATTCCAATCTTTTTGAAAAAGTGGAATCAGAAGGTTCACTTGCGTCCATCTCACTGCCAGAAGGCACATACCTTGTTGTTGCGCGCACGTCAACGTGCAAGACGGGCCGCGTCATCGAGGTTGTCGCGGGCGAAACCCCGCAGTTGCACAGTATCGACTGCCAACAGCAGTAGATAAAGGTGCATCTTGACACTGGCGGGTTATCCATAATACATGGATAACCCGCCTTATACTTTTTTATAACAACTTTAACTTCCTATATATTCTTAAATTATGGAGATTATTCATTAAATGAAGAAACAACACCCGCAGGATGAGAGATAACACTCCCACCCTGCGAGGTTGGTCAACAAACTAATCAGGCAGTGCTTCGACGCCAAGTGCATATGCAACACCGGCGTTAAAGTCCCGAAGCGGGACAAGCACTTCCGACAACTTGCCGATACAGATGCTTTGCAGCTCATGCTGCTTATAGCACCTGAATACGACATCTAAGGGTCCTTCATCTTCATTCTCTAAAGTAGAGAGCGTAGTATTAAACCCAAGGTTTAGGAACGCTGGCCCAAAACGTACGCTCCACCACCTGCCTTCGTGAAACAAACTGATATACCCACCTCTACTATACCTAATAGAGGATTCATATCGTTGTTTCAGTTGGAATACATTACCCTGTACCACGGTGCTACTCCTTTCGTTGACCAAAACCGATTAATAACAAACAGACGACTCAATCCTGTCAAGAGCGTCTTTCAGCTCGCTTTCCAGATATACATAATGCCATCTATGTACCTCTGGATCAACAAGTACCCCAATACTGGAGTTTGTGGTCTTGATCCATAAATATTTCCCAGACCAGGCAGTATTGGTTTGATCATTGTGCGCGACAATTTCGTCCCAGGTTACTTGCTCGGCAAAGACTTCATCAATGCCATACAGCTCCACTGTCACTTTATTCGGATGTAGATGCAACTCTCCTGCGACTTCCCCTCTTTTTCGCAGAAAGACAACTCCGAAAGTCATATGGTTTCTCCTTTCAAACGCACCTCTCGAATCGGTTCCGGATATTATATCGTCTTGGAGCTATATAATCAAAAAATATTTTATAAAGTAGTGTTGGTTGAGCCCAGCCGGTATAGTAAGTCGGCTGGGCTCGAAAGAGCAGTTTACTTCAGCCACACCAAGCCCAGTAATTTCCAGGCCTGAGTGCTTCCAGCAAGTGGTTGGCTATCCACGTTTTGGTTAGTTGCCAATACTGTGGACCCCATCCTTCATAGTTTCGCCAGTGGCCGTCATTCACGGAAACATACCTCCGGCGGACCACATTCCACATTTGGAGCTCAGAACAGGTTTCACTCTCTAAGGCGTCAACCTCAAGAGTGAAGTGAAATCCTCCGTCATAGAACTCGCGATGTATTTTGACACCACGTCTCCATGACCCTTCCTGGTCTACTATATCAGTCGGAGCAGAGAGATCAACCTTAACTCCCGGCAGATAGAGATAGTAGGTAGTTTGACCATCATCTGGTAGTTCTTGTGCACTTAACTGTGCAGGAAATAGAGCTACCATGACAAAGACTGCAAACTGGATCCACCACTTGTGCTTCACTTTGTGCCTCCTTTTATGTAAACACTCGATAAAAATGGAGTAATAACAAAATAAGCTTCTATTATGCTATTACTTACTAATATATTATAGGATATTTTATGGGATTTGTCGATTATGAAGTTATTTTCTTCTTAAGAAAGCAGGGATATCAAATTCGTCAGAATCTACTGGACCATTATTTGAAGGTTGTGGACGTGGTCGTTGTTCTGGCTCTTTTTCAATTTCTTCCTCCGGTGGATATAAGCTTATATCTTCCTCTTCTTTTTCAGGCTCTTCTACTTTTTCTGCCTGTTGAGGTGTTGTTGGTCTCTGGAACTGGAAGAGCTTCATGCGTTTTTCATCAAATCGAGTTGCGATAACAGTAATCTTAATCTGATCAACAAGTTTGTCATCTATCGCTGCTCCAAAGATAATATTTGCATCTGGATCAACCGACTTAGATATCATTGTTGCTGCCTCATCAATTTCACTCATACTGAGATCTTCTCCACCGACTATATTTAACAAGATACCCTTTGCACCTTCTATAGAAGTATCAAGAAGAGGAGAAGAAATAGCCTGACGGATCGCTGTAACTGCTCGCTTGTCTCCAGAGCCAATACCCATCCCCATAATGGCATTACCAGAGCTCTGCATGATTGATTTTACATCTGCAAAGTCTACATTGATAAGACCTGGTAATGTAATAAGTTCTGCAATCCCCTTAACTGCCTGATGTAAAACTGTATCTATACGAGAGAAAGCTTCTATAATGGATGTTTTTTTATCAATAACCTGAAGAACTCTCTGGTTTGGAATAACAATAAGCGTATCAACATTATCTTTTAGTGCGCTGATACCTTCATCAGCAGATCGTCTACGTGGGGACCCTTCAAAGTCAAATGGTTTTGTAACTACTGCAACGGTAAGTGCTCCCGATTCTTTTGCAACTTGTGCCACAATAGGAGCAGCGCCTGTACCGGTACCACCACCTTCACCGCATGTAACAAAAACCATATCAGCATTGCCCAGTTCATCTTTTAATTTTTCTCGTGATTCTTCTGCAGCCAAACGACCAACTTCTGGGTCACCACCTGAACCAAGTCCTTTAGTGAGCTGATCTCCAACTTGTATTTTGATTTCTGCTTTATTATGAAGAAGTGCTTGCGCATCGGTGTTTACTGCCACAAACTCTACACCTTCTATACCACCTTCATTGATCATAGAAGAGATTGCGTTGCCGCCACCCCCTCCAACACCAACTACTTTAATTTTTGCTGCTTGTCCTGCTTTTGGTTTGATTAACATATGAATACTAAATCTTTCTAGGGTCCTAATTATACTCCTTTATGGCATGAACTGCTTCATCAATTTTCTTGCTTTTGACATTATATCACTCATAGTAAAATTTTTCAGAATATTGTTGAAGTCTTTGAATGAAGCTTGTCCGTCTACCATATGCATACCACCATAATACACAAGTCCAAGTGTGGCCGCATATAATGGGCTTGTGATCTCATCTACCAGGCCACTTGCCTTTTCTGGGACACCAATTCGCACCGGTAAACGGGTTATTCTTCTACCCATCTCCACCATTCCTATAGTAAGAGAACCACCACCTGTAATAACAATCCCGGAAGGAATATTCTTTTCAAATCCACTTCTTGCGATTTCATCATTAATGTAAGAATAGATTTCTTCAATACGAGGACCAATAATACCTTCAATAACCTCCTTCGGAGTAATCTCAGGCAAATTTTCTGGGATATCAAAACGGAAAGAGTTTAAGAATACTTTCTCTTTTTTCTTCATTACCTCCTCAAACTTTTTACTATGATCACTTAAATATAGTTTAATCTTTTCTGCAGACTCCAAAGAAACACGGAGCCCTACTGCAATGTCGTTACTGATATGACGCGCACCAATTGGGATTGAAGACGAATGAGCGAGTGCTCCTTCTACAAAAATACAGATATCTATTTTCCCACCTCCAATATCAACAAGTGCTACTCCGAGATCCTTTTCTGTATCTGTTAATACTGCTTCAGATGCTGCCACACCTGCAAAGATATAGCCCATATTGGCAATACCGAGGTCTCCAAGTACTTTATCTATGTTCTTGAGATTAGTTGCTGATGCAGTAATAATATGTGTATCTACTTCTAAACGAACTCCACTCATACCGATAGGGTTATTGATTCCACTTTGGCCATCTACACTGTACTCACGTGCAGATACTTCAATAATCTGTTTGGTGTTAGAAAGAGAAATTGCCCGTGCTGCTTCTATAACCCGACTCACATCTTCTTCTACAACTTCAAATTGGGGGTTTGCAACTGCAACAATACCATGTGAATTAATTGAAGAGATGTGTGGTCCTCCAACAGAAACAAAGGCTTCTTTAATGTGGTGCCCTGCCATTCGTTCTGCCTTTTCAACACTTGCCTCAACAGAAGATGTGGCCTGATCTATATCTACAATGAGTCCTTTCTTAACGCCATGAGACGGAGAAGAATTAAAACCAATGATACGTATTTCGTTTGTTTCCTGAGACTGAAGACCAACTATAGTTGCTACTTTAGTACTACCGATATCAATTCCACAAATAAGATTTTCAGCCATATATTATTGTATCACGAATATAATGACAAATTATTAACTACTCCATTAATCTGACAACTGGTTTATCAAAACGGACATCAAGCGTTTTAATCTTCCTACCACTAATACCAAACTCTTTTATGGTAGCTTCTAATTGGTATTCTTGTTGTTTTCTGTCTTTTTCTGATGAGAAAAAGAACACTTCATCTGATGTATATAATCCTAGCATATGAAATCCTTGAATATCAATACTAATTACTGGCATACGCATACTTCCCAACTTTTGTAAAAAATAGATACTATCTTGAATCTCTTTAAAGTTCAGCTGCTGCCCTGCTTGATATAAAGAAAAAGGAATATCCTGATAATATGTAATAACAGGAAGTGATTTACTTATCTCTTCACGACTTTTTTCTAATATAACGGCTTCTTCAGACAGTAAAAAATAGCCTTCTTGCGTATGTAGGATCGCAAGGGGTTTAAAATATTCTACTTTTGTAAGAAGCGTATTGGGATACTGCTTGGTGATTGTTATATTTTTAATATAGGTATTCCTTATTTTGATAAACGAAGCTGCTTCATCTTCATTCAGAAGCCACATGCGCTCTCCTTCTAATGCTTTTAACCCACTTATTTCTTCTCCTTTTTTTGTTCCTTGAAGAATAATATTATGTACCCGAAGCACCGAGTCACCATAATATAGCCCAGCGAGCATAAGGATGAAGATAAAAAGTGCGATAACCAGGGTAAGCTTACTTTTTAAGGACTGTGTCAATGATGAGATCCGCTGCATTTGTATTGTGATATGTTGATAATGCCGAAAAATGGTGTTGATACTCTTTCTGGTTCTCTATTATTGTATTGATTGCTTTTAACAGATCCTGAGTAGATTGAGATTGGAGTACTACTTCTCCAGTTTTATTTTGTTTGAAAATCTGAGCATGATGCTCCTGCTCGTTGTGTGCAGACCAGGGAAGAGGTATAAATACAGCTGGCTTTTGTAAAGCAACAAGCTCAAAAAAAGTATTGGCACCAGCTCTCCCCACCACAACATCGGACTGATGATAAATGGTTCCAATTTCTTCATCGGAAACATGAGGCTTAATAATATAGCGTTCTTGTAAACTGGGAGGTAACGCACTACGCAACTTAGACAACCGATCGAAATCATTAAATTCTTTAACGTTGCCTGTTTGGTGTATAACATAATACCTTTCAAGCAGTTCTCCCAGGATTTCTTCAATCATAACATTCACTGCATGAGCTCCGAGAGAGCCTCCTGTAACGTAAACAACTGGCCTATCTTTTTTCTTTATAATACTGCCCTTTTGTTCTAATACACTACGGCGAATTGGATTACCGCTCATGACCGTATCTTTACCCTTAAAGTGTATTGCAGACTCCGGGAAAGAAAGAAAAATAGTATCTGCAAACTGAGCAATATACTTATTGGCCAACCCAGGTGCGAAGGTTTGTTCGTGGGTATATACTTTAATCCCTAAAAATTTTGCAATAATAGCAATTGGTAAAGCAATATAGCCTCCAAATGAAAGAATTGCATCGGGCTTTTCTTTTTTCAGAATATGATAGGCTGAAATAAATCCCTGCGGTAGTTTGAGTAACTGTGCTAATGATCTAATGGAAGCGATACGAGTCAAACGGCCTGTTGATAAATGGATAAATGGTATCTTGCGAGCACTAACCTCCTTATACTCAAAACTTTCGACATCCTTTTCCTGGTCATTTGTATACTTTCTGCCAACAAAGACTATATTTACTGGCAACTTCCGTTCCTTAATTCGATCAATTACAGCAAGCGCTGGTGTTACATGCCCACCTGTTACAAGTAGTTTCATCATGATCTAATTGTAGCACGAACCCTGTTTCTTATACTCTCGAACTCTTTGCGATATTAACTGCAATACCTATCAAAGCAAATGAGATTAAAATATGTGAACCACCATATGAGATAAAAGGAAGTGGAACACCAGTAAGCGGCATAAGTCCAACCATTCCACCTAAATTGACCAAAATCTGCAATCCAAAGAATGCCATAATACCTCCAACCAAAAGCTGTGCAAATGTATCTGAGGTGCTTTCATAAATGCGAAGCAGTTTATATAAAAAGAACACATAAGCTCCAATCAAAATGACTGATCCGATAAATCCAAGCTCTTCTCCATAAATAGCAAAGATTGAATCTGTATGTGCTTCTGGCAAAAACATATATTTTTGTCTTGAAGCACCAAACCCTTTTCCAAAAATACCTCCATTCGAAAGAGAAATAAGGATCTGATTAATATGATAACCTACACCTTGTGGATCTTCTGCTGGGTTAAGAAAGGCAGTAAGTCGCTTAAGTCGGTAAGGAGCAGCAAACACCAGCATTAAGAAGCCAACAACAGATACAGGCAATAACAATAAGAGATACTTTAAATTTTGCCCAGCCAAGTAATAAATAGTTATTGAAAGTGCAAAAATGATTGTTGCTGCACCTAGATCTGGTTGAAGCATAATAAGAAGAATAATAAATCCGAGAAGCATCATAAAAGGAAGAAACTTATTTTTTCCTTTTTTGGAAAACCATGAAGCAAGATATAAAATAAGAGCTACCTTTGCAAACTCCGTAGGTTGCATATTAAAAAACCCTAAGTCTATCCAGCTTTGTGCGCCTCCTGCAGTATGACCTATTGAAGGGATCAAAACAACCATAAGCAGTATCATTACAACTGCTAAAAACGGGAAAGAAATTAGATATAAATTCTTGTAGTTAAAAAAAGACAATATGATCATGCCAATAACTCCCATAATAATCCAGTAGCCTTGTAATTTGAGATAGTGGAAACTATCACCTGTTTCACTTAATGCACGAATAGAAGAGGCTTCAAACACAAAAATAAGACCAATTATGGAAAGGATTATGGGGAACAAGAACATTGTCCAGGAAATAGGAGTTCTGGTCGTATTACCAGAGATCTTACGGATTCTTTTTTTCATTTGCATATGTGGTTACAAAACTCTGAAATTTGTCTCCCTTTTCTTCAAAGTTTTTCCAAATGCTATAGCTTGGAGATGCGGTCGACAATAAACACACCCCGCCTGTTGGAGTATGTTCATATGCAAATTGTACCGCTTTTTCCATGTCCTGTGTTTCTAAAATCCGAGGAATATAGTTTTGCTTTTGCATTTCTTCAAGAATTTGAGTACCGCTATCGGGGAAAAGTACCACATTTGTCACATTCTGATCTTTCAACTCACGTACCAATTCTGCAAAAGAGTATCCTCTATTAAGGCCCCCAAGTAAAATAGTCCGTACCTGAGCTATTGCCTTTAAAGCTGCAATAGTAGACTCGGGAGTTGTAGAGATAGCATCATCATAAAAAGTAATGCCACGATATGTACCTATATTCTGTAATCTATGTGGAAGTGGCTTAAAAGACTGGACTGCTTGCTGGACCTGGTCATTTGATATATTAAAAAGTCGGGCAACTGTAATTGCGCCTCTTACGTTATCTACATTATGTTCTCCTAATAAAGGAATGGCAGTTGGAATAAAATCTGTTTCATACGGAACAGGTTGTGCTTTTGTTTCTGTTTTCCAGTCCTGTAACTGCTTAAAAGTAGGGTTGAAAATATAGAAATCATTCTGAGTAGCATGCAGGATCATCTGCTTTTTAGCGTTATAGTATTGGTCCAAAGAACCATGATAATTTAAGTGATCAGGAAACAGACTCACAATAACAGAGATATGTGGTGAGTATTGTATATCTACGAGCTGATAACTAGAAAGTTCACAAACATACAGAGTTTGTGTTGTGGGTGGATTGAGAAGTTCACGAATAAGTGGATTGCCGATATTGCCAACTAGCTTTACCACATGCCCAGCAGAAGACATAATATGTGCAATAAGTGAAGCTGTCGTGCTTTTCCCTTTAGTACCAGTAACACCTATCATCTGATGATTACCAATATTTGCAAAAAATATGTTTGTAGGTGTTGTATAGGGAATGGTAAGAAGAGATGGCTTCACGCCCGGGCTTCTTATAGCAAGATCAAAGTCCTTCTGGTGAGATAAATATTCGGGTCCCATTGATTGATCAACTATTTCATACTTTGCTTCAGGGACCTTCGCTTTCAAAAACTCCTCAGTCGCCTTCCCTTCCTGGCCATACCCCACAATCAGTATTTTTTTATCTTTTAGTGCTTCTATTTTCATATAAACAATGTGTAGTTCGTATAAACAGGAACTACGTCTTACTTAGCTTTAAAACAAGTCGAACGCAGATATCCTTTTTCTGCTGCCTCGAGGACTTATTTGGGTATTGACCTCGATGTGCAGCCAAGAAACAAGGGTATCAAGTGAGACGTGTCTCACTGCATATTAATCAGTCCCTTAAACTCTTCTGGAATTAAATCTGGTCCAACTGACATAACCGCCTTTTCCATTTCTTCAACATTCCCTAGTGTTTTCAGTACCTCCCTTTCAAAATACTTCATAATAACAGTTTCGTTAAAGATAGCCTTTTTATATACCTTATAAAAAGCAAGCTTTACTTCTTCTGGTGTACCTACGCACTCAAATGGCTTTATACCTTCCGTTCCTAACAATTCTTTATACAGAGGAAGTAACGATTCCTTTTCTAATAAGTTCTGGCCAAATATTCCAAGTACCTGTTCTTTTGGAAGGAATGCTGCAAGCATAATAAAGGTAAATGCGCATTTTGGACATTCTCCACACCACAATTTTGAACTCGTTTCTTTATACACCGTAAAGTTTCTATTACAACTGGTGAACAGATTAAAGTACTGAGGATATTGGGAAAATAATGATGAGATTGCATATTCAGATAGTGGTCTCAATAAAGAAAAATACCTAATATCTGTAGTAATAAATGATTTCACATAATTTTGAAACATTTCTTCAAACTCTATTGTTTTACTCCACTGATGGTTAATAGTCTGGCCTAAATATTCAGTGTTTCCATACTCAGCGCTTTTTTCATTACCAACGATGATATAACTATAATCATACAAAAGTGCTGTAAGAAGGCCAATCCAGGCAAAAATTGCAGATATCGGGATATGCCCATTTCTCGATTCACCACCCATATTTAACTGGAAAAGCTGTGAATCAATTTCACGTTTTATAGTTATAGCTTCTGAACCAAGCTGAGTGACAACTTGATGTGAGATATCGTGAGGTTTTTGTGTTTCTACAATAAGTGAGATAAATGGTTTGTTTTGTTTCTTTAATAATTCTGCAGCTACAATTGAGTCCTTTCCTCCACCGATCCCAACCAAAGATCTCTTCTCTCGTGGAAATGGGATTAGCTGTTTTGGAGAGACATCTCTATACGGAAACGAGATTAACGATCTGAAATCAATCTGATTTTTATAAAAAAATTCTCCTAAACCTTTTGTATATACGGTATCCCAAAAATGTGCCTGCTCTTTTGAGAGAGGTTTTGTATTTATAAAAATCTTTTCAGGACAATATAACTTCCAATAACTAATACCAAGCATGAGATGAAGAGAGTGTAAAACTACATCTAGAAGTTCTGGTGGTATCTGTGTCGTAGGCTGTTGAGGTAGAATAATTTTTTCCGTAAACTGAATTTCTTTGTCTGCAGTTGCAACAATATAATGAAACAATATCTCCCTCTGTTCCAAATGCGCTTCGTATGAATCGAATATAAATGATTGCATAGTTAATTATAGTCTCAAGAAATAATTATGGTACGATATTTCGTGCTTCTGGCTTTTTAGCTTCATTTCTTGGACGTATATTACTATCATAACAATATCCTTGTATTTCAGTACCAACAAGAAAATACTCATTTTTATCTGCTCCATAACATGGTTTTGCAACTACATTATGTGGCATACGGAATTGAATACCTTCAGACTTTTCTTCAAGAAGATATGTCATAACTCGATTCCAAATAGGTGCAGCACCAGTTATGCCAGATGTTAGAGTTGGATGCATTGGTGTATTGTCATTATTTCCCACCCATACTGCTACCAAAAATTCTGGGGTATAACCTACAGTTAAATTATCTTTCTTATCATTGGTAGTACCAGTTTTGACTGATACTTTATATCCCGGAATATCGAGCGCGGATTGTGTACCAAATGCCTGTTGTCGTGCTATGTTATCAGAAAGGATATCACTAATAATATATGCAATTCCTTCATTGAGTACCTGTGTTTTAGGATTCTGTGAAGATGAAAGAATGGTTCTTTCTTTATCATCAATAATACGTTTAATAGGTGTTGGCTCCATGCGATATCCTCCTGTCGCAAATACATTATATATCTGAGCTAAATCAATGAGAGTAACTTCTCCTCCACCCAAGCTTAAAGATAACCCAAATCGAGAAGAATCATTCCAGGTATCAATGCCCATATTTTTTCCAAAATCAACAAACTGCTGTACTCCCATCATGTTCAACACTTTCACAGCAGGAATATTGTATGAGTTGGAAAGTGCATAACGGAGTGTTACTCTACCATGGAACTGATTATCATAATTAACAGGTCTATAGGGTTCACCACCTGGACTCTCAAAAATAATGGGAGAATCATCAATTGCGGTTGCTGCTGTAAACCCTCTTTCAAGTGCCATTGCATAAAGCATTGGTTTGAGCGTAGAACCAGGTTGGCGAAGTGCAGTGGTTACATTAAACGCGCCATCATTATCGCTAAAGTAATCGATAGATCCAACCATTGCCAGAATCTCACCTGTTTCTGGCTTTAAGACAATGACTCCTCCATTTGTTACATTAAGATCTTTAATTTTCTCGAGTTCTTCCTTGAGAATTTGTTCTGCTTTTTCCTGAATTTCTAAATCAAGTGTGGTGGTAACACTAAATCCTCCTTCTTCAACAACCTTTGATCCAAACTGTTCTTCCATAGCATTCCTTGTATAAAACACAAAATGAGGCGCTTTTATACTGGTTTTTGGAGGGATAATATTTACAGCAGTCAGTACTGCGGTTTCCTTCTCTTTTTGAGAGATATAACCTTGTTCTGCCATATTGCGAAGAACGGCATTCTTACGAGCATGAGCAGCTTCGGGATTAACAAAAGGGGAATATAAAGTAGGTGCCTGTGGCAATCCAGCAAGCAGCGCTGCTTCACTTAAATTCAGATACTTTGCACTTTTCCCAAAATATACTTTAGAAGCTTCCTCTATACCATAAGAAGAACCACCGTAGGGAACCTGATTAAGGTACATCTCCATAATTTCATCTTTTGTGTAGAGTTGCTCTGTCCAGATTGCAAGTGCAATCTCTTTGAGTTTACGCTCTACAGTTCGTTCTGGAGAAAGTAACGCACTTTTTACAAGCTGCTGGGTAATAGTTGAACCACCCTGGAGTTCATTTGTTTTAATAGTATCTTTTGCTGCTCGCAAAATTCCTCCAAAGAAGGAAACACCTTTATGACTATAAAAATTCTTGTCTTCAATAGCAATTGTGGCCTGAACTACATACGGCGGTAAATCTTTTATCTCAATTGGTGTTCTGTTTACATCACGGTATATTTCATAGAGCAGTTTGCCATTTCTATCATATAAATGAGTAGATTTAGCAAAGTTTACTTCCCCAATAGATGCAGGAGATGGAAGGCTACGAACAAATTGATACCCGTGAAAAGATACTACTGCTATTAAACAAAATCCTACTCCATACAAAAATGATCTAAAATACGGACCAGTGAGATACTTATAAAAGCCAATAACACCATTAATGATTCCTTTAAAAATAGAGTATATAAAATAGACTATCTCCGTAAGAAAATTATAGAAATAACCGGGCAATCTAATAATGGCATAAAAGATCATCACAGCTACTGTATAAATACCTTTTCCAAAAAGTTGTAACGTTTTTAGAAGAAATCTTCCTGACTGTTTTCCTAACGCCTTTAAAAAAACTGAAACTGAAAGTACAGTTGGGGTTATCCTTTCTGTAGTAAGCTCTTCATCATCTTCATAGCGGTTTCTCGAGGAGTAAGTAATTATTTCATAGATATATGCAAGAAGCAGTGATATTATTTTATATCCGTACAAGAAAGGATAAATAAATATTTTTTGAGTAAGTTCTCCAATAAAAATAAGTATATTTACTGCAGAAACAAGACCAAATAAAAGCGCTAAAATGCCCTTCTCTTTTACCGCACGAAATGTGTCTATAAATCTCTTTAGCATGTAGTTATTGTATCAAAACTATAGGCTTCTGAAAAGCGTAAATAAATACTCTTACAGTGAAGAATGCTGTTTCAGTTTTGCCTCAACAATAAGTCGCTCTTTATACGTCCCTGGCGGGACGCACGTAACAAGCATGATATATGATGCATTAAAATTTTGCTCCAGAACAGACACTTTATCTGGTGCAACTATATACATATCAAATACTTCATATTCATACTGTCTTCCTTCTACTTTAACATTGATACTATCCCCAATATCCATCTTAGGCAAATAGGTGAAAACAGTTTTATAATCTTTATCATTATATAACTGAGGTAAAGTAGAATGTCCAAAGATCGCAACTTTACCATACTGTCCTGGCTTTGACGTTGGAAGATAATGCACTAGACTTTTTGAGAGATCTTCTCCACCCACCTCCACCCGTAAATCTACAAGATTGAGCTTTGGTATAGACAATGAATATTCTGTTAGATCAATTGTATCGTTGGATCCAGTTACATTTGAAACAGGAAACCATACGTTGGCATGCGTAAAATCTCTTAAATTATTGGAATAATAATTAGTCTCTGCATGAACAGTTTTGGCAATCTGCAACGAAGCTGCTTCATTTTGCTCTGGAACTGGTGTAGAAGTATCTTTCCGTATAAAGAAACGGGCATAGATCTCAAAAGAGATCATTGGGTAATAGGCCCAGAACATCATACCCACACCAGCAATTAAGATGATATATGAAATGACTTTCATCATCTTTTTCCCTTTTGATTCGTATTCTTTGGTATAGACTTTGAGTGGCATATTAGTTTGAAGTGGTTTCTATTGTTATATTTTTGCTAAAAAGAGGACTCCATAAGTTTAGAAACGGTACAGTAGTCGAATCTACCTCTACCTTTTCTACAGGGAATCTATCTTTGAGAACCTCAGTTAAACCAGAAACCGGTTTTAGCGTAACATGACTTTTAAGAGAATTATTATCAATTTTCTTGTATAGATTTGCTTTGGTAAGCACTACAATGGTGGCTTCATTTTTCCCGGAATCTACATCTTCCACCGAGTATAAAATAGTTTTTTCATCCAGCTCATATTCTTTAGATTGCTCTTCTAGTAATTTCTTTTTTAATTCTTCTACCAGACTTTTTTTCTGTATGGTGTAATACTCAATGTCAGATATTGCTTCAATACCCACTTTATCTGCTTCTTCACCCAGTTCTTTCGAATAAACAGCATCAGAGATAGTTACTTCAGAAAGATCAGAAATGAGTAGCTCATCTTTACTTATTTTGGCTGAAAGTACATCTGAACTTTGTTTTTCTGCTTTTTTCTCTACAGAAGCTTGCAACGTATCCATATCTTCTTTAGAGACAGTATTTACTTTCTTTTTAGATCCTCCACTAAATGCTTCATCAGCTATACCCAGAAATAATGATTCAGCGAGTGAACCAATGGTAAACTGTGTACCGCCTGGGACATTATACTCTTCACCAATTTCTGATGCTGTAACAGAAACGGTTTCTTTACCCGATTGTTTTGTCCCATCGCTGGTTACGCCACTTGAGGAAGCGACTTTTACATTACTATCTAAAGTATATATAAGTTCCTTATATTTAATTTCTGTCCCACGTTCAATAGTGCGTTCATTATTATCAAAATTATGAATAACAACCTTACCTTTTGCTTTTTCGCCTATCTCTCTTGACCCAGTTGTACTTTTATCTTCTTGAAAATCAAGAACAGTAACATGTTTTACAAGTGAAGCAGTATTGGCAGAAGCAGATTCGGTAATAGGCAATTCAAGTTCAAACTCCTCCTCAACATTTTGAGATTGGACATAGACCTTTAAAGTCACCTTATGAAAAAAATATTCAAATGCAAGGAATCCTCCCAATGCCATAACTATAATACTTACTGAAGCAATAAGAATTTTCTTTTGTGGATTAGCTTTTCTTGAAGGCTTAAAGAAGTCTGCAAAAACAGCAAAAACAGGATCCAAAAAGCTAAACATACCCTTCCCCGCTAAAACTGGAGCATCTTCATGAGTTGGCCTTTCTCCATGTACATCTGGTTTTTCTGCACCTGAGGATACTACATCCTCACCCATCATAAATCCAAATGATTGAGCAGCTTGTTCATCTTCTGCAGGTATATCTTCCGTCACCACTCCTTCTGAACCCAGTTCTTTTATAAATGAATGAGCAAGTGCCTGATGAAGTTCTATATCCTTCAGAGCTTCTATAGTCGGATGCTGCACAAATACCTTATCATCCCAGTTGTATTGGGCAATTGCAGAAACAGCTTTTGTGTTATCTAAATCTCCGTAAATAATGAGTTTTGAGGGAGTCACCTGCTGACCAGGGTGCGAGGCAAGAGAACTTTGAATATCTGCTGCGACATCTTGTGTACGAACAGCATACTCTGATTGAATAAGAGCTCCTCCTTTGTACGTAAATAAACCAATTTCGGATTTATTGAGCTCAACCAAAAGACAATTCATAATAGATTTATTTTTTATGTAATCTTCTATTGCCTCTTTGACATCAATATACCCCATTGGATCCAGTTCTAATTCCTGAGAAATCTTCTTTATATAGCCTTTATATGGTTCTTTTATATCGTGTGAAGAAGGATCAATCATCGTGGAGTGAAGGAAGAAGATCGTTTTGTCTAAGTTAATTTTGGATTGTAATTCTAGGTCAGAAATAAGTGCGTCCGTATCTTCAAGAAGTTTATCAAAATGAGCAGTAAGTGGCCTTTTCTTGTCTGCCACAATAACCTCACGCCCTTGACGCACATCCAGCACAAATCCCGAAAGGAACGTGTCTGTAATATAGAGACAGAAGTAGTATATTTTTTCCTCTTTCTTTTTAAAAAAAGGAATAGAAAGTCGCATACAGTAACATGATAGCAAACTTTTACAAGAAAAATAAAGGAGAGTTACTCTATTTTATACCGTTCAAGTACCTGGTCTACTCCTTTCTTTGCGGTCTTTAGAGCGGTACTATAATCTACACCATTTGCTGTCTGATTGATAGCATTTTCCAGATAACTCAAAATCTCATCGTTAAGACCTTTATCCTGGGTTCTATCGGCAAGTGGTAATGAGACAAGATTATCTTCAGTAGCCATTTTCACAACAGGAGATAAATATGGATTAGTGGCCAAAGTTTCTGCCATATCTTTCCGTGAATAAGCTGCCCCAAATGGACGCACAGTACTTTGCTCCTGAAACAATGCTGCCTGGCTTTCTTTGGAAGAAAGAAATTTCAAAAATTTCCAGGCTTCAGGTTGATTTTTACTAAATCTGCTCACTCCTTCAACCCAGTATGTTGCTATAGAAACGGTACTTCCATCGAGACCTTTTGGTATTGGTGCAACTTGTACATTTAGATCTGGATTTTGAGATTTAATATCTGCAACTTGCCATGACGGTCCAAAAATCATAGCTACCCTACCTTGTATAAATGCCGGAACAGAATTTGACATAGAATCATTCCAGTAATTTTCCTCGGCAAATCGTCTATACAATTGAAGTGCTCCTGCAGCTTCTGGGGCATCTAACTCTTTCAGATCTCCGCCATTCAGCAGGAGCAGAATACCATATATTTCTCCAAAGTGATCTATATTATTAGCTGTCCCAATCGCCATACCTGAAGTAATTAAGCTACCTTCATTATTTTGGACAGTTAATTGTGTAACTGCTGTAAGCACATCATTTTCTCCCACCCATACGGCAGGTGGTTCTACAATTCCTGCCTGGTTAAGAAGCGAGTCGTTATAGATAAGGACTAATGAATCAACCATAAGTGGAATACCATAATAATTTTCTCCTACTTTTAAATCTTTCACATGAATAGGGTAAAATGTGGACTCAAATTCTTCACCAGACATAATCTCTGGAGGAAGGGTAGAAACTACTTCTTGTATTTCTGGCAGCCAGGTATTGTGATATCTAAAGATATCCGGACCATTACCTGTCTGGCTTCTAGCGATAAGACGTTCTCTGTAATCTTCTGGAGCTACTTTTTCATAATTAATGGTTACATGTGGATTTTGCTTCTGATATTCTGCAATAACAGTATCAAAAATTGCTTTATCATCCCATAATCCCCAGTATGTAAGTGTTACGTCACCTTTTGGCCCCGGTACTATTGGGTTCTCTGGTGGAAACAATCGATCTTTTAAGAAAAACCAGAATACAGCACCAAAAACAACAATAAAAAAGACAACTATTCCAGCGATAAATAAAAACTTATTATTATTGTGAGTATAAACAGGTGTGTCTCCTACCTCAGGTGGTATGGCACCTTGTATTTGATCTGGTGATTCTATGTTTGGCGCTACTTCTTCTACCTGAATTGGTTGAGGTGTATCATTACCTGGCTGTTGATTTCCATCCGTTTTTTTATTATCATCCATGTATTTATGATAGCAAATTTTTCTAAAAATCAGCTTATCCTTATAATTGCTGCTGCTATCTTGGTTGCTTTAGGTTTTGCACTCCCTGTTTATTTTTATAATCGAACTGTTGGAAACACGATATATCCACAGACATATGTTGACGGTATAGATATGGGGCGTAAATCGAAAGAAGAGGCTACTACATTATTACAAAGAAGAGATGATTACTTAAGTAAAGTTGCGATAACTGTACTTTATGATGAAGCACCAATCGCTACATATTCAGCTAAAGAGCTGAATATTCACAGAGATATTCAAACAAAAGTAGATCAAGCTTATATTATAGGGAGAACTCCAGACCTTACCTCACGTATATACCAACAGATAAATTCTATGCTTGGTATGCATAGAATCGAGTTTTTTACTACCATGACTTATGATAAAGGGCCTCTGGAAAAGTTTATTAATGACACAGCAGACTCATACGATATTCCAGCTAAAAATGCTCTTTTTCAGTTTGAAAATGGGAAAGTAATATCTTTTAAAGCTGATGAAAAAGGTACTCAGATCCAAAGAGAACAGTTTATGAATGATATAAAAAATCAGATTGAAAGTATTTCTGAAAAGAAAACGAAATTAACGGTTCAAGTACAAGAAAAAATTATTGATCCAGATATCACATTAGCAGAAGCAAACGAACATGGTATAGAAGAGCTTATTGCAGAAGGTGTATCTGATTATTCTGGCTCCATTCCTTCACGTGTTCACAATGTGATACTGGCAGCATCTAGATTTAATGGTGTTCTTGTTCCACAAGGAAAAGAATTTTCCTTTAATGAGATTATAGGAGACATATCTGCAAGTTCTGGATATCAACAAGCTTATATTATAAGTGGTGGACGTACAGTGCTTGGAGATGGTGGAGGGGTATGCCAGGTATCAACAACAGTATTCAGAGCTGCACTGAATGCAGGGTTGCCAATTACAGAACGTCATGCACACGCTTATCGAGTTTCTTATTATGAAAATGATTCTGAGCCAGGCTTTGATGCAACTATTTACACACCAAGCGTAGATTTTAAATTTAGAAATGATACTCCAGCTGCAATACTCATTCAGACAGAAGTGGATGAAGAAAACAATATCCTTAAGTTTAAATTTTATGGTAAAAAAGATGGACGTATCATAAATATATCTGATGCTACCGTGTGGGATGTAGCACCACCTCCAGAACCAACATATGAAGACGATCCAACTATGCCGGTTGGGCAACAAAAACAGATAGATTATGCAGCTTGGGGAGCAAAAGCCAAGTTTACCTATCATGTAACCCGCGGTGATGAAGTACTTCAAAATGAAGAGTTTTACTCTGCATTCAGACCATGGCGTGCAGTATACCTTCGAGGGACTAAGACTTAATTATTAATAAGTGTATTCTTTATAGTAAAAGGGAGCAACAGGTAGCTGAACTGAATTATTCTGTACCAAACATAGACGAGTGCAGATACCCTTTTGTCTTGGCTACGAGTCCGATAATTATCGGACAGGTAGCAGAAAAAGGATATCAAACGAGTCTAATGAATTTATATAAGTTAAAGATAAAATTTACGCCTTATTTATATCAAAGTTTATGGAGATGGGATTAACAGTTTAAAATAGTCCTAAAATACTCTTTCTCCGAATTCTATATGTAGGATTCTTCAATTTCCTCTCCCCAATTACTTTTGCTGGCACACCAACAACAATAGTATGTGCTTCAACATCTTTAGTAACCACAGCACCTGCTCCAACAATGGCACCACGGCCTATGGTAACCCCTGGCAAAATAATTGCGCGGGGACCAATAAATACGTAGTCTTCAATAACAACCGGAGCTTCAATTGCCTTAAATGTGGGATCATTTATATCATGCTCAGCGTTATAGATCATTACTTCACTTGCAATATCAACATGACTACCAATCTTGAGGTCAGCTCTCCCATCAAGTACCACTCCTTCGCCAATAATAGTATCTTCACCAATACTAATATGACGAGGATCATAGATACGTGCTCGCATATTGATAATCGAGTTTGAGCCGACATTTACGCCAAATAGTACGTAGAAAAACATACGAACAAAGCCAAGAGGAAACCAACTAACCACATAAAGAAAGTATGTAACAATTTCAAGCCAGATATTCGCTACGCGATTACCTGCTTTTGTAATAATTTGTCCTCCGGACAAGGCGTTTCCATCTTTATCTGTAACCATAGATATATTATAACGCAATTCACCATTTATGTACTATCACCTGTTACCATATAACCATGAAGATTCCACCACCTGATTTTACGTACGAGCTCACATACCTTCAAAAAGACTACGCGGTAATCGGCTTAGATGAAGTCGGAAGAGGATGTCTCGCGGGACCGGTAACTGTCGGAGGTGTTTGTTTTACACAAGTTCCAGATGATATCAAAAAGTGGCTTACCATGGGTATCCATGATTCAAAAAAACTTACAGCGCTTAAAAGAGAAAACCTCGCAACTCTCCTGAAAGAAAAATGTTTATATGAAACTGCATCAACTTCTGTCGATCAGATCAATAAAAAGGGTATTGTACAGAGCATCTTTCAGTCTATGGCTGAAATTGTGCAGTCTTTTAAAAAAAGGCTTCCTGACAAAAAAATAATTCTTCTTATTGACGGAGCTCCTATCTCCCATATACCATATATAAATGACTTGGAGCGAGTATCTATAGTGAAAGGTGATTGCACATGTATTTCTATTGCTGCAGCATCAATACTTGCTAAAGTTGAACGAGATGAACACATGAATGTTCTTGATAATGAGTATCCAGCTTATTTCTGGAAAGAAAACAAAGGATACGGTACAGCTAAACATAGACATGCAATTCAGAATGTGGGTATATCACCATATCACAGAACGTTGTTTATCAGGAATATTTTAGGAATAAGATGACAGCTCATTTTGAGTATAATAGACCTTTACACTATGGCTACCTCACGACTAAAACGTATTGAACAAAGAAAAAAAATATTTAAAATAACTGCACTTGTTATTGCATTAGTACTCATAATTGGAGTTGGTGGGATTGTATCACGCTTTCTTGGGTTTTATGACAAAATCCACACTGATGCGCAAGAACCCGCGAGTCAAACTCCCAAAGAAAAAACCGAATATACTCTTCTGCTTTTAGGATACGGCGGTGGACTTCATGAAGGGACATACCTCACGGACACCATTATGCTGGCAAACATAGATATAAAACAGAAAAAGGTTTTACTTCTTTCTGTACCACGAGATATCTGGGTCAAAGTACCTACCAAAACAGATCCTTTTCATAGCAAAATTAACGCAGTCTACCAGATGGGGCTTTACCCAGAAAACTATCCAGATATAGATTCTACTTTGCTTACAGAAGATAATCCTTCCGGTCTCATTAAAAAAGTTATTCAAGATATAACAGGTCTTAAAGTAGATGCCTTTGCAGCAGTAGATTTTGAAGGCTTTGTGCAAACGATAAATACATTAGGCGGTATCGAAGTGAATGTAGAAAGAAGCTTTACTGATTATGAGTACCCAATAGAGGGAAAAGAAAATGAATTATGTGAAAAAGAAGAAGAATTTAAACAGATTGAGCCGTTCCTGCAAGCTGGCGCAAATGAAGAAGATAAAAAGAAACTGTTTGAAGAAAAACCTGAGATTGAGACCTTTTACAATAACATCCTGAGCAACCCAGTTGAAGCATTCCCATGCCGTTATGAAACACTGGTATTTGAAAAGGGCGAAACACACATGGATGGTGAAACTGCACTCAAATTTGCAAGATCCCGGCATTCCCTGGAAGACGGTGGAGATTTTAATAGAGCTCATCGCCAGCAGCAGGTTTTGGAAGCAGTAAGAGATAAAGTGCTGAGCATTAATTTTATTCCAAAAATTCTTCCACTTTTGGACGAGCTTGAAAAAAACATTATCACGGACCTTCCTCTCTCCGATACAAACAAACTTCTTCTTGAAGCCCGTAAAGCTAATGACTATGAAGTAACCACTTTTGTTATATCTGATGAATACCTTATGTTTGATGTATCAGAATATGGTCAGTCAATTGTGGTTCCAACACAAGGCATCGATGAATGGGATGTAATTAAAAAGAAAATAAATGAAGTTAAACTGGGTATTACACCAACACCCACAAAGGCACCAACAGCTGTCCCAACTGATATATAATCACAAATATCTAATGACCAATTACTAATTTCCAACTATACAATATTAGTAATTAGACATTGGTAATTAGTCATTAATTAAACTTAACCTATGATAGTACGTAATAAGGATCAACGTGTCGCGATTTTAGTAGATGTGCAGAATTTATATTACTCCGCAAAAAATTTGTACAATGCACGAGTAAATTATAAGAATCTCCTTAATGTTTTGGTCCAGAAAAGGCTTCTAGTTCGGGCCATAGCCTATGTTATTAACTCCGAAGAAGGCAAACAATCCGAGTTCTTTGATGCAGTTCATAATGCTGGATTTGAAGTAAAAGAAAAAACACTTCAGGTTTTTTTTGGTGGAGCAAAGAAAGGAGACTGGGATGTGGGAATAGCAATGGATGCAGTACGCCTTGGACATAAAGTAGACTCTATTATTCTGGTTTCTGGTGATGGAGATTTTAAACCTGTTGTCAATTATCTACAACAATCGTTGGGCTGCCTGGTAGAAGTAGCTGCTTTTAAAAAGACCGCTAATAAAGAACTTATCGAGATGGCAGATGACTTCATAAACATAGAAGATAACATGAGACAGCTATTATTTAAGATATAATGTGTCATGCTGAACTTGTTTCAGCATCCTCATCTTTATGGATTCCGAATGAAATACGGAACGACGATTGTAATAATCACTCACCTTCAGTAGGCGTTGGCGTCTCTGTTGGAACCTCTTCTTCTGTTGATTCTGGTTCTGGAGTTGGAGTATCTACTACTTTTGGTGTCTCATTAATGGTAATACTGTCTACGATTACAGGAGTAACCGGCTTGGATCGCTCAGTTCCAGAGGCATTCATACTTACGTTAGCTGTTGCGATTGCATCAATAACACCTAACCCAGCAGTTACCTTCCCAAAAATGACATAATCTTTTGGTAATGAAGGTGCGTCTGCATGCATAATAAAGAACTGACTTCCGTTTGTATTTGGCCCGGCATTTGCCATAGCAACAATACCTCTCGTATATTCACCTTCAAATGGCTCATCGTCAAAACGATAACCTGGTCCACCTGCTCCTGTTCCTTCCGGATCTCCACCCTGAATCATAAAATCTTCAATGACTCTATGGAATGTAGTTCCATCATAAAAGCCGGTTCGGGCTAAATAGACAAAATTATTTACTGTTACAGGGGTGTCTGCTTCGAATAAATCAATAGTAATTTCTCCTTCTGAAGTTTGTAGGACTGCTTCATAATCAGAATTTTCATCCAAAGTCATTGGAGGTTTTGTGAGCTTCTGGGGAGTTGGTGTTGGAGATGCTTTTTCATCATTTTCTCCTAAAATAGTAAGCTTGTTTGTATCTGAATTCTTTTCAATTTGATTACCTGACTGCATCTGGATAAATAAACTTAATACAATAGCAAAGATCGCAAGACCTCCTAATATCATAAATACTTCTGTTTTCATATGTAGAGTTGCTTAAACTTTTGTCTTATTCATATTAGCATAATTTTTGAAAGGTACAAGACCTCATGTATAATGACTTTATGAAAACCAAGCTCTGTACATTTTATATAGTTCGCCATGGAGAAACCGAGTGGAATGTACAACGAAGGCTTCAGGGACACGGCAACTCAGCTCTTACCAAAAATGGTAAGCAGCAGATCAAGGCATTACGCACTTCATTACGTGATACTACATTTGATGCAATCTATTCTTCAGATCTGGCACGCACACAACAAACAGCTGACATCCTTAATATAGAACGTAGGCTCGCAATAAATACTACAGAACTCATTCGGGAACGCTCCTTTGGAACTCATGAAGGTAAGTTAGTTGAAGAATATCAGAGAGAAATTAGACACCTGCTCGATGAGTACGAGTCGTTATCTGAAGAACAAAAATTTTCATTTAAATACCCTGGTGTAGAATCAGATGAAGAAGTTATTTCTCGCTTTATACGTTTTTTAAGGGAAACAGCTGTTGCCTACCCTGGTAAAAAAATATTAGTTGTATCACACGGAGGGGCTATGCGGGCACTTCTTGTTCACTTGGGATTTAGCACATATACAGAAGATCTGTATGTAAACAACGCAGCTTATGCTGTAATCGAATCAGATGGAACTGACTTCTTTATTAAAAAGACAGAAGGGATTCATACGATACCAGCCTAACCTACCACCAATCGGTAGCGTCTTCTTCGATCACTTCTATTTCATCATCAGAATCATCGTGAAGGAATCTGGATTTCATCGCAATATTCTTTCTTCCAAATATAAAGCGACTTCTTGCATGTGTTATATGTAGTTTTTTTCGTGCACGGGTAATACCCACATAAAATAAACGTCGCTCTTCTTCTAGCTGATTGAGGTCATCAAGCGACCTTGAGTGTGGCAGTATCCCTTCTTCCAAACCAACAATAAAGACATAATCAAACTCAAGTCCTTTTGCCTGGTGCAATGTCATAAGCCGTACTCCTTCTCTATCTCTTCCCTTCTTTTCACTTTCAAAGTATTCCGACTCGACTAAGGCTACCTGTTCCAAGAACTCAATAATATTGGGAAAAGTAACAGCAACAGACTTTAACTCCTTAATGTTTTCAAGCCTAGAATAATCTTCTGGTACTTCAGGATCGTATAATTCTAGATAGCCTACTTTATCAAAGATCTTCTCCATAATCTCAACAGTTGGTGTTTCTTCCACTATGCCTCTCATCTCCTGATACAGTTCTTTAAACTTCTCCCATCTACGTTTGCCTAACTTCTTTATTCTATCGGTTGCAACAGTATCTTCTGGATGAAGGAACAAACGCAGGTAAGACAGAATATCTTTGATTTCTTTTCGTTCATAGAACCTAGTTCCACCAATTAAGGTATATGGGATACCATAATGCAAAAACACTTCTTCTATTGCACGAGATTGGGCATTGGTTCGATATAGCACAGCTACCTCATCATAATGCGATTCATGAGCCAGGTTCTGGATAGAGTTTGCCACATATACAGCTTCCTCTTCTTCATTTGATGCTTTGTAGTAAATAATTTCATCTCCTCCTGTGTTTTTAGTAAAGAGTTGTAAAATCGGATGCGACTGATTTTCAGAGATAACCTGATAAGCAAAATCAAGAATTTTCTGGGTTGATCTGTAGTTTTGCTCAAGCTCAATAACCTTTGTATTCTGAAAATCCTGAGAAAACTTTTCCAGATTACGAATATCTGCGCCACGCCATGAATAAATACTCTGCGAAAAGTCTCCTACAACTGTAATATTTTTATTCTTATGACTTAGCTTACGCGTAAGTGCATACTGAGCGTAATTGGTGTCCTGAAATTCATCAACGAGTAAATACTGATAGCGGTTCTGATATTTATCTAGAATTTCTGGAACTTTTGTAAAAAGTTCAACTACCTTCATAATGAGGTCATCAAAGTCTAGTGCGTTATTTTTTTTAAGCTGTTTCTGATATTCATAGTATACTTCTGCAACTGCAGCAGCCTTATAGAAAGAGAATAACTCAAGATATCTTTCTGGCGTAATAAGCTGATTTTTAGCATCAGATATGCGGTTAGAGAAATAACTTGCCGAGTACTTTCCTTCATCACGTTTTTTAATAATATCTTTGAACAGTTGCTGAGAGTCATTATCGTCATAAATGGTATACGTTCTGGGAATACCGATATGTTCACCATCCCGACGAAGTAACATGGCAGAGAACGAGTGAAAAGTACCAACGTAACCTAGAACAATTTCTTCACTCGTGGCATGAAGGATACGTTCCTTCATCTCACGGGCTGCTTTATTGGTAAACGTAATCATGACGATTTGAGAAGGATGAGCTCTCCTACTGTGAATGAGGTTTAGTACTTTATGAATAAGTACTCTTGTTTTACCTGAGCCCGCGCCAGCAAGTACAATAGATGGTCCATCAAGGCATTCAACCGCTTCTTTTTGTTTCTCGTTTAAATTCTTGAAAACATCCATAATATAGGTTATCATTCTAGTTGATGAAACTTCTAATCGCAAACTGGAAAGCAGCTATTACAGTACCTGATGCCATGAAATGGCTTCATACTTTTTTGGATCTTGCACAGACTACAGAGCTTGAAGCAAAGCTCGAAGCAAGTGATGTCCATCTTATCATCTGCCCTCCCTTTCCTCTCGTTCCGGTTGTTAAAGAACACCTTCTTTTATATAAAAATATCAATGTTGGTTCTCAGACAGTTTCTTCTATGCAAAACGGCGCATATACAGGCGAAGTAACAGCTGATCTTTTAAAGGAATATGCTCATTACTCAATTATTGGTCACAGTGAACGTCGCCAGTTCTTTCATCTAAATGAAGAAGAAATTGCCAAGCAAATTAACGAATGCCTAACTCACACCATAACTCCTATTTTATGTGTACGAGGTGAGAACGATAGATATTACGATAATGTAAACATCATTGCCTATGAGCCGATTGAAGCAATCGGCAGCGGACAGAATGCAGAGGTAACTCATATCCTTGAGATGAAAAAGAGACTGAACTTAAAAGAAGGCACTTCGTTCATTTATGGTGGAAGCGTAGACGAAACGAATATCGGTGAGTATCTTCAAACTGGTGAGATTAATGGTTTTTTGGTAGGTACTGCTTCACTAAACGCAGAAAGCTTCTTCAAAATGGCTGAAAAAATGGTCTAGCCTAGATGCTCCCCCATATATCAATAATTTCTAAATACCTTTCTGTAATTATGTTTACATGATCAAGTTGCACATATTCATTTGGTAAATGGATTACTTTCGGATTACCCGGGCCATTTATAACTACCTGATCAAATCCATTATTTAGAAACCAGCCTGCATCAGATGTAGAAGCCATAATCTGAGGTTTTAACTGAGCAATATCTGCAAATAAGCGAGTTAAATCGCCTTTTGGATCACTTGCTACAGCAGGCGCAGCACCCCATCTCAGAGAAAGATCTATACCATGAAGTTCTGCTACTTCCTTCATCAGTTGAAAAAAGTCCTGATACATCGCTGGATTCAAACGTACATCAATAGAACCTCTACCAATGGGTGAAACAGCATTTGGAGACTCGATCTGCCCTGATTGAATGACAGTCGGTGTGAAGGTTGGCGGTCCAAACAGGTCGTCATCGTATAACTTTGACCATTTAATGCCTTCAGCTTCCAGTTCCGAAAAGAAATGTGCCATTCTGCTAATAACATTAATACCTGTATGTCTTGAAGCATGACCTCCATCACCCATTATTTCCATATCAACAATCGCATTTCCTTTTTGCCCGATGTACATATTATCCACACCAGTTGATTCTGGGAACAAAACTCCCATTTCCTTATATTTAGGAGCATTTTGTTCATTAAACCAGTTCAGAAAAGATTCTGTTCCTTTACCAGTTGTTTCTTCTTCAACGACAAATGCTCCCCAGATATCACAAGCAGGAACTAACCTTTGTGATGCACGAAGAACTCGTTCCATAACAGCAAGACCAGCCTTCATATCACTTGAGCCCGCACCGTATAATCTGCCCTCCTGGATTATTCCCGACTCATTTCCGGCCGGAGGACACTCAGTCCAGGCCTCTTGTACTGTAGTAACTGTGTCTACATGGCCATCTAGAATAAGTGCCTTATCTCTGTTTTTCCCTTCTATATGAACTAAAACATTTGGTCCCTGGCGGAAGCTTTCGATTCCGAGTGTTTGGAAGTGGTTTTCAATAACATCTAATATAGGGCCCTCATGACCAGATGGTGAAGAAGTTTGAACTAGTTCTTGAAGAAACCGATAGTTTTCCGGCATAAGAACTTAAAAATTCATTACACAACAATTATATAGCGTTTGTTGGAAGATGCAACAGAAAACTACGTCTTTTTTTACGATCTATATACTGATTCTTCAAAATAGCTGAGCAGATGGCATAGCACATTATATCCTATAATATTTGATCTTTCGGCCTTTTTCTGATATAATTTATTCATCGTGTAGTACTCTGTCTGTCCATAACAAGGAGAGAAAGACTATGCAGTACTCGAAAAAAATGGCCTATGCCGGACATGAATTGGGCACGTTGGAATTGGTAGGACATTTGAAATTTGATCCATCGGTACTTGTACTAATGGTCAAGTTTCATAATGATGACTGGGACCGCGATGCCGCAATCACTGCCGTTGAAGAAGTCTTCAGGATCCCACAAAAGGGATACTGGACAAGGCTCAAACTCGACGACAGGGAATGTATCCGAGTTGAAATCGTGCTTGATGAACCCCTACGTAAGCCGGGGCACTTCACCAAGCAGAAAGCCCGTAAGCTTGGTCAACTACTTGTAGATTTGACACAGCAAGGAGTAATCTACAACAATGAGATCGAGCACGCCGCCTCGTATTACCCGGGATACGTCCCAGGTAAAGCAAGCTTGCAAGCTTTCCACGAAGGGAAAATTGACCGCTTAGGCCGGCTGATCTAACAACTTAAGTCACCACATAGGTGAGGGAGGTTTATAGATCTATTCGCGGAAAGCCCAGCTTGGGTTTTCCGCATCTCTTTAGTATTCAAATTATTGAGTATTAAAGAGAATTTCTCTACAATAAAAACGCCAGAAGAATAAGTGCTCCGCCTCCTATAAGCACTGGACCTAAGTTATCTGTAATACCTGCCACAGGGAGCTGAGTAACAACAGTTGGAGACATACCACCAGTTATTTCTATAAACTCAGTTGGAGTAGGGGTAAGGGACATAGTTGGAGTGATGGTGGGAGTTAGACTCAAACCACCTTTAGTTTCTGTGCCAGAAGGCGTTGGCGAAGTATCTCCTATTCCCTGGTTTGCTTCAAATGGTGTTGGGCTTGGTGATCCAGAAACTGCATCTGCTGGTGGAAGTGTGGGTGAGGGGCTAGTACTATTATAGGCAAGTAGACTTTCCTCTTCTACTCCATCATCTGATGGTGGCAATGCAGTTGGTGCCAAGTTATTTTCGGCCAAAAAAGTATCTACTTCTTCCTGTGGGTTTGCTGCCCGCAAATTAAATAAGCTTATGGATGATCCAGAAGTAAAGATATACGTGAGGAAAATTATCGCTCCAAGTAATACTGCACTTAATGTAATAATAAGTATCTGCTTAGTATTCTTCATAAAATTCATTGTAGTATGAAGAAGGGCTAGAATGCAAATGAATTACTTTAAGAAAGCAATCATCAGACCAATAAGGGCAAATACAATGCCGCCCATCCAAAATCGCATAACAATTTTAGGCTCTTCCCATCCGTAATATTGAAGAAGTAAATGAATTGGTGCAGCCTTAAACATTTTCTTTTTACGATATTTTTTACTCATGAGTTGAAGAAAAGAGCTTAAGATTTCAAAGAAAAAGATACCTCCAATAATAGGAAGGGTAAACGACTTGCCGATAATAATGCCAATTACGGCAAAAGTTGCACCAAAAGAAAGCGCACCTGCATCCCCTAAAAAGATACGAGCCGGATAAATATTAAAGTATAAAAATGCGATAAGTCCACCAATCCATACCGCAACAAAAATAGAAATTGGGACATCAATAATACTTCTGGCAATAGTCCAGAAAGCAAGAAGTGCAATGAGCAGTGCTCCACTAGCCAAGCCATCTAGCCCATCAGATATATTAACTGCATTCGAGAAGGCCACAATAACAAAAGTCGAGAAAACAATATAAAAGTATGAAAGGTCATACACCCCAAAGAAAGGGATATGAATAAAACTTACTTCTAGTCCATAAAAAATTCCAATAGAGATGATAAGTGCCAGAATAATCTCTATAATAAGTTTTACACTTAAGCGGAGTCCAAAAAAATTATTTTTTCCCCAGTAAAATATCTTATTTAAATCATCAAAAACTCCCAGAAGTGCAAAACTAATAAATGTAAAAAGAACTATGGCAACTTCCCAAAAAACAGAAGTAAAGTTGGTATGGACATTGAGATCAAAAAAAATAAAACTGAAATAAAAGAATAGAAAAAGTAAAGTTGTGAGTGCAACAATAAGCATCCCTCCACCTACCGGTGTGCCACTTTTATGCTGATGATACTTGTCAAAAATTGGAGTTGGTTTATTGAATGCATCTTTTGTATGTTGTTTAGCCCGCTGGAACTTCATTTCATAGAGGAAGTGGATAAATGGCACAATAAGTATGAAGTGAATTAGCAAGGAAACGAGAGTTATAAAAATATAAAGTGCCATAGTGATCTAACTATTAATAAAAAAGTAATGCCAGTATCTTGGGTAAAAATATCCATCCAGCAATAATAATTGCTCCAAAGGAAAAAAGGAGCATTGCCCCTGCTGACGAATCTTTGGCTCGTTTAATATATTCATTATAATTCTTATCAATTGCATCCCCTAGTTGTTCTATACCTGTATTAATGGTCTCTATTACAAAGCCCAATACGATCATTACTGTTAATAATAACCATTCAGTATAAGAAACCTGTAAAAAATAAGCAGCGGATATAACTACTAAAGAAAGAGTAAGATGTATTCTGTAATTTGGTTGTGTTCTGAACCCCCAAGCAATGCCGTTCCAGGCATTTTTTATTGCTTTTGCGTGTTTCTTCATATCTTTTTCATGAGAACCTCTGTTAATTTTTCGGAATCATGACGTAATATACTTCTTGTTAAAGAATCTGCTGAACTTTTCTTGTTATAACTTCTACTAATTACGTCCTCTTCTATTATTGTACCTGTAAATTCTTGTTCGTCGATATCATTTTGGACAGGAACTTCAGTATGGCTTGCGTACCACTCTTTAATATCATCCGGGATAAAACCGTTGTTAGTTATTATAAAATCCGGTTTTCTTCCTAAATATAACGAGATATCTTCAATAAAATCTGAGGCGGTATAGTTAGTTGTCTGGCCTGCTTTTGTCATGAGGTTTACAATAAAAAAGATTTTTGCCTTACTTTTTTGAATTGCCTCTTTCATACCATCAACAAGAAGTGTAGGGACAATACTTGTATACAGATCACCTGGGCCAATAATAATATAATCCGACTCTTCTATCCGTTCAAGGGCTTCTGTATTTGCAGAAACTGATGGTTCTAAATATGCCTTTAAAATACGTGAACGCTCTGGATTATCTTCATCTATTACCCCTTCCCCTTTTAAAATAGTTCCATTTTCATACTCAACTTTAAGATGAGTTTTACCAGTTGTTACTGGAATGACCCGACCTTTGGTTTGAAGTACATAATTTGCTGTGTCTATAACTGTATGGTAGTCATCGGATACTTTTTCTAAAGCAGATAAAAAGATATTCCCAAAATTATGTCCTTTTAAATCGCCATTTTCGAAACGGTAAAGAAAGAGCTTCCGCCATAACTCTGGTGCTTCTGACAAAGCTACTAAACACTGGCGAAGATCACCTGGTGGAAGTACGCCAAGCTGATCCCGTAAACGTCCTGTGGAGCCTCCTGAGTCCATCATCGAAACTATTGCTGCTAAATCAAGTTTGTGTTTTTTAAGTCCTGAAAGAACAACGTACGTGCCGGTCCCTCCTCCAAGAACAGTGATTTTTTTCATAGATAAACTAGTTTACCATTACATTTTTTTACTGTTATAATAATTTTACCTTAGAACCTATGAAAAAACCACTTGTAGTAATACTCGCCGGAGGGATAGGAAAATCTTTTCAGCCCTTACACACGAATAAGACTATCATTCCCTTCTTCGGAAAACCGGTTCTACAACACATGATAGAGATGGTCGAACAAAGTGGGTTTCATGAATGTCTTGTGGTAACAAACTCCGAAAATGAAGCATGGCTTGCTTCATACCAGCCGTTTAATATTACTATTCAAACTAAAATTCAAGATAAGCCTCTTGGGATGGGTGATGCACTTTTGCAGGTAGAACGGGAAATTGATGGAAGACCTATCCTGGTCATGAACGCAGTTGATTTTATAGAACCTACATTTTTTAAAAAACTGTATCAATCTACCTTTGATACCTATGCATTTGTTACTGGTATGAAAGTGCATCAACATATGCCAGCAGGATACTTAAAGATAGAAAATGGTAATGTGAAAGCAATCGTTGAAAAACCAGAACCAGGGCAGGAACCAAGTTCTTTTATAAACCTCGTTTTTCATTATTTTTCTGAGCCACAGCACTTTTTACATATACTTAAATCAATGCCGGAAGAAGGAGACGATCAGTATGAAAAAGCACTTTCTAAACTCATGCAAGAAAATGATGTAAAAGTTGTTTTGTATGAAAATTACTGGCAAAAACTCAAATACTCACATAATGTCTTAGATGTAATGGAGCTTTTTCTGAAACATAAAATTAAAAAACACCGCTCTCCCTCTGCTTACGTTTCACCGAATGCAGTTATACAGGGAGATGTATACATAGATGATCATGCACATATAGATGACTTTGCAGTTATTAAAGGACCTGCATATATCGGTAAGTATGCAAAAGTGGGAAATCATGCTTTGGTCCGGCAATCAATCGTAGAAAACGAAGCAGTTATTGGCTTTGGCAGTGAAGTTGCTCGTAGTTATGTAGGGCCACGCTGTATGCTTCACCACAACTTTATTGGTGACTCAATTTTAGAAAGGGATGTAAATCCAAGCTGGGGAACAACGACAGCAAACCTGAGACTTGACGGGAGAAATGTCCTTATGAAGCTACCCGAAGGCAAAACACAAGACACCGGGAGAAGTAAGTTTGGTGCAATTCTCGCAAAAGGTGCATTCCTGGGTATTAACTGTTCTCTCATGCCAGGATCGACAGTTGGAGCACATGCAAAGGTAAAACCAGGAGCGGTAGTAAATGAAGCAATTCCGTCAGAAAAGTAACTTCTCATGCTGAACTTGTTTCCGCATCTATATAATAGATCCTCAACCAAGTGCAGGATAACACACTACATTAAATCTTCCTAATATCTCCGCCTAATGCTTTGATCTTCCCTTCAAAATCTTCGTAGCCTCTTTCCAAATGCTCAATGCCTTTTATATAGCTTTCGCCTTCTGCAATAAGTGCTGCAATAGCAAGTGTTGCTCCCGCACGTAAGTCCGCAACAGTAAGAACACCTCCATGTAGTTTCTGTGGACCTGCAATTTCTATTGTTTGAGCATACTCTTTTTCTGGATCAAAATTGAAGAAATAGTGCTCAGATGGATTATTTACAGGGTAATCAATATAAGAAACCTGTGCTCCAAGCTTTCTGAGCTCTTCAACATAACTAAACCTATTTTCAAAAATGCGCTCATGAATTACAGACTTCCCATCAACTTGCGTCATAAGAACTGCCATGAGTGGTTGCCAATCAGTAAGAAATCCTGGGTGTGGAGTGGTTTCAATTTTTATAGATTTCATTGGTTGATAATAAAATCGCCAGGTCTCATCATTTAGTTGTTCTACTCCAGCACCAGATTCCTTCATAACTTCCACAAATGAAGCGATATAATGAGGTTTTATTGGTGAAATAGTCACATCACCTTTTGTTGCAATACCAGCTACAGCATATGTAATTGCCTCCACGCGGTCAGAAGCTATGGTAAATGGTTCATTCTGGTGTAGTGAGGAAACTCCTTCTACGGTAATGGTACTTCCATCTCTTGTAATACGTGCTCCACCAGCATTTAAAAATGCGATAAGATCATCTATTTCTGGTTCTTGCGCTGCATTATGAATAGTTATAGTCCCTTCACCAAATACAGACATCAGGATAATAAGTTCTGTTCCTGTATGTGAGGATTTTTTGAATGTATAACTCCCATGAGGTTTGCCCTGCATGGTAGCTTCGTAATAACCGGTTTCAGAATCATAATCCACAGTTACCCCGAGCGCTTGTAGCCCTTCAACTACTCGATCAATTGATCTTGCTCCTAACCTGCATCCACCAGGGTTTGGAATGTGTGCTTTGCCAAATTTATAAAGGAGCGGCGCAAACAACATAAAGGAAACACGGATCTTTGATGCTAAAAATAAATCCACTTTATCTGTGTTAAGAGATGTGGGATCTATCTCTACCGTGTTTTGACCTATAAAAGATGCTTTTGCACCCAGCTTTCCTAACAAATCGATAAGCCCCGTAATATCATCTATTCGTGGTATATGGTGAATGGTGACTTTATTATCGAATAAAAGTGCGCCGATAAGTACTTTTAAAGCAATATTTTTTGCTCCAGAGAGCTCTACTTTGCCTTGCAAGGGTTTTCCTCCTTTTATGATGAATGCTTGTTCCATATATTTAATTAACTACTATAACTTCTTCTTTTAAATCTACCCCATACTTTTCTTTAATGGTACTCTTGATAAGATTCAGTATTTTGAATAAGTCCTCCGGTGTGCCATTACCTGTGTTAATAACAAAATTAGCGTGTTTCTCCGAAACCGTAAAACCACCCACTGTTGTCCCTTTCAAACCGGCTTTATCTATAAGATACCCTGCAGATTTAGTAGGCAAATTGTGCTTTGCCTGTTCCTCGTCTGAGATATTCTGAAAAAAACAGCCTCCAGTTGCAACACCAAATGGCTGAGTCTCGCGTCTGTAGGCCAAAGCATCTTGTGCTCTTTTTTTGAGAAGTTCAGGATCTTCTTTTTTGAACTTAAAGGTTGCTTCCAGCACTATTTCTCCTGTTTCCTGCAGGATACTATAATCATAGGCAAACTTAAAGTAATCCCGATCGACCTTTTTTTCATTTCCTTCTTTGTCTAGAATATTTGCTGAAATAAGATTATCACCAACATAAGAAAGATTCTTTGTCCACTTTGAATTCATAAAGATAGCTCCACCAAGAGTCCCCGGCAAGCCTAAATGGTATTCAAAACCAGATAAACCTTCCCTTATGGTTTCACTTACTACCCGGCTCATAGAGTAACCGGCACTAAACTCTACCTCTGCATAATCAGCTTCGTCTTTTACAACTTCTTTCTTCATATACATATTCCTCACAACCAGACCTTTGATCTCACCTTTAAGAACAATGGTGTTTGAACCACCTCCCAAGAAAAAAAGAGGGATCTTATGTTTTGAAGTAAGTTTAACAGCAGTAATGATATCTTCTCTACTTTCTGCTTCTAAATAATACTCTGCAGAAGTTTGGGTACGTAATGTGAAATAAGGTGACAGATCTTTTTGTTGCTTTATTCTGTCTCCAAATTGCTTAATAAGTTCTTCCATCACTATATTTTAGCAGAAATTATCTTCCCAATCTCCTTATCGAGCTTGTATACATCTCCAGCGCCAATGGTGAAGATAATATCACCTGGTTTCACTTCTTCCTTTAAAGCAGTAAGTAACTCCGTTGAAGACCTGTAACTGTTTATAAATAGAATCCCCTGTTTCTTTGCAATTTCTGAAAGAGTAGAAGAGTCTGTGGCGTTATCTTGCTTTTGCTCACGCGCTGATGCAAAGACTGGTAGTAAAAACACTTTATCTGCATGAGCTAAGGAATCGATAAACTCTTGTTTAAGGCGTTCTGTTCTGGAAAACGTATGTGGCTGAAAGATCACCATAATCCGTTTATCGGGAAACCTCATTTTAGCAGCCTGAATGGTGGCTGTTATCTCTTCTGGATGATGGCCGTAATCATCAAACAAGTATGTTTCACCAACCTGCTTTTTTAACTCAAACCGACGTTTTGCCCCAGTAAATCCTTTTATAGCATTTCCGATATCTTCTGGCTTGAAACCAAGGATCATGAGCATACCAATCACACCTGTTGCATTTAACACATTTTTATCACCAGGAAGCTTTATCTCAAAAGGATAGGTTGAGCCGCTATATTCGCCAAATGACTTAAATAGGAGCTTAAACTTGGTTACAGAACCTTCTCCCTGGATAGAAACTACTTGAATGTCTGCATCTTTATTTCTTCCGTAAGTCAGAACAGGTACTGTAATAATATCGAGGATGTCATCAATATCTTCATCATCATTACAGGCAATAATACGTCTTTCATTTTCCTCAAAGTGAATAATAGACTTCATAAATTTCACAAAAGCAGACTTGGTATCTTCTATATCTCGATACACATCGGGATGGTCAAAATCGATATTAGTAATGAGAGCGTGTGTTGGTTGTAGATAATGAAATTTCGGTGTTATATCCTGCGGTGGGTTCATACCATACTCATCTGCTTCAACCACAAAATAATCTTTACTGGCAAATGCTCCACCTGGCATATTATTAAAGGCAGAAACGCCAACCATATAACTTGGATTTACCTGAAGCTGCTGCAAAGCATACGAAAGCAAGGAAGAAGTAGTTGTTTTACCATGACAACCTGCAACTGCAATCGATTGTTTGAATTCATGAATCAGCTTACCCAGTACTTCTGCCTGATGCATTACTTTAATACTTTTGGCTTGGGCCGCAATTACCTGCCTGTTTTTTATCCCACCATGTGCTGCAGAATACACAACTAAATCTACATCTGTAGGTAACTGACTTCCTTCAAATGAATGGATAATGGAGATGTTATTATCGGTAAGACCTTGATCTGTAATGAAAGCTTCTTCAACATCGGAGCCGCTTACTTTTTTCCCCATTTCCTGAAAAATACGTGCAAGGTTTGCCATTGCAGCACCTTTTATACCTACAAAGAAGATATGAGTGTACGTTTCCATTATCTATTTATTATAGCATTACAAAACTAAGCATCTCCCCTTTAATGCCATTATCTCGTCTATAAGACCAGAATGTGTTTTCCTGACAAGATGTACAAAAAGGGAAGTAGTCAATATTGGTTGGTTTTATGCCAGATGAAATGAGCATAAGGTAGTTTGTTTTAAGAAGGTTCAAGTATATTTTGCCACCTCGGGTTAATATAACAGATTTACCAAATGCAGTAGTAAACTTATCTCCAACATCTGCTCCCACTTCATAACAACATTCATTAATACACGGGCCAATTGCAACTCGTATATCTTTCGGTGCAGAACCTAGTGAGTTCATTGTATGTATCATCTTCTTAGGAAGTTTGTTGAGAGTTCCCTTCCACCCTTGGTGTGATATTCCTACTATATTTTGACGAAGATCATAAAAGATCATAGGGACACAATCTGCAGTGATAACTGTTAAGAGTACTTCTTTTAGTAAGGTAATTACTCCATCTGTTTCTATAGGTTTAAAAGGTGAAGTGGGCACAGTTGTTATGACTTGAATATTGGTTGAATGGACCTGTTGAGGAGAAACAACAACTCTTGAATCTAATCCTTCCTGTAGATCCAAAGTAACTTCCCGTCTTCTTCCATCTCCCAGCAGCTTTGTACCAAAACCGTGCTGCAACTCAAATGGAGAAAACAAAGACGAAGTAAATACTCCTTTTCTATTCTGCAGAAAGCTCATGGCTTCATATTTTTAATACTTTCAAGAACAGCTTTTTTATCATTCCATGGATACTCTTTTTTACCACGGCACAAACTCTGTTCATGACCTTTACCAGTAAGTACAATAATATCTCCTTTTTTTACAATAGAAAGAGCTTTATCTATAGCAGCTTGCCGATCTACTAAAACAGTGTACGTTTTCTTTTTAGCCTGGTACTCATGTTGTTCAATCTTCCTCCATCCAAGCTTTTCCATTCCCACAGCAATTTCTTTAGCGATTTTGTATGGATCTTCTGTACGATAATCTTCTTCTGTAATAATAGTAGTGTCAGCATGTGAAGCACTCTCATCACCCATTTTAGGCCGCTTAGCATCATCGCGAAATGCAGCTGCTCCAAAGATATGAATAATACGTCCTTCTGGCTTGTGTTCATCCCGGATAGATTGTAAAGCTTCATGTAATGCATTAGGTGTATGGGCAAAATCTATAATCACTTTAAAATCTTTGTTATATACCACTTCCAGCCTGCCTGGCGGAAGCTTATATGTTTTCATTGCATCAAAGATTTTTTTATCCTCAAGGCCTATTTTATGACAGGCTATATATGCTGCCAGATAATTATATTTATTAAACAGTGCTAGATTCTTATTAATAGTTTTGGAAAAATCCAGATTATAATCTGATTGGTTCTTAAATCCATAGGTAGATATCTTATGTCGGCGGCCTGTCGAGACAAGCTTGTAAGACTTATCATCTCGGTTGACAATACCCATCTCTGCCCAATCAATTAACTTGGCCTTTGCCTCCGCATACCTGCGATACGTTTTGTGATACTGCAAGTGCTCATGGGTAATATTAGTAATAATGCCTATCTTGAAATGAACTCCATACACTCTGAATTGGTCTAAGGCATGAGAAGTGGTTTCGAGAATAAAATACTCATCTCCATCATCTGCAGCTTGTTTCAGATACTTTTGAACGGTAAATGGAGAAGGAGTTGTAACATGAAAGCCTGTATCATAACTTTTCTTACCGATATTTGCAGAAACTGTTGAGATAAGCGAAACTTTTTTTCCTGATGTTTTGAGAATATGATAAATAAGAGCCGCAGTTGTAGTTTTTCCATCTGTACCGGTTACACCAATAACAGTAAGCCTTTTACTTGGGTTACCATAATAGATATTGGCCAGAATAGCTTTAATAAAATGAAAGATGTTTTTTATGCTTTGTATGTCCATATTAATTCACTTTATGATCTCGCAATATTCATGTCATTTATAACTAGTTTAGGCATCTAAGTATATCCTAAAACGAGTTCAGGATGACCTGATAAATGATTCCTATTTATTACTTGCTTGCAGGTACATTATAGTAAATAAGCAGCTCCTTTGCTATGTCGAAAAAAAGCGGTGCGGCGGTTTCTGATCCCCAGCTCGAAGATTCTGGCTCACGAATAATTACAAAAACCAGAAATTCTGGTTTTTCTGCTGGAGCAAACCCGATAAAAGATGCAATGGTTTTAGAAGCATCATACGTACCTTGCACTGCAATCTGAGCTGTACCTGTTTTACCACCAAAGGTAAATCCTTCTGGGATATCCCATTTAGCTTCTGCATTATTCACAGTTGAAACTAACATCTTCCTCATAATCTCAGATGTACGCTCGCTCAATACTTTTCGTTGTACCTGTGGTTGCCGTTCTTTATGATAACCATCTTCTACTACTTCCTTTACCACATAGGGTCTCATAAGATTTCCACCATTAATCACAGCAGCAAAAGCCCGCATGAGCTGCATTGGAGTTACCAGAATACCCTGACCAAAAGACATAGTTGCAGCATCTATTGGGTACCAGGCGTCAAGAGGCTTTACCTGTCCTGGTGATTCTCCCTGTAAATCGATATTCGTATACTCACCAAATCCAAATTTATGAATATATTCATTCAGTTTTTCGTTTCCTAACTTGTCTCCCAGATACACCATACCCACATTAGAAGATTTCTCAAGGATACGAGTTACGGTGATATTACCTTCATATTTATCGTTCCAGTTCTGGATACGATAGCCACTTATATTAAGAGCGCCTTCTTCATCATAAATATCATTTGGTTTCACCACACCTTCTTCTATTGCGGCGGCCATAACAAGTGGTTTGAAGGTAGAACCTGGTTCGTAACCACTTGAGATGGTAGAGTTTATGAAGTCCTTTTCTGTAAATTCATAATAGGCACCCGGATCATAATCTGGTAAACAGACTAAACCAATAATCTCCATCGTGTTGGGGTTAGCTGCAATCACACAGCCTGACTTTGCTTTAAACTGCTCAACACCTTCTTTAAGGTGTTCTTTGATAATATGCTGTACCGATTTATCTATAGTCATGACAAAATCCCGTCCATCATTTGCGTCTACCTTTTCCTGAGTTCCTACAAAAATAGGTCTATTGAACATATCTCGCTCAGATTTCAGTACCCCCGGCAATCCAGCTAAATCCCGATCGTAATAGCCTTCAAGTCCAAAGTAGCCTACAGGCTCACCATCTTTATCTTTTCCCAAAAATCCAAGTAGATGTGCAGAAAGGGAAGCCTCCGGGTAAAATCTGTGCTTCTCTTCTTCAAAACCAATCCCTGCAATCTTAAGCTTCTCCAGCTGTTCTTTTTTCTTCTTAGGAATATTCCCTTTAACAGAAATCCATACTTTAGAAGGATCAATACGAGCTTCAAGAGTTGCTTCACCAATTTCAAGAACGTTATCAATTTCCTCAATAAGCTCTTCTCTATCTTCCATCTTTTGCGGTTCTACATACAAAAGGTACTTCGTCTGGTTTATAGCCATGGGCTCATAATTACGATCAAGAATCTTACCCCGGCTTGGAGTGATCTTACTGGTTGTAATATAATCTGCAGCAAAATAGCTAGGATAGACGATCTGAACCAAAAAAAGCTTAATAATTACAGCTGCAAGCCCTCCACAGAAGAAGAGGAACAGTAGTCTTATTTTATTCATAGCTACATTATTTTAAAGCGTACTGAGGCATATCAGTAAAGATAGGATCATTATATTTTCCATAATTCAGTTCTGCTGCCATAGATGCTGTTTTAGAGAGTGATTCCAAAGCGTAAATCTCCTGTTCATAATCTTTATTCTCTTCCTGAAGGACTTTAAGTTCTTTTTCGTAATAACTAATCTCGTCCCCTAACTGTATACCTTTTACAAAATAAGTGACGTTAATAATAACTAATATGGCGCAGATTCCTGCAAATAACTTATTGAAATTCATGACTATTTTTTTTCTATAATTCGTAATGTTGCAGATCGTTCAAACGATCTTAATGTTCGTACTTTTTCAACATCTACTTTCTCTTCTATTACTTCATTCTTATGTTGTCGGGCAAACATCTTTACTATTCTGTCTTCAAGTGAATGGAATGTAATTGCTACAATCCTCCCACCTGGTTTTAATATCTTTAAAGCAGCTGCCAGACCGCGATCAATATTACTAAACTCTTCATTCACCATAATTCTCAGTGCCTGGAATATACGTGCATATACTTTCTCTGCAAAAACCCGATTCTTACTGAGATCTTTAAGAGCTTTATCTATTGCTGAAACTAAATCTTGGACTGTCTCAAAAGGTTTCTTTCTCCTTATGATGACAATCTGCTTGGCTATATCTTTAGATTTAATCTCCTCTGAGAATTTCATAAAAGCATCGGAAAGCTCATGTTCTGAAAACTCATTGAGTATCTCTCGAGCTGTTTTGCCAGTATTACTAATTCTCATATCTAAAGGTTCATCGAGTTTTCTAAAGGAAAGTCCTTTCTTTCCTTCTTCCAGCTGATCCATCGATAAACCAAAGTCAAACAGAATGCCATCTGCAGGAATAAAACCATATTCGTTTGCTATAAACTCCATATCAGCAAAGTTTCCTTTTGCAATCTCTATGTTCTTTAGTTTTTCCGTTGGAATTTGAGCTGGATCCCATTCTATTGCCAATACCTTGCCACCTTTTTCTACAATTCTCTTGGAGTGGCCACCTTTTCCATAGGTACCATCAATGTACTTACCGTTTTTCTTTACTAGTAATGCTTCAATCGCTTCTTCTAAAAATACTGATGTATGCATAGGTTAGTTAAGAATTAAGAGTTAACAGTTAATAGTTTTTATAATTTCTATTTCTAAACCCATAATTCTTAATTTTTAACTCTTAACTTCGTTAATATAATCTTCCCAGCGCCTTCTATCCCAGATTTCGAAATGGTCTCCAACCCCGGCAATAACTGCCTTTTTTGAAAGTGCTGCGAACTTCCTCAAGTTCTTTGGTAACACCGCTCTTCCCTGATCGTCTATCTCCAAATACACTGTTGATGAAAACAGTATTCTTCTTTTTCTCATGTTGTCTGGATCTTCTCGTTCCTGGATTGGCAGATCAAGCATCTGCTTGACTTGTTCATCCCAACTCCTTTTGTCGTAACCTACCAGATAATTACCTTGTCCTTTGGTGATGATAAATTCTTTGTTATCAAACCCTTCCCTAATCTTCTTCGGCAATGCAATTCTTCCTCCTGCAGTAAGCGATACTTCATATTCACCAAAATACACCATATTCCTTCATTATTCGCCATTTTCATACTAAAGTCAAGAGCAATATCACCAAAATTTGTATGTATTTTGCAAGAATATTTTGGCTATAATGAAGTAGTTAGTTTTGTGTTCGATCTGAAGTATATTTTTCAACAAATAAGCTTGAAAGTCCGTCGCTGCAGATGAACGAGACAATGTATCAAAGGACTTTTGTGCAGTGAGCAAACGAGATAGAGTATAAAGTCTTTAGTGAGTTAGGCGAACGTTTTTTCGAGATACGATATTTCGAAATCGATTTGTTTGGACGTAATTGCTCTCAATGAGATGGAAATAAGTACACAGCAAATATTATGAATAATCTATTAAAAAAGACGAAAGATTTTATTTTCGCACAGCAAACAAGTATTGTCGCTTCTACCCTCATACTTGCCTGGATGATGATCCTGTCCCGACTTGCAGGCTTCTTGCGATACCGTATACTGGTTGGAATTTTTACCAAAGAAGAGCTCGATATCTTTTTTGCAGCCTTTCGCATACCGGACTTAGTTTTTGAGATTCTTATTAATGGCGCACTGAGTACCACTTTTATTCCTTTCTTTATTGAGTATCAAAGGAAATCAACTGAGCAAAACAGAATTATTTCTTCAATTATTAATGTAGTAAGTTTGGCATTATTTGCTTTTATTACAGTACTGGTAATATTGTTGCCAATTCTGATTCCTCTTATTACCCCTGGCTTTTCTGAAGAAAAAAATATGCAGATTATTGTATATTCAAGATTACTACTCTTGGGGCAGCTTCCATTTCTGGTGTTAGGTAACTTTCTTACTGGTATCAGCCAAGCAAAAAAATCATTTATTTTACCCGCCATAGCACCGATTATATATAATGTTGCAATTATTATTGGAACGGTCTTACTTGCAAATGATATGCACCTCATGGCGCCAGTAATTGGTGTCATGGTTGGAGCATTCCTCTTCTTTGTAATTCAGTTACCTATCCTGCATTTTGTCCATTTTGAATATAAACTTATCATAACCCATCTTAAAGAAGCATGGAGGTTCTTTCGCACTGCTGTACCACGTATCTTGACCATTATTGTGGCACAGATTGATGCAACAGTAGATTTAACCCTTGCTACATTACTTGGATCGGGTTCTTATACCGTATTTTACTTAGCTCAACACTTACAACTGCTTCCCGTTTCCATAATAGGTATTGCATTCGGACAAGCCTCCTTACCGTATTTAAGTGATATTTATCAGGATGGAAAGATTAAGGAGTTTAAAAAGATTATTATTGAATCTATTTTAAATATTCTTTTCTTTACTGTTCCGGCAGCTGCATTTTTTATTATGGCTCGCACACCAATTGTCCGTTTATTTTATGGAGGAGAAAAGTTTGACTGGGAAGGCACCGTACTTACAGCTCTTACACTTTCCTACTTTTCACTCTCTGTACCTCTTCATTCTGTATATTACTTTTTAACTCGATGTTTTTATGCCATTTTTGATACGAAGACACCTTTTTATATTGCTCTTGTTTCTATTGGTCTTAATGCAGGGTTAAGTATCTGGTTTACTCTGGTTCTTAAACTCCCAGTATGGTCTCTTGCTCTTTCCTTTTCCATCTCTATGAGTTTACATACATTACTTTTATTTTTTATTCTTCATAAGCGTATAAAAGGTCTCGATCTTATCCTCCTTTCGCAGGAAACACTCAAGATTGGTATTGCAACCTTTAATTCTGCTGTAGTAACATATTTCCTTATGCGTTTATTTGATGGTCTCATTTATGATACATCAAGAACCTTAAATGTATTTATGCTTCTGGTAACTGGATTTTTTATCTATGCAGTTCTTTATCTGTTTTTAAGTTGGCTATTTGGTATAAAAGAACTGTATATTATTACCAAGATGCTCATTAAAGCACGAGTTTATAAACAAAAAGTTGAGGAGTTATATAAAGGAGTAGAATAATATGTCAGATTCAGCAAGCTTACTAAAAGCTCAGGAAACCATTAAGAAAAAATTAAGAGGTAGACCTCTCGATTATAAAGAGATCTATAATCTCATGGACGAAATTGCAAATGACCGATTGGGAGATGTCCTTACTGCTTATTTTGTAGCAGCAGGTTTTAAGGATGGCTTTTCTGCAGAAGAACTGTACTTCCTCACGAAAGCTATGGTCGAAACTGGTACAGAACTCAAGTTCCCTGGTATTGTGGCCGACAAACATTCTATTGGAGGCGTTGCAGGTACTCGGGCGAGTATGATCATTGTGCCTATTATTGCTGCAGCTGGCTTTAAAATGCCAAAAACCTCTTCCCGTGCCATAACTTCTCCTGCTGGAACTGCAGATGTTATGGAAGTATTTTCTAAAGTTACCTTTACACCTGAACACATAAAGCAGATTATTCAGAAAACCAATGGCTGCATTGTCTGGGGAGGTCACTTGGGTATTGCTCCTGCAGATGATGTTATTATACGGGTAGAAGAGCCACTTTCTTTTGAATCATTTGACAAAATTATTGTCTCCATTATGGCAAAAAAGATAGCAGTTGGCGCAAACCATTTAATAATCGATATCCCAATTGGCCGGACAATGAAAGTAAAGTATGAAAAAGATGCCCAACTGGTAAAAAAGAAGTTTGAGCAGATTGCCAAAAAATTTGGAATTCAGATATTAGTTGATATTAACAATACTGATCAACCTGCCGGAAACGGAGTAGGTCCATTTTTAGAAGCAATTGATGTACTGAAAGTGCTCGAACAAGATGAGACAAGACCAATGGAGCTTGAAAAGAGATCCCTCCGTTTAGCGGGCAAGCTGTTAGACATGTGCTACAAAACACAACGGGTGCAGAAAGATGGTATGGAAGAAGCAAAAGAGCTCCTCACTTCTGGAAAAGCGTTATATAAATTTAAAGAAATTATAGCCGCTCAATATGGTAATCCTAATGTAAGTAGTAAGACAATGAAGCACAAAGCACACAAAAAAGAAGTCTCCTCAAGCATATCTGGTAAAATAAAGAATATACATAATTATAACTTAAATAATATAGCTAAATTACTAGGCGCGCCAGGAGATAAAATGGCAGGTATTGAACTCTTAAAACGTAAAGGAGATCCGATCCTAAAAAACGAAGAATATATGGTACTGTACTCTTCAAGTAAATACCATCTTGAGGAAGCTCTTAACACAATTGACCATTTTCCAATTTATCAAATCGACCCATGAAAAAACTTACAATACTTGCTGTCATCATTGCATTTTTAGGCATAGGTGGTTATCTCTTTTATAAAGAAGGGACTCTTCCAGTTAACAAAAATAATGATGAATCTAAAATTTTTATTATTGAACCAGGAGAATCTTTAGATTCAATTATAAACAACCTCTATAAAGAAGATCTGATCCGTAATCGGATTGTCTTTCGTATTATTGTAAAGCAAATGGATATTGAGAAATCCATTCAGGCTGGTGATTTCCGTCTTTCTCCTTCTATGAATGCCTATGAAATAGCAGATGAACTCACTCATGGCACAATTGATGTCTGGGTAACGATTCCAGAAGGGCTCAGAAAAGAAGAAATAGCAGAGATTGTTTCTGAAAAGTTTGATATTTCGGAGACAGAATTTAATGCATTAGCAGAAGAAGGATACTTGTATCCAGATACATATTTAATTCCCAAAAATCCAACAGCTCAACAAGTTATTGATATCTTAAAAACCACATTTGATGCAAAGTTTACAGAAGAGATGGAAGAACAAATGGTTAAAAAAGGTATGACAGAAAACGAGGTTGTAACACTGGCATCTATATTGGAACGTGAGGCATTTGGCGAAAATGACAGACAGGAAATTGCTAATGTACTTTATAGAAGATTACAGGAAGGAATTCCTCTTCAAGTAGATGCGACCGTTCAGTATGTCTTGGGCTATCAGCCTCTGGAAAATCGCTGGTGGAAGAAGGCACTTACCTTTGATGACCTTAAAATTAATTCACCATATAATACATATGTCATAACAGGTTTACCACCTGGTCCTATTTCCAGTCCTGGTATTGAAGCTATTCAAGCTGTGTTGGATGCAACTGACGATACTCCATATCTTTTTTATATTCATGATCCGTCGGGCAATACCCATTACGGACGTAATTCAGAAGAGCATCAACGTAACATCGATAGATATTTAAATTAAAGTATGAAGATTCCTCATAAAACTCTCAAGAATGGTTTTTCTATGCCTGTTTTTGGTCTGGGTACCTGGCGAATGGGTGGAGATCGCATGCGTGACCTGCATAATGATGACGAAGCAGATATAAAGGCAATAAGGCAAGCAATAGAGGCAGGTATTACTCATATAGATACTGCCGAGCGTTATGCAGATGGCAAGGCAGAAGAGCTTATTGCCCAAGCGACTCAAGGTATAAACCGAACAGACCTTTTTTTGGTCTCAAAAGTGGCTCCAGTGCACTTAAGTTATGATTCTGTTCTCAAAGCTGCAGAAGGCAGTTTGAAAAGGCTGCACACAGATTATCTCGACTTATACCTAGTACATCAGCCAAATGATGAATTCCCTATTGCAGAAACAATGAAAGCCATGAATAAGCTAGTAGATGATGGCTTGGTTAAGTACATTGGTGTAAGTAATTTTAAAAATGAACGGGTTGATGAAGCTCAAAAGCACTCTCATCATAAAATAGTCTGTAATCAACTTCACTATAACTTAAAAGTACGAGAGATAGAACGGAATAACATTCTAACTTACTCTCAGCAAAATGACATTATGGTTACAGCCTGGAGGCCTTTGGAAAAAGGTGTGCTTATGGAGGATGGGAAAGAACTGCTTGCTAAAATGGCTCAGAAGTATAATAAAACTCCAGCACAAATTGCAATTAACTGGCTTATTTCTCAACCAAATATTGTCACACTATCTAAGATGCGTGATAAGAAACATCTTGATGAAAATGTAGGTGCTATTGGATGGGAGATGGAACAGAAAGATATCGAAAAACTTCGTTTAGAATTCCCTAATCAACTTGATGTTTCTGAGGCCGTTCCACTTGAATAAGGGTTATTATCCTTCCTGTTGAGGTCTACCCAGTACTTCACGAGGCTTAGAACCTTCTGCAGGTCCTACATATCCAGCTTCTTCCAGCTCGTCAAGTATTCGAGCTGCACGGGCATACCCAATGCGGAGTTTTCTTTGGAGAAGAGAGGCTGATGCTTTATCTGATTGGGAGATAAGCTGGACTGCATCATTAAAAAACGCATCACGATCTTCTCCACCTGTAACATTACCCATACTTCCTCCTCCACTACCACCTTGGTTTATTGCAGGAGTCTGCTCTGTAATCTCTTCTGTATAGTGAACTACCGGCACTTGTGCTTTAAGGAAGCTCACTACATCTTTTACTTCACTTTCTGTAATAAAAGGTCCCTGAATACGCCTTGGTTTTGCTTGGTCTGGTGGTAAATAAAACATGTCTCCTCGACCAAGTAGTTTCTCTGCTCCGGGCATATCGATAATAACACGAGAATCAATCATGGAAGAAACGTTAAATGCCAATCTGCTTGGAATATTTGCTTTCATAAGACCAGTAATAACATCTACAGATGGTCTCTGAGTGGCCAATACTAAGTGAATACCAACAGCACGGGCTTTCTGTGCAATACGAGTAATAAGGTCTTCAACTTCGTTTGCAGCATACATCATAAGATCTGCAAGCTCATCAATAACGAATACGATATAAGGTTTTCTATCGACATTATCTAGGTTATTAAAACCTTCCAAGTTACGTACACCAGCTTGGGCAAGCTCTTTATATCTGGCCTCCATCTCCCCAACCGCCCAGCGTAGTGCAGAAACTACCTTCTGTGGCTCCACAATGACATCTGTTAACAAATGTGGAGATCCATTATATTGAGTCATTTCTACTTGTTTCGGATCGACTAAAATCATACGCAGCTCATCTGGGCGAGTACGCATCATAAGTGTGGTAATCCAAGCATTAATCATGACAGATTTACCAGAACCCGTGGTACCTGCAATAAGTACGTGCGGCATGCCGGCAATAGAAGCAACCATCGGTGCACCACCCACATCAAGACCAAGTGGAACCAATAACGGATCTTCTTTTTCAGCAAGCTTTGAAGATTCTAGCAAGGCTTTTAAGGTTACAATCTCTGGTTTTTTATTTGGAATCTCAATACCTACCAAAGAACGACCAGGAATCGGTGCTTCTATACGGACCTGGCCCGTCGGTGCAGCAAGAGCAAGAGCTAAGTCATTTGCAAGTGCTGTAATTTTAGACAGCTTTGTACCCATGGTGATCTCAATGGCGTACTGGGTAACTGTTGGGCCAAAATTAACCTCAGCAACACGCGTTCTTATGCCGAAGCTATCAAGCGTCTTTTCAATAATATTTGCATTTCCTTTTACATCACCGCGATCTGCGTCTTTTTGTTTTACTTCCTGTAGCAAGGTAACAGGTGGATACACCCATGTAGAAGAATCTTGAATAACTGGTTTAATAGAAAGGTCACTTGTGCCATCTGGCTTTGCTGCTGGAGCTGGTTGTACTGGGGCTGGCTGAGGTTTTGTAGGGATTACACGATCTTTAATAAATCCATCATCTTGCTTATCTTTATTTCCATTTAGGTTTGCTAAATCTAAATTAGGTTTCTTGGAAGCAAGTTTTCCAAATGCTTCCATAATAGGTCCAAAGACTTTTCCAATAGCAAGAAAAATAACATCAATTGATGTATCTAGGAATAGAATAAGACCAACTATAAAGCCAATTAACAGAATTGAGATTGCGCCAAGTGCAGTAAAATCAAGAGATAAATTGCTAAAAATAGCATTCCCCACTGTGCCGGTTTGGAACAATCCAACTAATGAGATGAATAAAACGACACACCCAATAGTAACATTGTATTTTACAAACTTGAGTTTTTTTGAGTTAAAGAAATGCCCTGAAATAAGAAACATAATGATTGGTGTTAAGATAGCCAGCCAACCAAACAAGCTATAAAGCTGAGCATTTACTTCTGCCAAAACAGCTCCATCTTCGCTCCCTCTTCTAAACATCTGAAAAAAGGAGGCAAACATAATAAGGGCAATGAGTATGACAAAAAAACCAATCAGGTTAAGGAGGGTTTTGCCATTTAAACGAATACCAAACTTAGATTTTTTTCTTCTTCCCATACAAATTCCTGTTAATTAATTCTAAATTTCCATTTTCTAATTACAAATATAATTCATTATAGAAGAATTTAAACATTAGAAATTAGAAATTCCACATAGTGGTTGATATCTCATCATAGCATGCAACAATTGAGTTGTAAATGTATGTTCCCATAAAAAAGGACCTCACATCGGAGGTCCTCTTTAAATCTATAATAGATTATTATTCTTGATCGTAGTTTGACTGATCTGTTTTACCTGTCATCTGTAAATTAACACGGCCTTGAGGATCAATCTGAATAACTCTTACTTTTACAACCTGTCCAATCTGTACCACATCAGCCGGGTTCTTGACAAAGCCAGCTCCCATTTTGGATACATGTACCATTCCTTCTTTTCCAGGAAGAATCTCGACAAATGCACCAAATGGAAGAATTCTCTTTACTTCTCCATCAAATTCTTCTCCAACTTCTACTTCCCGAGTCATGGTTTCAATCATATGTGCTGCACGTTCTACATTTTCTTTCTGGATACCAGTTATGGTAACGACACCTTCTTCATCAATATTGATGTCTGTATCAGTTTTTGCAATAAGACCACGAATAGTCTTACCACCTGCACCAATAACCTCACCGATCTTATCTTGTGGGATAGAGATCATAAGTACTTTTGGAGCGAATTCAGAAACCTCTGTTCGAGATGATGGGATAGCTTTTGCCATAACTTCAAGGATCTGAAGTCGGGCTTTTCTTGCTCCATCAATGGTTTCCGAGATCATCTCATCTGTTAATCCCATGTTTTTAACATCAAGTTGGACTGCTGTAATACCTTTTTCTGTTCCAGTTACTTTGAAGTCCATTTCACCAGAAAAGTCTTCAATACCCATGATGTCTGTAAGAATTACATATTCATCATCAGACTTTGTCATAATACCCATTGCGATTCCTGCAACTGGTGCCTTAATTGGAACACCTGCATGCATAAGAGCTAAGGTAGATCCACAGGTTGAAGCCATTGAGGTTGATCCATTTGAAGTAAGTACTTCTGAGACAACTCGAATAGTGTATGGAAATTCTTTTTCTGAAGGAAGAACTGGTTCAATAGCCTTTTCTGCCAGAGCTCCATGACCAATCTCTCGACGGGAAACAGATCCGATTCTTCCAGTTTCTCCAACTGAGTATGGAGGAAAGTTGTAATGATGAATGTATCTCTTTTCTTCCTGGCCTTCCGGACCTTCAATAAATTGTCCTGCACTTGGTCCGGCTAAAGTAGCAATAGAGAGTACTTGTGTATCACCTCTTTGGAAAAGTCCTGTTCCATGAGTTCGAGATAAAATACCGACTTCAGCAGAAAGCGGACGGATTTCATCAAGTGCACGTCCATCAACACGTTTTTTTGTATCAATGGTGTTTGCACAGATTGTTTTCTTATACACATAGTCTATTGCCGATGCAATTGTTTTTGCATCAAATTCTTCTCCAACTTTTTCTGTAATCTTTTCAGTAAGTTCGGCCATTACCTTACTTGAGCCAGATTCCTTTGAGGCAATCTCTTCAATAATTGCATTGATCTCATCTTTATGATCTTTTTTAATCATAGTAACAAGCTTTTCATCAACTGGAAGATCTGAGAATTCTTCTTTCTCCATTCCGATCTTTTCACGGATAGATTCGATAAAGTCGATAATAGGAGCATTTTCCTTTTTGATCTCCTTCAATGCCTGTTTAAATACTTCATCATCTACTTCTTCTGCTTCTGTCTCAATCATAAGAACTTTATCTTTAGAAGTAGTTGCGACAAGGTCAAGAGTGGTAAATTCTTTTTCAGATTCTTTTGGGTTTACAATGAATGAACCCTCTTCTCCATTTTGTGGAGGGATATATCCCATACGAAGAGTACTTACTGGTCCTTTCCAAGGGATAGGTGAAACATGAAGTGCAGCAGAAGTTGCAATTGCTGCAACAATTTCTGGATCATTGATACCATCTACCTGCATAAGGGTAATAATGATCTGTACATCTCTTTTGTAACTTTTGGGGAACAAAGGACGAATTGATCTATCAATAATACGACCTTTTAAAATTGCTTCATCTGTTGGACGTCCTTCACGCTTTACCCAACGAGAACCTTTAATAATTCCACCTGCATATAAACGCTCTGCGTATTCTACTTGGAGTGGAAAGTAATCTAAATCATCTCTTACTTTACCTGCTGTAACAGTAACAAGTACACTTGTCTCGCCGAGTGTGGCAAAGACTGATGTAGTTGCAGCTCTAGCTAATTTGCCAAACTGCAAAGTTAGTTTTTGTCCATGAATATCCATGGATTCTTCTAAGAATTTCATATAAAAACTATAACATGTGAGGAAGAGTTAGCGAAGAGTTTTGGAGTATTGCCATCTTGGCGCCTAATGGCGATCGGCTAATGCCGAAACTTGTTTCAAAGACTTTACGATATGTACAGACTTTAAAATAAGTTAAGATGACAAAGAAGCTACCTCGCAGGTCATTCCTCGAATTAATAATAAATTAATAAACGATTATTTTTTAAGACCTAATTTTTCAATGAGCTCTTTATATCTAGCTTCATCTAATTTTTGAAGATAGTTAAGGATACGTCGTCTTTTTGCAATTACCTTCAAAAGACCACGACGGGAGTGATTATCTTTTTTATTACCTTCTAAATGATTGGTAAGTCTTTGAATTTTAAAAGTCAAAAGAGCTACCTGCACTTCTGGAGAACCAGTGTCTCCATTTTTTTGTGCAAACATTTCAATGATTTCTTGTTTGTTTTCTGGAAGTTGTGCCATAGATTCAGAGATTATAATCTATTATAGAAGAAGTTGCAAGAGCGTTATTAGTAATGGCTGATAATAGTTAATTCCCAATTTCTAATTACTAACTTGATATTTTATTGACATTAGATATGAGTAATGTACATGACAAACTTCTTGAAATCTTGTAGAAATAATATATGCAGAACTTAGGAAACATCTCTATACCCAATAAGAATCCACGTAAAGAAAAGCAAGACACATCTACTGTACTTATGAGCCAGCCCAAAACAAGGCATACTTCCAGCCGCTCAAATAGACAATTTTTTATAAATCATAAATATACATTTTTAATAGTACTTATAGGTATTTTAGTTGGTTGGGTTTATTATATTCCTCCCAGCAATGATTTTGCTGTCCTGGCATTTATTCTCCTTATTACCAGCATATGTTCTATTCTCACTTCTCATTTCGGGCAAAAAGTGCATGTATTTTCTACCTTCTTTATATGTTCTTTCCTTCTGATGAGTTATTATATTGGTTTTGATCTTATTAATACATTAGTACTGCTATCGTTTATAATAGGACTGTCAACATTATTCAAAACGACAAAAGTACAATGAGCAAAGTATATATCACCACCACACTTCCTTATGTAAATGCAGATCCGCATATTGGGTTTGCTCTAGAGATAGTACAGGCCGATGCTTGGGCACGTACCCAAAGACTTCTGGGAAATGAAGTTACCTTTAATACAGGAACAGATGAACATGGAGTAAAAATTTATCAGAATGCCAAAGAACAGAGTACAGATCCACAAGAGTATGTAGACTCATATGCTGCTAAGTTTGACAAGCTAAAGGATGCTCTCAATTTAACCTATACTAACTTTATCCGAACTACCAACCCAGATCATAAAAAAGCTGCACAGGAGTTTTGGACAAGATGTCTGGAAAATGGAGATATATATAAAAAGAATTACCAGATTAAGTATTGCGTTGGATGTGAACTGGCTAAAACAGAATCTGAGCTAGTTGATGGCTACTGCCCACTGCATCCAAATAGAGAAATTGAACTGATTGATGAGGAAAACTACTTTTTTAAATTTTCAAACTATCAAGATAAATTGCTCCAGCTCTATAAAGATAATCCCGATTTTGTAAAACCTGCTCACCGACTGGAAGAAATTAAAAACTTTGTAGAAAAAGGCCTAGAAGACTTTAGTATTTCCAGATTAAAAGAAAAGATGCCGTGGGGAGTACCTGTTCCAGGTGATGAGGATCATGTGATGTATGTATGGTTTGATGCACTAGTGAACTATATCTCTACATTAGGCTGGCCACATGACGAAAAAAACTTTTCCGATTACTGGCCTGGTGTACAGGTTGCCGGAAAAGATAATTTAAGGCAACAATCGGCTATGTGGCAGGCAATGCTTATGTCTGCACAGCTTCCTCCTTCCAAGCAGATTTTTATCCATGGATTTATTACTATGAATGGCCAAAAGATGAGTAAGTCACTTGGCAATGTGGTCGATCCATTTGAGTTAATTAAAAAATATGGCACCGATGCGGTGCGTTACTACCTGTTACGAGAGATTCCATCTCTTGATGATGGTGACTTTTCGTATGAACGAATGAACCAATTGTATGAAGCTGATCTGGCCAATGAACTAGGTAACTTAGTGTCTCGCGTTACGACACTTGCTGCAAAAGATGAACTCATCAATTCGCAATCTGAAATATATCCAAATACAGATATTCAAGATAACATCCTACGTTTTAACTTTCATGCTGCACTAGAACTCATATGGCTCGATATTAAAGCTCTTAACAAAGAGATAAATGAAAAAGAACCCTGGAAAAAAACAGCAGCAGAACGTAAAGAAGATTTACTAAGCTGGTTACACAAACTACAACATATTGCTTGGGAACTTAAACCTTTTATGCCAGAAACAGCTGAACAAATAATGCAGGCAACATCTGGTAAAATAAAAAAAATAACACCGCTTTTCCCCCGCCTCAAATAAGGATCAGTACAGTAAACACCAGATAAAAGCGTGTATAATTAACTGTTTACATGAAACGTTTTTTTCCTAAAAAAATATCTAAGAAACTCATCTGGACTACCATTATTGGTGGAGGTATTTTGTTTGCTATTATTGCAATCATTGTCCCACTGTATCTCTTTTTTGTTGCTGGTCTGCCTACCCCTTACGAACTAAAAGATTACAAATCTGTTCCACTTTCGACCCATATTTATGATAGAAACGGAAAGCTTCTTTATGAAGTATATAAAGATGAGAACAGAACCCCAATAAAGCTCGACTCACTTCCAGAGTATGTAACACAAGCAACGGTTGCAATAGAAGATCGCGATTTTTATGAACATGGTGGCATCTCTGTATTTTCCGGAATGCTTCGTGCCTTACGAGACACTGTGGTGACAAATAATCTACAGGGAGGTTCAACCATTACTCAACAACTTGTAAAAAGTGCACTTCTTACACCGGAACGTACTATTCAGAGAAAAATAAAAGAAATTATTTTAGCTGTATGGGCAGAACAAATTTATACAAAAAATGAAATTTTAGAAATGTATCTTAATCAGGTTCCGTATGGAGGATCATCATATGGCATACAACAAGCAGCCAAGACATACTACGATAAACCAGCGTCCGATCTTGAACTTCATGAAGCTGCACTTCTTGCCGGATTACCACAAGCACCAACTCTGTACTCCCCACATGTCAACCCTGAATATGCAAAAATTCGCCGGGATTCGGTACTCAAAAGTATGATGATAGAAGGTTACATTAATGAGGATCAGTATAACAAAGCAACTAATATGCCAATTGTAGTAGAGCCACCAAATATAGATATTAAGGCTCCTCATTTTGTCTTTGAAGTTAAAAAGCTTCTTGAGGAAGAATATGGTTTGGAACAACTGGAGGAAGGCGGATTAAAGGTAACAACAACATTAGACTTAGATGTTCAACAACAGGCAGAGCAAATTCTGGCAGAAGAAGTAGAAGAAATCAAAAACCTAAATGTAACAAATGGAGCTGTTACGGTAACCCGCCCACCAACCGGAGAGATACTGGCAATGGTTGGATCAGTTAACTACTTTGCCACAGGTTCTGGTGCATTTAATGTAGCAACAGCCAATACAAGACAACCTGGGAGTTCGATTAAACCAATTAACTATGCAGTTGGGATTGATAGTAAAAAGGTTACTGCCTCAACTATGTTCCTAGATATCCCAACCTGTTTTAGTAATCCTGGACAACCAAAAGGATACTGTCCTAAAAACTATGATGGAAGCTTTCATGGTCCAGTGCAGCTACGGTATGCCCTTGCAAACTCATACAATATCCCAGCTGTTAAAATGCTTGCGTACAACGGCGTTGAAGCCTTTATTGCTTCATCAGAAGCATTTCTTATTACGTCTTTCAAAGATCCAACACAGTACGGGTTATCTCTTACGCTTGGTGGAGGAGAAGTACCTATGACCGAGATGGCTCAGGCATTCTCTGCTTTGGCAAACCGTGGGACGCCTAAGAAATTAAATTACGTGCTGAAAGTAGAAGATAAAAATGGAAAGATCCTCTATGAATTTAAAGATCCAAACTTCGAGCAGAATGTGCAGGATTCTATCGATCTTCCTAATTACCTTGCGATGACAGGTAAAAAAGCTATCTCAGAAGACACTGCTTTTATAGTTTCTCATATCCTACAAGATAATAATGCAAGGAGTTCCGCATTTGGTACTAACTCGGAGCTCGTAATTCCAGGTAAATCTGTTTCTGTAAAAACAGGTACAACAGATGACTTACGTGATAACTGGACCATTGGATATACACCAAACTTTTTAGTTGCTGTTTGGGTTGGAAACAATGACTTTACTCCCATGAACCAGGGTGTAGCTTCTGGTTTAACAGGTGCATCTCCTGTCTGGAATAGAATGATGACTTACTTACTAGAAAATCAACCAGATCTACCACCAGTTAAACCTGCAAATGTAGAAGGAGTACAGGTCTGTAATGATACTGGTGTCCGGGCAGGCCGTGAAGGAGATGGTTTTAACTGTCCTACCCGCTTTGAGTATCTTATTAAAGGTACAGACTCTCCAACTGGTATTGCTAAAGAACAGGTCCCAGTAAACCGCGATACTGATCAGTATTTACCAGATCCAAACAATCCTGCTGTAGAAATGAGAGAAAAAACAATGATCCGAGATATGTTTAATAAATACTGCATCGAGTGTAATCATGAAAATGAAGCCCCACAAACTGTTGTAATACGCTAAAATATACTTCTTGTTATTCGTTTACCACCTATGATTGATATTACTTATCCCTCAGTAGAGACTTACGGAATAAATGGAAATAAAAAAACAACAAGTTTAGAAGAAGATAGACCATATAAAGAATTCAGATTTAGAGGTAGAATTCCCACAGATTTTTCTTTAGGACTCCTTCAGGGAGAACCTGTTCTTCAACAACCATTACCACCTCTTATTATTACCACCTTAGACAGATTTGTCCTCGAATCACTTTCTGGAGGAATATCTACTGATTCTGCAGAAATTGCTGAGGAATTTGTCACCTCTAGACAAGCAGAATTACTTAAGCAACAATTAAGATATGTCGAAGATCTTACTAATACGTTAGATATAGATACGGATAGCATAATAGAAACTGTTCGTTCTGATTTGATAAATACGTTATACGGTTTAGGAGCAAGACCGGGAATTATATACCCTCTTACTCATATACCTATGCAAATCAGAGATAGCCATGGGCCATCGTTTGCTAAACCGGATGAATTATGTATAAGTAAATTTCAAGTTGTCAGAAAAGCCTTGGATTTCAAGACAGTGTTTGATTCTCCATTTTCTTTAGAAAAAATTTCTCAAATAAAATTAAAATCAATAGTTGCACACGAATTTGGTCATGCTATAGATAGAATGCTTTCTACCCCATCTTATATTATTGAAGGTGAAGAACTAAGTCCCGATTTTGAAGATGTAAAGTATGAGCGCTTTGCTGAATTCTGGGGGAGATATATTTTTGGAGAAGATCAGGATGCTCAAAAATTACTACATCAAGAATGGTTAATTCATGTAGCCAGTGCTGCCCATTTTTGGCAGTCACTTCGTTATATAGATGAAACATATCCACATAATGAATTCTCTATGATTCGATTTATCGAGACATTAAATGAAATTGTAGTAGATCCACAAGTGAAAGATTATATTGAGTGTAAACAAGGTAAATATACTGGATCATATCTTGGAGCTGAATCAGAGTTTTATGCTATGCCATATAGTAAGGAAATTGTATTTAAAGCTATGCAAACTCAAATGGGAAGAATGGCTTACTAATTTCTTATCTTCCGAATCTCAAGTAAATAAGCATTGCAATAAATAGGTAGATTGCTGTTCCATACGGAGAAAGGAACAATGAACATATCAGTCCAAGTAAGGTAATAATAAAATATCCCTGAAAACGGGTACTATTTACCATAGTTCTTGTGATAATAAGAAAGAAAAACAACACAACGAGTGAACTGGTTCTAAATGGTTCAAGAGAAAACTGAAAAAAATGACTTGCAATAAGGAATACTCCAAAAAAGAAAGTAAATAAATCTTTTTCATCCAAAAAAAATCTATCAAATCTGAAAATCATATTACTGAATTAATTCTAAAATAAAAAACCACTTTTTATCGAGAATATAATACTGATCAATAAAAAACGCAATAAGAAAGGAAATAATACTAATAATAAGGATTGGAAGAAACTTCTGAAGTAGCTTATTTGCAGATAACACCATATGTTCATTATACAAAAAATGTAAGTACAATAAGTACACTATTTTATAAATATGTCTTGTAGTGATATACTATTGCCATGGATAAACCGCTTGCAGAAGTCCTCCGACCAACTAAACTCCAGGATTTTATTGGTCAGGAACATTTGATCGGAAAAGGTAAACCTATTTCTCGCATGATCGAGAATGGGCATATTTCTTCTATGATTTTATGGGGACCTCCAGGATGCGGAAAGACAACACTAGCACGTCTTATTGCCCAATCAGCAGAAGCAGAATTTGTTCCTTTTTCGGCTGTCACAAGTGGAGTAAAAGATGTCCGTGAAGTGATAGCACAAGCCAGACAACGAAAGGACTTCTTTAAAACAGAAACCATTTTATTCGTCGATGAGATACACAGATTTAACAAAGCTCAACAAGATGCGTTTCTCCCGGCGGTTGAAGATGGCACCATTACACTCATTGGTGCAACTACAGAAAACCCGGGTTTTGAAGTAAATGCACCACTTATCTCCCGTTCTCATGTATATGTTCTTAAACAACTGACAGATGAAGATATGCAGAAAATCATCAAGAAAGCAGTAAAGCTCTTTCCGAATAACAAGTTTGAAAAGAAAGCGCTTGACCATATCGTCACTTTTTCTAATGGCGATGCGAGAAGTGCCCTCAATGCCCTTGAGCTTGCAGCCTCCATAGCTCCTCGAGTTAACCTGGAAATAGCAGAAGAAGCACTGCAACAAAAATCTATTTACTACGATAAAAAAGGAGATTCACATTACGATACTATTTCTGCATTCATTAAAAGTATGAGAGGCAGTAAACCAGATGCAGCCTTACATTACCTGGCTCGCATGTTAAAAGCAGGAGAGGATCCAATGTTTATTGCCCGTCGCATGGTAATTTTTGCTTCAGAAGATATTAGTAATGCGCAACCCACAGCACTTGTGCTAGCCACATCTTGTATGCAGGCTGTACATATGGTTGGTATGCCAGAAGCTCAGATTATTTTGGCTCAAACCGCCACTTACCTTGCAACTGCCAAGAAATCTACAGCTTCATATGATGGTATAAATGAGGCAATCAGAGATGTAGAGAATATGAAACTTGATGTAATTCCACTTCATCTGCGTAACGCCTCCAATACAGTTATGAAACAACAGGGTTATGGTGAAGGTCATGTGCGATACCCTTATAAAGAAGAGAAAAAAGGAAAAAAAGTAAACCAGGAGTATATGCCAAAGAACCTCGTTGGGAAAAAGTATTACAGACCTTAACCAATCTGCTCTAATAATGCTGGAACTGCAGATTCTGTGAGATAGATCTCTTCTTCACCGTCTTCTTTAATCCTTCGTTTAGCTTCTTCATAAGTCTGAAGGTCAGCTACACAATACCACAACGTATCCTTATCTCTTTTGGATAATAAAGAAACAGCCTTTTCCGCTGTACTGCGAAGATCGCTTAATACTTCTTCACCCATAAGAGGAATTTGTGACTTCCAGATACCATATTTAATGAGTGTCAGTATATTATTATGCGAAATAGCATATGAAATGGCCTCATGAGAGCTTTGAATAAAATGAATATTCATAAGGCCATACATATTCTTCATTTGCTGTGCCATTGCAACTGTTTCCTCTTCTTTATCTCTTTCAGATATGAGGTGCAGATCTAAATCAGATGATACTAATTCCCCTCGTTTTAAGTGTATACCTACTGGTTCAAGCTCGTCATAATCTCTTTTTTCCTCACACTGATATTTTTGTCTTCTTGCCAGTCCAACTGAGCTTGAACCTACCACTGATGCACATAGTACTCCCGCCTGTTGTAACTCTGCCTTATGCCTTTGTATGATCTGACTTCCAATGTATATCTGTTCACGACTTAAAGGAGAAAAAAGTTCGATCGACTGCTTACCATGAGGATAGTAAGGGCTGAAGTTCATTTCTCGTAGATCATCTTGTGATAAGTATCTGACTTCTTCTATAGATAAAGGTCTAGATAATAATTCGGAAAGCATCTAATATTATACTACAGGATATTACATCTGCTCTTCTTCAGTATCTTCCTGCGTATCATTACACTTTTGCAGATCGAGTATTACCCACCTGTCTTTACTTTCTGCGATTATCTCGCATCTTTCGATCCAGTAATGAGTGTCTTCATCAAAGTTAACGACAGCCATATGGGTTGCGCCGCCTTCCTCTATAAAATTACGTATATTCCCACCTCCAATAGTCCAGCCATAACGATTAGTCTGGTATAAAAAGGCTGGGTCACTCTGGTAAGGTGCTATAACTTTAGCATCTTTAGGTGTAATCTCATCTGTTTTTCGACCTGCTTCTACTATTACATCACGGGTTACTCCAAAGTAACCTCGCACTTCATACCAACCAAAAGCAATCATCATCAGTACAAGGCTTCCAGCAAGAATTACATTAATTGCGTTTTGGATAAATCCTTTGCCAATAGTTATAAGCCACACAAGTCCACGCGCCATAAGAATACAGCCCACCGGAACTATCGGAAGTTGATAGTAATCATGTGTTACATTTCCTTTTGCAATAACTACAAAAAAGGTCACAACTCCAACAAGCCACCAGTAATACATATACTCTTCTTTCTTCTTTACACCTTTTGCCAGTCCTAAAAAGAAGAGGACAAACCCACCTGAGGCAAATATAAGTCTGTTTAAACGGTCAAACAAAATCCATCTAAAGTATGAACCAGTAAAGCGAATATTACCTTGGTTATAAAGCCATGTTGTACCAAACATTCCTTCTGGGTGCTGATTGATATGCCAACGCCACAGGAAAAACGGGACTAAACTCAGGATTCCATATACATATAAAGAAGGTGATTTAAATATCCTTAAACCATATCCTTTCAGGAGCATATACACGATAGGTAAACCAAGTACTAACCCATATGGCTTGGTAAGAATGGTGAAGGTGGTGGCGAGACCAGCAAGTACTGCAAAGATTAATTGCTTGCGATCTGCCCATAATGCAACCAGGTACAACGCAAGTACACTAAAAAAGATATGCAATGGATCGGCCATCACAACTCTTCCGTAATAGATATTAAAAGGTAATACTGCAAAAAAGAATGAAGCAATAAGAGCTGTCGTGTTGCCAGAGTACTTTCTAACTAATAGATAAAGAAAGACAGTTGTGAGGCTTGAAAAGAATACACTTACCAGCCGGCTGTACATCTCATTTACACCGAAGTAATAATAAAACGGATACACAATGATGTTATAAATCGGGAATTCGGCAAAGAAGTAGCGGTTTGGATTTGGCTCCTGATTTTCGTTTAGACTATTATATGAATCGAACTTAGGATATAACGGCGTAAAACCTTCTTTAATAAAATTTCGGGTAACTGCACCAGTATCTGCCTGACGCCAAGAATGCCAGTCTGCAAGCGGATTATCTATTCTGTACAAACGGGGAATAAAGCTTATGATAAAAAGTAAAATTAATACTCCTGCAAAAAGATACTTCCTTTCAAGTAATGCATCTACTTTTTGAATGAGAGTTGTAATCATGACAATTCATTATACAAACTTCTCTGGTGATTTTTCACGAAGCGTAATTGCATTGGTATCTCGCTCTGAGATAATCATCTTATCTCTTTCCAGCGGCCATTCAATATTGATATCAGGGTCAAAAACGGAAATAGCAACATCACCTTTTGTGTCTCGATCTTTATAAAGGCGATCTACCAGATACAAATAGTCCAGTGGACCTTCCAGAACACATACCGAGTTACCCACACCAGATGGCAAGAATAAGCATCCTTTTAATGCGTCTTCTCTATCTCCCATAATGAAGTATTCTTTCTTACCAAAAGTTTCAGACTCCGGGCGGACATCTACAATCGCGGCAAAACAGGTTCCAGAGATAATACATACATATTTATTCCATCCTTCTGCATGAATACCACGGATTACATTCTGCTCCGAACGTGCATGATTAACCTGTTTTACTTCAAAGATGGTTCCTGTTACTTCTTCCAATTCTGGTACTTTTACAACTTCTGAAAAAAAGCCTCTATTGTCTGCGTGGATTGGTCTTTCTATGTAAAAAAGTCCATTTATTGTTGTTTTATAAACGCCTTCTTTTACTTTGTTTTCATCTGTGGGTTGATATGTTTGCATAATTATTATTATAAACGAGAAAAAAATTCCCTGGCATCTTTTTCATCTTGTTCCATTTGTGTAATAAGTTCTTCTTTGGAATTAAATTTGATATTTTCACGCAGTTTTTTATACACATCAACAGTAAGTGTTTCACCATAGATATCTTCATCAAAGTCCAAAATATATACTTCAGCCTTTTTATCTGTTTCATTAAAGGTAACGGATGGTCCAATAAAAATGAGGGAAGATAGCTTACGATCCTTATGTTGAGTAACTCCGATAAATATACCTTCTGGAGCATTTGCTTGAACTGCGATGTTTGCTGTAGGGTAACCAAGCTGCTTTCCCCGGCCCAAATTTTTTTCTACGATGCCGGAAATAGTGAATAATAGATTTAACATATGAAGAATGTGCCTGAGGGGAGAGTCGAACTCCCGACCTATCGCTTATGAAACGACCGCTCTAACCACTGAGCTACCCAGGCTTTTAAAGCGCAAAATGGATCTATCGATTATAATATATTCTATGCCAACAAGCAACAATGTCAAAAATGATGTAGAGCTTTCTATCATTCTTATCTCCTACAACACAGCTAAAATTACCACTGATTGTATTGAATCAATCTATAATTCTCAAGGCATAGCTTCTCTTTCGTTTGAAGTAATTGTCCTTGATAATAACTCTTCAGATGAATCCATCTCAAAAATAAAAAAACTACAACAGACATATTCTTCACTTAAACTCATTGAATCTAAAGAAAATACTGGATTTTCTAGAGGTAATAATATTGCTGCACAGAAAGCCAAAGGAGAATATATTTTTTTCCTTAATTCAGATACAGTTGTTCTAGAAAACGCTATTTCTTCTTTATTAAGATTTATAAAAAACCGTCAAGATACTGTGCATTTTGTTGGAGGAAAACTATTTAATGCTGACTTGTCTCCCCAACCCTCCTGTGGACCTTTCTATTCACTTCCTGTGATATTTGGTGCACTATTTTTAAAAGGAGATTACTGGGGATTAACTCGATATTCACCAGATCATACTCAAAAAGTAGAATGGGTTTCTGGTGCATGTATTTTAACTAAAAAAGAATATTTTGATAAAGTAGGCGGTTTTGATGAAGGCATTTTTATGTATATGGAAGAAATAGATTTGCTCTATAGAGCTAAACAAAAAGGATTTAATACGTATTTTTACGATAAAGCAAAGTTTATACATTTAGGATCAGCTTCCAGCCAGGGTAAAACATATCCCATTTTACAAGTGTATAATGGTTTCTTATACTTTTATAATAAACATCATAAAGGTGTAAAAATTACCTTATTAAAAGGTATGTTACAATTAAAAGCATTGGTTTCTTTGGCAGTTGGTAAACTGACAAACAACGAATATCTTATACAAACATATGAAAAAGCTTTCAAAATTGCTTCAATGGCTTGATAATAACATCCTTAAAGTGTTAGTTGTAGGATTTATTTTTATCATTCCTCTTTACCCAAAACTGCCACTCAAAATGATTGAGTATACCTATGTGGCCTTCCGTTTGGAAGATATTTATATCGCCTTAATGGGGCTTATTTTTGGAATTCAATTTTTAAGAAGAAAGGTAGATATTTCCAAAAAATTCATGATTCTTATCGGTATCTATTGGATCGCTGTGTTCCTTTCTTACGTATGGGGTTTCTATGTGCAAGAGACCATAAGGGTAAATAATATCGGTCTTTTACATGCGTTACGACGCGTTGAATACATGCTCGTATTCTTTGTAGCCTACACCACAATAAAATCTAAAAAAGACTTCTATTTATATCTAAAGCTCATCATTGGTGTTTTGGCAATCACCAGCGTGTATGGTATTGGCCAGAAATTCTTAGGTTGGCCTGCCGTGCAGACCATGAACCCAGAGTACGCAAAAGGGTATATTCTAGTTCTAGATTCCTGGGCTCGTGTTTCTTCTACTTTTGCCGGACATTATGACTTTTCTGCATATTTACTCTTGATTATTCCAATTATTATTGGATTTTACCTAAGCACAGGGAAAAAGATTTATATGGCTGTATTTTTCTTAGCACTTAGTGCGTTGGTACTCGCTGCTTCCCGTGCTTCGTTTCTTTCGTATATTGGTGCCGTGACACTCTTCCTTTTATATGTCAGGAAGTTTAAAGTGTTGCTTCTTGTAATTATTGCTACAGCAATACTCACTCCACTTTCAGATAATCTGGCAAGCCGTTTAACCAGAACTTTTACTCCAACTAAAATTTTTGTTGATCCAGTGACGGGTGAAGCAATTATTCCGGAAGAAAGTAAACCAGATGATCTTCCAAGAGGTAATTTTGGTGCTAATGTAGATACTGCTAATTTGGATAAAATTAAAGTAGTAGAAGTTAATCCAGAAGAAGAAGCTCAGGCGAAAAAAGAAATTAGAGAACGTATTATTAATGAAGGAAAGAAGACTGGTCATGTGTACTCTGAGGAAGAACTGGCAATTCTTATTGAACAGGAATTTATTAAAAAAATACCAGTAACTAAATTTTTAACGGACATCTCAATCTCTACCCGTTTACAGGTTTCCTGGCCACGGGCACTTGCTGGCTTTTTCCATAACCCAATTCTAGGGCTTGGACCATCCTCACTTGGAGAAGCAACCGATGGAGATTACTTTAGATGGCTTGGAGAACTTGGTGCTTTTGGCACGCTATCTTTCTTGGCAATCTTTTTTGAGATTGTCCGCTCTATATGGATACGAATAAAATCAATTGCTAGAAATGAACAATATATTTTTTATGGATACTTGTTCGGATTTTTAGGCCTCTTTATAAATGCATCATATATTGATGTCTTTGAAGCCTCTAAAGTAGCATACACCTTCTGGCTTCTTGCCGGGATTTTTATAGCTTCACTACCTTTTTTTGCAACAGGAACAAAAGCTGAGGTTAAAGCAAGTAAATCAAATTCTAAAAAATAAAGCTGTGTTATGAATAAGAAAGATTTCCTCATTCTGACTGTTATTCTCATCGTGGCAGTAGCATTTCGTTTGTATAAGATTAACACTCCCATTGCCGATTACAACTCTCAGTATCAAGTGAATGCTGCTGCTGTTGGAAAGAACTTTATTACAAATGGCTTTAATTTACTCCTTCCTAGGTACGATGAGTTATCTAGTACCGCAAGTGGACTAGAAAACCCAGAAGGATATAGGTTTACCGAATTTCCTTTATACAGTGCTATCCCAGCATTTTTTTATAAATATCTACCTATAACTACGTACGATGTATATGCAAGAAGTACCACTATATTCTTCTCTCTTATCATCATCTCAATTCTTTACTATTTTGGATTGAAATTACATTCCCGCACTGCCGGCATTTTTGCAGCTCTCATATACGCCGCTATGCCTTACTTCGTTTTTTACTCAAGGGTAGTATTACCAGACACCATGGCTGTTGCCTTAATGCTCACCTCGATATGGCTTTTATACCTTTATTTTCAATCTAAAAGTCGTAACCCCTTTTTCTTTTTTACCAGTATCGGCATGTACTCACTAGCTATACTAACTCAGCCCCTCACTTTTTTTTATACCATTGTCGTTAGCTATCTGTTTGTATCAACTTATTTATTTGATGTATTTAAAAAATGGCAGTTTTATATATTCCCTCTTCTTGGATTGTTACCATTTATTGCATGGCGTATATATATGCTGCAGTTCCCTGAGGGAATCCCCGATACAACTGGTCTTATTACTTCAATACAATCTGGAGGTACCGTTGAAAATATTTTTTTTCAACCTGTATTTTTTAAAATGATGTTTATGGATCGAATAGGTAATGCGATTATGGGGATCTATTTAATTAGCTTTTTTATCATTGGTGCAATAAGTAAGTTTAAAAAGAAATTCCATTTTAGCCTTCTTATCACTACTGTTCTACTTTTACTAATTTTACAAGCTGGAAATATTCAGTATGAATTTTTCCAGATTATGATTTTACCTACACTTGCACTTATAACCGCACTGGGTATTGGGTACACCATTAGTCATCCTCAGATATTTAATAAAGTTATACTCTATCCAACCATACTAGTTGTGATTGGTTTTTCATTTTTTATCTCTTATAACAGAGTAAAAGATTATTACAATTATCCCTCGGATCTAGCTCAAATGGCAAAACTTATTACCACACTTACCAGTCCTGAGGATAAAATTGTAACCGATACTAATGGAGATGCTACTCTTCTCTATTTATCAGAAAGAAAGGGTGCAGCTTCTATATATAAAGAAATTGCCGAACTACAACAGGATGGATATTCATATGTAGTAACAGATAAAAAAGAACTTACCGATGAGTTGCGCAATGATGGTTTAGAAGTATTAGTCGAAAACCAGAGATTCTCAATTATTGCCCTATGAAGATATTAATGCTTACGCCATATCTACCATATCCTCCAGCGTCCGGTGGGCAGATAAGGACGTTGTATTTACTTAAGTACCTCCGTGAAAATCATGAAGTAACTCTTGTTTCTTTATATAAAAATGAAGACGAAAAAAAATATGCAGAAAAGCTTAAAGAGTACTGTCATGAGATACATCTATGTAAAAGGGCAGAAAAACCGTGGCAATTAAAAAATATCCTAAAAGCTGTCTTAACCGATCTTCCTTTTTTAATTGTCCGAAACTTCTCCCAGGAAGCTCGAACCTTGGTTAAAAGATTACTTGAAGAAAACGATTACGATGTAATACACGCAGAAACATTTTATATTATGCCTCATATACCAGCTACTCAAACTCCTGTCCTGTTGGTCGAACAGACAATTGAGTACAAAGTGTATCAGCATTATATTTCTCCACTCCCCATAATACTCAGATGGCCACTGTGGCTGGATATTTTTAAACTCAAACACTGGGAAAAATTTTATTGGTCAAAGGCTAACTTAGTGGCAACTGTTTCAGAAGCAGATAAAGAAGAAATTAAAAAACTCTTACCAGATCTAGAAACTGTTATTATCCCCAATGGTGCAGGTGATGAGATGTTTGTTGAATCATATCCTAAGCTTGACAAAAAAAACCCAAAACTCTTATTTATTGGTAATTTTTATTGGTTACAAAATGTAGAAGCTGCAGAGTATTTACTACATAAGGTCTTCCCTATGTTAATCGAAAAAATACCCAATGCACAGCTTATTATTGCCGGGCAGAACAGTTCACAAAAGCTTTCCAATAATCAACATAAAAATATTACTATAGTCGATTTAAAGCCAGATGACGAACAGCAAGTAAAGAATTTATATCATTCATCTACTTTATTTCTGGCGCCTATTTACGGGCCAGGTGGCACACGACTTAAAATACTCGCAAGTATGGCATCTGGGTTACCTGTTGTTTCTACCTCAACTGGTGTACAAGGACTGGCTGTCGAAAACGGTAAACATGTCCTTATTGCAGAAAACCCAGAAGAGTTTGTATCTCAGATTTCGGAGGTAATAAGTAACGAAAAAAAATATAAGTTGATTCAAGAAAACGCATTTAAACTGGCAAAACAGCAATACAGCTGGAAAGCAATTGCAGGTAAATTAGAAAAGGTCTATAAAGGTATAATGAATTAATATGCATATTGGTATTGATATTTCACAAATCGTCTACAAAGGGACTGGGGTTGCACGTTTTACAGAAGGATTAGTGAATGCAGTCTTAAACTTCGATACTAAAAACAATTGGACTTTCTTCTTTTCATCACGTCAGGAACTTCCTATTACCATTGAAAGTAATATTACTACCAAGGGGCGAGAGCTTATTAAGTGGCCAATACCACCAAAGGCACTTTCATATATGTGGAATGATCTTCATACATATACCGAGCGCGTAACTCCCCATAAAAAATTTGACTGGTTTATAACTTCTGATTGGACAGAGCCACCAATGAAAGTAAAAAAAGCTACTATTGTGCACGATCTTGTCTTCAAAAAATATCCAGAAACCGTGCATGACACAATTTTAAAAACACAGGAAAAAAGGCTCAATTTAGTTTCAAAAGAATCTGAAGTTATTTTTGCAGATTCAAAGTCAACAGCTCATGACCTTAAAAAATACTATGATATTAATGAAAATCGAATAGTAGTAAACTATCCTGGGGTAGATAAACCCATGGAAATGGATATTAATTTTATTCAAGAGATTCGCTCTAACTTTCGAATTCCAGAACAATTTATCCTTACAGTTGGTAAGCTTGAACCCCGCAAAAACCTGGAACGGTTAATCAAAGCATATAATCTTCTTCAAAAGAAACATAAAAAGCTTCCAGCACTTGTAATTGTGGGGATGCACGGCTGGGATACCGATATTAAAAAACACGATGATATCATTCTCCCGGGGTATGTAAATGACGAGATTCTTACGGCTCTATACCAATCTGCACTGTGCTTTGCCTATCCTTCAATTTATGAAGGTTTTGGATACCCTGTTGTTGAAGCTATGATTAATAAATGCCCAGTACTCACAAGTAATACATCCTCTCTAAAAGAACTTGCAGAAAACCAAGCAGCTCTTACCTTTGATCCTTTTAGTATTGAAGATATCGCTTCAAAACTAGAAAAGATGATATCAAACAATAAAATGAGGACAACATATATTAAAAAAGGCATACAACAAGCACAACAATACACATGGAAGTCTTATGTAGATACACTTATCAAAACGCTCGAAAAAAAGCTATAATAACCCTATGATCATAGGAATAGATGGAAATGAAGCGAATGTCGAAAAAAAAGTTGGAGTATCGGTATATACATTAGAACTACTTAGCTATTTTCAAAAAAATGCAACAAAAGAAGTACAATTTAAAGTATTTTTAAGGAATCCACCTTCTTCTTCGCTCCCTAAAGAAAATGCTTTCTTTACGTATGAAGTAGTACCAGGGAAAATTCTGTGGTCACAGCTTTTTCTCCCTATTCATCTGTATTTTAGAACCAAAATTGATATCTACTTTGCACCGGCACATTATGCACCACGATATTGTCCGGTTCCTATTGTCGTTACAATACACGATCTATCTTTTTATTACTTCCCAGAAGAGTTTAGAAAGAAAGATTTATTTCAGCTCAAAAACTGGACTAGTTACAGTATTGAGAATGCTACTTCTGTAATTGCTGTTTCTAAAACAACAAAAAAAGATATCAGAAAATTTTATTCAACTCCCGAAAGCAGAATTCATGTTATCTATAATGGATTTGAAAAGAAAGCAGGCAAAGAACATACTGGAGTACTGGAAAAGTACAGTTTGCAAAAGAAAAAATATATTTTATATGTGGGCACTTTACAACCTCGAAAAAATATTACTACGCTTATCCAATCTTTTAACATATTTCATAAAAAATATCCTGATTATAAATTGGTTTTAGTCGGGAAAAAAGGCTGGCTTTATGACAGTATCTTTGAAGAGGTACAAAAACAAGAACTAAATAATGAAATCATTTTTACTGATTATATTCCAGATGAAGAAGTCTCAGAACTGTACAGAAATGCACTCACCTTTGTTCTCCCCTCTCTTTATGAAGGGTTTGGTATTCCTATACTAGAAGCCATGGCTCATAGTTGCCCGGTCATCAGTTCCCATACTTCCAGCTTGCCAGAAATTGGTGGTGATGCCTGTTTATATTTTGATGCCAAAGATGTTCAAGACTTAGAGGAACGGCTGGAAAAAATAGTAGGAGATACAGATCTGCAGAAAAAACTAGTCAAAAAGGGTAAAGAGCGTATCAAAGAGTTTTCCTGGGAAAAAAGTGCCAAGGAAACATTAGAAGTAATTATGAATTCTGTGTAATCTATGGATATTCGTGTTATTACAGATACAATACATAAAGATGAAGTGAATAGTGCAGCACGTCACCCACTCCAAACCTGGGAATGGGGTGAAGCAAGAAAAGAAACCGGACTAGAAGTAATGCGCATTGGCGAATACGAACAAGATCAACTCAGAAACGTGTTTCAGATGACTATTCACCCAATTCCTCATTCCCCGTGGAGTATTGGATATTTACCCCGTTCTGTTATGCCTTCACTTGAAACATTTAATTTCCTCAAGCTGGTAGGAAAAGAAAAAAATCTTATCTTTATTAAACTTGAACCATATATTAAAAAGACAGATGAGATAAAAGTTCCTGACATACTTACCTCATCTCCACATCCACTGTTTCCCAAGTGGACACAGATGCTTGATATATCTAAAGATGAAGAAGAGCTCCTCAAGCAACTCAAATCTAAAACTCGATACAATATTCGTTTGGCAGAAAAAAAAGGTGTCATTGTAAAAGAAGAGTCTACTGAAGAAGGATTCGAGAAGTTTAGTAAGCTATATTTTGATACAACCAAAAGACAGAAATATTTTGGGCATACAACAAAATACCATAAGATTGTCTGGAAACATATGAAAGAAGGCTTAGCTCATATACTTATTGCTTATTACAACAATATACCTCTTTCTGCGTATGAATTGTTCTATTTCAAAAATACATTGTATTATCCATATGGTGGTTCTTCTGATAAACATCGCGAAGTCATGGCCTCGAATCTCATTATGTGGGAAGCAATAAAACTGGGTAAAAAACTCGGAGCTACTAACTTTGATATGTGGGGATCTCTGCCAGGAGACTATGATCGTTCAGCACCTTGGAGTGGATTTACCCGCTTTAAAGAAGGATACGGCACTACATTTGTTGAGTTCATTGGGAGTTATGATTTGGTATTGAATGCGCCTTTATATCATTTCTATAATGTTGCCCACACCGTTCGAAGTACACTTCTTAAAGTTACATCCTGATCTATCCATGATGTAGAATGATATAAGATGAGAACAAAGATTTTTATCATTCTATTTCTTTTCTTTTCTGCAGTTATTATTAGTCTGACTCACGAACAGGTCCGTCTCTATATTTCAGCGCAGCAACAACAAGGTATTCTTAACTTTAGTTCTTCAGAGGATTCTGTAGAAAGTACAGAACTCATTTATACAGCTTCAGCCGAAGATCTGACTCAGCAAGTCGATTGGGTATATGACAATATGGGTCGGTGTTGGAATGCATGGAGTTCTTACTCGTGTGGACTTCAGCAACATGAAGGTGGTGTAACAGTACCTTCGATGAGAGATCTAGATCATGACGGGATAGAAGACATCACGTGTTCTCAAGGAGGTACAGATCAAGGAACCACAATTACCAATACTTCAGATAAAACAATTACCATAAGCTGTGAACGCTATACCTGTATGTCTTGTGCCACTGGCAATGGGACCTTTGCCCAGTGTGACGGGAATACTGATCCAAATGCAAAGCGCATAGTTGAAACAGTTGAGCTAACACCTGGTTGTGTAGCAACCTGTACTATGACCGGTGTCTATGGCACCTGTCTAGACGATAAAACACCCCCTCCTCCACAGATTACCGATGTACCAACAAATACACCAGTCCCTGCAAATACAACTGTACCGACTTCTGCTCCAACCAAACCAGCGGAGCCTTCACCTACAGTCACAACAACTCAGACTACACCTACAACAGTGCCTCAGACTTCAGCAACTCCCATTCCGACAAATACTGGAGTCCCACCCACCACACCACCTCAAGCCACACAACCTCCACAACCAACAGCAGTTCCAGCAGGTAGTGAACTCCCAGTTTCTATAGACTACAGCAGCTTTAGGGAAGAATATAACGAGTTTCCTCCAACGTATGTGTACGCCATGATGAACAGATCGTATAACGCTTTGAATACAACTCGTGGCATTAATGGACTCAAGCAGATTCAAGGTAATGTAGTAAAGATGATTATGATCTCCGAGTATAATGCGCTTGAGCAGATACTTCAGAATCATGCACAGGAGTTAAAAGATGCTGGCGTAACCTGGGTTGGCTACAATGCAGAACGAGACGGCCGTACTCCGCAAAATGAGTTAACAGATATCTTTTCCAGTGATCCTTCAACCAATGTTATTAATAAAATGGGACGGCTCGTTGAACAACATGGTTTTAAACTTATGCTTGGGCCAACTACTCCAATGTGGGAAGAATATTTTAGAAGATCAGATAGAAATGAAGTAGCGGAAGCTATGATCGGAGATAATTGCTACTTAGATGGGATAGCCTTTCAGGAACAAAAACAGATTAGTTTAACCAATAAAGAACAGAGAGCAAACATTATAGCAGAGCGAACTTCCTTCTTTAAAAACCATGCTCAAAACTGTCCTCATTTTGAAGCCAGTGTACAACTTATGTCTTCCTGGTGTGAACAGAATGCAAGCTGGGATGAGTGTAAAGGATACTATGATTTATTGAAAGGTCTTGAAGGAAATGAACGCATTAACTCACTTGCGATATGGGCAAGTGGTGCGGAACGCAACCAATTACAACAATTTATTGAATTTTTACGCAACTGAGATGGAAACCTATTTCACTATCATTCAGTATGATTCACCTGCTGATCAGGTATTTCTGATAAAGAATACAATGCATATATACGCATATGTAGAAAACTCAGCTGACCAAAGTAATGCAATGATTGCAGAGGTAAACTCTTCTCAACAAGATATGCTTCTTGCCAAAGGTTATAAATTACAAACTATTGAATCCAATCCTCAGATTGAAAACTATCTCTATTTTTATAATGAAACAGCCAATCAAGGTAACACATTATCTCAGTTAGGGAATGTATATGTAGTAGGCCCTAATCATACTCTTATAAGGTATGATGCGACAGTGGTATACGACTTATATCAGGCTTACCCTGACTTTGTTATCTTACCGCTCGAAGATATACATGCGCAACTAGCTCTAAATAATAATGTAGCTATGACACCGCAAGAAGTGGGTGAACAGGTTACGCAGGAAGAAACCGTTATCCAAGAGACAAGTCAATCTAGTATCAATGATACTTATCACTATATGAGTAGTTATATTATTATTGGAGGGATTATTCTTACTGTATTACTGATTATATTTGCTCTCGTTTACTTTCGTAAAACGAGAGCAATAGATAATTAATTTACGTTTTCTTCTTTAGGAAGGGTCAGATGTGGTCTGGCAACAAACTCTTTCTTTTTATTTGGAAAAGCAAGAGCTTCTTTAAGGACTTCATCAATGTGTCCTGCAAAGACAATCTTTAGGTCATCCTTAACAGCAGTTGGGATATCCACTAAATCTTTCTTGTTATCTTTTGGAATGATAACTGTCTTGATACCTGCACGGTGCGCTGCAATCATTTTCTCTTTCAAACCACCGATCTCTGTTACACGTCCTCGTAAGGTTATTTCACCAGTCATGGCAACATCTTTCTTAACTGGGATCGCAGTAAGTGCAGAAACCATTGAGGTTACTATTGCGACTCCAGCAGATGGTCCATCTTTTGGTACAGCACCTTCTGGAACGTGAACATGAATATCTGTGTTATTAAAGAAATCTTGATCTACTTTAAACAAGTCCCATCGAGCTCTTATGTAAGAAAGAGCTGCCTGACATGATTCTTTCATCACATCACCTAAGTTACCGGTAAGTGTGAGATTACCTTTACCTGGCATCGTAGCGACTTCCATAAAGAGAATGTCTCCTCCAGCTTGTGTCCAGGCAAGTCCGGTGGTAATACCAACAGTATTCTTATCTTCGATCATCTGGGCTGAATACTTAAATGGACCTAAGTACTTCTGTACATCGGTTGCGCCAATTTTTTTGGTTTTTGTTTTTACTTTATTCTCAACCAGTTCACGAGCAAACTTTCTAAACACAGTTGCAACTTGTCTTTCGAGTTCACGTACTCCTGCCTCTCTGGTATAACGACGAATAATTGTTTTCAATCCGTCATCCGAAATGGTTACTTTACCTTCTGGTACGTGGTGTGCAGATCGTTGTTTAGGAATAAGGTAATTCTTTGCAATATGGAATTTCTCATCTTCTGTATAACCTGCAAAGTGAATTACTTCCAAACGGTCAAGTAATGCTTCCGGGATGGTGTCCAGCATATTAGCTGTTGTAATAAAGAATACTTCAGACAAATCATATGGTACTTCTAGGTAATGATCTGAGAATGCACCATTCTGCTCTGGATCAAGTGCTTCCAAGAGTGCTGCAGATGGATCACCTCGGTAATCACGGCCAATCTTATCGATTTCATCAAGCATAAATACTGGGTTTACAGTACCAGCTTGCTTTATACCTTGAATCATACGACCTGGTAATGCACCAACATACGTTCTCCTATGACCTCGTATTTCTGCTTCGTCCCGAATACCTCCAAGTGAGATCTTTACAAACTTACGATCTAATGCTCGGGCAATAGACTTACCAAGAGAGGTTTTACCCACTCCAGGTGGTCCAACAAAACAAAGAATAGATGGTTGCTGTTCTTTCTTCCTAGGTGCGCCATCATTCTTTTTATCTTTAGCTTCCTGTTCTTCTTCCATTCTCTTAAGCTTCATAACAGCCAAGAATTCCAGAATACGTTCTTTAACCTTCTTCAGACCAAAGTGATCTTCATCAAGAATCTGTTCAGCTAAATCAATATTAATCTTAGAATTTTCATCCAGACTCCATGGGAGTTCTACAAGCCAGTCTAAGTAAGATCGGATATAAGATGCTTCTGGGTTATATTGAGACATCTGTACGAGTCGCTTGAGCTCTTTTATAGCCTTTTCTTCTACTTCTTTTGGCATGTGGGCATCTTTAATTTTCTTCTTATACTCATCTATTTCTCGACTTTCTCCTTTGTCTCCAAGCTCTTCTTCTATAGTCTTCATCTTTTCGCGGAGGAAGGTTTCCTTCATATTCTTTTCAAACTTCTTTTGTGTTTTGTTTGAAATATTGTGTTCAAGCTCTAACACCTTGATCTCTTTATTAATATAATCAACTTCTTTTGAAAGTCTCGTTTTGAGATCAGTCTCCTCAAGCAGTCCCTGACGTTCTTCGGTTTTAATATCAAGAACCATTGCGACCTGATTAGAGAAGTCATGAGATGAATTAATATTTAAGATATTCATTAAGAAGACAAAATCGATTGTTTTACCCAGGTTAATAGCTTTCTTAATCTGTCCAGAGATGTATTTGACGATAGCTAGTATCTCTTCGTTCTCTTCGCCGACATCAGTAATTGCTTCTACTTCTCCTTCAAAGTATGGAGTAGATTGAGCGAATTTAGTAATGCGTACCTTTTGAACACCTTTTACCAAAGCATTCATCTGACCTTTATCACCAGTTGCGATTTTATCGATTTCTGCAAGAACACCAACTGTGTATAAATCATCGACTTTAGGATTATCGAGTTCTAATTTTTTCTGCATGACCAGAACAACTTTACGTTCCTGATCCATAGCTGCCTTCATTGCTTCGACACTTTTACTTCTTCCAAAAACTAAGACATTCTCAGTTGCCGGGAAGACAATTCCGTCTCGGATTGCAATGATAGGATATTGTTTTTTTGTTGATTTTTTTCCAGAAGATAACATATGTTTAGCAGTATAGAATACTCATTGCTAATTGTCAAGAAAACATGTGTTTAGACTATACGAAGGCTCTTAACATCTCATTAAAGTCGGTGTGTCTTTCACGAGAAAAGAGGTTTGTCGTAAGCTGAGGCCATTGTTCATGAAAGGCAGGTCGATCGGATTTATAAATGATACCAAGAGGGAATTTTTCTTCGTATACCTCTGCACTTTTTGCCAGTGCAGCTTTTAAGTCTGTTGGGTCATAACTGTCCTCTAGTTTGTAAGCATGTTCAAGATAATAATGATACGTATTTACTTTATTAAAGGTTACACATGGCTGGAGAATATTCATGAGTGCAAATCCTTTATGGCTAATTGCTGCTTTTATGAGTTCTATGAGCTGAGGCAGTTGGCCTGCAAAACCTTGTGCCACAAACGTTGCTCCTTGTGAGATTGCTAAAGCGAGAGGATTTATTGGCATTTCGATAATCCCGGCTGGAGTTGAATTAGATTTATATCCTTTTTCTGCGGTTGGTGCCACTTGGCCTTTTGTTAATCCATACACCATGTTGTCGTGCACAATTGCAGTAATATCATGATTTCCTCGACAAGCATGCATAAAATGGTTACCACCTTCTCCATACAAACCACCGTCACCCCCAATAACTACTGTTTTCATTTCATGATTTGCCATCTTTGTTCCGAGCATAGTAGCAAGTGACCTTCCATGCAGTGTATGCATTGCATACCCATTTAAAAAATCATTCATGTTACCAGAACAACCGATATCAAAACCGATAAATACTTTGGAGGGGTCAAGACCCAGTTGTGTAAAAGCGGTTTTAATACCAACTCGTATTCCCCAGTCTCCACAGCCTGGGCACCAAGTTGGTGTGTATGCATCAAATCCTTGTGCCATAAATATATATTAACTATTCATTGAATTTTTTAATTTAGCCAAAACCTCCTGTTGTTCTTGAGGAAGTTGTGGGTATGTTTTTGGAAAAATATATTCGACAATCTCTTCTGGCCAGATTGGTCTACCATCATAACGCAACATTTTTTCTTTAAGCTCTATTCCAGTTTGCATTCTCAGAAGCTGGGCAAACTGGGCTGTTGCATTATTTTCAACTAAAATATATCGTTTATCTGCAGCGAAAAATTGCTTTACCACTTCTTCATTCATTGGGTAAAGATGCGTAAAGTGAATATATGCTGTTTGCTGGTTGTGATCTTTGGCAAGCATCTTTTGTGCTTCGACAATACTTCCTTTCATACTTCCATATGAAACAAATACAATATCAGCGTCTGGATCACCAAGTACTTTTGGTGGTTCAAAGAAAATATCACCCGTTATACGTGGATCTGTAGACTGTGCTTTCTTTAAATATACTTCCCATTTCTTTGCTCTTTTGTCTACCTGGTCTATACGAGCCTGTGCATCTTCTGTGGTATGGCTATCTTCAATGTGTTCATATGAGTTAGCTTGATAGAATACATCTTTCTGCCCTGGAATAAGCATTTCAGAGATACCATCATCTTCAAGTTTATAACGAAGATATGGGTCCTGTTTTGTTTCTGTAACTATCTTTCCTCGATTAACCTTATATGATGAAGTATGTTTCTGAACAGACTCTAAAAGAATAGATTGAGAAGATTCACCTAAATGCTTGTCTGATAGTACTATAACTGGAATTTGATACACATCTGCTAAGTTATATGCTTTCAGACCAAGTTCAATCATCTCTTCCATGTCACCTGCAGCAAGCACAACTTTAGGAAATTCACCATGGCCGGCATGCACCGCAAAGAGGAGGTCTCCTTGCTCAGTCCATGTTGGCATACCTGTAGCAGGACCTGGCCTCATTCCCAAGTACATAACAAGTGGAATTTCGGCAACTCCTGCATATGAAATAGCTTCAACCATAAGAGCAAACCCACCACCTGAGGTTCCCACTGCAGAGCGAACACCGGCAAAAGAAGCACCAAGTGCACCATTTACTACAGAAATTTCATCCTCTGCATGGCGCACAATCATACCATTTTTATACTGCCACTTAGCAAGTGTCGTAAGGACAGAAGAAGCAGGTGTCATGGGGTAGGCCGCATAATAACGGCAATCAGCAGCAACTGTACTTACACAAAATGCATCATTACCTGTGAGTACCATTTTGTCTGGTGCAACTTCTTTTTTAGTAAGAAGATTTCGAGAAGGGATACTCAGTGTTTTAGTTACATGATCAAACCCCATATTTGCCAGCTTTAAGTTGAAGTCCACTACTTCCTGACCTTTTCTGGAAAACTGTTCAACAATAATTGCTTTAAATAGCTCCATATCTCCACCCAGTATTGCAAGAGTTGCTCCAACTGCAATTGTGTTTACCATTTGCTGATGGATTTCCTGCTCTACTTTCATTTTTTTGAAAGGTACAGATACCTTTACACACTCAATATCTACTTCATACTGGTCACCATCATAAATAACGATACTTTCTTTATGGAGTCTATGTTTATGAAATTCATAGGTATCTTTGTTCAGACAAACGAGCATATCTACGTCCCATTTTGGAGCTGTGATTTCTTCATCAGAAAGGACCACTTCTGTAGTGTTATGACCGCCACGAATCAGTGATGGGTATTCGGCGTAGTTAAAAATATGGTAGCCAGAGCGGGTTGCAATTTTAGAGATAATTGCGCCAACTGTCATAATTCCAAAACCGGCTTCTCCTCCAATTTTCCAGTTATATTTCATTGATTAGATTAATAATCATAACAACACGGATCTTTGTATCCGCAATTTGTGCAGGTGGCATCGCGGCCACCGGGCATACCTTTTATAGTCGTAAAACCACACTCGGGACATTCTCTTACATTATTATCGGATTGTAATAACTCTTTATCTGGTTGGACCTGCTGTTCCTGCATATTTATTATGGGAAAATTGCATTTCCATTTGCATCTTCTACAATAATTGCAGCTGTCGGGCAGCCTCGGGCAGCATCTATAATTGTTTCGTTTGTATCTTGTTCTGCGGTATCTAAAATAATCGCTTTTGCTTCTGAATCAAGTAAAAAAGTATTTGGAGCAATAGCTACACAAGTAGCAGCACCAATACACAAATCTTTATCTACATGGAATTTAAGATCGCGGACTTGTACAGGTCCATGTGGTTTTGTTGGATCTTTGAGCTGATCGGACATAATGTTAGTTATGAATTAATAGTTAAGAGTTGAGAGTTAATTATTCATCTATTGATAAACTTGTAACTCTTAATTCTTAACTTTTAACTATTTTTTGAATTCCTTCCCAAGCAAGCAGTGCACATTTAAGCCTGTTTGGCGATAATTCTATATTCAATAATCCTACCACATTATCTTTGTCGATTTTGAGCACTTCTTCCTTCGTTTTTCCTTTAACATGCTCAGATAAGATCGAAGCTGAGGCAATAGATATTGCGCACCCTTTCCCGGTAAAACCGATTTGCTCAATCTTTCCCTCTTTTTCGACCATTTCTAAATCTAGTGAATCTCCACATAATGGATTATCAACATGAATTTTAGCTGAAGGATTAGTGAGTTTTGTATTATTTCTTGGAAAATTGTAGTGATCCAGAATAATATCTCCGTATATTGACATTAGTTTTTCTTAAACGTTTTTAACACTTTTGTAATTCCATCAACAAGTGCATACACATCATCTTCATCATTGTATAAGTAAAAACTTGCCCGCACAGTTGCCGGTACTTTAAGATGTGTATGAAGTGGCATGGTGCAATGGTGACCGGCTCGTACTGCGACATCTTCTTCATCAAGCACTTGAGCTACATCATGTGGATGGATTCCTTGTATGTTAAAGGTAATGATTCCAGCTGCGATATCCGCATTAGTTGGACCATAAAAGGTAATCAGGTCTCCAAACTCTTTCTCCAGCTTCTCTTTTGCCAATTTTCTTAGTTTTATTTCATGTTTTCTGATATTTTCAAAGCCATAATACTCAAGGTATGCAATTGCTTCTTTAAGTCCGATGACATCTGCAATGTTCGGTGTACCCGCTTCAAATTTATGTGGAACCGAGTTAAAAGTAGTTTCTTCCAGCTTAACCTCGCGAATCATATCACCACCAAACTGGTAAGGAGACATCTTATCAAGAAGCTCATATTTACCCCACAGCACACCAACACCCGTGGGTCCAAGCATTTTATGAGAAGAGAAAGCAATAAAATCACAACCTAAGTCTTTGACATCAACTTTCATATGTGGGACAGCTTGTGCTGCATCTACAACTGTAATAATATCGGGATTAATCGTTTTAGCTTCCTTAATAATCTCCTTTATTGGATTAATTGTGCCAAGTGCATTTGATACAAGCGAAAGAGCAAGTATTTTGGTCTTTTTAGTAACAATCTGCTTAAGGTTAATCCTCTTTTTTTCAATTATTCCCAATTCAAACCTGTCATTGATATCGATTACTTTAAATACTCCTCCTGTTCTAAATGCCAAGTGCTGCCAGGGAACAAAGTTAGAATGATGCTCCATAATACTCGTTACGATTTCATCTCCCTGATTCATAATTTCATTACCCAAAGTAGAAGCAACCAGGTTAATACCTTCTGTTGTATTTCTAGTAAAGATAATCTCTTCTGGTCTTCTGGCATTAAGAAATAAAGCAAGAATTCTTCTTGTTTCCTCATATTCTTCTGTGGCTTGTTCTGCCATCTGATAAATACCACGATGAATATTTGAAGAATATTTTTTGTAGTACTCATTTACTTTGTTTATGACGCTAATTGGTTTTAAAGAAGTAGCTGCCGAATCGAGATAGGTTAAGTCTGGCCTGTAATGAAAAATGGGGAAGTCATTCTGAATCTGTTTTGGGGTAAACATATTACTATTATACTCCAAATGTCTTTATCATTAAACTAAAACTATAAGAAGTATAAGCGGAACAGATGGCGCGAGCCAGAGGCCTTGACCAAATGCGTTGGTGTGTCGACACGCATTTGTCGAGGTGGCGAGGGGCAGAATCTGGAACGTATCTGTAAGACTAATCTTAAGACAGCACTTTAAAACTAGGAACCTTCTCTTTTACCTTATCATAAATCTCATCTACAAACCCTTGTACTAACATCTCTTCAGCCTTCTTCCGAGAAAGTCCACGACTAATTGCATAAAAAATCTGATCTTTGTTCAACTTTCCGGTAGTAGAACCGTGAGTACAAAACACGTCATTTGCCAAAATCTCCAGAAATGGTCTTGAGTCTACAAACACATCTGGAGAAAGAATCAAATTTTGGTTCTTTTGGTACGCATGACTTTGTTGAGCAGACTTTTCTAAACGAATGAGTCCCTGGTACACAAAACGAGAATCTTCATCAAACACACCTTTTATAAAAAGATCAGATAATGAACCAGGTGCCGTATGCTTTTGGATTGTTTCGACATGAAAGTCATCACCTTTTTGCCCAGTGTATAAACCATATATATAAAGCTCAATGCCCGATGATGCCAGTTCAAAGGTGAGAATACCAGACCGGTTATGAAAAAAGGCTACATACTGACCCTTTTTATCTAGTTTTATATGGTCGTCTTGTGTTTTGTTTAAGTCTATAAATTTCATCTTTATAAATAACTATATAGCTGGTGAGCGGAACAGATGGCGAGGGGCAGAATCTGGAACGTGCCCGTACAGACTATCCCACACTCCCTATCATCTCCAACTTAATTAACCTATTCAACTCAATTGAATACTCAAGTGGAATTTCTTTAGTAACAGGTTCCATAAAACCCATGACCAAGGCACTTTCTGCATCTGCCTGGCTTAACCCACGCGACATCAGGTAAAACAACTTTTCATCACCAAGCTTTTCCACTGTTGCTTCATGCTGAATTTCGACATCATTCTCTTTAATTTTCATATATGGATAAGTATCAGAGCGGGATTCTTCATCTAAGATAAGTGCATCACACGAGACAAACACAGATGAGTTCTTAGCTTTTGGAGCTACCTGTACCAATCCACGATACGATGTTCGCCCACCTTCTTTTGAGATAGATTTTGAAACAATGCGAGAAGATGTATTTGGTGCAAAATGAAGCATCTTTGCTCCTGCATCTTGCACTTGGTCTTTACCTGCAAAGGCAATAGAAAGAACCTCACCTCGTGCTCCTTCTCCACGTAAATACACGCTTGGATACTTCATAGTGACCTGGCTCCCGATATTACAATCTATCCATTCCATAATTGAATTTTCATTTGCCTGAGCTCGCTTTGTTACCAAGTTGTACACATTCTTACTCCAGTTCTGAACTGTAGTGTAGCGTACACGAGCACCTTTCTTAACAAAGATTTCCACAACCGCAGAGTGAAGTGAATCTGAGGTATAAATAGGAGCAGTGCAGCCTTCAATATAATGTACGCTACTTCCTTCTTCTGCAATAATGAGAGTTCGTTCAAACTGTCCAAATCGTTCGGAATTAATTCTAAAGTAAGCCTGAAGCGGAAGCGTTACATGAACCCCTTTTGGTACATACACAAAAGACCCACCCGACCAAACTGCTGAGTTGAGAGCTGCAAATTTATTGTCATGTGGCGGGATAAGTTTGCCGAAATACTCTTTTACAATCTCTGGATGTTTTCTAAGGCCTGAATCCATATCCATAAACAGTACTCCATCTTTTTCGAGTTGTTTGTTAATACTCTCATACACAACTTCACTTTCATATTGAGCAGAAACTCCTGCTAAGAATTTCTTTTCAGCTTCTGGTACTCCAATGCGATCGTAAGTTTCTTTAATTTCTGCAGGTAAGTCTTCCCATGAGTTAACTTGTTTATCTGTTGGGCGAAGATAGTAATAAATATCATCAAACTTTATTTTAGAAAGATCAGCTCCCCAGGTTGGCATTTTCTTCTCCAAAAAAACCTTATACGATTTCAGTCTAAACTCAGTCATCCAAGCGGGTTCACCTTTTATTTTTGAAATCATTTTCACCACATCTTCATTCAAGCCCTTTTGAGCTTTATAGGTATATTTCTCTGGCATCGAAAAGCCAAAGCGGTAATCGAACTGTATATCTTCTTGTTGTTGTGCCATAGTTATGTAATACTTTCGTACCCTTTATCTTCTATCTGCTTTGCTAAAGAGGCATCACCTACCTTAATGATCTTTCCCTGTCTCATAACGAGTACATAATCTGGTTTCAGATGATGTAAGATTCGGTTGTAATGAGTAATAACGATATAGGTTTTGTCTTCCTGATGTTTCTTTAAGAAACTAGAAATAGATTTTAATGCATCCACATCTACGCCTGTATCTACTTCATCAAAAATGAGAAGTTTTTTATCTAAAACTGCTGCCTGAAGTACTTCCATCTTTTTTCTTTCTCCACCAGATGCTCCTTCATTCAATGGTCTAGATAATAAATCTTCACTGATACCCAGTTCCTTTGCATATTTTTGTGCTTCACGACGTATAGCTACTGGATCTTTTTTTCCATTAAGTGCAAGTTGAAGTAACTGATACACCTTTACACCAGATAAAGAAAGCGGTGACTGAAAAGATAGAAATATGCCTTTTTCTGCACGCTCATTGGCATCCAGTTCTGATATATCTTCTCCTTCAAACAACATCTCAGAATCTTCTGAAACTTCATAAGCAGGGTGACCCATGACAGCATACGAAAGAGTAGATTTACCAGAACCATTTGGTCCCATGATGGCGTAAATTTTGCCTTTTTCAAATTCAAAATCAATGCCTTTTAAGATTTCCTTGTTTTCAATGTTTGCTTTGAGGTTTTTAAGTTTGAGCATATGTAAATGAATATATCGTAACGTTTATAGATTTAAATTACTAAAGATGAAGTATACCTTTCAGCAAATAAGCTCGAAAGTCCGTTGTCACTTATGGATGTGACAATGTATCAAAGGACTTTCGTACAGTGAGCAAACGAGAAAGCCAATGATGGTTCACTTAAGTTAGGCGAACATTTATTTGCGAAACGGTATACGAATCTTTAGGTATTGGTCGTTGACAGTGTACCGAATCAGATAGTTGATTGCAAGAGTGACAATCTTGGCACTCGATCTAACTCCTCCGAATCTTTCACAAACATTCCTTTTTCTGCTTTAAAAGATGCAACAACTCCAATCATTGCTGCATTATCAAAATTGAGATATTTATATGGTGGAAAACATATACTGCCTTTTTCTTCCTTTACCATCTCTCTCATGAGGTGTCTGAGTCTTCGATTTACAGAAACACCTCCACCAAGAAGTATCTTATGCACACCTGTTTTCTTCATAGCATTCCGTGTTTTACCAACGAGTGTTTCAAAGACAGCTTCCTGAAATGCACTTGCCAGATAATCTATATTTACATACTTTTCCTCTTCGGACATTTTTCTTAAAAAATATAAAAAAGATGTTTTCAACCCTGAAAAAGAAAATTTTAAGTCGTCTGTGTGCAGCATGGGCCGAGGAAACTTATACTGGTCAACATTTTTTACTTTTTCTGCCAGTCTTTCTATAATTGGTCCGCCCGGGTATCCAAATCCCAGCATGCGAGCTGCTTTATCTAGAGCTTCTCCTGCCGCGTCATCTAAAGTTTCACCCAATACTTCATAGCTTAAATGATCTTTAAAAAGTACCAGCTCAGTATGTCCACCTGAAACAAGTAATCCCAGATATGGGAACATAAAATCTCTTTGTGGATTTCCTTTACTGTTTTGGACAAAAGAAGAATACAAATGTCCTTCCATATGATTCACACCTATCAGGGGCTTTTTATGTTCTTTAGACAACTCTATTGCTTTATTAATACCCACCTCAAGTGCAATGGCAAGACCTGGCCCATATGTCACGGCAATTGCATCGATATCCTGCCAGGATACATGAGATTGTTTGACTGCGCGGTCGACCACAGAATCAATACGCTCAGCATGAGCTCGCTTGGCAACAGAAGGCATCACCCCTCCAAATTTTTGATGCAATATTACCTGTGAATAAATAACATTAGAAAGGACACGACGTCCGGTTACAACTGCAGCCGCTGTTTCATCACAGGATGTATCTATTGCCAGTATGTTCATGATATATGAATAACTCGTTCACTCTCGCCATCATACTCTATCTTTAGAGTAACAACATGGGCTTTTTCTTTAAACCGTTCATACAAATCACCGAGCTTTTCACCCCATTCAACTACCATAATATTCCCTTTTTCTAAATACTCCTCTAACCCTAAATGGTTAAATTCCTCAGATTCTTCCAGATTATATAAGTCAACATGTACGAGCTTTTCATAACTCCCTTTTGGAATGTCGTACTCGTAGTACACCACAAATGTTGGAGAGATAACATCTTTAACATTAAGATACTCGGCAACACCTTTCGTAAACATTGTTTTACCTGCTCCCAGGTCTCCGATCAAAACTATCACAACAGGTTTGCCTTTTTGTTCTTTTAACGCTTTTTCTACAAGATAAGTTCCAAGTTTCCTGGTCTGTATTGGCGTTTTAGAATGGTACGTTTGTACATCAGAAAGAAGGATATCACCTTGTCTCATAATCTTCATTTCTGGTTGTGAAAGATCTACTACCGTAGAAGGCTTATTATGAGGAAGCTTGCCAGCATCTACAATAAGATCAATAAGCTCCTGTTTATTTTTGGGAAGTTGGTTTAACAAAGATTCAACAGAGTAATGTGGGCTTTTCCCACCTAAGTTTGCCGACGTTGCAGTGATTGGTTTTCCATATGCCTTTACCAAGTCATTAATAAGTTCGTAATCTGGTAATCGGACACCAAGTGTTCCCTTTTCTGATTCCAGTTTTTTTGAGACTTTGTGTTTTGAAGGAAGGATGACCGTAAATGGACCTGGCAACAGGTGATCTACTAATGATTTTGATTTTTCAGATACTTCAACCTGCTCTGGCAACATCTGTTCTGAAACAAAAATAGAGATTGCCTTTCCCGGAGGTCTATTTTTAAACGCAATGAGTTTCTCTACTGCTTCTTCATGAGCGGCATCAACTAAAAGACCGTAAACGGTATCAGATGGGAAAATGACCAAACCGCCATTTGTAAGAGCTTCTACTGTCTGATTTATTACCGTATTTTTACCTTTATTTTGTAGAGTAAGAGTAGTTAACATACGCCGCTTCCCATTCTATCAAATTTCTGATAGAATATTGCGGTATGAATCAAAAGAGAACTATAAAAAAACAAAATACTATGAAAAAAATGAAGGAATTTAAATTTAAATTCGATGTTAAAACGATACTTATAATCCTTACTGCTGCTTTCTTTATATATACTATAGTATCTCCTGCATTTGATACCACGCCAACTCCAACACAGGAAGCATCACTATCGAAAGTAATTACAGATATTAGTCAGAAGAAAGTTGAAAAAGTAACGATAGAAGACAACCGCATTTTAGCTGAATATGAAAATGGAGAAATTGTCGAGACCTTTAAAGAATCAGGAGATAGCCTTACCGGAATTCTCCAGGAAGCTGGGGTTCCTTTAAATGAACTTACTATTGAGGTCGTAGATACCACAGGCTCTGTGGAACTTCTTAGATTTTTAGGGAGCATTATCCCAGCAGTATTACTTTTCTTCCTTATTTTGTTTATTTTCCGCCAGGCAAGAGGAGCTCAGGATTCTGTATTTTCTTTTGGCCAATCTAAGGCAAAACGTTTCAACAAAGATACATCCAAAGTAACTTTTAAAGATGTAGCCGGTGTTGAAGAAGCAAAGAAAGAACTAGAAGAAGTTGTTGATTTTCTAAAAAATAGTGAGAAGTACATTAAGGTAGGTGCACGTATTCCAAAAGGTGTTATCTTAGTAGGTCCTGCCGGATCTGGTAAAACTCTTTTGGCAAAAGCTGTTGCCGGAGAAGCGAATGTACCATTCTTCTCTATTGCAGGTTCAGAATTTATGGAGATGCTTGTTGGTATTGGTGCGGCTCGTGTACGAGACCTTTTTGCCACAGCTAAAAAGAGTGCGCCTGCAATTATCTTTATTGATGAAATTGATGCCATTGGACGTGCACGTTCTCAAGGTGTGATGCAGTCACATGATGAGCGAGAACAAACCCTAAACCAAATTCTGGTTGAAATGGACGGATTTAATCCCAATGAAAAAGTTATTGTGATTGCTGCTACAAACCGAGGTGATTTGTTAGACACAGCACTTCTTCGGCCTGGTCGATTTGATCGTCGTGTGATGGTTGACTACCCAGATGTAGAAGGACGGAAATCTATTATTCAGATTCATGCTCGTAATAAACCTGTTGATGAAAGTGTAAACTGGGAACGTGTTGCCAAAAGAACAGTCGGATATTCTGGTGCAGATATTGAAAATATGTTAAATGAAGCAGCTATTACCGCTGCGAGACATGACAGAACAAAAATCACAATGAATGATATCGAAGAAGCTGCAACCAAAGTAAAACTTGGTCCAGAAAAGAAAAGACTTCAAACCGATTTTGACCGTGAGATTACAGCATATCATGAGGCAGGTCACGCCATTGTATCTCACTTTCAGCCACATACAGATATGGTTCATCGCATTTCTATTGTTTCACGTGGCATGGCTCTGGGTTATACCCTCATTCCACCAGATAGAGATCGGTTACACGTAACCAGAACCGAACTCCTAGAGCGTATCGCTGTTATGATGGGAGGTCGTGCAGCAGAAGAGATTGTCTTTGGAGAAATCACAACAGGTGCCGCAAACGACTTTGATCAGGCAACAAATATTGCTCGTAATATGGTTATGGACTACGGAATGAGTTCAATTGGCCAGATCAATTTAGGCCCCACCCGTGATGTCACCGAATGGGGTAAAAGTTACTGGGAACAGAATAACTTATCTGATGCCATGCAGGCCCGTGTTGATGAAGAAATCAAGAATATACTTGATGAGGCTTACAACAACGCAAAAAAGATTATCGCAAAAAACAGAAAAGCTATAGATCAGGTTGCCAAAGAACTTGTAAAACATGAAAACCTTGATCAGGATGACTTTGAAAAGATTGTAGGTAAAAAAGCTAAAGAAGAGGACAAGAAGAAAAAAACTTCTGAAAAAACGACGAAGAAAACTATAGACAAGAAAGAATAATTGTGTTCAATATAGTCCCGTTCCAGATTCTGTATTCGCTTTTGCCCACCAGTGCTCAGAGATCTTCTTGAGCTAGATTCATTACATAGTCATCGGTTTAAAGAGAATGGTCTGTACAGATACTAGCCTGTTCGTCGTCAGCTCTCTTCCGCGCTGTCGGGGCCCTAAGCTCAGCCACCTGTTCCATTCTTTTGCTTTATAGATTTTCGATCACAACTCTAGAATCACAGAAATAATTCTATATAATGTATACATGAAAACACTTCTTCTCATAGACGCTCATGCCATGATCCACCGCGCCTACCACGCACTCCCCGACCTCTCAAGTAACGATGGCACTCCAACTAATGCAGTATATGGTTTTTTCCTTATGCTTCAAAAAGTCTTAAGCCAGTTTCAGCCAACCCATGTAGCAGTCTGCTTTGATACTCCAAAACCCACTTTCAGAAAAGAGCTATTCAAAGAGTACCAGGCCAAAAGACCACCTATGGAATCGACACTAAAAACTCAGATACCTATCATTAAAGAATTACTCGATAAAGGAGGTCTTCCCCGTTTAGAAAAACCAGGATTTGAGGCGGATGATGTAATAGGTACCTTGGCAGAAAAACATAAAGCAGATTTTGATCGAGTACTTATATTAACTGGTGATCGTGACTTGCTCCAGTTAACAGACAAAAATGTATTTGTCATAACACCAAAGCGTGGTGTCACTAATTTTGATTTATATACGCCTGATGCAGTAAAAGAAAAGTTTGGTGTAACTGCAGATCTGATACCAGATTACAAAGCTCTTGCTGGTGATTCTTCTGACAACTACAACACAGCAAAAGGCATTGGTCCTAAAACAGCTGTAAAACTTCTTGAAGAGTTTCATACTATTGAAGGTCTTATCGAAAATGTAAATAAGGTTGAAAATGAACGCTGGCGTACTTCACTTAAAGAACATAAAGATACTATTCTTCTTTTCAAAAAGATTGCAACCATTGTTCGAGATGTAGATATTGAAGATAAAGATGTAAACCTTGAGTTTAAAGAATTTAAACAGGATATGAAACAACAGCTTCTTGAACTTAATCTCAATTCACTCATAGCAAAACTATATGCAATCAAAAATCATGAACCTGAGCCGGTTAAAATAAAAGAGGAAAAGAAACCTAAAGCTGCAAAAATGGAAGAAGATAATGGCCAGATAGACCTTTTCTCATGAGAATGATACAATGAATAACCATGGAAATTCTTATCGCACCAGATACACAACAAAACATTGTCTATACAGTCTTTTTTATACTTACCCACAACTTTGAAGCTATTCTCTATTCAATCGGCATCATTTCCATGAGTGTATGGATGCTGTATAAGCCTTCACGCAGCAAGTTTTTAGTATTCTGGGGTTTCGTCATTTTACTTTTCGCATTTGAGTATAAAAAGCATATTGTCGATGGTCTGGTAGAACAAACTCGCACTTCTCTTATTACAGAAAGAGAAAGCTGGCGAATAGAACGATACCTCACCATTATCCTAGAAAAGCTTGTCCCTCTTGCCTTGCCTTTACTGGGATGGCTTCTTATAATAGGCGGGGTTCTTATGAAATATTTAAAATGGGAAGATAAAATTAACAGTCATTTAAAATAACTATGAAATTAAAAGAAATTCAAAATGAAGTAGGCAAGCTAGGACTTAAAAAAAATTTTAAGTTTAATCTCAAAACAGAAGATGAACAGGCCATCCTTATACAAACAGTAAAACTTAATGAAGAAGTTGGAGAACTCTGTAACGACATACTTTCTATTCTTCAACTACAACGAACATCAAAGCTTAAGCATTTTGAAAAGAAAAATATATATCAGGAGTTTGCAGATGTGCTCATTTCTCTTCTTCAACTTGCTCAGTATGCAAATGTAGATGTCGAGCGGGCAACCAAAGAAAAGTTACAAGTAATTAAGAAGAGAGGTAAAAACTAATATGTGTGGTATTTTTGGATATATTGGCACTGAGCAACAATCTGGAAATACAATTCTGGATGGGTTAAAGACACTTGAGTATCGAGGTTACGATTCATGGGGTGTTGCAGTAAAAAGAATAAATGGATCTCTTTTTATGGAGAAACACACCGGCAAAATTGGCAATGCAAGCTTACCTCAAATTGAGACTCTCATGGGTATTGGTCATACGCGTTGGGCAACCCATGGTGGTGTTACTAAAAACAATGCTCATCCACACCAGGCGTGTACAAAGGATGTCATAGTTGTGCACAACGGTATTGTCGAAAATTTTGAAGAACTTAAAAAACAACTTCTTAAAACAGGACACTCTTTTAAATCCGAAACAGACTCAGAGGTCATTGCACACCTTCTTGAAGAAGAGATGAAGACAGAAAAAAACCTTTTAAAAGTAGTCCAGAGTACATGGTCCAAATTAACTGGAATGAATGCTGTAATTGCCTTTTTCCCAAAGGCTGAATCTATTTATGTGATTAAAAATGGTTCACCCATTGTATTTGGAAAAGACCAACATGGATTTTATATCGCCTCAGATAGCTCGGCACTTATTACCCATACAAAACAGGTGTACTTTTTAGAAGATAATGATCTCCTGAAAATTACAAAAGAAGAAGCACATTTATATAACAAAAATAAAAAAACAGAACTCACCTTTACTACACTTCAGTACGATGCAGAAGATGCAAAGCTTGGCAAATATGATCACTTTATGCTCAAGGAAATTTTTGAGCAGCCACGCATTTTAGAGAATATTGTAGAAACTCAAACTAAACAGATCAAAGAAGTAGCAAGTCGTATCAAGGAAGCATTTGGCACCTATGTTATTGGCTGTGGCACAGCTTCATATGCTTGTTTGGCCGGGACATATTTATTTTCTAAAATTGCATCCCGCCATGTTAATAATGCAGTTGCTTCTGAGTTTACCTACTCACTCGATTTCCTCAAAGGGAAGTCTCTTGTTATCGCTCTTTCACAATCTGGAGAAACAATTGATCTTATCTCTAGTGTGATGAATGCCAAAAAGAAAAAGGCTCAGATTATTGCGATTACCAATGCACTTGGCTCAACCTTATATCGACAAGCAGACTTTAATATGCTTCTGAATGCTGGTCCAGAAAAAGCTGTCGCTTCAACCAAAGCATATACATCTAAAATTGCTTTGCTATACCTTATTGCACATGAATTGAATTATTCTCTTTCCGAAGGGAAACAGAATTTAACCAAAGCTATTGGTGAAATAAAACATGTACTCAAAAGGAAAGATAGATTCAAGGAAATGACAAAACACATGAAAAACCAGGAACATATTTTTGTTCTGGGAAGAGGTATTTCATATGCTGCTGCACTAGAGGCAGCACTCAAAATTAAAGAGGTCTCTTATATTCATGCTGAAGGGTTTGCAGCCGGAGAACTAAAACATGGAGTTATTGCACTCATTGAGAAAAAAACTCCCGTCATTATTTTTAATCCAGAAGATGAGACATATGAAGACACCTTGTCGTCTGCTCATGAAGTAAAAGCACGAGGTGCATATGTCATTGGCATTTCGAATAAACCAAATGATATTTACGATGAATATATTGAAGTAAAAAATTGTGGAGATGCTACTATTATTCCAAATGTCGTAATAGCTCAGCTTTTAGGCTATTATCTCGCATTAGCAAAGGGTTATGACCCCGATAAACCTCGTAATCTTGCAAAGAGTGTAACTGTTAAGTAAATTCAGTAAATTCTTGCTATAATTCCTGAATGGATGTTCTAGAGGTCAAAAACCTTACTAAAAAATTCAAAGACTTCGTTGCAGTAGACTCGATTTCATTTTCTCTTAAGAAAGGAGAAATTCTTGGTTTACTGGGGCCAAATGGCGCCGGTAAAACCACAACGATTCAGATGCTTTTAGGCGTTTTAACAGCTACTTCTGGTAGTATCTCCTATTTTGGTAAAAATTTTTTTACTCATCGCGAAGAGATTCTGGAACGGGTAAATTTCTCTACAACCTATACCAATTTACCATGGAATCTCACAGTGAAGGAAAATTTTCATTACACTTCCTACTTGTATAACATAAAAGATAGAAATAAGGCTGTAGATGAAGTAATAGAAATATTTAGACTTAAAGAATTGGAAAAACAAATTCTTTCTGAGTTATCTGCTGGTCAGCTCACCAGAGTAAATTTAGCAAAAGCATTTATTAATAATCCAGATATCTTGCTTCTTGATGAGCCAACTGCCAGTTTAGACCCAGAAATAGCACAATACATTAGGAGTTTTATCCTATCGAAAAGGTCAGAAAAAAATCTTTCTATTATTTTTACCAGTCACAACATGGCTGAAGTTGAAGAAGTATGTGACCGAATTATGTTTATCAATAACGGCAAAATTGTCTCAGATGACACTCCAAAAAACCTTATGAAAAGTATGGATATTGCACACCTTAAATTGAAGATTGATAACAAAAAAGAACGAATTCTATTTGATTATGCCAAAAAAATAAATCGCGGAGTTACCTTTGAAAACCGAGAATATAAAATTGATCTACAAGAAAAGGAAGTTCCTGGCCTTTTGGCAGAACTCTATAAAAAGGACGTTTTTATATATGAAATAAATATCGAAAAACCAGATTTAGAAGATTACTTTATGCAGATTGCAAGTGAAAACAAAAACAAAGAACTATGAAACTAACTCATATTTACGCCATTTTACTTAGAAATATATACGTATTAAGAAGAAGCTACGACAGGCTTTCTGATTCATTTTACTGGGTTACCCTTGATCTTGTCTTATGGGGAATTACTGGTGCGTACTTCCAAAGGTTAACTCCAGACTTCCAGTCAGTTCTTTTTATGCTTATATCCGGAGTGGTTTTCTGGAATATAACATATCGTGTACAAGCTGATGTGACAATCAGTATATTAGAAGAACTATGGAATAAAAACTTAATTAATCTGTTTGTCTCTCCTCTTACATTTAAAGAGTTCTTGGCTGCACTTGTATCGCTAGGTATTATTAAAGCTACCATCAGTTTAGCTTTCGGATCGCTTATTGCATTTCTCTTATTTAAACTCAATATTTTCTTTTACTCTTTCCATTTGTTACCTATCTTCTTTTTACTCATGCTGAGTGGTTTATGGGTGGGGTTCCTCATCTCGAGTGTTATATTAAAATATGGAACACGCGTACAGACATTTGCTTGGACATTTGTGTATGTCCTATCACCCTTTTCTGCAATTTATTACCCCCTTGATGTGCTACCCACATGGGCACAAACTATCTCAAAAGCTATACCGACAAGTTATATTTTTGAAGAATCAAGAAGACTCCTTATGACTGGAGAGATATATTATCACAACCTATTCATCTCTTTAGTACTCAGTTTAGTTTATATTGTACTAACCTTCACCATGTTGAACCGCAGCTTTAGGAGTGTTTTGAATAAAGGACTAGTGAAGGTGTATTAGTTCGGATAATGACACTTCTTATACTTCTTGCCGCTTCCGCACCAGCAAGGATCATTTCTGCCAATCTTCTTTTTTTTAGCCGGCATTTTGAGATCAACTGGCTTTTTGGGTTCTGGCTGGGCTTGTTTTGGCTGAGGTACCTTTTCTTCTGCTCCTTTTTTAAATGGATTAATACGTGAAGCAGATTGAAGCACAACTGGCTGATCCTCTTGCTGTGCAGCATGGAAATGATCATCATGCTTTTCAACCTGTACCCGCATAATACGACGGATAGATTCATATTGTATGGATGAAAGCAATTGCTCAAACATACGGAATGCTTCATTCTTATACTCAACAAGTGGATCCATCTGTGCATATCCACGTAAGTTAATACCTTCACGCAAGTCATCTATCGCAGATAAATGCTGTGTCCAGTATTGATCAAAAGTACTCAAAAATAATGAGCGCACGACCTGATACCACATTTCTTTCCCAATCTTCTTTTCTTGTCCTTCAAACTTCTTTTCGGCTTCGGACATAAGTAATTCAATTGCTTTCTGCTGATCCAGATTTTCAATATGTTCTTGTAATTTATTTGTCTTTATATCCAACAGAAGTTCTACATCTTTTTCAAACTGTTCCTGCATTTTAGGATCAGACTCTTGTAGTGCAAAAAAGCTTGCTGTCATGGTTTGGACATGTTCTTCTACCATTCCAAAGAATGTATCATAAAACTTGTCGGGATCTTTTTCCGGAAGAAGCAACATTTTTCTTCTAAGTGAATACAAAATCTCTCTTTGCTTATTGAGAACATCATCGTATTCAACAAGATGCTTTCTGATATCAAAATTAAAGCCTTCGACTTTTACCTGAGCTTGTTCTATCGCACGAGAAACCATCGGATGGCTTAATGGCTGATCTTCTGGGAAATTAAGCATTGTCATCATTCTTGAGATCTGTTCTCCTCCAAAAATACGCATGACATCATCTTCCAAAGATACAAAAAACTGTGTTTCTCCCGCATCCCCCTGACGGCCGGCACGACCTCTTAACTGATTATCTATACGCCTTGATTCATGACGTTCGGTACCCACAACATACAATCCACCAGCCTCCAAGACTTCATCATGTTCCTTTTGCCAGGCAGCCAATGCTTTTTCATAGGCCGCTTCTGTTTTATAATTATCGCGCTGAACTTCTCCACCCAAAACGATATCAACTCCTCGCCCTGCCATGTTTGTGGCAACAGTTACTGCACCTTTTTTACCTGCTTGGGCAATAATATGAGCTTCCCGTTCATGATTCTTTGCATTCAAAAGTTCATGTGGAATACCTTTTTGTTGCAAAAGTTTTGCCAGTCTTTCATTTTTATCAATAGAGGTAGTACCTACAAGTACCGGGCGACCTTTTTTATATTGCTCCACAATTGCATTTGCAACTGCCTCATACTTTGCTTTCTCTGTTTTAAAAATAAGATCTGGGTGATCTATACGGATATTAGGTCTATGTGTAGGTACAATAAACACATCAGCTTTATAGATTTTATTGAATTCTTCTGCCTCTGTTGCGGCAGTTCCGGTCATACCAGCAAGCTTTTCATAACCCCTAAAGTAATTCTGAAGAGAAACTGTTGCAAGTGTTCGTGACTCCTGTTTGATTGTGACGCCTTCTTTAGCTTCAATAGCCTGATGAAGCCCCTCAGAAAAACGACGTCCTTCAAGCAGTCGGCCCGTAAATTCATCTACAATAACCACTTCATCACCACGGACAATATAATCCTTATCATTTTTAAATAATGTATTTGCTTTCAGTGCTGCTTCTACATGAAATAAGGTATCAAAATCCTGTTCATATACATTAGTCACTCCAAGCATTTTTTCGATATGCTCAATACCTTTTTCTGTTAAGTGAGCTGTGCGAAGTTTTTCATCGATAATATAGTCTTCTTCATTAAGACGTTTCACTATTTTGGCGTAATCATAATATTTTGAGGTATCTTGCTCATATGGTGCAGAAATAATATGAGGAGTCCGAGCTTCATCGATAAGTACTGAGTCTGCTTCATCGACTATGGCATAATGAAAACCTCGCTGCACAATGCGATCTGGAGTGTTTGCCATGTTATCTCGAAGGTAATCAAAACCAAACTCTGAGTTAATACCATACGTGATATCTGCATCATATGCTTCTTTTCTTGAAATTGGTTTTAAGTGCTCAAGACGAGGATCAAAACCACTTGGATCTTTAAACTCCGGATCGAATATAAGCGATTGTCCAGAGATAAGAGCAGATGTTTTCATACCAAGAAGATGAAAGATATTGCCCATCCAACCTGCGTCTCGCCTTGCCAGATAATCATTCACTGTAACAAGATGAGCTCCTTTACCTGTTAATGCGTTTAAATATAATGCAGTGGTTGCAGTAAGTGTTTTACCTTCTCCAGTTTTTTGTTCAATCACTTTCCCTTCATGAAGAGCAATTCCTGCCATAAGCTGCACATCATAATGACGCTGGTTTAGGCTGCGTCTTGCTGCTTCTCGCACCAGTGCATATGCCCATGGAAGTGCTTCTTCTAACGTTTTTTTCCCATCTTGAATTTGCTTTTTAAGCTTTTCAGTTTCCTTGGGAAAATCAGCGTCTTTTAAACTACGAGCTTTATCTTCGAAGGAATTAATTTCTCCGACTATCGATTGATACTGATTGATCTGCTTTTGGTTATAATCAAAAAACTTTGTTATGAATGAAAACATGTAAAATTTAAGAATAATTAATAGTATCTATAAATCACTAGCTTACTCCACTAGCTCTGGCTAATCAAGATATCAAACTAGTTCTAAGTTAAAGAAGAATTACTGGATAAAATATTCATTGGGGATAATGACAATCCGTTCTGCATCATATCGTGTGCTTTTCTGATTTTCCAGATTGGTTTTTACCACAACGTGTATAGAATCACCTTCTTTTAACTTTGAAAATCCAATTTTTTCCAACTCAAGAGATGTAATATTGAGCATCTGTTGAGATGTTTGGGTTTGGATATCTAATGTATAGTTTGTTTTATCTAAAGAAACGATATTAACCGTATAATCATCGCTGTTAACCTCAGTTATTTTACCGGAAATGATACTATACGATTGATCACGATACACTGCATTTGCAGTAATTTCGTCACCAATATCCGGCCCCAGAACGAATATATAATCTCCTTTTTCGATATCTTCCTGTTCAAGATCCCGTGTTGCAGTTCCTGCTATTTCATAATACTGAGTTAGTGTTTCATCTAAAGAAATGGTTTTCTTATCTCCATCTTGCACAATAACGAGAGATTTATCTGTGACACTTTCTACTATCCCAGCAGTAGCTTTTTTTTGTTCACCCTTAAGTTCTGAGACTGTTTCTGCAACTTTTTCCTTTAGTTTGTCTACCTCATCATCTAGTTCTTTTCCAGTAGGTGTTGGTGCTTCTACAGTAGGCTTCCCCGAAGGAGTTGATTGAGCAACAACTGGCATTACCACAATGCCTGCAATAAGAAGTGCGACTAAGTAAAACGGATATTTCATTCTTCAACATAATAAATTTGTAACGTAATCTCTTGTGGTGTACTACTCTCAGAATAACTACTGATACTTACTATGTTTTCGCCGAGCGCAAGTGGGAATTTGACAGAAAAATCCTGCTTCTCATTTTTAAATACCTGGTTACTCACAGGAGATTGAATAACCATAAGGCTATTGGGTTCAGCTTTTCCTTTAATCTGAACCTCCTTTTCATGCACAACTACGTTTTCAGAAGGGGTAGATACAGTTAATACTGTCTGGCTACTTGAAACTGCTGTGTTTACTACTTTTGTATCTTCGGTATCTCCAGAAACAGGTATTACTTTGGTTTCTTGGCCACTATTTGACTTAAAAAGGACAAAGAGGCCAATACCTCCCCCTAAAATAATGCCAATTACTATAGCAAAAATCGTTTCCCTTTTCATAACTTACTTCCAAATTCTATATATGTATAAATTAAAAGAGTTACATTCTATCAGATTATGATAATGAATGTGCCAACACCTTTGGTATATTGTGGATTAGATCTATCATATTATACCAGTAGAGATTATCTCTCTTTAAGTCATCTGCTGCTAGCTTTTCCATATAAGAGGCCACTACTGCAGAAGTAAGCGCATCATTTTTAGTAAAAAAAGAGACTGTCAGACCAGCAAGAACATCTCCAGACCCACCTTTTGTAAGTCCTTGGTTACCACCTTGTACAATGATTGTTTGCTCACCATCAGTAATGATATCATCAATCGCTTTCAATAAAATAGTACAATGGTATTCTTTTGCATAATGTCTTGCCCGTTCAGCCTTTTCTTCAACTGGCAACTCGGTTATCTTTTCCCTGAATAGCTTTTCAAACTCACCTTGATGAGGTGTAACAATACATCGTTCATTCATATCTTTGAGCCAGTCGGCATCCATCATCTGCAAGGCTCCTGCGTCTATAACAAACTTCTTGTCTGGAAAATGTTTTAAAAGATAATATGTGAGTTGACGACCATACTCAGCTTCATCTGTAATCCGCAACACATCGTCAAAACTCTCAACCTGTTCTTCTGCATTTGATTCTGATCGAACCATCCCTGGGCCAATAAGCACTGCATCATCTTCTGCCACATAATCCAGAAGATCTTTTTTATGAACAATAATGCCATTTCTAAAAGCAGTTTTTAGCTTGGTAAATATCTCAAGGTTTTCTTCTGTAGAACTATAATGCACCATATCAAGAAAGTGTGAAGCGACTTCTGCAGCCCATAACGAGGCTGCATGAAATAATGTTGATCCACCAATAATAAGGGCCTTCCCGTTTTGCCCTTTATGAGATTCTTGTTGTGGGATGACCAGCTTTTCTAAAAATGGCTTAATATCTTGTGGTTGTGATGTTTTTAAAATCATATTTTACTGCTATAATTGTACCACTATGTCGCTCACTCATCGAGAACTAAGAAACAAATTCAAATCCTTTTGGGAAAACAGAGACCATAAAGAAGTACCTCCCATTCCTTTAGTCCCTCAAAATGATCCAACTACGCTTTTTACCGGTTCCGGTATGCAACAGCTTGTTCCATACCTTTTAGGTGAGACTCACCCTTTAGGCAATAAATTGTATAACATTCAAGCATGTATTCGGGTTCAAGATATTGAAGAAGTAGGAGATAATCGTCATGACACTTTTTTTGAGATGATGGGTAACTGGTCTTTAGGTGAATACTTTAAAGAAGAACAGCTTGAGTATTTTTTTACGTTTCTCACAGATAAAAAAATTGGTTTAGGTCTTGATCCAAAGCAGTTATATGTAACTGCATTTGAAGGGAATGATGAAATACCTCGTGATGATGTAAGTATTAATGCCTGGAAAAAAATTTTTAAGTCTGTTGGAATGGAAGCAGAAATTGGTGAGCGTATCTTTTTATATGACGCAAAGAAAAACTGGTGGTCCCGTGCTGGAGTTCCAAGCAATATGCCTGCCGGAGAACCTGGCGGCCCCGACAGCGAAGTCTTTTACCAATTTGATGTAGAACATGATCCAGCATATGGAAAAGAATGTCACCCCAACTGCGATTGTGGAAGATTCCTTGAGATTGGTAACTCTGTTTTTATGCAATACAAAAAAATGGATGACGGTAGCTTTATGGAACTGCCTAAAAAAAATGTAGATTTTGGTGGAGGTTTAGAGCGTTTACTTGCAGCAGCAGGGAATGATCCTGATGTATTTAATACTGATACTTTCTCTTCTATCATAAACACAATTGAAGATCTTCTCAAAGTGAGCTACCAGGATAATGAGCTAAAACCTGCAATCCGTATTGTTGCTGATCACTTTAAAACTGCAACATTTATTATCAAAGACGGCGTTTTCCCTTCTAATAAAGAGCAAGGATATGTCTTAAGAAGATTACTCCGTCGTGCAATGGTAAAGATCAGAGCACTTAACAATGGTACATTCTCTACAGAAATTATTTCACCTATTATTGAAAAGGTTATAGAAGCATATGACGGCGTTTACTTTGACAAAAAGACAGATACCAAACGTATTCTTCCAGTGATAGAAGAAGAGATTAAAAAATTCCATAAAACACTGGAAAAAGGTATTCGCGAAATAGAAAAGGTGTCTGAGGTAGATGCTCAAACTGCGTTTGATTTTTATCAGACATACGGCTTTCCACTTGAGCTGACAGAAGAAATTTTAAAAGATCGAGGTCACCAAATTGACCGGGAAAAATTTTACGAAGTGTTTGAAAAACATAAAGAAAAATCCCGTACTTCTTCTGCGGGAAAGTTTAAAGGTGGTTTAGCAGATCATTCTGAGCAAACGGTGAAATATCACACAGCAACTCATTTGTTGCACCAGGCATTATTTGATGTATTGGGCAACAGTGTCCGACAGGAAGGATCAAACATTACAGCAGATCGTCTCCGTTTTGATTTCTTTTCAGATAAAAACCCATCAAATGAAGATATCAAAAAAGTCGAACAGATTATGAATGAAAAAATACAAAAAGGTCTTTCTGTAAACTTTAAAATCCTTCCACGTGAAGAAGCAGAAAAGATCGGTGCGCGCTCTTTCTTTAAAGAAAAATATGGAGACCAGGTAAAGGTATATTATATTGGTGCAGACGAGAAGAACATTGTGCAAGCTTATTCAAAAGAGTTCTGTGGTGGTCCACATGTAGAAAACACCAAAGAAATTGGTCAGATAAAAATTGAAAGGTTTAAAAAAATTGGAAGTAACATGTATAGAATTTATGCAGTTTAAATATGAAAAAAGATAATATTACATTTCAGGACTTTATTAAAAATGACATCGTTGTGGGGGAGGTTACCAATGCACAACTAGTGGATGGCTCGAATAAACTTTTAGAACTTACCGTAAACATGGGTCCAGACTATGGAGAAAGAACTGTTTTCACCGGTATGCAGAAATGGTTTGCTCCAGAAGACTTTCAAGGAAAAAAGTTCTTATTTGTCGCAAACCTTGAACCAAAACAGATGATGGGTCGGGAGTCTCAAGGCATGCTTCTTTCTTTAGATCGTGAAGGTGCTCCACTACTTATGGAAGTACCACCAGAGTATGAAGCTGGACTAAAAGCTATTTAAATTGACAATTTTTAGTTTATCGTATACATTTTACTCATGCCAAAATCAGATAAAAAACAAACCTCTAGCAAACCTAAAAGTACGGCAGCTGTTAAATCTGCTCCTACAACAACCGTAAAGGAAGAATCAACAACAAATTCTATACTCATGCGGTTAAGCCAACAGTTTAACCTGCTTGCCATACTACTTATTGCACTCTTTCTCTTTCAAGCTTATACCTTTTACAAACTAAAGAATATTGAAACCACAGGTACTGCGGGTACTGGTGGACCTCAACAGGAATCACCTTTTTCTCAGGATAACCTAGTAGCATATGCAGAAGACCTTGATTTAAATATGGACGAATTTAATTCATGTTTGGAATCTGATGAAGCAAACCAAATAGTGCAAGCAGATGCAGCACAAGCTTCTGAGTATGGTGTTCAAGGAACTCCAGGCTTCTTTATTAATGGACGATTCCTCGGTGGAGCCTTCCCATTTGAAGCATTCCAGGAAATTATAGATAAAGAAATTGCAGGCGAACCTGCTAGCGCATGTACAGATTATTCTGAAACCATGCAGCAATACTGTTCTGACCCAGCAAATGCTGGTTTTATCCCAGAACCTCGTGAAATCGTATTAGGAGATGCACCTGTTAAAGGTCCAGCCAATGCTCCAGTTACCATTGTTGAGTACTCTGATTTTGAATGTCCATTCTGCCAGAGAGCATTCCCAACAGTAAAACAAGTTATGGAAACATATCCAAACGAAGTAAAAGTAGTTTACAAGCACTTACCACTCACAAACTTGCATCCAAATGCACATGCAGCAGCTGTTGCTTCTGTATGCGCACAAAAGCAAGGCAAGTTCTGGGAATATCATGATGTACTCTTCCAATCTGGTGGAGCTATATAACAGAAAAGAATATTAATAAAAAGCTCACCGAAAGGTGGGCTTTTTTTATGCAGATAAATTAGTGTCGAGATAACGAAGGATGCTTATATATGAATAAAGCCGAAGTCTTCCTCCAAAGATCTTCGGCTACTACAAAGGGTAACACTACACGAGAAGGTTGAGCTCAGCTAATGAGCAAATCTTTCTGTGGAGCATTGATGAGTACTCGGTACTGGCCTACTGGGCCAACTGTAATCTCCGGATTCTTCTGCTGGAGACAGCTTACATAGTAACCTGGGTTTTTGTGTCCCATGAAACTAATAATGCCTTCAACAATTCCGGAAGACTGGTTAAACCTGCTTAGGTAACTAACCCCAGCATACTGATTTAGCCGACCAAAAACTACATCAGCCTGTTCAGCTTGTACCGTAAAACGGACAGTACACATAAGTTCTCTCCTTTGTACCTCGTATGTGGTTGTGAGTCCATCGACTCGTCATACGAACATATGGCAATTATAAATGAGATATGGAGTATATAAATACATCACGAATATGTATATTTGGAAAAATGATGTTTGAATATGTGACCCCAACGGGAATCGAACCCGTGTTGCCAGGATGAGAACCTGGTGTCCTAGGCCGCTAGACGATGGGGCCAGTCACTTTCTAATCAATTCTAAGCTGTTTTTAAGCATTATCCTCAAAGCTCGTTTCCCTTTTGTTGTTTTAAAATATATCTCTCTTCTCCGTGCATCTGATTCACTTTTATACGCTTCATAAAATATAAGAATCATGTTTCTATTTTTCGTTGACTTAACTTCTCCATTCAAATGTTGCTTCAATCTTTGTTTCAAATCTTCAGAGTAACCGCAATAAAACTCATCATATGTAAGGCTATATAAGACATATGCATAAAACATATATATATTATAACCACTATCCCGTACTAGATTCGACTTCATCGACTCAGTACAGGACCCTATACCGTGTCCGACACGTATACAAAAGTCGGACTCTGGTATACGGGGACGATGGGGCCGGCCTTCAATGCTGAACGCATTGACTTTACCTTCTAATTTGTGTATTATTCTAACATTACTCCCCCACAACAGCAACCGAAAGTTTGCAAGGGGGTCTATTTTTATATGAAAAAGACATTTCAATTTACACCAGACGGATTTAAAAAGCTACAAGAGGAGTATGATGACCTTGTAAATGTACAACGTGCTCGTGTTGTAGAAAGACTACAAAAGGCACGTGCTATGGGTGATCTTTCCGAAAACTCAGAGTACTCTGCTGCAAAAGAAGAGATTGCTTTTGTTGAAGGCAGAATTAAAGAGATAGAAGAACTCATGAAAAACGCGGAGGTTGTTGACCCATCTACATCTGATGGCATTGAAATTGGTACGACAGTCATTGTAGAACGTGAAGGTAACAATGAAACATTCAGTATAGTAGGAGAATTCGAAGCAGATCCAATGCAGAAAAAGCTCTCCTCTACTTCTCCAATTGGTAAAGCTCTCCTTGGTAAGCAAATAGGCGATGAGGTTTCTGTAGAAGTTCCTGTCGGAACTTTAAAGTACAAAATCAAAGAAATCAAAAAAGCCTAATCCATGTATTCAAAGCACTGGTGGGAAAAAGTGAAGACAGAATCTGAAACGGGCCTATATTGACAGAACAATTATATTCATAATTTTTGCAGTATAATATCATTATTATGAGCAACCACATTTCCGATGACTTTATCGGCCAACGTCAACGCCGTATTCAGAACATGCAAACGCTCCGCGGCCTTGGCATTAACCCTTATACCCCTTACTCCAAAAAAGATCTTTCCAACAAAGAGATAAAAGATCATTTCGAAAAATACGAAGAAAAAGAAGTAACGTTAGCCGGTCGTTTAACTGGTAAGCGAGAACATGGGAAACTAATCTTTGGAGATATTCTTGACCAGTCTGGAAGTATACAGATTGGTATTAAGAAAGATGAGATAGAAGAAAACCTGAATGAAGGGTTTTTAGGCTGGTCACAACTCAAGCTCATTGATATCGGTGATTTTGTGCAGGTCACAGGAACTATCCGCAAAACCCAGCAGGGCGAAGTGACTATTTTTGTAAAACAGTTTACTCTTCTGACCAAGAGTTTAAGACCACTTCCACTTACCTTTGATGAAAAAGAACAGCAATTTAGAAGAAGATATATTGACTTTACGATTAATCCAGAACGAAAAGCTTTGTTTGAAAGAAAAGCTAAGTTTTGGAAGGTAACCCGTGACTTTATGCATAAAGAAGGATACTTGGAAGTAGAAACTCCGGTTTTAGAACACGTTACCGGTGGCGCTGATGCTAATCCATTTGTCACTCACCATGACGCACTCGATCAGGATTTTTACCTCAGAATTTCCACTGAACTTTACCAAAAAAGACTTATTGGTGCAGGTTTTGAAAAGATTTATACATTGGCTCCAAACTTTAGAAACGAAGGATTAAGCGATGAACATTTACAGGAGTATTACCAACTTGAATGGTATACCGCATATTCAGACTACCGACAAGGTATGGATTTAGTAAAAAGTCTCTTTCAACATATTGCAAAAGAAGTGTATGGTAAAACAAAATTCTCGACCAGAGGACATACGTTTGACTTGGCAGATGAATGGAAAGAGATTGATTATACTCAGATTATTCGCGACACCTACAATATAGATATCTTTACATCCTCAGATGATGAGATGCTCGCAGTACTCAAAAAACAGGGAGTAGAATTACCTGGTGCTATAAACCGCAATAGAATTATAGATAATTTATGGAAAACTATTCGTAGAAATATCTCTGGACCTGCATTTCTGGTGAACCAGCCAATGTTTATTTCTCCTTTAGCAAAATCGATTCCAGACAGACCTGAGCTTACTCAACGGTTCCAGGTTATTATTGCCGGATCTGAACTTGGCAATGGATACTCCGAGATTAACGACCCAATTGACCAGCTTGAACGCTTCCTAGAACAACAGAAAATGCGAGATGCAGGTGATGACGAAGCGCAGATGATGGATGTTGATTTTGTCGAGATGCTTGAGTTTGGTATGCCTCCAACCTGTGGATATGGTCATAGTGAACGTGTTTTCTGGTTTTTAGAAGATATCACAGCTCGAGAAGGAACGTTGTTTCCCCAAATGCGTCATGAAATAGATGAACTTACAAAAAAGATTTATTCAGACAAAGTATCATTTATCACCAAACCGAAAAAAACTTCAAAGCAAGATAATAAGCCTGTTGAGGGATTACCAACTCGTGAAGAAGCTCATAAGCTTCTGGAAGAACATGTAAAGGAAGACTACCAAAGACTTCATGCCAAAATGGTTGCACATGCAATGGCTATGTATGCAAAAAAATATGAGGCAAATGAAGACTTGTGGTACATTACCGGTCTTCTACATGACCTGGATTATGATCAATTCCCCGATGTACATCCAAAAGAATCACTTAAGTGGTTTGCAGAATGGGGTTACCCACAAGAGCTTATTAATGCAGTTTCTGCACATGCCTTTGGCTCAAAAAGAACAGATACACCTCCAAAAACTCAGCTAGACTACGCACTTATTGCCTGTGATGAAATGTCCGGGCTTTTATATGCGTATTCACTCATGAGACCAACTAAGTTTGAAGGTATGGAAGCAAAATCTGCCATGAAAAAATTCAAAGACAAGGCTTTTGCAGCAAAAATTGATCGTGAAGAAATTAAAATGGGTGTTGAAGGCTTAGGACTTGAACTCAAAGAACATATTGCCAAGCTGATTGAAGTCTTTACCAAGATGGAACAATTTAAGTAACGTTTAAATACATATAAATCTCATCTAGGTACATATCTTTGTACCACGTTCCTCCGGGCAGCATGCCGTATTCTGTAAATCCCAGTTTCTGATATAAGGCTTTTGTTTGTTCATTGGGTTTATATACAGTAAGCGTAATAATTCTTAAGTTATCTATAATTAGTTTAGCTTGGTCTATTGTGGTTTTAGCCAATTCATACCCGAGCCCCTGACTTCTGTATTCTTTCTTTAAAGAAATGCCAAAGATACCAATATGAAGTGATCTTTTTCTGCTTGTCTGATTACGTGTTATGCCACATATACCGGCTAAATCTCCGTTTATAGTACACAACAAAAGTACACTATCCCCATCTTCCATTTTATGAAACTGATCTTCCAGATAACTTTGTTCATCTTCAACAGATAGTTGTTCACCTGAAAGCGATACATAAATATCTTCTGCAGAAAGTGCATTCACATAATCAGTCATTGCGTGTACATCACTCATTTGCGGAAAACGGATAGTAGCAGTGTCTCCGTACCTGGTTATAAATTCATGAACAACAATACCTGGTGTATAAGTTTTCATATTTTATAATTATGCCTTATTTTTTAATAAAAAAAGCTGGTAATGACTTAATTTTATTTAATTTTGGTATACTTTTATGCAAATATGAAAAAAATACTCCTCTGCCCGCCGACCTACTTTAATATTGAATACTCTATTAACCCCTGGATGCACATAGATATAAAAGTAGATAGAGAAAAGGTTTTTGAAGAGTTTGAAGGTCTCAAAAAAACCTACTCCAAACTCGGCGTTGAATATGATGAGCTTGAGCCAACTAAAGGATTGCCAGACCAGGTGTATACAACAGATACAGGGGTGCCAGTTGGAAAAATCTTTATTAAATCCAATTATAGATATGGTCAGAGAAAGCCCGAAGCAACAGTTGCCGCTGAGTATTTTACTTCAAAAGGATATGCAGTCTATCAGATTCCTCCTGCGGTGAGCTTTGAAGGTGAAGGTGACCTGATCCGCATGGATAATACCTATTTTATGGGATGGGGCCAACGAACATCATACCAGGCAGAAGAGTACCTGGCACTTGCTCTGCAACACGATGTGGTTCCGCTCAAACTCAGAAATCCTGAATTCTTCCATCTTGATACCTGTTTTGCTCCACTCAAGCCGGATGTTGCTATTTACTACCCAAATGCATTTACCGATGAAGGCAAACTGACTCTTTCAAACTATTTTGAAGAGCTTATTCCAGTAACAAAACAAGACGCAGATGCTTTTGCCTGTAATTTAGTACTTGTTAATGATACTATTGTAGTGAATGAAGCAATCTCAGAAGAATTACGAGGCAAAATAGAAAGCTATGGGTTTACTATCGAGGGAATACGAATGCATGAATACTTAAAAGGTGGTGGCAGCGTCAAATGTGTAAGCTTGCAGATATATGATTGAAATTAAGTATGTCTATAATTAGAATAATATAATGAAGCCGCTCAAAGCTGCCTTTCGCATTTCCTTATATACTTTCTTGATATTTTTTTCTCTCACCTATTTCATGCCAATAATTCTTTCCTTTTCATTCTTAAAAGATGATACTAGTATTCCAGAATTTATTAATTTATATAAAGGTATTGATTGGAATCCATTTTTTATCTACTTACAAGTTTCAACTGTAATATTTATTGTTACATACTTCATACTAATAGTTAAACAAAAAACGAATCATATATCTATTGTGTATCTGTTATTTCAGCCTTTTACCCAAAATCCATATAGATATTATCTTATTGTCTCAATTATTTTTGCATTACTTTGGTTTTTTGCAATAGGCTTCATATCAATGTTGTTAAGTACCATAATACTAGGCATACTCGATATCAAACTTGGAACTCGATGGGAGCAGATTTCTACAGTCTATTTTGGAGTGCCAGTAATTATATATATTCTATTTATCTATCTTGCAGTGAAAAAAGATCGTGTAAATATTTTTGCTGCCATATATAGCTTTATTTTACCTTTAGTATTAATGTTTACCGTATTTGCTTCAGTTAATATTTTAGGAAAGTATAATTTTGAACAGAAGCTCGTTAAAAGTCGAGAGGAGGCGGAAGTTGCACGTGAAGAATTACCCAAAATACTACAATTTACAAATCCTCGTTTCTCAAGAGAAGAAATCGATGATCTGCAGGTGTTAGTTGCAGAATTTGATCTTACTGTTAAAAAAGACTTTAAACCTGCGACACTGCGTTACGATTTGAGTTATTATGTGACCCAAGAGAATCTTTTAGAGACCGGTCTTCAAAGCTTAAATGATAAACAGAGAATCAATCAATGTAATCCAGGAGTCAAACATATGAGACTTTTTAAAAGAGGATCCAATGAACCACTTTATAATCCAAATTCTGAACGTGAATTACAACCTGCAGGAATCTACAGATTGCGTATTGAACACTTTTTTTCTTTCTGTACACCTGCCGAGATACAAAGTATGGAATCCCTTTATTTTTCTATAATAGGAGGCAAACCCAGTGAAATCATCGATTCATTAAAGATAAGTACTATCAATATGAATTTATGATCTGGATTTTGTCAATATTCTATAGTAGTGATTGTTATATTATTTATAGGCTTAGAAAAGTTTCTCACTTGATTTTTATATGTCATAGTTTATAATAGTTTATGGAGAAAGACAAAGTCCTGACAAACCTTGCAGATCTTCACCTTCATCTTGGCTCAGCCTCACCTCCTCATTTGCTTTGGGAACTTGCACACGAACAAGGTATTAAACTTCCACAAAAAGATTACTGGAAATTTATTGAGTCAGTAACTATTAAAGAAAACACAACTTACGATCATTATCTGGAATTTTTCCATTTAACCGAGCTTATCCAATCTTCTACTATTGCTATAGAAAAAGCTTGTCACCAGGCAGTAAGTTACTATTATCGAAAAAGTGATGTCCATCTTATTGAGCTGCGTTTTAATCCAATGCTCCGAAACAAAGGTGGAGAACAAGACTTAGATAAAATTATCTTTAGTTCATTGGTTGGTACAAAACGAGCTTGTCTTGAATACCCTGTTAAAGCAGGAGTTATTATCATGATGGATCGCCGTTTTGATAAAGAAAAAAATACAATCATTGCTAAAAAAGCTGCTCGATTTGCACGGGAAGGAGTTATTGGTATAGATTTAGCCGGCCCTTTGGATAAAAAATTTAAGATGGATGACATTGTGGACGCTTCACTTATTGCTCGCGATGCCGGTTTGAAAATAACAATTCATACCGGAGAAGTAACACCTCCAGAAGAAATATGGGAAGTGGTGGAAAAAATAAAACCAGATCGTATAGGACATGGAGTACGTTGTATAGAAGATAAAAAGCTCATGAAGAAGTTAGCAGATGAAAAAATTGTTCTTGAGATCTGCCCCACTTCAAACATTAGAACTCAGGCGATTAAAGACTGGAAAGCGATGAAAAAAACTATTCGAACGCTTATAGATAATAATGTTCTTTTTACCATCAATACGGATGGTCCCGAGCTTATTGAGACAACAGTAAAGCAAGAATATGAAAAATTGCTCGACCACAATATTCTTTCATTGAAAGAGGTAAAAGGACTTATTGAATTATCTAAAAAGGTGACGTTTATTCAATAGGTTTATTAATAAACGTCATTCCGAACTCGTTTCGGAATCTATATTAATATTTACATAACACAGCTGATGCAGTTTACTAATCATTATCCTAACAAAATAATCTCAGACGGAATTACCTATGATGACGTATTACTTCTTCCGGGTTACAGCGACTTCAAGCGAGACGACATAAACATTTCTGCCCAACTCACCACAAAAATTAGGCTTAGAACACCACTTGTTTCTGCACCGATGGACACTGTTACAGAACATGAACTTGCTATTGCACTAGCTGAGTTTGGTGGCATTGGTATTATTCATAGAAATTTAACGGTAAATGATCAGGCAGACCAAGTTAAAAAAGTTAAAGACAAAAACTTATTAGTTGGTGCTGCAATAGGTGCAAGCCGAGGTTTTGAAGAACGGGCCAAAGCTCTTGTGAATGCAGGAGTTGATGTACTTGTTGTAGATTCTGCACATGGATATGCAGATTATATTATTGATACTATTAAATTCGTTAAAACACAGTACCCAGAACTGCAAGTAATTGGGGGGAATATTGCTACCTATGAAGGAGCAAAGGCTCTTATAGAAGCAGGTGCTGACGGCTTGCGTGTTGGAATGGGACCAGGTGCTATCTGTACAACCCGTATTATTTCTGGAATGGGAGTTCCACAGATTACGGCAATACTCGAGACCTCAAGAGCTGCTGCTCCACAGGATATACCAGTTATTGCTGATGGTGGTATTCAGTACTCAGGTGATATTGTCAAAGCACTTGCTGCTGGAGCATCTACTGTTATGATGGGAAGTATCTTTGCTTCATGTTCTGAATCTCCAGGAGAGAAGATGCAACTCAAACCAGAAGAAGTACCATCACGTTTTAAAAGTATTTTCAAAAAAGGTAAAGAAACATATACGTTTAAATCGTATCGAGGTATGGGATCGGTTGGAGCTATGCAGGAAGGTGCAAAGATAAAATCAGAAGAAGAATTTCATGGAAAGAGTTATAAAGATAAAGTACTTGTTGCAGAAGGAGTGGAAGGACTTGTCCCAGTAACCGGAACAGTTGAAGATGTGGTTGACCAAGCAGTAGGTGGTATTCGTTCTGGTATGTATTATGTTGGCGCAAAAACCATACATGAGCTTAAAGAAAAAGGTCGATTCATTCAGATAACTCAGGCATCACTTACAGAAAGTCATCCACATGACATTCTTATTACAAATGCTGGAGAAAATTACACATCATGATAATAATCGTAGATTTTGGTTCACAAACAACTCATCTGATTTCAAGAAGATTAAGAGAACTGTCTATTGAGACAAAGATTATTCCACCAGAAGAGTTTTTTGATGTTATTAAAGAACTAAAATACGACGGAATTATCCTCTCCGGTGGCCCAGCAAGTGTGTACGAAGAAGGTTCACCAGCGATAGATAAAAAGGTCTTTGATCTTGGAAAGCCACTACTTGGGATATGTTATGGAGAACAACTTATGGCACATCTTCTTGATGGGAAAGTAACTCCTGGAAAAATAAAAGAATACGGTCCTGCCACGCTTACACTTTCTAAACCTTCTCCCCTTTTTAAAATACGTGATGTTGAAGGTGATATCATGACATTTAATGTATGGATGTCTCATGGGGACGCAGTAGAAAAAATTCCAACTGGATTTAACACTATTGGAACGACAGAAACAATTCCTCATGCAGCAATAGCAAACGAAGAAAAGAAGATGTATGGCATACAATTTCATCCGGAAGTTGTTCATACTCAGTTTGGTCTTCAGATTTTAGGTAACTTTGCTTCTATCTGTGGACTTTCACCAAAAGAACAACCTATATCTAAGGACTTTGTAGATAAAATGATTTTAGATATTAAAGACTCAGTAAAAGATGCAACAGTAATTGGTGCAATGTCTGGTGGAGTAGATTCTTCTATCGCCTGCTTGCTTGTACATAAAGCAATCGGAGAACAGTTTACTCCAATTTATATTGATTCTGGCCTCATGCGAGAGAACGAAACAGAGGAGCTACAGCAAGTATTTGAATCTCATTACAAACTCAAAGTACATGTAGTTCATGCACAAGATATATTTCTGAAAAATCTGGAAGGAGTTTCCGACCCAGAACAAAAAAGAAAGATTATTGGGAAAACATTTATAGATGTTCTTGATGCAGAAGCTCAAAAACGCGGTGCTACCTTTTTAGTGCAGGGAACTATTTACCCGGATGTCATAGAAAGTGCCGGCACAAAGCATGCACAAAACATCAAAAGCCATCACAATGTAGGAGGATTGCCAAAAGATATGAAGCTTACATTGCTCGAACCAATCCGCAACTTTTATAAAGATGAGGTGAGGAAAATTGGTAAGATTTTAGAGCTACCAGAAGAAATAACCCATAGACATCCTTTCCCTGGCCCAGGCCTTGCTATCCGTATTATTGGAGAAGTAACTAAATATAAGCTTGAAATTCTACGGAAGGCTGATAGAATTGTGCAAGAGGAAGTCGGTAAAGCAGGGTTAGGTGAGAAATTATGGCAAGTGTTTGCAGTCTTTACAGGCATAAAGACAACCGGTGTTCGGGGTGATGCACGAGCATACGGAGAAACAATTGCAATACGAGGAGTTGAATCTGAAGATGTCATGTCTGTAAACTTTGCTCAACTGCCATATGAGCTTTTAGGAAACATAAGTGTACGTATTGTCACAGAAGTACCAGAAGTAAACCGAGTTGTATACGATATCACCAACAAACCTCCTGCAACTATTGAATGGGAATAATAATTTGAAACCAACCTATGTCAAAAGAATTCTACTTTAATCCAAAATATTCTGCTGTGTCGTGGGAAGAAGTAACCAGAGAAACTGGCCCACTTACCTATGATGATGTGCTCATAAAACAAGGTAATGACACGGAACTCCTCTCCAGATCAGAAGCATCACTTGAGGTTCCATTTGGCAGTTATATGCTCGATATACCAATCGCGTCAGCACCTATGGATACCATTACTGATGAAGAAATGATACGGAAGTTAGATGACTTAGGTGGGATTGGCACACTTCCCAGAGCTCAAGGAAGAAATAAAAGTCACTACTATGCTGACTTAGAATATAAGTATGAACTTTGTGAGGAGTTTAGCAGTGATGGTGTCCGGTGTATCTACTCAGTAGGATTAAAAAATGTAGATGAAGAAGCTCGAGGATATAAAGAGAGAGGTGCTCAGATTGTGTTAATTGATATAGCACATGGCGGCATGCGTGCAGTAGCACAAGCAGCTTCTGAAATTAAAAACAAATATGATCTAATTGTAGTCGCAGGTAATATTACCACCTATGAACAAGCAGAAACGTACAAAAATCATGGGGTAGATATTGCAAGAGTAGGCGTTGGTGGTGGATCTGTATGTACAACAAGAGAAAAAACAGGTGTTGGATTACCACAACTGTCTGCTATTTTTGAAACTACAGAAGCTGGTATTTATGTTATTGCTGATGGTGGTATAAAAAAGCCAGGTGACGCTGCAAAAGCACTCGCTGCCGGAGCAAATGCAGTTATGATTGGAGGAATGCTTTCTGGAACTGATGAAACGCCTGGTGAAGTTATTACCAAAGAGGATGGACAAGAAGTAAAAATTTTCAGAGGCCAAGCTTCTAGTGCCTATATGACTGACCAAGGAATTGTAGTAAATGGACACCGCACCGATGAAGGTATAGCTACAGATGTTCCTCTCAAAGGACCAGCAGCTAACGTCATACAAGATATTACTGGTGGAATTCGTAGTGCGATGTCATATGTAGGCGCTCGGAATATTCAAGAGTTTCAAGAAAAAGCTAAGTTTATAAAAATAACTCCTGCGACACAGGTAGAAAATCAACCACATATTCATAGGAGATAATAATAGCTTAACCAGCAAACTGTATACTCCCTTTCCTAGAACTAAAAGTCTGCTCTTCTAACCCTTGATACCATTCCTCTGGTTTCATCCATTCATTCTCGGGCCACATACAGGAATAGCAATACCCCATACCAATTGGTATCTGACCCATGATGTCATGTGGTGTTTCTCCGGTAAAAGCTTCAAGAATACCTGGCAAACTTAAATGCTGAATTGAAGATATATTCAGAACCTCTAATGGATTCTTAACCTTATTATAAAATAATTCATGTTCTTCACTGATTGCAATACCCAAACCACAGGGATGTTTGAATTTAGGACTCCCCAAACGCAGATGCCTTCTTGGTATTCCGGAATTATAGGCAAATTGTTCACTATATTGACTCAGTGCTTCATAAATAAGCTCCATTGTCGGCTCACTTTGACTGCCCCGAATAAGAGAATCATCAATAAGTGCTATGTCTGTTATGCCGTCTTCTACCATCTGTACAATTGCATCATGATTTACTGCTAATTTTTGCTTAGCTACTTTTTTATGATCTCCATTTTTTGCCATAAAAGACCTGCTATCAATTATTTTTTCAAGTAATGGATACACACGAGCACCCATCTTACTTGAGTACCCCTCTGCAAACATATTCCCTCCATTTGGAATAGATACCACAGCGAGCTTCTCTGGATCTACTTCTTTTAGAGTTTCTTCTTCCACAGCAAGCATCTCACCAGCTGCAAAACGAAGCATATTATTATCTTGCTCTGGGTTTCTGCTATTTCGTGACTCCCCTTTTTGTAAATAGATGTGTTCTAAAAGGCACATTGCTTCATCCATCGGAGCAAACATCTGATCAATAGTTACCTGTCCATCTGGCGCAATATGTACCAACTCTCCTGCATTTACAGGTCTAAACTGCATTTTTCTATCTTTAAATGCTCCATGCTCAATTGGGTACGATTCTGAAGAGAGTGTAACCACACCTTCATCATTCCAACCAAGCCATAAATCGCGGTTTTTTCTTGGATCACAAAAGCCATAGATACCTTCTGGAGTAAGCATTGTTACACTATATGAGCCATTAAAATGTTTAGCAGCATTTCGTATTTTCCAAGGCCACGTTTCTCCTTCCGACTCAAGAATTAACTCTGCCATCAGAGCACTATCAGAGTTTCCAGGTGGAGTATACTGCAGCATTTCATGGAAAGCAGGTTCAATATTTCCATTATGGCTTAAAGCTGCCTGCCATCTGCCATCTACGCTTTGTACCTGAAAAGGTTGTGCATTATAAGCATTCGTTTCTGATTGAGTAGTATACCTGTCATGGCCAATTGCCATGGTAGTTGCAAAAGGTACAAAAGGTACTTTATCTGGCGTTCCTAAACCTTTCTGAGTGATTATACCTTCTGCTGTTAATCCAGCTATCCCAGAACTATCTCTTCCGCGGTTAATCTGATCCCGAAGAGCATTATATGTATATTCAAATGCTTGTCCTTGCGGGTCATAAACTGCCATGACTGCGCAATCGTCCTGAGGAGCTGAGAAAATTTCATTGGAGTCGATATATGTAGGTTTTCTACATTCAGTCACTTATACAGCATACATATGTATCTGATACCTGTAAACAATGAACCTAATTAATTTGTGTAACCAATAAGTAATTTAATCCTGAAAAAATTGAACTCACGCCTTATAATTTCTACATGGTACAAACACAAATAAACTTTCAAAAAATATCCTGGCAACAACTTGAAAAAGATAGTTTAACTCTATTCCCCAAAGCTCTCGATAAGATTCATGAAGACGATCGGGAGATAGATACTATTGTTTCCATTTCCAGAGGTGGTGATGTTATCGCACGCTTATTCTCTGACTTTTTAGATAATATGCCTATTTCGCACATCACCATTCAGGCATATAAAGATTTAAAGAAAGAAAAGAAAACCGTTATTTCAGAAGTGCCTTCTGCAGATTTCAAAGGTAAAACTATTTTACTGATAGATGAAGTCTCAGATACTGGTGCTGCTATGAAAGTAGCATTTGATTATTTAAAGACCAAGTCTCCTAAAAAAATTTATACACTTACTCCATACATTAAGCCTTATACAAGCTTTAAGCCAGATTTCTGGAAGATCAGTGTAGATGCCTGGATCATTTTCCCATACGAGGTAAAAGAAACCGCAACTGCATTTTTGAACTTGTTTGGAACTAAAGAACACGCAAAAGAAAAACTGTTAGAAGTTGGTTTTGAAGCATGGGAAGTAGATGCTGTATTATAAATAAGGTACAATGATTGCATTATGAAAAGATTACTTATAGGTACAACAAACCCGGGCAAGCTCAAAGAGTTAACTCCTATTTTTCAAAAACTACAATCGTTTGGTATAGAAGTAGTAACACTGGAAAACATGCTGAAATTTATGAAGCCTGAGGAAACAGGTGAGACATTTGAGGAGAATGCTAAATTAAAAGCAAAGTATTACGCAACTAAAACCGGATTACCATCTATTGCAGATGATGGTGGCCTTATAATAGATACATTAAAAGGCGAACCTGGTGTTCTTTCTAGACGTTGGAAAGGTGGCGTAGATGAAACAGATGAGGTACTTATAGAGTATACTTTGGAACGATTAAAAGGTATTCCTCTGGAACAAAGAACTGCCCGACTAGAAACCTGTATCTGTTTCTTTGACCATGAGAAGAATCTTTTCTTATGTGAATCAGCTCATATAGATGGATATATGGCAGAGAAAACTGCCCAGAACTGGATGGAAGGTTATCCATATAGAGCTCTCTTTGTGGTGAAACAGTTTAATAAATATTACGATGAACTGACAGAAGAAGAACATGCACAGGTAAATCACCGTAGAATTGCTGCCGAAAGACTTTGTAAAAAGATTGAAGAACACCTAACACAGCAATCTTAAGGTATAATTACTAATCAACTCACTATGTTAGATATAAACTACATTCGCGAGAATGCTGAAAAAGTAAAAGAAGCTGCTACAAATAAAAATAGAAAAGTAGATATTGATGAAATCCTTTCCTTAGACGATAAAAGGCGTGAACTCATACAGCAAGCTCAAGTGCTCCGCGAAGAAAGAAACTCCATTTCAAAAAGTAAGCCAGATGAAAAGACCATAAAGCGAGGTAAAGAGATAAAAGATGAGCTTAAAAAAATAGAAGATGAACTTAGACTTGTTGAGGAGAAACTCAATAATAGAATGTTGTATGTACCAAATGTTCCACTTGATGAGGTTCCTGTTGGCCGTGACGAAAGCAGTAACAAAGAACTTAAAAAATGGGGTGAGATTCCTAACTTTGATTTCCCTATTAAAGATCATATTCAGCTTGGTACAGATTTGGATATTTTTGATTTAGAACGAGGACCAAAAGTATCTGGTTTTCGAGGATACTTTCTCAAAAATGAAGGCGCCATTTTACATATAGCACTGCTCTTTTATGTGCTTCAAAAACTTACTGCAAAAGGATATACACCTTTTATTGCCCCATCAATTGTAAAGCAGTTTACCCTGTTTGGATCGGGACATTTCCCTTGGGGAAGTGAGCAAGATGTATATAAGCTCAACGACGAAGATATGTTTTTATCTGGAACCGCAGAGATTCCTATTACTGCTTACCATTCTGGGGAAGTGCTGCAAGAGACGGATTTACCTAAAAAATATGTCGGATTTTCACCCTGTTTTAGAAAAGAAGCTGGTGCATATGGTAAAGATACTCGCGGATTATACAGATTACATGAATTCTGGAAAATTGAACAGGTTATTCTGGGGAAGAATAATCTAGAAGAAGCAAGAAATATTCATGAAGAACTGGAACAAAACGCAGAAGAGATTTTGCAAGATTTAAAACTACCTTATAGACAGCTCCTGATGTGTACCGGAGACATGGGAGAACCACAACTTAAAAAATATGATATCGAGACCTGGATGCCTTCTCGCAATGCCTATGGAGAAACAATGTCTAACTCGATAATGGGTGATTTTCAGGCACGAAGGCTGAATATGCGATACAAAACAGCAGAAGGAAAAACCGAATATGTGTACACCTTCAATAATACTGCTGTTGCTTCACCCCGTATTCTTATTGCCATTCTGGAAAACTATCAGCAAAAGGATGGTAGTATAAAAATTCCAGATGTACTTCATCAATATACCGGCTTCACGGAAATTAAAGCAAAGTAGTATGCTTGAAAGATTTCGCAATGTATTTAGAAAAAAGACAATGTACGAACAAATTGTTGAAGGGTATAAGTCGCATGATATCGAAACCTTAATCAAACTTACTGCTGAGTTAAAGGAAAATTCTGAACCATATTACTACACACTAAAGTCTTCATTGTATGGTTTGGCAGAGTCAAGAGGACTTGATCCATTTAAACCTTTTATTCTTGTGAAGCACAATACTGGCTTTATTACAGAAAGACAACAGAGTGAAAGTTACCAACTCACTCCAGATGACCGATCTATTATTCAATTATTTCAAACATTTACCTATCCAAACACGCATTACTATTGCAGTATTTATGGAAAAACATATACAGATTCATATAGATCTCAGGGAGTTTCTTTTATGTTTCTTGAAATGGGTGAGAATGCACCTCGATTAAGTATGGTTCAGCCATTTTATGAAGATATCGATGACTTAGCAGGTAATGATCAACAACAGATAGACAAACAACGATCTTACTGGAACCCAATGTAACCTAGATATGAGATACGATTGCCTCTCCTAATTCCTTTGTCCCTATTGGTTTTGTTGATATATCTTTTGTACCTTTCCCTTCAGAAAGTACCTGCTGCACTGCATTTCTTATTGCTTCGGCTTCTTCTTTCATATCAAAACTGTACTCCAGAAGCATTGCTGCAGAAAGAACTGTACCAATTGGGTTTGCTGTATTTTGCCCAGCAGCTTTGGGGTAAGAACCATGAATTGGTTCATATAAAGAAGTCTTTTCGCCTATTGAGGCAGAAGGCAACATACCAATTGAGCCGGTAATCACAGAGGCTTCATCAGATAATATATCGCCGAACATATTTTCCGTTAAAAGGACATCAAACTCTGTGGGCCGTTTGATAATCTGCATAGAAGCGTTATCTACAAACATGTAATCTACTGTTACTTCCGGGTACTCTTTTGATATGTGTTGTACCGTTTCTCTCCATAAACGGGAAGTCTCAAGCACATTTGCTTTATCTACTAAAGTAAGCTTTTTGCGGCGTGTCATTGCTAAGTCAAAACCAAACTTTGCGATACGAGTAATCTCTTTCTTTGAATAATTGGAAGTGTCATAGGCTTTTGTACCATTTGCCGTTCGTCCCCTTTCTCCAAAATAAATACCTCCAATGAGTTCTCGTATGACAACAAAATCAACACCTTCTACAATCTCCTTTTTTAGTGGTGACTTATCCAGAAGAGAAGCAAAAGTAAAGATTGGGCGAACATTTGCATAAAGCCCAAGTGTTTGTCTCATCTTAAGCAGACCTTGCTCAGGGCGGACTTTTGCAGATGGATCGTTGTCAAACTTAGGATCACCAATTGCACCAAACAAAATAGCATCAGCTTGCAGACAAAGCTCTTCTGTCTCTTTTGGAAATGGGTTACTTGTTTTATCTATTGCAGCACCACCGACTAAACCTTCAGTAAAAATAAACTCATGACCAAACCTGTCTGCAACTTTTTGAAGGATATCTACTGCGACAGAAGTTATTTCTGGTCCAACTCCATCACCAGGGAGGACTGCTATATGTTTTTTCATAATTCCACACCATATTCTATTAATTCCTGTCTATCTTGAGGATCGTCTTTATAAAAGATTCTATAAACTTCCGTTTCTTCTCCATTTTCATCTTTTACAATATAAGAAAAGCGCTCAGATCTATAACACTCTCGTCCGTCTCGGTCAATAGATTTATGCCACTTATCTGGATCATCTTCAAAATTACCTTCTGGCTTTACATATGAAGGTTCCATCGTAATAAATTTCTCCACTTTTATTTCTCCTGATGGAAGCATCGTGGCAGCACTTATTATAGGCAGATCATCCAAAGAAACTATCTCCGGCTGTGATGCAGGTGCTTCTATAAACTCAACCGAAGGTTTTGTAAGTATCTCTGAGTCTGACATATTAATACGTTATAGAAAAATCATTAACTCTTTCTTTTTCAAACTTTTCTGTTTCTTTCTGCATAGATCTAAGATATTCTACATCATCGTACCCGTTCATAATACACATCTTTTTATATGCATTAATTTCAAACAATTCTTGTCTTCCATCTTCTGTTGTAATGGTTTGTTCTTCTAAGTGTATTGTAATTACCGTTTTTGAATTTTTGTCTATAAGATCAAAAATATGTTGTAAGAAATCTTCTGAAACAACAATTGGTAATAAACTATTGTTTAGTGCATTATTTTTGAATATGTCTGCAAAGAAACTAGAGACAACAGCTTTAAAACCGTAATCAACAAGCGCCCAAGCGGCATGCTCCCGACTAGAACCACAACCAAAATTTTTGCCGGCAACTAATATCTCCCCAGAATAAGTAGGGTTATTTAACACAAAATCTTTTTTAGGTTTGCCATTTTCATCATACCTCCAATCGCGAAAGAGGTTTTCTCCAAATCCTTCTCGAGTTGTGGCTTTTAAAAAACGTGCCGGGATAATTTGGTCTGTATCAACATTTTCGATGTTTAAAGGAACTGCTGTTGAAACTATTTGTGTAAATATCTGTTTGATCATACTAAATCAATATAAATTCTGGATAATACCTCATCTCCTTCATTATCTATAATAGGTCTCCCATTTTCATCATAATTTCTTCTGAAAAAAAATCTTCTTCCATCCCTGTCTGATAAGATATCTACCCCTCGGTCTATATAAATTCTTGTGAGGATAATATCTGTCTCATAATCTACTGCATTATCATACAGTGGTTCTCTATAGAAAAAACGTTCTTTACTCGTATCAAGCAATATGTCTGGGCGATCACTAATATATACTTTTAGTAGATTGGTATAATCATTGTCATTGGGTAATTGATAATAAAAAATATTCCCTAATCTATCTGTATAAACTTCATCACCTGCTGAATCGAATACAGAATAATATCTTCGCTCATCATAACTCGAAAATATATTTTGTATATATGAACTGTTTTCAATAATATTCATATTATAAAAATTCCCGAGGGTCGGTAACTACACCTGTAATTGCTGTTGCGGCGGCAGTTAGTGGACTTACTAACATCGTTCGAGCACCAGGTCCCTGCCTGCCTTCAAAGTTTCTGTTTGAAGTGGAAACACAGTATTTCCCTGGTGGGATTTTATCTTCATTCATACCCAAACAGGCAGAACAACCAGCGCCACGAAGCTCAAAGCCTGCATCTGCAAAGACCTTGTCTAACCCTTCCTGTTTTGCTTGTTCTAATACTTGTGTTGAGCCAGGAACTAAAAATGCTTCCACATGACTGGCTTTCTTTTTACCGCGCAAAATTTGAGCTGCTAACCGGAAATCCTCAATACGAGAGTTGGTACAACTTCCAAAAAATACATAATCTACCTTTTGTCCAATCATGTCTTGTCCTTCTTTCAAGCCCATATAGTGTAAAGATTTTTCTAACCCTTTTCTATCACTCTCTGTTTTTAGATATTTCTTTGATGGGATATGCTCTGTTATCTTGACCCCCATACCTGGGTTTGTACCATACGTAATCATTGGCTCAATATCTTCTGCATTAAATACTTCTATCCTGTCATATACCGCTTCTTCATCTGATGGCAGAGTTTTCCAATAAGTTACTGCTTTCTCCCACTCTTCTCCTTTTGGCATAAATTCACGACCTTTCATATATGTATACGTCTTTTCATCTGGTGCAATCATACCTCCTCGCGCTCCCATCTCAATACTCATATTACAAATGGTCATACGTCCTTCCATTGATAAATCCCGAATAGCACTTCCTGCATATTCAACAAAATAACCAGTTCCACCAGCTGCTGTAAGTTTTGAGATGATATAGAGGATGATATCTTTTGCAACAACTCCTTTATTGAGTTTGCCATTTACTTCAATCTTCATAGTTTTCGGTTTGTATTGAAGAATAGTTTGAGTGGCAAGGACTTGCTCTACTTCACTTGTACCAATACCAAATGCCAAGGCACCAAATGCACCATGGGTAGACGTATGGCTATCTCCGCAGACCATTGTCATTCCAGGTTTGGTAATACCAAGCTCCGGTCCTATAACATGCACAATACCCTGCCAAGGGTGCCCGAGTCCATACAGATCAACACCAAACTCACGGCAGTTTTCTACGAGCATTTGTACTTGTTTACGAGATAACAATTCCTTAATTGGAAGGTTTTGATGTTTAGTGGGGACATTATGATCTGCAGTTGCCCAGGTTCTATTGGTTCTAAAAACAGGAATTCCTCGATTTCGCAAACCAGTAAAAGCCTGTGGTGAAGTCACTTCATGAATTAAATGCGCATCGATATAAAACACAGCTGGATATCCTGGTTTTTGATGCACAACATGTGCGTCCCATATTTTTTCAAAGAGTGTTTTAGGTTTCATTGAGGTGATCGTATGTTATCTTGTAATTCTTTATATAAAGCTATATCTTCAATTACAGAATTAATAAATGTAGGATCCTCTGGGTGTTTATTTGCTTCTTCGTATAGCTGACTGAGAAGTAATTCATAATAATTCCACAAGGTGACCGGATCTCTATCTTCACAATAATTAATATATGTTTCAATAGCCTGTCTCGCGATTGTAAGATGATAGTGTGACATCTCTGCAAACATAGCTGCATACTCTGGTGTATCTGCTTCCGGTTGTCTTTTTGCTATTTCAACACCTTTTCTAATGATTCCAATATGTCTAAATGGTTCATATGCAACAAACTCCGCTATTAGGTCGTTTTGTCTCGAGCCAGAAGTAGTTAAAGCTTCTTCCCGTACCTTAACGGCATCGAAAGCATAATATTCTAAAACAGCTGGATCCATATTAATTACTTCGACTAAATCTTCTTCAACGGTTGGGCTCATACCTTCAACCATATCTGCAACAAACGGAATCTGTTCTCTTTTCAGACTTTCCTGAATCAAACTGTAACTGCTTTGTGTAATTTGTTCTTGTGGATTCATAGGATTAATTTTTCTGATTTTCTGGTCTCAGTTCTCGAACTTTTGCACCTGCTTTCCACATTTCCATATTGCGGAGAGCATCAAGTTCTTCCTCTAACTTTTCACGGTACTGTGGGTCACTATTTTTTTCCAGGGTTCTTCTGGCTTCTTCGCCACTTTCTACACTTTTATACAGTTCTTCAAATACAGGAGCGGTGGCGTCGCGGAATTTATCTTTCCAGTCAAGAGCACCACGTTGGGCTGTAGTTGAAATGTTAGCAAGCATCCAGTCCATCCCTTTTTCTCCCACTAGTTTAATAAGACTTTGCGTGAGTTCTTCAATAGTTTCATTAAATGCTTCACTTGGAGTATTACCATGCTTTCTTAGTTCGTTATACTGTGCTTCAAACAAACCTTCCAAAGCGCCTACCAAAATACCACGCTCTCCTGTTAAGTCTGAATAGACTTCTTTCTCAAATGTAGTTTCAAAAAGGTATCCTGATCCAATTGCGATACCAATTGCCAGACAGGTTTCTTTTGCTTTTCCAGAAGCATCCTGAAAGACTGCATAACTACTGTTTATACCACTTCCTTCCAAGAAATTACGACGAACCGTAAGACCCGATCCTTTTGGTGCAACTAAAACAACATCAATATCTGCGGGTGGCACGACGCCAGTAAGATCTTTATAGGTAACCGAAAATCCATGTGAAAAATATAATGTTTTTCCTTTGGTTAAATACGGTACAAGCTTTGGCCAGAATGCTTTTTGTCCTGCATCAGATAATAGATACAGAATAACTGTACCTTTTTCTGCTGCTTCTTCTAAATCAAAAAGTGTTTCTCCTGGTTTCCAGCCATCTGCAACTGCTCGATCCCAGCTTTTGGAACCTTTTCTTTGTCCAATAATAACATTTATCCCATTGTCTCGCATATTGAGAGCCTGACCTGGACCCTGTACCCCGTATCCAAGTATTGCTACTGTATCATCTATTAATACTTCCTGAGCTTTAGAAATAGGAAACTCTTCACGAGTTACCACATTTTCTACTACTCCTCCAAAGTCGATTTTCATATGTATTTATAAAATTAATAACTTCTAACTACTTCGTTGCTATACATTCTATTTCTACTTGTGCTCCAGCAGGTAAATTGGCAACCTGTACCGTTGATCTTGCTGGCTTAACTTCTGGGAAATAACTGCCATAAATCTCATTTACCTTTGCATAGTCATTGATATCTACTAAAAAAATAGTTGTCTTTACTATTTTTTGTAATGAAGACTCAGCAGCTGTTAATACTTGTTCCAGGTTTGCCATTACTTGTTTGGTTTGGTTTTCTACTCCTTCAACCAATTTGCCTTGTGCAGGGTCTATACCAATCTGTCCTGAACAAAAAATGAATGTTCCTTGATCAATAGCCTGAGAGTAGGGTCCAACTGCTTTTGGTGCTTTATCTGTCTGAATTGTTTTCATATGTGTTTATTTAGTAACTAGTAAAACTATATATCGCATGATAGCGGAACAGGTGGCACGAGCCAGAGGCCTTGACCAAATGCGTTGGTGTTTGACACGCATTTGTCGAGGTGGCGAGTGGCAGAATCTGGGACGCGCCTATACTAGATGCTGAATCAAGTTCAGGCTGACGATAACTTTTAACTTGTAACAGCTCCAGTAGATGCACTGGAAACTAACTTGGCATACTTTGCTAATACTCCTCTTGTATACTTACTTTCCTTTTGCTTCCAACCCTTTCTCCTCTTCTCTAACTCTTTTCCCGTAACCACAACATCAACTGTTTTCTTCTCTACATTTATATCTATTATATCTCCTTCCTGGATAAGTCCGATAGTACCACCAGTTGCTGCCTCTGGTGCTACATGACCAATCATGATGCCGTGAGTTCCTCCAGAAAAGCGGCCGTCGGTTATAAGAGCAACATCTTTTCCAAGTCCGGCACCCATAAGTGCAGCAGATGGAGAAAGCATCTCCCGCATACCAGGGCCACCTTTTGGACCTTCGTTGCGGATTATAATAACATCTCCATGTTTTATTTTCCCAGAAAGAATGGCATTCATTGCATCATCTTCTGCTTCAAACACACGAGCAGGTCCTTTCATCTGCTTCATCTCTTTTCCAGAAAGCTTCATTACAGCTCCTTCTTCTGCCATATTACCTCGCATAATAACAATATGGTTACCAGAAAGAGAAAATGGCTTTTCAAGACTCGAAATAACATCCTGGTTTTCTGGTCGAGAAGGGGCGTACATCAGGTTTTCTGCAACAGTTTGACCAGTAACCGTGAGACAATCGCCATGAATAAGCCCTTCTTCAAAAAGCATCTTCATCACCATTGGCACACCGCCAATCTGATCCAGGTGCTCCATCATGTATTGGCCACCTGGGCTGAAGTTACCAATAAGTGGAACCTTCTTTCCAATTCTGTTAAAGTCTTCAATATCAAGATCAACGCCAGCTTCATGTGCAATTGCCAACAAGTGAAGAACTGCATTGGTAGAACCACCAAGTGCCTGAACAACTGTAATACCATTCTCAAATGCTTCTTTTGTAAGAATATCTCGTACTCGTATACCTCGATCCATAAGCCCCATTAAGCAGCGGACTGTATCTTCACAATCTCTCCTTTTAGCTTCTGAAATTCTGTTTTGGCGAGTCATTGCCGGATGCGAAGCACTCCCTGGGATAGACATTCCCATTGCTTCAATTGCTGAAGCCATTGTGTTTGCCGTGTACATTCCGCCACAAGCGCCACAGCCAGGACAGGAACGTGCTTCGATTTCATTAAATTCATCAACATCCATCTTACCTGCACTATACTTACCTACTGCTTCAAACACACTCACAATATTGAGATCTTTGTTTTGATATTTACCCGGAAGGATCGAGCCTCCATACAAGGTAATGCCAATTACATTATTTCGGGCAAGAGGCATAAGAGAAGCTGGAATTGTTTTATCACAACCAGATAAGGCAATTGTGCCATCAGCAGCATATGCTTCCTGCATCATCTCAATTGAATCTGCAATAAGTTCACGGGAAACAAGTGAATATTTCATACCTTCGGTACCCATTGTTTCACCATCTGTTACAACTGGCGTACCAAACATATAAGGTTTGCCACCCTCTTGAACAACTACTTCTTCCATGATCTGACCAAGTTCTAATAACTGTGCATTACAAGGGCCGACATCGGTATGAGGTGCTGCAACACAAATGAGAGGCTTCTCAAAATCTTCATCAGTATACCCAACAGCGCGCATCATAGCACGAGCTGGTGCTCTTTTGAGCCAGTCATCTGACTTACTCAAATCACCGGTTAAATCGTAACTTCGTTTTTTGAGCTCTTCTGCCGACCTTCCATGTCTACAAGAACAGCCATCTCCTCCACAGCAATCTGACATATGTATGTTTTAAACTATATAATCGTATAACAAATCGGAACTAGTAATTTTTGTAAAATTTAATTCAATCGCTTTCATTCTTTCTATAAGTGGTTCCAAATCCTTCTTATCTTTTAGTTCAATCCCAACAAGTGCCGCTCCTTTTTCTTTATTTGTTTTCTTCATATATTCAAACCGTACGATATCGTCATTGGGACCAAGTGCTTCATTCACCATTCGTTTCAACTGCCCTGGTTTTTGGGCAAACTCAATAATAAAATAGTGCTTTCGACCCTGGTAGATAAGACTCTTTTCCATAATCTCCGGATAACGCAAAATATCATTGTTCCCTCCACTTAATATACAAACAACTGTTTTCCCTTTTATTTCTGAAGCTATTTGATCAAGAGCAGAAACAGACAAAGCACCCGCTGGCTCAGTAATAATACCTTCATTCTGATACAGCTCGATCATAGTAGAACAGTCTTTTCCTTCCGTAACTGTCAGCACCTTATCTACATTCTTTTTACAGATTTCAAATGTTATGTCTCCAACTGTTTTAACGGCCGCTCCATCTACAAAGGTATCAATATTTGCCAATGTAACAACTGTACCAGCCTGAAGCGAGACAAGCATGCCTGCTGCTCCCTTTGGTTCTACTCCAATGACATGCGCACCTTTACTTTTTTGCTTCATGTAGGTTGAAGTCCCAGAGATAAGACCCCCGCCACCTATTGCGGCCAGGACATAATCTACGTTGCCTTTGAGCTCTTCATAAATTTCTTTTCCTACTGTTCCCTGTCCAGCAATTGTGTGTGGATCATTAAATGGATGTACATAAACAGCGTTATGTTCCTGTGCATATACTTGTGATGCGATACTTGCTTCATCGAAGGTATTGCCAACTAGTTTAATTTCTACATAGCCATCACCAAAATGCTGCACTTTTTCTATTTTCTGATTTGGTGTTACAACCGGCATAAAAATGACTCCCTTTATCTTGAGTTCATTACAAGAATAGGCAACTCCTTGAGCATGGTTCCCCGCACTGGCACACACAACTCCTCTTTTCTTTTCTTCTGGAGTTAGTGAGGCCATTTTGTTATAAGCCCCACGAATTTTAAAGGACCTGACCTCCTGTAGGTCTTCACGCTTTAAGTAAATATCTGCGCCATACAGCTTTGATAATCGTTTGGAATACTCAAGCGGTGTTTTTTGAGCAACTCCCTTGAGTTTTTCTGCTGCCTGTTCTATATCTCTTACAGTTATTTTCATATGGCTATTTTTAATTAAGGTCGAAGAATACATTTCAACAAATAAGCTCGAAAGTCCGTTGCTACCTTTGAACGTGACTCTGTATCAAAGGACTTTCGTGCAGTGAGCAAATGAGAAAGCCTTTGAGACTTCATCTTTGTTAGGCGAACGTTTATTTGTGGAATGTATTCAAGACCTTATAAACTTATACAATTTTATTTAACACATCTATATACGCCTTCACTGATGCAACAACAATATCTGTATCAGCACCAAATCCATAATATGAATTATTTTTATATGTCGCCTGAACATGCACTTTACCAAAATCATCGCTTCCACCAGTTATTGCCTGTACTAAATACTCATTCAGCTTTACTTTCTTTTTGATAATCTTATCAATTGCGTTGTATGCAGAATCTACTGGGCCATTTCCATTTGCTGTCTCTATATACTCCTCACCACCTACTTTTAGTTTAACTGTGGCCATTGGGTGCAGCGGAGTACCACAAACGACTTCTAATAACTCCAGCTTAATACCATGCTTTGAGTCTTTTTCACCAACAAGCATGTGTAAATCACTTTCTGAAACTTCTTTCTTTTTATCTGCAAGATCCAGGAATTTTTTATACACAGTATCTAACTCTTTCTTTTCCAGTTTATAACCTAACTTCTCCAGGTGATGAGCCAGTGCTGCTCTACCTGATCTTGCTGTTAAGATAATTGAAGATGAAGGAATACCCACATCTTTTGGATCAATAACTTCGTAATTTTCTCTCATTTTGAGCACCCCATCCTGATGAATACCAGAAGAATGTGCAAATGCGTTACGCCCGACAATTGCTTTATTAGGCTGAACAGGCATGCGCATCAGATTTGAAACCAAACGACTTGTTGGATAAATCTTTTTGGTATTGATACCAGTTGTATACCCCAGCTTATGTGTCTTCATTATCATCACCACTTCTTCCAAAGATGTATTGCCGGCCCGTTCTCCGATACCATTCATCGTTACTTCTACCTGACGGGCACCATTCTGAACTCCTGCAATTGTATTTGCGGTAGCCAAACCTAAATCATTATGACAATGTACCGAAATAATTGCTTTATCTACATTCTCTACATTCTCCATAAGGTACTTAATCTTCTCTCCAAACACCTGAGGTAAGTTATACCCGGTTGTATCAGGGATGTTTACAACAGTTGCACCTGCTGCAATAACTGCCTCAACCATTTTGGCTAAGTACTCAAGGTCTGCTCGACCTGCATCTTCTGCATAAAACTCAACATCTTCTACAAACTTTTTTGCATACGTAACTGCCTCCACTCCTCGTGCCAAGATCTCTTCTCGAGTGGACTTAAATTTATACTTAATATGCATATCGGAGGCCCCAATGCCTGTGTGAATTCTTCCTTTTTTTGCATATTTTAACGACTCAGCTGCTGCATCAATATCTCCTTTTACTGCTCTTGTTAAAGCACAAATGGTGGGTTCAGTAACTGCTTTCGATATTTCTATAACAGACTGAAAGTCACCTGGGGAGGAAACAGGAAAACCTGCTTCAATAACATCTACTCCAAGCTGCTCAAGAGCTTTTGCAATCTCAATTTTTTCAACAGTATTGAGCTGGCATCCCGGAACCTGCTCACCGTCACGTAATGTTGTATCAAAAACATAAACTCTGTTTTTCATATTATTCATTAATAAATTAAGTAAATTTCAGTATTTCTAAAAAGTCGAGCGCAGATACCTTTTTTCTGCTACCTCAAGGACTTTATTGGGCATTGACCTCGCTGTAGCCAAGAAACAGGGGTATCAAGCAAAGACTTCTTTTTTATAAGTATTCAAGACCTTATAAAGTTTCTAAACTTTAATTTTTAATTATTTAAATACCACAATTCTCCCTGACCTCACAAACTCCTTAATCCCAAATGGCCTAAGGAGTTCATGTAACGAATCAATTTCTTCTTCTGTTCCTGTTTTCTCTATAACCAAATAGCTCTGCCCGACAGTAATAATTTTTGCATCAGATAAATGGACTAAGTGCTCTATCTCTTTTCTTTTTTCCAGATTCTTGGCAGTAATTTTTATCAAACATATTTCTTTAATAACAAGAGATGAATCAAGGCTATCAACAACTTTTACAATTTCAATAATTCTGTACAGCTGTTTTACTATTTTTTCTACCAAAAGAGGTTCTGCTGTCACTACAATAGTAAAACGAGACTGGCCGGCATGCTCTATCTCAGAAACTGTAAGACTTTCAATATTTACTTTTCTTCGCAAAAATAAATCTGCAATCCTATACAGAACTCCAGGCCGGTTCATGGCAAAAGCGGTGATGGTGTATTTCTGTTTCATATAAGCCGTACCTCCTCAACAGATGCCCCGGTTGGAATCATGGGGAACACATTGTGCTCTTTCTCGACGACAATTTCTAATACATATGGTTTTTTAGATTTAAGCATTCGCTTCATGGCAGCTTCCATATCTTCACGCTTTTCTACTTTTTCTGCCTCCACTTGGAACCCTTTTGCAACCGCCACAAAGTCTGGGTTCTGCATATTAGTCATTGAGTATCTTTTGTCAAAAAATAACTGCTGCCACTGCCTCACCATTCCCAAAAAGTTATTATTCAGAATAATTGTTTTGACTGGTAAATTCTCCTGAGCCAGAGTGGCAAGCTCCTGAATATTCATCTGGAATCCTCCATCTCCATGAATACAAACGACTTCTCTATCCGGGGCTGCAAACTTGGCACCCATAGCAGCAGGTAATCCAAAGCCCATGGTCCCCATACCACCTGATGTTATAAAACTATTCTTGTTTTTAAACTTTGCATAGCGAGCTGCGATCATTTGGTGTTGCCCGACATCTGCCACAATAATAGCTTCACCTTTGGTTAATTCATTTAACTTACTGATTGCTTCAGCCATTTTAATTTGTCCTTCTTTTGGATTACATTCAAGATCTATCACCTGCTCTTTCTCAACTGTATGAAACTTCTTAAATTCTTGTCTCCATTTGGTATGTGAACTCTTTTTTACTTTCTTCTCCAAAGCAGCAAGTGCCTTTCTGGCATCAGCTACTATTGGAATCTCTACAGGAACATTTTTATTCACTTCAGCCGGATCAATATCTATATGAATAATTTTTGCTTCAGGTAAATAATCCGTAAGTCTGCCTGTTACACGGTCATCAAACCTCATACCAACCGCAAGCACCACATCTGCTTTATTGGAAAGCATGTTTGGCGCATAATTACCATGCATTCCCAAAAGGCCAACATTTAATTTATGGTGTGAAGGCAGAACAGATAACCCATGTAAGGTTTGCGCAACTGGTATCGCTGCTTTTTCTGCAAGTTTTTGCAATTCTTTTTCTGCTTTTGCAATGACAACTCCATGTCCTGCCAGAATATATGGCCGCTTTGCTTTATTGATAAGATCAGCTGCCAATTCTATCTGTTTTGGATGAGGATCTGTTGTGGGCTGGTAACTCACCAAGTGGACTTGTTTTGGATAGGTAAAATCAAATTTAGCAAACTGCGCATCTTTGGTAATATCAACAAGCACCGGTCCTGGCCTTCCTGTTCTTGCGATATGAAATGCTTTTGCAATAACTTTTGGGATTTCTTCTGCATGGGTAACCTGATAATTCCATTTAGTTATAGGGGCGGTAATACCTATTACATCTGCTTCCTGAAAGGCATCAGTCCCAACTAATTCGCTAATAACCTGGCCCGTTATACAAACCATAGGTACAGAATCCATCATCGCATCGGCAATACCAGTTACCAAATTGGTTGCACCGGGCCCAGAGGTGGCAAAACATACTCCTGGCTCACCGGTTATTCTTCCATATCCTTCTGCAGCATGAGCTGCCCCCTGTTCATGACGCACTAATACATGTTTTACCTTATCCATATAGTCGTACAATGCATCATAAATAGGCATAATTGCCCCTCCGGGATACCCGAATATGACTTTCACATTCTCATGTAATAGTGATTCAATAACGGCTTGTGAACCAGTTAGTTTCATAATTAACTTTTTATTTTTGTACACCACTTCTCGTACTTTTTAACGTCACCTTTTACAACTTTAAAGAACAAATCTTGTAGCTTTCCTGCAATTGGACCTCGTTTACCATCTCCAATGGTTCGGTGATCAATCTGCTGAATCCAGGAGATCTGAGCACCGGTTCCACAGAAGAAAGCTTCATCTGCAATGTAAAGTTCAGTTCTGTCTATTGCTCGTTCTTCAACCGGGATACCTGCATCTTCTGCAAGTGCAATAACGGTGCGGCGCGTAATTCCTTCCAGAACATCATCACTTTTTGCAGAAGTAATAAGTACTCCATCCCGCACAATAAATAAGTTCATTGCTGATCCTTCTGCAACATGACCAGCTTCTGTTAGGAAGATTGCTTCATCATGACCATTTTTGTTTGCTTCCTGTTTGGCTAGAGCAGAGTTGATATATCCACCGGTTGCTTTTACGCGTGATGGAATTGCGTTATCGGTAATACGACGCCAAGAAGAAACCATCACACTAATGCCTTTATCGGTTGGCAGGTAATCACCTAGTGGGACCATGTAAAGAGCAAAATCAAGAGGTTGATCTGGTTCAAAGTTTGGCGAAATATTTAAACTCCCCACATACGCAAAAGGTCTAAAATATGTATCAGTTTGAGGATTATTTTTTTTAATTAAATCCATAAAGATCTGTTTCAAATCTTCATGTGAGTACTCAAAAGGGACACCCAGTATTTTTAATGACTGAAGAAATCTTTTGATATGATCATCCATCCGAAAGACCGATAAAAATTTTCCTTTCTTATTGTAGTAACCTCGCATACCGCCAAAAACACCGGTACCGTACTGGAGTGCATTTGTCATGATAGATACTTTCGCATCTTCTGTTTTGATAATTTTATTTTGAAAGAAACTATAAGGAAATGAACTGTTTGTGGAATGTGCCATAAATATTTAAAAATAATAATAATTTGTCATCCTGAACCAAAATTCAAAATCTCATTTTTTAACAACAAAAAAACCCGCCTTTCTGGCGGGTGCTTATCATGCATTCAAGCTCCTCCCGCCTTTAGCGGTTAATAAGGAGGACGAGAATGTATGACATGTTAGTTTTCATCGATAACAAGTATTATAAATCTCTCAAAATTATTTTGCAACTTTTTCTTTATGCATTTTGACTCTTTGAGTAATCAAATCGGCAGAATCGGAACCAAATACCTCAAGTATATTTTGTGAGATGACATATGCAAGCATTGCCTCAGATACAACTCCTCCTCGAGGCACGATACAGATATCAGATCTTTCTACTGTTGCTTTAACAACTTCTTTTGTTTCTATATCTACTGTGTTCATTGGCTTGTATAAAGTGGAGATAGGTTTATGATACACTCGGGCAACAACCGGCATGCCATTGGTCATTCCACCTTCTATACCACCTGCTCTATTGGTTTTACGGAAGTAACCTTTTGACTTATCGTAGTAAATTTCATCATGCACATCTGCACCAAATGCTCCAGCGTTATCTACACCAGAGCCTATCTCAACTGCTTTCACGGATTGAATACTCATAAGTGCCTGTGCAATTTGTCCATCTATCTTTCTATCCCAGTGCACATAACTTCCCAAACCAACCGGGACATTATTGGCCCAGACTTCTACCACTCCACCAAGTGTGTTCATTTCTTTTCGTGTTTTTTCTATTAGTGCTTTCATCTTTTGAGAAGTTTCCTGGTCAACGCACCTTATTTCCGGGTCCTTTTCATAGGTCTTCTTAATATCATCAAAGGTATATTCTGATTCTACTTTGATAGAGCCAATCTGTAGTGAATGACTTGCAATCTCGATATCATACATGGCAAGAAATTGTTTGAAGATGGCACCAGCAGCAACACGAGCTGCAGTTTCTCGGGCAGATGCTCTCTCTAACACATTTCGTACATCATCAAATCCATATTTTTGTACACCAGTTAAATCTGCATGCCCAGGGCGAGGTTGTGTAACACGTGCTGAATCGACAACCGACTTCGGTTGAAGTTCTGTACTCATTTTATCGCCCCAGTTTTTAAAATCCTTATTTTCAATAAGGAGTGCAATAGGTGAAGCAATTGATTTTCCAAAACGAACTCCAGAAAGTATTTCTACTGTATCGGATTCTATCATCATCCGGCCACCACTCCCCGATCCTTTCATGCGTTTCTGCATTTCATCCTGAATAAACTCAGTAGAAATTGGTACACCAGCCGGCATACCTTCAATAATTACAACGAGTCCTTTGCCATGTGATTCACCGGCTGTAAAAAAACGTAACATAGATAATTAAGAGTTAATAGTTAATAATTAAGAGTTCAAATGCCTTTTAATCAATATAAATAAGTCGAGCGCAGATATCCTTTTTCTGCTACCTGTCCGATAATTATCGGACTCGTAGCCAAGAAACAAGGGTGTCAAGCGGAGACTTATTTCAAATGACCATTTAATATCTGGATCCTTCGTTTCACTCAAGATGACAATTTATTATATATCTCCTTCAGTTCTTCTAATTCTATTTGTCCTGGTGCACTTCCTCCAAATTCAGTCGCCGCATAAGTTAAATAACTCCCAAGAAGCGGACCAAGAATTCTGGTCATGTAACCTTTTTCTCCCATACCAATAACAATCCTCTCTTCATTGTGAGGTTTATTGGTAAGCAGGCGATATATCTTAGTCGATTCATACTCTTCCTTCATCATGGTAGCAATCTTCAGAACATCTGGTTTGTATGTATTCATCTCATAAATAATACTCTGCATATCCCAGTACGATGGTGTCTTTTCAAAGTTATGATACGAAACTATTATCTTCGTATTCCCGTGCTTTGGAATTTCCTCCTGTTTCATGGTAGAAAGTTCGATATCTACAAAGTCAAACTGGGCATCAATTGCCTTCTTGAGAATTGCCCTTCTTTCTTCCTCAGTTCCTTCAAAAAAACCGCCTTCCTCTTTTTTCCGGCAGGTAAAGATCGAATCGACTTTTGTATTTTCTTTTATTGTTTCGACATCGGTTTCAGAAAGATTTTTTATATAGTCTACTCGAAGTTCAACAAACTTCGATATCTTCTGGATTTTTTGCAAATTTTCCAGAAACTTTTCTAAAGTGTTTCCGATAACCGGTGTACAAATTTTTATGTTCATATTAATTAACATTTATAAAATAAGTCGAGCGCAGATGCCCTTTTTCTGCTACCTCGAGGACTTTGTGGGTATTGACCTCGCCGTAGCCAAGAAACAAGGGTATCAAGCGAAGACTTGTTTCATCTATTGTGTATTTAAATTTTCATTGGCATTAAAACCTTCCTCATCACGTCAACTGGTGCTTTCTGCCCAGTATACAACTCAAACTGAGGTATACCTTGGTAGAGCAACATGTCTGTTCCATGAATGATAGTTGCACCAACCTCTGCAGCTTCTTTTAATAACCTTGTCTCATAGGGCACATACACTGCATCAAAGACAATGTGTTCTTTTCTCAAAAACTCTTTAGCTACTGGAGTTTTATTGAGATGTTCTCCCATCCCCAAACTCGTTGCGTTCAGGATAATATCGTATTCAGCTATTTTTGATATCTGCTCAGTTGACTTTGCAGAAACAAGTTCAAAACCTTTTTGTTTAAAAGTCTGTACCAATTCTTCTGCCTTTTCTAGTGTACGGTTGAAAATAGTAAGCTTGGCACCTTTAGATAAAACGCCAAAACCCATTGCATGAGCCGCACCTCCTGCTCCCACTAAAGCCACCTTTTTACCAGAAAGTGAAGTATGTTTTTCAAGAGGAGTCACTGTTCCAAGCCAATCAGTGTTGTACCCTTTTAACTTGCCATTGGTGTTTACAACCGTGTTTACTGCTCCAATTTGCACTGCTGTTTCATCTATCTCATCGAGATACTTCATCACTTCAATCTTGTGAGGGATAGTACAGGTAATACCGCGTACATTCATTACTTTTAATGCGCTAATGACAGTTTCTAGGTCTTGCGGCTTTATGGTTGATGCAGTAAAAACAAACTGGTCATCAATACCAAGTGCTTTATACGCTGCGTTATGCATACGAGGAGATAAAGAATGTTGCACCGGATCTCCAATAATGATACACAGCTTTGTTTTTCCTGAAATATTCATGTTTCTTTTATAAAAGTAAAACGTGTAACTTTTTTTCCATCTACTTCTACTTCTTCCAAAAACATTGCTAAAGGACGAACCCAGTACTTTGAAATCGATTCATACATCGGTTCATATAGTACCAAGTCTTCGAGTGTCTCTGAATGTTTTGCAACTCCTATTACCTTATATTCTTTTCCTTTGTAATGCTTGTAAATTCCAGGTTTGATACTCATGCGATGTTTTTAATTTCTGAAACAATTTCCTCAACCGACTTATTATCACAACTCACTTCGTGATCTGCATACTGTTTGTACAAAGGTAACCTGAACTCATATAACTGCTTTGCTTCATTTAAGTGTTTAAAAAGAGGTCTTGGTGTTATGTCTTTCTGGATTCGATGCTGGATTGTGTCAAAGGATGAATGTAGAAAAATAACTGTACCATTATTCTCTTTTAAGTAATCGAGAATAATTTTATTCATCACAACACCTCCACCTGTTGAGATGATAACGTCTACTGCATTTCGCCATTCCTGGGCAAGCTTAATCTCCCATTCACGTAAAAGAATTTCGCCACCTTTATCAAAAACTTCTGCCATGTCTTTAGACTCTGTTCGCTTCAAAACAACAGAATCCATCTCGATTACTTCTTTTCCAAGTTGTGTTCCCAGCTCATGTGCGATGGTACTTTTTCCCGATCCCATAAAGCCGATTAATACAATTTTCATAGATGTAATTCCTCCAATTTTTTCCAGAACTCTGGAAAGGTTTTATTCACTACTTCCGGGTTGTTAATTTTCATACCAGGCAATACTGTCCCCGCTACAGCAAAACTCATTGCCATACGATGATCTCCATAAGTATCTATTGTTGCCGGTTTAGGATCTCCTCCATAAATAGTTAATGTGTCATGGGTCGACTCTGTTTTTATTCCCATTTTAGCAAGCTCAGTTTCTATTGCCTTCACCCGCTCTGTTTCTTTTACCCGAAGTGACCTAATACCAGTCATCACAGTTTTTCCTTTGGCAAAAGCAGCAAGTACTGCAAGTGTTTGTGCCTGGTCCGGGCATTGTTCCATATCTACTTCAACTGGTTTTACTCCTTTACCAATAATAGTTATCTCGTTTTCTGCACAACTGCCGTTGTTTCCCATCTGTTCTAAGATGTCCAGAAACTGTTTATCTCCTTGCACCGACTCAGCATTCATATTTTTTAAAGTAATAGTAGATTTGGTGAGCGCACCAATTGCAAAAAAGTAGCCTGCAGCAGAAAAATCTCCTTCAATACTATATTCTTTCATTGTATACGATTGGCCACCTTTGATGACATACCTTTGATACTCATGATTCTCTACCTCAACACCCCATTCTTTCATCATGGAAATAGTGATATCGATATAAGATTTAGAAATCTGATTCCCTTCTACTTCAATTGTTAAGTCTCCAATAACTGGTGCGATCATGAGAAGTGCAGAAAAAAATTGGCTGCTCACATCACCATGGAGTTTTACTGTTCCTGCTTTAAGTTGTGATGACATGACTTTTAGTGGTGGATATCCTGCTTTATCCTGGTAATTAATTGCTGCACCAAGTTGCTTTAAACCATCAACCAAGTTACCAATGGGCCTTTTATTCAACCCTTCTTCACCATAGATGCTTTTAGTACCAGGTACAATACAAGCTAGAGCCAGAATAAATCGGATCGTCGTTCCAGAAATATTGGCACATAATTCATACTCTTTATCTGTAATATCAGATATATCATTCTCTACAATAAAAGCATTTGCCTCCTTCTTAATATGTATCCCAAATGAGGTAAGACAACTGATCATCGCCTCGGTGTCGTCACTTTCAAGCGGATTTAGTAGCTTCACTGGCCCTTTAGTAAGCGCCGCCATAATAAGCGCGCGGTTAGTATAACTTTTGGAACCAGGTATCTCTATGGTTGCTGTAACCGGTTGTGTTAATGGTATTAGTTCTTTCATAAATAAATTTGATAAGTCGAAGTATGCCTTTCAACAAATAAGCTCGAAAGTCAGTTGTTGCCTGTGAACGTGACTTTGTATCAAAGGACTTTCGTGCAGTGAGCAAGCGAGATAGCCTTTGAGACTTCATCTTTGTTAGGCGAACGTTTATGTGTGAAATGGTATACGAGACTTATTAAATTCTAGATTCTTCGCTTTGCTCAGAATGACAATACATTCACCCCAATATATACTCAACAGCCTCCTTCACAAACTTTTCACTCACCTCAATGTTATAATCTGCCTTCCCCAGCTTAGTAAGCAGAGTCCATTTGACCTTTCCTCGTTCCGACTTTTTATCCGCTTCAACTAAAGCAAGAACCTTGTCTACAGACACTTCTGACTTATATCGTGTGGGTAAACCAACCCGCTCTACTGCGTTCTCCACCGCTTCCATCTCTTCATCTCTAATCATGCCCATTGCATGCGAAATCTTAGCTTCTGCTACTAATCCAATTGCAACTGCCTCACCGTGATAAAGAGGATCATCTGTTTTATGGCTCAAAGACTCAATTGCATGTCCAATGGTGTGACCAAAATTGAGGAGCTTCCTTTGACCTTGTTCTCTTTCATCCTGATGCACAATATCAGCTTTTATCTGAATAGACTCTGCTATTACTTCAATAAGTTGTTCCTCTGGAAATTCGGTAATCTTTTTACTAGAAACTTTTTCAAAATACGTCTCACTTGCAATAAGTCCATGTTTTAAACATTCAGCATATCCCTGAATCAGTACTCGCTCTGGCAGTGTTTTTAGTGTTTCTATCTCGGCAAAAACACCTTCTGGCTGAGAGAAGGTACCTATATAATTTTTATACCCTTCAAAGTTCACTCCTGTTTTACCTCCAACACTAGCATCAACCATCGCTTCTAAGGTAGTTGGTAAATTGATGAAAGGAAGTCCTCTCAAGTAGGTAGACGCAGCAAACCCTCCCATATCAGATAACACTCCACCTCCTAAATTGACAATAAGAGCTTTTCTGTCTACTTTATTTTTAATCAGGAACGAATAAATTTTCGAAACAGTTTCTAGATTTTTATGTTTTTCACCAGAAGAGATAGTGTACGAGATAATATTCTTATTATGCTTTCTGAGCTGTTTTTTTGCTTCTTCCAGGTAATGTGGTCCGACTTTTGTATCTGTCAGAATAACAATCTGGGAGTACTTGGTAATATCCAAAACCTCTCCAACCTCATCGAAAAGTTCTTTTCCCACATAAATTCTGTACGAATGAGTATGAATAATGGTATAAATCTTGACTGTTTCTATTGGATCCATAAGTATAGTTAAATTAATAATGAACCTTTGGTGTAACCTCCTACCATTCTACACTCCAAGGTTACTTCTTTCATCAGAGTATCAAATTGGCTTTGTGTTCCTATTGGTATTTCCACATCTATCCAAAAGCCATACTCCCAATTAGTTCCAGGTAATGGCCTGGATTCAATTTTGGTTAAATTCCCTTTTTTTTCTGCTAATTTATTGAGAACTGCAACTAAGCTGCCTGGCTCGTGCTTTACTTTAAAAATATATGTTACTTTGTTTACTTGCTCACTTACTGGAGTTTTTGTAGAGATAAAAACCCACCTTGATATGTTATGTTTTTCATTAGCTATATCTTTTTCAAGAATATGGAGACCATGCATCTCGGCAAGAAGAGAACTCCCAATTGCGGCTTTCGTTTTATCTTTAGATTCTGCAACCAGTTTCGCTGCTTCTGAAGTACTGCTTGTTTCATGTGACATAAGATTATGTTCATGAATAAAAACCGTGCATTGTGATAAGGCTTGAGGGTATGAGTAAACATCTTTTATGGTTTCAAGTGATGCACCTTCAACCGCCATAATATCCATCTGTATTTTCATAAATGTCTCACCAATAATATGAAGGTCTTCATTCTGAAAAACCAAGTCGACATTCTGGTGCACAGAACTACTTATAGAGTTCTCAATAACAAGTGCCCCGATACCTTCTTTGTCTAGCTTTACTTTTGCAACAATTTCTTCAAAAGAACCGACTGCAATAAAAGTATCTGTTTCTGAAAAACTCTTGCGAACTGCGCTCTCACTAAATGAACCGGTTGGCCCTAAGAAATAGATATTCATTTGACCTCTTCTTCAACTTGTAGAGCTTCTGTGTGGAGTGCATTCCAGATAGTTTGAATAGTCTCTTCTGATATTCCTTGAGATTGAGTAATCCTATTTTGGAGAACCTCCTGCCACCTTTCTTCATCAAGTGGAGGAATCCCTTTCTTTTTTTTGTATTTACCAACTTGTGCTACAAGAGCTAATCTCTCTTTTATAAGGTTAATAATCTGCGAATCGACTTTATCTATTTTGGTTCTCAACTCTGTTAACTCATCATGCATAGCTATATTATAAATCAATTAACTGGTAGCATACTGAACTACTGCTTTTTTACCTGGTGACTTGTTTTGCTTGTTAGATTTACCTTTGATATTCTTAGCAGCAAGTTTACCCGGAGAGGCCAGATCTCGTTTTTTGGCAAGCTGCTTTGTTAGGAATCTGAGTTCATCTACTGTTATGTGTTGTTCTGTATCTGTAGAAGAAGTTCCTGTTTCAATAAGAACACCATCGTACAAGTACTCGTCATCTTCTGTTTTCATCTCCATTGCATTAATAACTGCTTCAACAATGTGATCTCTTAGCTTTGGACCAAAGGAATGACTTGGATCAAAAAAGAGCTTTACATTGGTATCTTTTTTTACCCGTTTTGCAATGTGGTGTACTGGAGCATTGCGAAAATTACCTTTGCCTGGGACATCTACACCTCGATGAATGAGCACAATATCATGATCTATATTTTGGACATATTTAACCAACCCTGACCAGGTTTTTTCCATGGTCGTACGACCCGCATACTCATGATGATCTGCTGTTTCTAGATGATCTCCAATCCACTTGCCGTTTTTGATACCAATGTGCCAACCATTCTTTCGAGCAAATGCTGCCATTGTTTCTATCTGCCACCCCAGCTGGTTTACTGATGGATTCCAGGGCATAAGTTTACCTCGCCCAACTCTTGTCTCAAATGCAGGAAGCTGAATAACCGGGTTCATCACCTCGGTTGCAATAATCATATCTGTCTTTCTGGCTATCTCTTCTGCAATAAGTGCACTGGGCATAATTTCAAAATCACGTATTGATCCACCTTCAAGAAGAATCTCTGAATTCTTTTTGTATGCAGCGTAATCCATTCCCATACCAGAACCGGAAGCGTCAAGTTCTGTGCGGGACTTAAGCCCTACAACACGAGTTCCTGCAATCGCTCTTTGTTTTTTGCCTTCACGGTTGGTAACTTCAATTTCTGAGATCTCATGAATCTCTTTTATATTGTTATCATCAATAGAACAAGGTCCAGCGATGATGGTTAGCAGCGCATTTTTCATATATTTGAAAAATTAATAATAGGACTAAAAAATCCTTATATAACTAAAAAACCCGCCTTGCGGCGGGTGGTAATTTTAAAGTTATGTTTGTTACTCACAACTTCCCACTCCGCCTAAACGGGTAAAGTAAAAGAAAAAATAAAATCTGTGGGAAGATTTTTGTAACATAAAATTTATTTTATCAGATTAATAAGTACTGTCAACTAAAGAAAGAGCACAAGCCCAGCACCCAACAGCACAAGCCCAACGCCAGCAAACATAAATGGAATCACACTAATACCACTGACAGGTGGTGCAGGTGTAAGTGTGGGTGACAGATCTGCAATAATTACTTCATCAGTTGGAGTTGGCAATTCTGTTACAAGAGTAGGTGAAGGTGTTACTGATGTACCTGCTGTTGGTGATAAGCTAGGAGCAGTGGATGGAGTAATAGACGCAGAACCTGTAGATTCTGAAAGTACCTGTTCTCCACTTTTGATAATGGTAAAATTTCGTCTGACTTCTACGCTTCTGTTTCTGCTATCTTGCGTTGTCATACTAATTGTATATGTACCTGGAAGAAGTGTTCTGTTCACAGTTACATTCCAATTACCATCACGATCTACTCGAGCAGTTGCATTAAAAGCTGGCCGTGAATTAATTTGAACAGCAACTTGTTTACCTGGAATACCTTTACCCTTCACAATAGGGGTACTTCCTGGTATTACAGCACCATTTTTTGGAAATTGCATCTCTACTCTATGTGAACTATTCGACTGCTGAGAATTTCTATTTGTTACAGAAAGTACATTATCTTCAACAAACGTATAATTATTACCAATAATCACACTTTGAGGTATGGGGTGAGTTTGGCTCAAAGTAGCTTTGACATTAGATTGCTGAGTTTCTGTGAGTATCCGTATATTAACAATAGTATCTTCTGTTACTGGAATGGAGCTTAGCGTTGTGTTATTTACAATATATTGAAGCGGTATGAGCCATTCACCAGTAGATTTGGTGATTGCGACCAAAGGATGCGCATTAGTTACCGAGAGCAACACAATGCCATCTGCCAACGGGTCGCCACTTGGCAGAACAACCTTTCCATACGCGGGTGACAAGCTAGAACTTGGAGTGCCATCAGATATTGTTTTAATAGAAAAAGGTTCATTCCCTTCTGCAGAAACAAGCTCATTATTACTGACAATTTTATAATAATAGGTCGTTTCCGAATTCAAATTTTTCAAAACTGCATAATGAAACTTTCTTTCCTGCCGTTCTTGTATATCTCTTTCATCTAGTGCTATCTGATCAAGGTTTGATGGATTTTCTCCATAAATAACCCAACCTTCATCTGGTGTTTCCACTTCCCAAAAAATGCTTGCTTGTCTAGGAAATATATTGACCTGTTCATGTTGATTAATAACTTGCTTGGAAGCTCTGGTAGGTGTAGAAGAAGATAAAAAATAATAACTAATAGCAGAGACAGTAGCAATAACAGCCAACACAACAAGAATCTGTGAAGGACGTGAACGCTGTTGCAAATATAAATCACTATAAGACATATTAGGGTATTTTATTTTCCAATTCCTCTATTACACTCGTATCAATAGAGTATTCTAATTTTACAGATTGTATCTGCTCATCGGTTGGGGTGCTCTTATGAATAATATACAACTCTGAGACAACCCATGCAACGATAGTTAAAAATATCGTCAGTGCTATAAATAATAATTCTTTCTGTGTCATAAGTAATATCCTTTTATAGTCATATTAATTGAGTACTGCGACTCAATATTATCTTGATCAGATTCCGTTCTGGTAATCTGGAGACTATCAATAGATTTAATACGTCGTTGATTTGCGAGTGTAGTAATAAAAGCTTCAAGTTGCTGTATCTGGACTTTTCCTCCAGTGGTAATATTAAAATTATATACCTCTTCATACTGTTGTACATCAGTTGTGAACTCAAGAGGATCAACCGTAATATTAGTTAATGCAATACCTGACTCCGTAGCGCTAGCGCGAATGTCATCTATCACTTTTGTAACATCTGCTGTGGGAGGGATCGCTTCATCTAGTAAATAAAAACTATCGCGATACTCCTCAATTGCAGATTGATATTCAACGATAAGTAAAATCTGCTCCTCATATTGTTTATTTTGTTCTTTTAATGTTTGTTTCTCTTTTTCAAGATTAAAAGCAGTAACAAGATTAGGCCGAATTGCAAAATACACAAATAGGGAAAACACGATAAAAAAACCAATACTATAAGAGTAATTCTGTACTTTTTTCTCCTGTAATAAAGTGGTGATATTAGTTTTGCTGACTGCCATTAGTTTCAGTATAACTTGCAAGTTGCATTCTAAAGTTAAAACCTTCTTCCGTGCGGTTTATTCCATCCAAAGTTACTGTCTCAAACCTGTTATCTTCTTTTAACTTATCAAACATTCCCTGAACCGCTTCATAATTTTGAGTTCTTCCTTCAAGACTAATACCAGTTTCTTCAAACATCATAGAATTAATAAATACATCTTGAGGAAGGTTTTGGAAGACATAAGAATATATAGATATCATTGAGTCCTGTTTGGCTTGTAGTGCTTTGACATTATCTATTTTAAAATCAAGTTCTTTTACACTATCAATAAGCGATTGTGTGGAGTCCACAATCGCCTTTTTCTGTATTAAGGTATCTTTTAGATCAACAATTTCCTGATCTGCTTTGAACCTATAAAAGAACACACAGATTGTAACAAACTGTGTAATAACGAGAATGTACCGAAGATAATGTAATGCGAAGTACGTAATTTTATCTATAGTAGTCTCTTCCTTTTTGGGAAAGAGATTAGTCGTATATTTCATTATTTCGCAAGTAATCTGGTAACTCTACTCTTTAATCTTGCTGCTTTATTTTCGTGAATAACTGCTTTTTTGGCTGCTTTATCAATCACCTTATAAGCTTCGTTAATCATTTCATTTTTCTTTGCTCCTTTTACTGCTTTTTGTGCTTTATTCATTATATCGTCTATTTGTTTAGCATATGCACGATTCTTAGTAGTTTTTTTTACGTCTTGGCGCATTTTCTTTTCTGCTGATTGTATATTAGGCATGTGTATCTGTTCACCTCCCTTCATTTTCCGTCGAAGCTTTTGCCACGATGGATCTAAGTGAATTAATAATATTAGTTAACCATAAACTCTTTTTCAAGTAACTTCTGCCCGTAGGAACCAGAAAATTTAAAGGTTCCTTTGACCGGACCATCTATGTCATGGTATCTACAAACTCCAGAAGAACAAGTTCCAAATGTTACCTCTTCTTCAACGGAATCTTCATTGTCGACCTCTATTCTACCAAAAACTCCGTCTTGAAGTCCCTCACCTTCAATTAAATTCTTTTTATTATAAGTAAGTTGATACTCAATTTCTGTTGTCCCTTCAGGGATTCCTTTTACAGTTATTACTGCTTCTGTTGCTCCATCTATAGAAACCTGAACAGAAGAATCAACAGTTGGTATTACGTCTGATGGTTCTTCAAAAACACTTTCTTTATTTTCTGCTTGTTCCTTGCCTTTTCCTCCAAACATCATGAAACCGATAACAGCAACTAACACGATAATTACTCCACCAACAATCAAATACTGTTTTTTCTGATTTGCATTATCCATAGGTTAAGATAATTAATAATAAAGTAACTATACTATGTTTTCTTTAAGATAGGAATGGAGTTGGTCAAGTTGAACTCGTTCCTGTTGCATAGTATCTCTTTCTCTAATTGTAACGGAGTTATCTTCTAATGTCTGGTAATCAATGGTTACACAATATGGCGTACCCATCTCATCCTGATATTTATATCTTTTCCCGATATTGGAGCGATCATCCCAGTATACATGGTAAGAATCTTTAATAGAGTCAAATACGTCTTCTGCCTTTTTCATAATATCTGGTTTATTCGAAACCAGTGGGAACACAGCAACTGTATATGGAGCTAAGTTTGTTGGGAGCTTTAGGACAGTGCGATCTTCTTCCACAACAATTGAGTTAGCTAGCACCATAAAAAGCATCCTATTGAGCCCCACCGCTGGTTCTATAACATGAGGAATAAACTTTTCCTGTGTATAGGGATCAGTGTAACGAAGGTCAACACCAGAAAATTGCATGTGTTGGCTTAAATCATAATCAGTACGGTATGCGATTCCCCACAATTCTTTCCATCCAAATGGAAAGTGATAATCTAAATCGTACGTATCACGGCTGTAATGACTTCGTTCCTGATCTGTATGCTGTCTCCATCGAATGGCTTCTTCTTTAATACCTAAATCTTTCGTAATAAAAGACCACATAGCATCTTTCCATTCGTCCATCAGCTTCTGCCAGTCTGTTTCTTTTGGGTTAAAAAAATATTCAATTTCTGCCTGTTCAAATTCAAAAGTACGAAATACATATTGGCCTAGTGTAATTTCATTTCGGAAGCTTTTTCCAATCTGTCCAATTCCAAATGGGAGTTTACCTCGAGTAGTATCTAGAACATTTTTAAAATTACTAAAGATTCCTTGTGCAGTTTCTCCACGCAGATACACTTCATCCTTCTGACCTTCAATAGTACCCAAATGAGAACTCATAAGAAGATCAAACTTTTTGATGTTTCCAAGCTCATTTCCGAGAGGGCTTTTAATCTTATGCTTTTTGATGAATTCACCCATTTCCTCAACCGTCATTTTCTCAACAACCAAATCTTTAAACTCTTCCTTACCTTCAATATATGCTTCAATTAAGTGATCAGCTCTAAACCGTTTCTGGGTTTTGCTATCTTCTACAACAGCTTCACTAAATCCACCCACATGACCAGACGCTTCCCAAGTTTTAGGATGAAGAATAATCTGAGTATCAATTCCAACCATATCTTTTCTCTGGTGAATAAATCGTTTCCACCATAAGGCCTTAATATTTTTAAGAAGTTCCACGCCAAGTGGGCCGTAATCATATGCGTTAGCCAAACCACCATAAATCTCTGACGTTTGATATATAAATCCTCTTCGTTTTGCGAGTGAAACTATTTCCTCCATTACATTAATATTAAATTCTTAATAAGCTAATTGCTACAAGCTAATAAGCTACATTATAACATGTTGCGGCAGCTTTTCCTCAATGTTATTTTCAACAGTCTGCAACAGCTCAGGAAGTGTTAATACGCCTTCGATATACCCAAGTTCAAGTAAGGTTTTTTGAAGAGCATTTCGTAATATTTCTTGCACAGGAAGCTCCTCTTTTGAAAGTGAGATAAAGAATTTCTTCGTTATTCTATAAATATTTCTTTCTTCAAGCTTTTCTGGAAGAAGCTTATCCAAAATATATAGAAATAAATACAATGCATTGAGTTTTTTATCTGTACGGACCTGCATAAACCCCGATATTAGTTCGGACGATTGTATATAAGAGATATCATGGAAGTCGGAAAGCTGTGCTTTTATAAGATTCCCGGTTTGAAGATGAGCAGCACGACGGGATGTAATAGAACGGGCACCTTTTGCCATTGCAGTAATCTTACCCATCTCAGCAGTAAAAAGAGTTACCACCAGATCTTTCTCAAGAAGTGACTTCTTTTTTAATACAAACCCTTCAGCCTTGTGTACCTGTGACATACTTTATTTTATCTCTTTATCTGTGTTGAATGGTCCTTCTAGTTCTGTCTTTCCATCTACCTTGACATCAAGTGTCTGTTTTTCAACACCTGGCTGCTTTTGTAAAAGAAGTTTGTAATTATCTTTTGTAATTGAATCTGGAAGGGTATATTCAACAGTTACAGTTGCCTGCCCTTTTGGATTGACCGTCATAAAACCCTCATAGACTGTTTTGCCAAGTTCATCGTAGGTCTCCACTTCTGTTTGTGATCCTTCAAATGTAACAAGTTCAGATCCTTCTGGGACGTAAAAACGAATCCAGTTTCGAAGTGTTGCATTCAAACACAGTCCTCCTCGCTCTAAGTTACAGTCTGAGTGCTCATATGGATTCTTAAAAATAATAGTTACTACTCTTTTCGTTTTCCCATCTTCAAAAGTTGTTTCGGAAGTAATTTCTTCTTCAATAAACATATTCGATTTTGCACCAGCAAAGTTTACATTGCTTATATGAAGGTAATCACCGTCATACTCTCGTATTCTTCCTGCGTAATTTAGTTTTTCTACTGCAGCTTGTGTATCTTCATCTGTAAAATACAGAAGCATATGCTTTTCATCTAGGTTGGTAAACATGGTTTGTGCAAGCTGACCCCAGTATTTAGATGGAGAGAAACCAATTGCTTTATAAAAGAGCTCTAACATAAGGTTTCCAAGTACTCTTTTTCTATCTACTTTTACATAGTTAACTGGTCTATCGACGATATCAAATAAGGTATAAATAACCTGTGGACAGTCACACCTCTCATCTTCTTCTGCTGAGAAGTTAATTCCATTTACCTGGGTATCTCCAAAGATACGAAGCATGTCAACAAGCACTTTTGAATCCATTGTAATAATACCGTCGTAGTCAACCGCAAGAGATGCATCTTCATATAGGGAATTAAAAAGCTTCACAGACTCTACAAAGTCTGGTGAAAGGTTACTATCACGGATATAGAACTGATTTACATTCTTGTGATATGCAAGAATCTTTTCTGGTGCTCTTGGGTGAGATGAGATAGAGTTATCTAAGTCATAGATATCACTTGAATCATCGATTGTAATTTTACCTTTATTAATATTAAAGACTGCATAAAAAGTGTAAAATCCTCCTGTGGCACGACGCTCTGCTGTATTTTGGAAAAGAATAAGATACTTCTTTTCTTCTTCAGCACCAAGTATAGACGGCAACTGCTTTAAAAAAGGTTTTGCATCAACAAATAGTGTCGCCATGCCCTCAAACTGATCTTTTGCCATCTGGACATTACTTCTTACTTCATATTGACCAACTTTGGTAGGATACCTATCTGCATCAATTGTGGCAATGCGCTTTTCTGCTTCTTCAATGTTTTGTGCAACAACATCTATTTTTGCAAGCATTTTATCGAGAGTTAATACGGCAGTTTGCAAACGTTCTTCAGCAGATTTTTCATAAAAATTCTGTTCGCCTTTTTTAAGCCCAAGTAAATCGGCGTATGGATAGATAGCCTCAATAGCTTCATCTCCTGCTGTAATCATGTATCTACCGGCTTCAACACCATTTTTAAAATCACTGACATATGGAATAAACGCGGCCCAGTATACTGACTTTGCTTCTTTTTCAAATTCTGTATATTTATTTCCAATGTTATCTATATCCTGACGGATAAGATCAATATCATTTGCTTTAATATCTGCATTGAGTTTACGTGCTTCATTTGCCACTTCCATTCCTTTTGCACGGATACGCATTGCTGGTAAGTACGCAAGAAAATAAGCTGCAATACCTAATACAAGAAAAAACCCTAAAATACCAAAAAGAACTTTCTTATTAAATGCAAATTTCGTTTTTTTTGATTTCTTCGGTGAAAACGATTTTGAGAATTTATACATACTAAAAATAACTTACTATAACTATCTCATACTGCTCCTTTACCTGTCAACATAACATATGGAGTTTTGAGAATAATAATTATATCGTTTTTTAAAGATAATTTGTCAACATATTGGGCGTCTATCACAATACGCTCACCAAAGTTGATTTCAGAGCGTCCGGACACTTGCCAAAGACCTGTTATTCCCGGCTTTACAGAAAGAACCTTCTTTACTAATTTTTGTGCATGAGGATATTTCTTTTGCTGTTCCTTTAATTCATCTGGATAGTAAGCACGCGGGCCAATAAGACTCATGTCTCCCTTTAGAACATTGATGATTTGTGGGATTTCATCTAAAGAATGTTTGCGGATAAATCTGCCTACTGGTGTTACTCTGGGGTCATTGTATAGCTTATAACTTCCTTTTTTATACTCATCATAGAGCTTTTTAAAACGTGGATCCGTGGTAAGAAGCTGATGCGCATTTTCTATCATCGATCGGAATTTATACATCTTAAATTTTTTCCCATGCTCTCCAATACGCTCAGGTACATCTGCAAATATAGGTCCTTTTGATGAAAGCTTAATACAGATACTTACAATTACCGCTGGAATTATAAAAAGAAGTAATAGAATAAGAGATAAGACAATATCCATGAGTCTTTTCAAAGTCACATTATACATCTGCCCTGTGAATAGAGAGGTTTTTTCAGTCATTGAGACAGTTTAACTTGATAATAACAGTTAGGTAAGATGTTCATTTTCAGTTCCTCGAAATCCTTCTACCAACTTTTTAATACTCTGTACGGAAGATTTTTTAGCGACTAAGACAACATCTGATGTATTTACAACGAGCAGATCCTTTAAATCTACTCCAACTATAAGCTTAGAATTATCATAGTTGTATACAAGATTATCCTCTGATGTTTCCAGAAGGACCTTACCTTTAATAATATTATCTTCTCTATGCTGTTCTAAAGCTTCCTTTAATGCTTCCCATGCGCCAACATCACTCCAGCCGATATCTTCCATCACGACATAGGCATTCTTTTTATCCATCTGTTCCAGAATAGCATTATCAAAACTAATCTCTGGCATATCTGGATAATATTTTTGAAGATTTTCTTCAAACTCTTTAAATGTCTTAAAGTTACTAATACGCTCCATTGTCTGGTAGATTGCTGGTGTATATCTTTCAAACAAACTCATGATATATGCAGGAGTTGATACAAAATATCCTAAATTCCAACAGTATTTACTATCATGAAGATACTTTTCTGCTGTCTCCTTGTTTGGGCGATATTTAAACCCCTCAAACGAACGGAAGGTAACTGCAGTATCTTTAATCACTTTACCTGTTTCAATCCACCCTAAGTTATCTGAAGCAAAACGAGGTTTTTGTCCAATAAAAATGATTTTATCCTGTTCTTTTTGAACAAGTTTATCTGCTTCTAAAATAATTTTTTTGAAGGTATCAATTTTTTTAACCAAATGATCACTCCATAAAATAATGACGGGTTCATTTGGAAATTTTTTTGCCAGATACCCCATGACTAAAGCAACAGCCGGCCCCACATCACGTTTAGCAGGTTCTGCAATAATATTTTCATGCGGAATAAAAGGAAGCTGTTCTTTTACTAAATTTACATAATTAGTACCAGTTGAAACATAAATGTCTTCACTTTTGAATTCTGGGAAAAGTTTTTCTGCAGCAAGTTGTAAAGTAGATTTATCTCCGACGACTTTTTCAAACTGTTTAGGAGATTTTTTTCGGGAGAGCGGCCATAATCGTGTGCCAACACCACCGGCAAATATTACTGCTTTCATAGTAGTTATGAGATGTAAGTTAATAATGTATTAATAAAATGTGCTTTTGAGAATGGCTCAAAATGAGCAGTTTTCAACTCATTGCTCTTGTGTACATTGTAAGCAACCGCCTCAAATCTTGCAAGAGCTTCGAGAAGGGAATTTTCAGTCTGTTCTGAAAAGAAAAAAGCAGATTGTATGCCTTTTGTTGTTTCAACAATTCCACTTTTTTGATATGAAATGATGGGACAGCCAAAAACCTGTGCTTCCAAGGAAACGTAACCAAAATCTTCTTCCTGTGGAAGAATAAGTGCTTGTGCGTTTGTGTAATACTCTGCAAGCTCTTGATCTGTTGCCCGTTCTATAAATTGAATTTGTGTAGATGCAATTTGCTTTAACTTCTGTTGCTGGGTGCCTTTCCCCACAATAATCAGCTTCCGTTTTGAGGTATTAAATGCTCGGATCACAAGATCCATCTTTTTATACTGCTCCATTCTCCCGACCATAAGATAATAGTTCTGTTTATTACCAGTCGTTTTCTCTTTTATATTCTTCTTAATATTCAGCCAGTATTCTACGTCAAAAGGAGGATATACTACGTCCGCCTTGCGATGATAATAGTGAACACATCTTTCTGCAACATGCTCTGATAAGGTCAAAATTACATCCGGACGTTGTGCTGCTATGTAATCCCATTCGCGTAACTGTCTTAAAAAGGGAGCAGATACTACCTTCTTCCATCCAGTTAAATACTCATCTGTCATACCCCATAGATACCGTGGGGGGGTAAGAAGGTAACAGATATGTTTTGTTTGTGGTTTAGTAATAACAGATTTAGTAAATGAAGAAGTAACCGATATTACCACGTCATAGGTAGATAGATCAAAACTTTCAAAGGCATATGGATATAAAACAGATGATAGTACTCGACTTTTTTTAATAAAGGATGGGAGATGTTGTATATATGAAGTTTGTATGCGCAGTTTTTCTGCCCAGGGAGCGCTCTTCTTATCATAATATGAGGTGTACCAGTGAGCTTCTGGAAACATCTCATGGAGCGTAAGTAAGAGCCGTTCTACTCCACCCCACTTATCTATCCAATCATATACAATAGCAATTTTCATGTTAGGTCAATTTATTATAAAGTTGCACAATCTCGGTAGTCATCTTTTCAAAAGAATATGTATGGTGAAGTTCCGGATAGACTGGTTTTGGTCTCTTGTGTATAACCTCATGTAGCTTAACCGATAAATCTTCTACAGAGTACGGATCAAAAGGAATAAATGAATCACCTAGTATTTCATGAAATACATCCAGGTCAGAAGCTATAACAGGAGTTTTAAAATAAGCTGCTTCGACCAATGGAAGTCCAAATCCCTCGGAGATTGATGGATTAATAAGAGCTAACGCATGCTTATAGAAAAATACAAGGTCACTATTGGAGCCGGTATGATGAAAACGAATATGAGTTAAGTTATGCTTTGCAATGTCGTTCTGTAGTCGACTTGCAAAGTAGTTATCAGGACCAACCAGTACTAGTTCAATACTTTTTGGAATATCCTTAAATGCATCTATAAGCGTTTCTACATTTTTATGAGGATAAAAATTTCCGATATACAAAAAGAAAGGTTTTTTAAACTTACTGGCAAGAGACGAATTTTCTTTTGCCTCTTGCATTTCGTAGTTTACCCCTTCATAAATAGGATAAATTTTTTTACTGTATTTACTTCCATATACCTGTTCTAACTCTGCTTTAACTGTTTTTGTCGGAGTGATAATGGCAGCTGCATTTTTTACTTGTTGTTTTAATACAAATTTGAGCGATTGATACTTCATCTCATATATGAAAGGATTTAAAGTAGAAGCTCTTCCTGTTTTGTGCATGAGGGGTGTTACATCATGAATAGTCGCAATAAATTTTTTCCTATACAGTACCGGATAACTGAAATAGGTAAAATGCATAAGGTCGAGGTTATCTTTGTTTAAAATCTGCACAAAGTTAAACTGTTCAGAAAGAGAATGCCAGTGTGAGTTAACCTCTACTTTAGTAAATTGTGTAGATACGAACTTAATCTGCTCACTATCCTTCTTTAATACATAAACAAAAAATTCGTAGTCCTTTGGAGGATTTTGCTGAAGATAATGAAGAAAATTGCGAATATAAACCCCTACACCTGTCTGAAAGTATAACCGAGCATCAATTCCAATTCGTTTCATATAAGCTGCCTAATGATTATGAGATTTTCTCTTTTAAATCTATAAATGAGTATACTATTTTATTTAAAAAGGAAGGATTGCTCGCTTCATAATGTTTTTTATAAAAGATCTTCATGGCATCATAAAAATATTTCTTAGTTTTTGATTCTGTTTTTTTTAGACCTTTTTTTAAACCGCTCTGATATTTAAGATGTAAAACAGTACTTAAAGGATAATATACAATTTTATAGTCTAATTCTTTCATGCGGTAGGCTAAGTCCAGATCTTCACCATACATAAAAAAAGTTTCATCAAAACCATTCATTGCTTGTACTAATTTCTTCCTGGTCAAAAAAAATGCACCACTTAACGCATCAATCTCATGTATCTCAGTAAGTTTCTTATGAGTAAGATGATATCCCCCAAACCATCTATTAACGAATGGAATATGACGTGTTGCTTTTTCCAAACCAGAATAATAGCTAAACGCATTCCATACAGTTGGGAAACCTCTATGAGATGCTCTGTCTATTCCACCCGTTGGAAGCATAACACGTACGGTGAGCGCACCAATCTTTTCATTATGATCCATATATGAAAGAATCTCCTCCCAATTTACATCTTTAATAATGACATCAGAATTAAGGAATAATACGTATTCACCTCTTGCGATTTTTATTCCCTGATTATTACCTTTTGGGTAACCGACATTCTCTTTATTAAAGATATTGATAATTTCAATACGATCTGAACTAAAGTCGCGCTTTACATTTTTGAGCATGCTAACAGAATCGTCTGATGAAGCATTATCTACCACAATGATTTCAGAATTAAAGGAAGTTTCCTGAAGACTCGCGATAAGTGATTCCACACAACTGAGTGTAATATCACGCGTGTTATAGGAAAGAATAATGATTGAAAGTTTTTGCATACCAACGTTAGATATTCTCAACGTTTTGGTGATTGTTTCTGTCTTCTTGCTTTTCCACCTGTACCGACTTTTCTTCTTTCACGTACTCGTGGATCTCGTGTTAATAAACCATTTTCTTTTAAGACTGGTCTATATTCCTCATCTACTTTACATAGGGCACGGGCGATACCAAGCTTAATTGCGTCAAGTTGACCTTTTGTTCCACCACCATTTACTACAATTGTAACAGCAAATCTGTCTTCATTGTTAGTAACTCTTAGTGGAGAAATACTATTTCTTCTTAAGGCTTCTGTACCAAAATAGTCAGAAAGGGCTTTTTGATTAATTACGATATCACCCACATTTACTTTTTCACCTTTGAAAGTTACTGGTTTTCCTTTTGCAGCAATATGTAACCGTACGCGAGCAACTGCATCTTTGCGTCTACCAACTGCTTCGTAATATTGTAAATCTTTTGCCTTTTTTGCCATGCTTTTAACTTAAATTATAAATTATGAATTAAATTTATCAGAAAATGGGTGTTCAGCACCTTCAAAAATATGTAATCTAGATAGTCTTGTATCTCTTAACTTAGTTTTTGGAAGCATTCCAGAAACTGCATGTCGAATAACTTCCTTAGGATTTCTTGCCATCATTTCTTTAAGAGTAACTACGCGCTGACCTCCAGGGAAACCAGAATAGTATTTATATTCTTTCTGACTTGGTTTCTTACCGGTTACTTCAATCTCTTTTGCATTAATTACAACAACAAAATCACCATTGTCCAAATAAGGGACAAAGTTAATTTTATGCTTTCCTTGCAAGAGCTCGGAAATACGTGGAATCTCTCGTCCTAATGTTTTGCCTTTAAGATCAATTAAGTGCCATGAGCGAGAAATTTCTTTTGATGATATTGATCGAGTTGATTTTGTTAGTTGTGCCATATGCCTTTATAATAATTCTTACTTGTCTGCCTTAGCTTTCTTGTCCGATTTAGCTTTAGCTTTATCGGAAGAAGTGACAGATTTCTTACTTTTAACTGATGTCTTTGGAGCTTCTACTTGGCTCCAATCTATAACTGCTGGATGTGCCCAAAGAAGTCGGACCATCATGGCAGCGTCATTTTCACGCTGAGTAAGTCTGACAATCTTAACATATCCACCATTCACATTTGCAAAAGCTGGACCGACCTGATCAAATAAGACCGAGATTATTTTCTTATCTGGAAAATATCTCAGAAGATAATTTTTATTTGCTTCTGTCTTTTCTTTTGCTTTAGAAATAATACGTTCTAAATACATTTTTAAAGCTTTTGCACGAGTTTCTGTGGTGGTAATACGTGAGTCACGTAAAAAATTATACATGAGCTTACGCATTATCATGCTATTAGAATCTTTTCCGTCCTTAAATTTTATTTTTTTTGTTCTGTGAATCATAAGCGATACTGTAATTCTTATTTCAATTCAACATCCATCTTTTCGAGTTCGTCAACGATAAGATCAATTGACTTCTTACCAACACCTTTAAGGTTAGTAAGATCTTCTTTGCCGCGTTCAACGAGGTCTGCGACTGTTTCGATATTCTCTCGAAGAAGTGCATTAATAACTCGTGATGGAAGATTTAATTCATCAATTATAGTTTCATATGCCTTAGGATTCTTTGCTTCTTGCTGTGCACCTGCTTCTTCATTTGATTGACTATCTACAAGACTTTTACCATCGTGAATACTCTGGAAATGCTTTGTAAGAGTAAGAGCAGATTCTTCAAGAGCTTGTTGAGGAGAGATACTACCATCTGTCCAGACCTCTAAAATAAGTCTGTCATAGTTGGTTTTTCTTCCAACACGTGCCTCTTCTACTTTGTAATTTACTTTTGTTACTGGAGAAAAAGATGAATCTATTGCGACATATCCACTCTGTGCATCTTTTTCTTCTGAAGGCTGATATCCATAACCTACTTCAACAATTGCATCAAAATCTAAAGAAGCTTTGTCATCTGTTACTTCTGCGATATATAAATCGCCGTTAACAGCTTCAACTTCTCCTGTGATATCTTTTGCATATACTTTCTTTGCACCCTTTACAGAAAGGTTTACATGGAAAGGACCTTCACCATTTGCTTTAAAGCGAATTTGCTTTAAGTTCAAAACGATATCAAGGACAGATTCTTTAACACCTGGAATTGTGGTGAAGAAGTGAGGTGCTTTTTTAAATGTAACATAACCCATAACAGCACCTGGCAGTGATGAAAGCAAGGTTCGGCGAAGAGCATTACCGATACTATGTCCAAAGCTGGCATCTAAAGGTTCATATACAAATTTTGCATATGTATTAGACTCTTCCTGAACTGTTAAACTAAATTGTGGTTCTAACATAATAAAAACTTTAACTTTTAAAATTAACGTGAATAAAATTCAATTACTAATCGTAAATTGACCTGTTTTTCGATAAGAGAACTATCTGGAATTCCAGTAAGAGTTCCTGTATCTTTTTTAACCTCAAGCCATTCTGGCAAGATCACTTCATTCTGAGCCATGTAAGCTTCTATGTAAGGAATCTTCTTTGTTTCTGCATCTGCAAAAGTAATTGCATCCTTTTCATTCACTGCATATGAGGCAACTTTCACAATCTTACCGTTTACTGCAACATGTCCATGATTTACAAGTTGTCTTGCTGCTGCCCTTGTTGGAGCAAATCCTAATCGGTAAACGACATTATCAAGTCTTCGTTCCAAAATTTCTGATAAAGTTACAGCTGTATTTCCTCTTTTTTTTGAAGCAATATCAAAATATCTTTTGAGTTGACTTTCGGTTACACCAAAAGAATATCTCAATTTTTGCTTTTCACGTAGCTGTCTGCTATGCTCTGACTTCTTTCTTCTTCCTTTTGCACCATGTTGTCCAGGAAGTACATTTATTTTCTTGAGTAAAGAAGCATTTGCATTAGATCCTGGAGTCTTTAAACCCAGATCCATATTCTCGCGTCTTGCTATTCTATTTTTAGGACCGGTATATCTCATATGAAATTGTTATATATAAAAATTTAAACTCTTCTAACTTTTGGTGGTCGAACACCATTGTGTGGGATAGGTGTCATATCGACAATTTTTCCTACATCAATATTGGAAGCTCTTAAAGCTCTTAGTGAAGCTTCTCGTCCTGGACCAATGCCTTTAACAAAAATATCTGCTTTTCGCATATTAAAATCTTCTATAGCTTTTTTTATTGCTGCTTCTGTAGTTACTGTTCCTGCATAAGGAGTAGATTTTCTGGTTCCAGTAAAACCATACATTCCACAAGAACTAATGACGATTGGTGTACCATTGTCATCGGTAACTGTTACAAGAGTATTGTTAAATGTTGCAGTAATATAAAACTTACCAGATTCAACAACTCTAGTATTTTTAGCTTTTGTATTTGTTTTTTTAGGTGCCATAGGTTAAATAAATTATTTTCCTCCGCCTGCTTCAGCTTTTGCCCATGCTTCTTTAGTAAGTGCTCCAACTGTTCTTCTCTTACCTCTTTTGGTACGAGCATTGGAACGGGTTCGCTGACCTCTAACTGGTAATCCTTGTCGATGACGTAAACCGCGGTATGAACCAATTTCTCTGTGTCTTTTTATATTATCACTGATTTCTTCCCGTAAATCTCCCTCTACTCTGAACGTATCAATAACTGCAACAATCTTTTTAATCTGGTCTTCAGAAACATCTTTGACTCGTGTCTCTTCTGGCACGTTAGCCTGTTTTAGGACATCTATTGATTTTGGCCATCCAATGCCATAAATAAGGGTGAGTGCGTAATCAATTCTTTTTTCGTCTGGTAATATGACTCCTGAAATACGGTGCATACCTTAAATAAAATTAATAATTAACCTTGTTTTTGTTTGTGTTTAGGATTTCTTTTGCATACAACATACAGCGTGCCTTTACGCACTACCATTTTGCATCCATCACACAAATTTTTAACTGCTGATCTTACGTTCATATTTATATTCTATAAATTATTCTACCTCGCTCAAGATCATAAGGTGTCAATTCAATCTTCACCTTATCTCCTGGCAAAATTTTGATGTAATTTTTTCTCATCTTTCCAGAAAGATAACAAAGGATTACTTTGTCACTATCTTTCAATTGTACTCGAAACAATGTATTAGGCAAGTTTTCTACAACTTCACCCTCAACAATAATTACATCACTTTTCATAAAGAGTATATTGTAGCACGAAATTAGGTTAAAATAAAGGTCTTTTCATCAATTACTGCCAATGTTTTCTCAAAACAAGCAGCAAGACTTCTATCTTTTGTAACAATTGACCACGAATTACCTTGTTCGTAGGCCATTTCTTCACTCCCCATTGAATAAATTATCTCAAGAGCAAATACAAAACCAGACTGAATTTTATACGTTTTTTGTACTGGTCTATCGAGATAATTTAACACATATGGATCTTCATGCAACTCTCGTCCAATCCCGTGCCCTGTAAGCTCTTTCATAATAAAATAACCGTTTTTAGTTATTTCATCGTGAATAAACTTACCAATTTCTCCTAAATATGCTCCCTGCTGAACCATTTTAATTGCTTTATCTAGAGTTGTTTTACCTACTTCTAGGAACTGCTTCTTTTCTTCATTTACTGTCCCAACAACCTTGGAAAATGCATAATCGGTATGGAACCCTTTTAACAGCACTCCAATATCGACTGTAACAAGGTCGCCATCCACAAGGACTCGTTCTGATGGTGGTGTATGTACAGCTTGTTCATTGACCGGAATACATGTTGTCCAGTCGTAGCCTTTTACCGTTTTAAATGATGGTTCAGCACCACTTTGGCGAATAAGTTCTTCCGCTTTTTGATCGATTTCTAAAGTGCGTAAGCCTGGTTCAATCCAAGCCATAAGTTCATCTGCTACAGATTTGAGGATTTTTCCTCCTTCTTTCATTACTTCTATCTCTTCTTTTGTTTTTAGGTTTATCATTATGAATAATAGACTTCTCTATATACTTCGTCCAATTTGTCGTACAGTTCTTCTTTTGAAAAATTATTTTTCAACATAAAATCTGCAAATGCAATCGTTGGGCCCATATGCGTCTGAATCATCTCGTCCAGGTCTCTTTCTTCTCCTCCTAGACCTGCTCGATCTTTTCTATTACTGATACGGTCATAACGCTTAGGCTTATCAGCATACATTGCCAGAATATAAATACGAGCTTTTGGAAATTGTTTTTTGAGATACTGATATTCTTCCCAAGATCTCATTCCTTCTATAACAACTAAATTGTGTTTCTTCATCTGTTTTTCGAGCTCTTTTTTACTCAAAACAGCCATAGCTTCATACCCATACTTATCTCTCAATTCCTGACGAACCTTATGATGGACTTCTAATGTATGTGGTAACTTTTCGTTTTCAATGTGCTTATTTACAATCTCATTAAACCGTACAACAGGTAATCCTTGTTCTCTTAAATAATCTGCTGCTTCTGTTTTACCAGAACCTGGCATCCCGACTATTGCAAGTAATTTTTTGCTCTTTTGTTTCCAGGTCTTTACTCTATTTTGGACAATCTGTTTACCTAAAGATTTAAGAATATCTTGATTTACTTCTTCAATACTTTTAGTGCCATCAATAGTAGCAAGCTTATTTTCCTTTTTGTAATAATCTAAAACAGGAAGTGTAAATTTTTTAAAGAGCTCAATTCGTTTACGAATCGCATCTATTGTGTCATCATCTCGTTGTTCATTTCGGTATGCGAGCCTCCATAGTGCCTCTTTATCGGGGATCTGCACATGTATTACTTTATCTACATTATTTCTAAATTTTTTTGCCTGTACAACAGTTCTTGGGAATCCATCTAAGATATATCCCTTTCTATATGCTGGTTTAGAAATGTAACTATTTACTATCTCAATAACTTTATCGTCTGGAATTAAAGATCCAGAATTCATTAGCTCTTTGACGTATCTTCCAAGGGTCGTTTTTTCCTTTGCAATATCTCTAAAGATATGTCCCGTTGATAAGTACGGAATCTTTAGCTGTTTTGACAATAAGTTACCTTGTGTGGATTTTCCGGCTCCTTGGATACCGATAAGAACTAATTTCATACGATAAATACAGACCTATTAGTCTAAATCTTTGGTTTCGTTATGCTTTGTTACTTTTCTACAATTGTTACAGAACTTATTCAATCCTAACTTTTCTTGTGTATTAAGTTTGTTTTTTTCTGTTACGTAGTTTAGCTGTCCACATTCTGAACAGACCAAACCTACCAGTGTACGTGCGCGTCCTTTTGCCATAATTCATTAATTAAATAGTAAATCTAGTTAAGCGAAAGCTTATATTGTACTATATTTATTCAAAAATCACATGTTAAATTTGTCATAGTTTTTCATCACCAACTGAGCATCTATAGTTTTGAATGTCTCAAGCACTACAGAAACCACAATAAGTATTCCTGTCCCTCCAATCACGAGACCTGTTATACCTGTAAAAGAGGAAACAAGAGCTGGCAAGACAGCGATAAGACCTAAAAATAGAGCACCAAACAGTGTGATTTTATAAACTATCTTTTGTAAATACTGTTTTGTAGCAGATCCTGGGCGTATGCCTGGAATAAATCCACCATGTTTTTGAATATCTTCTGAAATTTTCTGAGGATTAAATACTATGACTGTATAAAAATAAGTGAATGCAACAACCAACAAAAAGTAAGTAATATTGTATAAGACACCGTTTGGGTTGAATGATTGTGCAAGTCCTGCACCAATATTAGCTATAGTGCTATTGGGTACATACCTCAAAAAGTTTCCTGCAATCTGTGGGAATAGCACAAATGAAACGGCAAAGATAATGGGAATAACACCTGCTTGATTAAGCTTTAAGGGAAGGTAATTACTCGCAGCCTGGTACATTTTATTTCCTTTTACACGTTTTGCATAATATACAGGTATTCTACGTACCGCTTCATTAATAAATACTACTGCTGCAATAACTAAAATAGCAATTGCACCGAATATAAGTATATTAAAGAGTAATTCCTGGTTAAATGTACTAATAGTTCTACCTATAATTACAGGAATTCTACCTACGATACCTGCAAAGATAAGAAGAGAGATACCATTTCCCAATCCAAACTCAGAAATAAGCTCTCCAAGCCACATAATGATGAATGTTCCTGCTACTAATGTAAATATAAAAGAGAAAAATTCAAGAGGGGATAATGTACCTATGATTTGTTGATTTCTAAGTAAAATATAGATACCAACACCTTGTATAAGGGTTAGTGGGACAGTGAGAAAGCGGGTATACTGATTGATTTTAAATCTTCCTTGTTCTCCTTCTTTAGTAAGGGCCTCTAGCTGTGGTATAACAATGGTCAATAACTGGATAATAATAGAGGCATTGATATATGGCCCCAATCCAAGTGCCATTACAGAAAAATTGACTAAAGTTCCACCAGAGAATATATCTAGTAAAGATAGAAACTGACTCGATTCAAAAATATTCTTTAAACGTTCCAGATCTATTGCTGGGACAGGGAGAAAAGCAAAAATACGAAAAATAAGAATAATACACAATGTAACAAGAGTCTTTCTCCTGAGTTGAGGATCATTAATAAGTAGCTTTAGTTTCTGAATACTCTCTTTCATTTGACAGTTCCACCAGCCTTCTCAATCATTTTTTTTGCCGATTCAGAAACTGGTAATGCTATTGTCAAAGATTTTGTGAGAGTACCTGTAGCAACTACCTTTACTCGTTCATTCTTAGAACCATTTATGAGATTCTTTTCCAAAAGAGCATTCATATCAACAAGAGCTTTATCATCAAATCGTTCAAGTTTAGATAGGGTAATAAGAGTAGGTTTTGCTACCACTGACTTGTTTTTTGCTTTACCACGAATTAATGGGAAGCGCTTTACCATGCGATTTTGACCACCTTCAAAGTGTAAAGGCATGGTTGTGCGGGCTGTCTGATGACGAGTGGTACCACGACCAGACTTGACTCCTGCACCAGAGCCCATGCCACGACCTTTTCTTTTATTTCTTTTTTTAACTGTTTTTTCTAATTCGGATAAAATATTCATAAGTTTATTTCAAATTATTTCTCACTTTTTTTAGCTGACTTTTTCTTTGGAGCTTCTTTTTTAGTTTCTTTTTTCTCTACTGCTTTTGTTGCCTTGCTCTCTTCTTTCTTGACTTCTTCAACCTTTTTAGTTTCTTTTTGTGGTTTCACTTCAGATTTAGCTTCTTTTTTTTCTTTTGGTTCTTCCTTCTTAGATTCAGCAACCATTCTTGGTTTTAATTTTTTAATTGCTTCAATAACAGAGTAAGCATTAGTAATCTGATTTCTCGTTCCAATAATTTTTCCTGATGCATTGTTTACACCAGCTAAATCTAGAATAACACGTACAACTCCTCCTACTTTTAGTCCAGTACCTGGAGGTGCTGGTTTTAAGAGCAATCGAGATGCCTTATATTTTAATTGTACCTGATGTGGAATGGTTTCGTTGAAAATTGGTAATTCAACTAAATTCTTTTTTGCTTGAGAGATAGCTTTTTGGATTGCGGGTGGGACTTCTAATCCACGACCAATACCGACCCCAACTTTTCCTTTACCATCACCGATCGCAACAAGAGCAGAAAATGAAATATAGTTTCCACCCGTTGTCTTTTTGGAAACACGACGGATAGTAAGTATACGTTCTTCGTATTTCTTATCTGAATTTTGTGAATTTTGATTATATCTGTTTTCTCTAGCCATTTCTTTATATCAAATTGTAATTATACTTGTATCTTACCTTCACGTAATCCTTCTGCTAATGCTTTTACACGACCATTATACGCATATCGGTTACGATCAAAGACAACTTTTGTAACTTTGATTTTAGTTAATAACTCTGCTAATTTCATCCCAATTTCTCGAGCTTCTTCTGTTTTTGACTTCTTGTCTGTTGATTTTACAGTGAAACTATTGCAAGAAACAAGCGTTTTTGCTGCAACATCATCAATAGCTTGTGCATAAATATACTTATTAGAACGGTAAATACTTACTCGTGGCCTTTCTTGGGTACCATGAATATTAGCACTTACTCTTTTTTTTCTTCTGTTTATGCGTTTTAAATTTTGGTTTGCCATATATGTAAATTCAATTATTATGCTTTTGCTTTCTTACCTGGCTTGATGCGAATGTATTCACCTTCATAACGAATACCTTTACCTTTATATACATCTGGTTTTCGAAGCATCTTGATTTGATAAGCTACCTGGCCAACAAGTTGTTTATCTGCTCCTGTAACAATAATAGTGTTATTTCCATCCATACTAAGCTGTACTCCTTCAACTGAGTTGAAGATCACTGGATGAGAATATCCTAGTTTAAGCGTAAGGGATTGACCTTGCATTTTTCCATTAAAACCTGTTCCTACTATTTCTAGTTTCTTTGACCAGCCTGAATCTACACCTTTTACTGCATTAGCAATAAGACTTCTATAGAGTCCATGAAATGCTTTCTGATTTTTACTATCATTCTTACGCTCAACAATAATATTATCTTCTTCTCTCTTAAGAGAAATAAATGCTGGCAATGTATACTGAACTTGGCCTTTTGAACCTTTCACAGTAACTTGTCTATCATTAATTTCTACTTGTACCGATGCTGGAACTTGTATTGGCTTTTGCCCTATCTTTGACATACTTACCAAATATGAAATAGTAACTCTCCACCGACTTTTGCTTTCCTTGCTTCATTTCCGGTTAAAATACCTTTTGATGAAGAAATAATTGCCTGTCCTAAACCACCTAATACTGGTTTTACTTCATGATATGTGGTGTACCATCTTCTGCCAGGTGTAGAAAAAATTTTCACATCTGTAAATGCAGATACACCTTCATCATATTTCAACATGACAGCAACTCTCTTTACTTTATCACCTTCTATTGCGTAATCCTGAATATAATTAAGTTGCTTAAGCTTCTCTAAAATTGACACATTGAGATTAGAAAAAGATACTACAATAGTCTCTCTTTCTGCCATGTATCCATTTTTTATTCGTATTACTAAATCTGCAACTGTCATATAAATAAGTAAATTTGTATCAATTAGGTTTTATCTGCTGTTCTCTTTGTAACTTTACCGTGGCCTCTAAAGGTACGGGTTGGTGAAAACTCACCTAAACGGTGTCCCACCATTGTCTCAGAAACATATACTTCAATAAATTTCTTTCCATTATGAACACCTATACGGTGACCAACAAAATCAGGATGTACCTGAGAATTACGAGCCCATGTTTTAATAGGCTGACGATTTCCAGAATCTTTTTGAGCTAACACTTTTTTGTGAAGCTTTTCATCAATATATGGTCCTTTTTTTGCTGATCTACTCATAAGTTATTTACCAAGAAACTTTTCTAACTCCAGGAATTTCTCCCTTTAATGCTTTTTCACGGAAACACAAACGGCATAAACCAAAACGTCTCATGTATCCTCTAGATCTTCCACACAGAGGACATCTGTTTACGTGTCGTACGTCATATTTCTGTTTTCTTTTGAATTTTACTTCATCTGATTTTTTTGCCATGCTGTTTTCGTTTAATTAGTATCTTTTTTAAATGGAACTCCTAATAATTCAAACAATTTTCTTCCATGTTCCTGATTGTTTGTTGTTGTAACCACGGTTACCTCAAGACCTCTCAGTTTGTCAATTTTATCATATTCAATTTCTGGGAAAATTGTTTGTTCTGTAAAACCAAGGTTCAAATTTCCATGCTGATCAACAGAAGATGGTGAAATACCTCTGAAATCTCTTAGTCGTGGAATAACTATGTTAATTAATTTATCTAAGAAATAATACATCTTTTCTCCTCGTAATGTTACTTTAACACCAATTGCTAAACCTTTTCTGATCTTATAAGCAGCAATAGATTTACGTGCTTTTGTAATAACAGTTTTTTGTCCTGTGATAAGCTCAATCTGTTGCTGAACATGTTCAATTGCTTTTTTGTTTGCAACTGCTTCACCAACTCCGACATTTACTACAACTTTAGAGATATTAGGTACAGAAAAAGAATTTTCTATAGATAGCTCTTTCATGAGTTTTTCTTTAATCTCCGAACTGTAAGTATCTTTTAATCGTAACATTCTGTCTTAAATAAATTTATATAGCTTTGTTTGCTGCTTTTGAAAATCTAACTTTCTTGCCATCTACAAACTTATATGAAACTCTTGTTGGTTTCTTTGTATGTGGGCAAATAAGCATAACTTTTGAAACATCAATTGGACGTGGCACTTCTACAATTCCACCTTGTGGTGTTTGCTCAGTCTTTTTCACATGCTTTTTGTATATATTGATATCAGGGATAAGAACGACATTTCTTTTTGGATATACACGTTCTACTTTTCCTTCTTTACCTTTATCTTTACCTACCATTACCCGAACTGTATCACCTTTAATAATTTTCATATGATTAATAAATTTCCTGAGCTAAACTTGCAATCTTATTAAAACCTTTATCCTTAATTTCTTTTCCTATTGGTCCAAAGATACGGGTCCCCTTTGGTTCTTGTGATTCTCCACCTGCTAAAACGACACAGGCATTCTCATCAAATCGAATATAACTTCCATCTTTTCTTCGAGTTTCTTTTCGTGTACGAACAATAACTGCTTTTACTACTTCACCTTTTTGAACTTGGCCATAAGGTATTGCTTGTTTGACAACAGCAGTAATTATCTCTCCCATATATGCCATTTTACGATTACCATTACCTGGTATACCAATAAGCTGAACTTTTTTTGCTCCCGAATTGTCTGCTACATTAAGCATTGATCGTAGTTGTAACATAGATTATTTTGTTCCTTCTTCTTTTCTAACTACTATAAAATGTTTTTCTTTAGATATAGGTCGTGTTTCTGAAACAGTTACAATATCTCCTTCTTGAATACCTTCCATTTCATTGTGTGCCTTAAGTTTCTTGTGTCTAGTGATAACTTTCTTGTACACTGGATGACGGAATTTTCTTTCAACAGAAATAACTATAGTGTTATTCATTTTTGTTGAAACCACTGTACCGGTAATTTCTTTTGCCATAAGTTATTTTGTAATTCCTAAATTCTTTTGATTTATAAGTGTTAACACAACAGCTAATCTTTTCTTTTTCTTAAATAATGCATTTGTGTCTTTTTCAGGTTTAACTGCTTTTTCGATTGTCATCTTTGCAATTTCATCACGTAATGTCTGAGCTTCTTTTTGAAGTTCTTCAATTGTTTTTGGCCTTAATTCTTTAGCTGCTTTTTTCATAATCTTATCTGTCTACAACTTTTGTATTAATAGATAGCTTGGATGACACATTCTTAAAGATTGCTTTTGCTGACTGTTCATCAATGCCATCTATTTCAAACAACATACGGCCAGGTGCAACAGATGCAACAAAGTATGCGACATCACCTTTTCCGGCTCCCATAGTTACCTCTGGTGGCTTCTTTGTATATGGTTTATCTGGGAAAATACGAATCCAGAACTTACCAACTTTTCTTGTTGCACGTGCCAGAACCACACGAACTGCTTCAATCTGTCGATCTTTAATCCAACCTGGTTCTATAGCAATAAGCCCGTAGCTACCAAAGTTAAGAGTATTTCCTTTTGTTGCTACTCTTCTCCATGATCCTCTAAATTGTTTTCTGAATTTTTGTCTCTTAGGTGCTAACATGGCAACTTAATATTAACTATTATCTTCTGGTGGATGACAGATCCAAACTTTTACTCCAACATATCCAGACTTTGTGAGAGCTGGAAATTTTGCAAACTCAACTCTTTCACGAATAGTTGATGTTGGAATGGTTCCTTTAAAATATTTCTCTCGTCGGGAAATTTCTGCTCCAGCTATTCTTCCACCGAGCTGAACTTTAATACCTTTTGTTCCTGCTTCCATTACACGTGAGATTGTACTGTGTACAACTGCTCTGTGTGGAAAGCTACGAACCAATTTCTCGGCAATAGACTGGGCTACATAATATGCGTTTGTATATGGTTTTTTTACAGGTTCAATTTTAAGTTCTATCCTTGCTTCTTTTCTCTTATCTTTAGTCTTAATAGATCTCATATGTGAAGTAATAATTTTTTTTACTTCTTCAAGACCTTTTCCACCGCGGCCAATAATCATACCTGGCTTCACAGAATAGATAACAACTGTAATCTTCTTAATAGCACGTTCAATTACCACATCAGTTACACCAGCATAACTATATTTCTTCATAAGGCTTTCTCTTATTTTGGCATCTTCATAGATAGCATCCTTATATGCTTTTTTGTCAGAAAAAAACCATCTGGATGACCAGTTATATACTGTTCCTAATCGTAAACCGTGTGGATGAACTTTTTGACCCATTTAAAATTTTCTTTAATTAATAATTTACTTTGTTTCTTTTTTAATAACTTCTTTTTTGGTAGCTCTGGGAGCTGCCTTTTTAACTTTTTTTTCTGCTGTAGGTTTAGCTTCAGCTGCTTTCTTCTCTGTTTTTGTTTCTTTTACAGGTTCTACTTTTTTCTTATCACTTTCTTTTTCTACCAAAATAATTTTGATATGTGAAAATCTCTTCGTTCTTGGACGAGCACTTCCACGGGCTCCTGCTTTATATCTTTTTAGCTTTCTTCCTTCTTCAATTGTGAAAAGCTTAAATTGTAGCATATCTGGGCTTACATTTAAAGTGTTTGTCGCATTAGCAATTGCTGAATGTAATGCTTTATAGTACAGCTTTGATTGCTTATTAGTTGCATACATGAGGTAATCAAGTGCCTCTTGTGGAGCAAGTTTCTTGATTTCATTCAAGTACATTCTGAGCTTTTTTGGCGTTGATTTAACGTCTTTTAAATATGTAATTGATTCCATATTATTTTCTTGGTGAAACAATTAAATTCTTACTTGGTTTATTTCTCCAACGAGTTCTCTTTCCACGAGCTTGTTTACCCCATGGAGTTTTTGGGTGCATACCTTCACCAGTTCTTCCTTCACCACCACCATGTGGATGTGAACGAGGATTCTGGGCGGTACCACGAACAGTTGGTCTAATCCCCATTAATCTTTTACGTCCGGCATTACCAATTTCTTTTTCTTTGTGTTCAATATTTCCCACTCGTCCAACCGTTGCATAACAGGTTGAATGAAACTTGCGAACTTCTCCAGATGATAATTTAAGATGGGTATATGTACCTTCCTGTGCAACTACCATTGCAAATGTTCCAGCACCGCGTACCATTGCTCCACCTTGTCCAGGATAAAGTTCAACGTTATGTACTTCAATACCAACTGGAATATTTCCAAGTGGAAGTGCATTTCCGACCTTAATGTCTGCCTTTTCGGATGCAATAACTTTTGTTCCAATCTCTAAATTTGTTGGATGAAGAATATATCTCTTTTCTCCATCTTCATACACAATTAAAGCAATATTAGCATTTCGATTTGGATCATACTCAATACGTTCTACAATACCTTTGATATCTCTTTTGTTTCTTTTAAAATCTATAATTCTGTAATATCTTTTTTGTCTACCGCCCTGATGACGTACGGTAACTTTTCCACTAGAGTCACGTCCTGAATGTTTCTTCAGGATTTCAATTAAACTTTTTTCCGGTTCTTGTGTACTTGGTATTACTACTTTTGCCATAGGTTAAATTAATTTATGCTTGTGGAAACAAATCAATAGTTCCTTTTTTAACTCTAATATATGCAATCTTTGTATCTGGCATTTGCTTCGTCATCATTTTTCTGCCAACTCTTTTTTCTTTACCTTTTCTGGTAATCATACGAACATTATCTACCTCTACTTTATAAAATTGTTCAACCACCTCTGTGACCTGGTGCTTATTTGCTTTCGGATTTACCTGAAAAGCATATACCTTGTCTTGAGCAAGTCTGGTTGTTTTTTCCGTTACCAGTGGCTTTACAATAATGTCATTAATTTTCATGATTAGCTAAAAAATGTTCTTCTAATTTTTGAACTGCATCTCCTACAAACACAACTTTTGAGTGATTTAATACTTCAAAAGGATTTATAGTTGTTGCAGGAATCATATCTATATTCTTCATATTTCTTGAAGAAAGCACCAATCCTTCTTTCTTCATTTCTGGCAGCACAAATAAAATCTTTTTTTCTCCAAGTTCTGCCTTTTGAATAAACTGAGAAACTTCTTTTGTTTTTGGCTTCATGGTTAAGGCTGATGCTTCGAGTCCAACAATATCTTTATTTTTCATTTTCAGGGAAAGAGCAATAAAGAGTGCTAATTTCTTCTGTTTTTTATTTAAATCTTTTGAAAATGTTCTAGGTTTTGGTCCAAATGTAACACCACCACCAACAAATAGGGATTCTTTTCCAGAGCTGTGACGTGCACGGCCTGTACCTTTTTGTCTCCAAATCTTTTTAGTACTACCTGCAACTTCACTTCTGGTTTTTGCAGAAACAGTTCCTTGTCTTTGGTTTATTGTATAAACACGAACATATTGAGAGATAAGAGCTTTATTATCTTTTTGTCCAAATATTTCTTCAGATACAGCTACTGAATTTGTTGCTTTACCAGCAAGATCATACATCTGAATAGACATTTTGGATGCTGCTTTAGTTTCTTTTTGTGTTTTTTTTGCTGTTTCTGCCATATCTGTAAATATGTTTATAATCCTTGAGATCGTACTTCTATTAATCCACCTTTTGCTCCTGGAATAAGTCCTTTTACAATAAGTGATTGTTCATCAGTCTGCATAACAATAAGATTCTGAACTGTTACTCTTTCTCCACCAGTACGTCCGGCCATTCTTTTTCCTTTATATACACGACCTGGAGTGGTACCGGTTCCAATAGAACCTGGTGCGCGTAAACGATCAGATTGACCATGAGTTCTTGGACCGCCACGGAAATTGTGACGAGCTACTACACCTTGAAAGCCTTTACCCTTAGAAGTACCGGAAACATCAATAATATCTCCTTCTTTAAAAAGCAAAGTTGGTTTTACTTCTTCACCAATAAATATTTTTTGTTCACCAATTTGAAGGCCTTTTTTTCCTTCTTCTTCGATGATGGTTATATCTTTATTTTCTGGAGAAATTCTTGCTTCTTTTAAAAAGCGAAGCGGGGTTTTTATCCCCGCTTTTGTTAATTGCCCTTGTACTGGTTTAGAGACAGTTTTGGCTTGTCCGAATCCGAGTTGAATAGAAATATATCCATCGGTCTCGACATTTTTGATATTAACAAGAAAGCAGGGAGCAGTTTCGATTTTAGTCACAGGAATAAGATTCCCTTCTGAATCAAACATCTGTGTCATATTGTGTTTTGTTCCTAAAATGAAACCTGCCATATTTGTATTTATAAAATGAAAAAAAAAGAGCTCCAGATTGGAGCCCGAGGCTTTTTCAATCTGAATTTTAGAGTATGTATTTCTTACGTAACTCTAACGTTATCATTAAATTGAATTATATAATACTAATTCCTTTTCTTCAAGCTCAAAATGTTTGATTTACATCTTTACTTCAACTTCGACACCTGCAGGTAATTCGAGGTGCATGAGTGAATCAATTGTCTGATTCGTAGGATTCATAATATCGAGAAGACGTTTATGAATCTTTAACCCAAAGTGTTCTCTTGCGTCTTTATCTGTAAAAGGAGATTTATTAACAGCATATACCTCATTCTTTGTTGGAAGAGGAATTGGGCCAATAATGGAAGCTCCAGTTTTTATAGCAGTATCTACTAACTTCTGACATGTCTCATCTATAAGTCGATGATCGTATGCTTTGAGTCTGATTCTTATTCTACCTTTGGGCATAGTTTAAAAGTGCGAAATTGTTAAATTTAATTACTATTGTACTATAAAATTTTGTAAAAACAAGCAATTGATCCCAGGCTCTGAGAGCCTGGGATCAAGCTAAATATTTCCTAAGTAAAAATACATTACTTATTTATCTTGGTGATTACTCCTGCACCAACGGTGTGACCACCTTCGCGGATAGCGAATTTGAGTCCTTCTTCAAGAGCAATTGGGTAAATAAGTTTTGCATTAATTTTGATGTTGTCTCCTGGCATAACCATTTCAACACCAGCTGGAAGTTCTACTTCTCCTGTTACGTCTGTTGTTCTAATATAGAACTGAGGACGATATCCTTTAAAGAATGGAGTGTGTCTTCCACCTTCTTCCTTCTTCAAAACATAAATTTCTGCTTCGAATTCGGTATGTGGTTTAACTGAACCAGGTTTTACGATAACCTGACCACGTTCTACATCTTCTTTTTCAATTCCTCGAAGAAGAAGTCCGGTGTTATCACCAGCACGTGCTTCATCAAGAGATTTACGGAACATTTCAATTCCTGTAACAACAGTTTTTCTTGAGTCACGAATACCGACGATTTCGACTTCTTCGTTAACTTTAAGAATTCCTCTTTCTACTCTTCCAGTTACAACTGTTCCTCGACCTTGAATGGTGAAGACGTCTTCAACTGGCATAAGGAATGGCTTTTCTGTTTCACGAGTTGGTTCTGGAACGTATTCATCGACTGCCTTCATGAGGTCTTCGATTGCTTTTACATATTGTTCTTCACCTTCAAGTGCTTTAAGAGAAGATCCACGGATAACAGGAACTTCATCACCTGGGTAATTATATTTTTTAAGAAGATCACGGACTTCCATTTCTACCAAGTCAATGATTTCTAGATCAGAAACCATATCACATTTGTTAAGGTACACAACAATTGCTGGTACGTTAACCTGGTTTGCAAGAAGAATGTGTTCTCGAGTTTGTGGCATTGGGCCGTCTGGAGCAGATACAACTAAGATTGCGCCGTCCATTTGGGCTGCACCGGTGATCATGTTTTTGATGTAATCTGCGTGGCCTGGTGCATCAATGTGTGCATAATGTCTTTTGTCAGTTTCGTATTCTGAGTGGTGGATATTAATAGTGACTCCTCGTGCCTTCTCTTCTGGAGCTTTATCAATTTCTTCATACTTCATTGCCTTTGCTAATCCTTTTTGGGAGAGGATTGTGTGGATGGCTGAAGTTGTGGTGGTTTTTCCATGATCAACGTGACCGATGGTACCAATGTTCAAATGAGGTTTATTTCTTTGAAATGTGCCGTCTGCCATAGTTTATGTAAATTTTAAATAATAAATAATAAAATATTTTACGCCAATAAAAAAATATCAAACAAAACGCGGTATGGAAGAAATGATAAAATGAAGCAAGAGAAAAGTCAAGAGGTATATGACTAAAATCTCCTTTTACTAAATATCTCTTACAACCATGATACAATTTGAAGGCAATTTATGACAACAGACGATTACGCATTAAACTCAGATCAGAAAAAAGCAGTCATTTTTAATGAAGGACCTCTTCTTATTGTAGCAGGTGCTGGGACAGGTAAAACATTTACTCTTGTCGAAAAAATTAAACATCTTATTAAAGAAAAGTTGGCCAAACCAGATGAGATACTCTGTTTAACTTTTACTGAAAAGGCTGCCTCCGAGATGGAAGAACGGGTAGACCGGGCTATGCCTTATGGCTATTTCCAGATGTGGATTTCTACTTTTCACTCGTTTGCAGATGATATTTTACGAGAAAAGATCAATCACATAGGTTTAAATCCCTCCTACGACCTTCTCACACAAGCTCAAACAATACTATTCTTTAGAAACAATCTCTTCCAGTTTAAACTCAAGTACTTTCGTCCTTTAAGTAATCCAACTAAGTTTATTGAAGGATTGCTGCAACATTTCTCACGATTACGAGATGAAGATGTATCTCCAGAGGAATACCTTAAATGGGCTGCTAAGCAACAAACGAATCACGATATACTCCCAGAAGATAAAGAAAAGCATATGGAGTTAGCTCAAGCTTATGCAACATATCAACAGATAAAAATCGATAACGATGTAATGGACTTTGGCGATCTTATATATTACTTATTAAAACTTTTTAGAGATCGGCCTAATATCTTGCAAGAATACCAAAAGCAATTTAAATATGTCATGGTAGACGAGTTTCAGGATACAAACATTGCCCAATACAACCTGGTAAAGCTACTCTGCCCTCCTCAAGAAAAGCCCAACCTCACAGTGGTAGGTGATGATTCACAGGCAATCTATAAATTCCGCGGTGCTTCTATATCTAATATTCTAACCTTTATGGAAGATTACCCTTCTGCTACACAAGTGAGTCTTCTTAATAATTATCGATCAAACCAGAATGTGCTTGATCATGCGTATAAGTTAATTCAGTTTAACAATCCAGATACACTTGAGACAAAACTAGGTATTTCTAAAGAACTAAAAGCTAATGTAAAAAATATTAAAGATAGCGTACAGTTTGAGCTATATGAACATGGAGATACAGAAGCAGAACAAGTGGCTCGAAAGATTTTAGAAGTAAAAAAGAAAAATAAATATGAATTCAGAGACTTTGCAATACTTGTTCGGGCCAATAATCATGCGGAACCGTTTGTAAACTCCCTTGTACGAAATGGTATTCCATACCAGTTCCTAGGTCCAGGTACTCTCTTTAGACAACCAGAGATTAAAGATCTGATAGCATACCTCCGAGTTCTCACTAACCTGGAAGATAATGTTTCTCTTTTTAGAGTACTTAATATGGACAAATTTAAGCTGGATGAACAGGATCTCATATTACTCAATTCGTTTGCAAAAAAAACAGCTCTTTCACTCTATCAATCGATTGAGATATATCTTTCCTTCTATCATGAAGAATGGTATAAATCCGAACACCAACCATATAGGAAATATCTTCCTCTGCTGAAGGAACAAACCAGAGATTCACTCATTGAGATTATTGCAATGATCAAACGTCATCTAGCTCGGCTTCAGCAGGATTCTGCAACAGATATCTTATATTACTTTTTAGAAGATACCGGTTATCTGGAAATGCTCGCAAACTATAAAACAGAGAAGGAAGAAAAGATTGCTCTCAATATTCTTAAATTTTTAAACCTCATTAAAAATGTATATACCAATAATAGTGAAGCAACCGTCTTTGCTATTGTTGATTACATAGATATGAGCATGGAGCTTGGAGAATCTCCACTTTCCTCCGATACCGATGCTGCTGTCACCAATGCCGTGAACATTTTGACTGTGCATTCTTCTAAAGGACTTGAGTTCCCAGTTGTATTTATGACGAACCTTATAAATGGGCGCTTCCCGACTTACATGAGGAAGGAGACAATACCTGTACCAGATGAGCTTATTAAAGAAACGTTACCAGAAGGAGATTATCATGTACAAGAAGAAAGGCGGCTCTTTTATGTAGGGCTAACAAGGGCGATGGACCGCGCTTTCCTTTCTGCATCTGAGATATATGGTGATGGTAAACGTAAAAGGAAAATCTCTCCTTTTATATTTGAAACCTTTGGAAAAGAGCATATTGAGAATAAGCTTTCTATTAAAAAAGAAGAGAAAGAACAACTGAGTATTTTTGATTTTAAAAAAATAGACGAACCTATACAGAAACCAAAACTGAACTTAACTCAGTTCTCTTATAGTCAACTTGAAACCTACAATATGTGCCCGCTTAAGTATAAGTATCAGTATGTCCTCAAAATACCTACGTCGCCAGGTGCCGCAGCAGCTTTTGGAAGTACTATTCATGTGGTGCTTCAGAAATTTTATGAAGGATTTATGCAAGATAAGTCATATGGGTTAAACCATCTAAACAATTTGCTTGAAGTCCATTGGGATCCAGCAGGTTACAGCTCGCAAAGACATGCTAAGCGTATGAAAGAAGAAGCAAAAGATATGTTGGAGCAGTTTTTTAAAAAATATCATGTACCAGACTTAGATGTACTTAATCTGGAAAAATTCTTTAAGATACGGGTAGATGATAAAACTTTTCTTTCTGGAAAAATTGATCGTGTCGACCAAAAAGCAGATGGAAAGATAGAAATTATCGATTACAAAACAGGAAAAATGCCCAAAGAAAAGGAGCTTCAAAAGAGTTTGCAGCTTTCTATTTATGCACTCGCTGCAACCGACGAAGGTTTATACAAAAAAGAAATTGATAAGGTTGATTTAACCTTTTACTACCTACAGGACATGCAAAAAGTCACCATGAACCGCACACTTGAAGATTTATCTTCCGTACAATCTCAGGTGAACGAGATTACAAGCAAGATTAACTCAGGCGAGTTTCCAGCAAATGTGGGTCCATGGTGTGAATTTTGCGACTTTAGAATGATCTGTGAAGCCTGGCAATAATTACTTCCCATTTTTTAACCACTTCACACCCAAGTACACAAGCGGTGTTTCGATAATCGACATACTGCATTTCAGCAACCAATATGGAAGGATTAAGCTGAATAGAAATGCCACATTCTCGCCCAATGGTTCATTGAATGCATAAAATGCAAGTGTCATAAACACTATAGTGTCAACAAATTGTGCAATAAAGTTTGAAAGGTTATTTCGTAACCAGAGCTTTGACTTTCCTAATTTTTCTCTTATTTTGGCAAAAAGATAAATATCCAGAAAATCAGCAAGAGCAAAGGCAGTTAAACTTGCGAGCGTAATGCGAGCAGATTTTCCAAAAATCGTATCGTATGCTGCTTCTGAGCTTTCAAAACGGCCTGAAGGTGGGAGATGAATAGCAAGCATTATAAAGCCAAACAAAAGTACAATTGTCAGTAATCCAGACCTGACAATACTTCTTGCCCGTTCTTTTCCATGCACTTCTATTACAACATCATTAATGGTGAAAAGAAGTGGAATAAGAAAAATTGAGACACTGGCATTTAAGGTATAAAATCCTAAATGAAGAAGAGGGAAGGTTTTAGCTCCCATGAGCTCTGCAACAATAATACAAAAAATATAAACTGCAACAAGAAGGTCCATTTTTTCTACTTTAAACATGTGAATATATATAAATTACTAATGAAGGTTAGTTGTGTAGAAGGTAATTATTTTTCCATATATATAGGGACATAATACAAAATTCTTAGTTTTTTTCAAGGATGCTATACATATCTCCAATAAGATATAAAGAGCCAGTTATCACAATGAGCTCTCTGCTTTCTGCAGCTTTCTCTAATGCCTTACGTATATCTGGAACTATATCATAACTATAAAATGACATCTTCTGGAGAATCTTGGCAATGGTGTCAGGTTCTTCCGAATGTAAATTACCCATTCCCTGGCTTTTATTTTCAAAACCGGTAATAATAATGTGTGATGCGACTGGCTTAATATATTTAAGAATTTCATCATATTCTTTTCCATATTTGAAGGCTATAAGAAAAGTGAACTTTTCTTCTGGAAAAATCTTGGTAAGGCTACCTATAAATGCTTCCATTTTTTGAGGATTATGTGCTCCATCAATAATAACTTCACGTTCTTTATAGGTAGAGAGCTCCATTCTGCCTGGTACTTTTACTTTTTTAAGATGTGTTTTAATTGCTTCAACATTAACATCCTTTCCTTCTCTTTTCATAAATTCAGTAAAAGCAGCAAATGCCATGCTAATATTCTCAAACTGGTAGGTACCTATAATCCGCATGTGAATATTCTTGAATTTTTCTCCTTTATACTGAAGGTTAAAACGCAACCCTAATAATGAGCTTGATTCTTCTGAAATCAACTGAGATGGATTTATCTCGAGTAGAGTTGCTTCTTTATCTGCTACTTCTTTTCGAATTACATTCATAACTTCATCTTCTTGTTGCAGTTTGAGTACTAAGTTATGCTTTTGGGTTATACGGACTTTTTCTGTAGCAATCTTTTCAATGGTATTACCTAAATATTCCGTATGATCCATACCAATACGTGTAATAACATCAATTTTATCTGCGGATGTAACTGTATTTGTAGCATCAAACTGCCCTCCCAAACCAGTTTCCATAACTACTACATCAACCTGTTCCTTTTCAAAAATGTAATATGTAAGCCCCACTATTGCTTCAAAATACGTAATACATCCATATTCTGAAGGTTTCATCTGCTCGAGTTGTGGCAGGATCTCATTTATATATTTTACGAATAATGCATCTGGGATCGGTTTTACATTGATCTGTATGCGCTCTAAGATATGATGTAAATGAGGAGATATTCCCATCCCTACCTTTAATCCCTGAGAAGCAAGAAGCGAAGACGTGATATATGAAGTTGAACCTTTGCCAGAAGTCCCTGCAACGTGAATTACTTTTAGCTTATCTTGGGGATCTCCAATAAGCTTCATAAAATGTTTGGTTCGTGCATGTGCGACAGAAGGTTCTCCCCACTTTTCAGTTTTTGGTACAAACTGCTGTAGGTACTCCTGTGCTTCTTGTAATGATGTAAATTTCATAAGATATGTATTTTATACTATTAACCACTTAATTACTGGAAGAATTGTGATGTATTTCTGACCAGACTCAAAATCTCATTGCAATATCTAAATTTGAGTGTTACTCTTATACCGATTACAATTCTATACGTTTACTACCATGGTATAACAATCCTGCATACATAACTAACTTCTTATTACTAGTTATCTCTTATTTCCATGCAGGACAAACAAATTTACAACTTAATCGAAAAAGAAGAAATTCGCCAAAAAGAAGGCGTCGAACTTATTCCCTCCGAAAACTACGCTTCTACTCACGTACGTACAGCTCTTTCCTCAGCTTTAGTGAATAAATATTCAGAAGGATACCCGGGTAAAAGATATTATGGTGGCAATGAAATTATTGATGATGTTGAAATAATAGCCAGAGAACGGGCAAAAGAGCTATTTGGTGTTGAGCATGCAAATGTACAGCCTTACTCTGGTTCTCCAGCCAACCTCGCTGTTTATTTAGCTACATGCCAGCCCAGAGATACAGTTATGGGTCAGGCTCTTGTTGCCGGTGGCCACTTAACTCATGGGCATATGGTCTCCGCAACAGGTATTTTCTTTAATAGTGTGCAGTATGGTGTGTTGCCAGAAGTTACAAAAGATGGAGACTTATTTGATTATGACGAGATTAGAAAACTAGTACAAAAACATAAACCAAAACTTATCTGGGTTGGAGCAACAGCTTACCCCCTTCAATTTAAATACGAAAAATTTGCAAAGATAGCAGATGAAGTGGGAGCATATCTTGCTGCAGATATTGCACATGTTGCCGGACTTATTGCTGGTGGTGCTCACCCATCTCCTGTTCCTCATGTACATATTGTCACAACAACTACTCATAAAACGCTTCGTGGCCCAAGAGGTGCTATGATTATGGTTACTAAAAAAGGATTAGAAAAAGATCCAGAACTTCCCAAAAAAATAGATAAAGCTGTTTTTCCAGGATTACAAGGCGGCCCACACGACAACCAAACAGCAGCAATTGCCATTGCATTGTACGAAGCAATGCAGCCATCATTTAAAGAATATGCACACCAGGTAGTAAAGAACGCCAAAACACTGGCAAAAACCCTTGTTGATCATGGATTTAAAGTGGTCGGCAATACATCTGAGAATCATTTAGTCCTTGTTGATTTATCACCAACACATGGACCGGGCGCTGGTTACTTTGCAGAATATGCTCTCGATCATGTCGGCTTGACTTTAAATAAAAATACAGTTCCTGGCGAACCAGGCTCACCGTTTTACCCATCTGGCATAAGGCTTGGGACTCCTGCTGCTACAACCCGAGGTATGAAAGAAAAGGAAATGGTGTTTATTGGTAATGTGATGAATAAAGTTCTGGATAGGGTAAAAAAATATAAACTACCTGCAGATAAAACAGCAAGAAAGGAATACTTTAAGAAGTTTAAATCAGAAATAGATAAGGATCGTCATTTAAAAGGAATAAGAGAAAAAGTAACTCAAATGGTCTTACCATTCCCAATTCCGTAATCTTTGAGCTGGAACACATAGTATAATTACGTTATGAATAAGCTTTTGATTGGGGCAGACCTTCTCATGATTGCTGTCTTTGCATGGAAGTTTAATAGTTTTCCACAACAGATTCCGCTTCTCTATTCGAGACCATGGGGTGAACCTCAAATCGTTGAGTTTTGGTATATAGTCCTTTTGCCAATATTGATGCATATTTTTTATTTTCTTAATATCTTCATTGCAAAAAAATATTTTAAAACAGAAGAGATTTTTCAAAAGCTCTTTATGGCAGCCAATATCTTTGCGATTGTGGGTTTTACCGGTATTTTTCTTAAAATCATCTTTTTAATAACCTAATATGGAATCATATTATATTTTTCTTACGTCCACACTTATCGCTCTATTAACCACTCCACTTGCTATTACCTTTGCCCGAAAATTTGGTTTGCTCACTGATGTCAAGGACCGCAAGCACCCGGCTCATACACATAAAGGAATTATTCCAAGAGCAGGAGGCATCCCCATTTATGCGGCTCTTCTTATTACTACGCTTATTTTCATTCAACCCAATAAGATTATTACCGGCATTCTTATTGCCAATGGATTTCTCCTTATCTTAGGATTACTTGATGATAAATATGATTTGTCTCCTTACTTGAGATTTATTATTAATCTGACAATCTCCACCCTTGTTGTTGCATTCGGTCTCGGTATTCCTTTTATCTCCAACCCATTTGGTGGAGTTATACAGCTTGATGCATGGAAATTTACCTTTGACTTTTTTGGTGTGCGAAATATCCTGGTTCTTGCAGATATCTTAGCTATTATTTGGCTGACCTGGACTATGAACATGGTGAACTGGAGTAAAGGTGTAGATGGTCAATTACCTGGCTTTGTTTCTATTACTGCACTCTTTTTAGGGTTATTATCTCAGCAGTTTGTATCTCACGATATAAGGGCAGAAACAGTTACCCACTTGTCTTTTATTGTTGCCGGAGCATATCTAGGGTTTTTGCCATATAACTTTTTCCCACAAAGGATTATGCCAGGTTATGGAGGTGGTGCTATGGCTGGCTTTTTACTTGGAATTTTATCTATTCTCTCTTTTGGAAAAGTGGGTACCGCAATTTTAGTTCTTGCCATACCCACAATAGATGCTGTCTATACAATAATTAGAAGGTTACATAAAAAATCCTCTCCTTTTAGAGCAGATTGGGGACATTTTCACCATAGACTTATAGAGATTGGATGGGGTAAACGGCGTATTGCAGTATTCTATTGGCTTATTTCCTTTATTCTCGGGCTTTCAAGTTTATTTTTAAGTGGATTAGAAAAACTACTAGCATTCATAACCATAGGAGTTCTCCTTCTGGTCTTCATTTTTATTACCGAACGTATCAAGCAAGGCGATTTGGTAAAATAAGAAGCGATAAACATGAAAATTACTATTGGTATTTCTTCCGGTATTGCTGCATTTAAAATACTTGACCTTATACCTATGCTTCAAAAAAAAGGTCATGACGTACAAGTGATCATGACACGAGCTGCTTCTCACATGGTCTCTGTAAAAAAAGTTGAAGAAGTTACCAAGAAAAAGGTATATATTGATCTTTTTGAAAAAGACTTTGATTATAAAGAAGTTTTAAAAGAAAGAAAAGTTGACCATATTGAGATCGCAAAAAATACAGATCTCTTTGTCATTGCGCCAGCTACAGCAAATACACTCGCAAAACTCTCAACTGGCATAAGTGATGATTTCCTCACCACAACTATTCTGGCGACACTGGCACCAGTTCTGGTTGTTCCATCTATGAATACCAATATGTGGAATCACCCAACAACGCAGAAGAATATGAAAATACTTCTTCAGTTTGGTTACACTGTGATGACACCAGATAGTGGCTGGCTGGCGTGTGGCGTACAAGGGGTAGGCAGACTTCCAGAGATAGAACGTATTGCAGATGAAATTGAGATTATTACGAGTGCTGCTTCTCGGCTAAAAGGCAAAAAGATTATTGTTACAGCGGGTGGGACTGTAGAATCCTTAGATTCAGCAAGAGTTTTAACGAATAAAAGCACCGGGAAAATGGGAGTAGCTCTTGCTGAGACATGTTACAAGCAAGGAGCAGATGTACTTCTCGTTCTAGCAGAAAGCTCTGTACAAACCAACTTGCCTATTGAACAAGTAACCTTCCAGACAACAGATGATCTCAAGGATATTCTCCAAAGAAGAGTATTGGGTTATGACACGATTATTCATACAGCAGCAGTATCTGACTACACTGTCGATCAATATGACGGCAAGCTCACGAGTGACAAAGCTGTATCGATTGAGCTAAAACCAACGGAAAAAATTATTAATGCTATTAAAGAATGGAATCCACATATACAACTTATCGGTTTTAAAGCTCGTCACGGCATGAACCCAAACAACCTGTATGAACTTTTAAAAACAAAGTTTGAAGAAACTAAGGCAGATTACCTTATAGTAAATGATATAAGTCGAACGGATATTGCCTTTGGATCAAACGAAAATGAGGTATACTTGCTCTCAAAAGATGGAGAACAGACTAAGATAGACAAAGATACTAAAGAACAAGTTGCTAGAAAGATTATTTCACACATTTTATGAAATTTTATATCAAAACCTTCGGGTGCCAACAAAATGTAGCAGACTCCGAGCGAGTAGAAAAGGAGTTTAATGGTCGTGGTATGACAAAAGCTCGAGGTTACCAAGATGCGAACTACGTAATTATAAATACCTGCATGGTACGAGAAAGTGCTGAGCACCGTGTATATGGTTTGGTAAACAATCTGGGAAAAATTAAAGAAGAAAAAATTGCAAAAGGTATTCCTTACAAGATTATAGTTACGGGCTGTATGGTTGGTATCGCCTTTCGGGATGGTTCGGGTAAATATCTCAAGCGGATACGAGAGATTATGCCAGAAGTAGATGAGTTTATGCCTATTGAGGAAGTGGGTTTTGATAACGAACCAGCCCGCCAGAATACAGAACAAGCATGGGTACCTATCTCAAATGGCTGTAATAACTTTTGTACCTTTTGTATTGTTCCATTCACAAGAGGCCGGGAGATCAGCAGGCCATACGAAGATATTATTGAAGAATGTGTTCACCTCAAGGCAAAACGATATAAAAAAGTCACCTTGCTTGGCCAGAATGTAAACTCATATGGCGCTGATCTTATTATGGGGAAAGAAAATATCCATGTCATGCGAGACCTTAATAAAACATACTTTGATAATGAAAAATACATTGCAGACGAAAAAATAAAGCAAAATCTTTCTACAATGAAAGCAAAATTTACATACAATGGCCGTGAAGTCCAACCTGTGTACGTAAAACATTTAGGAAAAATGCGTATTCCTACTCTCTTCCCTTATTTACTAGAAGATGTAGCTCGCATGGACTTTGAACAGGTAGATTTTTATTCTTCAAACCCCTGGGACTTTTCTGATGAGCTGATTGATGTTATAGCTGCTTATGACAATATTACAAGAACAATTCACTTACCTATTCAATCTGGAGATAATAATGTACTAAAACGGATGAACCGCTGGTATACCGCAGATGAATATCTGGCTATTATCAATAAAATGAAGGCAAAAATTCCTGGTGTGAAGTTTACAACAGATATTATTGTTGGTTTTTGTGGTGAAACAGATAAAGAGTTTGAAAACACAGTAAAACTGATAAAGGAAGTTGGCTATGATAAAGCATTTATATCTATGTACTCCGAACGCCCCATGACTGCGGCAACCAAAGTACTCAAAGACGATGTTCCTCATGCAAAAAAGAAAGACCGATGGGAGACACTTGATGAGTTAATTAATGGAAGGTTCAGAAAGGCAGATCGAGCTGTATATGTACCACAGGCTGCTTAATCTGTAAGCTTCTCCTGTATCTTTTCCTTGTAACCAGGATGGCAAGCAAAAAAACGATACTTCTTATTTGGTTCAGTAAGATCAAATTCGATTTCATCACCAAGCCAATTGTACATCTTGTACCCCATTTCATTGAGAATGAGCTTACCTGGCGCGATATCCCAAATACTACATCCAGCTAAAACAACTGACCCGGCTATATTTTCAGAAAGAAGTGCCAGCTCCCATCCCGCCGCACCCACCATACGTATACCTCGAAAATACTGTTTGAGATCAAGTAGCTTCTTACCAAGACCTGCATTTATATCATCATGTGAAGATAAAGATGAATATAAAAACGTATTCTGTAAATCTTTTTTTACGAGTTTAAGCTCCAATTTTTTACTTCCTTTCTGCACAAAAGAACCCTTCTCTTTTTGGGCAAAATAACAATACTCTTTTTCAGGGAAATACATCACACCAGCAAGCAGTTCTCCTTTATGTAAATAAGCAATAAGAACGCAGTAATCTTCTATCCCTGTCGCAAAGTTACTGGTACCATCAAGAGGGTCAATAACAAATGTATGTTCACCCACTTTGTGCAGGCCTTCTTCACCAATAAAACCAATATCCTTTTCCTCGATTCCTTTTTTCCTCATTTCACGTACTATATAGTTCTTTATTCTATCCTGTGATTCAAGATCTGCTTTTGTGACTATATTCTGATGATTAGTTTTGTTTACCACATCGAGTTCGGTAGTCTTAAAATATTTTCTTAATACAGTTCCCCCTTCTTTTGCAGCATTTTTTATTATGTTAAGCATAGTAAGGCCAGTATAACATGGATTGGTAAAATGTAAGTAAATTCTTTAAATTTGAGGTTACAAGTCTACTTGAACATGCTACAATTACTCATATGAAAATGCTTGTAACCGGTGGCGCAGGCTTCATCGGATCTAACTTTGTTCGTTATTGGCTTAATAAACACCCAGAAGACCAGGTTTTTAACTTCGATAAACTTACCTATGCAGGTAACCTGGAAAATTTATCGGATATTCAAGATAATCCAAACTATACGTTTATCAAAGGTGATATCTGTAATAAAGAAGAAGTAGATGCAGCAGTAAAAATGGTAGATACCATTGTGCACTTTGCAGCAGAAAGTCATGTCGATCGTTCTATACAAGATGCAGCTCCTTTTATAAAAACAAATATCGAAGGAACGTATGTTCTTCTTGAAGCCGCAATGAAAAATAATATTAAGCGTTTTCATCATATCTCTACTGACGAAGTTTTTGGCGCACTTCCTTTAGATACCGAGGAAAAATTTAATGATAACACACCATACAACCCACGAAGTCCCTATTCAGCTTCAAAAGCTGCATCAGATCACTTAGTACATGCATATCACACAACCTATGACCTTCCTGTAACTATTTCTAACTGTTCCAACAACTTTGGTCCATACATGTTTCCAGAAAAACTCATTCCTCTTGCTATAACAAACCTCATTGAAGGTAAAAAAGTACCAGTGTATGGCGATGGACTATATGTACGCGACTGGCTGTATGTAGAAGATCACTGCCGCGCAATAGATTTTATTCTGCAAAAAGGTCAGATCGGTAAAACATACTTAGTTGGTGGACTTACAGAAGATATTCCCAATATTGAAGTCATCAAACGAATTCTTAAAATTATGGGTAAAGGGGAAGACCAGATTGAGTATGTAAAAGACAGGCCTGGACACGACAGGAGATACGCAATCGATTGGTCTACTATTCAAAAAGAACTCGGTTGGGAACCACAATACAACTTCGACGAAGCTCTTGAGAAAACCATTCAATGGTACAAAGATAATGAGTCTTGGTGGAAACATGTTAAAAGTGGCGAGTATCAAGAATACTATAAAAAACAGTATGCTTAAGGTTGCAGTAACTGGACCCAATGGGCTTATTGGGTCAAAAGTCATTTCGCTTCTACAAAACGACTTTACGTTTATTCCTCTGTCTCATCAGGATTTTGATGTGACTAACAAAAAAACTGTAGCAGATAAACTTTCTTCACTAGATTTCGATATATTACTTCACTTAGCTGGTTATACCAATGTAGAAGGCGCAGAGAAAGACAGAAGTGCCGCACACCTTCTGAATGTAGATGGAACAAGCAACATCTTTCATGCCATAGAGAATACTAATAAAAAAATGATTTATATCTCGACAGATTTTGTTTTTGATGGCACAAACCCACCCTATGACGAAGACAGTAAACCAAACCCACTTGGCTATTATGCACAGACCAAATACCGTGGCGAACAGGTAGTCAAAAACCAGGCTATGATTGTCCGCATTAGCTTCCCTTATGGTAATCCTCATTCAAAAAAACCCGATTTTATTATGCGTGTCAAACACTTACTTGAAGAAGGGACTAAACTGAATATGATTACAGATAGCGCCATAACACCAACTTATATTGATGATATTGCATTTGGATTAAAACACTTAATGAATAATTTTACTCCTGATATTTATCATTTGGTTGGTCCACAAGCACTTTCTCCTTATGAATGTGGCATAGCAGTTGCCAAGCACTTTGGGTTAGACAAATCGCTTATTAAAAAAACTTCATATGATGAATATGAAAAAGACAAAGCGCCTCGGCCACAATACTCAGAAATCAAAAGTATTAAGAATAATTTTCAACCCATGAGACCTCTTTCTGAGGGCTTAAAAAGTTTGTAATAATAGGTCTTTGACCTTGCTTTTCAGTTCAGCATCCTTTATTATTTCCCTTATGACAATTTCATTTATCGGTCATGGATATGTAGGATTAGTTACCGCTTGTGTATTCGCAGACTTTGGTAATGATGTATGGGTAATTGGTCATACTCCAGAAAAGATCAAAAAACTTCAGAATGGTGATCCACTCATTTATGAACCAGGGTTAGCAGAACTTCTTAAAAAGAATTTAGATGCCAACCGACTTCATTTTACAATTGACTACGACAAAGCTATTCCAGCATCTGAGATTGTGTTTATCACAGTTGGAACTCCACCAAAAGCAAATGGTGAAGCTGATCTTTCAACCGTATATACTGTTGCAGAACAGATTGCCAAGCACTTGAAGAAAGGATTTACTGTAGTTTCTTGTAAAAGTACAGTGCCAGTTGGTACGAACCTTGAAGTTGAAAAGATTTTGAATAAACACAAACCAGAAGGTGCAGAAGTAGCCGTTGCTTCCTGCCCAGAATTTTTACGCGAAGGCACTGGAATTAGTGATACTATCAATCCAGACCGCGTAGTCATTGGATCTAATTCTCAAAAAGCTATCGATGCACTGCTCGAGGTACACAAACCACTCCCTGGTGAGCGAGTTATTACTGATCTTGCTTCTGCAGAAATCATTAAATACGCTTCAAATGCAATGCTTGCAACAAAAATTTCCTTTGCAAACCTTATTTCTTTATATGCAGAAAAAGCAGGCGGAGATATTGAAACTATTATGGACGCAGTTGGTTTTGATAATAGAATTGGAAGAAAATTCCTTTATGCGGGTATTGGATATGGTGGTTCCTGCTTCCCAAAAGACGTAAAAGCTCTTATAAGCACTGGGAAACAACTTGATGTAGATACCCAGTTACTGGACTCCGTGGAAGAAATAAATGAAAAAGTAATGATTAATTATGTTCAGAAGGTACTTCACAATGTCAAAGGTAAAAAACTTGCTGTGTGGGGTTTGAGTTTTAAACCAAATACTGATGATATTCGTTTTGCACCATCTCTCTATATTATTGAAGAACTGGTCTCAAAAGGATATGAGATCACCGCTTATGACCCAGCAGCCCAAAAAAATGTAAAAAGAAAAATTGGGGACAAAATAACATATGTAGAAAATCCATATGATGCAGTCAAAGATGCCGATGGACTTTGTATTCTCACCGAATGGAATGAGTTTATGCAAGCAGATTTGAATAAAGTTAAAAAGCTGATGAAAACTCCTGTCATTATCGATGGACGTAACCTCTATCAACCGTCTAAAATAAAAGAATTAGGCTTTACTTACATTTCCACTGGAAGAGTAAGCGTTTAACTTATGAATATATTAATTACTGGGGGAGCCGGTTTTATCGGTTCTCACGTAAGCCATCATTATATAGAAAAAGGTGATTCTGTTTTTATCATAGATAACCTAATAACCGGGAATACAAGAAATATTGAACATCTAGATAAAAGCAAACTTACATTTTTTGAAGCTGATGTCTGTGATTTTGACTATACACAGCTTCCAGAAATGGATATCATCTATCACTTAGCTTCTCCTGCTTCTCCAATTCAATATAAGAAACATCCAATCGAAACCTTAATGGCTAACTCAATGGGGACCAAGAATGTTCTTGATTTTGCAAAAGGAAGTAAAGCTAAAATTGTAATCGCATCTACTTCTGAAGTTTATGGGGACCCACTTGAGCATCCTCAAAAAGAGACCTATTATGGAAATGTAAATTCCTTTGGAGAACGTTCTTGCTACGATGAAGCAAAACGCTTTGCAGAAGCACTTGCCAAATCTTATATCGACAAATTTAATCTTGATATTAGGCTTATTCGTATTTTCAATACCTATGGACCAAATATGGAAGTAAATGATGGACGAGTGATTTCTAACTTTATAACGCAAGCTCTTCAAGGAAAATCAATTACTATTAATGGTGATGGTTCCCAGACTCGTTCTTTCTGTTATGTTAGTGACCTGGTTCGCGGACTTATTGCAATGGGAGAGCAAGCAGGATTACAAGCTCAAATTATAAATGTAGGTAATCCAAACGAAAAAACAGTGCTGGAAATGGCAAACACCATAAAGGCAATGGTCCAGTCAGAATCTGAGATTACATTTCAGGAAAATGAAGTTGATGACCCTAAAAAAAGAAAACCAGATATTACCAAAGCAAAGCAAATACTTAATTGGGAACCAGAAGTGTCTTTAGAAGATGGATTAACTAAAACTATTGCTTATTTTAGAGAAGTACTTAATACTCAATAATAGTAATATGCGAAAAGCAGTAATAATTTTACCCACATACAACGAAGCAAAAAATATTACTTCTCTTCTTGAAGAAATTATTCAAGTAACTCGTGATATTAATAACTGGGATGTACACGTGCTTGTTGTAGATAGCAATTCTCCAGACAACACAGCAGATTTGGTTCAAGACTTAACCCAAAAGCAGAACAAGATACATTTGCTTCGCACAGAAAAAGAAGGTTTGGGCAAAGCATATGTACGCGGGTTTTCTCATGCAATTGAGAAGCTGGAGCCATATATTTTGTTTGAGATGGATGCAGATCACTCACATGATCCTAAAAAGATACCAACTTTTCTAAGAGAAATAGAGAAAGGTGCTGATTTTGTCATTGGTTCCCGATACATGAAAGGCGGTTCTATACCCCATGACTGGGGAATTCATCGCAAGTTTCTTTCTTTTTTTGGAAACTGGATAATAAGACTCGGTTTTATGAACCTAAAGATAACCGAATGGACAAATGGCTTTCGGGCTATTAAATCTTGGATTGTGAAAGACTCTTTAAGTCACTTAGAAAATTATTCTGGATACGTATTTCAGGTTGCACTTTTAGATAATGCAATCAAGATGAAAGCAAAGATTACAGAAATTCCTCTTAAATTTGTAGATCGACGCGAAGGAGTTTCTAAAATTAATTCCGGACAATATACCTTTGAGACTCTCTGGTATGTATTTACCCATTCATCATTTATTAAATTCTGTATCGTTGGAGGAATTGGCTTTATTGTTGACTTTGGTATATCTTTCTTCTTTATTGAGATTGTTCACACCGCAGTATGGTTTGCGACTGTTATTAGTGCAGAGACTGCCATTATTTCAAACTTTTTATTCAATAATTTCTGGAGTTTTAAACACAAAAGATTAAGCAGAAAATCAAATAATCTTCTCTGGAGTTTTTTTAAATTCAATATAATAGCTTCAGGTTCGATACTTATCCAAACAATAGGTATGGAACTTACTACAGGAGCTTTTGGACGAGAGCACTGGTTTGTTTATAAGATACTTATTATCGCTTTTATTATTATTCCTTATTCCTACTTCTTTTATAATAAGGTTGTTTGGAAAGATCAGTAATTATTCTACTTCTGTTACATAATCTCCTGAAACCCATCCTTCTGTGCCATCATCTAGAATGATGTTATACCACCCATTTCGTTGTTCTGTATATTCGTACTGTTCACCTGGGTTTATCTGAGTGACCTGATCCCCATTTACAGAAGGTTCTGATCGAACATTTAAGTATCCTACTTCTGTGTCTAGAATTTCAATTAAAGAACCTGTGGCTTCTTCCTCTTCTGATGCATCTTTTTTAGTTCCTTCTTTAACTTTTGCCTCTGCGGATGCTTCTTTTCTTTCTGCATCCAGTGCATCCTGCAAACTTTTGTGTGTTTGGTCTAATGCAAGTTTAAACTGAGCTTTGACCTGATATCCTTTTTCTACACGAATTTTCTGAGCACGTCTAAAAAACCCCGGTAAATATACTGCAAGTTCATGATCTCCTTCTGGTACATCTTGCAAGACAATAGGTGCGACACCTTTCTCATCATTATCAAGGTATACAATAGCGCCAGCAGGTTCTGTCTCTATAAGAATCTCTCCAGTCGCTCCATTTGGTTTTTCTTTCATCTCCACAACTGTAAGGATCTCACCAGCAGAAGTTAACTCTGATGTTCCCAATTCTCGACTGATATACGTTAATGTATTTTTATATACAGGAATTTTTCCTTGCCATGTTACTGTGTTCTTATCTTTCTCATCGGGTATGAGCTTTATTTCATACTCTCCAACCCTTTGATTATTAGCCTCGTATGGTGTTTTTCCCACTGCTACGTTATCTATAAAAACAGTTGCAGCAGGAGAAGAAAGAATTTTAATTTTTCCATTAGCATTTTGTCTGTCTAAAATGAAGAACCTTACAAAGATAAACAACACAAACAATACTACAAGTGCGATAACAATGAGCAACTTTTTTTTCATATAACAGTGTTCCTATTCTAGTTCAATGACCATCTCTTTTCAAGATAGTATGCTCATTGAAAAGAGAGATTAGACATGAACACATTATTTTTCAATAAATAAGCCTACCACAACAATCTTGTGTGTGTTATTATTGAAACCATGATAAAAGATCAGCTGATTGTATTACTAGAAAAAGTCCTGGAATCTGTTGGTTTATCTTACAACGAAATTCAGATTTCAAAACCAGCACAAGAAGCATTTGGTGATTATTCTTCTTCTATCGCTCTTCAGCTTGCAAAAAAGGAAAGAAAGAACCCAATTGAACTTGCTCAACAGATTGTTGATTCCCTTCCTCCAAGTGAACTGATTAGTAGGGTTGATGTGGTGAAACCAGGATTTATTAATTTCTGGATTGCACATACTGCGTTAATCGATAATGCAACAGAAATTATTAATCACAAAGATTTATATGGTTCGAATGATTCTCATAAAAACAAAAAAGTGATAGTTGAGTTCTCTTCTCCCAATATCGCAAAACCATTTACAGTCGGGCATTTAAGATCAACAATTATCGGCAATGCCGTTTCTAATCTCTTAGAAGCAACAGGTTATACCGTTTTGAAAGATAACCACCTTGGTGATTGGGGTAGTCAGTTTGGAAAACAAATATATGCCCTACACCACCTGGGAGAAGGAAGCTTGGAGGCCAATATCCAAAAAATTGAATCTTCAGAAAACCCAGTTAAAGAACTTGTTGCCTTATATGTAGCATTTCATGAAAAAGCAGAAGAAAATCCCGAACTAGAAGAAGAAGGCAGAAAATGGTTTAAAAAGCTTGAAGATGGTAACCAGGAAGCCCGAGAATTATGGGGAAAATGTATTGAATGGTCATGGAAAGAGTTTGACAAAATTTATAACAAATTAGGTGTTACATTTACAGAAAATGATGGACAAGGTTATGGAGAATCCTTTTTTGAAGATAAAATGGATGACGTTCTCAAAGAGTTAGAAACTAAAGATTTTTATAAAGAAAGTAAAGGTGCAAAGCTCGTCTTCTTTCCAGACGATAAATATCCTCCTCTCATGATTATTAAACAAGATGGCGCCACACTGTACTCAACACGTGATCTTGCAACCGATAAATTTAGATTAGACACATACGGAAGAGATATAACCATTATTAATGAGGTTGGAGCCGAACAATCACTCTACTTTCAGCAACTATTTGAAACTGAGAAGATGCTGGGCTGGGTAACAGAAGGTCAGCGTATCCATGTAAAACATGGATTATATCGCTTTAAAGATAGTAAAATGTCCACCAGAAAAGGAAATACAATTTGGCTTGAGGATGTGTTGGACGAAGCGGTTAAAAGGGCATGGCAGGCAAGCAATCATCAAACTGAATTCGGAATTGATTATGCCGAAACTAAAAGTCTTAAACATTCTGATGCTGCAAAAGATAAACATAGATTAAAAACTGCTGAAAGAATGAACACTTCTGAACTCATTGGTGTTGGTGCACTCATTTGGAATGACCTTAAAAGGAGTTCGCACCTTGATGTTGTCTTTGACTGGGATGAGATACTCAATATGCAAGGCAACTCTGGACCTTATATTCAATATACCTATGTCCGATGTACCTCTGTACTAGATAAGGCTAAAGAACACAATATATCTTTTACATCTCAAGACTACGAATATAATGAAGATGAGCTTGCAGTGCTCCGACAACTTATTAAATTCCCAGAAACCGTTTCAGAAGCAGCTCATAATTATGCTCCACATCTTGTATGTAACTATCTCTTTGACTTAGCTCAAAAATATAATCTGTTTTATCATAATAATCAGATACTAAAATCCAAAGATGAAGAAAAAGTACTCAGGATTCTCCTTACAAAGGCCACGGCACAAGTCTTACAGAATGGTTTACAACTTCTTGGTATAAAAACAGTACAAAAAATGTAATAGATCTTATGAATATTCGGACCATGAATTCTACAGATATTCCTGCGTTGCTTTCTCTCTGGAAAGTATCTAAATTAAATTTTGCCAATAAAAAGCGGGAAGTACATGAATGCACCCTCATGATTGAATTAAATCCCACCTCTTGTTTTGTTGCTATTGAAGATGACATAATTGTAGGTAGTATTTTTGGTGTTTTTAATGGTCGACGAGCCTGGATAAACCATTTAGCCATTCATCCTGAATATCAGAAACGTGGCATTGGGTCAAAACTCCTTACAGCAACTATAAAAGAACTGAAAAAACGTGGTGCCACTAAAGTAATCCTCGGAGTAAGCACATCAAACCTTAAAGCAATGGAATTTTACTATAAAAACGGCTTCCAGGTGATGGACGACGCCGTTCTTTTAGCAAAAGACTTAATCTAATTATTCTTCTGGAGTTGGCGTAGGTGTTTCTGTTGGTTCTTCTTCTGTATCTTCTTCTGTTTCCTCAGTTTCTGTTTCTTCTTCGACTACCATAGTTTCACCATTCTCATCAAGTTGGCCCACAATTACAATTACATCTGCCTCTGATGCGCCTTCAATATCTTCAATTCTTGTTTGTACAGTATAGTTTTCCTCAAGTGTACTAATAAGTTCATCTATCCATTCATCTGGGACATCTGAACTTGCCCGAATGACTGTTTCCTCATAATCGTAATTATCTGCATTACCTGTCGAGACAACAACAAAGTCTTCTCCTTCAAGTAATTCTTGAGCACGGCCAGCTTCTCCTGCAATACCACTCCCATTTTGGATTTCAATATCAAAGGCATCACGTTCTACTTCTTCTGGAGTTGGTGTTGGTTCCATGTCCTGAGTTGGTGTTACTTCTTCATTTTCTGCTGTAGGAATTGCAGAACGGGACTGCATATAAAAATATGCACCACCACCAATAAGTGCGATTATAATGATTGCAATAAATAGTTTGAGGTACATAGGAGTAATTCTAACTTCATTAATGTACCCTATTATAATACAAATTAGTCTTAGTCAATATGAAGATTTTGTAAGTATTATTGAATATAAAGCATCTTGCCTCGTAACTTCTCTCGCCCGTTCCATCTATTAATATCTACCTGATACACCACCTCAGCCTGCTGCCCTCTTGAAAGCTTTGTAAATAACTCGGCTTTTCCAAATGCAATAAGCTCAAGAGGAAATCCATCTCCATCTGCATCTTTCACTATTAGCTTAAGATGATCTCTTTTTTTACCAAAGAGTTCTGCACCTACCACTTCAACTGTACTTAAAAAACTTGGTTGGGGATTACCAATCCCAAATGGCTGAAGGAGCTCTAGCTGTTTAGCTATTTGAATGTTTATTGCAGAGACAGAAAGCTTTACATCTACCTGCATCTCACGAACCAGATCTTCTTCCTTTATTTGTTTATTAGCCTTTTTTGTAGCTGTTTCAATAAACTTGTCTAAGTTATCTTTTGGTAATGTGAACCCAGCAGCACCTGCATGACCACCAAAATTGAGGAACAAATCTTTGAGTTCTTCAAAAAAATGAGTAATATGAAAAGCAGGTATGGATCTTGCAGATCCTTTCATCTGGCCATCACTTTCTGTCATTACAATAACTGGTCGGTAATACTTTTCTAAAATGTTTGATGCAATAAGACCAATAACTCCTTCATGCCAATCTGAAGAATGAAGGATGATAATATTATCTAGACCTCCATTTTGTTCTTTCGATTCAAGTATCTTTTTTGCTTCTTCTACATTCTGTTTTACCAAATCCTGCCTTTGTGTATTTTTAATTCCTACTTTCCCTGCAAGCTCAACTGCACGGTTACGACTTGTTGTACAAAGTAAACGAAGAGCATCTATCGCATGTTCCAAGCGTCCTACTGCATTTATGCGTGGAGCAATAACAAAGCCTATTTCATAGGGTGAGATGATTTTATTTTCAATACCAGCTTCGCGACAGATTTGCTTAATGCCAACTCTGTTTACAAACGGAAATGCTTTCAATCCATAGGTAACGACACTACGCGATGGACCTACTAAAGGAACTAAATCTGCAATGGTACCAATAGATGCCAAAGACAGATAATCTGTACGGAAATGTTCTTTTAGAATGGCTTTGTTGACGGCATCATCTTTAAAATGGTTATATACTTCTTTAGCAAAAAAATATGCAGTACCAGAACCAGAAAGAATAGGAATATGAAAAATAGCAACTGCATCTTCTGGAATTTTTTCCTGCCTATGGTGGTGATCGGTAACAATAACTGGGATACCTATTGATTTAGCGTATGCTATTTGCTCAACCGCTGTAATACCGTGATCAACGCTAATAATAAGTGCTGCATCGTACTTTTCTTTTACATTATCTATTCCTTTAAGAGAAAACCCATATCCTTCATGTTGGCGATGCGGAACATATGGCATTACTTTAAAACCGAGTAAATATAGTGTTTCCCAGAGAATTGATCCGCCGGTTATTCCATCTGCATCATAATCTGTGTAGACAACGATTGTTTTCCCCGAAGCTTTAATCTCTTTCAAGAGCTTCATGGTTTTATCTATTGTTTCTTTATCAAAACCAAAATCCTCTAAAGTGAGATCCAACGGAGAAGGTGGTTTCATAAACAATTCTGGATTCTTCACATCTCTATTCTGGAGCAATAGATCGAGTAATTCTTTTGGCTTTATATTCTTACTTGTGATTTCTTTTTTATAGCTAATTTTCATGGTCTTATCATTGTATATTACATTACTGATAAATTAAAGCTTGTAAAATCAACTTTAACGAAGAAATATCTAGCTCGAAAAACGTTGAAAGTCCGTCTTCATTCACTTTGAAGTCATATAAGCTTGTATCAAAGGACTTTCATCGAGTGAGCAAATGATACAATGGTTGAAAGTAATAAGCGATAGGTGAACGTTTTTTCGAAATATGATATTTCGAAGTCTAGTGTCTCAGATCTAGTATCAGTTGATCATAACATTCTACTCTATCAGCTTCTCCTGCTTTTCTGCAGATGATAACGAAGCCGTCGATTCTATCTTTTGCCCAAGTGTCATGAGGTTTTTAGACACCTGTGCTGTCTGATTGTAAGCATTTGAGACATGTTTTTGGAGTATTGACATTGCTTCATCTGCCTTTTCATAATCCTTTTTCATTGACTGGAGCACAGATAAGATATCTTTTGCCTGCTTTTCGATACGCTGACCTTCAAAAGAGATAAGAATCACTTTTAGATATGCATAAAAACTCATCGGAGAAACAGGAACCACACGCATTTCTGCTGCATAATCATATAAATCACCACTATTAATAATTTCGTAATATACACTTTCAGAAGGAATATACATGAGAGCATAATCAATAGTCCCTTCACTAACCAGAATATACTTTGAAGAAATACTTTTAATATGCACTTTTACTTCCTTTTCAAACTCTTTTTTAATAGCCTCACGCGCTGCAGCATCTTCTGTAGCAATCATTTTTTTAAAACTACTTATTGGAAATTTGGAATCAATCGGGATAAGACCTTGGGATGTTTTGATAATTGCATCAACTTTCTGTCCATTCTGAAATCCATATTGCAGAACGAATGTATCTGCAGGCAAACTTTGTGCGAGTAATTCTTTTAGTACTTGTTCACCGATATTACCTCTTAGCTTAGGGGACTGGAGAAACTCTTGGAGCTGCTGCATATTCCTGCCAATTTCCGAAAACTCACCTATACTTTTTTGCACTTCACCGATTACTTTTGCTGCATTATCGAGGCGTTTGTTGAACATATCCATGTTGTGCTCCATCTTACGATCCATCTGCTCTGTCTGTTTATCTACCCTGTTTCCTAAATCTTTTAGCCACGCTACAAGCTCATCAGAAACTTTTGATTTTTCTTCAATAGACTTAAGCCACATGCGGATGACCACAAGAACAATAACGACTACGATTGCGGTAAATATGTAAGGAAGGAAGTTCATGTAGGATGATTATACTACATTGACTTATACCAAGCCATCAGATTCAGAGAAGATTTTTGGTTTTAACCAGTTTTCAGGATCAGCAGATTCTCCGTTCCCTTCAGTTTCATTTGATTCTTTCTCAACATCTTGAATAGCTCTCGTTTGTTTTTCTTGAGGTTGCTGATGTTGATAAGATTGTCCTTGAACCTGTTGCTGCATCTGAGAACCACTTGGCTGTTGTGCCATTTGCTGTGGTCTATTTTGTGGTTGTGGTTTGTTCATTTGTGGCATTCCTGCTTGCTGGCTACCAAAGCCTCCGAGTCCTTGGCTAAATGGATTCATTCCACCCGTCTGTCCTCCCATTCCGGGACGAGCAAACTGTCTTTGTGGTTTCTTTACAGCTCCTGCACGGAGTAAATTTGCAACAGTTTCAAATGTATCTGCATTTACAGAATAAGAAGAAAAATTATTGGTTGCAGTAACAATTCCTGCATATAAATTAGTTGCAATATCTTTATCAACCTGAGCTTTTAATGCCTTCAATACTTTAAACATGAGCTCTGAGGTTGAAGAAGCAGTTTTTGCAACCACATTAATGGTTCCGTAGTTATTATTTATCAAATGACGATCAATATTGATGATATTTTTACCATCAAAAAGCTGCTGATTTTTTGCATATATATCTCCAAGACTATTTAAATTTGGAGAATCAACTGTAATGATAAATTCAATTTTCCCACCTGAATAGGTAAACTCCACTTGATCTGGCTTGAGTTTTTCATTACCTTCACGAGGAATAACAATGACATTAAATTTAGTTTTATCATTATTGAATCCATAATCAACCTTATCAATAGCACCTTCAACGTATGGAAAAGAAATGACTAAATTATTTCCTCCTGTTTCAATAGAAGTTTTGATCTTGTCTGCTCCTGTAATATCTGTTTCTGGTACTTGTGAACATACAAGGGAGACGTTCTTACCCATTTTGGTAAGAGCCATATACAAAGCTGCTCCAGCTGCAATGGCATCTGGCGTGGGCTTTGCTGGTAATACAATGATACCTGAATTGTTTTTGGTGATAACCTCAGAGATCAGGTTTAATTCCCGATCAAAATTCTGGGGCTGTTGTTGAGGATTCATAATATTATAGGATAAATTTTATCATATCCCCAACCTTCATGTCAAGCTCTGGTGAAAATTGCATTCCACACTCCTGGTCTTTCTTGACCTCCTCAACTTTCTTTGCTCGTATACGAAGAGAAACGAGCTTTGTTTTATCTATAAGCTGATCATTTCTATACAGTTCTACATTATCTCCAATATTTACTTTACCCTTAGTTACTTTACAGCCAAACACAGTTTGCCCTTCAATAATAAATGTTGCAAGAACTTTTGCTTCGGCCTTTTTATCCTTTTCACGTGCTTCTTTTTCTCGGATTAGGTCAGACACCTCCTGCAGCTCTTCAAGCAGCTCATAAATAAGAGTATAGGTTTTTATGATAACCTTTTCCTGCTTTGCAAGCTCTTTAACTTCATTGTCAATTGGTACTGAAAAACCTATTACAATAGATTTAGTTGTTTTTGCTAAGAAGATATCTGATCTGTGAACTCCACCAACAGCCGTTAAATTGAGCTCTACATTTTCGTTTTTAGAAAGCGCTTGTACAATTGCTTCCAAAGAACCCTGAGAATCTGCCTTCACAATAAGAGAAAGCTTTTTTGATTGAGCTTCATTAGCAAATAGTGCATCCATATCTATAGTTTTTGCACTTTGCTGACCTTCTTCCTTTTCTTTTATTTCTTGTTTTTCTGAAGTAATAAGAGTCCCAACTTCTGGCATTTCGTTAAAACCTAAAAGCTCAAATGGAGTAGACGGTTGAACTTCTCTTATTCCTTTTCCAAGATCATTCATCATTGCCCGTACTTTTACTTCCTGCTCACCAGCGTACATGGCATCTCCAACTTTCATAGATCCATCTTTAATAATTGCACTTACGACAACTCCTCTTTGATCTTTTTTTGTTTCAATAATATATGCATGCGTTGGGTTCTTGGGTTCGTAAGTAAGTTTATGATCTGCCGAAAGTAAAAGTATAGATTCGAGAAGTTCCTGTACCCCTTTTCCTTCTTTTGCAGAAATTGGAAGAGCAATAACATCTCCTCCTTTATCTTCTGTAACAATTTCATGCTTTAAGAGATCTCGTTTTACTTTTTCTGGGTTTGCATCAGGTAAATCTACTTTATTTATTGCCACAATAAATGGAATTTTAGCGTTTTTGATATGATAAATAGATTCAACCGTTTGTGGCATAATTGAATCTTTGGCATCAATAATAAGAATAGCAATATCTGCAACTGTAGCACCGCGTGACCGAATTTGTGAAAAAGCTTCATGACCTGGAGTATCTATGAAGGTAATGCGGTCATTTTCGTAGCCTTTAATACCTGTATTAATTTCATATGCACCAATACGTTGAGTTATTCCACCATGCTCTTTAGCTGCAACGCGAGATTTACGAATAAAATCGAGTAATGTTGTCTTTCCGTGATCGACATGACCAAGAATAGCAACTATAGGAGGTCTTACCATTAAATATACTTATTAATTAGTAACTGAGGCTCAGTATTACTTCTTTTCCTCTACTGATTCTTCCTTTTCTTCTGGAGCATCTGCTTCCTTTGATTCTTTTTCTACTACTTCTGTATTGGTTTCTTCAGTTTGTTCTTCCTTACCGTCCATAACTTCTTCCTCTGAAACGGAGGCTGACTCGTCTGAGACTTCATTTGAGGTTTCTGTAGGAGGCTCAGACTGTTCTGCTGGAGTTTCTGCTGCAGGTTCTTTTTGATCAGCATCTTTTTTTACTGGCTCACCAGTTTCTGCAGATATCTGGACAATATCAATGTCATAACCAGTTAAACGACCAGCCAAGTTGACATTAATCCCATTTTTTCCAATTGCCAAAGGTGCCTGAGTTTCATCTACAGTAACCTTTGCAACTTTTTCTTCATCATTAATATCTACAGAAATTACTTTTGCTGGAGATAAAGCGCTAATAATGTATGTCTTAGCATTTTCATTCCACTGAATAATATCAATTTTTTCTTGACCATTCAGTTCATCTGTCACGGTTTGTACACGGACACCTTTTTGTCCAACACATGCACCAACTGGGTCAACACCGCTTTGACTACTAAATACAGCAATTTTTGCTCTCTCACCAGGTTCTCGAACTACATTTTTAATTTCAACTGTATCATTTGCGATTTCTGGTACTTCTCTTTTGAAAAGTTCACGAATAAGTTCTGGGGAGGTGCGTGAAAGAATAATACGAGAATAGCCTGCTCTATTTTGGCCAATCTCTTTTAAATAAAAAACATATTTGTTATTAACAACATATGTTTCGTTTCTGATCTGTTCATCCCGTGGCAACAATCCTTCTGCTTTACCAAGGTCAACATATACAGTTGCACCTTCATGACGAATAACTCGTCCACGGACTATAGTACCAACCTGGTCCTGGTAATGAGTAATGACTGTTTTCTTTTCTGCTTCTCTGATTTTTTGGATAATAACTTGGCGGGCAGTTTGAGCTGCAATTCGACCAAAACCTGGAGGTGTAATATCCTTTTCATCTTGTAATATTTTTGTTTCTCCGGTTGAATTATCTACTTTTACAGAAATTGTTTCGTCTTCTGCCATTTCAGGATGCTCCTTATGAAAAGCAGCCAAAATAGCGGCTTCCATAGAGCCAATTACATCATCTATACTAATGCCCCGTTCTGAAGCTACCTGATTTAATGCCAGAGCGAATTCGCTTTTTACTATTACCATATTGGTAATTTTAGCATAAAAACGGGCAAAAGCAACGAAGGAAAGTATAGATAGTAATTACTCGGATTAACGATTTATTTTCAAACCACTTTCAGGGGTATATTCATACATGTCTATTTGTTCGAGTACTGCACAACCCACACCTCCAAAAGCTTTCATACATTCTAATGTATTATTAGTAAAATGTTGTTGTAGACGTCTTTTTATTATATCTGAATTATTATATTGCATATCAGGATCCTGAGAAAAGAACAAGTTGTGTAATTCTTCCTGTGTAAAATAATCCAATAGTTCAATTTCAATTTCTCTCGCTTGTTGGATAATGACTTTATTATTTTCAAATTTAATTTTTGGATATTCAAGAAAAACTGTAGTTTGACCTCGTGCAATATTATAGATACTTAAGTCAATAATTTTGACAGTATCTGAACTAAAATCGAGAATGGCAGCGATACTTTGACCTGCACAGTTTTGTGAAACTTTCATTAATACTAGTTTATTTCCGTTTGACTCAAAATCTAATCCACACCAAAATCCTTTTCTAATATTGGTAATACTATCTGCAATTACACCCAAAGTAATTTGCTCTCTCTTTATATATTTATTTGAATTTGGATATGCTTCTTCAAGAATGTATATTGTTTCATCAATCTGTGTTAAATACAAATCTGTACCTATTTCTAAGAAATGCTCTTCATTGACTCTTATTTTGTTTCTTTGTTCAGAATTATCTACGTCTTGTTCTGATTCAAAAATTTCATTTTCTTTACTTTCTGATATGAGAGATTGCTGTTCTCTGTATTTAAATCCAGCAATAAAAGTAAATATAATAACTGTGATAATAACAAAGATAAAAGCAGGATGCCTCTTTTCAAACCATTTAACCATGACATCAGTTCTGAACATACTTCACTGTATTATAATTTTATATTACATTCAATTAGTAATTTTCTTCTGAGCTGAATGTTATACTAGAATACTCTTATGGCATTTTATATCTGTTCAAACTGCGGTGAAGGATCTGCTACCTGGATGGGGAAATGCCCTAGCTGTGGGCAATGGGATACATTCAAAGCACAAAGAGAAGGAAAAGAGATGCTCCCTGAAAAAACAGAAAGGCTCAATGTCACTTCACTAAAAGAAGTAAAATCAATAGATACAGCTCGAAAGAAGACAGGAATTTTTGAGTTCGATCGCATTCTTGGAGGCGGTTTTGTTGCAGGCGAAGCTGTGTTACTCACTGGAGAACCCGGTGTGGGTAAATCTACTCTCCTTTTACAAAGCTTAAAACACCTAAGAACTTTGTATATTTCGGGTGAAGAAGCAGCTGAACAGGTTAAAGATAGAGCAGATAGATTGGGAGTAAAGCTCGATGATGTGATGTTCTCTGACACGCTACAGGTTGAGGGGATTATAGATGGCGTGGAAGAAATGAAAAAAGATATTGATTTAGTTGTAATTGATTCTATCCAGACGGTATATAGTAAAGATGCAGATAGTGCGCCAGGCAGTGTATCACAACTGAGAGAATCTTCTATGAAGCTTATCCGTATGGCCAAAGATACAAAAGTACCAATTATTATTATTGGTCATATCACCAAAGAAGGAGAAGTTGCCGGGCCAAAAACACTTGAACATATGGTAGATGCGGTACTCAATTTTGAAGGAGATAAAATTTCTGCATATAGAATATTGAGAGCTCAAAAAAACCGTTTTGGAACAACTGATGAAATAGGTATCTTTGAGATGAAAGGTAAAGGTTTGGTTGAAGTGAATAACCCACTTGCGTTTGTTGAAGAAGATATGCAGGTAAAAGTACCAGGGAAAGCACTTGTGGGGGTGATGGAAGGAAAACGACCATTATTTTTTGAAATTCAAACCCTTGCAGTACCAACTATTCTTGCCGTACCACGTCGCGTTGTAAAAGGTGTTGATTACAATAAAGTACTTCTACTTTTGGCAGTCTTACAAAAACAACTGCATATATCTTTTGCGAAATATGATATTTACGTAAATGTAGTGGGAGGAGTGGATGTTAAAACAACAGCAGCAGATCTTGGCATAGCTGCCTCGATTATATCTTCTGTAAAAGATATTCCTCTTTCGTCCACAACTATGTTTACAGGTGAAGTGGGTTTATTGGGTGAAGTACGATCGATATATGGACAGGATAGGATTATTACAGAAGCAAAACGATTAAACTTTAAACAAATATTTTCTTCACAGCAATCTAAAACGATAAGAGAGATGTACAAGGAACTTACTCAATAGCTTACTCAAGGATATATTCTTCTTGTAATGTAGACTTCTTTCCATTTGCCCCAGTTACTTCTATTGTAATCGGATTTGATCCCTTTTGAAGTGGTAAATCATACCTAAATCGTCCATTACTGTCTGGGAAGTATGATTCATTAAATATTTTTACTACTGCATCGTCATCTGTTTGACCAACAATGGTGATCTTTGTCTTATTGCGAAATACTGTTTCTTTCGGCGAAACTATTAATACTCCTGGTGGCGCTAAATATAAATGGAGTTGGTAGGCGAAATAACCAATAAAAGATAAGAAAACGATAGTAAGCACGCCAATAACAATTTTTTTAGTCTCAGGAAGCAAGTGAAGAGATGGGATATGTTTTCTAAATTTTACTTCTTCTATTTTCTCATAATCTCTCCTAAAGTATGCAATAGCTTTGGCTGGATCGATTCCTAAAAATTTTGCATAAGAACGGATAAGGCCGCTTATATACACTTTTGAAGGGAATTCTTTCCAGTTATTCTGCTCAATAGATTTAAGATACTTAGACCTAATTCGTGTCTGTTTTTCTACTTGCTGTAAGGTAAGTTCCTTTTCCTGCCTTGCTTTCTTAAGTAAATCACCTACTGTATACATATTACATAATTTCAAATTCCTAATTTCTCATTACCAAACTCGTAGTTGAGATATTAAATATTGAACATTAGAAATGAGATATTGGATATTAGTAACTAATACTTATATCTTATCCTACCAACTTTTTCACACTTTATTGAAGTATTTTGCTGAAGAATTATTGTCTGCCTGTATATTCTTTTGTTTCCGGGTTTACAGAGATCATGTCACCTTTTTTAATAAACAAAGGAACCATGACCTTTGCACCAGTCTCAAGTTCTGCTTCTTTCTTAGCTCCACTTACCGTGTCTCCTTTTGCAGCATCTTCTGTTTGGGTAACCTGTAAGGTTACTGAAGCTGGCGTTCGCACGGCAAGAGGCTTTTCATTATGCACATATACATACATCTTGTCACCTTCTTTAAAAAATTCGATGACATCACCTATCGCGTCAAGTGGTACCTGGTACTGATTGTATGTCTGCTCATTCATGTAATAGGCATACTCAGTATCTTTATAGAGATACTGCATTTCGATGCTATTTACTTCTACAGTTTCCACACTCTCTGAAGATTTAAAGGTATAGTCAATATTCTTACCAGATTCAACATTCTTAATTTTTACTTTCATAAGAGCAGATCCTTTTCCAGGAGAATAGAATTCAGTTTTCTGGATAGCCCAAATTCCATCTTGGTAGGAAATGAATTCACCTTTTTTTAAATTTCCCGCGTATGTTTTCATAGATTAATTAAACTCAAACGACGAATTATTTTATCATATTTTCTGATTTCTTTAAAGCAAAAAAGCCGAACAGTTGGCGCAAGTCAGTATTTGTTATGAAATAGTTATCAACTTCGTCTTATCAATTTCAGAAACATCTGCAAAAACCATAGCCAACCTATCTATTCCAATTGCAATCCCAGAACAATCTGGAAGCCCTTTCTTCAAACTCTCAACAAATCCCCAGTCTGATGGATGTTCAATTTTTCCTGCTTGTTTACGAAGCTTTTCTTCTTCCTCCAATCGTTCTTTCTGCATATACCAATCTTGTAATTCTCCATAACAGTTACCCAGCTCAAGACCATTGATATAAAACTCAAAGCGCTGTGCTGTAAGGCCATCATCGTTAGGTTTAGAGAGTGCTGCAAAGGCTACTGGATAATCGTACAAAAATGTGGGGCATCCATTTGTTCCTAAATGTGGTTCAACCTCCTGTGTATAAATCTGTGAAAAGAGATCTTCATAGCTAAATCCTTCTGTGGTGTAACCTTTTTGCTTTGCTTTTATTAAAAACACTTCTTCATGGAACAGTTCCTCCCCTACAATGCCAGCATATCGCTCAAATGCCTGCGCAACTGTTAGTTCTTCCATAGAAGTAAGTGATATTTCTTTATTCTGATAGGTAATTTTAAAATTATTGCCAGTAAGTGCTGAAGCGATATGTTGGAGCATCTGCATGACTTCTTGTGCCACATATTTATAATCTTTCCCTACTTTGTAAAACTCAAGCATATTAAACTCAGGTGTATGTTTTGGAGAGTTTGGCTCGCTATTACGAAATGACTTTCCTAGATAGTAACAATCGCCAACTCCTTCAACCAGAAGCCTTTTCAAAAATAATTCGGGTGATGGGGTTAAATACAGTTTTTCCTTTTTATTGAGATAGCGAAATTCTGTTTCAAACACTTCTAAATAGCTTTCCGGGATAAGTACAGGAGATAAAACAGGGAGATCTATTTCTAAATATCCTTTTTTCTGAAGAAATTCATGAATTGCTCGTTTGACGAGGAGTGTATTCTTATATGGAGAAAGGTTTTGTATGTTTGTTTGTACTTTCATTACAACTCCTTCTTAAGTTCTTCTACCAACTTTTTAGCCTTTCCATTAAGCTTTTCTGGTATTTCTACTTTGAATACGACATACTGATCTCCCCTTCGTTTTGAATTTGGGTAAGGAATCCCTTTTTCTCTAAGCCTTACTGCATGACCATGTTGCGTACCAGGGCGCACTTTTAATTTTACAGAATCATCAACTGTTTTTACTTCAATAGTATCTCCTAATGCAGCCTGTGGAAATGAGATTGTTTTTTCTACATATACATCTTGTCCATCGCGCTTAAATGTTGGGTGAGGTTGCACTCGGGTCACGATATCAAAATCAGGAAAGCGAATTCGAGATCCATTATCTACTCCTGCCGGGACTTTAATTTTTCGTTCTTTTCCTCCAATTACAGCACTTTTCGTTACACCTTTTATTGCTTCATCAAAAGTAATCTGCATTTCGTAGATGTTTCTTCTTGCTCGCTGCTGGGATCCAAAAGGAGATGCTCCACCAAAAAACTGTTCAAAAATATCAAATGGATCCATTCCTCCAAAATCAAAGTTTACTTCCTGGCCACCCATATTTGAGTAATATCGAAATGGGCCTTCTCCTCCATAACCGCTTGCTCCCCCAAAGCCAGAAGCTCCTCCACCTTGGGTATAAGCAGCATGCCCGATTTGATCATATGTTTGACGTTTTTTCTCATCAGAAAGGACACTGTATGCATTGTTTATCTCTTTAAACTTTGCCTCAGCTTCTGGAGTTTTGTTTTTATCGGGGTGCCATTTAAGTGCAAGCTTACGATATGCTGATTTTATTTCCTGTTGTGAAGCATTCTTAGATACTCCCAGTGTTTCATAAAAGTCTGCCATAGTGTTCTATTATAAAGGAAAGGGGTGTATTATTCACTAATACACCCCTTATGAATTTCCAAGTAATTATTCAACAACTTCGCCTTCTTCTACGTCTTTTTTATTGTCTTTCTTTTCATCAGACTTTGCTTCTTCACCTTGTGCGGATTCATTACCGGGCTGCTCTGCTTGTTGTTGATAAGCAGCCTGACCAATCTTTTGAAGACTTTCAGAAAGCTCACCTACTTTTTTATCGAGTTCTGCCGCATCAACATCTTCTTTCGCTGCTAAATCTTTTACTTCCTTCAGCTTTTCTTCCACTTCTTTCTTTACATCTTCTGGAGCTTTGTCTCCACTATCTTTCAATGCTTTCTCTGTGGTGTAAATAAGATGTTCAGCTTTATTTTTGGCTTCAATTCGCTCTTTTACTTTCTTATCTTCTTCTGCATTCTTTTCTGCTTCTTCTTTCATTCTATCGATTTCTTCATTACTGAGTCCGGTTGAGCCAGAAATAGTAATACTCTGAGATTTTCCGGAAGCTTTATCTTTTGCGGTAACGGTTAACAGTCCATTTGCATCAAGATCAAAGGTAACTTCTACCTGTGGAACTCCCCGTGGAGCTGGAGGGATACCATCTAAATTAAAGGTTCCAAGTGACTTATTGTCTTTTGCCATTGGACGTTCTCCCTGAAGCACATGAATTTGTACTTGAGTTTGATTGTCTTGTGCGGTTGAAAAGACCTCAGATTTAGAAGTTGGGACTGTGGTATTACGGGTAATGAGTGGAGTCATAACACCTCCTAAGGTTTCAACGCCCAAGGTAAGCGGTGTAACATCCAAGAGTACCACGTCTTTTGCTTCTCCAGAAAGAATTCCAGCTTGAATTGCTGCTCCAATTGCGACTACTTCATCTGGATTTACTGATCTGTTTGGATCTTTTCCAAAAAAGTTCTTTACTTCTTCAATAATTTTTGGGACACGTGTCATTCCTCCGACTAAGATAACTTCATCAATCTGTTTTGCTTCCATTTTTGCATCTTTTAATGCATCGCGTACTGGAATAAATGACTTCTGAATAAGTTCATCAACCAAACTTTCAAACTTTGCACGAGTTATTTTCATAACCAAGTGGAGTGGTTGACCATCTTTTACTGTTACATAAGGCAGGTTAATTTCTGCTTCTGTGGAAGAAGAAAGCTCAATTTTTGCTTTCTCTGATGCTTCTTTTAGTCTTTGAAGTGCCTGGATGTCCTTAGTTAAGTCTACTCCTTGGTCTTTTTTGAATTCTTCTGCGATGTAATCTATAAGGACTTTATCAAAGTCGTCTCCACCCAAGTGAGTATCACCATTAGTAGATTTTACTTCGAAAACACCATCTCCCAGTTCAAGAATGGTAATATCGAATGTTCCACCACCCAAGTCGTAAACTGCGATTGTGTGTGCATGTGATTTATCAAGACCATATGCCAAAGCTGCTGCTGTTGGCTCATTAAGTATTCTTTCTACCTGTAAACCGGCAATTTCACCAGCTTGTTTGGTTGCCTGGCGCTGCGCATCATCAAAATATGCAGGAACTGTAATAACGGCTTTTTCAACTTTTTCACCAAGATATGCTTCTGCATCTTCTTTTACTTTTGTTAAGACCATTGCAGAAATCTCTTGTGGAGTATAGGTTTTCCCTTCTACTTCTATTTCTACGCGACCTTCTTTACCTTCTTTTACGGTATAAGGTAATAAATCTTTATCACGTTTTACAGCAGGATCACTAAATCTGCGACCCATTAAACGTTTTACAGAGTAGAGTGTTCTGTGTGGGTTTAATACTAATTGTCGTTTTGCAACATCACCAACGATTCGTTTAGTTGGGTCCACAACAGAAGGGATCGTATTTCTACCTTCTTTAGAATAAATAATTTTTGGTTTTCCAGCTTCCATAACTGCGACCGCTGAGTTTGTTGTTCCTAAGTCTATTCCAATTGTTTTTGCCATAGTTTTAAGTTGTAATTTATAATATTTATTTCGAAACTTTACTGACTTTTACTCGTCCTGGTCTTATTACTGTACCGTTTAGTGCATAAGCCTTTTGTAAGATTTCAACAATAATGTCGTCGGTATTTCCTTCCACCACTTCTACTACTTCTGCAGTGTGAGGATCAAACTCTGTATCTATAAGCTCTATTTCACTAACTCCCAGTCTTTGTAATGTCTGGCGGAAAGAATTACTGATCATTTGCAATCCAGGATCCTTTGTAAAAATTTCTGCCTGATCTATATTGTCTAAAATAGGAAGAAACTCTTCAATAACCTGTCGTGTAATATTCTCCCTCATCTGGGATCTCATAGCATCCATGCGATGTTCTAAATTTTTATAATCTGCAAGTGCTCTTAAATACTGATTTTTAAATTGGTCAGCTTGCTTTCTGCTTTCTTCAAGCTGTTGTCTCAATTCAGCACATTCATCTTCTGAACTTATTACATTACCTTCAAGTTCTACTTCTTTTTTATGATCTTTTTGTTTTGCCATATTAAGATTTTGTTTCTCTAATAATATCTTCTATAAGTTGCGAAAAGAAACGGATCTGAGGGACAATATCTTCGTATCGAATAGATTTTGGTCCGATCACACCGACAATTCCTTTAACATTTTGTGATTCAAATTCACCAAATACACTAGAACAGCTTTCAAAGAGCGGATCTTTAAAATCTTCCTGACCCAAAATAAACATAACATCTTGGTCCGTAACATATGCAAGCTTAAGTATTTCTTCCCAAAAATTAATCTCATCAAGCCTAGCAAAAATTGACCTTGTATCGGGCTGCATGAAATCGCTTCTTCTTAGCAGATTTCCTATACCTGCATAATATAAATCTCCAGAATTAGTGGTGATAAGAGATAATAAACCTGTTTTTTGTGCCAGAACTCTGGTTGCTTGCGAAAACATTCGGTACTCTTTATCTCGTTCATCCCAGATACTATGTTTGTACGCGACTTCATCTACTGTCGAAAGTTCGCGCTCCTTCATGATGTTTTTTATGTAAAAACGATATCCTTGTGCAGAAGGTACACGCCCAGATGAAAAGTGCGTCTTAACTAGATACTTTTTCTTCTCAAGCTCTACCATTTCGTTCCGGATAGTTGCTGGAGAAACACCTAGTTTATATTTTTTTTCAATAATTTCTGAACCGACTGGCTCACCAGTTTCGGTATGTTCCTTCACAATCGCGGCTAATATATCTATCTGCCGTTGTGTTAAGTCATCCATATTAGCATTAATATATCAACTCTGCTAAAAAGTGTCAAGAGGAGATAATAATTTGACAGAGCATACATTTACTATAGGATACAAATATGATATAATATATAGACTAATTAATAAGTATAAACACGTAGTATCAGGAGGCACACGATGTACAACTTAATATTAGGAAGATTAGACAAGGGCGAGTATCTTTGGTTTGAAAGACATCCTGTCGGACTTAGGAGTCCAGCAGCAGTGCTTTTCATTCTGAACAACGAGCGTCCGGATCTCAGTAACTTCGTGCCTTTCGTGGCAGAGGTTAACAAAGAGACAAAGACTGCAACGTCCTTGCAACAGGTGATCTTTGATGAAGAGAATGACCGATTTACTCTCGGGCCAATTCGGCCTGATGAATCGCTGCCTCTTGCATAAGGTCATCACGTGCCGGCCGCAGTGCTTTTGCTGCGGTCGGCACACCATACTTTCTTCATGTTACAATAACTCCATGATTCATAAAATTGGAGCTCATCTTTCTACTGCAGGTGGCTATAGTACCGCGTTGGAAAAAATTGTTAAAATTGGTGGAAACTGCTTACAGATCTTCTCTAGCTCTCCAATGATGTGGACGGATTCCAAAGTTACAGCTGAAGATATCCAAAAATTTGTAGAGTTAAAGAATAAACTTACTATCGATCCGATTTACTTTCATGCGTGTTATTTAATCAATTGCGCCGATGGTAATGCAACAGGTGAGAAATCACTCAAGTCGCTTATTTTTGAACTCAATTTAGCATATAAAATGCAGGTGCGCGGAAGTATAGTGCATACTGGCTCTTTTAAAGAAGGAAAAACTCCAGTAGATAATTATCTTCAAACTAGATCATCCGACACCTATAAAAAACTGATTTCAAATATTAAAACTGTTTTAGCGGAAACGCCAAAAGAAACAATCATGATTTTAGAGAATGCTGGAAATCGTAAAATCGGTAGAACAATTGACCAGCTTGCCAATATCCTCGAAGATGTAAATAATGATAGGTTAAAAGTATGTCTAGATACCTGTCATCTGCATGCAGCTGGATACGATCTGCATTCTAAAGAAAGCTTTGAACAATTCTTAAATGATTTTGATTCAAAAATTGGTTTAAATAAACTTGAAGTTATCCATATGAATGATAGTAAAGATTCTTTTGGCGCCCTTCGCGATAGACATGGAAATATTGGTAAAGGATTTGTTGGGGTAAACGTTTTCAAAAATCTACTAAATGATGCACGAACAAAACACCTCCCTTTTATACTAGAAGTACCAGGTTATGATGAGAAAGGACCAGATAAAGAGAATATTGATATTGTAAAGGGATTTATTACTCAATAGTTTGAGCTATAATATCTTCATGACTCAGCTTCCAGAATATGTCCAAACCTTCATGAAACAATTTGTAAGTGCTGGCTTCAAAATATATGTTGTGGGTGGTACGGTAAGAGGACTTCTGATGGATAAACCTGTAGAAGACTGGGACTTTACAACAAATGCAAAGCCAGAAGAGATCATGAAGCTCTTCTCTCATAGTTTTTATAACAATACCTTTGGCACAGTTGGTATCCCTATCGAGGTTGAAGGAGAGCAGCACGTTTTTGAAGTAACTACATTTAGAAAAGAATCTGGCTACTCAAATACACGCCATCCGGATAAAGTTGAGTGGGCAGATAAGGTAGAAGATGATCTGGCCCGCCGTGATTTTACCATGAACGCAATTGCGTTTGATGGCCATGAATATGTTGACCCATATGGAGGTAAAAAAGATATAGAAGCCAAAATTATTCGTGCAGTAGGCGATCCAGATGTGCGTTTCCAAGAGGATGCACTAAGACTCATGAGAGCAATCCGCCAGTCTTCTCAACTCCAGTTTCATATTGAAGAAAAAACACTTAAGTCTCTTAAAAATAATGCTGCACTTATTCAAAAAATTTCCTGGGAACGTATTCGAGATGAATTCTTCAAAATACTGGTATCAGAATTTCCAGCAGAAGGTGTCTACCTTTTAAAAGATACTGGCATACTAGAATTTATACTTCCAGAAGTTACTGATTGTTTTAAAGTAGATCAGGTGAGCCCGGAACGTCACCATATTTATGATGTTGGTACTCATTTGGTTGAATCACTTCGTCATTGTCCTTCAAAAGATGTCATCACCCGTTTTGCCACCCTCATTCATGACATTGGTAAAAAGGAATCATATAGAAAAGATAAAAATACAAATATTATTACATTCTATAACCACGAAGTAATTGGAGCTGAACAAGCTAAACAAATTGCAGACCGCTTTAAGCTTTCAAAAAAACAAAAGGAGAAGCTTGTCACCTTGGTTCGATATCATCAGTTTACTGTTTCAGAAGAACAAAGTGATAAAGCAATTCGCCGGTTTATACGTGAAGTGGGTAAAGAAAATATAGATGATATGCTTGCCTTAAGAACTGGAGATCGACTTGGTTCTGGTTCAAAAGAAACTTCCTGGCGAACCGAGTTATTTAAAAAAAGAATAGAAGAAGTTCAAATCGTGCCGTTTTCCATAAAAGACTTAAAGATAGATGGTGGGGATGTGATGAGAGAACTTGATATCAAACCAGGTCCAAAAGTTGGTGAAATTTTGAATAAGATATTTGAAGAAGTAGATGAAGGAAGAATTCAAAATGAACGGGAAGCTTTACTAAAACAGATTCAATCAATGCATGAATAAAAAAATATTATTACTTATCCTGGCAGCTCTATTTATTCTCATCTTCTTTTATATCCTCGTTTCTCTAAAGTGTCAGCCAATTTCTATGCGCATTTATAAAACAAATGGAGAAGAAGTAACTAATAAGCTGTACCCTTGTGGTGAGATTGCTAGGTCACTAGAAAAGATTCTTCCAGTTAGATTAGCAAACTGATATTCTCTTTCTCGTCTCCTATCGTACTCTCTTCTCCATGACCTGGATAAATAATGGTATCTTCTGGCAGAAGCAATAACGATTCTAATGACTTCTTGAGTTCATCTTTATCGCTATAGGAAAAATCATATCTACCAATTCCCATTTTGAATAAGGTATCACCAGTAAACAAAGTGTTCTCTTCTTTAAAATATAAACAACAAGAACCAGGGGTATGCCCGGGGGTATGAATTACTTCAAAAATAAACGATTCAATAAATTCTTTACCAACCGATAATCCTTTCGCTGTTTGAATAGGTATCACTGCTGGCTCATAATTGAGGAAATGCTCAGCTGTTTCTACAACTCGCTTCAAGAGAAATGTATCTTTTGTATGAATATAAAGAGGTAAATCTACTCCCTGGGAACTAAAGGCCAGCTGCATTTCTCCAACTGCCATGACATGATCAAAATGTCCATGTGTTGCTACAATACCAGATATCTCAAGCCCTTTTTCCTGAACCTTTTGCATAATAAATCCTGCATCATCACAAGGATCAATAATAAGACAGGAATCTTCTTCTTCAAGAATATAGCAGTTAGCCTGCATTTGGCCAAGTGGGTAACGATTTATTTTCATGATTTCTGTTTCCTCTTCTCCAGCCATACTGCAACCGGTGTTGCAACAAAAGGCGAAGAATAAGTACCTGTTATAGTACCAATAAGAAGTGCCAAAGCAAAGAACTTGATTGTCGATCCACCCAAAAGGACTAAAGCCAAAAGCATAAATACAATAGTAAGTGAGTTATTTAATGAACGAACCATGGTGTCGGTGAGCGCTCTGTTTGCATACTCTTCTATATGTCCAATTCCATATCGCTGTCGATAGTCTCTGATCTGGTCAAATACCACAATGGTATCGTGTACAGAGAACGACATGGTGGTTAAAAGAGCTGTAACAAATAAAGTATCAAGTTGAGCTCCCCAGAAATGGTTAATAATAGAGTATGTCCCAAAGACTACTGCGATGTCATGAATAAGAGCCACAATTGCTGCAGTGGCAAAATTAATATTTTTGAAGGCATAAGCAATATAAAGCAATATGCCAATAATCCCAATACCTGCGGCGATAAGTGTTTTGTTTAAGAGCTCACGTCCAATAACCGGGCCAACTGTTTCTGATCTGAGGATGGTTACTTCTGTTTGAAAGCTTTCTTCAATAGTATTTCTAATATCTGCTTCTAATACTTCATCAAGAGCTTTGGTACGGATACGCACCACATTACCATTAGTTTCGATTTCCTGTACTTCAATCTCTTTCTGCTCAAACACTTGTACGATCTGTTCTTCGCTCACAAGTGGATTGAGTTGATAATCCAGATTACTTCCTCCAACAAAATCAATAGAAATATTAAATCCCCAAAAAATGATAGAAGCTATTCCAGCTAATATGACGGTAAATGAAATTGCAGCGTATAGTTTTTTCAGTTTTAAAAAGTTGATCATGATTCTTTTTTATAAAATAACCAAATGAGCCGTCGGGTAATGACGACTCCTGTAAACAAACTAGTTGCTACACCAATCCCAAGAGTTAAGGCAAATCCTCTTACCAGTCCAAACTGAGGTAAAAACTCCCAGTTAAGAGGATTAAACAAAATAAAAGCAACGAGCAACGTGGTAATATTAGCGTCTTTAATAGCGTCCAGTGCTCGACCAAATCCTAAGCGCACTGCAGTACTAAATGCTTTTCCTTTACGAAGTTCTTCTTTAATTCTCTCAAAAATAAGAATATTTGAATCCACAGCCATACCAATAGACAAAATAAATCCGGCAATTCCTGGCAAAGTAAGGACAATGGGGACTAACTTAAATATTGCCAAGTTAATAAGTCCATAAATAATAAGACCAAAACAAGCTGCAACGCCGAGTCTACCATAAAAGGCAATCATAAAAATCATAACCATAAGTAAGCCCACAAATCCTGCAATAAGACTTTTCTGTACTTCTTCTGAACCAAGAGTTGGCCCAATATTTCTCTGCTCCACAAGTTCGATAGGCAATGGTAGAGCACCTGAATTAATTGCAACTGCAAGCTGCTTAGCAGCTTCTGTGGTAAAACTTCCCGAAATGACTGCATTCCCTTCGGTAATTGCGGCTTGTACTGTCGGAGCAGAGATAATGAAATCATCAAGGAAGATACCTACCGGGTTTCCTATATTTCGTTGTGTAATTTCTGCAAAAAGCTGTCTGCCTTCTTCAGAAAATTCGAGTAAGACTTGTGGTTCCCCGGTTGTTTCGTTAAAGGATACTGTTGCCTTCTTTACATCCCTTCCGGTAAGCCCGGTTTCTTTATTGAGTAACATAAAAAGAGGTGTTGTTGTTGCTTCTTCTGGCGTAATCTCTCCTTCACCTAGCTCTTTAAAATGGAGTTGTGCTGTTTGTCCGATAAGCTCTACCGCCTCCTGTACATCCTGCACACCAGGGAGATCAACCGCGATACGATAGGTATCTCCGGACTTGATAGTCCGAATTGATGGTTCTGCAACACCAAACATATTTACGCGGCGCTCTACAATATCTCGAGCTGAGTTTAATGCGTCTTCTAAATCTGCCTCGGCTACTGCAGATGTATCTGCTTCAAAGACCAGATGACTACCACCCTTTAAATCTAATCCCAGCTGTGTTTTAAACTCTTTTTGCACAAGTTGGCCATTTACTACAGTGTTGATTACAGGAGGTTTGAGTGTGTAATCTATATTCTGATTAAATATTGTAAATTTAATAGGAATAGAGCGTGGAAGATCTATCCACAATATAAGTAGCGCGATTGCAGTAATAAAAACTATTTTAAGTGCTTTCATCATTTCAGGAGATCCTCTTCATTCCCAACTAACATAACTTTAGGATGTTTCAGAAATTTCCAGATAAATGGATCATTATTCTTTTTTCTAAACTTGAGTTCATCATCAGTCATGACAGTATAGTTTATATCCCACCCAAAGCTACGTCTTGCGCTATTCATAATAGTATCAACTTCAGGGACAACTACAATGCCAACAAACAGAACATAAATTTCGTCTTCTTTAATCTGAACTTTTTTAGAGAACTTTGTGGAAACAGCGACATATTTAATCTTTCCTAGTTTACTTAAATTTTTCAGAATATGGTTAGATAAGTCGGAAGTTTTCGTAAATATACGTAGAAATTCATCAAAAAAAACGTAGCTACGATTTAATGAATAAAATACCTTATTCATTCTTCTTTCTCTTACTAGTACCTTTCCCGCATATAAAATATCCAATTCTCTTTTAACTGCATTCACTTCTTCATCTACACGTCTTACAACTTCTCGTAAGTAGAAAGTACTATCGAGATTATGAAAGAAGAGCTCCAGAATTTTTCTTCTTACTTTTGAAGGAATTATGTGTTTAAGCATATGTATAGAATGTTATTGCGTGCTAGTTAATTTGCCACATCACTCGCGATAACTATAGTTAATTATAGTCAGGTGCTGATCAGTAGTCTACATCGTTTCCAGTAGGTAATACTGAGATCCAGATTTGACCACGGACCATTTCTACTTCTTCTCCATCTTCGTTTAAGAATCGCATCATATCTTCTTCGCTTGATTTTGACCATTCACCTTCTATAGCTTGCCCATTCTGAAAAATAAGCGCGTCGCCACTTCCAATAACTTCGTACAGCATATGTTGTCCACCTTCATATCCATCATTTGCTACACTTTCATCAGCAAAGACTACGATGACATTCTTACTTGCAAGTTGTTCTTCTGTATTTTTATCAATATGTGGTTGTCCACCATTCGTTCTCTTATAACTATTGGTTGCTGCATCATAGTCCCACTGTACAGTGTAATCACCACCCAAGTTATTGTCCCAGAAGCCATAATTAACTTGAGCAACAGACCCACGGTCTCCTTCTTTTGCATCATCCTGAAATGTCCAAGGTTCAAAATCTTCATCCCAAGAAGTACCAGATTCATCTACATTAGTTAGGCCTCTGTTTTCTGCCGCGTACTCCCATAAAAGTTGCGTGTTTGTATAAACTGTATGTTCTGTAGCACGTCCTGGCAAGCGGTCATAATCTCGCCAATAGTTAGGAAATGGTACAGCAAATTGATCCATATCGTTATAGGCATACCAATCAAGATCTTGTATCTCACCGAGTGCATCTGCTGGACCTGGAGTGTTAGCACCACCTACATGAGCATAGAGTGGATATTCACCAAAACCCTGGAGAAGTTTAATAAAGTAAATACGTGCTGAACGAACAGATCCCACAATTTCTGGTTCCTGACAATAATACATTGCTAAAAACCTGGTAATACCACCTTCTGCTACTACTTCATGGACTATATCTGCAGAAGATATTCCTGATTGAGGTCTAGCTTCGATATTATTTTGGACCATAATACCGAGAGGTCTCCTCTTTTCCCATCGCGAACGGGCTGTTTTGGAATATAGTTGGCCATTGAGTGGACATGGCTCTGTTTTAGGTCCTGTGTCTACTATATTGCCATCTTCATCATAAGTGGGTGCCTCGTAGTTTGAAAGATTTACTGCATTTGCACTGAAATACTGGTATGAAGCGAAACTGGAAAGAAGATAAATAACAACGCCTAAAATTATTGCAATTTTTTTATCCATAAATTAAGTTCCGTTAATAAAATTAAATGTTAACAGAATTTCATCATTGTAACCTCTTGCATATACAGTGTCAATATGATTAAATTTTCTCATGCCTAAGAAGACGAAAAAGCAAAAGTTAGCTGCTGAAAAAAGGAAAATCGCTCTTCCTCAAAAGCCAATTACCCCCAAAGCTGATACCGTCGTTCTTAAAGAAAAAACAACTTCAAAAAGTATTCAAGACCCTGCTCAACTATCGTCCAGTCTGATTTTTAAAAAAGAGCTTTATAAAAGTCTAATGATTAGCGCATTCATAATTCTAGTTGAAATCGGTATTTATTTAGCTCAAAATATGGGTATTTCCATTACAAATTTCCAGTAATAGAAATGGTGGTGATACAGTATGGATCAAATAGAGTTCTACGATGTAAAAAATAAACAAAAAGTAAGTGTCCCAGTTTCACAGGTCAAAAAAGTTACCTATGAAAGACAAACAAAAAGTGGTGACACTCAAGTACGTTATGCTTTGAAAGCAGAATTGAATGGTGTCAAACTTACTAAATTTGTAAGTAAGGAGACTTGGGATATGATTCCTGAATAATTATTTTTCGAGTTTAAAAGTTTTTAGAATTTTATATTCTGGATTCTTTGGCTTCGAAATACTCTCATAGAGATGTATTTCTGTAACAGGAAACTCAATCTCTATGGGAAGATTTTGTAGCTTTTTCTTTAAATGAAAGTACTGTTGTTTTGAAGGGATTTTCCAACGTGCGATTGTAGTATGAGGAATGTACTTCTTTTTCTTATCTTCCATAAGTTCTACAAACCGCTCATTTAGTAACTTAAGTGTATCGTTTTTCTGATATTCAATATAAAGAGTTATAGACTTTTGAATAAACAAACCTGCTCCAAGAGAATATAAGTATGTTGGTTTTATATCAAAAATGCTTCGTTCAATATGTTCTGAGACAAGATCTAACTTATCTGAAGGAATATCACCAATATAGTGAAGTGTGATGTGCAGATTTTCAGATGGTACCCAGTTGAATTCTGGATAATCCTTTCTCAACTGTGCTGTTTGTTCGATAATATCCTGGATAATATTATTGGGGATACTAAGTGCTAAAAATGTCTTCATTGTTGGTGATCTGAGTTGTTGAAAACTCTGGTAATAATGGACTTACAACTTTTAATTCTGCATGTACAAGGCTACTCTGATTCTGCTTTTTATCTTTTTTTGAGTCACCCCCAGTGATTGCAATCACAGCTGGATTTATTTTCTTAACCAATTCAGTATAGTCAGAATCAGATTCAAAAAAAGGTAACAAGATAACGTAATCTACAATTTGGAGCCCGGCCAATATCTCAGCACGCTGTAATTGTGTATGTACTGGGGCTCTTTTCTTTTTCTTTCTAATAAATTCGTCTGGTTCCAAAGCAATAATAAGCGTGTCTCCTTCATTTTTAGCATTTTTCAAAAACGTAAAATGCCCATAATGAAGTACATCAAAACAACCACCTGCCAAAACTATCTTTTCTCCTTTTAATTCTGGTGTAAGTTGTTCTACATCCTCGTATTTCCATATAGCTGTTTTCATATTAGAATTATATTATACCTTGCACTTTAGTTTATATACAGAATACATTGTCATTCTCAGCCAATATTATGCTTTATATAAATAAGGTATCCTTTACTATATGGAACTGATTACCGAAACATACGACAGCGAAGTAAAAGTACTGCTCATTTCTGAACAACACTCATCTCTACTTGATGCTCTTAAAGCAGAACTCCAACAAATGAATGTACAAGTGTATGTATCTATTGGAGGTAAAGAAGATTACATGAAGTACGATATTATTTTCTTTCTCAACTATCCATACGTTTTACCTAGCGAGTTTATAGAGCATACAGATAAAAAAATTATATATATTTTTAATAACTATAAAAATAGCCACACGCCAGAAGAATATAGCAGTTTTGCAGATGAAAGCAATTTTCAGCATGTAAAGATTATTAATCTCCAAACAACCACGGCACACCTTAGTAAAGATATTGAAACAATACTGTGGTTTGCCTTTTCCAGAACCTCTGATACCTACTTACATGTATATCATGAACATCAAAAGTATATACCCAAGAAAAAAGAGAGACGTATCTCTCTGCCAACATTTTCTCTCAAGACCATAATTAAACCAAAACTCCTGATTAGTATAGGCATATTTCTCCTTTTCATAACACAAATCCTGTTTATACCACCTCTCGCGTTTGCTTCTCTTATGCATTACTATGCAGGTCAAAATGTACTAAAACGAGATATGGTCACCAGCAAACGGTATTTAGATGCAGCAGATTCCTCACTTCAATCTGCTGAAGCTTTGTTTACTTTTCCAAAGCCAATACTCCATTTTTTCTCTATTGCCCTCTTTCCTGAAGATATGATTCAAATTAATGAATCAATAAACGACACCCTTCACACTATTCATGAACTAGATACATCTGGTCGTGAATTTGCTGATTTACTTACTATAAAAGAAAAAACTGTATTCGAAAGAGATCAATTGTATAAACAAAAAGAAATTATTCTTACACAAGTTGATGAACTCTATAATGAACTGCTCTTTCTGGAAGCTAAAATTCCAACATGGAATGATCAACTAACCAGGATGAAGACAGAGCTTGGAGATATTATTGCATCACTTGAACATTTACAGGAATTAACACCACATATTGATACTATTTTTGGTAAAGATGAAGAAAAGAAATATCTCCTTATGTTTGGGAATAATATGGAGCTGAGACCAGGTGGCGGGTTTATAGGGTCATTTGCAATAGTCAAAATGAAAGATTATTCCATAACAGATATGCGTGTCTATGATGTGTATGACGCAGATGGACAACTCACAGAACAGATTGACCCCCCAGCACCAATTGTGGATTATTTAAACCAAACGCACTGGTTTTTACGTGATTCTGCCTTTTCCCCTGATTTTGTAGATAACTATGCTGAAGCAAAAAGGTTCCTTGAATTAGAACTTCAGGAAACCAATTTTGATGGAGGTGTATTTCTTACTACAACAGCAGTTCAGAATCTTTTAAGCTCAATGAATGGGTTATATATCCCAGATTACAAAGAAACCATTACGAATGATAATTTCTATATTAAAGCTCAAATGTATGCAGAAGATGAATTTTTCCCAGGCTCTCAACAAAAAAAACGATTCCTAGCTGCAGTTATGAACCAAATGCTTATAGATCTTCCTCAGGCTTCGTTTACTGATCTTCTTGATATGACTGAAAAATCTTTAAATGAAAAACAGATTGTTTTTTACCTTGAAGATCCAACTGTGCAGGCTTTTATAGAAGAAAACTATTGGTCGGGCCGGACCTTAACTCCTAAGTGTAATTTGGATGATGCATATAACTGCGTACTCGATTATATCTATTCGTTTGATGCTAATTTAGGCGTTAATAAAGCTAACTATTTTATTCAAAGACCTACAAAACTAGATATTTCTGTAGATTCAAGAGGTGAAATCACCAATGTATTAACAATACAATACAAAAATTCTTCCTATGCCGACATTTTCCCTGGGGGGACATACAAAAACTATTTTCAAACCTATCTACCTCCAAATAGTAGAATTCGCTCAATAACAGTAAATGATACCGAAGTTGAAGAATATGATGAGACCAATTTTGAGTATAAAACTGTTGGTTTTTTAGTCCAAGTACCACCACAAGAGTCAAAGACTGTGAAGATAACCTATACGCTCCCCACAACTATAGTTTCCGGCGATGGTGTATATCAACTTATTTTTCAAAAACAGATCGGCTCACCTAATTATGATTTTCAAGTTTCTTTTTCCTTTCCTACAAGTATTACAGTTAAAAACAGGAATTTTACTCCTCTTGTAAAGGATGATAAAATCCTCTATAATACCTCCATTTCATCGGATAAAATATTCGTGATAGAATTTTCTAAACAATAACCATGACAGATAACTCAACCAACAAAATTACATTACAAGCAGAAGCTCGTGAGACCTTCGGCAAAGCTATTCGCAAAATGCGAAAAGATGGCAATATTCCTGCAAATATCTATGGCAGTAATTTTGAATCAAAAGCTATCACTGTAAACTCAATTGATTTTCATGCAGTTTACAAAGATGCTGGTGAAACAGGAGTTATTTATATTGAAGTTGAGAAAGATTCTATTCCTACCCTTGTAACCGATATCCAATACGATCCAATTAAAGGAACTTCTCTCCATATTGACTTCAGAAAAGTAGACTTAAATAAGAAAATTGAAGCTAATGTACCATTTGAATTTATTGGTGAGTCAGAAGCCGTCAAGGTAAAGAATGGTGTTCTTATTACCCAAATGGACGAAGTAACAGTAGAAGCCCTTCCGGCAAAAATTCCACCTAAAATTGAAGTCGATCTTTCTAAACTGCAAGAAATCGGAGATGAAATTACACTCGCTGATCTTCCTAAATCTGCAGACTATGAGATTACAGAAGAACCAGAGCGTGTTATCGTTTCTGTAACAGAACACAAAGAAGAAAATATTGAGCCAGAAACAGTGACCGAAGCTCCAGAAATTACTTCAGAAAAGCCTGAAGATGGTGCTGAAGGTTCAGAAGCTACAACTGGTGAAGCTTCTGAATAAAAACGCGAGTTTTGTGTATAATTACTTCTTATGAAAGACCTTTCAATTATAGATTCACTTGACCATATTGGCGAAGAAATTGAATTATATGGTTGGGTCGATACAAAGCGTGATCATAAAAAAATTGTCTTCATAGATCTTCGAGACAGAACAGGTAAAATCCAGATAGTTGGTGGTGAAGAATTTAAAGAACTTTCTACAGAAGATGTAGTTAAAATCAAAGGGCTTGTGAAACAGCGTCCTGAAAAACTCATTAACCCAAACTTGAAAACAGGAACAATTGAGATGGAAGGGAAAGAGTTTGAAATTCTTGGTAAAGCTGAGCCATCTCCTATTCCACTAGACACCGACGGTTTAGATATCGAAGAGGAGATGCGTTTGAAATATAGATATCTTGATTTAAGAAGAAAACGAATGGCAGATACTATTAAGCTTCGATCCGATTACATCCATGCATTAAGAGAAGGACTTCATAAAAAAGAATTCACAGAGGTTGAAACACCAATGCTTACTAAATCCACCAAAGAAGGCGCCCGAGACTTTCTCGTACCTTCCCGATTTCAACCAGGTAAGTTTTATGCGCTTCCTCAGTCTCCACAGCAATATAAACAGCTTTTGATGGTTGCAGGTGTTGAGAAATACTTTCAGTTTGCCCGTTGTATTCGTGATGAAGATCTACGTGCAGACCGTGGATTTGAACATACCCAGCTTGATCTTGAGATGAGTTTTGTAAACCGTGAAGATGTTATGAACACAGTAGAAACTCTCGTTAAAAATGCAGTAAATGCCGTTGGTGGTAAATTACAAAACGATACTTTCCCAGTAATTAACTATGCTGACGCCATCAAAAAGTATGGAGCAGATAAGTTTGATCTGCGTTCAGAAAAAGAAAAAGAAGAAGGAGTTCTTGCTTTTGCCTGGGTTATAAACTTTCCTTTTTTCAAAAAAGTAGATAAAGCAGATAAAGCAGAAATGGCAGATGGAAAGAGCGGTTGGACCTTTACTCACAACCCATTTAGTATGCCAATTGCAGAACACCTCGATTGGCACATGAAAGGTGAACATATCGGTGAAATTGTGACAACTCAATACGACTTAGTTTGTAACGGATTTGAGGCAGGTGGTGGAAGTATAAGAGCTCATAAACCCGAAATCTTGGAAGCAACTTTTAAGATTATGGGGTATTCTGAAGAAGAAACAAAAGCAAACATCGGCCACATGCTTGAAGCATTTAAGTATGGCGTACCACCTCATGGAGGAATTGCCTTAGGAATTGATCGTCATGTAATGGTACTTGCCAAACAGAATTCACTCAAAGAAGCAATTGCCTTCCCAATGACCTCAACTGGCAAAACTGCTGTCATGGATGCTCCCTCTGTAGTTGATCCAAAGCAGTTAAAGGAACTCGGCATAAAAGTAAGCTAAGGGTTGTTTTTTATAATCACCTGTTTATAATGTCATATATGCCTTTTCGATTCTACTTTTTTCTACTATTTTTCTCTTTTTTATTCCTCTTTTACCCTGGTGAACATATTTACTTCAAAATCTTTGCTTACAATCCAGAAGTTTTTGTCGAAGAAGAAGCTATTCAACCGATACAGATTCAACCAATACCAGTCACAAATAATGCCCCGGCTCCTTTTGTTTCTGCAGAAGGAGTATATGTTGTTGAACTCGATTCTTTCTCTACTCTATACGAAAAAAATAGCCACGTACGCTTCTTCCCAGCCTCCACAACTAAAATCATCACTGCCCTGGTGGCCATAGATTTATATGATCCAAATAGAATTATTACGGTCAATCAGGCGTCTATTGAAGGACAGATTATGCACCTGGTCCCCAATGAGCGTATTACCGCAGAAAATTTAATGTATGGTATTTTGGTACATTCTGGAAATGATGCAGCTTATGCCCTTGCAAATGAGCATGGCTACACAGATTTTATAAGGCTTATGAATGAGAAGGCTGCTTCACTAGGCATGGAGAATTCTGAGTTTAAAAACCCAGCCGGCCTTGATGAAATGGGTCAGTTAACTACTCCATTTGACCTGGCATTAGCTGGCCGCGAATTGTTACAGCATCCGTATTTAAGAAAAATGGTTAGTACCAAGGAGATCATTATCTCAGATGTAGACTACCGCTATTTTCATACGCTTACGAATGTAAATAGGTTGCTTGGAGAAGTACAAGGTCTTGGCGGGCTTAAAACTGGCTATACAGAACTAGCAGGAGAAAACCTTGTAAGCTTTTATCGAAAAGAAAACCACGACTACATCATAGTTATTCTCAAAAGCCAGGATAGATTCCTAGATACCCGCACTATTGTAGACTGGATTAATACCAATGTAACGTACGTAACTCCACAGTTATGATTTATTCCTGCAATAAATATTCTTCAGAAACTGCAGGCACATAGGCAGCAAAATTATTATCTCCTAGAAAGACATATACCGGTTGAAAATACTCCTGATATACAGCAGGGTCATAATATGCTAGGAATATTTTCTTAATGGCAATCTGTCCAGATTCCTGCCCTGCAGAGACAACATATCCTTTACCTGTTTGTAAATCCTGCCATGCAACATCTGCAGCGCGCACAGGATACACACCTGTTTGGTCAGTTGAACGTTCTAAAAACTTCATCTGGGCACGTATAATACGCTGACCGGATGGGTTAAAACCAATAAGCGTATAGTGTGGACTATTGTAATAAGTAGAAGTTACTACTGGATATCCATTCACATCAGGTCTAAAGAAATCTACTTCTGCCATATTAGAACCTTCAGCATTTTGTAACGGCCTAATTTCATTGGTATCCCTGTTAAAATTCATATACATAATGTTTTGTGTACCTTTAGATAATTCTTGAGGATACCGTTCCATTCTATTAAAGAAACTGGTTGAGAGTGAGATAAGTTCGCGGTCAGAAGGTGGCCGTGAACCATCAAAGGTGTTATCTTCCTCTGTTAAAACATAGTCAAAACTAAAGTTAAAATTTCCCATGTCTATCTCCATTTTCTTTTTTCCATCATCGAATGTGGCAACATTATCTCGTATGACTGGTTTAGTTACCTCTATATCAAACCCAGCACCACGTGCCATAAGGTTAACAGTAGAAACAGAGCCAAAGCTGGCTGCAGCTTTTGGAATGAAATAAATAGTTGCTGCCGTTGTAGCATTCTCCACATTGGGCGTTGCGTCCAGGGTATCTAATATATATGTATAGGTATTTGATGCTTTAGCTTCTGGAATAATCGGAGGTTTTATATTATTAAATGTTGTCACAATCTCGACGGGTATAGGTTGTTGAGCTTGCTGATTTTGTTGAGAACCTAGATACAATAGTAATAACTGTACTGCTAAAAAGAGCATAAACACAACAAGTACAAAGATGATTACAATTGGAGTAAATTTTTTTGCGTAGTAATTGAGTTCAGTAAGAGTCATTTCTTCATGATAGCAGAAACCATTCAGTTAATGAATATTGACTTTTTATAACGGCACAAGGATGGTATAATAGATTTTCAATAACCAGGGGTGCCGGAGTGACTTAAGAGCTGTTTGCGAGTGTACACGAGCATTACAGATCTTTATGCCGCGGAGGCACAACTTGTATTTATTTCCAGGGGTGCCGGAGTGGCCAATCGGAACAGACTGTAAATCTGTCGGCGTATGCCTTCATAGGTTCGAATCCTATCCCCTGGACACGAAGCTTTTCCTTCATAAACAGGTTCCACATTATCCATTGGCTGGACCTCATATAATTAATAAAAATCTGTATAATAAATTAATGTTTTTAAAAAGACTCTCTCTTTTAGATTTCATTTTTCTTTTTTTTATCTGCATACTTTGTTATTTAATTTTTTTTAAGGACTTAGGCGAATACTCCGTTCGAATGTGGGATGAGTCAAGAAATGGTGTCAATGCTATAGAGATGTTACGAAATGGAAATCCCATTGTAACCTATTACAATGGTTCACCAGATATGTGGAATACGAAGCCTCCTTTATTTATATGGAGTGTAGTTTTATCTTTTCACATATTTGGTATTAACGAATTTGCGCTTCGCTTTCCTTCAGCGCTATCGGCAAGTTTAGTTGCAATATCAATGTACTTATTTGCCTCAAAGTATCTAAAAAATAAATGGATAGGTATCTTCTCTACTTTAATATTGTTCTCTAGTTTTGGCTTTTCTGACACTCATATAGGAAGGAGTGGAGATTATGACGCATTGCTGACTTTTTTAACTTTTAATGCCAGTATCTTTACGTTTATATATCTGCAAGACTTGAAAAATCAAAAGCTGATTAAAGCAACTATTTTTTGGACACTCGCGGTATTAACAAAAGGTATTGCTGGCATACTCTTAATACCGGGAATTTTTGTTTATAGCATTTTGACCAAAAAAATAGCTTCGCTTGTAAAGAATAAACAGTTATGGATATCAGTAGGAATATTCCTTTTGTTCGTTGTAGCTTACTATTTGAGTAGAAATTTCTTAAATCCCGGATATATGGCAGCCGTCTGGGAAGAAGAACTTTTTGGTCGGGCTACATCCTCCAACACTTCTGAAGGTATGTTTGTATATTATTGGAAATTACTTACTGAATTCCGCTTCCAATATTGGAGTTATATTGTTCCAGTATCCATTCTTGCTTACTTTTTAACAGACAATAAAACGTACAAAAACTGGATACTTTTTTCTTATATTACTATTGTATTTTTCTATATAATTATTTCTTTGACCCAAGCTAAAAACATGTGGTATGATGCTCAGTTATATCCTTTTGCAAGTTTGCTTATTGCAACATTTGTTATAAAGAGTATTCAAAAACTTCCTAAAATACTATGGATCTTCCCTATCATTTTTCTCTGTTTTTACACTCAAAGATTTATTCGGACTAACTTAGCATATATTCAAAGACCAGACCTAGAAATAAATACTCCATGCATAAAGTATGGCTATTTTTTAAGAGAAGAAAACATAAAAACTAAAAATCTATATGGAGTTCATAGTGATCCACAATTCTGTATGCCATTTACTTTTTATATGAGAAAAGAAAATATTCCTACCAAGCAGCTTACTGAAATTGCTACAGGAGATAGGATTCTCACTTGTGACGATGAAGTTACAACTCAACTCAAGGAACAATTTGGGACAAAAAAGATATTAGATAATGCTAAGGGGTGTGTTATTGTTGAGTTGCAGTAATTAAGCCCGCCACCTTTCGATGACGAGCTTATCTTTCATTCTTAATTACTTAGTTACTCCATTGCTCCTGCATCGGGAGTAATACATGGTGTAATAGGACCTCCACCTACACCAACTTGTGTACCGTTTCTAGTACTCATATCTCTATCTGTTGTGAGGGCCTCGTTTGTACCCCAACCAATAAAAAAAGCAAGAGGTAATACGAGTAAAGGCCACCAATTAAATCCTTCATTTTCTTTTCTCATGTCATGCTGTATATCTCTGTTTTCATCATGTACTGCCATATGATTTCACCTCCTTACGTTTCTAAATTAATAACCTTTTATTTGTAAATTGATACTAATACGCTACTTCAATACCTTTAGTAATAATTAGGTAATAATCCGGTAAAACTAAAGCATTGCGTGCTACAATGAATCATGGATTGGAGAATACTTGCAGCTTTTACACCAATTTTATTTGTCATCTATCAGGCAGTTTCTAAGATGTTTTCTCCTTCTGCTCCTCTTTTTCTTATCAATGCACTTGCATCTCTTGTTGGAGCTGTCGTGATGATTGTGCTCCACTTTATATTTCCTTCACAAAGTAGTTCAATTGATCTCAAAACTCTTCCACTTGTTGTGGCAATAGGTCTTCTTATTAGTATTGGAAACTTTCTTATTATCAAAGCATATGCGCTCGGTGCAACGCAAACTGGATTTACTTCAATTTACTACCCTCTTCTGATCATTTATGGAATCGCGTTTGGACTTTTTTTCTTTCAGGAAAAATTGAATATGTATCAGGTTGCAGGATTATGTTTATCTTTTGTGGGAGTTTTTCTGATGGTGTATTTTAAAAAATGATTTTTGACTTTACCCCAATCAATGCATTCAAGATATATTAATAGCATTGCCAAAACTGCGAGTAACTGGATTCTATATGTAAACCATACATGTATATACGAATGATTGGCGGCAACAAGATACCAGGCATATGGAATAATTGCTATAAACGCGAAAGGTACTACTAAATTTAATTTGACGTTCTTAAAAGAACCATATCTCCAAAAAAATAATGCTGCAGCAAGTGTACCAACAAGCATAATAATTTTATTACTTTTATGATAGCCAATTAGTTGCAGTAGGTTCCTTTTTATTGTCACAAGATGAGAAAATTCTGGATCTGCTTTAGTAACTGTTCTTTTTAGTATCTGATCTATGGAAGTCTGAATAGCGCCTGGGCTTATGCAAAGCTCCACAATGATCCATTTACTTGCCCACAAAAGCAGATATCCAATGGACCATGAAATACATAAGAAAAAGACCTTTTTAACATTCAATCGGTTCATATATGTTACTAGGATTAGGGGCAGACCCAGCGTAATAAGTGGTGCGGTAAGTAAGTCAAAAAAAGAAGTTAGTCCACCAATAATAAAGAAAAAGATATAATAGCTCCCATTCTTTTGATAATTTTTAAGTAAGTAAATAGAAGAATAAATTGCAATTTGAAAGACACTAGAAAATTGAAGTGACTTCCATATAAAGAAAAAATCGACCAGAACAAAACTTATGATCATTGCAACAACCATTTCTCTACCCAGCTTTTTCCATATCAGGTACAACAGATAGGCAAAGCCTCCATATAAGAAGATCGCATTTATAAGACGGAGGCCAGTATATGAGGTAAGCGCGAGAAGTGGGCGCAGGTATACTAAATAGCCATGCCAGTACCTTTCATAATTTGTTTGAGGCACTGCATTTTCTTCATATATCACCTTGAGATTTCCTATCTGATCAATGCTTTCTTCATAGCGTCTGTTGAGTAGGATAGATTGAAAAGACCTTTCTGAGTTTACTGAATAAGCTGTATTAAACATTAAAGAGTCAGTAAAGTTGTCTAGTACAATTTGTCTCCATGGTAAGCCAAACGATGGATATGTTCCTTCTTCTGTAAAAGTCTCAATGCTTGCTTTTACTTGTTTATTTAGGAATGTAGATGGAATAAGGGCAGATGCAAAAAGCGTCGATATAAAAAAGAATATAAGGATGCCATATGTCAGTACATACTTCATAAATACATTATAAAGCTTGTTAAAATATTACTAACGTGTATTTTGTATGATAATATATGAAATTGACCATTTCTTTATTTTTTTAGTTATAATTACTACATGAATTCACAAAAAATGCTTATTCAGATGGAAGGACCTCTTTTTGAAACGGTCCAAATGGCACAGATCTTTGAGGATCAAAAAACCTTTGTTGATGCAACTCCAAATAAAGATCCGAAAATAATTTTAGAAGAATATGAAGCTCGCAAGGATCTTCCTACCTTTGATATGCTTTCATTTATATTGGAGCATTTCCGCATTCCTCGCTATATAGAACCAATACCTATGTCTGAGATGTCTTTAGATGAATATATAAGACATGCGTGGTCTTACCTTGAACGAAATGATCCTTCTCCAGAAACGTACAGTACTCGTATCAGCATTCCTCACCCGTATATTGTGCCGGGAGGTCGTTTCCGTGAATTATTTTATTGGGATAGTTTTTTTACAGCACTCGGGCTTATAAAACACAACGACTTTTACATGTTCATGGATATGATTAAAAACTACTCATATCTCATAGATACCTATGGCTTTATACCTAATGGAACCAGAAAATACTTTCTAACACGATCTCAACCCCCTGTTTTTGTATTATATATTGATTTACTTGAAAAACTAAAAGGCTTTGATGCCATAATTCCTTTTATATCTAAACTCGCTAAAGAATATGAATTCTGGATGAATGGTATAGATCATATTCAAGCTGGTGGAGCTCATGAACATTGTGTAAAAATTGAGAAAGATGTTGTCTTAAATAGATATTATGATAAAGGTACTACGCCAAGAGAAGAATCTTTTTATCATGATTACGTACTTGGATCTAAACTCGAAAAAGATAAAGCAGAAAAATTATATAAAGATCTAAGAGCAGGCGCTGCCTCTGGGTGGGATTTTTCTAGCCGCTGGTTTAGAGATGGTAAAAATCTTGCAACGATTGCAACAACTGATATGCTCCCAGTTGATCTCAACTGCCTTATCTATCTGATAGAAAGGAAGTTATCAGAATGGTATAAAGAACTTGAGAACGAAGAAAAGCATAAATACTTCCATAACTTAGCAGAAAAAAGAAAACAACTCATACAAAAGTATTTTTGGTCTGAAGAAGAAGGTTTTTATTTTGACTATTACTGGACAGATGAAAAGCTTTCTCAATCGTGGACCATAGCAGCTGCATTCCCTCTTTTTGTGGGCATTGCGACAAAAGAACAAGCAGCAAAAGTAGCAGAACATATAGAAAAGAAGTTCTTGAGACAAGGTGGCGTGCTTACTACTTTATCAGACACTCATGAGCAATGGGATAGCCCAAATGGTTGGGCCCCTCTTCAATGGATTACAGTTAATGGACTCGAAAATTACGGATATACAAAGATTGCCAAACAGATTAAGCAGGGATTTACAGATGCTGCTTATAAAGCTTTTAAAGAAACCGGTGCTCTTTTTGAAAAATACAATGTAAAAGAGCATAAGACAATTGGTGGCGGTGGTGAATATAAGGTTCAAATTGGTTTTGGATGGACTAATGGAGTGCTTATGGATTTTATGGAGTGACTTCATATTGACAGTAGTATTGAGTAAATTTATACTGAGGATATGGATTTTTTATTTATACCTTTCGTAGTAATTGGGATTGTTTTACTTCTTAAATCCCTCGTCATTATTAATCAATATGAACGCGGTGTTGTGCTCACTCTTGGAAGATATTCTTATACTCTTGAACCAGGACTCAAAATTCTTATTCCTATTATTCAACGTGCTATTAAAGTAGATATCCGTATTAATACAGCAGATATCCCTCAACAGGAAGTTATAACCAAAGATAATGTGCCAGTTGGTATAAATGCAGTTGTCTATTTTGAAGTTACCAAACCTGAATCTGCAATTCTTAAAATTCAAGACTTTACCTATGCAGTTACTCAGTATGCCCAAACAGCCCTCCGTGATGTTATAGGTGGTGTGGAACTCGATACGCTTCTCACAGAAAGGCAGGAACTTGCTGATCAGATCAAGACACTTGTTGATCAGGAAACAACAGACTGGGGTGTAGACGTAACCGCAATCAAAATTCAAGATATAGAAGTCCCGGCAGATATGAAACGAGTTATGGCAAAACAGGCTGAAGCAGAAAGAGAAAGAAGAGCAACTATTATTCGTGCACAGGGAGAACTTACCGCATCTGAAAATCTAAATAAAGCAATGACTATGCTCTCACAAAGTGGAGCCATCTCACTTCGCACTCTACAAACTATAGAATCCACAACATCTAATCCTTCAAACACCGTTGTCTTTGCTCTCCCTGTTGAAGTACTTGAAGGATTTAAAAAGCTGGCAAACCATACTCCGGTTAAGTAATTTCTTTTATTTGATCTGTCGAAGAAAATCTGCAGCAAGCTCAGAGGTAGCTCCTTTTGCACTATAAAACTCTTTCCACACAACCACAATATTTGCGTCATTAAAAATTGCTCTTTGTACCTCACGTATACTATCTCCACCTGCAAGAGAAATGAGCGTACTATATGAGCTTCTTATTTTATGAATCTGGATATATGGGATTGGTTTAGACTTATTAAATTTTTCTTCGTCAACTCCGCGATGAAGAATAATAACATCTGGCATTTTCTTATATTGCCGAAGCAGTTTTATAGGATGCTCAACATTCATCATATCTACCATACTATCTATTCCTTGTTCTGTACATTCTGCAATAAAGCTATCAACCGTTTCCACTGGAGCAAGTCCTAAACAAACTGCTGCACTTGCTCCGCTTGCTGCTGCCAGCTCCACCTCCCGCTCAGCACGATCCATAGTTTTTAGATCTGCAACAATATAAGGTTTGAAAGTATTGCCTACCCGCATAGCCCAAAAAACAAGTAGTTGTCTGATCGCGTCTGTACCATATTCTTTAATAAGGGGAGTACCTGCTTCTATCAGAATACGATCACTTACTGGCAATCGCATAATAATAGATCTTGCTTCATCCATGGTAGAATTTAAAGCTACCTGTAGATATTTCTTTTTTCTATCAAGGATCATGATTACAGTAGAAATTTTCTAGTTTTTCGTTCCAACAGAGCTTTCGTAATCTTTTTTAAAGAAATAGTTGCAACACAAACCACTTGATCTGCACCGCCATAGTATATAAACAATGTATCATCCTTTAAAATCAATCCACACGGGAATACTACATTAGGTACAAAACCTTCCCTTTCAAACTGAGCTTCCGGCTCCATAATAGGATAATGAAGAGATGACAAAACAACAGATGGATCGACTAAATCAAGGAGCATTGCACCAACTCTATATTCACGATCAATTTTACTTACAGCATGATATAGAAGCAGCCAACCATACTGGGTTTTGATAGGTGGTCCAGAAATACCCACTTTTTCTCCGTCCCATGATTCTTTTCGAAGTGGGATATATCGCAAGGTTCTGAGAAATTCTTTTTCTCCATCAAAATGTAGATCATCGACAAAATCCAGCACAATGTCATTATTTATTCTATGAAAAAAGACATACTTGCCTTTTACTTTTTCTGATAAAAGACAGGCATTCTTATCATCAATTCCTGGTGGTGAAATAAGAACTGGGTGAGCCCAAGCTCCCCACTTTCTATTCAAAAAATCTTCAACTTTTATAGATGTCATCGCCACACGTGGCGGGCTTTGTCCATCGTACGCTGTATACAACATATACAACTTATCTCCCATTTGTGTAATACGCGCGTCTTCACACCCAGACCACATATTTGGTTCAGGTTTAGATTCAAAAGGTGCTCTCGGTTTATAAATGGGTTCTGGTAATCGTTCGTCTATATGGAATCCATCTGCAGAAATAGCGAGCCCAATGGTTGAAGTGTTATCTTCAGAAAATGCCCGATATAAAATATAATGGTTTCCATTCAAATAAATTGCAGCTGGGTTAAATACCCCTTTATGTTCCCAATCATTACCAGCAATTGGAGTAAGGATGGGATTATGTTTATATTTATCTACTTTTAGTGGAACGGCATCTGTGATCTGCATTCGGTAGTTTAGCTGTTCCAGTGGCAGAGAAGCCCGAGCACAGTGTGTATCTGCTGCTCCGTAATATAAGTGGACTATATTGTTTTCAAGTAAAGCACCTGATGGAAATACAATATCTTTTACAACTCCCTCCTTTTCATATTCTTTTTCTGGATGAAGTAGTGGTTCATGCACACGACTAATAACTTTTTGAGGATTATTATGATCTAAAAGGACTGCCTCAATTCTGAATTCTCGAAAGGCTTCTGTATAGTAATTAGTGATATTAGCAAACATACAGAGCCATCCTTGCTCTGTATAGACTGGGACTGATCCAACTTCTACCTGAGAACTATTCATGCGCTGTAGTGGGATAATATGATCTTCTAAGTTTTGATACCATTTTCGCCAATACTCTTGCGACCAGATCTGTTCTATAGAATCAAACAAGGCCAGACATATTTTAGAGGGTGGTAAATCGGTATGCACAGTAAGCATTGCTGCGTATTTACCATTGATCTTTTTTGGGAAGAGCGTCATTGCCTTGGCATTAAATGGAGTAACCAGATGACGTTCTTTAACTGTCTTCATATCATCACTCAGTGCAACAGCGATGCGGATGCCATGAGCAACTGGAGGAAATTCAGATAGAGCAGTATAAAAGATAACAAATGTATCATCAATCTTAGTTATACGTGGATCTTCGCAGCCAAAACGTTCCCAGTCTTCTTTGGGTGTAATAAAAGGAACCCTATTCTCAAAGTTAATGCCATCTTTACTAGTAGCATGGCCTACTATAGACTGCTGGAGGATATGTCCATCTACCTCTTTATCATGAGACATCGCTCGATATACCATATGGTATATATCATCGTGTTTAGTAATCGAGCCATTAAAAGAGGCTAAAGCTTCCCAATCATGCTCTGCAACAGGTGATAAAATAGGTTGTTCTGGATTTCGTTTAAAAAGTGACATTAGATGTGTATTTGATTAATAATAGCAGGCTCGAGCTTAGAAATCTCTGCATACTTTAACTCTGCAAGAAAATCATCAAGATTGGCAGTAGCTAAACAAACATATGAGTCGGCTGCACCATAATAGACAAACAATGTATTATCTATAACAACTGCACCACACGGATATGCGACTCCTGCTTTAAACCCATGGTTTTCATAGTGCTCAACTGGCTCAAGAATTGGCGCATTTGCCCGATGGAGTACTTTTGTTGGATCATTTAAATCAAGTAACATTGCTCCAATTTTGTATCTCCCTGGATCCTGGTTGCCTACAGATTGATAGATGAGTAACCATCCATCTTTTGTTTTGATAGGTGGTGCTCCAGCGCCAATTTTACGGCTATCCCACATATTGGGCCTGGGGCTGATCTTATGCTCGCCTTTAAGCCACCACGTACCATCAAAATTAAGTGTATCAACAAAATCTATAAGTATATCTGGGTAAATACGGTGCATAATTACATACTTACCATTTATTTTTTCAGGGAAAATAACAGCATTTTTATCTACTACACCAGGAGGTGATATAATGACTGGCCTCTCCCATAGCCATCGATGGTTCAAAAAGTCATCTAGCTTAATAGAAGTGAGAGCAACACGTGGTGGATTGTATCCATCAAATGCGACATATGTCATGTATACCCTGTCACCTATTTGGGTAAGGCGTGGATCTTCTGCTCCTCCATATCCACCACCAGAGACATACATATGTGAAATATGTGTTGGCTTTACGGGACCTCTATATTCAAAATCTTCCGAGGGTATATAAGCTGGCTCAACATGGCGTTGATCAATCGTGTAACCATCTGAGCTTGAGGCATAACCAAGAACAGATATATAATCATATCCTTGTGCACGATACATAAGGTGTACCTTTCCATCTGCATATAAAGCAGCTGGGTTAAAGGTATTGAACGCTTCCCAATGATTATCTTCTTTTGGTGAAAGGATCGGGTTATGCTCTACCTTTTTTAAATTTAAAGAAACATTTTTAATCTGAAGCCCTTGACCAATATTATAAAGTGAGTAAATTACTCCAAAAAAGCCAAGATCTTTTATATACCAATAAGATATAAGTGATCCCTTATGATTAACGACCCCAATTGGTGTTGCTTCATATCCTTCCCATTCCTGTGCCTGTTCCCATATAGGTTCATTGGACCTCCAAAGGAGTTTTGAAGGATCTTTTTTATCAAATAAGGCTGCTCCCACAACATATGTTGAGCCTTTTTTGGTTTCTATTTTTGAATGATACAAAAGCAGAATACCTTTTTCTGTTTGTAAAACGGTTTCTATTTCTAATGGGCCTTTATCAAAAAATGCAGGCCGTGGCATAAGTACAGAAGGTGTCGTAACTTCCCAGCGTTTGAGGTCTTTTGATCGACAGACAGAAATATCATACTCGCCACAGTATGCAATATGATATTTATTAAAGGTTTTGTCAGGGATAATTACAAATTCATCCTGCTCAAGAGGAGAATAATAATTGTATTCGAATTTCTGTAAGTCAGAAGTTGTTGCTGTAGCAAAAATAAATCGCTTATCTGATTTTTTTTTGTACCGAAGCATATAATACTTCTTCATTTTGGTGAAGTAAAAATCTGTACATTTAGAGATATCTTCGTATTGCTTAAAGTTGGTAATTACAAGATCTTTTCGATAAGCAGAAAAAGAAAAGCCATCTTTACTTCTTGCCAAATTAAAAGTATGTTCTGAATTTTCTTTATTAGAGTAATATAAATAGACGTTTTCTCTATGAGATACCACTCCTAAAGGACGAAAAGCCCTTCTTTTCGAGGAAAGATATTTCTTTAATGGTTTTAAAATTGAAGATTCCTTACTCTGCACTTGATTTGGACTTCCTAATAGGTAATACCTTACTATAATACATATTGCCAAGTACTTCAATATGGGAAATACTACAGACTCCTTAAACAACTATGGTACAATCTACACCATATGGAAAACTACCTCTCATATAACTTGTTTTGGAAATGGTTTTTAGAACATGAAGACAAATTTTTCCATTATGAGCAATATCATACTGATCTTTTGGAAGAAACATTAGAAAAACTAAAGGATATTCATCCTAATTTAGTATTTGAAATCGGGCCAGAGATAGATGGAAAACGTGAATTAATTATTAGCTCGAATGGGCTAAAAGAAGGCTTTGCTTCTGTCATAGAACTGACCAAGGAAGCTCCAGAACTAGATAGATGGATTGTGGTACCTTTTAGACAGAGAAAAGCAAACCTAGATATACAGATTGAACTTGAAGATATTGTCCTAAGTCCAGAAGATATTTTTTTTACGTATGATGACTCTGATAAAAAAGTAAATATAGATTTATACATTGCAGGTATTGAGGAAGAAGATGAAAGAGTCTTTCATGTAGTATTACTACTTTTAGATAATGTAATTGGAGAATATGACGTGGAAATGAAAATAGAGAAGATCGATATTCATCCTCTTTCTGAATTAACAGATGCTTCAAAATTATACGCACTCAAGGAGTTGCCACCTATTATTGATCAGCATTTTTGTGTAAAAGTGGATTAAAATATACTCATGCCACCACTTCCTCCCACGGATCCACTCAAGAATCTTGCTGAGCTCTTTGCTTTTATTGTAAAAAATATTCTCAAAGCATACCCCATTGTTATAGGTATACTTACTCTCATTCTTTTTCTTGTTGTCGGATTTCTTCTCTTTTTGTTTCAGGGTGTAGGATTTATGGAGCCAATTGAACCATAAAAAAAGCTCCCCCTGAGGAGAGCTTTTTTTAGTTTATGAGTTTTCGGGATTAATACATTCCTCCCATACCACCCATTCCTGGCATTCCGCCACCGCCTGGTACAGGTTCAGCCTTTTCTTCTGGCTTGTCTGCAACAAGGGCTTCTGTGGTAAGAATTGCTGCTGCAATCGATTCTGCATTTTGTACTGCAGTTCTGATTACTTTAGCTGGATCGACAATACCTTTCTTGAACATTGATCCAAAGTCACGGTTGACTGCATCAAATCCGTAGTCCGGATTATTTTTCTGTTCAATCTGGTACATAACTGTGCCAGGCTCCATGCCACTGTTTTGTGCAAGCATTCGGATTGGTTCAGCAAGAGAGTTATATACAATCTCCACACCAACCTTCTCTTCTTCAAACTGCATCTTTTCTTTGAGTGCAGGAAGGGTTTTTCTGGCTTGAAGGTATGTAGTACCTCCTCCAGAAACAATTCCTTCTTCAAGAGCTGCTTTAGTTGCTGCAACAGCATCATTTACGCGTTCTTTCTTTTCCTTCATCTCTACTTCTGTTGCGGCTCCCACCTTTATAACGACCACACCACCTGCAAGTTTTGCAAGTCGCTCCTGCAGCTTTTCACGGTCAAAGTCGGATGTTGTTTGTTCAATGGCTTTTTTAATTTGTGTAACTCGTGCATTAATTGCTTTTTTATCTCCTTTTCCTCCAACAATTCTTGAATTTTCTTTATCGGACCACACTTTATCTGCTCTTCCCAAGTCTTCGATCTCTACATTCTCAAGTTTCTTGCCGAGGTCTTCTGAGATAACAGTTCCACCGGTGAGAATAGCAATATCTTCGAGCATTGCTTTTCTTCTATCGCCGAATCCTGGAGCTTTAATAACAAGCGCATTAAAGGTTCCACGGAGTTTATTCACAACGAGTGTTGGAAGAGCTTCTCCTTCTACATCTTCTGCAATAATAACGATATTCTTAGAAACCTTTACTACCTTTTCGAGGAAAGGAAGTAGGTCCTGGACTGAAGAAATCTTCTTATCGGTGATAAGGATATATGGATCTTCAAGTTCTGCTTCCATTTTGTCTGGATTGGTTACGAAATATGCTGAAGCATATCCGCGATCAAACTCCATTCCTTCTTTGTGTTCACTTTCCATATGAAGTCCTTTTCCTTCTTCAACAGTTACGACACCATCTTTACCAACTTTTTTGATAGCTTCTGCAATCATTGTTCCAATCTCTTCATCTGCTGCAGAAATAGTTGCAACCTGAGCGATTTGAGAAACATCATCTGTTGGGATTTTCTTTGCCATTTTTTGAACCTGTGCGACTACTTCTTCTACTGCGCGATCCATTCCTCTTTTGAGGATCATTGGATTTGCACCAGCTGTAATATTTTTGAGTCCAAGGTTTACCATGGTTTGGGTAAGAAGTGTGGAGGAGGTTGTTCCGTCTCCAGCAACATCAGCTGTTTTCGAAGCAGCTTCTTTTACCATCTGTGCACCCATGTTTTCAAATGGATCTTCTAGTTCAATCTCTTTTGCAACGGTTACACCATCATGAACAACTGTTGGTGCTCCCCATTTTCTATCGATACCAACGTTTCTACCACGTGGTCCGAGTGTGGTGGTTACTGCTTTTGCGAGCTGGTTAACTCCACTTGCAAGTTTTTGTCTTGCTTCGTCTCCATAAATAATTTGTTTTGCCATATTATTTAAAAGTAACTTTTAATTGTAATATCTAAGTAAGATTAGGCAACAACTGCCATTACATCTTTTTGTTCCAGAAGCATCCATTCTTCTGAACCAACCTTTACTTCATTTCCTCCCCACTTTTTGTAAAGGACTTTTTGTCCAACTTTTACTTGCATTGGGAGGGTTTTACCATCTTCACTCATACCTCCAGGTCCGACTGCCATAACCTCACCCATTTGAGGTTTTTCTTTAACAGTGTCTGGGAGTACAATGCCTGACGCAGTGATTTCATCCTGCTGAACAGGTTTGATGAGAACATAATCAAAAAGTGGCTTTATATTGTGTTTGGTTGCCATAGATTTTTTGTTTTAAAACTTATAAAATGAAATTAACTGGGGTTGAAATACGCTTATATTTATAACTAAGAACCTTTTTTTTGTCAAGTGATTAATTCAAGTGCTAATTTTATGGAAGATAATACTGCTATATCTGAGCTGCAAAAGTTAAAACAAAAATTGCAATCTGCTCAACTACCTGCTAACCTTCAAGAAAAGTGTTTAGAACAGATAGAACGAGCAAGCTTAGCAGTAAAATATGGCAACAATTTGACCCACCTCGATACTATTGGGAAATATATTGACTGGGTCACCAGTTTACCCTGGTTTACCGAATCAGAAGATGATATTAATATAGAACAGACAAAACAGATACTTGATAAAAACCATTTTGGCCTAGATAAAATCAAGATGCGTATCCTGGAGTACCTTTCTATTTATAAACTTCAAAAAGAAAAACTGAATGTTAAAAGTATTCAGGTACGGCCATTATTCTTTGTTGGTTTGGCCGGTACTGGTAAAACAACTTTCGCGATATCTCTGGCAGAATCTTTGGGACGAGCTCTTATTCGTATCCCCTTTGGTGGATTAGCTTCTGCTGGCGACTTAAGAGGACATGCCAAAATATCACCAGAATCCCAACCAGGTGCCATCATTAAAGCATTAAAAGATGCGACGGTTAAAAATCCGGTTATTCTTTTGGATGAACTAGATCGTGTTACCCCAGAAGCTCGATCTTCTATTATGGGTGTTCTTCTTGAGCTTCTTGATCCAAGTCAGAATATGCACTTTACCGATAATTTTATCGATTACCCATTTGACCTTTCGAATGTTCTTTTTGTTGCTACCGCAAACAATACAACTAACATTGCCCCACCGGTTTTAGACCGTTTGGAACTTATTCAAATGCCTTCATATACAGACGAAGAAAAGATTCATATCGGTAAAAACTATATTCTTCCAAAATATATGAAACAAGTTGGTATTGAGCCAAATCAACTCACGATAGATGAAAAACTCTGGCCGGTACTCATACGACCTCTTGGTTTTGAACCAGGTATCCGAAGCTTAGAACGATTAATTGAGACCATTGTTCGAAAAGTTGCGTACAAAGTAGTCAGTGGGCAAGGTAACCAGTTCTTTATTAATGAAAGTAATATAAGGGATTTTAAATAAAATATGTCCCCTACACCAACATCAATTTATACTTCTTCTAAAGAAGTTAGTATATGTGACCTTGCATTTGCAGTCCCGACTTTATTTGATATTCTTACTTTTTTTCTTTTTAGTGTACTTCCTGTCTTAATAATCTTTGTTTTACTTTTAATTATTTTTACAAGAAAACAAAAGAAAGCATTTTTAAAACAACTCTTCATGAGTCCCTTTTTGTATAGCTTGATATTACTCTATTTTTTTACCTATCCCAAAAACTATATAGAATATCGTCATGACAATGAAGTAGTAAAGCGCTGTGATTGTATCGGAATTAAATCAGAATTGTTGGGAGGAAACGGTATTTGTTCTAACGTTGAACAATGTTGGGGAGTCCCTCACTCATGTAAAACAGCAGAAGATAAATGCCACTATGAAAAAGAAGGTGAAATCACAATAAATAAAATGGAATCTAATGATCCTGAAGAATTTACAGAAACTAAAGCATTGGGATTAGTTGCAGGGAGCAATATACCTGTTGAGGTTATAAAAATTACTGAAACCCAAATGGCTAGGAGTATGCCGTATTTAAAGACGGTATCAATTACATATAAAACTTCACAAGAGAATAAAAACGCATTTATGGATTACGTTATCTATCTTCCTTTACAGAGAGGAGCAGTTACGTTAGATGAAGAATATCTGTGTGAGAGAACTAATTTATAAATAACCTTTTAAAATAACTCTGCTTTAAACCCTTTTGACCTTTTAACCTTCATATCTTTATTCAGAAGTAAGTACTCAAAATCAAATTCTGAAGCAAATGCTTCGGGGGGAGATAAAAAGAGTGCTGTTGCCAAGGCATCTGCAATAGTTGCAGATGGGGCTATTACCCAACTTGCAATAATCTCTGATGTAGATGTTAATGAATCTGGGTCAATGATATGGTGATACTTTCCCCACGAGCGCCTGTTGCTACCCGAGCTGCACATTGAACCTTTGCTCATTTCAACAACTCCAATGACTTTAGATGAGTCATAAGGATGTTCTAAACCAACTTTGATAGGTTTTTCTCCCGCATAACTAATATCTCCACTTCCATTCACTAAGTAATGCTGTATGCCTTTTGACTCAAGAAATGACTTGATCTTTTCTACAAAGTACCCTTTGCCCAATGCACCTAAATCAAATAGTGACGGAGTATGCAATTCAATAGTCGTATCATTAATTATGGTAAGTGCTTTATTAAAGTCGGTTATAGGGTGAATACTTCCCTTTTCCTTTAAAGAATACTCTCGATCGTACCCCATATCTTCCAAAGTAGTCCCGACCAATGGAGTAAACTTACCTCCAGATAATGTATTGAGTTTTTGATACAGCCTGAGCATCTCAATAAGTTCTAATGGGACTTTCACTCGGCCTGTTTGTTGAGAAAGAGATGTTACAAGAGAGTCCGCTTTAAAACGAGAGTATGTCTTATCAAATTGTTGAGAAGATTTGATGACTTGTTCTTGTAATTCTTTAAATACAGAAGAACCGACTTTATCCCAAATGGACACCTCCCAATGGGTGCCCATCGACTCATATGCAAAAGTTACCGGTTTCATTAGGCTTGTGAAGCTTCTTCTTTTACCTGTTCAAGAGCATCCATAAACCCTTTTGGAGTAAGGGATGATCCGTTCACAACTGTTAAATTAATGTCATCTATATTCTTGCCGACAACTTCCTCTGTAAATCCTTCAGAAAAAAGTCCTTGCATCTTTTGACTTGTAGCATTGGTGGCTTTACCTTCAAACTGGGCATCTACTACCACACCATCTGCAAGAGTTATAACAATATCAACTTCTTCTTCTTGAGCCGGAGAAGTATAATTACCGGTTGCTTGGTATGTACCATTTTCATACTGGCTTGGATTCACGGCTGAGCCTTCATTATCTACCATATCACTGGTTGCCGGATTAGATCCAGCTGCTGTAGATTCTGTGGTCTCCATTACAGTGGATGTCTCATCTTGCATCTGCGTATTGTTATTCATGCCGCCAAACTGCCATGCTGCAATGCCGATAATTGCTAAAACTAAGATACCGATTCCAATCTGTTTTGGGTTCATATATGTATATTAATTAATAATCTCAATATGCCATGCTGTGTAGATGACAAAAGTAACATAATAAATATCCTTTCTGAAAAGAAGCTGAATAGTCTTTTCATTGTAAATCTGTATAATGTTAATTGAAGTCTTAAATTTGCGCAAGAGTTATTATGCAAGACCTTATAAAGTATATTAATTTCAAAAATTCCCTCTTTCAGTTTTCGTTATTTATCACCCTCTTTGGACTTGTGGCACTCGCTGATTTACTTGTTCCCACAGTTAATCTTACTGAGCGCTCTGAGTATATTTTCAAATTTATTATTACCTTCCTCACAGGTGGTGCAGTATTCTTTATGCTCCGATATGGCTTTGGCCTAACAATGACTAATCCAAGTAACTTTTTAGTTTCCACCTGGATTGTGTATTTACTTCTGCATCCGACGAATAATATATGGTATTTTCCGCTTGCTATTATAATGATTGCCGTAGGTAAATTTTTATTTAGACGTATGAAGCAGCCTATCTTTAACCCGGCTGCACTTGCCATTGTTCTTACATATGTAGTTACTTATGTTATTTCGCTCATCAATCCGCAAGTAGATACACTCCTCGTTTCCTGGTGGGGAGCAGATATGTTTCAGAATATGTTGTCTAGTTTACCTATACTGAATGTTGTAGTGTCTTCTTTATTTTTGATTTTATTTTTTTACTTTGCCAATTCTTTTAAAAAGGCCTCTCTCATTTTTTCATTTTTCTTATCATTTCTTACTCTCACCTTTTTCTACACAGTCATCACCCTTTCACTCGAACGAGCTACACATCTCGTTGCATATATGCTCTTTAATGCTACGGCTTTTGCTGCATTAGTCATGATCCCCGAGCCTAAAACTTCTCCCAGTTTTCCACTTCAACAGAAAATAATAGGTATGTTAGCTGGAATTGCCCTTTTTGTAAGCAATAACTTCTTGACAACTCTTCCTGTAGATCCTCTTATTAATACTGTAATCTTTGCAAACATCCTCACACTACTCGTCAAAATACAACAAACTAAACCAAAAGCTCCTGCAACCAACCCTTCACCAGCTCCACAACAGAATACTCAAACTCCAACCCAACCTGTTCAACCAACAACACCTCCACGACAACCAGTGAATCAGAATACACAGAATATTGCTTAATACTATAGTCTAAATTCTGACTATTGTATAATTAATCCATGTCGAATTTGAAGAAAAAGCTACAACAAGCAGTACAATACATCAGAAAAATCGATAAGGAGTATCTACTTGAGAAATGGCATAGAATTCGCAATATTAAAAAAGAAGATATCATCCGGTTTGTAAAGAGTCATAGAAAAGGGCTTATGTATGCCTTCTTGGCATTTGTTGGCATCATGATTGCAATTCCGATATTCACCTACTTTTATTTTGCCAGAGATCTGCGTAGTAAAGATACCATTATTAACAAAAAGAATGAAGGAGTCGTGCTTCTAGACCGCAATGACAAGCCATTCTTTACGTTATTTGATGCAACAACCAAAAACCCGGTAGCATTTGAAGAAATTCCAGAACTTACAAGGCAAGCATTTATAGCTGTTGAAGATAAAGATTTTTATAATCACCCAGGCTTTTCCATAACTGGTTTCCTCAGAGCTGTTCGGGAGAATATCTTGTCTGAATCTTTTGCACAAGGTGGTTCTACCATTTCTCAACAGCTTATTAAAACAACCTTACTCACCCCAGATAAAAAATTACTTCGAAAATACCAGGAACTTGTTCTTGCGATAGAACTCGAGAGAAGGTATTCCAAAAACGATATTCTAGAAATGTACATTAATAGTATTTATTATGGTGAAGGAGCATTTGGTATTCAAGATGCTTCAAAAAGATATTTTGGGAAAGATGCAAAAGACTTAACTCTTGCAGAGAGTGCATTACTTGCGGGTGTTATACGCTCTCCCTCCTACCTTTCTCCTATTTCTGGAGATTTAAAAGCAGCTCTTAATAGAAAAGATCTTATCTTAGAGCTTATGCAAGACCAAGGTTATATTACAGAAGCACAAAAAAAAGCCGCTCAGGAAGAAAAGATTGAGATTAACCCCACACCAGCAGATATTAATCAGGAGGGCGTACACTTTGCTCTCATGATTCGAGATTTTCTTATTGAAGAGTATGGAGAACAAAGAGTTGCAAACTCTGGTTTTGTAGTTAAAACAACTATTGACCTTGATTTACAAAAGGCAGCACAAGATGCAGTAGCAACACAAGTACAACGCCTCGCAACAGCTCAGGTAACCAATGGTGCGGTTGTTGTTGTTGACCCTAAGACAGGAGAGATCTTAGCTCTTGTAGGAAGTCATGATTATTCTGATGAAGAAAATGGCAGAATTAACATGGCAGTAAGACCTCGCCAGCCTGGTTCTTCTTTTAAACCAATCGTATACGCAAAAGCTATAGAAGAACGTAAAATTACGGCATCTACTCAACTTAAAGACGAAGCTATTAAGTTTGGTACTTATGAACCCAAAAACTATGATAACCGCTTCCGTGGCGACGTATTAGTACGATATGCGCTTGCCAATTCTCTTAATATTCCGGCAGTTCATGTCATAAATATGATTGGGGTAGATACCGCAATAGATGCAGCACAAGAAATGGGGATTACTTCCCTTTCTGAAGATAGAGATTATGGCCTGCAGCTCGTTTTGGGCGGTGGTGAAGTTCCACTTGTTGAGATGACCAATGCATACGCAGTTTTTGCCAATGAAGGGACATGGCATAAAAACAACATCTTTTTAGAGATTCGAGATAAAAATGGTAATGTAATACTGGAGCCATCTGAGGAAAGTAAACAGGTTATGCCTTCTTCTGTTGCCTTTATTATTTCTTCAATTCTTTCAGATAATGAAGCCCGCCAGGATACCTTTGGTGGAAGTCTCACTATTTCCAGAAGAGCTGCTGTCAAAACCGGTACGACCAATGACTACCGTGATTCTCTTACGATTGGATATACACCTCAGGTTGTGGTTGGCGTCTGGATTGGGAATAACGATAATTCTCCAATGAATGCTGTTGCCGGTTCTGGTGGAGCCGGTCCTATATGGAGGCAAGTTATGGAAGCATACCTGCAAGGAAAACCTGTTGAAGATTTTAAGAAACCAGCAACTGTTATAGATGAAACAGTATGTCGAGAAGATGGCAAGAAGATGGAACTTAAAGAAAATGAAGCAACCAGTTCTGCATTCCTGGAATACTTCTTAAGAGGTACGGCACCAACCGAGATGTGTGGCATTATCCCAACACCAACTCCAACACTTACAGAAGATCAAAAAAAGAAAGAAGAAGAAGATCGTAAAAAACGTGAAGAAGAGGAAAAGAAAAAGAACGCAACGCCAACTCCGGAAGCTACAGCAACTGCAGCACCAGCTACACCAACGAGTGCACCGACATCACCAACGCCAACAACCGGTGGACCAACGAGTACACCTATTATTACCATAACACCAAGTGATATCTTACCGAGTTTATGATTAGTACAACTTCTCTCCTCGTTCCATCATCTCAAGAAACTTCTTGAAACGGCGTTCCCTTGTCTCTGGTTTCTTTGCATTATGTAGCTGGAATGCAATGGCGAATTTATTGGATTTATTAAGTGTACTGAAGAACTCTTTTACCTTTTTGTTTTTGTTCACTGCTTTTACAAAATCTGCAGGTATCTTCATTGTACTTGGTGCATCATATGCTTGCTCCCACCTGCCATCTGCCTTTGCCCGTTCTACCTCCTTCAGCCCAGCTTCCTTCATTTGGCCTTCTTTGGTAAGCCTTTCCACATGTCCAATATTTACTTTTGACCACATGCTTTTAGATCTTCGAGGAGTAAATTTCTGGATATATGATTTTTCATCATATTTTCGAGCCAAGCTATCTATCCAACCATAACAAAGTGATTCTTCTACAGCTTCTGCATACGTAACAGATTCTACATCTGATCCTTTTTTAAATAATCGAATCCAGATACCATTACTGCTATTATGATTTTCTTCAAGCCACTTGGAGAACTCTTTCTGACTTTTAAAAGAAAGCATGGGGTAATCGGTAAATTCTTTCATCTATTGAATAATCTAATAACTATATAAAGTATAAAACCTATTACTGCCCCAATGAATGCTACAATACCTGGAATAAAATTAAGAAGTACTGATGCAGGACTTCCAGTTCTGGGATAAAATGGACCTACCAGATAATTGGGAAATGCTTTTAGCAATATAGTACTGAGATCTTGTCCAAAGACAAAAAATACAAAATAACCTAAGAAGAAACCCAGTATCCCTCCAAAAATAATATATCTTCCCATTTTTTAAAAAAAGAAAAATCTTTTTCTTCCTTCAAAACTCTGATAGAACATGCCAGCAAAAAGGCCACCAATAGTTGGTCCGAGTAAGTAAAGACCAATATTAATAATATGTGGACCAAAATTCATGAAATCATATAAAAGAGGGCTTACCCCAACTGCCGGATTATATGCTCCGCCAGATATTGGTCCGCCCACAAATGCAATTGCCATGAGTGTGAAGCCAATTGCAGCACCATAATACTGATTATTTTTAGTCTTCTCGGTTGCTGCTACATGCAAAATGACACTACAAAGAAGAAATGTGAAAAGTACTTCTACTAAAAATGCTGCTGCATAACTGGCTTCAAACACAGGGCCAGGAAGAAACTTAAAGCCTGCAATTGTATGAAACACAAATGCTGCCACTAAACCAGCAATCATTTGTATACCAATATATTTAAAGACATCGCGGCCAGGTATCTTTTTTGCCATCCAAAGCGCAAGTGTTACTGCCGGGTTATAATGAGCACCCGAAATATATCCACCCATATATACAAGTGCAATGAGTACTGCGCCTATTGCAAGCGGATTACCTGTAATTGCTACAACTAATACAAGAAAGAATGTACCGATAAACTCCATTTTTAGTTTATTTGTCATAGGAAAGAAGTACTTGTAATGATTACATTATAGCAGGTGTTCTTACATGTTCTGACCGACTACTTCATCCGTTTTTTCGATAGGAAATAACTTATTCAGAAAACCAGAAAAATGCTCAGTCATTTTTTGCTTATAATAGTTGACTGTTGTAGTAACAGCAAAATCATCTGCTTGTACTTCTTCAAAATCTTGATGAGTAAAGGATGCGTCAATATCTTTTGATTGAATTAGGGTAGTTATGATACTCGTTTTCCGATACTCAGGCATTGTATAAAAAAATTCTGCTAATGCCTTACAATTACTCTCCAACATCTTTGTAAAGTAAGTTTTCATAATAGTAATATCTCTACCTGATAAATCCTGTTCCCATATTAACTTGTTTAAAAGATATCGAGGCATACTACCAGATGAAGCAAATGCTTCAATAGCTTCTTGTCTATTACCATGATCTATATAATCCCATAACCGTACATTACTTCCAGTTAAACGTACTAAAATGGCTGGGCTGTCTCCATTAGAGATAACCTTTTGTAATTGATCATACATAAAATGAGCACTCGATTCATCTGGCCAAAAAGAGTACATCTGAGACATAAGTTTTCTGGCATTTAATGTGAGATATCCAACTGGTAACGCAGATCTAAAGCCGACAGAAAGGAGATCATTTGCTATTGCTATTTCCTTTTTTGCGTCTTTATCTCCAAAGAAACCCCAAGGCTCAATGGGACTTGTAACTTTTGAACCAATACCATAGTCTTTTCCAGTTGTGGAACAGCCTTTTACCGTTACATATCTTCCTACTTGATTTCCGTAATACATCGGATATTTTGAGACAACTGTACTTCTTGTCCACTCAAATGGAGATACATGCATTGCAGTGCTCATATCCGGATGACAGGTAAGAAAGGCATAGTCTAATAATCTATCAGGATCAGTTAAATACGTACCACTGGCAGAGAGTATCTGGCTTGCTTCAGGATTGATCACTATTTCATCAACTGCAAACTCTACATTTTTACTCCATATAAAAGATTGATCTCCATGAAAGATATCTCCATAGTCTGATCTATCAGGTCGCCAATAAGGACTAGCTAACGGTTTTTCTACCATGCGATATTATACTATGGGTTTATTAAGACTATACAGGTATTCCTTTTTTTGAGTAGATTCGATAAGAAAACAACATTATACCGAGGATAAAAGTATATTGGCTCACAACGGATAAACTAGTTTCATTGACATTCGAAGTACCAGATAATATTGGGTCACGGGTTAAAAAGATTGCACAAAAAGCGAAAACTCCTATAGTCAGAAAAGCCATCGCATTAAGAAAACGGTTACTCTGAAATGGTACTTGTTGGGGCTTATGTCTTTTCAGGCTACTAACGAATATCATCAAGCTGGCTATTACAATAAGTAATATAGTAAAGTTACCCAGGGGTGTCCCATGAGGTATGTACCCACTTGACTTAAATAAAACTACAGTAAACAAATTGACAGCAATGGCAATGAACCAACCTCTTTTAGAAAGTCTTTCATGCTTCCACTCTCTTTTCACCAATAAGTTAGCTATATAAAAAGTAAGCACTGCCTGAACACTTCCCCACCAGAACAGATTAATCAAGGTCAGAGTATAGAGATCAATTCCAGCAATAACTGGTTTTAAAAATACAATACCAGAAGTATACGCACAATAAATCGTTCCGTAAACAAAAGACAGAAGTATAAGATGATAATCTTTCAGCTTATATCGCACAATGAGGTCTTCAACCATGGTAAAAAGAGAAAAGTAAATAAGGAACAACACCACTACAAGAAGAGGTTGGATAGATATATTATTTAAGCCACGAAGTGAGTACTCAAATAAGAGATTAAAGACTGTAGCGATACAAATAATGCTCCAGCGGTTGTGTTTCACTACTCACATAGTATCACAACTTTTACATCATACTCAATATGGCTGCTGCCACCATAAGGCAAGCAAGAGACCCAACAGCTTGTACTATAATCTTCTTGGCAATCCACTTTCTATCTGTTCCACCAAAGATAACAGCACTAACTTGTGCCGGGATAACAAACCCGAGCCAAAAAAGTCCGGCCATGGCGTATGGATTCCACCCAGGTAAGCTGGTAATAAAGATCGCCAGAACAAATGTAGTAATAATAGTTACCAAAAGCTGAAGTCCATAATACGGACCCATTTCCTTCATCATTTTCTCTTGAACTTCTTTTGAAAGTTTGTCAAAGCCATGGATCTTTCCCCATAACTTTCCAAAAATTGGACCGTACCAAACAGCACCAACAATAAATTGTGCTATAACAGCTATTACTATTGCAAGATAGTTAAATTCCATAGATATAAATAAATGGTAATTAGTTTTATGATAAATGATTTGTTATCGGTTTTAAATATATTTGTATATCACATATATAATATATATTGACAAAATACTAGTATGCTAGTATGATAGTATTCATGAAATCATCTAAAGAACTCAAAGAATTAGCTCAACTCTTAGTTGAAGTAAATTCTGTTGAAGATATGGAAAACCTGTTGTTTGGTCTTTTGACTCCAAAAGAGCGTGAAGAGATACCAACTCGTATCCAGATCGTAAAAAAACTAAAGCAAGGTATACCCCAACACAAGATCGCAGAAGAACTTGGTGTGGGTATAGCAACAGTTACCCGCGGTGCTAAAGAAGTTAAGGCAGGGACATTTAAAGTAATTGCATAATATGAAACACATTACCAACTCACACAATTGGTGGCACAAGATAACCTATTGGAGGGTTGGTTTTGCTATGGAATAAACCTATTGCATACTCAATACGAACCTTCCACCAGGAAGGTTTTTTTTATGGTTTAAACGGACTCAAACATAAGCTGTTTGAAACAAGTTAAGCCATAAAAGCATGTTGAGAGGATGCATGGGATATTTTAGAAAGGCAATGTCATGAACAAGGTCAAAGAGGTATTGACAGAAGCATATACGCACCTAAAAGTCAGAGAGAACCAGATGTATCTATTGTTCCTGATTTTGTGCGTAGCAGGGTCGTTAACTCTTGTTTACATTTATAACTCGAACTATCTCGATGGTTGTTTACGTTCACTGCCACCAGACGAGTTTGAGCAATGCAGAGTAGAAGTAGAACAACAGAGAGAAGAACGGAAATCTGCGCCGGTTTATTATATTCGGTGGTAGATGTTTGTTGAGAGGATCGATATGTAATCCCATGTATCCTCCTCTCTTTTTACAAATTAATAATTCAAAAATATGAAAAACAGAACAATTGGCATATTAGGAGGAATGGGGCCACAGGCTTCTATAGAATTAAACAGATTACTTATCGAAAAGAGTATCACAACCTTTAGTGCCAAAGATAATAATTCTTTCCCAGATCTTCTTATTAATTCCATACCCGTACCAGACTTTATTAGTGATGAGACGAATAAAGCAAAAGCTTTAGAAATGCTAAAAGATAAAGTTTGCAGGATGGATTCTTATGGCATTTCTGTATTCTCTATCGCCTGTAATACGGCACATATTCTTCTTCCAAATCTGCAACAAATAACTGACACACCTTTTATTTCAATAATTAATGAAGTGCACAAGATTGTTAAAGACAGATACAGAAAAGTTGGACTTCTCGCAACTACTACCACCTACAATACAAAACTCTATGAGGACAAGTTGAAAGAATGTGAATTAATTAAGCCTTCTCACTCAATACAAAAAACATTAGATAGTGCAATACGAAAGGTCATTGCTGGTGCAGACAGAAATAAAATTCAACAAGAAATTGCTCCAATTATTGAATCATTTATTCAAGATAACGCTTTGGAGGCTCTTATTCTTGGTTGTACCGAGATACCACTTATTGTCCCCGACTCACAAAATGTACCAGTTATTAATTCGCTTAGTGTGTTAGCAGATGCGCTATTAATTCATTACTACTCATAATATGGAACAACTAAACCTTATACAAGAAACGCCTGAACTGAAAAGATTACAGGTAAACCGACAACATTTGGAAGCTACTTTAAATGCACTTCCAATGCAAGCCTTTGACTCTGCAACGGGAGAGCAAATGAGTTTAGGTACAGGATCAGCACTTGATCTTATTGAATCTGGCCTAATAGATAAAGCTATTTCTGCTGGAATAAATCCTGATAGCCTCAATAAACAAATTGTCTTTGCTTTGCAAGGTGTGATGAATACAGGTAAAGGTCGCGGCTCAATTACAGAAATTCCTGTTACAGATCTCCCCACTCTCGCTAGTATGGCATTTAATGAGTATCGAGGTGAATCGCAAATGAATACGACAGTTATGAGAACTGTATTTGGTGGGAGTAAACAATATCCACTGAGATCGCTGAGTTATTTAGTACCTTCACTCAGGTATGCTCAGGGACTTCATGAAGCAGGTATTCAAGCTCCTCATGTACAGTTTGTAACTATGCCTCATGTCGGAGCAAGAGTTAATGGAGGTGAAACTGCCAAAATGGCGTATCAGTCAGATGTATTACATTATGTAGGAGATCGTTTTGTACAAACCTTCTTTCCAGAAATTGCAGATAAAGTACAGTTTGTAGATGACAGCAGATTTATAGAAAGTCCTTTAGTAAATGCATTTCATGAGTATTTGCAAACTCGTTTAGGTACTCTTTCAGAAGAAGAATTACAGGAAAGATTCAGTAGGGTTGACGGAAATACACTTAAGTATGCAACCTACCACCCACTCGTGCATGATGTTGCCTATGCTGAATTACTGTTTGCTGAACCCATTTATCCCGATGTAATTATAAATGTTGGTGGGCAGGCAGAAAAACAATTCCATGAGTTTAGAATGAGCACAAAACCAATGCTCGAAGAAGCAGCATATGCTTGTGATATGGCACTTCCTCAAACTGTACAGTTTTTTACAGATCATAAGGTACCACCATATATGCCATTACGGGATCGGGGTGCAGAACATGATATTCCTCTCTCGGCAGCATTGGCTAATCCAGGTATTATTCAGGAACATTTTCTAGAAGAAACAAGGGCTAATAAAAAATATTTTAATTTACTATGTCGAGATGTTGGCAGTATTACTTCTGCAACAGGTTCACTTGAAGAGTTTGTTGATTTTATGGATAGATGTAGATAACAAGCTAGGTGCATAGAACGATATTGGGACTTATTTCCAGAAACAATTATTACTAAATGTCCCTGAACATATGAAATAACATTCTTTACCAAATTGCTTATACTTTGGTTCCTTATGACAATATAACTGTTTTATAGTTCCATCACATTGATTAAAGCAACCAGTTGGTGGAGGTAATACTCCTGGAGAATATAAACGCTGTTTGTATAAAGTGAAATTATAGTAAAAAGGAATTACGGGTGATATAAAAAAATACAGAATAATGAATAAGAATATTATTACTAAAATGACTGGGAGTTTTTTTCGCATATGTTAAACATACATGAGCGTATGCGGTGAGGGTGGGATTCGAACCCACGGTCCCTTGCGGGACACTGGTTTTCAAGACCAGCTCGTTAGACCGCTCCGACACCTCACCTTCATCTAATAGAATTTATTTATGTAACCAACTTTTTTCTAAATAATGCTCCTCGTAATGACAATTAGGGCATATTAACTCAGGATTACTTAATTCATTATTCTCTCTATTTCTATCTTTATGATGTACTTGCAATATTTCATATTTATCATAACCACATCTTTCACATTTTCTTCCTCTTATCTTTAAGTATTTTATATGAGTTTACTTTATCTTTAGGTCTATTAACTTTGTATTTTATACCTTTTCTGTTTTTATTAGCGCAACTTCTACTACAAGTTTTTTTATTTTCACTTGAAAGTATGAGCTTGCCACAAATTATACAAGGTTTTTCTTTTCAATTAGATATACCATAACATTTAATACTACAAAATACTCTGCCTTTATTCTTTTTAATTTCAAATGGTCTTTTATATATGTCCTTATTACAAATAATACATTTAGTGTTTGGATTTCTGCTATAGTTTCTCCACATATTACTAAGTATAGCATTTGTTATGCATCTACTTAACTTCTGAGGCGCGTACCGGAATCGAACCGGTGCATAGCTGTTTTGCAGACAGCCGTGTTTCCACTTCACCAACGCGCCGAGAATGAGTTATATTGTACCTTATCCTTGCATATTATTCTACGCAAAAGCACTACTATTTATTTAACACTCCGTTTATGATTTTCTTATCCCATAGCTCTTTTTAAACGTATAAGGTACAATACCAATATGCAAAAAGTAACTGTTCAATCTCCAGCAAATATTGCATTTATCAAGTATTGGGGTCAAACTGAACATAATCTCTATATCCCCAAAAACAATAATATTTCTATGACTCTTAGTGGCTGTATCACGACCACAACCATAGAAAGATCTCCAGGTATTAAAGAAGATACTATTGAGATTAAAAACATGAATGGCAGTTTTGAACCGCTTTCCAAAGATACCGTAAAAGGCAAAAAAGCATATGAACAGATAGAACGCATCCGCCAGATGTCTGGGTCCTCTGATAAAGTAACCATTAAATCTGTTAACTCATTTCCAAGTGATGCCGGTATAGCATCTTCGGCTTCTGGCTTTTCTGCTCTTACTGGGGCATTGCTTTTGGCATTTGATCAGAAACAGGTGTTTGAAGATAAACAGGCATTTTCTAAAGAAGTTCGTTTAAGTGGATCTGCTTCTGCTGCTCGATCTGTATATGGAGGGTTTGTAGAACTCCATACAGGAACCTCTCATGATGACGCTTATGCTGAACAAATAGCAGAGGAAGATTATTGGGATCTCGTGGATCTCATTGCAGTGGTGAATGCAGAAAAAAAGAAAACATCATCTTCTGAAGGTCATGAAACAGCAACAACAAGCCCTTACTTTAAGACACGGCTGGAAGAGGTCAAATCACGTATCAAAAAAGCAAGGCAAGCAATTCAAGATAAAAATATAAAACTTCTTGGTCCTTGTATTGAAGAAGATGCCATCTCTATGCACATGGTTATGATGACTTCCAAGCCACCTGCTTATTACTGGGAAGCCGGAACAGTTGCCGTGATGCACGATGTTTTGCATCTGAGAAATGAAAAAAATATACAAGTGTACTTTACAATTGATGCTGGTGCGAATGTACATGTAATCTGTGAGAAAAAAGATGCAGATCTAGTGGAGCAAGCATTAAAACAGAATGAACTTGTCAAAAGTACTATTTATAATGAACCTTATAAAGGTGCATCAATAAGCAATCAGCATTTATTTTAATATGAAGGTAATACTCTTAAAACTTGGTGGCTCTGTTATTACAGATAAATCCAACCCATACACAGCTCGACCTGAGAATATTAAACTTATTGTTTCAGAGCTTAAACAAGCTCTTGCAACTAATCCTGATCTACATATTATTCTTGGCCACGGTGCTGGTTCTTTTGCTCATCAATCGGCTAAACAATATAATACCATTGATGGTTTTACAACCAGTGAAGAGCGTTATGGTGCAACCGTTGTACGGTATGATGTAATGCAGCTTAATACAATTCTTATCAAGGAATGTATCGGACAACAGATACCTGTATTTTCCTTGCAGCCTTCTGCATTTATCATGTCTGAAAATAAGAAGCCAGCTCCATTCAGTGTAGATATACTATTGGAACTTCTTAAAAAAAATATAATTCCTTGTGTATTTGGTGATGTTATTGTTGATACACAACTTGGTTCAACCATTTACTCAACAGATACTATTTTTGCGCTTCTTGCTGAGAAGCTCATACAAGCAGATATTGAAATTGATAAAATCATTCATGCCGGAAATTATGATGGTGTCCTTGATGTACAAGGAAACATAATCCCAGAAATAACTCCTCACACCTTTGATGAAATGGAAGAAGGCGTTAGTTCTTCTCATTCTGTAGACGTGACAGGTGGTATGCTTAAAAAGGTAGAAGAATCACTAAAGCTTACAAAAATGGATATTACATCTGTCATTATAAGGGGAAATAAAGAGTCGAATATTATACGCACTCTTACAACAACCGATCATATAGGCACATCAATCCACTCCTAATTTCAGGCCTTCTAGTAGTATAAAAATTAAATTATCTTCAGTAACTTCAATATCCCTTGACAAACATTCTAGCTTTCACGTATTCTAAATATTATTACCAATTTTAGAAAAAAATGGCCAAAAAAACAGCAAAAACTACCAAAACAAAAACCTCTAAGGCTCAAGCATATAATCCACATGATAGTCTTATTATTCAACTTGGGGTTATCATGATCATCGTTGCAGGTATCGCACTATTTGCATATGCGTATGCACAATATGCTGTTAAATAATTACCTCACGTTGTGTCTGAAAAATCTCAAAATGAAACTTCAGCAGGGGGAATAGTATTCAGAAAAAAAGATGGCATTGTATATTGGCTTGTTGTCCAACATAGTAAAGCCAGACACTGGGGATTTCCAAAAGGCCATATTGGAGATAAAGTACGTAATGAGAAACCTGAGGAAGCGGCTCTACGTGAAGTATTAGAAGAAGGAGGAATATCTGCCCAGATTATCTCTCATGATATATTTGATATACACTATGCTTACAGGTTAAATAATATGCTCCAAAATAAGACTGTATATTACTTTCTCATGGAGTATGTATCTGGTAATACAGAAGACCATGACTGGGAAGTAGAAGAAGCACAATTTCTAACCGAGGAAGAACTACTTAAAACCCTTACCTACCATACAGATAAAGATGCTTTTGCCTGGGCAAAGAAGAAACTGAAAGAGCTTAAAAAAATCTGAGCGGTGGACCGGGCTCGAACCGGCGACCTTCTCCTTGGCAAGGAGACGTTCTACCAACTGAACTACCACCGCAAAACTAATTAAGTGTCTCGACGAAGTCAGACTACTAACTTTAGTGAACTTAGTATATCAAAAGCTTTTCATTAGAACAACTACTTTTCCTTTGTATTCAAGTAAAATGAATATATGAAGTTGCTTCAGATATATAAGCCCTTTCTTTTATTTGCGACATCATTAGGTATCCTCATTATTATCGCTATACTTCTGAGGACGTTCATGGGAAATCTAGATGAAAACGATCACCTTACTGTTGGATATCTTATGACTGAGGGAAGATTACTTTATAAAGATATATTTTCTCACCATTTCCCTTTTCCGTATTACTGGACATACCTCTTCACTTTTTTGTGGTCAGATGGTAATCCTTCACGAACAATTAGTATCTTCAGACTGTCATTGACAGTTCTCCAGTTGATTATTTTTGCTACTGTTTTCATTTTATCTCAGAAAAAAATAACAAAAATACTCTTTTCTTTCTGGATTATTCTTTTTTCTCTTTTTTATAGCTTATATCAGGGGAATCTCATACTGAGTGAATCATTTGGAGCAGTATTTATTGCTGGCTACACTTGGATACTCCTGCCTATATTGTTTATATGGGAAAAGTATCATTTTGGTAAAGGAATAGCCCTCATAATGTTAGCGGCATTATCTTTTTGGACGCAACCACTTTACGGCTTACTCTATATTATTCCTTTCTTCTTTAAACAGAAAAGAGAAGAAAAACTCAAACTAGTATTTATTTCTGTTTCTACAGTTCTTATTCCGTTAGTTATATTATGGGCAAATCACAAGTTAACTGACTTTATAGAACAAGCAGTGTGGTTTAATTACCGTGTATATCCAAAACCATTTTTCAATTATATACACCCTCATTCTACATTGCCTCCTATTTTGCTCACTGTTATCTTATTTTTCCAAAATGAATTTAAGCTCTTTACTTCAGTAAGTAACTGGTTGCAAATCTTCCAGTTTATAACTCATGTAAGCGTATATGTTATTTTGTTCACTCTTATAAAGAGAAAAGAATACATGTATTCTTTAATATTTATTTTGCTCCTTGCTACATCTCGGCTTCGAGAAATTAAAGTAGTTGCTGGAGTACCATTCAACTTTGGAATATATCCATTCATCGTAATTGGATCCATTTGTGCAGGCATGTTACTTTACTCTCTATTCAAGAAACATAAAGTAAGTGCAATAGTACTTGGACTTACGTTAGTTCTTTCCGCAGCAATTCCAATGAAGCCCATATTTCTTCAATCTTTAGATCGTTCTTATAACTATAATGTATTCTGGAGTCCTAAACAACAAATTGGACAAACAATACAATCATTGACACATTCCAATGAAACAATTCTCGTGTACCCGCATGATGTTGATTTATACTACTTCGCTCAAAGACTTCCTCCAGATAGATTCTTATATTGGTTCCCATGGATAGATATTGTAGAGAAATATAAGAAAGAAAGATTATATGCACTAAAAAATAATTCACCAGCAGTTATTTATACCGGAAGCTTTACCCATCTTGAGAACAAAAATTACTATGCTCAGTTTTTCCCCAACTTAACAAATGGATATATTCAGATAAAGAAAGAGAATAAGCCAACCGGTATTTGGCTCAGAGAAGACTTACAGGAAAGGTTAACAGAATAAGTGGTGCCGAGAGCGTGAGTCGAACACGCATCTGAGGTTTTTCAGACCCCCGCCGTGACCACCTTGGCTATCTCGGCTTGATTCTTTGTATTATATCTGTTTTGATTCTTCTTGACTAGTCCAACTTGTGCGTCTGGATGGATTCGAACCATCGACCCCTACTTTATAAGAGTAGTGCTACTACCACTGAGCTACAGACGCAATAATAACAAATGTATTATATCAGTTCTATTGTATTAGTAATGAGAATCTGAATACTAATATAAATTAATTCATGTGTTTCTTAACAGTGTTATGTTTGATATAGGCCAAATTAAAAAACATCCATAAACACATAGCAATTGCAAGATAAAGCTCACTTAACTCTTCACCTTCAGTAAACCTTCCTGAAACGTAATAAAACCTAAATAATACATATACCAGATTTGGAATAAACAAGACAAATAAAAACCAACGAGTTGTGATAAGCCTTATAAGAAAGTTCATAAAACTGGAGAGGTATTTTTTTGCAAATGAATAGCCAAACCAGCTCAGTAATCCATATAAATTCACTAGGAAATAGATTACATATACATACGGAAATATATGTACATTATTATGTATTGTTAATTCTTTCTGTGTATTTACTTCCTTTAAATGTTCAGGCGTATCTATATTAAAGATTCTTTGCCCCCAAGATATTTCTTCTGCTGCAATAACAAATAACCCAATTGCAAAAAGAGAAATAACAATCTTAATCCATAGCTTTTGCTTATTAGAAAAAGATAATAAAGTAACATACTTCAAACTATATACTGCAAGAATACTTCCCCCCAGATAAAAAAGCATGGTGGCATATTCAATAACACCATCCTCTGCGATAAGGATGCTATATAGCGAAGGATTTATCCAAAATATTCCAAAAAGATGATATAAGGCAAACGAAGCTGATACGATAAATTGCTTATACGTATGTTTGAAAATTGATTTATCGATAAAGGGTATACTCAAAACATAAAATGCCAGACCCAACATTCCGGTCTGGACAGGATCTATATGGAAGTTAGCATAAATATAATTTGGATATGTATATTGTTCAATAAAACGTAATACAATCGCAATGAAAGTAATCGCAGGACCTAATATATAAAAGCTTTTCTCAAATATAGCAATCCAAAAATCTTTTTTCGTGAATAAACGAGTAAAAATCGATACCAAAATAAGGAGAATAAATAACAGATTTGGATTTATCCCTGTTTTCGCCTGTACCACACCAGGATAAATGAGGGCTTCAGCGCATAATAGAGCTATAATGGTAATATAGAAAAAAATCCCTAAGAAGGCCATACTGCATTATAGCACTTCCATTCCATTGCTATTACTAACAAGTACTATTTTATTACTTACTTATAATTGTCCTCTCAATAAAAACTTACATTGTGATGCAATAATAACGCTATGAAATCACCACTAACAAAATATGGTTATCTATGGATTACAGCTATTCTTTTTCTTTTAAGCCTTTTCGGCCACTGGTATTATGGATGGGAAGCATATATTAATGAACAACAAGATCACCAACAGGAAGTAAAATTTAATGAATACGTAACAGAAATGAGCCGGGATACGTTCGAAAACTGGCAATCAGAGTTTCTTCAGCTCATCTGGCAGGTAGCTGGACTTTCTTTTTTATTTTTTGTTGGTTCTCCTCAGTCTAAAGAAGGCGATGAAAGAAAGGAAGAAAAACTTGATCTTATTCTTAAAAAACTTGATGAAAAAAATGCAGCTAAACACTTAGCAAGACTTGATGAAAAGTATCCCCGTCAATAACCTCTTACTTTTTCATTGATACCTTTTGTAACCACAAAAGTTGTTGAGGCTAGTGAATCAATTCCAGCTTGTGATTTATATTAAAAGTGCAGAAGAATTGGTGGACCTAGCCAGAATCGAACTGGCGACTGTGCAATGCGAATGCACCGGTATACCACTTACCTATAGGCCCTGTAGTCGGTGTCCCCGACAGGAATCGAACCCGTATCCTAGGCTCCGGAAGCCCATGTTTTATCCATTAAACTACGGGGACATTCCTAAAATAAATAGAAGTATTATACCAACAACAATACGGTACCAACCGAATAACGAAAGAGAGTTCCTTTGGAGATATTCGATAAACCATTTCACTCCGAAATAAGCACTAGCAAATGCAACTACAGTTCCCAAAACAAGGATAAACACTGCATTCATATTGGAGTACAAAACTTCCTGCATCTGGTACAGGTCAAACAATGAAGCTCCAAGAATGGTTGGTACCGAAACAAGGAAAGAATACTTTGCCGACTCTTCTCTTTTATATTTCAACATCATCATTCCAATAATTACTGAGCCAGCACGAGAAACTCCAGGCACAACAGCTAAAGCCTGAACAAAACCGATAATAACAGCATCTTTTAATGTAAGTGACTTAATTGATTTTTCCAATATAACTTTCTTTTTAGAAACGAGCTGCTCAATAAGAAGGAAGATAAAACCGACAATAATAAATACTGTTGTGGTAAAACCAATGCTTTCAAAAAATACTCCTTTGATAATACTATAAAGTACATAACCAATAATTGCAGTTGGGAGAAAAGTTGCTGCAATCTTTAGCATCATATCTCGATTTGTAAGCAGATCCTTCCAATAGAGTAAAACAACAGCTAGTATGGCTCCAGCCTGGATCACCACAGTAAATAACTTTACAAAGTCAGTTTGTTCGATCCCAAATAAGATATTTGCCCAGATAAGATGAAATGTAGAAGAAATAGGAAGAAATTCAGTTATTCCTTCAATTACTCCTAATAGTATTGTTTGAATGATGTTCATTGCTTCCTTTAGTATAATATGAAGTAATGAAAATCGCATTAGTCCACGATCAGCTGCAAGAGTTTGGTGGTGCAGAACGGGTACTTATATCCCTCAAAAAGATTTTCCCAGAAGCAGATGTCTTTACTTCTTTTTATAATCCAAAGACTTTGGGCATCCATGCTTCACATTTTAAGGATTGGAATATCATTACTTCATGGGGTGACAGAGTTGGTATTTTCAAAAAATGGTACTCACCTTTAAGATTTTTAACTCCTTACATCTGGGAACCATTTAATTTCAATGAATATGACCTGGTGATTTCCTCATCCGGGTCTTACATGTGTAAAGGGATTATTACTAAACCGCATACAAAACATATCTGTTACCTTCACCATCCACCACGATATCTGTATTATTACGAAACAGCCCGTGAATGGCAGAAGCACAAACCAATCGAGATCTATGGTCACCTTATAAATCATGAACTACGTCAATGGGACTACTTATCTTCTCAACGAGTAGATTATTTTATCGCAAATTCAGAAGAAACACAAAAAAGAATTACAAAATATTATCGTCGTGATTCTAAAGTGATATATCCTCCAGTAACTATCCCAGAAAAAGCAAGTAACAGTGGCACTGGAGACTATTACATCACAACTTCAAGACTTGCTCGGGCTAAGCATGTAGATGTACTTATTAAAGCTGCTAATAAACTAAAGTTTAAGCTCAAAGTCATTGGTTCTGGTCGTGATGCAGAAAATTTAAAAAATATGGCTGGATCAACAGTAGAATTTTTATCAAAAGTGTCAGACACAGAGTTTGAAGAACTATACAGAAATGCAAAAGCATATTTATTTGCTTCAGTGGATGAGGAATTTGGTATCGCACCAGTTGAGGCACTTGGGTATGGAATTCCAGTAATTGCGTATGCATCTGGTGGCTTACTGGAGATTGTAGAAGATGGTAAAAACGGTTTCTTATATTATGAGCTTAATGAAGAAAATTTGAGCCAAAAGATTAAGAAGTTTGAGAGTCTCTCTGAAAAAGGAGTACTTGAAATGAGAAAGCATGCTCGAGCTTCTGCAGAACAATACTCATTTGAAAACTTTAAAAAACAACTTCTTTCTTACATTGATTCACTAAAATAACATCATGCCAGAACTCCCAGAAGTCGAAACAATTCGCCGTATGCTCAACGAAGTACTCATTGGAAAAAAGGTAAAAGATGTGATTATACTTGAGCAGAAACAGTTTTATGTAGATTCAGAAGATATTATTGGTAAGCAAGTAACCGATATACTACGAAGCGGGAAAATCCTGACCATTGTTCTTGGTACTAAAGATCGAAAGTACATCAATATTCATTTAAAGATGTCTGGCCAGATCCTTTTTACAGAAAATAGAAAACAAGCTCACTTTAAAAATACAATTCCTCTGGCAAACTCACATACATTACCTGCCAAAACAACAAGAGTTATAGTGGAATTTACTGATGGATCAGCGCTCTTTTTTAACGATATGCGAAAATTTGGCTGGTTTAAAATATCAGATCAACCAGAAAAACCAAAAGCTGTAGATGTGTTATCTAATACATTTACTTTTGAGTATTTCCAAAACGCTATTCATAATACAGCAAGACCAATAAAAGTGGTCCTCATGGATCAGGATCGCATGGCTGGAATAGGCAATATTTATGCAAATGATGCTCTCTTTAATGCAAACATAAACCCAACGAAAGCCGCAAAAGGCCTTACAGAAGATGAACAAAGACGGCTATATAGATCTATACTTGACACTATAAAAGAAGGAATACATTATAAAGGCTCTTCTGCTAAAGATGAATTATATGTATTACCAGATAGCGAAAAAGGAAGTTATCAAAACTATTTTAAAGTCTATCATCGTGACGGTGACCCTTGCCGCGTATGCGGGACGGAGATTGTAAAGATAACACTCGGAGGTCGAGGAACCTTCTTTTGCCCCAACTGCCAGAAGTAAACTTACAAAAATGCCTGCCAATCTGAGATTGGAATAATATTAAAAAGCATAAAGTTAATTGCGTATAAATAAATTGCAGGTAATAAAATCATAAGAACCCATATAAATTTTTTTGATGTAAATGTCTTCTCAAATGCAATACAGACAAAAGGCCAAAGTGGCAGCATATAACGAGATAAATCGCGATGTTGCACAAACATCGCACCGATGAAAAAAACCAGTGAAAAATAAAAAAAACTTCTGTACTTTGTATCTTTAAGCTGCATAATGGTAAACAGATATAGGAAAAAGTAAAGCAATATATCCTCAAGCCAAGCAGTATCTACCCATTGAGCCTGGAAATTAAATGCAGAAAATGGATACGGCATTGGGACAACGCCCCCTGTATTAAAGTACGCAAAAAAGTTACCATACTGCACAGCATACAAACTAAATACAGCAACAAGTCCCAAAGGAATGAGTGCGATATACAACCAGTTCCATTGAAACTTTTTCGTTTTAACAAGTTGTTCGAGAGCTACAAGCCCGTATGCCCCCGCAAGGAGTATCCCTGGCGTTTTGGTAGCAGCAGCCAACCCTCCCAAAAGTCCTGCTAAAAATATATTTTTCTTTTCAAAAAAATATACAGATGCCAATATTAAAAACATAAAGAGTGTTTCGGGTGCTCCCACCGATCTTACAACTAGAAACCTTGGTAAAAATAAAAAGACGATAGTAAGGAGTAATGGATTCTTGGTGATTTCAAACTTTTTTAACAATTGGTAAAACATAAGTGCAACAGCTACCGCAAAAAAGATTGTTGAAAAAAGCATTGACTTTAAAAATCCTAAAACCGGTGCAAAGAGTGCAATAAAGAATGGATACAACGGTAAATGTGCTGCATAGTACTCAAGTGGTAATGGGAGTTCCAATCGCAATGCACCAATTGCTTCTGGGCTGTACCATGTTTTTGCAGGGACGATATAAAGCAGACCATCAAAATTCTGATAAATTGTTTGAATAGACGTGTTCTCGACATTGAACCCTAAGAGTTTTACAATATTTAAAACAATAGGGAGATAAAGTAATAAAGTCGACGCAAGAACTACTGATATAATGATAATTATTGGAGAATATGAGTCATGTTTCTTAAAGAAAAACATATAGATATTCTAACATTATTATGAATAAACGGAACATTTTAATTGTAGGTGCAATTCTTTTTTTTGCCGCACTCCTGAGGTTTTATAACATAGAACCTTTTATGACTTTCCTGGGTGACCAAGGACGGGACGCTATCATTATCAAAAGACTTATTATCTTTGAAGATTTCCCTGCAATAGGTGCTCCAAGCTCTGTTGGGCAGATATTTTTAGGCCCCTTTTATTATTATCTTGTTGCCCCATTCCTCCTGTTATTTAACTTTAACCCAGCTGGACTGGGTATTGGTGTAGCTATCCTTTCTGTTTTGTTTTTGGGTTACTTAGCCTATGTAATCTATAAACAATTTGGCTTATTTGTTAGTGCATTATTTATTGGCTTATCTGCTTTTTCTTTTTCACTTGTTGAGCTTTCACGTTTTTCATGGAACCCAAACCTTCTTCCATATTTCTCTTTTACATCGATCTTTTTCTTTTACAAATGGATGAAAGAAAAATCAGTTCTATATGCAGCGCTCACTGGAGCTTTTCTTGCTTTTTGTATACAGCTTCATTATCTGGCAATGCTTATTTTTATCCCTATTGGCTTGGTATATATATTTACCTTCATAAAGGAAAAGAAAAAAATAACATTTTTAAAACCCACTGTTGCATCATTAGGTTCATTCGCTTTTTTTAATATTCCACTGCTTCTATTTGATCTTAAAAATAATTTCCTTAACTCTAAAAACTTTATAGCTCTTTTTACTGGCGACAGCATTACGGAAACAGATAGCAGCTATATCTCTCGACTTCTGGAAACGACCAGAAATTTCATGCAGCATGCTTTTCAGATTGAGATGACTGCGCAAATTGCTCTTCTTATTTTAATGATTGTAATTGTGTTCAGTTATTTTGTAATTAAAAAGCTCAATAATCTATTTATTACATTAAACCTTTTAACACTCGTTTCCTATATATTAGGTTTTGCGTACCTGGCAAGCCACAGATATATTCATTATTACGGACCAGCTTATCTTAGCTTTTATTTTCTCCTCAGTTTACTCCCACTTTTGCTACAAAAAAGAAAAGTACAACTTGCACTTGGAGGACTCCTGCTCGCACTTTTTATCTGGATACAAGTTCCTCATTATTATTTCTTTACCAGTAACCCTGCAAACCAGATTGAACGAGCAAGGCTTGTTGCAGAAAGTTTTAATCCGTATATTGACAAGGAACCAATACAGGTGGTTGCACTTCCATTTACAGAGACTGATGGACATTATCGTTATTTCTTAGAACTACAAGGAATAGAGCTTCTCCCTGGAGACTCACCTCTTATTTCTGAAGAACTTTTTGTGATGTGTTTTGATACAGAAAACTGTCGACCACTTGATGATCCACAATGGCAGATAGCAGCTTTTCATAACAAGAAACTTGCGACCTCATGGGAGTCAGAAGGTGTTACAATATATAAAATTATCCATGGAACAGAAGAATAAAGAACTAAACATAACACTTATTGTCCCCTGCTACAACGAAGAGGCAAACATTCAAAAAGGTGTCCTTGATAAAATCGGAAACTTTACTGAAGATGATAACCGGTTTTTAGAAGTGATTATAGTAGATGATGGTTCTACAGATTCTTCTACTCAAATTGTGAAAGAAAAATATCTTAAAAAATTTCCTAAATTTTCTTTAGTACAGAATAAACATCTTGGAAAAGCGTTTGCAATTATTAAAGGTGTTGAAAAAGCTAAAGGTAACTATGTAATGTTCTCTGATATTGATCTCGCAACTCCGATTGAAGAGGCAGAAAAACTCATTGCTGAGATTAAAAATGGTTTTGATATTGTAATCGGATCTCGTAGTAGTCAACGGGAGGGAGCGCCACTTACCAGAAAGATAATGGCAATGGGAATGATCTTTATTCGTCATTATATTATTGGCTTAAAAGGCATAAAAGATACTCAATGCGGTTTTAAAATATTTGATACAAAAGCTGCAAAAGATGTTATTGCCCATCTGAAAGTTTTCAGGAAACGTAATGAGACAGAAGGCTCATCTGTTTCTGCTGGTTTTGATTTAGAATTCTTATTTCTTGCATCAAAACTTGGGTATTCTATAAAAGAAGTGCAGGTAGTGTGGAGACATGTTGAAACAAAAAATGTTACTTTTGTTAAATCCTCTCTTGAGAGTTTGAAAGATATTTTCTATATCAAATGGTTTGATATTCTCAAAAAATATCCCCGACAGTATTCACTTTAAATAATGAATTATGATACAATCGTAACATGAAGATTACCTCATTGCTACGCAAACATCTTCCATTTGTTGCCTTTATACTTCTCTATTTTTCGCTTCTCTCACACAAACTCATTACAAACCCTATGCCTTTTTTTGATTGGGATGAATCTATTTACTCACAGGTTGGAATAGAAATGATTGAACGTTTTTCTCTCGTCCCAAGCTGGCAAGGAGTTACCTGGTTAGATAAACCTCCACTGGTTCCACTCTTTTATGGAGCTGTCATTAAGCTGTTTCCTTTTATTCAACCAGAAATATCGGTTCGCATTTCCACACTGTTATTATCTGTTGCTGTTTTTACACTTTTATATGCACTCTATTACAGGGTTATTAAAGAGCCTTTATTGCCTACAGTTATTGTCGCTATCACGTCTGTTACTCCTATTTTTTTACAACGCGCCCAGCTCGGTAATATTGATGTATTTTTACTCCTTGGTTGGGTTGGTTATATTTTGTTTTACCAACGATTTTGGCTGAGTTTATTATTTTTGGCCATTGCCGTTATGAGTAAATCACTTGTTGGTTTTTACCCCGTGGGAATAATGGGGGTTTATTTTATCTATCTCTACCTAGCTAAAAAAATCAAGTTTAAAGAACTACGAAAAGAAATAATAAAGCTTGCAACTCATACCGGAATACTGTTGATGTGGTATGTAATCATGCTTCTTATATATGGAAAAGACTTCTTTATTCAACATATTTATGAAAGCCATACCAAAAGGGTTACTGCCTCTATTGAATCTCATTTTGGAAAAAGAACTTTTTATATGGATTTACTGTTTGAACAGTTTGGATTTTATGTATGGTTTTCGCTTGTTGGAATTGTATCCCTGTTGTACGACTGGTATAGAAATAAAATTAAAATAAATCATTTACTCTATGCAACTTTCCTTCTCCCATGGTTTTTGTTTTTAAATGTTACAAAGACAAAAATATTCTGGTATGGATACCCTTATATTCCTCAGTTTGTATTGTTATTTGTATATCCGTTAACCTATATTCAGCAATATTTTTCAAAGAAAGTTTACTATGTTGTTGTCTCTCTTCTTTTTATTGCAGTGTTGTACCAAGCGTTTATAAAGCAACAAGTTCACCTAACTCAGTTTGCATCATATGAGGATCATCATAAAGTTGCACAACTTGCTCGGGAAGAATGTAGTATTTTACATGTACTGAATGCACCAGCAGCACGTGAAGCAATGCATACCCTGGAAGACATGAATTTAACTATTACAACAACTCGATGGTGGGGTACTAATCCATCTATGGTATTTTACTATGGCGGCCGTGTAGAATATATCTACGATATGGAAAGGGTAAATGAACTTATGCTCAAGCAGCCTAAAAATGGTTGTATAGCAGTTACCCCGGAAGATATCCCCATCGTGTCGAATTTAGAATTAGTAAAAAAGTACGACAAGATGTCGTTATATAAATTTTAATTATAAATAACGTTCTAGGTGGCCGCGCTTCAGGGCCCCGGCAGCGCGCATCTTCGTCACTAGACGGAGGAGCACTGACGGGAAGGAAGCAAGGGCAGAATCTAGAACGCAAATTAAATTACAATGTTTGACATAACTCAAATCTGGAAATGGATTAAAAAAGAATTTACTTTAAGAGATATTCTTATCTTTGCAGTAATTATTGCTATTTATTTTGCAACCCGTCTTATTCGCCTCGATCAGTGGCCAATCTTTTCTGATGAAGGTATTTATATACGTTGGGCAAAGGTTGCTTGGAAAGATCCTAACTGGCGATTTATTTCTTTAACAGATGGCAGGCAACCACTCCAGACATGGGGGACAATTCCTTTCTTAAAATTTTTTCCTGATAATGCACTTCTTGCAGGAAGATTATTTTCTGTTGCTGCTGGTTTCACTGGTCTTTTAGGAATGATTTCCCTTAATTTCTATTTATGGGGCAAGCGTGCAGCAATTATTTCCGGACTTCTGTTTGTATTCATTCCTTATTTTGTATTTTATGACCGCATGGCTCTTATTGATACCACTGTAAATGCCGGGTTTATCTGGGTATTATTCTTCTCTATTCTTTTATCAAAAACGAGAAGACTTGATGTAGCGCTGTTGATGGGGTTTGTGGGTGGATTATCTTTACTTGCCAAGTCTACTTCTCGTATGTTCATGATGCTTGCTGTTGGTGCGCCTATTCTTTTTATTTCAAACAAAAAGAAAGACTTTATTACAAAAGCCATTAATTATGTATTGCTTCTTGGTGTTGCGGGAGTTATTGCACTGCTCTTTTATAATATTCAGCGGCTTTCACCGTTCTTTCATTATGTTGAACTCAAAAATACCACTTTTGTCATGACGTTTGATGAGTTTATTCAGAACCCGTTTAACGCTTTCTTTCACAATATAAAAATCATTCCTTTATATACAGTCTGGGAATCTGGCTGGCTCATTGTACTTTTGAGTATTGCGGGAATGTATAAACTGTTTAAGAAAGATATTCGGATGTTCTTGTATTTACTTGCTTTCTTTGTTGGTCCGTTTATTGCTATAGCATTCTTTGCTAAAGTAATTTTTCCTCGTTATCTTATCTTTTATGCTTCACTTTTTATTATTACAGCGACATACTTCTTAGTAACCTTAAAACCCAAAATGCAGCAGATATATCTGGGAATATTGCTTGTCACAATGACCGCTTTAAACTATCCTCTTATCTTTAACCCTGCACAAGCAAGCTTTCCACCCGTCGATCGAGGTCAGTATGTAGAAAGTGAAACTGCTGTCTGGGGAGCAAAAGAACTGATGCAATACCTTCGCGAAGAGTCTCAAGATAGACCTGTACTTATTCTGGCTGAAGGAAACTTTGGGCTAGTCGGAGATGTTCTTGATGTGTTTTTGAAAGAGGGAGATAACATGGAAATTAGAGGTTTCTGGCCTCTTGGAGAAAAAGAGTTATTAGATCATCAAGCAGAGCTTGAGACAAAAGATGTATATATTGTGTTCTCACATCGAGAAGAGTTCCCAGAGAACTGGCCAATAGAATTTGTGGAAGAATATACCAAACCAAAAAATAAAAAATCGTTATATCTATATAAACTACTTCCTGCAGAAGGCACTGAAGAAATGGAACAAGCTACTGAATAATTATCCTTCCAAAAATTCCTTCTTTTTAAAATATAAAAGGACTCCTGCTCCAAGAAATGAAAGAAGCGTAACGACTTCTGTAATTGTTCGGACTGGAGTATTTTCAAACACAAACTGAAGATTATAATTACCAGCTGGCAAATTATGTAACGTAATAAGCTTGTAATTATTATCATCAGAAATAGGTAACTGCTCTTTTGTACCTTCTTCAACTTTGTATGCTGACCAGTATGGGAAATTGAACGTATTTAATCTGAATGTAAATGGTTCTCGTGCTGATATTTGATACTCTCGTTCTTCAAAGTCTTCTTTCACATAGGTTACTTCAGCTGTACCTTTGATTATTTGGTACGGTTGTGTTGCTATATCCTCACGGTCGATATCGAGAATGGTTGTACTGAGTTCTGATTTTTTTGTAACAACACCTTTTGGGACAAACTCAAACGATGTTCTACTGATAACCCAGCTTATTTCTTCCTGAGAAGTAAGATCTGCATCAGTTGCTTCAATATATGACTGTGGGACAAAGTATTTATGATAAATAAATATTGTTGCGACAATAATACATGCTGCACCAAGATATCTTAGCTTCTCAGGGACTATCAACTTGGAATAATACACACCAAGCGCGCCAACAACTGAGATAAAAATTGCGGTGAACGTAAGGAAGCGCCATGGGAATTGGAGATACGATAGAAAATTCACAAGTTGCCAAACAGGTTTTGAAACCTCAAGGGTCATAAAAAGACTAAATCCGAGAAGCCCTATAAAAAACCATGAATGATGAAGTTGAGTAACAGATTTCTTTTTCCGAAAGATCAATACTACAATCAGCACAATGGCAGCTAAAACTAAAGCTATGTGTACTTTACCTAGTTGAAACGTAAATCCATCAACGGGTCCTTCCAATGAACCTCCATAACTAAAAAGCGAATTCAATAACTGCTGCGGATAAATAAAATGAATTGAGTAATCAGCGAGTTCTGTAAGAAGGATATCATTGACCTTAGTAAACTTACGCTCCATCATAGAAGGAAGCCAGGAAAAAGAACTTAAAGCAAGCCCCCATAGTCCAGAAAAAGCCATTGTCTTTACATAACTTAAGCGATCTTTTGCTTGGATCCTAAATAAGTAAAACAACGAGAAGATACCTATGTATATTACGCTTGGGAAGGCAATGAGTGGATGTGTAAGGATGATTGCTGCAAGCATACTTCCAAAATACAAACCATTCCTTAGATTTGGTTTTTTGTACACCAAATACATTGAGTGAAATAAAAATGGAAGTACACTCATGCTAAAAAACTCTGCTAAAGCTCCTCTCACATACGCATTCACCGAATGATAAAAGAAGTATGTATATAAAACAGCTCCCACCAAACCAGTTAACCTGTCATAAATTGATTTTATAAGAAGATATATGCCAACTGCTGCAAGAACATAACCCACAATGAAAGTGAGTTTTATAGACCAGATTAGATTGAAGCCGATTAGATGAAATAATTCGGCAACATAATATACAAGTGGTGGATAAAAATTATAGAGCGGGTACCCATAGCCAAAACCCAAACCATCTACCCAACGTGGGAAAGCAATCCCCTGAGAAATACCTTGATCGAGTAAAAATAAACGAGCAATATGCTGATCATCGTGCATTGTAAAGTACCCATTTTTGGTGAGAGCAAAGAAGGCGGGAATTGTTATAATAAAGACAAGGAGTAAATACAAAATTGATCTATTTCTTTCAAGTACACGTTTCATGTCTAATTCCAAGTATAATATTAAACTTACTATATGAATAGTTCTTCGTACTCAAAATCACTTAAAAAAAATACCTTACTCAGCTTACTTAGTTTATTTTTCCAAAGTGGTTATTCTGCAGCGCTAGGCCTGGTGGCTAATATTATTCTTACCATTGTTCTTCCCCCGGAAACGTTTGGTGTATACGTATTAACTCTTTCAATTATGGCAATCTTTAATTATTTCTCCGATATTGGTCTTGCTGCTTCTCTTGTCCAAAAAAAAGAGATTTCCGATGATGATGTTAAAACCACTTTCACAATTCAACAGTTTTTAGTCATTTCACTTATTATTATTGGCTTTCTTCTTACCAACTTTATTAGGGTTAAATATAATTTACCAAATAATGCTGTGTATTTATATTGGGCACTTCTTGCCGGCTTTTTCTTTTCTTCATTAAAAACAATTCCATCTATTTTCCTTGAAAGAAAGATTCAGTTTCAAAAAATTGTCTTTGTGCAGATTGTAGAGAATACCATTTTTTATATAACTGTTTCTGTTCTTGCGCTCGCCGGGCTTGATTTATTTAGCTTTGTGTATGCAGTCCTTATTCGTTCTCTTGTCGGGACATCTATTATGTATTATATTTCTTTCTGGATTCCACAAATTGGTATCTCCAAAGTGAGTATGAAAAAACTGCTTTCATTTGGAGTTCCATACCAGCTCAATTCACTTCTTGCACTGGTAAAAGATGATTTACTCATGATCTACTTAGGTGGTGTGCTTGGACTTGAGGCGCTAGGTTACATTGGCTGGGCCAAACGCTGGGCCGAAGCTCCTATTCGCATAATAACCGATAATGTAAACCGTATTTTATTTCCTGTGTTTTCTCGTATTCAAGAAGAAAAAGAGCATATTGCTGGCCTTGTGAATAAAGTCCTTTATTTCCAGACTATGCTCCTTGCACCAATTTATGTGGGCATGGTGCTGCTTATGCATTATGTGGTACAACTCGTTCCAAAGTACAGTAAATGGGAGCCGGCCTTACCTCTATTTTATCTATTCTGTCTTTCTGCTTTTCTTGTTCCGTATTCGACTGTTTTCATCCATGTCTTTAACGCTCTCAAAAAGATCAGCATATCTTTCAAGTTTATGATCTACTGGACAGCTATTTCCTGGATACTGGTCCCCGTACTTACCAATTATTTTGGAATGCTCGGCTTTCCACTTACTTTAGTCTTTATCGGATTTACCTTTATTATTATCGTTCCAATAGCCAAGAGACTTATTCCATTTAACTTTATTGGCAGTATTTACCAAACCATTACTGCGGCACTCGTTATGGGAGTTGTGGTATACCAGATACAACGATTTGGTATTAATATTCCTGTCTTTAGCGCATCAGCATTCTTAGGAGCTGCAACATACATTGGAGTTCTCTATTTTGTCTTTAAAAAAGATATTATTACAGATATTAGAAGTATGTTAAGACATGGCAAATAATAAAATTGGCATTGTTACAGTAGTTTACAATAACTACGACATCCTAGAAGATTACATGAAGAGTCTGCACCAACAGACCAACCGTAACTGGGAACTCTTTATTGCAGATTTATCTGATAAAAGAAACTCTATAAAAGGATATGAGGATATTCCTTACACTGTTATTGATGCCAAAAATAAAGGATATGCACATGGAGTAAATGTTGGTTTGAAAGCAGCAATTAAAAAAGGTTTTGAGAAATTTATTGTAATGAATAGCGATGTCTTCTTTAAGAAAGATTTTATTGAGGAAATTGAGAAAACATTTCAGAAATATCCTACAGCTTTATTCGGAGGAAAAATATTTTATGCTCCAGGCTTTGAGTTCCATAAAAACAGATATACAAAAGCAGATTTAGGCAAAGTCATCTGGTATGCAGGGGGCACGGTGGATTGGAATCATGCGCTCACCTACCACGTTGGAGTTGATGAAGTAGACAAAGGTCAGTTTGATACAGAAAAAGAAACAGAGTTTATTACAGGGTGTTTAACTTGTTTTGATAAACAGGTTATTGACACCATTGGCTACTGGGATGAAAAGTACTTTTTGTATTATGAAGATTCAGACTTTAGCGAAAGAGCAAAAAAAGCTGGCATAAAATTGATCTATAATCCGGCTATTGAACTCTGGCATAAAAATGCACAGTCTACAGGAGGCTCCGGGTCAGAGATGCATCACCGATTTCAAGAAAGGGCACGAGTCCGCTTTGCTTTAAAATATGCGCCATTAAGAACAAAACTGCACATCATCAAAAATTATTATTTAATATAGCCTGTTTCTCTCATCCGCTGAAGTACTTCTTCTTCCTTTTCATTCAAAATATAAAAGTCTGTTCTTATGTTAAAGGTCGAAGGACTTTTCAAAATCTCAACTTCTTCTTCATCTAAGCGAGAATACTTATCATCCATCCAATCGAGTAAAAATTTACCAAACCTATCCGCTGGTGTCATAAAGATAGAGTCTTCATGTCTAAACATAATGACAGAGGGCTTGTTTTCATCAAACTGAGCAATAAAATCATTTCTAAAGTAATCATGCTCTCCAAACTGAGGCATCATGAAGAAATATTTTCCAGGTAACTTACCTTTATCTACAAAGAAGACATCTTCGGGGTGATATGGTCCAATCCAATAATAATCTTCGTCTCCTAAGACATCATTAAAAAAGTCTGCTGTATAAGATAAATCTACAATTGAAGGCATTGCCTGCGTATATCTTTGGAAATATTTACTGTAGGCATTATGCAGTAAAAAGACTGTGCTGAAGAGTAAAAAAATTGAGATCAAGACACCTGCTATGCGTTGTAAATCTTCAAGCAGTCGATCCTGTACTTTTGATGTTCTAATAACATATAGCACAACTAGTGATGATAACACTCCAAGTACTAAAAACATTGTCATCTGATAATCGGTTTCGTTAAGCTTACTTACATCACTTCTTGCAGTTGAAAAATTTAGTACAAGAAAATACAAAAGGCCCAAAAAGACATTTCGGTACCCAAGTATTAAGAATAGAAGTAATGTACTAAGTCCAGATAACGTACCAAGTGGGAAATAAATATCAAGATGTTTAATCTGTGAAAGTAATGGGATATAGTGGCTCAGGAAATTAAAAATAATAGTCATTGCGAACTTGATTGGGTTAAAAAACCTTCCTTTTACATAATTAGGAATGTCTACATACAGTTCGGTATTATATGTCACGTTCGCTTTATAAAAATCATCGAATGTTTGTGTTGCCAACAAAAAGAGTAAGAATAATGCATATGGTGCGGCAGATATTCCTGCGTAGATCCAGAACTTTCGCCATGTTGGTTTACTGGTAAATAAGAGATATAATTGCCAGACATACAATACACCACATAAATATACATACGTGAGTGATGAAAAGAGGATCCAGAACGTAAGGAAGGAAGTGACAAGAAGTGCTTTATAACTTACCTTTTTGGTTAATGTCTGTACGATAAGCATCCAAAAGGTAATTGCAAAAAAAAGAGCCGAAACACTATCTGCCAAAAAGAGATGGAACCAGAAATATACCCCCATCAAAGGGTACAGGATCGTATAAAAAACGGTATATGGAAAAAATTCCTTATAATTTTTCTTGATCCAAAGCACCAGTAATAAAAAGGAAGCAAATGCAAATACAGCCCACCAGAAACGGAATAATACAAATGAGCCAAACGAGAATATCTGTAAAATAAAGGCAAGTATCCATGCACCAGGCATATGATGATCAAAAATCTGTGAATAAGGAAGATTGCCCTGAAGCATTAGTTTACCTGCCATGATATTTACAAACTCATCAGGGTAAGATACATAATTGAAGTTAATAACGAAGAAAGCGAATGACAAAACATATAAATAAACTTGGTTCTTAAGGAACCAATTATAGAAGTGCTTTAGTCTTTTTATCATGGTGAAGGTATTTTTTATAAATAAGTAATAACAGAATTATAACAACATTTAAGATGAGTGCCGAATAGATAATTGTTTCTTTTAATAACACTTTCTCAGCACTATCCCAACCGCCAAGCCTTATATACGGATAATAAGAAACGAGCAATCCAAATAAGAAGATATTAATATATTTAATAATATCCGGGAAAAAAGGAACATAGGCAAAAGCAGTGAGTAAATACCATTGCTGAAATCCTTTTGTATAAACCAAATACACCAGAAGCAGCACCTGCCCCAAAAGGACCAGTGCATTCCATCTAATATTTTTCTTATCTCCCAAAAAAATTACTGGTGCAGATACATACTTTATCCCAGCAGAAAGAATCATGCCAATTCGTCCCCAAACATTCTGTCCGTTTAACAAAAAATAAGCTCCCATGACTGCAAATGTCACACCAAGTAAATCATTATGTGCGTTTATAAGCCCTTCAACTAACACAAATGGATGAGTCGCAAATTCTATGGCAGACTTTTTATTCATTTTGTTCAGATAAAAGACTGCTGCGACATAACCTAAAATAAATAGTCCTTTAAACAGGATGTAATTCAAGATTAACTTTCCTAAAGATAGAAATGAAGGAATAAGTGTAATAAGCAAGAAGCTTGGACCGTATGGATAAGCTCTATGTGTCCAGTGCATAAACCTCAGCCATTCATCCTGTGGGAAATCCAGTGCGATTTTTGCATATGGATTTTCACCGTAGAAAGTAAGAATCCGAGCATCAAACATGTAATTAAATAAATCATGAGAAAGCAACGGGTATGAAAGTAATAATACATAACCAATAGCAACAGAAAGCCACACGGCATTATATTGTTTATACTTTTTGACAAACAAATAATGAAATACAAATAATAAGAGTATAAGAACAAGATACAATCCCCAGGAAAGTGGTCTATTGTGGTATCCAATCTGCACCATCGGTTCCCTAAATGAATCCCAAAGCGGATGATTAATGAGAGTAATATTGGGATCTATTAAGGTAAACGAATAAAGTAATGCAAAACACAACACAATAATATATCCTGCAATCATATATCATCAATTATACGTAATTTACTTACAATTAGTTATTGTTTTTAGGAAGATGCTCTAGAATTATGAGTAATTTCTGAATAAAATATGTGAATGCCATCTCATAAAGAAGCTACAGGTTTTCTCTCTTCTAAATATATCCTGGTTGTTATTTTAGCTATTATTTTTGGAGTTTTTGCCTATTTTAGATTCAATAATCTCGATAAGCGGATCATTTTTGACTGGGATCAGCAGTCATTTTCAACAGATGTAAGGAACCTTATCGTAGATCATGATATCTCTCTTATTGGACCTCGTGTTACCGATGATAAAGGATTCTTTCTTGGCCCCTATTTTACTTATCTTATTGCTCCGTTTTATATGGCGAGTAATACACATCCGTTTGGACTTATCCCTTTTATCATAATAGTAAATATTCTATTCTTTGCGACTGCATTATATGTGATTAAGCATATTTGGAACAGATATGTTGCTTTAATGTTTCTTCTTTTGTGGGCAATTAACCCACTCATGATTACCTATGATATTATCCCCTGGTGGCCTGTTCTGATACCTCTCGGGATTATTCTGATATGGCATTTACTGAAAAAAATATATGATGAGCCTTCGATCAAGAACTATGTGTTACTTGGTATCACTTCCGGATTTATGTCACATATGCATTTCCAGTTTATGTTTATTAATGTCTTTATTGTCTTGTTTCTTATTATCCACTACATAACGACTAAACCAAAACATATCATCAGAAATACAGTTATTTTTTTTGCAGTTGTTTTTTCGTCACTCGCTCCACTTCTTTTGTTTGATATGCGTCATGATTTCCTCAATTCAAATCTCTTTTTGAAATATTTCACAGAACGTATAGGTGGAGGAACACCAGACATACATATATGGAGGACTGTATTTGGCCATTTCCTACAACCTCTCACCATTCAAACAAACTCAGTTATTACCTTTATATTTTACTTTGGAATGCTCGCTGGACTATTTTTCTTGTTCATGAAACGGAATAAGTTTTTAAAGACATTTTATTTAGCTTCCTTTTTTCTATGGATAGCAACATATTTAGGATTTTCAGTATATGGACGAAGACCGTCTGAATACTATTTTATTTATCTCTATCCGTTTATTTTCGTTGCGCTTCTTGATCTCTTTAGATATTACAAAATACAATTTGCAGGAATTATACTCGCAGTAATACTTATATTCTTCAATTTAACTAAAATTCAAAATGCAATAAAAGAAAATGACTTTGGACTTTATTATAAAGATCAAGCAATTAAAACAATAATTCCATACTCTCAAAATAAACAAGTAAATGTTTCATATGACATGCCACTTGGAGCAAATAACGGTTACGATTACTTGCTTGAAGTAAATGAAATTAATCCATCTGGTAATCCTAATGATCCTCTCATTCAGTTAAGAATTCCTCCACATGAAGGAGATATTGTGATAAATCAAATTGGAATATTCATCCCAGAAGAATTGAAATAATTATCTAAACATGAGGTCCTGTATAAGATTTGGATTTGATTCTATTTCTATCTCTCCTTTTGACAACTGATACTTCTCAATGGTAAAAACATCATTCTTTTTCCATGTCTTAATAGGTTGTTTTGTAATTTTTATATCATATTTTTTCCAGTCATTTTTGTTTGTATATTTATTGGTTCCTGAATCACTCATTAACAAATAAAGAGTTGCTCTTTTTTCAAATGGAAATGACTTCTTATCCTTATAAGATCGCTGTTGCTGATTCATAGCATATCGAGCAGAATAGCCAAATCTATCATTTGTGTATACGTAGTATCCAAATTCTGATGGTGCATCTGCATATACTGTTTCTGCCGCTTCTTTATAAAACTTCCATTGACTATCGTCCGTTTTTGCTATTGGATTTTTGATAGTAGTATTTAATGTTATATTTATATTACTTAAGTAGATTACTATCAAAAAGACAGCAAACAGTATGAGAGGTATTTTCTTCCACAAAGATGCAAATAATACAGTAATCATTCCCAAAAATGGCCAGTAGTAATAGCCCCAAACCTTATCGCGGTAAAACAACGTCAGTATCCAATAACCTAAGAATAAATATGAAAACAGAAGGTATTTTTTATATTCTTTATTCTTGATTTTAAAAGAAGCTATTATAAATGATAAAAGAATAAGGATTGTTAATGGCCATGTATGATAAGCGACCCATCCTATACTGCCGTTTAACATATCAGTTGCCCGTATAGACAAAAATGTAGGTAAAGACATTTGTTCCACTTCAGCTACACGAGGCTCAGATAGATACTGTATGACAGATCTTACCTGTAAGAAATCATGACGCATTTCAAACAGAACAAAAGACGATAACGGTATCAAAATTAAAAACAAATACAGTAAATGAGTATACTTTCTGTTTCTAATTGCAAGATACACTGTATAAGGAACACTTAAAAACAGAATCGGAACACCAAAAGCCATTTGAAACTGAATAATTGCTCCAAGTATGAATACACTTATTATTAAATCCCATTTTTGCAGTTTTTCTGTATATCTAAAAAAGAAATAATAGAAAAGTGGGAAAAGAAGGACAGCTCCATAAGGATTAAACAATGCATGCACATTACCAGCTGTTACCGATGAATATAATATAGCTGCCAACAAACCAGTCCATTTATCAAATAATTTATTTCCAACGTAGTAAACGATATAAATACTTATAATAAATAGTATCACCCAGAACCAACCAACTACAACTGGATTTCCTTGTCCTAAATAATAAAATGGAGCCAGCAGATATATCCATAATGGACCATGGAAAACACCAGATATTCCGCCAGAACGAGGTCCAATAAGTGTGATATTGTGGTTATAGACGATATCTTCTAATAAAAGAAAGTCACGGGCAATATCTGTATTAAAATTTATGGTTCCGTGTAATACATACCATGAGGCGAGAAAGATATGAAAGAGTATTATTCCAATAAGAAAAGCAATTGTTTTGTTAATAGACATAAGAGATACAAACTATGAAATTCATATTAGTACATACTCAATTCGTTTACAAGTATAATAAGTAAATGGATATTACCGTACTCATACATACTCATAATGAACAAGAGAACATAAAAGAGTGTATTACTTCTGCCAGACTTCTTACTTCTCAGGTCATTGTAGTAGATATGAAAAGTACAGACAATACTGTTGAGCTGGCAAAAGCAGAAGATGTTAAGGTTGTTTCTTTCCCTTTCTCATACTATGTAGAACCAGCAAGAACCTTCGGCATTGAAACTGCCGAAACTAAGTGGGTATTTATTTTAGATGCAGATGAACGTATAACTCCAGATCTTGCATCAGAGCTACAAAAAATTATGAGATCTACTCCTCTTATTCCCGAGGATACAGGAAGTGAAGCACCAACCTATTACAAGGTTCCACGAAAGAATGTCTTTGGTAGAAAAAAATGGCTTAAGCACGGCGGATGGTGGCCAGATCACCAGATACGTTTTATAAATAAACTCTATTTTAAATCATGGCCCGAACGGATTCATTCAACGCCAGATATAGCAGGAAGAATGGGATACTTAGATAACCCAATAATTCACTTCTTCCATGGAGATTTAGAAAAAATGGTAAAAAAGACAATGGTATTCGAACAAATAGAAGCCCAGTTACTACTGGATGCTAAAAGGCCTGTATCTACTATTACCTTTTTTAGAAAATTTTTTGGGGAGCTCTATAGAAGGCTTATTATTAAAAGAGGATTCTTAGATGGTCCTATTGGAATTATTGAGTCTGCATATCAGGCCTATTCAAAAACTATTACCTACCTCTATTTATATGAAAAGAAAAACAATCGCTCTGTATGACCCATACCTGGATGTAATGGGCGGAGGAGAAAGACATATCCTTTCTATTATGGAAGTACTTGTGAATGAAGGTTATGAACCTGTTATTTACTGGGATCATGATATAAGCCGCGAGATTAGCGAAAAGCTCCATATCACCTTTAAAATTCCCATAGAATTTAGAAAAAATATATTTAATGCTGAAAGCATGATATCTCGTATGACCGAGATCAAAAGCCATGATATTTTTCTCTATGTTACAGATGGAAGTTACTTTTTTATGCCGTCAGAAAAGAGTTTTATTTTCTGCATGGTTCCCAAGAAAGATCTGTACAACATGAACATGATTAATAAAATAAAAACTGCCAATGTCCAATTTATCTCCAACTCTCATTTCACAAATCAACTACTTTCAAGCTGGGATATAAACGCACAAGTAGTATACCCATATATTCAGGAGGAATTTTTACAAAATTTTTCTGAAAAAAAGGAAAAGATAATACTCGTTGTAGGTAGATTTTTTAATCATCTTCATGCTAAACGTCAAGATTTAGCAATCCAATGGTTTACTCACTTCCAGAAAGATAATAAGGATATCGGCAAATATAAATTAATTTTGGCAGGAAGTGTTAAGAATGAAGATCAAAAATATTTTAAAGAGCTACAAGATTTGGCAAAAGGAAACAATGCTATAGAGTTTCAGCCCAATATTTTGTTTGATGATCTGTTAAAACTATATAAAAGGGCAGATATGTACTGGCATTTAGCAGGCTATGATGTAAATATAGAAGAAAATCCTGAGAATGTTGAACACTTAGGTATTACTCCACTTGAGGCAATGGCATCAGGGTGCTTAGTATTCGGATATAACGCTGGGGGGTTGAAAGAGCTTATTCAAGATGGAAAAAATGGCTATCTCTTTTCTTCCAAAGAAGAATTATTTAGCAAAATAGGGATTGCTCTTTATGATGAAATTAATAATCAAATTATTAGAAAACAAGCTGCGGAATTTGTAAAAGATACATTTTCCTATGAAGTTTTTAAAACACGTGTAAAAGAAGTTATTCAAACCTCATGAATATTTCAGTTATTATTCCTGTTTATAAACAGACAGAACAATTTATTTCTAATTTAAAACAAAATGTAAAATTCCTTCATAATATTGAAATTATTGTAGTGAATGATGACCCTACTACTTCTATTGCAGAACATTTAAAACCATTTGAGCACGTTAAACTCATTGAACATACTAAAAACAAAGGCTTCGGTTCGACTGTAAATGATGGAGTAAACAAAGCTAAAGGAGATTTTATTCTTCTTCTTAACTCTGATGTAGTTCTAGAAGACACTTCTTATCAGAATGCTGTTGAATACTTTAATGATGATTCAATCTTTGCTGTATCTTTTGCTCAAAAAGAAAAAAACGGAGATATGGTGGGAAAAAATAAAATATTTTGGAGAAACGGCTTTATTCAACATAGTAAAGCCAAAGATTTTACTACTGGGGTAAATGCCTGGGCAGAAGGTGGATCGTGCCTAATAGATAAGAAAAAGTTTATGACATTAAAAGGGTTTGATGAATTATATAGCCCGTTTTACTGGGAAGACATTGATCTTTCATACCGCGCCTGGAAAAAAGGATATAAGGTCCTTTTTGATGCAGATATTGTAGTCACACATCACCATGAAACCACAATAGGTAGTTTGTTTAAGAAAAAAAAGATTCAGGAAACTGCATTCAGGAACCAACTTCTATTTCATTGGAAAAATCTTAGCAACCCTGGACTGATATTCTCTCATATCTTACATCTCAAATTACTTATACTAAAATCTATAGTAAAAGGTGACATCACTTTTTTAAAAGGATACTTGCAAGCTCTACTGAAGCTACCTGTAGCTCTTGCCGCAAGAAGTGGTAATTCGTTTTCTATTTCTGATCATGAAATACTTACAAAATTTGACTAACAAATATTCATGGGTTCTTGTTGGGCTGTGCTGCCTGATAGCCCTATCTCTTCATGTCTGGAATTATGGATTTCCACCACTCAATTCTGATGAGGTTTCTATGGGTTACAGCGCATACTCAATTGTTGAAACAGGTAAAGATGAGTATGGCTATACCATGCCTTCTCGATTTAAGACATTTGGAGAATACAAATTACCAGTTTCAATATATACAATAGCTGCATTTGTAAAAATAATGGGATTAAGTGAGTTATCTACCAGGCTACCTTTTATTCTTATTGGTATTTTTTCACCAGTTCTTTTCTGTATCCTCACGAAAAAACTCTTTAACAATACTAGTATTGCTCTACTGAGTGCTATACTTGCAAGTCTATCTCCTTGGATACAGATAATGGCTCGACATGCCCATGACAATATTATTATTCTTTTCATGACATGCCTTGCTGTAATAGTACTTACTCAGTTAATGAATAAAATTCAACTTCGTAATATCATATATATCTCACTTATAAGTGGGGTAGTCCTTTTTACTTCACATATTGGGAAAGTTCTCTCTGTGTATTTCTTCCTTACCATGTTAGTAATTCTTTTTGTGAAAAAACAAAAACTTATACATACTGCCAAGTATGCAGCTATTTTTTTACTCCCGGTATTATTCTTTGTCATTACTGAACTACAAAACCCCACTACACGAGTCAGCAATTTACTTTTTATGAATAATCAAGGATTTACACTTACCATTGAAGAACTACGGAGAGAACATGATACAAGATTGTTACATAATAAAGGAACACAAGCAGTGATTGAATTAACTCATAGGTATCTGACTTATTTCTCTCCAGAATTTTTGGTTATCAAGGGAGATGATAATGACCGGTTTGGGTTCCCTGGCATCTCACCTATTACACCTGTGACCTATCTCCTTTTTCTCACAGGTATCTATTTCCTATTTCATAATAAAGAGAAGTACAGATACCTGCTTATATCACTTTTACTTATTTCTCCACTTTCTGCATCGCTGTCCTGGCAGGAATATTCTGTGACTCGAGCTTTTGATATGATTATTCCTATTCTATTGCTTGCAGCTTATGGTGGCTATAACTTAGTCCTTTCCTTAAAACAAAAACAATTTAAGTTGCTTACAGCTTTTGTCCTTATTGCTGGATATTCTTTCTTTACTTTTTACAGTTGGGATTTTTATTATAATCACTACCCGAAAAGATATGATGTGATTTTTGCCTGGCAGACAGGATATAGAGAGTTAAATGGATACATTAAAAAGAACTACGACTCTGTATCCAAATTTTATATGACCAAAGAATTAGGACAACCGTATATCTATACCCTCTTTTATTTACAGTTCCCACCATCAGAGTATCAGAAACAAGCTTCGCTTACGGAACTTGATGAATATGGCTTTGGACAGGTTGAAGCATTTGATAAATTTGAATTTCACTTTAAAAAGCCTGCTGAGGGAGAACAGGCTGTGCATATTGGCTATCCATCCGACTTTGAAGGTTTAGGAATTCCAGAAGATGAAATTACAAAAATCAGCTTCAATGGCTATGATATCTTCTGGATTTACAACACTACAGAATAAGATAAATAGCTAGGTTATACAGTGCATGAATAATAATCGCCACAAGGACATTATTTCTTTGTAAATAAGCAAGAGACACTCCAAAACTAAGTAAAAAGTCGGTTAACATTACTTGTAGTAAGGCTCCACCTCTTATTTCAGGATTACTAAATAATATTGGTATATGGAGCATAAAAAAAAGGAAGCTTGAAAAAAATATTGAATTAATAAGGTTCTTAGACTCTCCATATAATCTTTTCAGCACAAAACCTCTCGATAAAATTTCTTCTGAAAAAGATGAAGCAAATGCAACCGCAATATAAAAAAATAGAGATGGAGCAAATGAAGGAAAGAATGTATTGTTCTGGTCATAGTATACAACCATGCCCATAACTAAAACAAATAAACCTGCCATGAGACCCAACAATATATCACCCGTTTTTTTTGGAAAAAAATCTACTGCTTTCCAAAATGACTTCTTCTTTTCGTACTTAGTTATGTAGTAATATACTGGAATTAAGAATACGAGTGGTTTTGCAATAAATTCATCGAACCAAATTGGAAGATCGGTCTTAAAGTAATATCGATAAACACTCCATATGATAACCGCAATTGCCCATGTATTCAGCATCTTCTGAGTTTGCGATGTTTCATTCTTCATGGTTTACAATGTACACCTCTTTCGAGCAAGTTGCAAGTAGTGTTAGTCCAAGAAATCTCGAAGTTTTCTTGCTCTTGTTGGATGCTTTAGCTTACGAATTGCCTTGGCTTCAATTTGGCGGATACGCTCACGAGTTACTTTAAATTCCTTACCCACTTCTTCAAGTGTTTTTGGTTTTCCATCTTCAAGTCCAAAGCGCATGAGGAGAACTTTTTGTTCACGAGGAGATAATGTTTCCAACACTTCTCCAATTGCATCTTTCAGTAGCTCTTGTGATACCACATCGTATAAGTTTGGTTTTGATTTATCTGCAATAAATTGTTCAAGAGTTGCTTCTTTGTCATCACCAACTGGAGTAGAAAGTGACTTAGGTTGCTGGGAAATACGCATAAGGTTTTCTGCATCTTCAACAGAAATTTCCATTTCCTTTGCGATTTCTTTAATATCTGGATCTTTTCCATGCTGCTGCATGAGCTTTCTTTGTGTTTTATAAAATCTATTGATCTGGTCAACCATATGAACAGGAATACGAATTGTTCTTGATTGATCAGCAATAGCACGAGTAATAGCCTGGCGGATCCACCACGTTGCGTATGTAGAGAACTTAAAACCACGTCTCCAATCATATTTTTCTACTCCTCGGATAAGACCTTTGTTTCCTTCCTGAATAAGATCCAAGAATGACAAACGGCGACCTAAGTATTTCTTTGCGATAGATACAACCAGACGCAAGTTCGACTTAATAAGTCTTTCTTTTGCTTCTTTGTCTCCTTTTTCATTGCGCTTTGCGAGTTCTATTTCTTCTTCAAAAGACAAAAGGGGAGTCCTACCAATTTCTTTTAGGTATTTTTTAATCGGATCAAGAGATTCTCCATGTTTTCCTCCAACAAGCTTTTCAAGCTCTTTTTCCATCTCTTCTGCTGTTTTATTGGCTTCAGATTCTTCACGGGTAGAAATAGTTTCAAAGATATCGATTCCTTTTTTAAAAGCAGTATCAAAGAATTCATCAATGTCTACAACATGTTTTTCTGGTTCAGAAAAGACAAGGAGGATGTCATCTTGTACAAGAAAGCCATCTTCCTGACCTTGTTTTAGTAGTTCTTTTACGTTTTTAGGCATTCGATTTATCATAGCAGTACATTTTACACTGATTTAAACAAATTTTCCAATTCTTTTACATCCAGTTCTCTCAGAATCTTATTATAGTACAAACTTTTCTGATCTGATTCATCATCATCAATCTTAGAAAGTTCAGAAATATGCCTCTTACAACTCGCTGTTTTGACGTCGTATACCACATTCCATATCTGCTCTTTAGCAAATTCGTGATCTCCTGATGCATACAGGTAAATCTCATCAGCAACAGCTCTTAGCTCATTTGGAAGCGTCTCAGAAAACACTGCATACGAGTCATTTGAGCCTGATTTATCAAGAAACTCTCTATACAGAGAAACAATCTTTTGGTAGGAAGGAATAGAGAGGTCTTCTATATCTAGAATACTAAAAACTTGTGCAGTAATCTTTTTAGGAGCATCATGTTGGAATATATAGCTTAATAGATATTTTTGCATCATTTCTTCACGGTTCATTTGAGACTTAGTTTTTTTCACCAATCGTGACCTAAATTGGTTATTGCGACGAGCATATCTAATAAGCCTTTCTACTTGTTCTTCCTTCATCTCCAACATTTCAGCAAGTCGTTTAATGTAGTGGGATTGAATAATAAGATTTTTAATGTTTTTAACATAAGGAACTAGTTCATCTCCCAATTTCTTTTTTGCATATGGTGAATTTTCGGGATATTTATGCTGTGCCTTAGCAAACAAAAAATCATACAAAGGGACAGCATCCTCAAGTTCCTTTTTAAAAGTAATAAAATCGGCTCTGGCTGCTTCATCTGGATCTTTTCCTTTTGAAAACTGCGCAACCCTAATATCAAAGTCAAACTCCTCTGCTTCATTTATCCCCCTCTTCATTGCTTCAAGGCCTGCTTCATCTGTATCAAGTGCTAATACAATCTTATTAGTATAGCGCTTTAATATCTGGAGTTGATCTTTCGTAAGTGCAGATCCTTTAATGGCGACAATATTAGATATACCATGCTGAAATGGGACAATCATGTCAAATTCTCCTTCTACTAGATATACTTTATCTTCGCGTCGGATTGCTTCTTTAGCAAGCTGAATACCAAATAAACTAGTACGCTTATGATATACGGGAGTTTCTGGACTATTGATGTATTTTGCAGATTTTTCATTTGCATCAAGAAGCCGACCGGAAAATCCTACCACAGCTCCTTTAGCATCTTTTATAGGAAATATTAATCGATTGCGAAACCGGTCATACATATGACCACGACTTGAGGAAACTACCAACCCAGCCATTAGGATCTGTTCTTCAGAGTATTTCTTTTTGTTCTTTAAATAATTAAGAAGTGAATCCCAGGATTCAGGAGCGTAACCAAGCTCAAATGTATGTATGATCTTATCATTAATGCCGCGGTTCTTAAGGTACTCTAGAGCTTTTTTACCAACAGGGCTTTGTGTTAATAGATATGCGTAATATCTGGCCGCCCAGTTATTCATAGCATATACAATATCCCGACGATTACTTTCATTATCGTTCTGGGTTACAGAGTCAAGTTGAACACCCGTACGCTGAGCAAGTTCTCTCAGTGCTTCTGTAAACGTAAGATTGTCCCATTTCATAAGAAACTTAATCACATCACCACCCTCACCACAGGTTCCAAAACAATGCCAGATTTGTCTATCTGGAGATATTACAAATGAAGGTGATTTTTCGTTGTGGAATGGACACAGAGCCTTAAAGTTGCGTCCAGATTTTTTAACCTGAACATATTGAGATATGAAATCAACGATGTCTAGTTTACTTTTTATCTCTTCAATTTTTTCTTCCATAGCCTAAGTATTATAAATGAATTTTTCCCCTTGCTTTATTTTTCTCCATACTATTATAATAGTTGTAATGCTCTATATATACTTAGATTCGCACCAGATTAAGATATTGCACTTAAAGAAAAGTCTTCTTGGACAGTATGATGTTTCATTCTATAGCAAAACATTTGATGTGGAGCTTATCCAGAATGGGCTTCCTGGCAATATAGATGTTATAGATTCAGCAGTTAAGAAAACGCTTGAAGAACTCCCTGACCAACCTGTAAGAGAGAAAGATGTTACGCTTATTTTGCCGCTTAGTGCATTTTCGTTTTTACGAGCCGACTTACCCCTTGACGTAACACCAGCTGTTTTGGATTCATATATTAAAGATAAAGTAAAGACAGAGTTACAGGTAGAAATGGAATCCATGAAATCGGACTACCTCATTCAAGAAAGTGAAGGACAGAAGCAAATCCTTTTTTTCGGGATCAAAAATGAAACACAGGCTGCCTTCGAACAGCCTTTTAAGTTACTTGATCTAAAAGTAAATTCAATTATTCCAGAACCACTTACCTACTATAAATTGTTTGAAAAGACCCTTAGAAAAAACAAAAAAGAGAATATCTGGTATGTATGCTATGAAAACGATACGCTGCAAGGATATGTATACGATTCTTTTGGTCTTTTGAAAGGAGAAAAATGGATTGCAAATGTTACAAAAGAAAACAAAATCGAAGATTTATTGCAAAAGAAGGCTTCCGAATATCAATCAAAAGATTTCAAACTCAACCGTTTAATTCTTTCTGGTAAGCAAGCAGACGGTATAAGGCAAGATACATTTACTAAAAATGTGGGTGTTTGGACTAATCCGCTTATCCGTATTATTCCTCACTTCTATGGAGACTATTTAAAGATGCTTCAGCACGAAACGAAGCCCCTCCCAATTCTTGAGTATGACATGCTTATTGGCGCATTCATTTTTTCCCAAGAGAATAAAGCATTTACTTTACTAGGTAAGTCCTCTGGTGCAGTAATCCCAACAGCCAATAACGTTGTAACAGATAAAAAACTTACATTTAAACACTTTATTCCTGGCATTATCTCTTTTGTCGTAACACTCGGCATTTTATATGGTCTCTCTCAATTCCTACCCAATATGAACTTTGGAAACATCCTCAATTTCCAGATGCCAAATATGTCTAATATTAATGTTCCTGGCATTGCTCAGGCAACACCAACACCAGTTCTTGAGCCAACAATTGCACCTCCAACCGCAACTCCAACACCATCTATAGATCGAGAAGAAATTCGCTTAAAGGTACTCAATGGGTCAGGTATTTCTGGAAAAGCTACAGATGTAAAAGAATTCTTCCAGGAAGCAGGTTATGGAGAAATTCTGACAGGTAATGCTGATGCATTTGACTACGAAACAACAGTTGTACAAATAAAAGAAGATGCAGATCCTGCCATTCGTACATATATTGAAAAAGATATTGCCTCACAGGTAGAAGAACCAGAGTTTGAAACCCTCGATGAGGATGAAGCAGCAGATGTGGTAATCATAATTGGGACAGATTTTAAATAACCCTTCATTACTTTCCAACATTATTACTTTCATGATATGATATACACCTATGGACGACCATAAACAAGAGCTTCAGGAAAAATTTGATCAAATAAAAACTAAAATAAATCCTTCGGTAAAAAAAGAAGAATTACAGAGCTTAGAAGCACGTACATACGATGCAGGATTTTGGGAGAACCATGAAGAAGCAGCTGAGGTCATGAAGCGCATTAACCATATGAAGAAAGAGATAGAAGATGTCGAGATGATGGAGCTTTTGCTTGCAGAAAATGAACTCAAAGAAGCAGAAAAACTCATTGAGCAGTATGAAGTTCGTTTGTTTTTATCAGGGACCTACGATCATGGTGATGCAATCTTTTCTATTCATGCTGGACAAGGTGGAACTGAGGCAATGGATTGGTCAGATATGCTTCTCCGTATGTACACCCGTTTTTTTGAAGTAAAAGGTTGGAAATTCGAAGAAATTGACAAAGTTCCTGGAGAAGAAGCGGGTATCAAAAGTGTAACTCTTAATGTATATGGTGAATTTGCCTATGGATACTTGAAAGCAGAAGCCGGAGTGCATAGACTCGTAAGACAATCTCCATTTAATGCAGATGGCTTGAGACAAACGTCCTTTGCACTTGTAGAAGTACTTCCGATTGTTAAAGATAATCAGATTGAGATAAAAGATGAAGATCTGGAATGGTCATTCTTCCGTTCTGGAGGGGCAGGGGGGCAGAATGTAAACAAAGTATCTACTGCTGTACGACTTATTCATAAGCCAACTGGTATTACAGTTACTTGTCAGACAGAACGTTCTCAGATGCAAAACAGAGAAACAGCTCTAAAACTTCTGCGCGCTCAACTCTGGCAACTAGAAGAAGAAAAGAAAAATAAAGCTGTTGAATCATTTAAAAAAGATAAAATGGCTTCATGGGGGACTCAGATTCGATCTTATGTACTACACCCATATAAACTCATAAAAGACTTACGAACAGACTACGAAGAAACCCAGGTAGATAAGGTGCTCGATGGAGAACTTGACGGGTTTATTGAAGCCTTCATAAAAAACCCTCAAGCCTAAAGGTCTCTCATTTCTTGACTATTAACTTTTTTAAAATGGTATGCTATTCTAATATCTATGGATAAAACAACTCAACCTAAAAATACTGGTCTCATACATACAATGGATAAACCAAAAGTTTCAACTTCATTAACTACACCTATTGTACTTGGCATCATTGTGGGGGCCTTAATTCTTGGAGCTGGCACAGGATTTGCTATTACATATTTTTCTGGAGGATCAGCAGGTCCAACCGTAACAGACAATGGCTCAGAAACAGCAGAAGATGGCTCAAAAAAATCTGCTGGAATTCTTGATGAAAAGACATTCCCAGATGAAGCAGAAGGTATACTCAGAGAAGGAGGATTTGAAGGTGAGGGAAGCTTTCACCTCGAGAGACCAGGTGGAGAAGATCAAACCGCATATCTCACATCATCAACTGTAGACCTTTCAGAATTCCTGGGTAAAAAAGTCAAAGTACGAGGCCAGACCTTTGAAGCAGAAAAAGCAGGTTGGCTTATGGATGTAGGCTATGTTGAAGTCGTTGAATAATACGTCTCCTCGTGGATATAGACATTCCTTTGAGAATTTAGTTATACTAATTTTATGATTTCATTTCAAAATGTTACCGTTAAGTACCCCTTTGGTAACCTCGCACTGAATGATGTCTCCTTTAATATTGCAGATAATGAATTTATTTATTTAGTTGGACCGTCGGGTGCAGGCAAAACGACTATTCTAAGACTTCTTCTCAGACAGGTTATTCCAGAATCAGGTGTAATAACTCTTGATGGAGAAGAAATATCTTCACCAAAGTACAAACATATCACACAGCTCAGGCAGCGGATTGGTATTGTATTTCAGGATTTTAAAGTGCTCAATGAAAAAAATGTTTTAGAAAATGTTGCCTTAAGTTTAAGAGTAAAAGGTTATCCAGAATCTGAAGTAAAACGTCAATCCATTGAGGCACTTGAGCTTACCGGAATTTCCGGCAAAATAGATATGTTCCCTGCTCAACTTTCTGCAGGAGAGCTGCAGCGTGTTGCAATTGCAAGAGCTATTGTTGGTGATCGAAATATTATTCTTGCCGATGAACCAACTGGTAATTTAGATCCAAAAACTACATGGGAAGTAATGAAAATTTTTAAGAAGCTTGAAAAAACAAAAACGATTTTATTTGCAACCCACAACACAGACATTGTAAACAGCATGAAGCGCCGTGTACTCGTGATGAAGAATGGTGCTCTGGTTAAAGATCAGGAAAAAGGAGGATACGAATTATGAACGACTTATTTACTTCATTACGAAGAACTCCATATCAGACATTTGCAGCAATTTCTATCTTGTTCTTTACCCTGCTTATGTCTGGACTTATCTTTATTTCATTGTCATTTATTCAAGGCCTTCTGGGTTACGTAGAGACTCGACCACGTGTAATAGTCTATTTCCAAATTAAAGCAGAAGAGGAAGAGATCAATGCAGTACGCCAAGAACTGGAACAAACCGGTATGACCAAAGAAGTCACCTATGTCTCCAAAAGTGAAGCCTATGATATTTATAAGGAATTTACAAAAAATGATCCTCTCCTTCTTGAGATGACTTCAGAAGATATCTTGCCGGCTTCACTTGAGATAGATGCACTAAGGCCAGAATACTTACCTCAAATTGCAGAAATGCTTAAAGATAGCCCTGGGGTGGATGAAGTACAGTTTCAGAAAGATATAGTAGATAATCTACTCAATTTAACCTCAAATATCAGACGTGTTTCCCTCATATTTTTTGGATACCTGTCCTTTGTTTCGATTATTGTGTTGACTATTACAACTTCATTTAAGATTGCTCTTAAAAAAGATGAAATCTCCTTGCTGAAGTTACTTGGAGCCAGTAACTTCTATATCCGTAAACCATTTATTCAAGAAAGTGTTCTTTTGGGTCTTATTTCTGCAGGAGCAGCAAGTGCTGTACTCATGGGACTTCTTATTTTTATGAATTCTCTGCTTACCAGTTATTTAAGTGGAATCCCCACACTAACAGTAACTCTGTTTGGATTAGGAATGCAAGTATGGCCATTTAACTTTGCTTTTGCTTTGGCTACGGTGCTTGTTACAGCATTCTTTAGCCTTGTAATAACACTTATTGCAAGCCTAACTGCAACTAATAGATACTTATAGGCATAACATCCCTTGATCTGGGGTTATTAGATAGATTACAATAATACTATGTTACGGAAGATCTTCGCATTTGCTAGTCTTATTTCCTTTATTGCTATAACCATTGGCTTGGTATATTCTCCAGTATTCGCTCAAGAAGGTCCGACTCCGACACAAGCTCAACAAAGTAATGATGCCGCACGGAATGAAATTCAGAAAAAGATTGATGAATATGAAGATAAACTTTCAGAAATTCGTACCGAAAAGAATACACTTTCTTCTCAGATTGAGTACATGGATACTCAGATTTATTTAACGCAACTTAAGACAGAAGAAACAACAGAAAAGATTGAATCTACCGAATACGAAATTGAAACACTCGACGATTGGATTGGTGATCTCGACTCTTCACTTGATGACCTCTCGAAAACAATGCTGGAACGTATTGTTGCAGGTTATAAAACCCGACAGGCATCTATTATAGATATTATTTTTGACGCATCGAGCGCTTCTGATTTGGTAAATAAGGTAAAGTATTATGAAGTTGCACGAGAAACCAATAAGAGAGTACTTCTTGAAGTTCAGGAGGCAAAGCTAAATTATGAGGAACAGAAAAAACTAAGAGAGAAGAAAAAAGAAGAATTAGATGAACTGCAAGAAACTCTACAAGTTCAGGAAGCGAATCTTAAAAACCAACAAGAAGAAAAACGCATACTGCTTTCTGCGACACAAAATGATGAAGCTACATATAGCAGATTATTAGAAGAGGCAAAAAGACAGATTGCGGCATATAAATCGTTCGTTGCAATCACAGGAGTAGGTACTGTCTCTGCAAACGGGCTTGGTACGGGTGAAGGTGGTTGGTATTTATCTCAAAGAGACGAGCGTTGGGCTGGTATGCGAATGGGAGGGTCTTCTGAATCTGTTCTCGATGTAGGATGTTTTATAACAAGTATTGCTATGGTCATGCGATACTATGGTGCAGATTATTCACCTGCCAACATTGCTTCAAGCTCTCATTACTTCCTTCCTGGCTCTGCTTATATGTATATACCTTCAACATTTAACGGTTCCTGGCCAAATGGTAAGAACTACCGGAATATTGGTTCTGGTGAAGTTTCTTCCTACCTAGAGAGAGGTGTTCCAGTTATTGCTGGTGTACGTGGGGCGAGCCATTATGTTGTACTGAAGAAAAATGACGGCGGTGATTATATTATGAATGATCCAATTTATGGACCAGATCTCAAAGTTTCTGATTATTATTCGTTATCGGGACCTTATGGCGTCTTTGAATAAACAAATTCCCCTTTTTTTTACCATTTTCTTTATGTTATGTTTTTACATAACTAATAATGTTTATGCTCAAACAACTTTCTCTTCTGATTTTGAAGAACAAGACCACGCATGGCTAACCAATAACTCATCAACTCTGTTTGAAATAATTTCTAGTGAAGCAAAAGAAGGTTCCCAATCTGCCCGGATACAGAACGCAACAGATAAGTCTTATGGAGTTGAACATATCATTACCAATATTTCTGAACAAACTTTTTATGATATTTCTGCATACATAAAAATACCTCATCCGCCTCCCTCAAAAGCTTTTATCAGGATTGCCTGGTATACAAGCACAGATGGCACAGGCACACAGATTGAGACTTCCGACTCACCTATTATTTCTGAAAAAATTGATTGGACAAGAGTATCCATAAGTACTCAAAGTCCAAAAGATGCTCATTCAGCCAAAATACGATTACTTATTTCATCTGGGATTGCTTACTTTGATACAGTCTCAGTTCAGATATTTACACCTACACCAACGGCAGCTCTTTCAATTCAACCGACACCAACTACTACCCAGCCTAGTTCTGTAATACAAAACATCTCAATATCCGAAGTAATGGTCTACCCACTAACAGGAGAGCCAGAATGGGTGGAACTGTATAACGATAATGATCAGGAAGTGACTTTAGAGGACTGGTTTATTGATGATGAACAAGATGGAGGAGCATCACCAAAGCAATTTAGCATTACGATTCCTGCTTTCGGATATGAAAGTCTAGAGTTACCTTCTGCTATGTTTAATAATACTGGAGATTCTGTAAGACTTCTCGATTTAAATAAAACGGAAGTAGATATATTAACCTATTTAAAAAGCAAAAAAGGTTATTCTTTAGGGAAAAACGCTTCTCAAGAGTTTTGTGTTCAACTACCCTCACAGAATAAAAGAAATATCGGTTGCTTTATACAAGAAGAAACACCAAACCCAGAAAATACTAAAAGTCCTACGCCTTCTAATTCCATAAAAGATGATATAAAAGGGATTACAACTCAGATTACTCAAAAACCTGCTCCTCGCAACCTGCCTACTACTCCACCATTCATTGCTATCGGGACAACCACTATGAGTGAACAGATAACGATTGTGAATGATGATACAGAGAAACCTATAGAAACTAAACCATTACTGCTCCTTTCTGGTTCCTATTCAACTCTTGCGCTTATATCTTTAGTTTCAAAATTGATCTTCTTTAGATACACTTAATTTATGAAAGTGGGAAAACTATTTTTTTTCTATTGGCTGCCAGTACTGGTATTCATGGGGATTATTTTCCTGCTTTCCTCGAGGCAACGGATTGCTGTAGCTGATTCATATTCTGTAAACTTTATCGTTTTTAAATCACTGCATCTTATTGAATATGCTACTCTATATTTGCTTCTTTTTAGAGCATTATATAAGTCTTTCAGCAGCAAAATGAAAGTCAGTTATATATATGGTTTAGCTGTTTGTATAGCTATTCTCTACGCAATCTCTGATGAAGTTCACCAGACATTTACACCAACTAGACAAGGTTCTCCACGTGATGTTATCATTGACACTATTGGAATTCTTGTTGCGTTTAGTTATACTAAAAAATATCTCAAGAAATTGAAACGATTTATATGAAACAGTTAATACATACAATTAATCATTTATTTACTCCCCGACGTACCAATAACTATACAGCCAAATTGTTACATCATGATTTTCTTACCGTTTATCTTATTGCCGCTCTTTTAATTACTGCCAGTGTAGCTCATATTCAAAAGTCTGGTGATATTTTAGGTTATGCAACAGATGTAACAGTAGAAAAACTGCTTGAGCTTACTAATGAAGAACGAACAGAGAATAATGCTCCTGCGCTAAGATATAACGAAAAGCTTTCAGAAGCAGCAAGGCTTAAAGCTGAGAATATGTTTGAACAAAATTACTGGTCCCATTATGGCCCAGCTGGTGAGACACCTTGGCAGTTTATTCTGGAATCTGGCTATCAGTATGAGTATGCCGGAGAGAACTTAGCTAAAAACTTTCTATTCAGTGATGGAATTGTAAACGCATGGATGAAGTCTCCAACTCATCGTGAAAACTTACTTAGAAATGATTACACAGATGTTGGATTTGCGGTCGTAAACGGTGTTTTGAATGGAGAAGAAACTACTCTTGTTGTTCAGATGTTTGGGAAACCACTTTATGAATCCGCAACAGCTACAGAAACGACTACAGACTCAACAGCCTCAGAACCGCAACAAGCACCAGTTCAAGGACAGGTAGTTCAGACAAATCCAGAAGTCCTTTCAGACGAAGCTGGAGCAGATTCTAGAGATTTCTTCCCAGCTTACTTTAATTTGAATTTAGTATTCTTTACTATTCTCTTGCTGGCCCTTCTTCTTGACTTTTATTTTGCAACTAAGCTCAACTTAATCCGCGTTAAAGGAAAAAATCTTATTCATATGATGTTTATTGGATTTATTGTTGCTGGAGCATTTATACTTATTAAAGGATCGATTATTTAATATGAAACAGATTCTTACTTTTGTCAGAAAAGAAGTTAAAAAACATACATTTGACTATTTACTGTTTGCTACAGTTGGTATCTTCTTTATCGTTTCCTTAAATTTGTTTAAGGGCGAAAGACTCTTGGAATTTATTATTCTTCTTTCGTTTATTTCTTTTTATATTATTTGGGGGATCTATCATCATATTATTGAAAACACACTTCGCTTCAAAGTTGTGTTAGAATATGTGCTCATAGGTTTTACGATATTATTTTTATTAAAGATACTAATTCTTCCTTAAAGCATATGAAAGGAGTTATTCTTGCAGGCGGTAAAGCTACCCGCCTTCGTCCTCTAACCAAAATTACTTCAAAACAACTGTTGCCGGTATACAACAAGCCGATGATCTTTTACCCTATAGAGACACTTACTAAAGCTGGTATTACAGACATCCTTATTATTATCGCACCCGATTACGCAGGTCACTTTTTAAATTTACTTGGATCTGGAAAAGAATTTGGAGCCCGTTTTACATATGAAATTCAGGATGAAGCAAGAGGTCTTGCAGATGCTTTCCGTATTGGTGCCAACTTTATTGGTCAAGATAATGTGGCACTTATTCTTGGCGATAACATCTTTGATTACGACTTTACAAACGATATTCAAAGTTTCCAAAAAGGAGCTCTCAACTTTGTTAAAAAAGTACATGACCCACAAAGGTACGGTGTGGTTGAATTTGATGAGAATATGAATGTCCTTTCTATCGAAGAAAAACCAGAGAATCCAAAGAGTGAGTACGCTTCTGTTGGGTTTTATGTGTATGACAACAATGTAGTACAGATTGCTAAAGACCTTCAACCATCTAGCCGTGGAGAGATAGAAATTAATGGGAACCCCAGCGTTAATAATACCTATTTAGAAAAAGGTGAATTAAAAGTAAGTATTATGGATGGCTCTTGGCATGATGCAGGTACATTTGACAGTCTGCTTGCTGCCAATAATTATTGGGCAAAGAAAGCTAGTAATACATAACATTTAGTCGTATTATTAATATATATGGATACAATTCAAATTCTGCTTATTATCGTACTTAGTATTTCTACCGTATTATTAACTGTTGTAGGGATACAGCTTGTCCTCATATTACAATCTCTTCGTAAAACTATTAATAATGTCAACAAAATTGTGAATGGCTTTGATGCGATAGGCATGGGTCTTAAGCATGGTATTGGCGAAGCAACTGGATTTATTAATGGATTTAAGACAATTTTGAAAATTGTAGATTTATACAAAAAGAAAAATGACTAAAGAAAAACCACACTCAGACAACTTTTGGTCAGGTTTTGCTCTTGGTACCTTAGCTGGAGGAGCAATTCTCTATGCATTTACCACAAAAAGGGGTAGAGCTACTGTTAAAAAAATGCTTGATAACACAGAAACATTAGAGCATAATATTGAGAATATACTTGATATGCTCAAAAAAAATGAGCTTATATCTCATGACGAAAAAGAAAACTTCAAATAACCCAAAAATAAACTCATTTATTGTTGACTTTTATATAGCTATATAGTATAGTTATGCAATCGCCCTATGAATTTAGGGGATTTTTTTATTTGTTAAAACTTCTAAACGCCCAAATGACAGCAATATCCTCCTCTAATCAAATATTACTAGGTACTGAAGAAAAGTACATGAAGGATTTTAATTTAATTGAGATACAGCAGCAGTTTTGGCAGAGATTTTTAGATAAAGACTTAAGAGAGATTGTAGAAGAGTTTTTCCCTATTGAAGATTACACTGGCAAGAAACTGACGCTCCATTTTGAAGATCTCTTTTTCGGTGAACCAAGATATCCTCTTGAACTCTGTGTTCAGAAAAAACTCACCTATGATCTTCCTGTGTATCTCCGTTTATCTATAGAAAATAAGAAGACTGGTAAAAGCAAGTCACAGGATGTGTACTTCTTTAACCTCCCAATTATGACAGAAAAAGGAACCTTCATTATTAATGGTATTGAGCGTGCAGTTATTTCACAGATCGTAAGATCTCCTGGAATGTACTTTACAGCAGAAATTGATAAAACAACTGGACTCACTCTGTACAATGCAGAGATCCGTCCATATATTGGATCTTGGATTGATGTAACTATTAATAAATATGGACTTATAGAAGTAAAAATAAATAAAAGAAGAAAGATGCTCGCATCTGTATTCCTCAAACTCTTTGAAGACATGAGTAACACAGATATGATGACACACTTCCAAGGTTTGGATCAAGATCTTATTGAAAAATATATTGCTCCTACCCTTAAAAAAGATCGTACAACAAACCGCGATGAAGCAGTACTTGAGTTTTACCGAAAAGTAAAACCGGGTGAACCTCTTATTCTTGAAAATGCTTATAAAACCTTAAATTCATTATTCTTTGATCCAAAAAGATACTCAATGAGTAATGTAGGTCGTTATAAGATTAATAAAAAACTTGGCCTGAATATTGAGAATACTCCAGAAAATTACCTTCTTACCAAAGAAGATATTATTGCTGGACTTAAATATCTTGTCCAATTGACAAAAGGACAAGGAGAATTTGATGATATTGATCACCTTGGAAACAGAAGACTTCGAACAGTTGGAGAACTCATTGGCATGTACGGTATTCGTGCTGGAATGATCAGAGTAGAAAAAGAAGTAAAAGAAAGAATGAGTTTAATCACCTCAGATGTAAACCCAACTCCTTCCCAGGTTTTAAACAATAAACCACTTATTGCAACAATCAATATTTTCTATAAAACAAGTCAGCTTTCTACTATCGTCGATCAGACCAACCCACTTTCAGAACTCGATAACTTAAGAAGAATCACTGTTGGTGGACCAGGTGGTATCGAAAAACAGAGAGCTTCCTTCTCAATCCGTGATATCGCAGCTTCCCAATATGGACGTATTGATCCTATTAGATCACCAGAAGGTCCAAACATTGGTGTTGTTACTTATATGGCTCTTTACAGCCGTGCGAATGAATACGGATTCCTTGAAACACCTTACAAGAGAGTAAAAATTGAAAAGAAAGGTAACAAAACTGTAGCAACTGTTACAAACGATGTTGACTACTTACAAGCAGATGATGAAGAGCAGTACTATATTACTTCAGCAAATATTGCTCTTGATGAAAATGGTGTTATCCAGGATGAAATGGTCGTTGCCCGACACAAGGGTGAAATTATTGAAGTACCTGTTGAACAAATCAACTATATTGATGTCTCACCAAGGCAAGCAATTGGTATTTCTGCAGCAATGATTCCATTTATTCAAAATGATGATGCATCTCGTGCTCTCATGGGATCACACATGCAATGTCAGGCTGTACCTTTGGTCAAACCACAGGCTCCATTTGTTGGAACAGGTATGGAAGAAATCGTTTCTAAGGAACTAGGTCGTACTATTGTTGCACCAGAAGATGGAGAAGTTGAGTATGTCGATGGTCAGAAGGTTACATTTAAAGGAAAATCTGGAAAGAAACATGAATACAAACTTGAACGTTACATCCGTACAAACCGTGATGTTGCATTTGATCAGAAACCACGTGTTGAACCAAAACAGAAACTCAAGAAAGGTGATTTAATTGTTGATGGACCAACCAGTGAAGGTGGAAAACTTGCACTTGGTCAAAACCTTGTAATTGCATATACCTCTCTTAAAGGTTTAGGTTACGAAGACGGTTTCGTTATTTCAGAAAGACTTCTGAAAGACGATGTCTTCACCTCTATTTCTTCTGAAGAATATGTAGCAGATGTAGTAGATACCAAACTTGGTCCAGAAGAACTTACACGTGATCTTCCAAATGTCCGTGAAGAAGTTCTTCAAAACTTAGATAAAGATGGTCATGTCTTGCTTGGCACACAGGTCAAGGGCGGAGACATCTTAGTAGGTAAAGTCGCTCCAAAAGGTGAACGAGAACTTACTGCAGAAGAAAGACTTCTTCGTGCAATCTTTGGAGAAAAAGCAAAAGACGTAAAAGATACCTCACTCCGCATGCCATATGGAGATCGTGGTACAGTTGTAAATATTGATACTATTAACTCAAAGAAAGATCCAAATGAACTTGAGCCAAGTATTATCGAGAGAATTTTGGTGCAGACGTCTCAACTGAGAAAAGTCAAAGTTGGTGATAAGCTTGCAGGTCGACACGGAAACAAAGGTGTCATCTCAAAGATTCTTCCGGAACACGACATGCCATACTTGGAAGATGGAACACCGGTAGATATTATTATCTCCCCTCTTTCCATTCTTGCTCGTATGAACCTGGGTCAGCTCTTTGAAACAATTTTCGGATGGATCGCACTTAAGAATAATAAATATATTTCAGTTCCAACATTTGAACGCATTAAAGAAGACTTTATCTTTAATGAGATGGAAAAACTAGGTTTCCCAACCAATGGTAAGGTAACCTTATACGACGGTACAACGGGTCAACCATTTGATAGACAGGTACTTGTTGGAATTGGTTACATTATGAAACTGATCCACATGGTGGAAGACAAATTCCATGCACGATCTGTCGGACCATACTCTCTTGTTACTCAGCAACCTCTTGGTGGTAAATCACAGATGGGTGGACAAAGATTCGGAGAGATGGAAGTTTGGGCACTTGAAGCTCATCGTGTACCTTCAACATTACAAGAAATGCTGACAATTAAATCTGATGACGTCCGTGGACGTCAGAAAACATTTGAAGCAATTATTAAGGGACTAGACATTCCTCAATCAAGTGTTCCAGAATCTTTTAATGTTCTTGTCAAAGAACTTAATGCACTTGGATTATCAATTGACTATATCGAATAATACCTATGGACGAACTACCAATCGTGGATTTTTCAGGTCTAAGAATTAGACTTGCATCTCCAGAAGACATAATGAAGTGGTCTCATGGTGAAGTAACAAAGCCAGAGACAATTAATTACCGAACCTTTAGACCGGAAAAAGATGGTTTATTTGATGAACGTATCTTCGGCCCTACAAAGGATTATGAATGTTACTGTGGAAAATATAAACGAATTCGTTACAAAGGTATCGTATGTGATCGCTGTGGTGTAGAAGTTACTTCCTCTGTTGTTCGCCGTGAACGCATGGGTCATATTAAACTCGCAACACCTGTCGCTCACATCTGGTACTTTAAAGGTGCTTCTTCTCCTTTAAGTATTATTTTAGATATTCCAACTCAAACTCTTGAAAGAATTGTGTACTATGCTCTGTACCTCGTCATTGATGTAGATAAGGACAAACAAAAAGATACTGTAGATGCACTTGATAAGATGCGTGAAGAAGAACTGAGTAAACAAGAAGAATGGTACGAAGCAGAAAAAGCAAAACTTAATAAAGATTTTGAAAAACAAAGAACAGATACCGATAAAAAAATTCCTGCTGCAGAACAAAAAGAACTCGCAATGCAGGAAATTGATTTAAAAGAAAGAGAACAACTCAGAAGACTTTCTGACAGATTTGTTGAAAGAAAATCTCAACACATTGCTATCTACGAAAGACTTATTAAAGTTGTTAAGACTCTTCGACCAATGGATATTCTTGAGGAAGAAGACTACTTGTTCTTAAAAGATCAGGAACTTGATGCTTTTGTAAAAGTTGGCATGGGTGCAGAAGTTATTCATAAGCTTCTTAGTGAGCAAGACTTAAAACAACTGCTCAATGCAACCATGAGTAAACTCCAGAAAGCAAAAGGAGATAAAAGAAGTAAATTACTTAAAAAAGTAAGAATTATTGAATCATTCATTAAGAGTAAAATCTCTCCAGAATGGATGCTTGTATCTATTCTTCCAGTTGTTCCACCAGACCTTCGTCCGGTTGTTCAACTCCCAGGAGGAAAGTTTGCAACTTCTGACTTGAACGATTTATACAGAAGAGTTATCAATAGAAATATCCGTTTAGCACAACTTATTGAACTCGGAGCACCTGAGATTATCTTAAGAAATGAAAAAAGAATGCTTCAAGAAGCAGTAGATTCTCTTCTTGATCTTCAAAAATCACGTGGCCGAACTCAGACTCGTCGATCTGCAAAGAAACTTAAGTCTCTTTCAGACATCCTGAGAGGTAAGCAAGGTCGTTTCCGACAAAACTTACTCGGTAAGCGTGTTGATTACTCTGGTCGTTCTACCATTATCGTAGGAGCAGATCTTAAAATTGATCAATGTGGTATTCCAAAAGAGATGGCACTTGAACTCTTTAAGCCACATTTACTTCACGAAATTATAATTCGTGGTCTTGCGCCAAATATAAAAAGTGCAAAGAACTTCCTCGAAGAACGTGAACCAATTATTTATGACATTCTTGAAGAAATTACCAAAAATCATCCTGTGCTTTTGAACCGGGCACCAACCCTGCACAAACTCTCAATTCTTGGATTCTATCCTGTTTTGACAGACGAAAGTGCAATTAAACTTCATCCTACAGTCTGTGCTGGTTACAATGCAGACTTCGATGGTGATGCAATGGGTGTTTTTGTACCTCTTTCTCAAGAATCTATTGAAGAGGTTAAAGCTCGCATGCTTCCATACAGAAATTTATTGAAGCCAGCTGATGGAACTCCAATCGTCCTTCCAAACAAGGAGATGGCACTTGGTGTATATTACATCACAACTTTAGATAAAGATTACAAATATGAAAAAGAAGAAGACTTAAAAGTCTATGCATCAAAGGATGAAGCAATCAGTAATTATCATTTAGGAAGAATTACATTAAGACAACCAATTCGAGTTAGAGTTGATGGCAACATCATTACAACTTCTACAGGTAGAATTCTTTTCAATGATACATTGCCAGAAAAGCTTCAGTATGTAAATGAAGATGTAAAAGCTTCTGATATCAAATCACTTGTTGTTGAAGCAACCAAATTCCTTCCAGACGAAGAAGTTGGTGCACTCATCGACAAAATTAAAGATATTGGTTTCTGGGGTGCTACTATGGCCGGTGGTCTCTCTGTTTCTATCTTCGACTGTAAGATCATAGAGAACAAAGATGAACTTGTTGCAGAAACAGAAACTGAAGTTGTAAAAGCACAAGACAACTTTAATCAAGGTCTTCTGACACTTGAAGAAAAGAAACGTATTACCAACAAACTATGGATTGATACTACAGAAAAATTAGCAGATCTTACCTGGGATGAAATCGAAGATGAAAACCCAGTTAAGATTATTATCCAATCTGGAGGTGCTCGTGCTTCTCGTGAACAGCTCAAGCAGCTTTCTGCTATTAAAGGTCTTGTTGTCGACCCAATGGGTAAAATTATTGAGGTTCCAACAAAATCAAATTATCGTGAAGGTCTTAATATATTCGAATACGTAATCTCAGCAAGAGGTGCACGTAAAGGTCTTACCGACTCAGCTCTTAAGACAGCCGATGCAGGTTACCTTACGCGTCGTCTCCATGACGTTGCACACGACATGATTGTTCGTGAAGAAGACTGTAATACAGAAGAAGGTCTTACCGTCTTCTCAACTGGAGAACGTGGAGACAAGATGCTTGCACGTATTGAAGGCCGTTTTGCTTTGAAAGATGTTAAGAACAAAAAAGGCAAAGTCTTATACGAAGCAGGAACTCTCCTTGATGAAGCAGAACTTAAAGTAATTGCAAAAGAAGATATCGCAGAAGTACATGTACGATCACCTTTGTTCTGTAAATCTAAAACAGGTATCTGTCAGAAATGTTATGGAATTGACCTTTCATCTCAAAAACTTGCAGATATTGGAGTCCCAGCAGGTGTACTTGCTGCACAATCTATTGGTGAACCAGGTACACAGCTTACTATGCGTGTCAGACACTTCGGTGGTATCGTCATTTCAGACGTAACTCAAGGTCTTCCACGTGTTGAAGAACTCTTTGAAACACGAAATCCAAAAGTAGTTTCACCTATTTCAGAAACTGCGGGTAAGGTAAGTGTTTCAGAAGATACCGAACGAGATATGTACATTGTCAAGGTTATACCAACCAATGAAGATGATGATACTCAAGAATTCAGTATTCCAAACAGTCAGAAACTAAGAGTAAAAGATGGTGATCTTATCCCAGCTGGAACTCAGATCTCTGAAGGATACCTAAACATTAAAGATGTTCTTAGTATCAAAGGATTACATTATGCTCAACAGTATCTCTTAAATGAGATACAAGCAGTATATGAATCTCAAGGAATCGGAATTCATGACAAGCACTTCGAAGTTATCATTCGAAAGATGAGTGATAAGGTTGTTATCGAAGACGAAGGAGACACCTCATTTACAAAGAATGAAGTTGTTTCTCGAGTACGCTTTGATGAAGAAAACAAAAAAGCTCTTGCTGTCGGCGGTAAGCCAGCAGTCGGTAAAGTAACCATATTTGGTATTACTCGTGCTGCAATCTACACAGATTCCTGGTTATCTGCTGCTTCATTTGAACAGACAACTAACGTTCTTTCAAAAGCAGCAATCAAAGGACAAGTAGATTACTTGCTAGGACTGAAAGAGAATGTTATAATTGGAAGATTAATTCCGGTTACGCACAATCTGATTAATAAATATTATTCTCAATTCCAATCAACTTATGCCAACAATAAACCAACTGGTGAGGAAAAGTCGCTTGAAGAGGGACAAGAAGTCCAGAGCGACAGCACTCAAGTCGAATTATAATGCCGTAAAAAGAAAATACGTAGACACCAATAGCCCAATGAAGCGTGGAGTGTGTACGATTGTACGTACTATGACTCCAAAAAAACCAAACTCAGCACTCCGTAAGGTTGCAAGAGTACGTCTATCTAATAGAATGGAAGTAACAGCATATATTCAAGGAATTGGACATAATTTAGCAGAGCACTCAATCGTGTTAGTTCGTGGAGGTCGTGTAAAGGATCTTCCAGGTGTAAAGTATCATATCGTACGAAATAAATTTGATACTGGTGGCGTAGAAAACCGCACCACATCTAGATCTAAATACGGTACAAAAAAACCAAAACAGAAATAATTATTATTTGAATAAAGAAAATGCCTCGACATCAATATAAATCAGCACCACTCGAAATGGATCCAGTTTATGATAGTTATGAAGTAGCAAAACTGGTTAATTATCTAATGCAGGATGGTAAAAAAAGTGTTGCTCAAAAAGTGGTTTATCAAGCACTTGAAAGCTTAAAAGAAGAAGAAAATGATTCTTTATTAACACTTAATAAAGCAATAACTAATGTTATGCCAGAAAAAGAAGTCCGACCACGAAGACTTGGTGGTGCTTCATACCTTGTGCCAACAGAAATTCGTCGTGAAAGAAGAGTCTATCTTGCATTGAACTGGATTTTAGACGCTGCTCGTTCTCGTTCTAATAAAGAATTTAAATCATTTGCAGACAAGCTTGCAATTGAAATCAAGGAAGCTGCAAAAAACCAAGGTCAAGCTGTTTCTAAAAAAGAGCAGACAGAAAAACTTGCAGAACAGAACAAAGCATTTGCTCACTTAAAGTGGTAAACTAAGTGATACACAGTCTTTTACCAAATCCTAAGCAGCAGAAGTTAGGATTTTTTTTATTTTATTTATACACATATGGCTCAAAAAAATGTTGTTACAACAAAAAATAGAAATGTACCTCTCGACAAAATTCGTAACGTAGGTATTATTGCTCACATCGATTCAGGAAAAACAACAACAACTGAACGTATCCTTTTTTATACCGGAAGAAGTTATAAAATCGGAGACATTGATGAAGGAAATACACAGATGGACTGGATGGCGCAAGAACGTGAACGAGGTATTACAATCGTTTCTGCTGCAACAACAACTTTTTGGAAAGATGTACGTTTTAACATTATTGATACTCCAGGCCACGTAGACTTTACCGCAGAAGTAGAACGATCTCTTCGTGTATTGGATGGTGGTGTCGTGGTATTTGATGCAGAAGAAGGTGTACAGAGTCAATCAGAAACCGTATGGAGACAAGCCGATAAATATAAAGTGCCACGTATCTGTTTTATTAATAAAATGGATAAGCTTGGTGCAGATTTTGACGGAACTGTTAAAGAAATCGAAGATAGACTAGGTGCAAACCCAGTACCAATGGTTGTTCCAATCGGAAAAGAATCAGATTTTAAAGGAGTTATTGACCTTATTCAGATGAAAGCACTTATCTGGGGTCGTGATCCTGCTGGAATAGAACATGATATTGAAGAAATTCCCTCTGACCTAATGGAAGCAGCTCAAAAAGCTCGTGCTGCAATGATTGAAAAAATAGCTGAAAATGATGATTCATTGCTTGAAAAATATTTAGGTGGTGAAGAAATTACTAATGATGAATTAAAGAAGTCACTCCGAAAATCAGTTGTTGGATATAAACTTATCCCAGTATATGCTGGTACATCACTGAGAAATAAAGGTGTACAGCCTGTACTTGATGCAATTGTGGATTACTTACCATCACCACAAGACTTAAAAGAGATTGTTGGTGTGGATCCAAAAAATCCAGAGGAAAAAGTAACAAGACAGCTAACTCCAAAAGAACATTTCTCAGCTCTTGCATTTAAAATTCAGCTTGATCCACATGTCGGTAAGATTACCTATACCCGTATTTATTCAGGTACACTTAAATCCGGATCTTATGTTTACAATGTAAACAGTGGCCGGGAAGAACGGGTATCTCGTATCCTTCTTATGCACGCAAACCAGCGAGAAGAGATTGAAGAAGCCTATGCAGGTGAAATCGTTGCCCTTGTTGGACCAAAAGAATCAAAGACTGGAGACACTTTAGCAGATGAAAGTCATCCTATTGTATTAGAACAGATCTCATTCCCAGATCCAGTTATTTCTTTGGCTATTGAACCAAAGACAAAAGCTGACCAAGAAAAATTATCATATGCTCTTCAACGTCTTTCTGAAGAAGATCCAACATTCCGTGTTTCTGTAAACCACGAAACAAATCAGACCATTATGGCTGGAATGGGTGAGCTTCATTTGGAAATTCTTGTTGATCGTATGAAACGAGAAATGGGAATGGATGCAAATGTAGGTAAACCTCAAGTTGCTTATAAAGAAACTATCACTAAAAATGCTGATGCCGAAGGTAAGTATATTAAGCAGAGTGGTGGACACGGACAATATGGACACTGTCTTATTAAGCTTGAACCACTTGGTCGTGGTGAAGGGTTTGTCTTTGAAAACCAGATTAAAGGTGGAGCGATTCCTTCTGAATTTATTCCATCTGTAGAAAAAGGTATTCGTCAGGCTCTTGATAAAGGTGTACTTCTTGGATTCCCAATCGTAGACTTAAAGGTAATTCTTTATGACGGAAGTTACCACGATGTCGATTCATCTGATATCGCCTTCCAAATTGCAGGTTCTATGGCACTTCAGGATGGTATGAAAAAAGCTGGTATGGTTCTTCTTGAACCAATTATGAAGCTTGAAATTACTGTTCCAGACGAATACATGGGAACCGCTATTGGAGACGTTTCAAGTCGACGTGGAAAAATCTTAGGTACAGAAAAGAGAAGTCGTGTAACTGTAATAAAGGCATATGCCCCACTTGCAGAGCTTTCTGGTTATGCCACCATTCTTCGATCACTCACAGAAGGACGTGGTGTATTCTATATGGAACCTTCTCATTATGAAGAAGTACCAGCAGGACTTGTTGCAGCAATGAATAATAACTAAGAGCGTTATAATTGGTACCATTACCATGAAAACTCTTATTTTTTCCGACACTCACTTGTCTCTTCCTTTCGAAGAGAAAAAATTCAATTTACTCAAAAGCATTATTAAAAATGCAGATCAGGTTATTATTAATGGTGACTTTTGGGAAGGGTACTTTATTTCATTTAAAGAATTCCTTGATTCTCCTTGGAGCGGTCTCTTTCCTTTGTTGAAACAGAAGAAAGCAGTATATATTTTTGGAAACCATGATCGCCAAAAATTCTCTAGTGAAGATATCAGTAAGTTTTCTCACTTGTCTACTGATTCATATAAACTAACCTCTGGAGATAAGACATTCATTTTTGAACACGGCAATAGACTACTTCCTTTAGAAAATACTCCAGAAGATCAAATTGTAGGAGGTAATGCTAATCTTATGACTCACTTTATGGAAAAGCTGGAAAAATTTATTGTGAGATCAACTGGCTCCCACTACCAGATTGGGCTTCGTAACCTCAATAAAAAAATCAAAGAACTTATTAAAAACGAACTCAAAAAAGGAGAGTACTTTGTATGTGGTCATACTCATTGTGCAGAAATAGATCATGAAAACAGATTTATAAATACCGGCATGATTAAGCACGGACTCGCTCAGTATCTTCTTATTGATAATGGGGCTATTTACGCCAAACAAGAAAACTATGTCTAAAGAGCAGGAAACCTTCTTCTTAGGACTTGATAAAGAAAAGATGAAAGATTTACTTAAAGGTCTTGGATTAATTGGAATCGGCCTTATTGGAGTAAGCCTTTTTCTTTAAGAGTGACTGTTAATGGGCAGTTTTCATGATTATGCTTTCTTGCCGGACAGTACTTTCTTCCGTAATCTATCATTCTTAAAGTAAACTCTGGCCATTCTTTACGAGGTAAAATCTCAATAAGCTCTTTCTCTATTTTGTCTGGTTTATCTGAAGTAGTTAAGCCATAGAGCTGAGATAGACGTTTTACATGAGTATCTACTGCTATCCCTTCTACAATACCAAATTCATTACTCAGCACAACATTTGCTGTTTTTCTGGCAACTCCTGGTAACGCAAGCATCTCTTCCATCGTTTGAGGCAGCTTGTCATGATACTGTTCATGAATAATTTTGGCAGTGTTGATAATATTTTTTGTTTTGTTATTGTAAAAAGTAATAGTTCTTATATATTGACTAAATTCTTCTGGTTTGGCGTTTGCATAGCTTTCTATTGTTTTATATTTTTTAAAAAGTTTCTCGGTTGCTTTATTTACTGCGACATCCGTACACTGGGCAGAAAGAATGACTGCTACTAAAAACTCCCATGGATTAGAATAATTTAAAGCAGATTTTGTAGTAGGGAAGAGCTCTTTCAGTTTTGTTACCACAACCTCTGCTCTTTTTTTCCTGGTTTCTATATCTTGTTTCATAATGTGCTTGGTTAGTAAATGTGCTAATTATAATAAAGCCGAAGTAAATCTTTCAACAAATAACCTCGAACGTCCGTTGCAACTTTCTAACATGACGACGTATCAAAGGGCTTTCGCGCAGTGAGCAAACGAGTTCGACTTTGAGAGTCTATCTATAGTTAGGCGAACGATTATTTATGAAATGATTTACGAGGCTTTATTTAATTTTATAACTATCTCCATTTTTCGCAATAAATCCCTCTCCCTCCAACTCTTTTAACACATCAAACACCTGTTTCCTTTCAAACCCTAATAACCTCACAAGTGCCTCAGCTTTTAATGGTTCTTTAATTAACTCTCGTAAAATACCTCCTCTCACCTGTCTTCTTGAACCTTCAAACTTACTTTGTTTCACATAATGCTTACTCCTTCTATTAGGATTCTGCACTGTTTTTCCCAAATAAGTACCATAATCCATCACCGCATAATACCATTCACGTGGATTTTGCTTGTCTACAGCCTTTTCAAGTAATGGGTAAATATCAGAGTCAGCTATACGTGGCTGATCTTCAAAAAAATGATGAATAAACACACGCCTCACATTTGTTTCTATGAATAATTCTGGGACATTATAAATATACGTAATGATCGACCTGGCAGTAGCAGGCCCAATACCAGGCATTGCGTCAAGCTGATCTGGATCTCTCGGTACTTCTCCATTGTACCTTTCAACAATAATAGTAGCAATTTCCTTAAGATACTTTGCTCGCCTGTTGTATCCCATCCCTTGCCAAGCTGAAAGAATATCAATCATTGGTGCTTGAGCTAAGTCATGAAATGAAGGGAAAGCTGCAATAAATTGTGGAAATTTCTCTTGAACTCTAGGTACTTGAGTTTGTTGAAGCATCAGTTCTGTGAGTACCACGTGGTAAGGATTAATAGTTTCTCGCCATGAAATATCTCGTTTATTTTTAGAGTAAAAGTTAAACAGTCTCGTATTAAATTCTTCAATACTCATGTGAGCATTCTAGCATGATTATCTGCATTAAAACACTTCTGAATGATATGCTTTTACAAAATCTTCAACAATTACTTGGAAAGGCTTATCAAACACTTCAAAGAAGATAAGTTTATAATTTCCTGGCGACTCAAGATACTGATTCATAAATGTTTTAAATGTACCCATGCCATACTTATCTATAAGATACTTTATAAAAAACTTATAAAGTGTGTAATTAAATTTAGGATCATTGGGATCAAGGTTATCAAACAGCTTGCCAGATTTATCATTATAGATAAGTTTCTTATCGCGCATGAGAGCCACAAACTCATTTTCATTGTAGTAATTTGGTCCTCCAAAGTGGGTTGCCATTCCTTCCAGCATCCATGCTTGAGATGACATTACAAAATGTGTTAATGCAGAACTATTTTGGAACACAAGTTCATGTACAAGTTCATGTTTAAGAAACTCTGCTTCACTGTAATTATTCCCTTCAATCTTTATTGGATTTATATATATCGTATTACCTACTCTAAGTGTCACCCCTCCTACACCATCACCAATCCAAGGAGGTACTAATCGGGAAAATTCTTGTTGAGAAGTAGCAACATAAATATTCACTTTTTTCTTATACTTTAAGCCATATAGAGTCTCAGCTTCAGACATATATTCATCAACAAAGTTATACACTGGATTTAGCTCATAAATATTACTTGTATACACAACTGCTCGCTCCGACTGTTTATTACGCATTCCGAACTTAATTGGATTAATAAAAAGAAGTGATCCAAAAAATAAGGCATATAACAATGCTATGATAATAGCTATACGAATTCCCCAAACGAGAAGTTTAACCATAGTTGTTATTCTACTTAAAAAAAGGTCCCTTTGACAAGGGAAGTTCTGCAATTTATAGTTAAAGTATTACTATGAGAAGAAAAAAAAAGGCTAAAAAGCATGTGCACAACTATTTCCATCTAACCTATCTACTTTACTTACCTCTTATCTTTTTGCTTGTAATCTATATGTGGGCTATATCTGTTCGTACGGCAAGGCAACAGACGAGATATTTAGCTGATTATCAACGACAACAGTTAGAAAATCCACCTCGACAAGGAAATATAACATATCGCGTTAAAGAAGGTGATAGCATTCAATCTATTGCAGAAGAGTTTGAAATTTCTCAAGATACCATTCGCTGGGCCAATGACTTTCAAAATGATGAATTGATAATTGACTCTATTATCATTATTCCACCAATAACTGGAGTTGTTCATGTAGTACAAATTGGAGATACTATCGAAAGTATTGCGAAAAAGTACCAGGCAGACCCAGATGATATACGAAACTACCCATTTAATAGATTTTCAGATGATGAACCTTTCCCTCTTATTGTAGGCGAACCTCTTTATATTCCGTATGGAAGAAAATAACATTGACTCTCACGTTACGTTATAGTTTATAATACTCTTCGTATGACATACACCATAAACAAGCTTGCCAAGATGGGCGGCATAAGTGTCCGTACTCTTCACTATTATGATGAGATCGGACTTCTGATACCTTCCTACGTTGGTGAGAATGGATACCGGTATTACAAAGAAGAAGAGCTTATCCGTTTGCAGCAGATACTCTTTTTTAGGGAGCTTGATTTTCCTTTACTGCAGATAAAGGAAATGCTCGATTCTCCCAAATTTGATCCAATACAAGCGCTTAAGGATCAAAAAAAGCTTATTGAACTGGAAAAAGAGAGGCTCAATAAGCTTTTGCAAACCATTACAAATTCAATACAACATATGAAAAACCAGACAAAAATACAGGATGAAGAATTGTATGGCGGTTTAAGCAAACAGCAGATTGAAAAATATAAAGAGGAAGCACGACAAAAATGGGGCTCGGAAGCTGTTGACCAAAGTGAAAAGCGTATGAAAAACTGGACAAAAGCAGACTCCGATCGCATTGCTAAAGAATCTGATGAGATAACAAAATCCATTGTTTCTTTAATGGATCACGGTCCCGAAAATGCAGAAGTCCAGTTTCATATAGATCGGTACTTTAAGTATATGCAAAACTTCTATGACTGTTCGTATGAAATCTTTAGAGGTTTAGGTAATTTGTACGTCGAAGATAAACGATTTACTGCCTTTTATGACAAGTATCATCCTGACCTTGCGGCATTCATGCAAAAAGCTATGGCATATTATGCCGATACGCATGAAGAGAAATAATAAAAACGCTCAAGATACTAGTTCTTGAGCGTTTTGTTATAATGACTGTATGCAAAGCTCAGCAAAAACTGTCGAGGAGTATATAAACTCTCTATCTCCAGAACGTAAAGAAGCAATTACTGCACTACGTGATACTATTTTGAAATATTTACCAAAAGGCTACGAAGAAACAATGCAATATGGAATGATTTCCTATGTTGTTCCGTTATCTTTATATCCAGATGGGTACTTAGGGAGAAAGAATGAACTCCTACCTTATGCTTCTCTAGCTTCTCAAAAAAATCATATAGCTGTGTATCTTTCTAATGTATATGGAGATAAAGAGCTAAGTGATAGATTTATTAAAGAATATAAAGCAACCGGAAAAAAATTAGATATGGGGAAGTCTTGCGTACGTTTTAAAAAACTAGATGATATTCCTCTTGATGTTATTGGGTATGCTATTGCTGCTACTTCTGTTGAAGAATATATAAAAATTTATGAAGATGGAAGAAGTAAAAGAAAAAAGAATTAATTTATAATTCCAAAAATCTTATTTCTCTCATTTTCCGCTCATCTTCCGCATAGTCTTATCATACGCATACTGAATTTCATCTAACTTAACTTTCCCTGTTTTTTTGTAAAATTCAACAAGTCTATCAAGCTTCCCTTGTTCTGCAGCCATTTCAGATTCCTTGCGGCGAGCTAACATATGGATATCATCGGTATTAGTAGGTTTCATCCCTTTTTTTGCAATTAACCACATTTCATAAATTTCGTGTTCAATAACAAATGGTATTAAATCTGTAAAGTCTTCTGGTTGCGTATGTTCGCCTGCATAATAGGTGAAATAATCTATATTAACTGCTACGTCTGCAACACTCACCCATCTTTGTAGATCTTCACCAATATTGACATCTTCTGTACCTAGCAGAAAGAATGCACAAGGGCTATCTTGAGTTAACGAAGTTAGCTTTTCATGCCCCATATGCTCATCCCAATCTCTCATATGGACTCTTGAGCGCACCATGTCATAAAAAGATTGTTTGGCCTCAGTTGAAATTCCTTCAATTATATGTGGTGGGTTCACATGTGTACTTTCAGGTGCAAATAAGTTTTCTGACATAATTACTTTGCTCCAGTATAAACTACTTCAAATAAGACCTTATCTGGAGATTCAAACATAATCTGGTAATAGGTTTCATTTTCACCTGCTGCAAATTCTGGTCTGTGCTTTGGGGTATCAAAAAGCATTTCAATATTTTTTAACCTTAAATGCTCCATAACTTCATCCACATTTTCCATTTCTTCTACTTTTAAAGAAATATGATTAACGCCAACTCCATCATAATTATTTTGATTATTACTCTGACTTTTTAAAAACCATAATGAAGCTTCTCCACCGCTTGTAAAACCTGCTATCTCTTCCGTTTCAAAAATCACACTCCACCCCATAAAAGCCATGAGGTCTTTATAAAAAGGAAGATTTACCGGGTTAATATTGATTTGTAAATGGTATAAATGTGATTTCATGGGTATTATTAATTCATAATGGATAATATATTTTATAATAAATATGAGAACTATGGACCAAGATATCCAAAACTATAACAATTCGCAAACAGATGGAGATAAACAAATTTGCGATCTTCTTGCGAAGGAAATAAACCAGCACTTACCAGAAGCAGAAAACAAGATCTGGCATACTCATCCAGTTTGGTTTTTGGACGGCAACCCAATTGTAGGTTACAGTAAATTAAAAGATTCAGTGCGGTTGCTTTTCTGGAGTGGTCAATCGTTTGACGAAGATGGATTAGAAAAAGAAGGTACATTCAAAGCTGCTGAAAAAAGGTATACCAATGTTGATCAAATTAATATTGAAGATTTAAAACGCTGGCTAGAAAAAGCAAGAGATATTCAATGGGATTATAAAAATATTGTGAAAAGAAAAGGTGAGCTTGTTAGACTAAAGTAAACATCAGTAATACAATTTACTAGATTTCTCCTTCTACACTCAATGATATACTTATGGTATGTCCGATATCGGAACAGAATCTATAAACCCAACTCCCTCTGAAATAGATACTGAATATACGCCTTACCCTCCTCTAGAAAAACATATTGGAAAAGGTAATACGAGAACGGTATTTGAACATCCCGAAGAGTCTGTTGTTATAAAGCATTTTCATAATAATTCTCAAGAATCAGCAGCAGCTACTTCTCCAAATTATACTGAACTAGATCTTTCCCAACTCTTAGATCAAGTAAGTAATGATAAAAATGAGTTAAAAAGAATTCGAAATGGTTTAGTTGCACTAGGTGGTGATGACAATACAATACCTGATAATAATTTTGTCATTCATCAATCTCAAAGTGGTGGCCTAACATTTTCAGAGGTACAGCAAAAAATAGAAGGAAAAACTCTTGAACAAACTAAATTTCAATTTATTAATTTACCAAAAGAATCTTTGGAAGAGTTATTACATCTTTTTGAATTAGACCTTCAGTTGATTAATAAAGGAGAAAGCTTAGATATTATTGGATCAACAGATGGTCATCGTTCTTCAATATCAAAAGCAGTAAGAAGACTTATGCCGTTATTTTTTGCAACAAATATTATGATTGATAATGAGCAGCAAGTGAAATATATTGATCCCAAAATATTTTCGAAAGAATATCAAGACAGCTTAGGGCCATCTGCACATCTTAGACAATTAGCTTCACGCATTGGCTCTCAAACAAGTGTAATGATCTTGAAGGGTTTACTTGCGTTTAAAAAGTAATAGATTTATTGTGCGGAGAGCTTGGGATAAATTTAGAACTTATACTTATAAATAATTTATTCACCCTCTATGTCTTTTTTACTTAGCTTTATTGAAGAAAAGAATTTATTTGTTGGTTTTAACTGAAATAGCTCAACTCCTGATAAATTATTACTAGCATTTATTAATATGACTTCATCAAAAGGAAATTCATTTTCTTTAAGCCAATCTACAATCTCTCTTAACTTGAGCCTTTGAACTTTACCATCTAATACAATGACCAATGTGTAAGGATTTTTCTCATACTTTTTATTTTCTTCTAATAGCTCAATAAATTTTTTATTATCAACATTAGCATATTTACCTTTCCCTAATATTTTAATTTGTAATGGCCTTATTGTAGCTTGCTTATTATCTTCAGGATTAATAATGATAGCGTCAATTGGAGAGCTTTCCTCAGAAAATTTTGATATAAACTTTCCAATATTAATAGCTGGTATTATCCCCATTTTATTCAATTCAGATTCTTTATTTTCTCTATATGGAAAAGCAATCATAGTCGATTCCTCATAAATTTTCTCGTAAGCCTTTTGATAAGTTAAAGCAGATATTATTTCCCAGTCAATTTTTTTTAATTTTTTAACAGTTTTTAAATAATTTTTTAAACTCCCAGTATTAAATACCAATTTTTTATGAATTTTCATAACTAATTACTTAATAACTACTACTTTATTGTATTAATCTAAT
>CAZOSM010000002.1:0-208414 GCA_964582715.1 uncultured Gammaproteobacteria bacterium
GTTAGTATTATTAAGTTGATTACTTGCAAAAATGCTAAGTAGTGTTACTATGGGTGGAATTATAAAATATATTTTTTTTAATAAATTGATTTTAAAATTGAAAATATAACTCAAATGTTCATTTCGAAAATAAGAAACTATCAGTAATAATGTGTTTAGTATTAAAAAATAAATTGCGAGAGGGGTAGTTTGTAATGGAGTAGAGATTCTAAACAAAGGCATTAACCAGTTAAATAAAAGTCCAGGTACTATAAGTATAAAGATACTTAAACCTACAGTAAGTACAAGATTATTCCAAAAACCCAAATTCTTAAAGGCAAAAGTTCGAAGTAGAATAAAACCAGGGACTGTTATATAAAATAAAAAAGTTGTAAGTGCTACTACACCATTATTTTTAGTATACATACTAGCTATTGCAGCTAAAATGCTTAATATCCAAATCGATGGGAATAATATATTTCTATTTAAAGTAATCATATTGAAACAAAATCTTGAAAGTCCTTAATATATTTATCGTTACTATAATATTTTATACATTTCTTATAAGCGTTTGCTGCTAGTTTTGATCTTAATTTTTGATCTTTATGAAGTAATAAAATAAACTTTGGAATATCGCTTATTGATTCATAAAGTAAAGAATCTTCATTATGCTCTAAAACTTTTCTGAATTCACCAAAATTAGGTGCAATAATAGGTTTTTTTGCTCTCATATATTCAAACAGCTTTGTAGGTAAAATTGTCTCGGTCATTGAATCTTGTTCCCAAGGAATTATAAGTACATCTGTATTTGCAAGTACTTCATTCACATGTTTTATCTTACCTGTACATATAACATTTTGGGATAAATTTAATTCATTAATTTTATTTATTAATAAAGATAAACCATCTCCACCACCAATAATAATTAACTTAACGAAAGGATTTTCTTGAGAAATCTTAACGAAATATGATAGGAGTTTGATGATACCAGTAATTGTATAATCAAAATATAGTGTACTACTGTAGCTAACTATGAAATCATCCTTATTAAAATTATACTTTTTTTTAATATTTAGTTTTTTTTTAGAATAATCATCAGTATTAGAAATATTTGGCAATACAAAAACCTTTGTAGGATTTTGCTTTGTTCTTTTTATTATACGATTAGCCTGTGTTTGAGAAGTAACAACAATTTTATTGTAAGAATTACACATCCATTTCTCTAAAAAGTATTCAATCCTTACAATAAAATTTGAATCCGTAATTCCTTTTATATGTTTAGCAACTTAAGGTTCTAAATCATGAAATTCAAGAAAACTACATTTAATATTTGTTAATTTAGCAATAATATATGAAATTAAAGGAACAGTAAGTGGTGAAGAAACGACATATAGTTGTATATTTGAAGGTGTTTTATATTTTAAAAAAGTGAAAATACCTTTTCCTAAACTTAATAATAGATATACATTTCTATATATCTCATATGCTCCTGGAATATATAAACGTGGTCTTTCGATTAGAGAGACTCTATTATCAAATCTCATAATTTGAATTTGTTTGTAGGGAGATTCATATAGTCGTGTATCTTTTTTAGTACTTCCTCTACATAATATTGTTATTTCATGATTTTTAGACAAAGCATCAATTTCCATTTGGCATCTCTTAGCAAATCCTGAACTGTCCGGAAATGATTGATTAAAAATATAGAGGATCATAGGGATTGAAATAATGTATTTGTTCTAGCTATTTGTTTATCCCAGGTATAATTATCAAGTACTTTTCTATAACCTTTTTCACCTAATTCTTTTGCTATCTTTCTCTGAGTTAATATTTTAGTAAGTGCACTGGCTAGTTTCTCTGGATCATTTGGTTTTACTAGTAACCCATTAACTTCATGCTCAATTACGTCGGGAATTCCGCCAATATTTGAACCAATAACTGGAAGTTTACAGGCCATTGCTTCAATAAGCACTATTCCAAAGGATTCTGCTTTAGATAATGAAGGTAATACAAGTAAAGTTGATTTGTTATATATATTAGTTAAATCTTTACCATAAAGTGGTCCAAGAAAAGATATTTTATTTGTTACATTATTTTTTTCAGAATATTGTCTATATTCATCGATTGCATCACCTGATCCAACACATATTAGCTTAAAATTAATATTTCTATTTTGTAATACTTTTAGAGAATCGATTAGTATATGTAATCCTTTCCATTCTGAAGTTTTTTCTATTCTTCCAACAAAAAGTATTATGTTTTCCTTTTTATCCATTTCAACTGGATGGAATAATTTAAGATCAATACCTGGTGGAATAACATAGATTTTCTTTTTATATGATTTAAAAATTTCTTTTTTTATATAGTCAGATGTAACTATAATTTTCTTAGCATAATTTTTTACAAAAGTAAAAAAATATTTTTCATAAATTTTTATAGGTATATCAATAAAAGTTTTAGATTTTGCCATCTTCCCTGAATGATACGTAAGGACAAAAGGTATCTGAAGGCAATAACAAATAAAAGCGGCAATATCTGCTAAAAAAGGGACTGGTGAATGACCATTAACTACATTAGGTTTTTCTTTTTTTAATATTTTCCAAATATCTATAATCCATCCAAAGTTAATGGGTGTATTAGACAATTTACACCAATATGGCAATCTATATATTTTTATTCCATTAATAATTTCTTCTTTAAATGATTTACCAGAAGTATTAGAAGTAATTACCATAACGGTCCAACCATAACTACCTTTCAATCCAGAAGCTATATTAAATACATAAGTTTCAACTCCACCTAAACTTGGATAAAAATACGGAGTAACAATAATTATTTTCTTCATTGATAAGCCTCCATTATTTTTGGAAAAATGTTATTAAATGAATACTTTTCTTCAGTACTTTTACTGATTTCTGTTCTATCATAATTTATTTTTTTTAATGCCTTAATTATTGCTGTTGATAAGTCGTTAATATGACCTCTTTTTACTACTAATCCTGTCATTTTATCTACAACACTGCTTGGACCGGGTAAATCAGTTGTAATTACTGGGCAACCACATGCCATTGCTTCTAGTAGTACATAGCCAAAACTATCTAAATCGATACTTGGCATAACTAATACAGAACTTTGTTGATATATAATGGGCATTCGTTTATGGCTAACATTCTTTTTTATAGTTAAATAATTTCTTCCGATTCGTTCCAACTCCTTTTCAAATTGAGAATAATTATATGTTTCAGAGCACAAGGCTAAGAGTCTTGCTTCAGGAATTTTTTTAGTTACTATTTTCATAGCCTTAACTAGTATATCTAGACCTTTCTCTGGAATTAGTCTTCCAACAAATAATACTTGAAATTTGTTGAATTCATTTTGTGATTGCATATTAAAATGTTCTGTATCTACACCTAGAGGTATATTTACATGTTTACTCTGAGGTATATGGTAGGGAAGTGATTGAGCAAATTCATTTGTTGTCGTAATTATTCTATCTGAAAAATATATAGCAGAAGATATTAAAAACTTATTATGAATAAATGCAAAAATTTTTGAAATTATTGATTTTGTAGGTAAATAATTATGCAATGTAATTATGAATTTTGTTTTTTTGTGAAAAAATTTTTTTACTACACAACTTATGTCAAGCCATGGTAATGGCAAATGTGCATGTAATATATCACACTCTTCTCTTAATAAAATTAAAGGTAGCATAGGAGTAAATGGGACTCTAAAAGCAGAAAATAATGCTTTTACTCTAATTATAGGTATCCCTTCAATATTTTTTTGATTTCCGTAGTAGCTTGATGTAATAATCTTTACATCATGTCCTTCCTCTAGCTGTTTTTTTGCCAAATTTTGTACGTATAACTGCAAACCACCTTTATAATTACCAAAATAAGCAAGTGCGTGGACAATTTTCATCTGCTGCCCCGGGGAGACCAGGTTAAATTACTAATAAAGGTAAGGAGTATTTTTGCCCCATCAAGGTAGGATTGTAATTTAGATTTACCTAATCGGCGGTCGTAGGTAATTGGTACAGAGTACACATCCATACCTAGCTTCTTCATTTTAGTTATCATCTCCATCTCAATAGCAAATCCCTTAGACTCTAAGTGAGTAAGAAGCTTATCTAATGATTTTCTTTTGAAGGCAAAATACCCCGATAAGGTATCTGTAATATTTGCACCATAAAAATGTCGTACTAAAAATGCAAAAAACCAGTTAAAAAAGCGGTGTGAAGTAGAAAGCGATCCGCGAATAGTGCGGCCACCAATACGTGATCCTACTATTACATCTGCAAAGTTATTCTGCAAAGGTTCAAGAAGTCGTGGCATCTCTACTGGCTTGTAAGTGTTATCTCCGTCAAGAATTACTATGTACTTAGAGTCTTTTGGGATAGAGTTAAAGCCAGTTTTAAGAGCATGACCTTTACCCTGGTTTGGTTCATGAATAATTTTAATATTTCGCTTTTGTACTTCTTCTGTGGTTGCATCTTTTGAGTTGTTATCTACGACCACCACATCTACCTCATAACCATATTGCTTTAAGATATCGAAGGGCATTGAATCAAGAACTTTTCCAATACCTTGTTCTTCATTATGACAGGGGATAATAACAGAGACTTTTTCCATATATGATAATTAAATTTATTCATTTACCCAAAAGTGAATAGACTGGTCTAGGTTGTCTAAACTTACATTAATTTTGGTGCGCTGTTTGGCTTCTGCAGTAGAAACTGTTTCCTGGAATGTGGCATATTCATCATGAAGCAATCTAAACTCTCCTTGCTTAATGAGTCTTGAGCTATCGGAAGCTATAGCATTTACAGAATACAGGTAATCCATAGGTTTATGCTCAAGGTTATGAACGGTAAATTTAAAATTTGCTTCTTCTGTTGCTTCCAAAGTTTTGGGTAAATTGAGATGATCTTCAAAATATAGTTCAGTAAAAGGCTCTGGCTGTGGAAGAAGTTTATTCTTATTCAGAAAATCTACAACATTCTGTTGCTGTGTGAAGGCAACGAAAACAACAATGGCAAGTACTATTCCCGTTATGAGAATAACAACATGAGTACGCATACTTTATATACACCCTTAAGCTTTCAATTATATTGAAGAAATGTTAATACTTTGTAATAACGTATTATAACTCAAAATGGAGAATAAAAAAGAGTATTTAGATTGATCTAACGATAAATTTCATACCATATCACACGTCATGAGGTTTAACCCTGTAAATTCATCGTGTTTTCTTTCAATTTTTCCTTCAATCACCTCAAGACGTACTTCACAAGCTGCAGAAATAACAAGGCGTCTTATGTGCCCACCAACAACGCTCATATCCCGCTTTCCAAAGGTGCCATGGGCATGAATAAAAACCTTTCCTTCTACCAAAGCTGCATTGCCAATAATACCTGCTATTTCCAGATCTTCATTAAACTCATGATCTTCGTACGTTTTAGTTTCTAGGTTATACCAGGCTAAGGTCAGTTCGCGGCATGCACCAATTGCAGTAAGGTAGGCTGCGTGAATGTGCTCTTTTTCACAAAAAGTTGTAAGTGTTTGTAAAAAATCGGAGTCCCTTTTAACCGAAATGATATATACGTTTTCTTGTTTTTTTATTATTTCCATACTGTTATTGTAACTTTTACCATCCTCTCATACAACATACACACTTCCTTAACTAAGGTAACGTAAAGTATAGGTATTACAAGTTTACATTGCATATGGCAAACTCACAACAAGGCCAAGATCATAGAAGGGGAAATGATCAGGCAAAAAATAGAGTTGATCAGGATGTAGGTTCTGATTACAGCGCAATTGGAAATGAAGATGATGACGCGTTATGATAAGATCGCAGTTTTGCGAGCTATAATGCTGGGGGATTTTATCATATCTCTCCCGGCATTATACTCGCTTCGAAGAAAGTACCCCAAAGCAGAGATAACCTTGCTTGCCCGCAACTGGAATGTAAATTTTGCAAAAAACCGAAACCTTCCATTCGACAGAGTAATTGCAATACCAGAGAGTAAAGGGATTAACGACCCTCCTGGATTTATTGAAAACAAAAAAGAGCTTGAAACGTTTTTTACTGCGATGCAAAAAGAACAGTTTGATATAGCAATTCAGCTTCATGGAGGAGGAAGAAACTCAAACCCTTTTGTACAGAAACTAGGGGCTAAGCTCACTATTGGAACACGTACTCCCGATGCACTAAAACTAGACAAGTGGATTCCTTATATTTTTTACCAGCATGAAGTACATAGATACCTAGAAGTTATGTCTCTTATTGGAGTAAATCCTTCAATGATTGAACCAAAACTGGACGTAATGCCGCTCGACCTAAAAGAAGCTCACACTGTAATTGATACAAAGAGTAAATACATTGTGATACACCCAGGAGCAAGTGACCCACGACGCCACTGGGGAGCAGAGAACTTTGCATATATTGCAGATAAGCTTGCACAAAAAGGATATACGGTAGTGGTTACTGGTATTGAGAGCGAAAAAAAGATAGTAGATGCGGTCATAAGTAATATGCAAGAAGAAGCCATAAATCTCTGTGGAAAATTGAGTCTTTCTGGCCTTATTGGAGTACTTTCTAAAGCTCAGGTACTTATAGCAAACGATACCGGGCCAATACACGTTGCACGGGCAATTGGTACACCGACTGTGGGTATTTACTGGTTTTACAATTTAGTGAACTGGGGACCTATAACCCGAACCTGGCACAGGACTGCTCATTCATATATTACTTTGTGCCCGGTTTGTGGATATTCTTATATAAAAGATGAGTTTACGCTAAACTATCAAAACAAAGATTGCGGTCATATAGAGTCTTTGGTAAAAGATGTTCCACGAGAAGAAGTGCTTTACCACGCAGTGGAGTTACTTAATCTTCGTACCCTCTTTTCTGTAACGTAAAATACTGGTGATACAAGCCACTCTGCTTCATAAGTTCCCGATGACTTCCTTCTTCAACCAGTTTGCCATCTTTCATAACGTAGATACAATCTGCACCCCGAACAGTAGAGAAGCGATGAGAAATAAAAATGAGATTTTTGTCCTTATATAAATTATTTATATTTTGAAAGATCTGCCACTCTGCATCTGCGTCTATACTAGCTGTTGGCTCATCCATAATAAGAACCGGAGCACTTCTATATATGGCCCGGGCAATTGCGACCTTCTGCCACTGACCACCAGAAAGCTCAACTCCACCATGGAACCATCTGCCTAAATACTGGTCAAAGTTTTTGGGTAGGTCATCTAGTACGTCTGATGCCTGAGCCTTTTGTAAGGCTTCTTTCATCTTCTGCTCAGAGGTAACACCATGATTACCAAACTGTATATTCTCACGCAAGGTAAGGAAGTAGCGTGCATAATCCTGAAACAGTACTCCCATATGCTGATACCAGTTTTCAAGGCTTATTGTCTTTAAATTTTGGCCATCAATACGAATTTTACCTTCTGTCGGATCATAAAAGCGGAAGAGGAGCTTAATAATAGTACTTTTACCGGCGCCATTGTGCCCGATAATTGCTACATTCTGACCTTTCTGAATAGTAAAAGACACATCTTCTAAGGCAAGCTTTTTAGCACCAGGATATCCAAAACTTACATGTTCAAACTCAATAGTGCGTGGCTCAATTTTCTTAAAAACGTAGGCATTATTAAGCGTATTAATATTATTTTTTACATGCATCAGCTCAAAATAATCATTCATATAAAAGCTGTTTTCATATACAGAGCCAAGGTTAATAAGTACACTTGATATCTGCCCAGAGAAGGTAAAAAGGATATTAAGAAAAAAGGTAAAATCTCCAATGGTGTATTCATTACCAACGCCTTGAATAAAATGTTCAAGTGAAAAGTAAATAGCAACCGGAATAAGCACAAAACTCGCAGTAGACAAAATACTATATCGAAGAATTGGCTTTTGGACATCTTTTAATATTTTGTCCTGAAGCTCTTTTGCCGTATGCACAAAATGTCCTCGAAGACCATATATCTTCATCTCAGCAAGTGTTTGAAAGTTGGTAAAAATAGATTTTAAGTACCACAAGTAGTTTGAATCATGGGCATGAGAAGCAAAGCTGGTAAACGAGATATTGGCATACTTTGCCCTTAGGTAATACACTGGTACAGAAACAAGAGCCAGAATAAGGAAATACATAAAGTTAAACTGAAAGGCAATAATAAGTGAGAATATAATTGCAGCAACATTTGCAATAAGAGCATTGATCTTGTTTAAAATCTCCGGAAGTCGAAAGGTGTAGGTATTTTCTACTTTCGCAATAAGGTTCCGGATATCACCATTTTCCAGACTGGCAAAGTCAAGCCGCCCGAGCTTTTCCATAAACCTGCGAGTAAGGATATTCTGCAATTTGGTGCGCATGAAGTAATCTATAAAGTACTGATTAAAGGTAAAGTTTACAAACCGGGAGAAGTATTCAAAAAATAAATAAGTAGTAATAATAATGAACAGAACTTCACTGGAGCCAACTTCTGCATACTCAGTAACTGCATCAATCATGAGCTTATAAAAGTAATACACAATAAACAGAAGTATGGCCCCTGTAATGGATGTCGCAAAATATGATATAAGAAGAACCTTATCTTCTATCCAGGCTAATTCAAGCAGTCTACCGATATTTTTTACAACATTCTCTGTCTTTTTTAGCATGAAAGAGTTCCTCCTATAGGATTAGTTCTTTGAGATCCGCTTTTTTACTGGTGTCATGAAATGATCCATGCCACCAAGTAACATGAAAAGTACAAAGGTGCCAAACCCACCGATAAGCCCCCATAACAGAGTAGACGCTAGATTTAGAATAATTGCACCAGTTCCTGCACCAAGTAGAAACCAAAGTAACCAATTGGAAATTGACATATATATAAGTAAATTAATAATTAAATACATACTACCTACTTCTGCAACAATCTCACTTAAGAAGTAGGTAAGGAGAGTGTAAGCTTCCTGGCGGTCTTTCTCTTACCTTCTTCACACTCTTCTTTTACTTCTCCTTTAATCCTCCCGCGTAATCTTGAACCATATGAAAACAAATAAACTAAAAGTACTAACCTGGCATATTCATGGAAGTTACTTGTATTACCTCACTCAAACTCCTTGTGAGTTTTATCTACCAATCAAGAAGGCTGCTGAGGCAGAAGAAGGATATGGTGGTAAAGCTGGTACTTTTCCATGGGGTGAGAATGTACATGAGATAGATGTAGAAGATCTTAAGAATGCTGATTTTGATGTCATTCTGTTTCAATCGAAAAAAAATTACTTGGTGGACCAGTATGAAATACTGACAGAAGAACAGCGAAGACTACCAAAAGTATACCTGGAGCATGATCCGCCAAGAGAAACGCCTACCGATACAAAACATATCGTAAATGACTCTGAAGTATTGCTTGTGCATGTAACTCACTTCAATAACATCATGTGGGATAACAATAATACTCCATCAACAGTTATTGAGCATGGAGTGACAATACCAGAAGGCGTGAAATATACCGGTGCAAAGAATAAAGGAATTGTGGTTGTAAATAACTTACACCAAAGAGGTAGAAGGCTTGGTTTGGATATCTATGAAAAAGTGAAGAAAGAGGTACCACTGGATTTAGTTGGCATGAATTCACATGAGCTGGGTGGCGTAGGAGAAGTACAACCACCAGAGATGGCTCAGTTTATGAGTGAATACCGCTTCTTTTTTAACCCAATTAGGTACACAAGTTTAGGACTTGCGGTATGTGAAGCAATGATGGTAGGGATGCCCATTGTTGGCCTTGCTACAACCGAGATGCCAACCATTATTGAGAATAACTTTAATGGATATGTAGACACAGACATTGAAAATCTTATTACAGCTATGAATACACTTATCGAGAATAAAGAGATTGCTCATATGTGGAGCACCAATGCACGTACCTTTGCAAAACATCGGTTTGGTATAGAACGATTTACCAATAACTGGTTACAGGTTTTTGAGAAGGTTTCAAAACAGAATATTACAAGAGATCCTTATAGTCAGAAGTCAGTTTTTTCGAGCTAACGGGGGCAGAATCTGGGACGTGGCTATATGGACAAACTTATTATTAATTAGTTTACAGTTATGAAAAGAAAAATAGCATTTATCAGCGAACACGCCTCGCCACTTGCCGCACTTGGTGGAGTAGATAGTGGTGGTCAGAATGTATATGTCGCACAACTGGCAAAACAGTTATCTGCACTCGGGTACGATGTGGATGTTTTTACCCGTTGGGATGATAAAAGACTTCCAGAAATAGTGACCTGGTCACAGGGAGTACGTATTATACATGTAAAAGCCGGACCAATAGATTATGTACCTAAAGAAGAACTACTCCAATATATGGAAGATTTTAAGAAAAATATGCTTCGCTTTATGAAACGGGAAGATATTCAGTACAAGATTATTCATGCCCACTTTTGGATGTCTGGACTGGTGGCAGCAGATCTTAAGAAAGAGCTTAACATTCCATTTGTTGTTACCTTTCATGCTCTGGGAAAGGTGAGAGTTAAGTATCAGGGCAAAAATGACAAATTTCCAGCAGAGAGAGCCATAATTGAAGAACGAATAGTACAAGAAGCAGATCGCATTATTGCCGAATGCCCACAGGATAAAGAAGATCTTGTGCAGCTATACAATGCTGACCCGGAAAAAATAACTATGATTCCTTGTGGCTTTAACCCACATGAGTTTTTCCCCATAGATAAACTTATTGCCAGAAATGTGATCCATGCAGATCCAGATGAAAAGATTATCTTACAACTGGGGCGAATGGTTCCTCGAAAAGGTGTAGATGACGCGGTAAAAGGTCTGGCAGCACTTGTTCATAATCATGGTATCAAAGCAAGACTCATTATTGTGGGGGGAGAAAGCGATGATGCAGATCCAGCCGTTACGCCAGAAATTGGGAGGCTTATGAAGCTTGCTAAAGATCTGAGTATTGAAGAGTATGTTACTTTTGCCGGAAGGAAATCCCGAGATCAGTTGAAATATTATTACTCAGCTGCAGATGTATTTGTAACAATGCCATGGTATGAACCTTTTGGTATTACACCACTTGAGTCGATGGCATGTGGTACGCCAGTTGTAGGGGCACGTGTTGGAGGAATTAAATATACGGTACGAGATGGAAAAACCGGATACTTGGTTGAATCAAAAGACACAAATGAACTTGCAGACAAAATTGCAGAAATTATAAATAACAGAAAGCTTGCAATCTTCTTTAAAGAAAACGCAATTAACAGAGTAAATACCTTATTTACCTGGACAAAAGTAGCCAACTCTGTTTCAACTGTGTATGAAGATCTTATGTCTTCAACCTTCCTTCAGTCGGAAGATACATTAAGCATTATTGAAAAGAGCTTTAACGAAGCAATGGAAGCCTTTCACCTTTCACGGGAACTCCTTCGTATTCCCATTATGGATGCAGCGCATGCTATTTCTAGATCACTTGTTGTGGGTAACAAGTTACTTGTATGCGGAAATGGCGGAAGCGCAACTGATGCACAGCATATGGCAGGAGAACTGGTAGGTAGATTTGTGGTTGAAAATAGAGAAGCATTACCAGCGATAGCCCTATCTGCTGATTCATCAATTATTACAGCGTATGCCAATGACTACAGTTTCTCCAAAGTATTTTCCAGACAAGTTGAGGCGTATGGAAAAGCAGGAGATGTGCTCCTTGGGATTAGTACAAGTGGGGAATCTGAGAATGTACTTGAAGCTTTCAAAGTAGCAGATGAACGGAATCTGATTACTGTGGCACTTATTGGAAAAAATGGAGGAAAGCTAAAGGAACTAGCTGATATTTCTATAGTAGTGCCAGCTCATATCACCTCGCATATACAGGAAGTGCATATAAATATTATTCACACTATATGTGAGATCGTGGAGAGGCAAATTCTGGCATATCGAAAAGAGGAGTTGGTTACTAAGAATAATTATCTCAACAGAACACGGCTTACAAACAATGTGCAGTATTTACGCACTAATTATTAATTTTATTACACACATATGAAAGATCTAAAAGGAAAAGTAGCAATTGTTACTGGCGGAAGCCAGGGGCTTGGAGCCGCAATTACAGAAGTTTTAGCCGAGGCAGGAGTGAAGGTGGTTATTGGCGATGTGCAGGAAGAGAAGGCAAAAGACTATGCTGCTCATTTAAAAAAGAATGGAAAAGAGGTAGAGGCTATGAAGCTTGATGTAAGTGATGAAGATAGTATCAAGGAGATGATTGACTACATAAAACACCACTATGGAGAACAGCTGGATATTCTCATTAATAACGCTGGAATTGATATTACCAAACCTGTAGATGAACTTTCTTCACGGGAGTTCGAACGGGTGATTAATGTGAACTTAAAAGGACCGTTTCTTATGTCAAAGTATGCACTTAAGCTTATGGAACAAAAGAGAAGAGGTCATATTGTAAATATTTCCTCAACAGCAGCCAAACGCTCTTGGGCTAATGCGTCTGCTTACCATGCTAGTAAGTGGGGGCTTCTGGGGATGAGTCACGGCTTATATGTAGAAGCACGGGAAAAAAATATAAAAGTGTCTGCGGTTGTTGCAGGGGGTATGAGGACATCGTTTATCTTGGAACGGTTTCCCGATACTCCGCTCGACAAACTGCAGGATCCAAAGAATGTTGCAGAAACAGTGAAGTTTGTACTAATGCAGCCAGATGAAACGATTATTCCAGAAGTGATGGTAATCCCACTTATGGAGTCGTCCTGGCCGTGATTGTTAACAATTTAATTAAAACGAAATGATTAAAATTTTTGAGGAGTGAGTTGTTTGAGGCGGTTTTTCGTGACTATATGGAGAGAGAAACGGTTGGAGACGAGTTCATCTCCGAAACAAATTTTAATCACGAGTTAAATAAAATATGAACAAAGCAATTTTTTTAGACAAAGACGGCACCCTTATCCCAGACATCCCATACAACGTCGACCCAACTAAGATCGAGTTAGGGGAAGGTGTGGGAGAAGTATTACATCGTTTACAACAACACGGATACAAGCTTGTTGTTATCTCAAACCAATCAGGAGTAGCAAAAGGATACTTTGAAGAAAAAAAACTGATAGCTGTCAAAAGAAAATTAGATGAACTATTGGCAAAATACAATGTAACACTTGATGGCTGGTATTACTGCCCGCATTACATACAGGGAGTTGTACCTACTTATACAAAGATCTGTGACTGTCGTAAACCTAATACAGGTATGTTCAAAAAAGCAATCAAGGACTTACAAATTAAAACTACTGAATCGTGGATGATTGGCGATATTTTAAACGATGTAGAAGCCGGTAAAAGAGCAGGTTGTAATACCATTTTACTTGATGTCCAAAATGAAACAGAGTGGCGGGTAAACAGGCTTAGAAGACCTGATTACCTGGCACACACCTTTTATGATGTGGAGCGGATCATTATGTACGAACATATCAGTTTATTTTCACACCTATGAAATACCAACAATACTTAAATCAATTTAAAAACAAACGGATTCTTGTAGTTGGAGAATTGCTCTTTGACTGTTACTTAAAAGGGACGTCTACACGTATCTGCCGAGAAGCTCCAGTACCTATTGTCGACGTTTCTGAGCAGGAATGTGCACCAGGTGGTGCAGCAAATACGGCTGTCAACATTGCTTCACTTGGTGCTAACACCTGCTTTCTTTCTGTTGCTGGAGATGATGATGAAGCACAACAAGTAATTTCTGTAATGCAACAATACCATATTGATACGCGTGGCATTTTCCTCGATAGTACCCGAAGAACACTTACTAAAAAAAGAGTTTTATCTGATCATCAACTCCTTCTTCGATATGATTATGGAACAACTACACCTATTACTGGCACGTTTGAAGATGACCTTATAGATTATCTGGAGTCTAATTACTCCATTTTTGATGCGATTATTGCTTCAGATTATGGATATGGTATTTTTACCAATCGAGTTCTGGACACAATCCGTAGCCTTCAAAAGAAATACAATAAAACACTAGTTGTAGACTCTAAAGGTCTAGAACGATTTCAGGATATCCCTATAACTGCAATCAAACCCAACTATAGCCAGACTATTAAGTTACTTAACATAGAAAAAAAGACTGATCAAAGGCTCAGACAGATGGCAGAATATGGATCACAGGTATTTGATAAGGTACAAACTCGCATTGCGGCGTTAACAGTGGATATTGAAGGAAGTGTGATATTTGAAAAAGGGAAAAAACCTTTTAGAACAAAAACAAAACCAATGCCAAACTCAAATGCATCTGGCGCCGGAGATACATTTGTAAGTGCGCTCACCATGGCACTTACCGCGGGTGCTACAACAAAAGAAGCGGCTCACATAGCAACACGTGCCGCCGCAATTGTGGTGCAATCTGATGGTACATCTCGTTGTACTTTGGAAGAACTGCAATCTACTTTTGTACAGAAAAGAAAAATAATAAGGCTCGAAGAAGATATTCGTGCAATCGCCGACTCATACCATGCAGAAGGTAAGGAAATAATTTTTACAAATGGCTGTTTTGATGTGCTTCATAAAGGGCATATTACGTTTCTCAAAGAGGCTAAAAAACGCGGTGATGTGCTTATTGTGGGGCTCAACTCTGATAGCAGCGTAGCTCAGGTGACTGGAAGCAAACCCTTTAATACGCTACAGGACCGTATCGACGTACTTCAGGAAATTGTAGATATCGATCATATTATCCCCTTTGATGAAGTAACTCCAATCCATCTTATTGAACTTATCAAACCACAGGTATTTGTAAAAGGAGGTAACTACCATAATAAGCCTATCGACGAAGAATCAGCGGTATTTGCGTATGGAGGGACTATTAAAATTTTAGATTTCTATCCACCAAGCGATATACATTATTGGGGTAATAAACTGGGTAAACCAATATTACATAGCTTTTTACTCTAAATATGAAGAATAAGACTGTTATAAAAACAAAGGAAGAGCTAAAGGAATTGGTGCATTGCTTACGTTTTTATGGAAATACGATTGTCTTTACCAATGGCTGTTTTGATATTCTCCACAAAGGTCATGTGCATTACCTTCAACAAGCAAAAAAACTGGGAGATGTGCTTATTGTGGGGGTAAACTCAGATGAAAGTATAAAACAGTATAAAAGTAAAGATAGACCAATTAATACATTAGAAGACCGCATTGCAGTACTTGGTGCTTTAACATGTGTTGATTATATTGTTCCTTTTAAAGAAACTACTCCAGAAGCAATCATTCGTATTATAAAACCACATATTCATGTAAAAGGAGGAGACTATACAAAAGAGAAACTCCCCGAATACAGCATAATTCAAGAGTATGGTGGTAAAGTACAGATAATTCCGTTTGAAAAAGGCTATTCAACTACCTCAATTATTGAAAAAATTGCCAACGTATATGGAGCAAAGTAATTGGAAGAAGTATAACAATATACTGTGTATACGATTAGATAACATGGGAGATGTGCTTATGTCTTCTCCTGCCATTCGTGCGTTAAAGCAACAGAAGGAAAACAGAAAGATTACCTTACTTACTTCGCATATGGGGAAGAAAATAGCACCATATATTTCTGAGATTGATGAAGTTCTGGAGTTTAATGTACCCTGGATGAAGCTACAAAAGCAGGATACAGACATAATAAAGTTCTGTAATATTCTGAAAGAAAAACAGTTTGATGCCGCTGTTATTTTTACTAATTTTTCCCAAAACCCGTTACCTGCTGCATTTTTATGTTATCTTGCCCAGATACCCCATGTGTTAAGCTACTGTCGTGAGAACCCCTATGATCTTATCTCACAATGGATACCAGATAAAGCTCCTTATTTTGAGATGAAGCACCAGGTAGTGCGGGATCTGGACCTGGTACATGCAGTTGGGGCCACAACAGATAATAACTCGATACGGCTTTTCTTTTCACCAACTGCTTTGCAAAAAGTAGAACATCTGTTAAAAAGTAAACAAGCCGACTTACATAAAAGGCTTGTTGTTATGCACCCTGGAGTGAGTGAAGTAAAACGACAGTACCCACCTGAGCGTTTTGGTGCTATTGCTGCAGAATTAACTCAAAAAGGGTATCTAGTTATTATCGCTGGGACTTCTTCTGAAAAAGATATAGCAAGAAAAGTTCTTTCTGTAAGTGGAACAGATATTATTGACCTTTGTGGTGAATTAACAATTGAACAATATATCGCCCTGATTCAGAGAGCAAACCTTCTCATCTCCAATAACACAGGCCCAGTGCATATTGCCGCTGCCGTACAAACACCTGTCCTTGTGTTCTACGCACTCACCAACCCGGAGCATCTTCCATGGAATGTAAACTATCGAGCTTTTTATTTTAATGTACCTCATAAATTAAAAACCCAAAATACAATTCTTTCTTATGCAGAAAATCTGTATATGAATAAGCAAGTGGCCTCTCCTTCAACCGAAGGAGTTCTACATGCAGCAGATGAGCTTATACAACAAGGTCCTGTGGTACGAGAACCAACGAAAATTATAAAGCTGTAGATACTTATGTTTCTTAACTACTTTCATAAGTAACTTAATTAAGTTGAATCAACTTACATAAATTTAACATGATTCTTTCCATTTTTTATACATTTAAGATATAGGCTTATGTCTGTGCTTGCATCGGATTAATGAAGAAACATGAAAGTATTACAAAGCATGATAATAGCACAGCTTATCTTAGGTTTACTGTTAACCTACCTAGTATCATTTGGTACCGCGTTTGCAGAAGAACTTCCAAGCCGTGAAGCTATTGAAACACAAATAAAAAATAATGCTCAGGAAAATCTAGAAGCTTCTCAGCATAACTCTCATGAACTGCAGGTAACCAACACGGGTGATACCGTTTCTACAGAGCAAAACACAGAAGCAAATACTTTAACTGATGTTAATAACACAAATACTACTGAAGTTAATCAACAAGTTAATGCCGAAGCAAACACAGGTAATAATGAAGCCAGTAAAAATATCAGCTTTGGTGGAAACGCCGGGATGATAACAACTGGTAATGCAGGTGTTGCCGTTTCTAACCAGACAAATGCAAATAATAATACAACTTATATTGATCCTTCAGCACAGCATGTGGGGAATAATGCGTATATTACCAATTCAGGCAATGGATTGTATGCCGATACATCTTCACAGAATACACGTAATACAAATGTCCGTAATAGCAATTCCACATACATAAACCAGGGAGTACAAAGCAAAGCAAACACTGGTGGAAACAAAGCAGATGGGAATATCAGCATTGGTGGTTTGGCTGGTGTCATACACACTGGGGATGCCTTCACCAATGTTGATTTCCTGGTAACTGCAAATGGAAGCGTAGTACTGGTTGGTGGAAGCGGGGATGGTTTTGGCCCTGGGAGTGGAGCTTCTATTTTCCTTTTAAATACAGGAGATAATAGTCGATTCCTCTCGTCAGCAGACAGAAATTCCAGAACTTCTGTACAAAACTCAAATGACTTAACAGTAACCCAACACTGTGGATATGGTGTGGCAGGAGCGTTTGTAGATGGTCAGCTGAGGGGATGTTCTGCAGATACAGGTAACAATAACTCAAGTCGCAATATTGGATATGGAACAGATGCCGGCGTAATACAGACAGGTGATGCGGTTGTTGCTGTTTCAACAGAAGTAGAAGGAAATACCAATAGTACACAAGTACAAAACAGCTCAACTGGGAATGGATCAGAAACTGATGTCGTTAATACCGGTGATAATGCACATGTTGCAAATAACTCAAGCAGTAATACTGAAACAACTGTCAATAACAGTAATTCAGCACACTTAAACCAGAATGTAAATGCTTACGCAAACACAGGGAATAATATTGCAAACAGAAATATAAGCTTTGGAGGAGACGCAGGAATTATCCAAACTGGTAATGCGTATGTACTCGTAGACTTTAACGCTAATGTAAATAAAAATGGAACAACCATCGCACATCAGTCTTCAGAACTCTCTTCAAACAGAATAAATACCAATACTCACACCAATGATACAGAGACAGATATACCTGTTATTCCAACACCAACTGTAACCGATACAAGTACAAAGAATGAAGCAACAACCAGACAAAGAATAATTCCACGCATATATGTTTTTAACATATATGAAAATGAACAACCCCATGAAAACACAATACAGAATACCGGCAATAACGCTCGATATACCAACTCAAACAATAATGGGAATGCAGTTGGAGTTAAAGATACAAATCCTCAAAGAAGAGAACAAGCTCCAAAAGAAATAACACCAACACAAGTCATTGAGCCACAACAAACACAAGCTGGATTTATAAGTTCCGGGTACCCGCTTTTTACTATGCTCGGTGTGGGCAGCTTACTACATATGCTCCGAAAGAATATTGGGCTATCTCGATATTTTGAAACATGATTACGGGGATTATTAGTTATCAATTACATGAAAGGGGGTGAAAAGAAATATGATGAACAAAAAAAAGATGATTTTAACAGGAGTATCCTTACTCACCGCAGCAGGCATGCTTATGATGGGTCCTGCAGCATTCGCTCTATCTAACGGTACAGGGATCGTTAATAGTGGTGACGGAGTAAATGTGAGAAGTAATACATCTTCTCAGATGAATATTGATGTAGATCAACGAAATGACGCCAATGTGATGCAACGTGTAAACGCAGATGTAAATACAGGTCATAACGATGCAAGCGGAAACATTGCAACAAACGGAGGTGGGACAGCTGGTATTACCAGTGGTGATGCTGGTCTAAATGTTGGTTTAGCCGTTGAGGCAAATAGCAATGAGATTGGCATTGCAGGTATGTCCCAAAACGGAGGTGATAACTTCACCGATATTGTGAATACAGGGGACGATTCACGTATCAATACATCAACAGATACTCGAACTAACGTTAATGTAGACAGTAGGAATAGTTCATTTGTTCGACAGAACATTGATTCTCATATGAACACTGGTTATAACTCAGCAAACGATAATATCGGGGGCGGAGGAGAAATTATGACTGGTGAAGCTGTTGCAAACGTTGGTTTAGAAGCCGCACTGAACCAAAATCAAATTGGTATCAGTATGGGCAATTCTGATATGGGCTCTGCAAGTGCAATGAATGACACAATCGTAACAAACACAGGTGATGATTTAGATTCAGATACCCGTGTAAATACACGATCAGACATTTTTGTCCGCAGTTCCAACAGAATGAGTTCTGAACAACATGTATCAAGCCATTCCAATAGTGGATGGAATGATGCAATGGATAATATTGGAGGAAATTCTTCTTCCCTTATGTCCGGAAATGCAGGTATGAATTCAGGAGCATCGGTAATGGGAAACCTCAATACAACCTTTTTAGGAAGTATGTGGGATTCTTTTATGAGTATGTTTAACTAATTTGTACACAGGTACGAGCGTCCTGGAGTCGAAAACGAGCGATCTCCAGGGCGCCCATTCCATATAACTAATTATGACATTACAAATACATGAATGCAAAACAAATTATTGTTTACACCATCTCTATCTTCTTAATACTTCCTGTTCCTTCATATGCACAAACCCCGGCAACACCTTCTGCAGCAATAACTGAAACCATAACTCAGGAAAATACTCTTGTCTCGGAGAAACAAGTAGAGGCTCAAGTGACCACCGGAGAGAACAACGGTCAAAATATAGAAGAAATATCAACAGGCGACGCCAATGCAGAAGTAAACGTCACAACAAACGCAAATACAAATGTTGAAGGGAGTGTGTGTACTAGCTCAATCACGACAGATACAGAGACACAGGGTACAATTGACCTTTCAACAATAGATAATGAAACATGTATTGCTTCTTCTTCAGAAGCAACGAGTAGTGCAAAGATCGATCAAACAAATACTGCTCAGGTGACTAACGAAATTAATCTTTCAGTTAAAACAGGAGGTAATGAAGCAACTGGTGCTGCAACTACCATACAAACTGGTACAGCTTCAGTAAAAGTAGATGTTGCCAATATAGTAAATACAAATATTTCTGGCGAAAATGCATACTTTGGTGTTATTAACCTGCTGGAAGATCATGAAGGAGATATTATTCTGCCATATGAGCTTGGTTTTATAAGCGGAACAGGTCCAATCGACCTTTCCTCAGACGAGGTGCTCATAATTCAACAACTCAACACTGGCCTGATAACTAATAATGTGCAGACTTTAGCCAATACAGGCAACAATAAAGCAAGTCAACTGACTTCTGGAGAAGCTAACACCACAATTCAAATAGTCGATCGAGTAAATACAAATGTACTCGATTCATCATTTCTGATTCTGGATATCAACACATTTGGTACGTGGGATGGAAGACTCCAAGGCTGGTGGGGAACCACAGAACAAACTGAAGTGGCTTCTGCAACGGATATTGATACTACTCAACAAAATAAAGCTAAGGTGACTAATGACATTACTGTTGAAACAGACACTGGTCATAACTCGGTTGAAGAAGGAACCATAATTACAGGCGATAGCACTATTGATGTCAATATTTTTAATATGGTAAATACAAATATTGCCGGAAATAACTGGTTTTACATGGTGATTAATGTGTTTGATTCCTTAAAAGGTGACATCATCTTCCCACGCCCAGACCTTGGAGTTTCTGTATCCACCAACACAACAGATATAGTAGAAGGAGAAGAGCTGGAATATAAGGTTAGGTATGATAATTCTGGTTTAGTGTTTGCAAAAGATACAAAACTTGAATTCGAACTCCCCAAAGATGTGGAGCTTACTTCGATGACGAGTGGAGGAGTACTTCAAGACAATACACTCATCTGGGATTTACAGAAGTTACAAAAGAACACAAGCGGTGAAGTATTTATTCGAGTAAAACCCCAAGTCTATAACAGATCTTTGTTAGGTAAAGCATTCATTTCGACATCTATGTTTGAGCCCAATCGACTTAATAATATATCTATTCTTGAATTTGTTCTCAACCTCGTAAAAAGGTCTACTGAGCAAATTCAACCTGAATCTGATACAGAGGAAACTGCAAAAGAAGTATCGGAGCTTATAGCAGAAATTGAAAAACCTATTACAGGAATCGCCTTGCTTCCTGATACATACACAGAATCTTCTGCCAATCCACATGATGTATCCGCTCAACCATCTTATTCAGAAGCACCTATTCCATATCATTCATCTCAGGAAGTACAGGGAGCTTCAACCGCTTCAACCAAAGAAGTCCAAACATCCAGTTCACTTCCGTATGAATATATATATTTCTCCTGGATAGGTCTTCTCCTCGCAAGAATAGTTATGCTGAAACAATAAGTGTTATTCGACATCCTCAACTTGAATCAGAATATAAAATAATCTACCTAAAATATAAAATTCCATATACAATACAACTATATTCAACATATGGAAGTTACCGATTTACAGCTTCAGCAAAAAAGACTTCGCTACACCAAAGAACGGGATCTTTCTATAAGACGTATAAAACATGGTAACACCTTCCGTTATAAAGATGCTGATGGCAGATATGTTACAGATAAAGAGGCCAGAAATCGTATAAATAAACTACGTATACCGCCAGCCTGGGAAAGTGTCCGCATTAGTAAATCACCTCATACTCATATTCAGGCAGTTGGCTTTGATGCAAAAGAAAGAAAGCAGTACATTTATCACCAGAAGTGGATAGAGCTTCAACAGCAGAATAAGTTTAGTAAAGTCATTTTCTTTGGTGAAGTGTTGCCAGAAATTAGAGCTAAAGTACAGGCAGATCTTAATATCCGAGGGTTGAAGAAGGAGAAGATAACGGCAGCAGTTATCTGGCTACTCGAGAATACACTCATTCGAGTTGGGAATGAACGCTATGCAGAAGATAACAAGTCGTATGGCCTCACTACCCTACAGAATAAACATGTATCAGTAGATGGGAGTGATATAAAGTTTGCGTTTAAAGGAAAAAGCGGTGTATACCACTCAGTAGAAATCCGTAATAAAAAAGTTGCGAATGTAATAAGAAAATGTTTAGAACTCCCCGAGCAGCAACTGTTTGAATATGTCGCAGAAGATGGTGAAAGACGTGACGTCACCTCAGATGATGTAAATGAATACCTTAAATCGCTCACAGGAGAAGATATTACCGCAAAAGACTTTCGTACCTGGGGTGGCACGGTGTTTGCCGGTGATACTTTACACTCAACAGGTGAGTTTGAAAATAAAACACAGGCAAAAAAGAATATAACAGAAACCATTAAAAAAGTTTCACAACATCTGAGAAATACTCCAGCGACTTGTAGAACATATTATGTGCATCCCAATATATTAGTTTCCTATGAAAAGAAAATTCTTATTCCTCATTATCAGAAAATTTATACAAAGAAAGACCTCAAGGGACCTTTATATTTACCCGAGTATGCCAGTTGGACCCTCTTAAAGGAATTTAATTAAACCTATAATATTGTTATTTCTTCTCTATAAAGGTATAATAGGACTTAGTTTGCTTAAAGGCACTTTGCAATATCGTTCGAAGGAGTAACTCATGGAGTATTTAGTTATAGTAACTGGTCCAACACCTAGTTTTAGACACATAACCTGGTTGCGAAACCACGGTTATTCCATAGTTTCATCCGTATTTCAACTCCATATTTTGCAAGGAATGGAACTCACTCCACAAGTAGAACTTTGGCTTAAGGAGAATAATTTTGAGTATCATAACATCTTTGCAATTGAGGAAGAAGAAATTCTGCCTCCGATTTCTGAATATGTCAAGCCATATATGCCCGGTGGAAAGCTGGGAGGCATACAGTTGCATAAGCACCTTGTAGACCACCCTGATGTTCCGGTATGTATTCTGACTACCACTGACGATCGGGAGTTAGTAATTCGTCGTGTAGAGAAGAGTGTATATATTGTTTTTCATAACAAGGAGGGTTTTAGGTATGCAAGCATGCGTACCACCGACTTCCTAAGTAAGATGAAGCGAGGATCTGGTGGTTCAGCACTTTCTAAGTGTAATCGCCTCTTAGAGGATATAGAAAGAGGCTATGAACAGGCATACAGATATATTCCTGCAAGTGAAGGATACGACTTTGAATACATGGTTCAGCGCTTGAATTGGAACTGGCGCGAATAGTTCTCACTTTTTTCACTGCAAAGGAGCAGAAACGTGGCAAAGATGCTAAGTGGAATTGGCAGTGTGTTGGTAACAAATACTACATTTGCACTGCCGAAGCTGGACGAGGAGACTCTGACACAACTAAAGAAAGCGGGTGAAGCGCATGTTGGCTTTACCCTACGGTTGCTTGACCAGAATTCACCTCTGGACTTAGGTGCACTCGCTGTACAGATAAGTCCAGATGACGACGACGCAAAAGCAGCTATCGTGCGCTACATCGACTTGATCAACTCAAGTCGGTAAATCAACTCAAGTCGGTGAGTGGAGGCTACACAAGTCTCCACTCACCATCGTTCTTTTATGGTAAAATAATCTTCACGCAAAGGGCGTATAGCTCAGTTGGCTAGAGCGGTCCGATGGACATCGGACAGGTCCCTGGTTAAAATGTAGCTATGGCTTTTGTTTATGTATTACAATCGGAACGGAATGGAAGATTCTATATCGGATCTACTAACAATTTAGAAGAACGATATATAGAACATAATTCTGGACAATCACCTTATACAAGAAACAATAGACCATATAAAGTTGTTTTCTTCCAAGAATATAAATCACTTGAAGAAGCAAGGAAGATAGAATTTAAACTAAAAAGTTTTAAAAATAGAAAAATAATTGAAAAGATTATCGAAGAGAAAGTAATTAAACTTAAAGTATAGGGCGTATAGCTCAGTTGGCTAGAGCGTTGCATTGACATTGCAAAGGTCTCAGGTTCAAGTCCTGATACGCCCACCACACACCCCCTCCATCCTTTCATGACAGCCTAATTTGGCTATTTTCTGCTATAATACCAGTATGGATTTACCTGGACAAAACTACTATCGCTACATTGCTGAACAGGCAATGGAGAAACAAATTTCTCAACTTCAATCTCAATTACTAGAATACGGGATGCATCCAGTTTGTGCACAGGTGTTATCAAGACATACTAACTTAGCTCGAGAATATATCGGTATGATTGATAATATTACAAAACTTGAGCTTACTCCAGATCAAAGAAAAGTAGTAATGGAAACAGATGTTCCGGCGCCTATATACAACATGGTAAAAGTCGTAAATGAAGTAATTCACCTGCGAGGAGAAACAGAGAATCCATTAAAGCCATACGAAGAAGATACAGAAGCTTTAGAACATATAATTAATACATATTATATGCTTCAGGATAAAATTATCCGTACAGAAGGAGACCTTATGATAGTGAAAGCTTTAAATCAATTAAGTTTTTCTGAAAGAGACTTTTATTATGCTAAAGAATTATTTGAAACAAAAACCCTTATAGATGAAATTTCCGGTAATTTAGACTACTTTGCAGACCAGCCAGATACATTTGCTTCTATGCAGAATGAACTAGCTACGTTTCAAAACCACAGACATCAACTCCTCCAAAATTACCGTTCTCAAACACTTGGTTGAATTTAATTCAACTTCTTTATATCATTACTGGTATATGAAACGCATTCTTTCTGGTATCAACCCAAGCTCTTCCAAAGGCCTTCATTTAGGAAATTATTTAGGAGCAGTTAAGTCTCATGTTGAGTTTCAAGATAAAGGTGAATGTTTTTACTTTATCGCAAACCTCCATTCTTTAAATACTGTCTTCAACAAGCAGGAGGTAATGGATAACACCATGAATATCTATACAGAGTATTTAGCTTTTGGTATTGACCCAGAAAAAACTACGTTTTATGTAGAAAGTGATATCCCAGAAATCCCATATCTTCAAACTATTTTAAATAATGTGGTTACTGTTTCTGAACTCAAACTCATGCATGCATATAAAGATAAAATGAAAGAAGAAGTCGGTCATGATGCAATTAGTATGGGACTTTTTTCTTACCCTGTGCTTATGGCAGCAGATATTTTAGTATTTGATGCAGATATCGTGCCAGTTGGAGAAGACCAAACTCAGCATGTAGAAATATGTCGGGAGATGGCAAGAACTTTTAATAACCGTTATGGCGATGTACTTAAAATACCAGAATTGTATATTAAAAAAGAAGCAGCTCGTGTCATGGGAATAGATGGTGAGCGCAAAATGAGTAAGTCGCTTGGTAATGATATTCCGGTTTTTGCAGATGAAAAGGTAATCAGATCTCAAATCATGGCAATTACCACAGACCCCGCACGCATTCACCCAACCGATCCAGGTGATCCAGAAAAGAATATAGCCTTTAACTACTTTGAGCTTCTTGAATATGATAAAGATAAAATTGAAGAGATGAAGGAACGGTATAAAAAAGGGACAATTGGCGATGTAGAGATCAAAAAACTGTTATTTGACGTATACATGGAATACTTTGCAGATATGAGAGCTCGCAAGGAAGAGCTTCTTAAAAACCGTGATTATATTCATGAACTCCGTATCAAAGGTGCTCAAAAAGCACAAAAAATTGCAGAAGATGTCTTACGGAAAATAAAAAGAGCTGTTGGAGTTGTGTAAACGTGTATAATTACTCATATGAATAACAATGACTATCTAGACAAACTCCGCCATTCAGCAGCACATTTACTGGCAGCTGCAGTACTCGAAATCTATCCCAAAACGAAACTCACCATTGGACCACCAATTGATGATGGTTTCTACTATGATTTTGAGTTTGAAGAACCTCTTTCCGAAAAAGATTTAGGCAAAATCGAACAGAAAATGCGTGAGCTTGTAAAGAAGTGGGATTCATTTGAAAAGAAGGAAGTGGGCAAAGATGAAGTTCTCCAGACGTATAAGAATAATGAGTACAAAACAGAACTTATTAATGAATTTGCAGAAGAAGGAAAGGACTTAACAACATATACATCAGGCAGCTTTACCGATTTATGTAAAGGTGGCCATGTAGAAAGTCCCAAAGAAGAACTAAAACACTTTAAACTGCTTTCTTTAGCTGGTGCATACTGGCGAGGTAACGAAAAAAACAAAATGTTAACTCGTATCTATGGAACAGCTTTTCCTTCCAAAGAAGAACTAGAAGAGTTTTTGCAACGAAGAGAAGAAGCTAAGCTGCGTGATCATAGAAAAATAGGGAAAGAACTAGAACTCTTTACGTTTTCAGAGCTTGTAGGAAGTGGTCTTCCTTTATACCTTCCAAAAGGTGCTCTTATTCGCAAACTGCTGAGTGATCTTATTGAAGATATGCAAAGTAAAAGCGGCTATTCACAGGTATGGACACCTCAGATTGCAAAAGGTGAGCTATTTAAAAGATCAGGACATTATGATAAGTATCATGAAGACATGTTTATTGTAAAGTCTCATTACTCTGATGAAGAGATGTTCCTTAAACCAATGAACTGCCCGCAACACACACAAATTTACGCATCTTCACCAAAAAGCTACCGCGATTTACCAATCCGCCTTACAGACTTTGCCATGTTGTACCGCGATGAAAGGCCAGGTGAGCTGAATGGGTTAGCTCGTGTGCGATCTTTTTCCCAGGATGACTGCCATGTCTTCTGCCGTGAAGACCAGGTTGAAGAAGAGATCGGCAAAATGCTTGAGATGACCAAAAAAGTGATGGCTATTTTTGGTTTCAAATACAGATACAGACTTTCCACACGAGATCCAAAGACTCCAGAAAAGTATTATGGAGATCCAAAAATCTGGGATAAAGTAGAAAAATGGGCTGAAAAGATCATGAAAGATAATAATATTGAGTATTATGACGCTCCAGGAGAAGCTTCATTCTATGCACCTAAAATGGATCTCATGGCAACAGATGCTTTGGGCCGTGAATGGCAGCTTTCTACAGTACAGATTGATTATGTCCAGCCAACCAGGTTTGGCCTTACGTATATTGACGATCAGGGCAAAGAAAAGACACCGGTTATGATCCACCGCGCCATTCTTGGTTCGGCAGAACGCTTTATGATGGTTCTTATTGAGCATTATGCTGGTAATTTCCCACTCTGGCTCACACCGGTTCAGGCCAAGATTATACCTATCGCCGACCGTCACCATGAAAAAGCATATGAGCTTCAACAAAAGCTTATAGAAAAGGGTATCCGCGTAGAAGTAAATGACAGAGCAGAATCTATGCAGAAAAAGATTCGGGAAGCACAAAAAGAGAAAGTGTTCTTTATGCTTGTTATGGGAGATCAGGAAATAGAGAAGGGTGAAGTCAATGTTCGCACACGCGATGGAAAAAACAAAAATCAAACAATTGATGCATTTATTTCTGAAGCTGTCCAGAGAGTAAAAGACAGATCATAATGGAAAAACAAGAACCAATTGAGTATGAATTAACACAGTTTGCTTCATCTGTTGAAATAGAGAGGACAGAACCTAAAAATCTCTTTACCTCCACCTCCGGTGATTTTGATCCGGATCTTAATTTTGTTATGAACTCCTTTGAGGGAGTAAGAGATGCATATCAAACAGCATATACCAATTATGTCGCAGATCCTTTTGCAAAGCAAGACAAATTAGCCTCATTTCCAAAGGAAGCATTTATCCTTCAACGAGCTATGACCGTAATCCGCCGATTACTACAAGATTCTGATGTGCCTTATGCTCAGAATCCACAGGTTATTAGCCTTATAGAACAGGCAGTAAACAGTGAAGATATATCTCAAGAACCTCAATTAATACAGATGATCGCAAAAGCAATAGATGTGTTACATACGCCGGTAGAAGAAAGAGAGGATATATTCATTTAAAGCAAATTGTAAAAAAGTGGTAAGAGCGCGCCAAGTATAGAATTTCCTTCTTGAAAATACACAAAAAAGCCTTTATAATAACAAAACCCTAGATCTAGGGAAAATTACATATTGTTTCAAATCGTTTGAGGAATACTAGTAACTACAATAGATACAACAGGAATAAACCTTCCGGACCGTTTTATTATCTAAACAATCGGATACAGGCAGAAGAACTCCGTGTTATAGATAGTGAAGGCAAACAACTTGGTGTTATTTCAAGGCAAGAAGCTATACAACAGGCTCAATCACAAGGTTTGGATTTGGTACTCATTGCACCAAAAGCCAACCCACCTGTTGCAAAAATTACTGATTTTAAAAAGTTTTTATATATTCAGGAAAAAAAGCAGAAAGAAGCTAAAAAAGGTGCAAAAAAAAGCACAGTTAAAGATATTAAATTATCTTTGTTTATCGGGCCAGCAGATCTGGAACGAATGAACGAAAAGACCAAGGAATTTCTAGAAGAAGGAAACCAAGTAAGACTTAACCTTACTATGAAAGGTCGTGAAGTAACAAAGCGAGATAAAGGTTTCGATTTACTCAAAAAGTTCATTGCAGAGCTTGGTGATGTAAACTTAGCAAAAGAACCAAGACAAGAAGGAAGAGTTATTCGAGCAGTAGTTTCACCAAAGAAGTAACATTTTCAAAAATTTAAGGTATAATATATTTTTCACTATGGCAAATAAAGTTAAACAACGAACACATAAAGGAGCATCAAAGCGTTTTAAAGTAACTGCTGGAGGTAAAGTACTCCACAGATCTCACAAGCTTCGTCATTTAAGACATAATAAAAGCAAAAAGCAAGTGAGAAGTTTAAAACAGGAAAAACCTGTTGAAGGTACTATTAAAACAAAGATTGAAAAGTTACTTGGATTAAAATAATTTTTTATAACTATGGTACGTGTTAAAGGTGGCACAGTCACAAAAAGAAGACATAACAAAATTTTAGATTTAGCAAAAGGCTATTGGATGAGCCGCAGCAAACAGTATAGGAAAGCAAAAGAAGCTGTTCTTCATGCTGGTGAGTATGCTTTTGCAGGCCGCAAACAAACCAAACGAAACTTCCGTACTACATGGATTGTACGTATTAACTCAGCACTCCGTGGTGAAGATATGAAATACAATCAGCTTATTCATCAGATGAATGAAAAAAAGATTTCTGTAGATAGAAAAATCCTTGCACAACTTGCTTTAGATTACCCAGAAGTATTTAAAGCTTTTGTGGCTAAAATTAAAGGATAATTCAAGTTCATTCTTGATATACTATCTTCATGGAGCACAATACAGAAATACTGAATACGTTTAAAGAGAAACTTCATAAAAGCAAACTTCTTGCTGATATTGAAAAACTGGAACTTGATTACTTAGGTAGAAATGGTGTTATTAACACTCAACTTCAAAATATAAAAGATATCGAACCGGCTAAAAGGAAAGAATTCGGACAACAGGTGAATGAGTTAAAAAAAGAAATTACAGAGAAGCTGAAACATAAAAAATATGAAATTATTGCACTTGTTGAATCTGCTGAAGAACTAGATATCACACTTCCCGGAAAAAAATACCCTCTAGGAAGCCTGCACTTACTTACTCTTGCTATTGAAGAAATCCAAAGAATATTTGAAAAAATAGGGTTTATCCGTATGTCTTACCCAGAAGTGGAGTGGGAATTCTTCTCATTTGATTCTCTTAATATGCCTCCAGATCACCCAGCACGTGATGACTTTGAGACATTCTTTGTTGAACACAAAGAACATGAAAAATTTGGGAAGATGGTGCTTACTCCTCATACATCATCGGGGCAACCTCGTGAAATGAGAAGACTCGGAGAGCCACCAATCCGCATGATTAATATTGCAAAGACCTACCGCCCCAACTGGGATGCTTCTCATGTGCCAATGTTTCACCAGTTTGAAGGACTTTGTGTAGATAAAAAAATTAATATAACTCACTTAAAGGGCACAATTGATTATTTCGCAAAGCAATTTTTTGGTGAAGAACGAGAAATCCGTTTACGGCCATTTCATTTCCAATTTACCGAACCTTCCTTTGAAGTAGATATTACCTGTGGAATCTGTGGTGGAACTGGTTTCTTGGATAAAAACAAAACAGAAAAATGTAAACTCTGTAAATCTGGCTGGCTCGAGCTTGGTGGCACAGGTATGGTTCATCCAAATGTGCTCAGAGCAGGTGGCATAGACCCCGATGAATACACTGGTTGGGCTTTTGGCTTTGGAGTTGAACGTGTATTTATGATGAAAGAAGGTTTAAACCTAGACGATATCCGCATTTTATATAGCGGAGATATTAGATTTTTAGAACAGTTTTAATTATTAAGCTTAACAGCATAAAGGCGGAACAGGTGGCGCGAGTCTGAGGGCTTGAAACAATGTGAACGTTAGGACACATTTTTCAAGCTGACGAGGGGCAGAATCTGGAACGTGACTTTATAACAGTCTATTTATGAATATCAAAATTACATACAACTGGCTTTTAGAATATCTGGAAACAGACGCTGACCCATATGAAATCGGTAAATACCTTTCCCTCAGTGGTCCTTCTGTTGAACGCATCGATAAAGTAGATGATGACTACGTATTCGATATCGAAATTACCTCAAACCGTATTGATATGGCCAGTGTGTTTGGTATTGCGCAAGAAGCTCAAGCTATACTTCCTCAGTTTGGTAAAAAAGCAAAACTCAAATTCAACCCGCTTGAAAAATATACATTTGAAAACTTGAAAGCAGAACCTGTACCGACAGGTAAACCTCTTGATATAGAAATAACAGATAAATCACTTTGTGCACGCTTTACTGCACTTGTGTTCTCTAACGTACAAATTAAACCAAGCCCAGAGATCATTAAGAAAAGACTAGAAATGGTAGACATTAAATCGATTAATAATGTAATTGATATCTCCAACTACCTCATGATTTCACTGGGGCAACCAACACACATGTTCGATTATGATAAGATTGCAGATCACAAGATGATTTTAAGAGAAAGTAAAAAAGGGGAGAAGCTTATAACACTCGATGACCGCGAGTTTGAAATGCCGGGAGGGGATATTGTCATAGAAGATGGATCCGGCAAACTTATAGATATGTGCGGCATAATGGGAGGGCTTAACTCATCAATAACAGAGGCCACATCCAATGTAGTTTTCTTTGTCCAAACCTATGATAAAAGAAAAATTAGAAAAACCTCAATGACAACCGGTCAACGTACCATGGCAGCAACTTATTTTGAAAAAGGCCTTGACCCTGAGCGAGTAGAGAACACACTTGTATATGGAGTTGATCTCATGAATGACCTAACAGGTGGCTTGGTTGAATCTGAGCTTTATGATATCTATCCGAGCCCTCAAGAAGAAGGTAGTGTAAAAGTATATTTAAAAGATATTCAACGGGTAATGGGTATTGCTATTGAAGAAGAAAAGATTATTGATATTCTCGAACATCTTGGTTTCAAGACAGAACGTCATGAAGATGAAGAACTTGCCTACCCCGATGGCGTATACTTTAAAGTTACCGTACCAACGTACCGCATCAATGACGTACATATTAAAGAAGATATTATAGAAGAAGTGGCACGTGTATATGGGTACTACAACTTACCAAATAATATTGCGCCGATGGTCTATATTAAACAACCAAAAGAGATAGAACAGTTCTTTTCTGTGAGTCAAAAAATAAAATATTACTACAAACATATTGGTTTGCATGAAGTACTCAACTACTCTATGATTTCTGGAGATACCATCGCAGCACTGCATTTAAATCCATCAGACCACTTAAAGTTGGCAAATACCATTTCAAGTGAGATAGAATACATGCGTTTATCTCTTATTCCTTCACTTCTCGTGAACCAAAAACAAAATTATGGAAAGAAAGAAACCCTACAGTTCTTTGAAATCGCAAAAACATACCTTCCTCGCAAAAATGAATTACCAGATGAAAAGTACAAACTTGGTATCTCTACCAACACTGATTTTTATGACATCAAAGGTCTTATAGAATCACTGTTTCATAATTTACATATTCGAGATTTCTCTTTTCAAAAAGGGAGTCATCCATTGTTTGTAAAAAACGAACAAGCAGTTATAGTAGATACTAAAACCAAGAAAGAAGTTGGTGTCCTTGGTAAGGTTAATCGAACTTATCAGGAAAACTTAGAACTCAAACAATCTGTATATGCAGCAGAAATAGATTTCGACTTTATCATCTCCCATTATAGAGTAGTAGAGCCTTATAAGGTTCCAATACAGACAGCTATCATTAAACTTGATTCAAATGTCAAACAAAAAGGTGGGCGTACATTTGAAGAAATAAAAAAATCTGCGTATGCTGAATCTAAACTCCTTGTTAATGTGGAGTACTTGGATTCCTATCAGGATACTATTACTCTCCGTTTTTACTTTGCCGATAAAAATAAAAATATTACAGATGAACAGGCAAAGGCAGAGCTGAGTAAAATACTTATCAAACTATCTTAATCATTAGCAGAGAGTATCATCTATGTGAATAACAAATGCTACAATAGGACTATGAAGCAACACCTTATTCACTTTCTCACAAAAGATAAACTTCGTTTACCAGGTATCCTGTTTGAACCAACTGAATTAGCTAGAAAAGTTGCAATCTACCTACATGGTAATGGTACTTCTTCTGTATTTTATGACCCAAGTAAAATTGTATTGGGAAAAGAACTAACAGATAAAGGTATTTCCTTTTTCCCTTTTAACAACCGTGGAGCACATCTTATTAAGTCACTTAAAAGACAAACAGAAGATGGAGAAGAGAGAGCAATGTATGGCACTGCATTTGAACTTATTAAAGACTGTATACTCGATATCGATGCAGCAATTGCAGAACTTACCAAAAAAGGTTATAACGAATTTTACCTTATTGGCGAATCAACCGGTGCCAATAAAATAGTCGTGTATAACTATTACAAACCACAAAATAACATTTCAAAATATATATTGCTCAGTGGGGGAGATGATACTGGGTTGTATTATGAAGAACTTGGTAATGAAAAATTTTTTGAAATTCTCAACACTTCAAAACAGATGGTTGATAAAGGAAAGGGAGAAGAACTACTTACAAAAGATTTGTATGCAGGTTTACCAATGTCTTACCAGGCGATGTATGATACCTTAAACCCCGATGGTGACTACAACATCTTTCCATACAATGAAGTCATGAATAACCTTCAGATTTCTTCTAAAAAGTTACTGAGAGAATATAAATCAATCGAAAAGCCTACATTAGTTGTATATGGATCAGAGGATGAGTTCTGTTATGGGAAAGTACCAGAATGTGTAGAAATTCTGAAAAAAAATACTTCAAAGCCTGAGCTTTTCCAGTATGAAATCATTCAAGGAGCAGATCATGGATTTAGTGGGGGAGAAGACAGACTACATGCCGTGATAACTTCTTTCCTGACTAAATAATATACACAAGCCGATTAGTTCCAGGGTTGTTTTACACCGATCTTGATGGTAGAACTACTTGTTTTATCTTTGTCGTTTTTGACTTCTACTTTTATCTCATACTTACCGTCAGACAAATTAAATTTCTCTGAGATATCTGAGTTATTGCCATCTATCTTTTTCTTCTCTTCACCGTTAATAAAAATCTTTACTTCCTTAATTGATGAACCAGAAGTGATACTTGCTCGGACTTCAACGTCATTGCTATCTACAGTTACTTCATTTTTAGGTGACTTTATAGAGACAGCAACACCATCAGAAGAGTTGTCAGATGTCTCTGTAGGGTATTTAAACTTTTCATCGCTTTGCTCACGTGCCCAGGCATCTATTGCTTCCTGCCATCTATTTTTACCATCATTAGATACAGGGTCTGTTTCTGTAATTACAATAAAGTCCTTTTCTTCATAATTTCCGGACTTTACTTCAACTTCATTTGCAAGCTTGCCATTTGCTTTAGATATCTTAAGTTTTTTATAAAAAGGAGAAACTTCTGTTGGCTCTGTTCCTTCTATAAAATATTCAGATCGGGTAGGCTGACCATCACGTGGCAAGCCACCAAGGAATGCATCTATGGTGACCGCTTTTACCGTATCTGGTTTTTCTACAATACCATCACCATATTTTTTAAGCAGTTCAACCATTAGGTTATGCCATATTGGAGAAGCTCCTGTTGTACCAGAGGAGATCTGCTGATTCATAGTTGAGTTATCGTTGTTCCCAACCCACACTGCCATTGCAATATCGGTAGTATAACCCACTGCCCAGTTATCTCGTTTATCATTGGTGGTACCGGTTTTAACTGCGACTGTTTTACCAGGGATATTCAAATAGGAACTTGGTCCAAAGGTATCTATACGAGCATTGTTGTCAGAAAGTATATGGGAGATAAGAAAGCTAATTTCTTTAGAAAGTACTTCCTTTCCTTTTTCATTTTTTTTCTTATAAATTCGTTTACCATTAAAATCTTCAATCTCCAAAACACCATGTGGCTCTACTTTACTTCCGCCGTTTGCGAACACACTGAATGCTGTTGTAAGCTCAATTAAGGTTGTTTCACCACCACCAAGGGAGGCAGAAAGACCTAAGTTATCTATGGTGTCTTGAGTTGGCTCAAGAGAGGTGAGTCCCATATCATAGCATTGCTGAAGAAAATCGCGCAAACCAATCATTGCCTGCATTTTTACAGCCGGTACATTAAGTGAATTACCTAAAGCAAAACGAATCTGTACTGGTCCACGGTATTTAAGGTCATAGTTTTCTGGTATATAATCTTCGCCACCTTGGTTAGGGAACGTAGTTTTTACATCCATGAGTACTGTTGCTGGCGTGTAACCTTTGGCAAAAGCTGTAGCGTACTCAATTGGCTTTAAGGTAGAACCAGGTTGGCGATGTCCCTGAGATACAACATCATACTTTCCATATTCATTATTGTTGTAATCGTAAGAGCCAACGTACGTAATAATCTCACCAGTTTCCGGTTCCATTGCAATAAGTGCACCATTACCCACATCATAGTCCTCAAGGTTTTCTATTTCTTCTTTCACAATCTTTTCTGCTTTTTTCTGAAGATCAAGATCAAGGGTTGTCTTTACTTTTACCCCTTGGCTTATAATACCTGCACCATATTCTTTTTCAATCTGATCTTTGACATAAAACACAAAATGAGGTGCATTAATAGTTTCTTTTGGAGCTGAAAAACGTAGCTTTTCAAGCTTCTCAAGAGCATCCTCCTCTTGTTCTTTTGTAATATAATCGTCTTCACGCATACGCCGAAGGACATCTTTTGCACGACCTTTCCACAAGTCTTTCTCACCAATAAAAGGGGAGTAGCCAGTAGGGTTCTGTGGTAAACCAGCAAGAACTGCAGCTTCAACAAGAGTTAAATCTTTAGGCTCTTTTCCGAAATATCCCTTTGCCGCAGAACCGACTCCATAAAAACTACCTCCATATGGAGCTTCATTCAAATACATTACTAAAATCTCATCTTTTGTATATTTCTTTTCAACCTGAGAAGCCAAGATCGCTTCTTTAATTTTTCTCGGAAGGGTTCGTTCGGAAGTAAGGAGGACAGTTTTAATAAGCTGCTGTGTAATGGTGGATCCTCCTTGAGGACTCCCAAGAGCACTCATAATAGCAGCACGGGCAATACCAAACTCTGATACTCCTTTATGTTCATAAAACCGCTTATCTTCTATTGCAACAGTTGCTTGCTTTAACGTATCTGGGATATCTTTTGATTCAACAGGTACCCTATTTTTATCCTGAAACATTTCATAGATTACTTTATCGTTGCGGTCATAAAAGATTGTGGAGTTTCCTCGTGCCTCAGAAAGCTTGCCAGGTTGGGGAAGATCACGACCATACCAAGCAAAAAGACCCAAAGCGCCAACGTACCCAAAGAAGATCATAGCAATAACTCCCACTACACCATACATGATGAGTTTTTGTTTATTGAATTTAAATGATGAACTAGAACGCATTCTTCTGTGACGTGGAATATATGCCATACTACCTAATAATACTAATAAACTCTGAAGATATACAGATTAGTTTATATTGATATATAATTCATTATACAATAAAATAGAACTGCAATATGAAATGGCTTAAAAAATTACTCCAACCCCGCTTGTGGCTTAAGATAATCATGCTCATCGGAGCCGTACTTATTATTCTTACAAGCTTCGCACCACTCTTCTACATGTAAAAACTTGCAAAAAGTGTGTTTATTTTTATATGCAAAAACATAAGATATAATGGAGAGTATGTTAACTGACCCTATAAGCTCACTGCCCAGAACAAGCCCTGCAACCATAAAAAGATTAGAAAAAATAGAGATAAAAACATACTGGGATCTACTGCATTATTTCCCATTTCGCTATGAAAACCTTGGTATTGTTTCAACAATTGCTCAAGCTCAACCAGGCGAAAAAGTTACTATACAAGGTCATATTGATGAAATAACGACCAATTATTCCCGAAGAGGATTAAAGATGCAAAAGGCAAAAATCTCAGATGAAACGGGCACCATGAACCTTGTTTGGTACAACCAGCCATACCTTGTGAATCTGCTCAAAAACCGTGACGTCTGGATTGCCGGGACTATAGAGGTGTTTGGTAAAAGTAAAAGCATGCAACCTTCAGAATATGAAGTGATCGGAACAAACAAGCCAATTCACTTGGGAAGGATTGTACCCGTGTATAACCAAGTATATGGCCTTTCTACAAAAACTATACGCGAAAAAGTTTTTTATGTAATTAACTTACATCTTGCTGGCCAAAACACCGAATATTTACCTGAACAAATTCAGAAAGAACATACACTCATGGGAGAAACAGAAGCGCTTGAAACAATCCACTTCCCAGATACCATGAAGGAACTCGATAAAGCCAAAGAAAGACTTGCTTTTGATGAGCTGTTTGAGCGGGTTCTTTCTTCTCGTTTAGTAAAAGAAGCCTGGAAGAATGAAGTGATTATTAAACCTTTTAAATTCACTAAAAAAATTGAAAAAGAAATTAATACCTTTATTAAAAGCTTTCCTTTTACTTTAACTGGTGCACAGAAGAGAAGTGTTGATGAAATTCTCGAAGACCTAAAACAAACAGTTCCTATGAACCGATTTTTACAAGGAGATGTGGGTTCTGGTAAAACTGCGGTAGCAACAGTGGCAGCGTATACTGCTTATCTAAATGGGTTTCAGACCTTAGTAATGGCACCAACAGAGATACTTGCCCAGCAGCATTTCAAAACAATGTCTACTTTGTCTGAGAATTATCCAGTAAAAGTTGCGTTACAGACTCAATCCAACAAAACCTTCACAAAGAAAAATGCTGACACTTCAGGATATAACATTATTGTAGGAACCCAAGCTCTTTTATCCGGGTACGTTGATTTTCATAATGTGGGGCTTATTATTGTAGATGAACAGCATCGATTTGGAGTGCGGCAGAGAGCACAGCTTAAACAAAAGGGGGTTAATCCACATCTTCTGACAATGACCGCAACACCTATCCCGAGAACGGTAAGCTTAACACTGTATAGCGAGCTTGATATGTCGATCATAGACGAGATGCCTAAAGGAAGGCTTCCGATTAAAACATATGTGGTGAATACAAGTAAAAGGTCCGATGGATATAAATGGATTAAAGAAAAGATCAAAAAAGATAAAGAACAGGTATATGTAATATGTCCACTGATTGAAGAATCAGAGTCGGAAACAATGCAATCTGTAAAAGCAGCGAACAAAGAGTATGAATATTTAAAAAAGGATGTTTTCCCCGATTGCAATGTAGCGCTTTTGCATGGAAAGATGAAAGGTGCAGAAAAAGACCAGGTAATGAAAGATTTTAAAGACAGAAAATACGACATTCTGGTTTCTACTTCTGTTGTTGAGGTGGGTATTGATGTACCAAATGCAACAATTATGATTATTGAAGGAGCAGAACGGTTTGGCTTGGCACAACTGCACCAACTGAGGGGTCGTGTGGGCCGGAGCAATAAACAATCGTATTGTTTCCTGTATACCAGCACCAAAGATGCTGAGCAAAACAGTAGGCTTAAATTTTTTACCCAAACAAACTCCGGTATGAAGTTAGCTGAATTTGATTTAAAAATAAGAGGCCCTGGAGATGTGTATGGAACTCAGCAAAGTGGGTATTCTGACTTAAAGATTGCAAATTTAACTGATGCGAAGCTCATTCATATGGTGCAACAGGCAGTTGGTGAATTTACTAAAAAATATAAACTGGCAGATTATCCCAGATTAAAAGAGATTATTGATAGGTATCAAATCGAACAAATTGCAAGGGATTAAAGTATCAATTAGTCTTGTTTTGAGAGGCTTTTCATGATATTATTAGAGCTTATTAGTAATTAGTATTATTGCAATGGCTCCATTACCTAAACGAAAGCACTCTAAAGCCAGAAAAGGCGCAAGACTTTTAGAACGTAAAAGAGAAAAATCATTACCACAGCTTGTTGTTTGTCCATCTTGTGGCAAAATGAAACTTCCTCATCAGCAATGTAGATACTGTAAATCAACAGAAAATACAGCAGCTCATGGTACTATAAAAAAAGTCGAAGCTCCTCAAGAGAAAGCACCAGAACTTCAGGAAGAAGTAAAGCAAAAAAATAAGTAATACATTATCAATTACTGAACTTTATTGTGGATGCCAGACATGAAAGAAGGATTCATATAGTCCAAAATATCTTTGCAAAGTCATATGACCCAGAAGATGTAAAGATTATATATCCAAATGCAGAATATGCGGATGTTACTTCAGATATTTTCAAAAACATAGAGAAAATAGATGAAATAATATCTTCACATGCTCCAAAATATCCACTTAATAAAATTGCACGCATAGACCTGGCGATACTTCGCCTTGCGATATATGAGTTGACGATCGAAAAGAAAGAGCCAATGAAAGTTGTCATTAATGAGGCAGTGGAACTTGCAAAAGATATGGGTAATGAAAGATCTTACGCTTTTATAAATGCAGTACTCGGCTCGGCAGTAGGAGCAATTAAAAATGGAGAAAACAATGGATCAGATGAATGAAAATCTCAATGAACTTGAACAGACAATTTCAATTGAGTTTAAAAATAAAACCCTTTTAAAGAATGTGTTTATACACAGGTCTTATTTAAATGAACATAAAACATTTGAACTTCCTTCAAACGAAAAATTAGAATTCTTAGGAGATAGTGTTCTTTCTTTAGCTACTTCTATTTATCTATATCAAAATTATTCTCATTTAGCTGAAGGTGATTATACAGATATCAAAGCTGCAATTGTGCGTACAGAAAGCCTGGCTGAAGTAGCACAAAAACTAGAGCTTGGATCGTTTTTATATCTCTCAAAAGGTGAAGAAAAAGGTGGAGGAAGAACGAAAATTAATATTCTAGCAGATTGTTTTGAGGCTCTTATTGCAGCAATTTTTATTGATCATGGTTTTGAGAAAGCCTTTGATTTTATTAAAACATATTTATTTGCTTCCAAACTAAACACTATTGTCGAGAAGAAGCTATATATGTCTCCTAAGAGCCGCTTACAAGAAATTACTCAGGCAAAATTTAAAAATCTTCCTTCGTATGTAGTGGCAAGCTCAACGGGTCCAGAACATGAAAAGCAGTTTATTGTTGATGTCATAGTGAATAACCAAAAAGTTGCACAAGGCACCGGAAAGTCTAAAAAACAGGCTGAAGAAAATGCTGCTCAAAATGCACTGGAAAAGATTACAATTTAACTGTATAATTGCTTTTTACTGATTGATACATTTTTATTATCTTATGGCAGTAACACTTAGACTCATGCGTTTCGGAAAAAAGAAAGTTCCTTTTTATCGTATCGTTGCTCTTGATAAAAGACAAAAAAGAGACGGAGCTTATATTGAAAAAGTGGGATTATATAATCCTCTTGAAAAGGAAAAAAACATTCGTATAAATAAAGAACGTTTTGATTACTGGAAATCAAAAGGAGCACAACTTTCTGAAGGATTTGAGAGACTTTTGAAAAATAAAGATAATGTTGTTTTTGAGTAATACTTCTTATTGCATTGCCTGTCGGATTTCATCCAATTTCCTCAGATCTTCTTGTTTAACTCTAGATTCAGAGCTTACTGTATCTTTAAATTCATTATGATAAAAATTTAAAGATATACTTATAGACTCAAGTTGTTGAGGATCAATATCTAAACTTTCTGTAGTTAAAAGCCTTCCACCTGCATATCGATAATCCCGAATAAATTGTTGAAGAGATTCTGGAGTTCCTTGTACCGCCAATGTAAGGGTCAACTTCTCTTCTGTTGTTGATCCTAAATTTACAGAATATGATTCAATAGTTACCCCTGTCCGAGCAGAGAGCTGTTCTAACGTTGTAATTACAGAAAAATAACTCTCTTGATCTGGGATTAATTGTTCTAACAGAGAATTATACTCTTCTAGTCTTCCATCAAAAACTGTCTGATTATTACGAATTAATGTAATTGTGGCTTTCATTTCTTGTACTTTATCTTCTGCAGAAAGCATATCCTGATATGCTGTTCTAATCTGTAGTCCGTAATAAATAAGGACAGCAAGTACTATTACATCAAGTACTATAATAATAAGCGTTGGATAAAGACGCTTATTCTGTAAAAAAGATTTAATAAATGAATAATCAAGTTTCATTTTCTTCTATAAACTGTGCAAATATGGTAATACTAAAACTTTCTGCATTTGTCTCAATAGCTTCAAAACCTTCTAATCTTATGAATTGGAATGCTTCTAAAAAAACCGGAGTTTCCAACTGTTCAATAAAAGAAGAGGCTTCTGTATAACTAGGAAAATCTACTGTAAATGTTGTTTCGCCATTATTTTTATATGAAAAGGTTGATATTTGCGCATCCTGAGCGTTTTCAGAAATGAGCTGATTTACTTGAGCATAATGCGCATAACCATTGGCATCTTCTTTTAAATAGGTATTTAATAAATCGTATTTATAAAAAAAATATTTAAGCCGTTGATCAATATCATCGTTATCTACCAAGTACTTTTCCAATCCTTGCTCGGTAATAGCAAACTTACCAGTCTCAGACCGCATGTAAGACAACACACTGTACTCGGCAACACCAAGTATTATAAGCACGATAAGCGATATAAGCGCTTTCATCCGAAAACCCATTACTACTTCAGAAAGCTCTCGCTTAGTAAAATTGATAGAGAGTAAGTTTATACGCCGCTTCATCTGAGATGACCTGCTATAACTGGTAAAAACGCAGTTAAATTATTTTTAAAGGATTGAGTTACTGGATTTTGTATAAAAAGAGGATCAAGCGGTACCGATGAAGTAGGGATCGATAAGCTATTCTGGAATACGTTATACATAAAAGCAATTGATTTATCATAGTTAAAGAAATAAATGTGTTTTACAGTTGCCTTATACTTTTCTCTTGCAAGCTGAACAGTTTTAGATGTCTCACCAATGAGTTCGCTCATAATTGGTGAGATAACCGGGGACATATTAATTGATCCATTTGTGGCAAGACCAATTGTCTGCAATGCATGTAAAGATTTGGCACCATCCATATTCATATTGAGCTTTAAATCCTTAAGGAAAGTAGATAGGCCTATCTTAACTGTTTTTGTATACTGAAAATAAGGAAACGGAGGATTCATCAGATAGAAGGAAGAAGAATTAAATCCAAAATTTACAACAATCGATGGTTCTTTGGCAAATGGATACACCTCTGCGAATAATCTTCCCACGACTGCCAGTTCATTTTCTAAAGATACTGGCTCAAGTTTAGTAAATTCTATTGTTTTGGCAAGATGATCCGCGATCTTCTTTTCTATAGCTACAAACAAAACAAGGATTTTATTGTCTGGTAGTTCGGTAACAATCTCAAAATCTACATTTGTGTCCGAAATAGGGAGCGGAATAATTTCATCTACCTGTAACCTAATTGCCTTGGCAAGTTCCTCATCTTTTAGTTTGGGCATAACCATGAGTTGAGAATAGCTGAGAGAATCGGGGATTATAATCTGAACCTTTGTCTGCTTTATATTGAGTTGTTTATAAATCTGCATGATAAGCTGCGCCTCAAGCTCAATTGCACGATCTGTAGGATTGGTAAAAAATGTAGGGACTGTGTTGTCATACCCCAAAGAAAGGAGTTCTAACTTATCTTTTTTCTTGTCAAGATGAGCGATCTTAGTTTGATATTCATTAATAAGCAAAGAAAATACTTTTGGTCCCATACTACTTAGAGTAGCAGAATAGACAGGTAAAAATCAATCTCACTATTATTCTCGCAGCTTAATTTTTGTTTGATATTGCAATGCAACTGTACCCTCTGAAGGCGAAGGAGTCGAATCATTAAAACTTATGGTGTAAGAAACACCAATAAGGGGTGAAGCATATTCTCCTCTTCTATAACACTGAATATTAAAATCGGTTATCGAAACGGTAGTTGTATTAAGAGAGGATGCAAGTGAGCCATTATCAAAAATAATACTATTTGTAGTGCCGTCACGATATATACGATAGGTATTATTCTGGTTATCTCTAAACTCAACTGTGGAACCATTACCACCATTATGAGTCTCGCCTGCATCATCACAATATGTTACCGATCCATCTAAATTTGTCATTGCAGTAGATCGAATAAGCCTGTCTTTAATATAAGAAAGGATATAGTCACCTTGTCTCCTTGTTTCTATAACTCTATAAATACGTACCTGTTGCCTGAGGATTACAAAAACTATAGAAAAGGTTGTTGGCACCAAAATTCCAACAACAGTTAACACAATAAGCATCTCAATAATGGTGAATCCTTTTTTAGTTTTCATAATTAATATGATGTGTATATAGTTTGAATTTCTTCAGAATAAGTATTGCCTTCTTCTTGCCAGCTTACCCTCACAGTAGCTCTTACTTGATTTGTATCCATTCGTACCATAATAAGTTCTCTTTTATAAATAGGCGGAGTTAACCCATTAAAACTACTACAGAGTCCATTTGTGAAAGTAGTAGCGCCACTACTTACCTTATTTAAAGTTAAATTTTCATTAACACAAAACGTACGGCCAGCACCTGTTGTAGCCATGTTAAAAATATTATTCCAGTTGGCTTCGCGTTCTGAACCAAGCCACTCTAAAAGCTCTGTTGCATAGATATTTGCATATATACGATGTTCATTTATGCGGAGGTTAAATACCAAACGGGTAGTAAATGCTGCAGCAGTAACTAACACAATACTGAGTATTGTGGTAAATATCATGACTTCTATGAGTGTAAAACCTTTTTGGATATTTTTCATATTATGTGCAGGCACCATCTTGTACTGTAATATTTCCTAAGTTATTCACCCTCACACATTTACTCATACTGTTTGCAGTATTTGTAATGGTGATATTGTGATTGGCTCTGTTGCAGGCATCATTGGTACATCCATATGGATAATTAAATTCAATATAATCTGGACTGGTAGCAAGTCCTGTTATAGTAAAAGTAGGGCTCAGACGGATCATGTCAAAAGCTTGTTCCGGATCTCCTTGACATATAAATCTCATTCTGTAGCGTGCTGGATTGGAGGTATCGGCTTGCCAGACCTCAACATCATACCTGACAAAAGTTGCACATGTGTTATTGGGAGAGATGTCTCTTCCAACCGATCTATTTTTGGCTAGTTGCAAGGTTGCCACAAATGTATCTACCTGTTTTTGTAGTTCCTGTGCCTGAATTTGCTTTGTATAAGTTGTAAAACCAAAACCTACAGAAATTGCCATTATGGCGATCACAATTATAAGCTCAACAAGGGTAAATCCTTTTTGCATACATTCATTGTACTAAAGTGTAAAGAAGAAAATCCAGAGTTAATCTACACTTGTCGGAGTTACCACGTAGTCTGGTTCTGCTTCCATTTCTGTCGCAGTGAGGGTATAGGTTGTGCAATATACTGTTGTATTATTACATGCTGCGCCACCTGGTCCTACAGGAGCGTATACATAATTTATGACATTAGTTGATGTGCTAGACGGATCAACAGGCATTGATTCCATATATGTCGGCACTAATGCTGGGTAAGTATAAGTGGGGTTTGAGCCAGTTAGATATCTCTGACCTCCACCAGTAGTTGCTGTACGTGGATAATATCCTTCAATATTATTACTTCGATAAAATTCAAGAGCTGCTTTAATCTGTTGAAGGTCTGTTTTACGCCTTGTGTCTCGGGCGCGTTCTGCATTACCCGTAATAGATAAAGCCACACCACCAGTTAAGATACCAATGACTGTAATAACAACAATAAGCTCAACGAGGGTAAATGCTTTATTATTTTTAAGGAAAGACATAATTTATTCTATACAGATAGAGGAACGATTGACAAGAGGATTATGCTTTTTTTGACTTGATGATTGATATAAGTAAATTATCAATCGTAAGTTGAGGGCTTAAGTTATTGTTTTCAAGTTTATAAAGAAGATGAAAAGCCAGCTTAAGTTGTTCTGCTGAATTCTTCATACTGGTAGTTAGTTGTTCGCGCATTAACTGTAAAAAGATTCTGAGCAATATACTTGCTTCTTCTTTAGAAGTAACCGTAAATACTGGATGAGCTAAATAACGAACTGACGGATCTTTTAAAAAAGAGTTAATGGTATCTGCTGTATTTTCATCGATAAGTGTTTGTTCCTGCTCAAGTTGTATTACGCGAGAACGAGAGATAATCGTTGGGATTATATTGTGGATGCGCTCAACAATCATAATAAATTGATTATTCTTATTGTATTCTTCAAGAATCTTTAAAAGAGCATTTTGTGCTTCTAATGTCGCAGTATCAAATGAATTTAGAATAATAAGGCGCGGTTTGGAAACGGTAATTGATAATTCTTTTCTTAATTCACGTACCTGACCTATGCTGATAGATGTCTTTTCTGGGTCAACCACCTGTTGCTGTATATCGGTGAACTGTTGATTTTCTTTTAGGTCTGAAATATAGGATTCTATCGATTTTTGATTGTTTGAAACTAAAATTGTTGGGAACATATGAGGGTTATAACAGTTGCATTTTATCATAAATAACCCTATATTGAGAGATATGGAGTTTGATCCGAAGCAGTTGCTACAAAAGCTTATAGACAAGAATATTCTTACGCCAGAAACTGCAAAAAAAATGGAGCAGGAAGCTCTTGTAAAAAAGATCCCTGTGGACCAATATATGCAGACATATGGTGAAATTAAGGCAGAAGATATCTTGCGGGTTAAAGCAGAATTGCTCAATGTCCCATATGTCAATATCGCCTCGACACCTGTAGATCCACAGGCGCTTACTTATGTGCCCAAGCAGATTGCAGAACAGAATCATATTATTCCATATTTATTTGACGCTGCCAACAAACAACTATATGTTGCTACATCTAACCCACTCAATATTTCTGCAATAGAATACTTAACTGCAAAAAGAGAGATAAAGATTGTTCCCGTGCTCGCTTCTGAAACAGATATTATGAAGGCAATGAATGTGGCATATAGCCTTAATTTATCTCCAATGGTGAAAGAGGCTGTTGCAGATATTTCCAGCATAGAAGCTCCTATAGAAACTCTTAATAGCAGTAATGAATTTAATTCAGCACCAATTGCTAAAATCGTAAACACCATTGTGGAATTTGGTATCAAAAGCCGTGCCTCAGATATTCATATTGAGCCACAAGACAATAAAACGCGGGTTAGATACCGTATTGACGGTATTCTCATGGAAAAATTATCTCTCCCTCGGAGTATTCATGATTCACTTGTGTCAAGGATAAAGATTTTAGGTGGCATGAAGATTGATGAAAAGCGTATTCCACAAGATGGTCGTTTTCACTATAAATTAAATGAAGAAGAAGTAGATTTGCGTGTGTCATCTCTCCCCACCGTGCATGGTGAAAAGATCGTAACTCGTCTTCTCAGAAAAACAGGAGGTTTACCACCATTGCATGAACTCGGGTTAGATGGGGTACAGCTCAAACGTTTCGAAGAAGGTATTGCACGTTCTTACGGCATTGTATTGGTGACCGGACCAACCGGATCGGGTAAAACAACCACCTTATACTCTGTTCTAAGTAGATTAAATACAAAAGCAGTTAACATTGTAACTCTAGAAGATCCTGTTGAGTATCAAATAGAAGGAATTAATCAGGTACAGATTAACCCACAAGCAGGTTTGTCCTTTGCAAGTGGTCTGAAGTCTTTTTTACGACAGGATCCAAACATTATTCTGGTGGGTGAAATCCGTGATAAAGAAACAACTCAACTCGCCATTCAGGCTGCACTTACAGGTCATTTAGTCTTCTCAACACTGCACACCAATGATTCTGCAACTGCAATCCCACGTATGATCGATTTAGGTGGAGAACCGTTCCTTATAGCTTCTGTATTAAGTACCATCATGGGACAACGTATTGTGAGAAAAGTCTGTCCGACCTGTAAAGAACTATATGAACCATCTCCAGAAATTACTGCGTCAGTAAAGGCTATCCTGGGAAATCTACTACCAAAACAGTTTATAGATGGGGCACCAATACGATTAGCACGAGGAAAAGGTTGTGATGAATGTAACCATTCAGGATATTTAGGTAGAATTGGTATTTTTGAGATCTTACGAGGATCTCCTGCTGTGAATAAGCTTGTTATGGAAGAAGCTTCATCACAAGAGATAGAAACACAAGCCCGAAATGAAGGCATGGCTCTTATGAAACAGGATGGTTATTTAAAAGCTTTGGCAGGTCTCACCACCATTGATGAGGTAATGAGAGTAACAGAAGCATAATTTCTCTGAGTTTTCTTTATTAATTTTGATTACAATGAAGATATGGATATTGTTGAATTATTTAAAGTAGCCGCTGAAAAGCGCGCATCAGATCTTCATATAGTTACTGGGTATTATCCTACAATCCGTGTAAACGATAAGTTGATTCAACTAAAAACGTATAAAGAACTCGGTCCTGAAATTTCAAAAGAAATGCTTCTCAAACTTCTGTCCCCAGAGCAAAGAGATGAGTTTGAAACAAATAAGGAAATAGATTTTAGTTATGAATGGACCGAATTTAGGTACCGTGTAAACTATTACCACAGCAGAGGAGCAATGGCAGCTGCGTTCCGTACTATTCCTCAAAAAATTCCGACAATTGAGGAACTTTCTTTACCAGCAACACTACACAAATTTGCTCAGATGAGAGAAGGTCTTGTATTGCTTACCGGGCCAACAGGTGAAGGTAAATCTACTACTATCGCTTCTATTCTCAATGAAGTAAATATGAATCAAGAGAAACATATTATCACAATAGAAGATCCAATTGAGTATATTTATCCAAAATCAAAATCCATTATCTCTCAGCGTGAACTCCATGGAGACACACATTCCTGGGCAAAAGCACTTCGGTCCGTGCTTCGTGAAGATCCTGATGTAGTTCTTATCGGAGAAATGCGAGACTTTGATACCATTCAGGCTGCTATGACCATTGCAGAAACAGGGCACTTGGTCTTTTCAACTTTACACACAGGAAGTACTCCAGATGCTATTAACCGTATTGTAGATGTATTCCCGGCAAACCAACAGAACCAGATTCGTCATCAGCTTGCTTCTGTATTAAAAGGTGTTGTTTCTCAGAGACTCATTCCACATATTAGTGGAACATCTCGTGTGCCTGCCCTGGAAATATTATTGAATGCTCCTGCTGTTTCTTCACTTATCCGTGAAGGAAAAGTTTATATGCTCGATAATGTACTAGCAACTGCTGAAGACCAAGAGATGATTCTCTTTGAAAAGTATATGGCTATGCTTTACCGTCAAAACCTCATTTCCCGGGAGGTTGCACATGCATATGCCCTCCGTACAAATGAAGTGAAAAAGTTTGTGACATAAGACTATGCAGTTTCAATATAAAGCTCTTCTTAACAATAAGCCTGTAAAAGGAACACTTGAGGCAGAGACAGAGAAAGAGATAAGAGATTATCTTAAACAGAATGGCTATTTTACACTTGAAATTAAAGAAATTAAACCAACAGAGTTAACTTCTATTGGGTCTCTACTTGCGCGTGTTTCCTTTAGCGATATTACTTACATGACAAGGCAACTCGCCATTATGTTAAATGCAGGTCTTACCATTATTGACTCCATAGAAATTCTTCAAAAACAAGCATCTAAAACTTCTGTAAGAAACATGCTCACAGATATAGATAAAAATATTCGTGAAGGTAAAAACTTTTCTGCAGCTTTACAGAAATATCCCAATTATTTTAGTGCTTTTTATATTGCACTTGTAAAATCGGGTGAGGCATCAGGTAAACTTGATATGATTTTATCTAAGCTGGCTGAAAATCTTGAATTTCAGAGGGCATTTAAGTCAAAAATACGCAATGCACTTATCTATCCAATTGTCATTATATTCGCTATGATTGGCATGATTTTTGTTATTATGACTTTTGTTGTACCGCGTCTTACAGAACTATATGAAAGTATGGATGTTGAACTCTCTGGATCTACTCAACTGCTTATTAATATTTCTAGCTTTTTGGAAAACTACTGGTATTTTGTGATAGCGGGAGCAGTAGCACTCGGTATCGCATTTCAACGTTTTATTAAGTCTCCCTCCGGTAAAACTTTATTTGACACGTATGTACTGCATGTTCCTATATTTGGAAAGATTATTATTACTGCGGCTCTTGTAGACGCAACAAGAACTATGTCCATCCTGATTGGTTCTGGTGTTCCCATTCTGGACGCTTTAAGTATTGTGACAGAAGTAAACACTAATGAAGTTTTTAAGAAAGCATTTATACGTATCAAAGAAAAAGTAGAGAAAGGGCTTTCAATTGGAACTGCAATGTCTAATGAAAAAATCTTCCCAGAATCGCTTGTGCAGATGACCATTGTAGGTGAACAAACAGGGCACTTAGATGAGACACTTGATAAGGTATCTGGATATTACCAATCGGAAACAGAGCTTGCTGTTAAAGCGATGCTCACACTTATTGAACCAATGATTTTGGTAGTCCTTGGTGTGACTGTAGGTTTTATTGTTATGGCAGTCATAACACCAATCTTTAGTTTGACGAGTTCTTTACAATAAGAAACTTACTATTGACATCGTCTAAAGGAAATTTGTATATTTAAAATAAGCTATACATTATTATTTATTCATAAACATATGACAACATTTACCAAAAAAGCTTTTACCCTTATCGAACTTCTGATCGTTATTGGTATCATTGCTCTTCTTGCAGTTACAGTGTTACTCGCTCTTAATCCAGCAGAAGCACAGAAAAAGAATCGTGATGCAAAGCGAGTAAGAGATGCTTCTAACATTGAGGCAATTCTCGTTCAGCTCATCGACTCAAACGCTACAATCCCAACAAGTACTGGTGCAATTGGGAGTACTACTGGAGCCAATTCCTCTACAGTAACTGGTTCTACCAGTCAACCTTGTAACTCAAACTGGTTAACAACCGGGTTTACAGCCGGTACGGATCTTTGTACATATGCTCAGACTATCCCAATTGATCCACAAAATGGTTTAACAAGACAATATTGGGGATGTCCAACTGGAACACCAGGTTGTACTGTTGCTCAAATGGCAAACCAGAATGCTACTGCTCAATATAGAGTAAGAGTAGTGGGGAGTACATACGAAATTAACGTACGTCAAGAATCTCGAGATAATGCAGAAAAATTAAGAGGAGATGGAGGGAACTCAAACAGCTGGTTTGAAGCAGGTTCTGACAGAACTCTCTTAGGTGAGTGATAACTAATCATTACTAATAAAAACGGACTCTACGGAGTCCGTTTTTTTATGTCTTAACTCCCAACTAGCATCTCAGCCAATAGCTCTTGCGCTTCAATGTAGTTTGGTCGCATATCAATGACTGTTCTTATTTCTTCAAGAGCACGACCATAATATAACGATGACTTTTCTGAGTTGTCTACTTCCTGGCTTGCCAGCCAATTAAAGAGAGCAAGTGTATATCTGCTTTGGACATCAGTTGGCGCGATTGATACTACTTCTTCAAACGCAACAAGTGCTTTCTGCAAATCGTCTTCTGATTGGTTAATCTGGTAGAAAAGATAATAATTTTTACCTCTTGTACGCCAATAAAGCAGATTGTGTGGTGCTTGCTCCAAAGTTCGCAAATTTGCTACATCCGCAAGCATAATATATCTGTTTGCTCGTTCTTGATCTTCTGTGAATGAGTAAAGAAATGCAATATTTGCTAATGTGTAGGAAAGTTTATCTTCATACACATGCTCGTACCTTTTTTTCCTTGCCTCGTCTAGCAAAAGGAGAGCATCTTCATACTCGTTAATATTCATAAGGTTTCTTGCTTTTGCATAGGCAATATCTGCAGTATAGTAATTATAGAGATACCATCCACCACTACAAAATAGGATAAATACTCCAATAAGCAGTATCTTTCTTACATGAGAAGCATGCTGTAAAACAAATGTTCTATAGTCTGTTTGTTTTTTCATAAGGACAACAACACACGCCGGAGTAAGATAAAACAATATCTGGATTGTTGAAACAGAGAATCCAAAAAAGTTAGTAACTAAAATCGTGATGTATCCGAGCATAAGAGAAGCTACCAGAATCATATCTTTATTCTCATTTTCTGATTTGTAGTAACGCCAGAACAAAATAAAAGTAGCAATGATTAGAAGCATATATGCAGAAAGTCCTACAAAACCAGTTGTTGCAAAATAGTTTAGGTACTCATTATGTGCTTTGTTATAAATAAAGTCCCACTCTGAGGTAAGGTTATGTGCTGCTGGCCTCGTAAAGTAATAGGCGTAGGCAAAGGTTTCTGTCCCTGAGCCAAAATAAGGATACATAAGTCCTAAGTCAATCGCTCCTTTCCACACTACTTTTCTAATATCAAATGAGTCTGTAATGGTGGTTGTTTCTGTAGGTAATGCAAAGAAATTTTGGATATACCCCGTTCTCCATCCAATAAAAAATGAAATACATATGAGCGCCACGAAAGAAAGTATTGCAATCTCTTCTGTTTTCCGTTTGAGATGTAATCTTTTCCCACCAAACATAAGTGCACCAAGGATAACCGAAACAACTACTGCAAGAATCGAAGAACGGGATTTAGTAAGAAATAATGCCCAGACATTCAAGACTATATAACTTGTGTAGGCAAGTGCGATTGGACTTGTTAGGGAGTTTTTTATAGCTTTGATATTATCTCTAAAAATAGTTTTATACAGAAAATACACCCCAATGAATACATGAAATGCAAGATACGCTCCAAGCCAGTTGGGTTGTCCAATGGTAGAAAACATTCGCTCAGCAGGGTCAAACTGTGCGGTCCAGCAACTATTCGATAGATTACCAGTAAATATATAACACGAAAAATCTAAACCAATAGCAGCAAGAAGTCCCCAGACTATAACAATAAGAGAAGAGAGTAATGAGAACTGCAACATTCTAATGACTTGATCCTTTTTAAGCACTTGTATAAAGACAAAAAAAAGAATTATATAAGCAGCAATAGAAACAAGTCCACCATTCCACCTACCATAATATCCAAAAAGAGAGGTCAATACATCTATTGAGTAAATGGTAGAAAGAAGTTGGCTGATAAAAAAGAGTAGGAGGATAATAGTAAAGAATGATGATATAAACTTTTCCGGTTTTATGACCAGTTGTGCAAGGTATAAACATCCGACTATAAGGGCCGTTACATAAATCAGCATCATTTTATTAAACTCAAATATCTCAGAAGTTACCGAATTCATGACAAGTGGAGCAAAGAAAACAAGTAGATAATAGAAAAAAGGGATATAATGGGAAAACGATAATTTCTTCTTTAACAATTTCATATTTAGATAGTATTATTATAACAACATGGATTCTATATTTAATAAAATAAAAAAATTCAATCTTCCTTTTTTAAATTCATTTAAAGCTTACTTTGATTTAGGCACTACCAATTCACGAATTGCGGTAAAAAATAAAGGAGTAGTCCTGCGAGAGCCTTCATATCTTGGTTACAATGCAAAAATAAAGGAGTATATATTTTTTGGGCAGGAAGCTAAAACAATAGTCGGTAAAACACCAGATTTTATTCAGATTATTCGTCCTGTTGTAAATGGAATCTTATATGATTTTGATGCAGAAGTAGCTTTCCTTAATAATGTTATTCAAAAATCTGTTAAACCGTATCTTGCAGAATATAAAATTATCAAGCCACCAATTCAAGGGCTTACTGCAGTACCCTCAATTGCAACAGAAATTGAACAAAAAGCAATGGAAGAAGTCTTACTGAAGTCCGAATGTAACGATGTAATTGTTATCGAAAGGGCGCTGGCCACAGCAGCAGGGTGTGGCTACGATATATTCTCTCATGAACCTCATTTTGTAATCGACTTGGGCGGTGGCTTGTTTGAGCTTAGTATTATTAGCGGTGGAGGGGTAGTATCTCAACGGTCACTGAAGTCTGCAGGTGAAAATATGGATAAGCTCATTGGTAATTATACCTATCTTAAACATGGTATTGTACTAGGAGAAGCTACCTGCGAAGATCTCAAGATAAAGCTTCTTAATTTTACAGATGAAGAAAAAACAATTAATGTACGAGGAAAATCGTTGGAGACAGGTCTTCCTAAAACTATTAAGTTGAAGTCTTCTGATATCAGAGAAGCACTCATGAGCCAATTCCACCATGTAGTAGACGCAGCAAAAGAAATTATTGAGCTATCACCACCAGAGGTTGCAGATGCTGTCTTTAAAAATGGTATTGCACTTACCGGTAATATGGCCGCCGTACCTGGTATTGACCAATTTTTTACACAAGAGCTACAAATAGATACGTTTGTTGTAGAACACTTTACCGATGCCACGATATATGGTTTAATGAAGTTAGATAAAGATCCAGAAACTATTTATAAGCTGGTTGGGCAATAATTATGCGAAAATCATTCACGCTTATTGAACTCATTGTGGTAATTGGAATTGTTGCACTCATTTCGGGTTTAGGTGTTTCTACATATAATGGATTTCAACAAAGTACCCGTGATCAAAGAAGGAAAAATGACTTAGAAACAATAACAGGTGCACTTAACGCATACTATGCTGCGCACAAACGCTATCCAGATCCCAATACTGCGAGTGATCCTGGTACAGATTGTCTTGCTGGTAATTTTTGCCATGTAAAAAGTACTGCCGGGAACCAATGGATACCTGCCCTAGTAACAGGCGGATTCCTTGAGCAAGTGCCAGTAGATCCAATTAATAAGCTTCCTAATCCACCTGGGGCTAATCCTGGTCCTTGGATTAATAATGTACATATTTATACATATGGTAATGTTTCATCTAATGGGCAGGAATATGATTTAACAGCTAGACTCGAAAACACCAATGACCCAGATAGGAGTGCTGTCAAGAACTATAAAATGGGGTTTGGTGCAACCTATTATTGGAATTCTTTTCCAGATGGAAGTCAGATATACGAACTATCGCCAGGATCATAAGTAGTTTCTTTACTAGAAAATACTAATATGTTTAAATATATATATGCGTAAATCATTCACTCTCATAGAGCTTATTGTTGTTATAGGAATAATTGCTGTTCTTTCTGGTCTGGGAGCCTCTGCATATAATGGGTTCCAACAAGCTGCAAGAGACTCAAGGAGAAAGAATGATTTGGAAACTATCACCAAAGCGCTTAATGCATATTATGCAGTGCACGGGAGATTCCCTCCTGTAGGGACAAATCCATATGGAACAAGCTGGGTATATGTATATAGTCATCCAGAAGATCCAGAGTGGATAGATCAACTTGTTCCAGAATTTATTGAAGCATTACCAGTAGACCCAATTAATAACGCTAATCGACCCTGGCTTCTTGACAGCACTAATTATTCATATGCATACGGAAATGTCTCGTTAGATGGACAAGAATACGATTTAACAGCAAGACTTGAAAATCAGGCTGATCCAGACAGGTGTGAAGTAAAGCAGTATAAACTTCATTGGACTCGAGTAGACTGGTGTGGTTCGCATAGCCCTCAAATCTATGAACATTCTCCAAATTCATTATAATAACGAGAGCAACCTAGATATTTAATTACCATCCAGAAGTACAGCAGTTGACACCTGGAGTACAATTCATATTACCGCTAAATGTACCTCTTGCAATAGCACTAGAAGATACCTGCCATGAATATGTTGGTCTGCAGGGATCAAAAAATGGATCTTCTTCAGTGAGCTGTCCTTCTGGAGTACAGTGTGCTAAGAGTTTGTAATTTACCCCATCCGACATATATAAATAACAATTAGAATTGGCATTAGTACTACAGCCAGGCCTAATCGAAGATGAATTTGCAAGATTATCTCGTGGATCGGCTGGTAATCGATCTATATAATCTGGTGTTAAGCCAGGTATATATGCGTTTGGCCCTTCAATATCTAGATCATCTGGACCCCATGGATTAGGGTTACACAACCCATACCACTCTCTTGTTCCGCCAGCAGTACGTGTATCTGGATAGGCTCCGTTTTCTTGTTTATATATCTCAAGAGACTTCTGAAGCTCTTTCAGATCAGCTTTTCTTTTAGAGTTACGTGCATCTTCTTGCACACTTGTATAAGTACTCAAGCCAAGAGTTGCAAGGAGAGCAATAATGGAGATAACAATAATAAGTTCAATAATAGTAAATCCTTTTTTCATATTACCAGTTATTCGTATTTGCACTAGAAGATACCTGCCATGCCCACATATATGTTATGCCTCCGCTAACTGCATTTCTTTGTGGATCAAAAAATGCATCTTCCTCACTTAGTTCTCCTTCTGGCGTGCAATGAGCAACTAATTTATAATCAGAACCATTTGACATATACTTATAACAGTTATTTGCTGCAATAGCACATGCGCCATACTGTGTGGTAGATCCACCACTTCTTTCTGGGTTTGGTCGCCCGGATCTTGGATCAGTAGGCAAATTAGGAATAAATTCAGGAGCAAGTCCAGGAATCCAACCAAGGTTTGTACCTTCATCTTTATTAGGTCGATTAGGTACTACTAACGTATGAATATAATTACAGTTAGTGTGCCACTTATGTCCAGAGACATGTGCCCCGGTAGTATCTGTAGGAGGATAGTGTCCATGACGAGCTTTGTATGCTTCTAATGTTTTCTGTAACTCTTTTAAATCTCCTTTTCGCTTTGCATTTCGAGCATCCTGCCGGACACTGGTATAGCTTGAAATGCCCATTGTAGCAAGAACTGCTATTATACCTATAACAACAATAAGTTCTATAAGTGTGAAGCCTCTCTTACCAACTTGCCTATGCATAAAATCATTATGTACGAATTACTATTAAAATACAAGTGTATTCCCCATAACCTCATGATATAATAGTATTGCTTTAACAAAGTATTCTTCATAATACACTTACTCTTTTTCTAGCTTAAATATGCTTGACAATATGAGGTGTATAAACTAGAATAAAAATCCTTGCACGTTAACAACAAGTAGTAATTTTATTGATCTTGAAAGATAGATCAGTCAGCAAATACATTTTTAGTCTGGTGAATGGGTTAGGAAGAAGAGATTTTTCCTAACAACTATTCTCAGTAATTGAGAAAACCAATTTTATAAGAGTTTGATCCTGGCTCAGGATGAACGCTGGCGGTGTGCCTGAGATATGCAAGTCGGACGGTAAGTTTTTGGAGCTTGCTCCAAAAACACGAGTGGCGGACGGCTGAGTAACACGTTGGAACCTGCCCCAAGGTAGGGGATAGCTCACCGAAAGGTGGGATAATACCCTATTGTACCCTCTTTGTGAGGGTTAAAGCTTTCGAGCGCCATGGGATGGTCCTGCGGCCTATCAGGTAGTTGGTGAGGTAACGGCTCACCAAGCCAATGACGGGTAGCTGGCCTCATGAGGGTGGTCAGCCAGAGGGGGACTGAGACACGGCCCCCACTCCTACGGGAGGCAGCAATCAGGAATAGTCGGCAATGGGCGAAAGCCTGACCGCGCGACACCGCGTGTAGGAAGAAGTACGAAAGTATGTAAACTACTGTGGTAGGGGAAGAAGTCTTCGGATTGACGGTACCCTACTAGAAAGGAGCCGCTAACTGCGTGCCAGAAGCGTCGGTAATACGTGGGCTTCAAGCGTTATCCGGTTTAATTGGGCGTAAAGGGTCGTGTAGGCGGCTGTAAAAGTTATCTTTAAAATCCCGATGCTCAACATCGGACCTGGGGATAATACTATACAGCTTGAGTTTTCTTTAGGGTAAGCGGAACTGAAGGAGGAGTAGTGAAATGCGTTGATACCTTCGGGAACACCAGTGGCGAAGGCGGCTTACTGGAAGAAAACTGACGCTGAGACACGAAAGCTAGGGGAGCGAAGCAGATTAGAGACCTGCGTAGTCCTAGCCCTAAACGAATGTCTGCTAGCTGCATTTTTTCAATTTATTGGAAAAGTGTGGCGAAGGTAACCCGTTAAGCAGACCGCCTGGGGAGTACGGCCGCAAGGCTAAAACTCAAAGGAATTGGCGGGGAGGCACACAACCAGTGGAACATGTGGCTTAATTCGAGACAAACCGAAGAACCTCACCAGGGTTTGACATGCAACTGCACGTCCTATGAAAGTAGGATTCCTTCGAGGGTGTTGCACAGGTGCTGCATGGCTGTCGTCAGTTCGTTCCGTGAGGAGTGCCCTTAAGTGGGACAACGAACGCAACCCCCATCGTATGTTACAAGTGTCATACGAAACTGCCCAAGTCTGACTTGGGAGGAAGGAGGGGCAGACGTCAAGTCAGCATGGTCCTTATACCCTGGGCTGCACACATGTTACAATGGGAAGAACAATGAGTTTAGCAAACCGGCGACGGTAAGCGAATCTCAAAAAACTTTTCTCAGTTGGGATTGAAGGCTGCAATTCGCCTTCATGAACCCGGAATTGATAGTAATCGCGGGTCAGATATACCGCGGTGAATACGTTCTTGCCTCTTGCACACACCGCCCGTCAAGCCAACAAAGTCGTTGGTATTCGAACCTCGCCATTAGGCGGGGGAGAGTACTGATGGCGATGAGGGTTAAGTCGTAACAAGGTATCCGTTCTGGAAGGAGCGGATGGATCACCTCCTTTCTTTTTTTTATAATCTTTTTATTTCTTTTTTAAAGAAAAAAATAAGAGGTTTAGGTAAGCTTAAATCCTAACCCGTTCAACAGACTAAATTAAATTACTACTTGTTATTAATGTTAGAGCAAAAATCTACATCAGAACAAAATCCAGTACAAGAATCTCCGTTTGCTCATTCAATGTCGAAAACACTTCGTACTTTTCTAGATAACAGATTTGAACATGGTCTTTCTACTATAGACCCAGCAGCATGTCTTGAATACGCAATGACAATGCAAGAGGTAGTCAGATATCTAGAAAATCAATTTCCTAATGATATTGATAATCAATTAATTTTATTCGCGATTACTAAAATTATAGAACAACCCAATAACCACCCTCAAGAGCTTCAAGAAAGACTTACACTTTCATCTTCATTTAGATTTCGTATAGCACAATTACAAGCAGATGCAGATTTTTACAACCTTCATGGAATGATGATCCCCAGTAGTATTCACCATAATATTTCTTCTTATCAATCTGCTGTTGATATGCTGACAGCCATGAAATCACAGAATACTATTTCTGTATTAACTACAGAGAATGATTGGCTTCCGATGCCAAAAGATGAATATGACCAATGGATTGCAGATGGAGGGCTCCCTCCAGTTACTGTAGCTGAGTAACTATCAACTCAAACAGATCTACAAATGTTGAAGGTAAAACTTCCCAAAATTTTATAAAGATAATAAGAGCAGTAATACTAACAGTGGCATGTACAGTCATAATGGTCTGATAGAAGATATAAATAGCATGATTATCGAGCTTTTTAAATCCAAAGTCATGAGGTCGGTATGACCTATCACCGAACTGTTGAAGAAACCAATAGAAAATTTCACCAAGTGACCTAATAGAAAAAAACACTGCCCATACCAGTAATCCGAACCGAAGGGAAATCAGGGAAAACAAGAATACAATGATATGAAAAGGGATAAAGATAAATGCATCTCCCCAGATATAAATACCAGCCGTTTTTAGGTATGAAGGGCAATCGCAAAAAAAGTCTTTATTATCTATTTCTGTGTGTTTAAACATCAATATATTTTAAAAGCTTATTGTCATGCCTGGTTTAGGATTACTAAATTCATATAATCCAGTTGTCATATCTGGCTTAGAAAGATCGACATACTTACTGACTTCTAAATAAAGATTATCATGTTGTCCGGTCGTGCCCGGGTATACAATCAATCCATCAAGGATGCCATCGAACAAACTCTGTACATATTCTGCTTTTTTTGTTATGCCGTTTATTGAAATCGAAACCTGATCTCCATAATGATATTTATCTTTTAAGACAGTTTCTTTTGCTGTTGTAATAATGTTTCCGAATGAATCAATATGAGCCACATAAAAATCCTGAAGTTCTGGAATAAGATTGGTGTACATTGGTTCTAGTTCCAAATTATCCTGTTTAGATTCAAGTAAATGAGCAACAATACGCGAGAACACATCTCGAACGCGGAAACTACCTGATTCTGGCAAGCCAGGATAGTGAAAGACTGCTTCAATTTTTGGTTTTATTAGAGAATAGACATATCCAGTATTTGCTCCGATAATATGCAAGCCAGACTTTAGTCGTACAATGGTCAAAGGGCTCCATGTTCTTTTGAGTTCTACTGGATTATCTACCACAGAATCTGATCCCTGAAAAATTACTGTATCAAGTGGCCTACCATAACGCTCTTCAGTCTCCACAATCTGGGATATAAGATATGCAGTGTGGATAGTAGAAGGAGTAGATTCCACAAACGAGATAAATGGATGCGCTGGGGTATCTAAAAATCCTTCAACTGCTGTTTGAATTTCCTGACATGTTAGAGCATCTGTTGCCCAATCAGCAACAGCAATAAGTTTTTTCATAAACCAGATTATTAGAATAATTCAATTCCAGAGTGCAATCCGAGCTCTTTTGCAGCACTTTTACCTTGGATATCTATCTCTAGAAATCTTTTGTTTTGGTATCCAGAGCTTCCAATGATAAGACCAATCTCACCATTTGGAATATCTTTTAATCTGTTGTAGCAAGTAAATTCGCCAACTTTTGTTTTTACTTTTTTACCAGGTTCAAAGTCTACTTCTTCTGGTAGTAAGGTAGTTTTACAGTTACCAAAGTTATCTACCCACCATACAGTTTTTGGCGCATCTGGGATCTCATCTAAACTCATCTCTTCTGCCGGTACATCAGATCCTTCAAAAACCCATTTAGCCATAAATGGAAGATATTCGTAACTTCTAAATTGGGTGAGGATAGTTCTTTCTTTAGCATCTTCTTCAAACTTGCCATCTTTTACAAACTTTTCAAGAACCGTAGGAATGTCTGTGACATATAATTTGTCGATCAAACCAAATTTTTTAGCAAGAGAGAGAGTTTGACCTGCGACAGTAGACCCAATAACTTTTTTATTATGTCGAAAAAAACCGAATGGAGTACCGTTTGGATATTTCTTTCCAGATCCGTGTCGTGGAGCAGCATTTACTAAAATCACTCCTTCTTCACCAGTTGCAGCATCAATAACATCAACAAGATTTCCAGCAGCTTCAATTTCATTAAAGTTATTAATACCCATAAACGTAACATTTGCATTAGGGAACAAGATTGAGGCACGTGTACCTTGGCGTCCCATTTCATTAGCATCGCGGCAGTCGTTTATGATTGTGACAAACATAGAAGTTATATGAAATAATAATATGATTGTAAGTATACATAAATGTGTAACTTAGCAATCTATGAAAAGTTCATAATACTATATTTTTATTCAATAATCTAGAGTTTATTATGGCACATATCCCCTGAGCACACGTAAAGAGGTTATTATAATAAAATAATTTGACAAAATAGAAATAGGAATATACATTAAAGATTAAAGCGAGGCGTTGAAACCAAACCTTTTATTAACGTGTAAAAGGTATTAAACCGACTTTAAATCAGGCTCGTCTCAACGGAATGATTCTGCCATCGGCCAGTTTGAATCCATAAATTCTAACTGGCTTTTTGATTTTCACCCTAAGCGGTAATTTTAAAAGCATATTTTCACCTCCTTTCTTAATTCATGAAGAAAAAAGAAGACAATACATAATGAAGGATTTTTAACTGAGGTAATCAATCAACGCCTCTCTTTAATTTTTAAAGTACAAAAAAACCACACCTTACACTGGATGGCTAGCTCGAGTTGAACTAGCCACACCGTGAAAAATGTGGTTTGGTGTATTCCAGTGGTAATGAGTTCATTACAGTTATACCGTATCAGACTAATTTTGATTTTTGCAAGTGTAAATACTGGATTAATTAATATGCTGTGAGGATATAAGTTGCAATATGGATACGATTAATTGTAATAATCCAATAATGAGTGAAATAATTAATGGCCAATTAAATGAGCTATCATTTTCTTCATATGTAAATGATTCTTTCTGCTTCGTTTTGTAATAAGTTATGCGTTTGCTCATTAATTTAATTGTATTGATTGACCTTAGACTTCTTTACACCCCATAGCTTATATGGAGGTCTTACCAGGTTTACAAGGGCTATATGAACATATTGTATTGTTCTTATAAAAATATTTTTAATATCTGACGATAAAACATCATTTAGGGCGAAGGTAAATGATTTCACCCACTAAAAAACCGCTAGAGCCTTGCATCACCCCATTTCTAGGAGGGACACAACGCTTTAGCGGTTTGTTGGTTTTTCCATTAAAACCTTAATATTTAGTATACATAAACAATATAAATATTAGTAGTCCATTTGCTATAATATGATCAACAATCCGAATACCTAACCCCAACTAAGACTTGGGCATGGTATTAAATCCCACTACAGGAACGAGAGCTCCTCGTTCAGTTATCTGTAGTGGGTCGTATCCCGAAAGGGATGCGGGTAGTCGTAAGACTGCCAACTGGCGGGGGGCTCTTATTTTTATGGAAAAAACGAAGCGTGAACTTAACAATCCGAAAATGAATGCTTGGCAATCTTTCTTATTTTATTGGGGTAAATGCCCGTTCTGCTTAAAAGGCTGGATCGTAAGATGGAGTTGGAAAAAGGCGGACTGTAATCATTGTGCAAGATATTGGGATATTCATGAAAATTATTAAATACAGTTGAACTCTACAAAATTAGTACTACATAATTTCTTATAGAAGTATTACTTATTATTAATTTAATACTTAATATATTTTTGTATAGTACTATTGAAAAACTATAGGTTATGGGGTATAATATGCCACTTGTCAAGGGATTGACAAATAGTTTATTATTAAGTATATGAAAAACGCAACTAAGGAGTCTGAGGAATTAAAATTAGTTAATCCTAAATTTATTCCAGATTCAGAAAAAATTTCTGAAAGAGTATATTCTAATTATGTTGTCGTTTCACATACTGGTTTAGACTTTACGTTAATCTTTTTAGATGTAGCTCCACCAAATAAAGAACAATTTGAGTTGGCAAAAAAAAATAAAGAAGTTCCAGCTCCTGTTCAATGCCAAATAGTTTTACCTAATGAAGTAATACCTTCATTAATTGAGGCATTAAAAAAACAATATGAAAAATATGAATCAAACCAATCAACTTCAGCTACTGACAAAAGTGCTAACTAAGTTGAGCCTTAAATATAAGGTGTTCTTTCTATTGAGTCTTCTTAAAGCGATTCTGTTAAATGGTAAGAGTGGTTATAACAAAGAAATTGAAAACTGGCTAGAAGATATTGAAATTGCCAACGATCCAAAGCTTCAATCTAAGTCAAAAGAGATATATAATAGAGTTATGATAAATAATTCATAACTATGGGCAAATTTGTAACAAGTACAATTCCAGTATGGACCGTAGATCAGAAAGAAAAACAAAACGTTTTAAAAGGGAAAAAAGATCAACGAGATAAAAAGGTTTTTAATGAGTGGGAATCTACAGTAACTCAAAATCCTTTTCATTCTGAAGACGGTAAAATTACTAAAGTGAGAACATTAGAACGGACTTATCGATGGAAAAAACCCCCTTATCGTGTAGTTTATGATGTGTATGAGAATAATCATACAATCTATCCAGTTGAATTTAAGACACGAGGCAATATTAAAACATATTCATAATACTACTTGCTACAATATACTCATGGGTCGGGAACCAACGGTTGATAAAAATATGTTCTTTCTCATCTTAGACGAAGCAATTAAGCCTAAGAAAAAGGGTAAAAAGAAAAAGTCTAAGAAATCTGAGAAAGCAAAACGTCAAACATCTCGCTAGGGCGATGTCTGTTATTGTATCTAAAAGCAAATTCATCTGCATACTTCTGTAAATGTTTTGAACTTACTTTCCTATAAACTCCATAGATTCCTCGTTTAAAATGACTCCATACATTCTCGATATTTTGCGTATAACAATCTCCTTTGCGATACTCATATAAACCATGCTTTACAAACTTATGCTGGAAACCATATTTAGATAGGAGTTTGTAACCTTGTAGCTCGTCAGTCATAATCTGAGAGTTAGGTTTAACATGAAAATGTATCTGTTCAAAAAGTGCAATTCGCCCAGAGGATTCAATATGTTTTACCACTACATTACCTCCACGTTCCACCATACCCATAACAACTTCTTTATCATTAATTGTGCCAAATGATTTCCGTTTATTATTCTTAGCCTTTCCTCCAACATATGTTTCATCTATCTCTACAACTCCAGAAACTCCTAATGGATTAGCGGACTGCATAAGTTTTCTAATCTGGTGAAACATTCGCCAAGCTGTTTTATATGTCACTCCTGTTTGCCTTTGCAATTGCTTTGCAGAGATTCCAGCTCTTGTACTCGTCATGAGGAATATGGCATAGAACCAAGTAGGTAGAGGTGTCGTAGATTTCTCAAAGATTGTTCCTGCTAGTGGATATATTTGTGTACCACATTGTGAACAGGCATAACAGGGACGATTCCGAAGTTTATAATGTTTGGTTATTTTTGTGCATTTTTTGCAGGTTACTCCGTTTGGATACTTTCGTAGAAAAATTGTTTTAAGACACTTATTTTGAGAAGAATACTGTTTTAAAAATGCAGAAAGTGTATAATATCTCTTCATGAAGCAATTTTAGTCCCTTTTCCCGTGGCGTCAAGGGATAATTGCCTTTATTATTGAGCAAGTTTTGATATAATTGTATGATATCGTTTTGGTAGGGTGTATGGCTCAGTGGTAGAGCGCGTTCCTGATAAGAACGAGGTCGAAGGTTCGATCCCTTCTACACCCACATTGTGGCTCAGTGGTAGAGCGGTCCGATAACTATCGGACAGGTCGAAGGGGAGTCTATCCCGAAGACTTTCGGGAAGCCCTTCTACACCCACAATCTTGGACTCTTAGCTCAGTTGGTAGAGCATTCGGCTTACATCCGAAAGGTCGCAGGTTCGAGCCCTGCAGGGTCCACAACTTCTTTTATCCTATAATATTTTGGTATACTATATCTCTCATTACTATTGTAATTATAACTAAGCTTGTACCATTTCTTTCTCTTTGAGAATGTATCTTGCAGTATATGCTTCTGCAAGATAAATCAATCACAGTGAAGGAGACTAACAAGTGAAACACGAAACAAGTGAAGTACGAGTAGAGGTGCCAGGCATGATTACTAAACTGGATGAATTCCATCCCGGCATTCTGATCCGGAGCACCAATATAAGGGTTACGGAGGATAGTGAAAAGTACTTGTGTCTTACCGCACCAGAGTCTGTTGAAGGTGACTTCATAGTGCTTGTAGTAGAGGTGATTACAGGGGAGCTAACACATCTGTTTCTCTCCCAATTTACCGTAGTACCCATGTCCGACGGCCGCTGGAACAATATTAATTATCTGTTCCATTGTCCATTAGGCGATGGAGTGAGCTACACGTATGAGCTGATAGACGATGTGGGCAGGCCAGTCGACCCAGAAAAGAGAAGTCTTATGTTCCCACCAAGGATCAAGAGGATCACCTTTCGGGTTAAGCTAGGCGACTAGTTCTTCTTCGCTCATTCTGGCGGGTTACTACTTTTGTGCAGTAACCCGCCAACCCAAACACCCTTTTTTCAAAATGCATTGAAATGACTCATTGATATTAGATATACTGATATGTATGTCTAAAGATAATGTCAAAAAAGGATACTTCTCAAATTTGCTTGAGGCGCTTACTAACTTATTTATCTTCCTGCCATATTTTTTTTCTGTTTCTGCTTTATTCAAAACCCTTTTTACCCCTTGGAAAAACCTAAAAGCAAAAAAAGTAAAGAGAGGATTTTCTTTCAATGAATTTTTTACTCGCTTGAGCTTTAATATCATCTCAAGTGGTATTGGATTAGTAATGAGGTCTTCAATTATTGTATTTTTTATTATTGTAATTGGTTTTTATACACTTTTTATTCCGGTAATTCTTCTTCTTGCCGTAATATACTATCCATTCCATCTGATGTTAAGCAGTGTTACTCCAAATGAAGAAGAACAAAAAAACACACTACAGATGAAATTTTTAGAAGATCATATTCTGAACAATGAATACACGGATTCTGTAAAAAAATGGTTTGAATATTTATATGAAACTCACTTTAAAAAGACTCCTTGGTGGAAGCTGGAAAAGTTGCTTTCCACACCACCCTTGGCTCGGGATTGGGCTGTAGGTTACACACCAATTCTCGATGAATATACAGAAGAACTGACTAAAACAAAGTATCAACTGAGTATCCGGAATCATATTATTGGTCGGGAAAAAGAATCGCAGCTTATTGAACGAGTACTTTCTCAATCGGATGAAGCAAATGCAATACTGGTTGGAGAAAGTGGTGTAGGCAAGCATACTATTATTGACCTTTTTGCCAAAAAAATATATGAAGGGCGTACTACATCACTACTTGCATATAAAAGGCTTCTTAAACTTGATATGGAAAAAGTACTAACACAGTATACCGACGTTAAGCAAAGAGAAGACTTTTTTGAACAGCTGATCGCAGAAGCAGTAGAGTCAAGGAATGTCATTTTACTTATCGATAATATTGAGAGATATGTTTCAACTGGAGAAGGACATGTGGATCTTTCTTCTTCTATAGAAAAATTTGCAGATAAACCATATATCCAGTTCTTAGGAATCACAACTCCATTCGCATTTGAAAAATTTGTTTATTCTAATGAAAGGATAAGAGCCTTATTTACCAAAATTGATGTTGAAGAAATTTCAAAGGAAAAGGCTTTTACTATTTTACTTGATCAGGCTATTCAGTTTGAGAAACAGTACAATGTAGTTATACCTTATGATACTATTCTGGCAGTTGTAGATAAAGGTTCCTATTACATAACAACCATTCCATTTCCCGAAAAAGCATTACAACTACTCGATTGGGCATGCGTATACGCAGTTCATACCGCAAACACACAAGTAGTCACTCCACAAATAATAAATCAGGTCCTCGAGAACCGAACTAATGTACCTACTACTATAAATGACAAAGTTAAAAAGAGCTTATTGCAGTTAGAAGAACTGTTAACTGCTCAGATTCTTGGACAAGATATTGCAATTCAGCAGGTTGCTTCTACTGTACGACGATCATTTCTCCTTATTGGAAAAAGAAAAAAGCCTATCGCTTCCTTTTTGTTCCTTGGTCCAACTGGTGTTGGTAAAACAGAAACGGCTAAAGTGATTTCTGAAGTATTCTTTGGTTTGGACAAAGAATTGTTAAGGTTTGATATGTCTTTGTACCAATCAAAACAGGATATCGTAAAGCTTATTGGATCGATAGAAACGCTCAATCCGGGGTTTCTTACTCAGTCGATTCGAGAGAAACCCTATGGGGTCCTTCTTATTGATGAAATAGAGAAAGCTCATCCCGATTTACTAAATATTTTTTTAACAATTCTAGATGAAGGATACTTTACTGACGGGTTTGGGCAACGTGTAGACTGTAAGAACCTTATTATTATTGCTACAAGTAATGCTGGTTCAGAAGATATTTATCAGATGCTTATTAAATCTGCAGTACAGGAAGATCAGGAAATACCCACAGACACATTACTTAATATGCTTATTGAGAAAAGACTTTTTTCTCCCGAATTTCTAAACCGTTTTGATGGTGTTATTGCATTTAAATCACTTGGTGATGATTCCGCCTTTAGTATTGCAAAACAAATAGTACAGCGGGTTAATGAAGAAATGAATGAAATGCATCGGATAAGTATCCAAGTTTCTGACGATACATTAAGGAAACTTATTGAGAAAGGATATAACTCCAAGTTTGGTGTGAGGAACCTTGAAAGAATCATGCGACAGTATCTAGAAGATAAGGTAGCTAAACTTATTTTAGAAGGGAAAACCCAACCCAACCAGGTTATTCAGCTTTAAGAACTTCCTGTATCTGAGAAAGTACCAACACCATCCATAATAAAAATCCTGAAATAAAAACCAAAGGAATCGAGCGTCCGCTCATCTGCAATACCATTTGGAGCAAAATAGGAAAAGTAAGAGCATGTACTCCCAGCTGAAATGACTTCATATATCCAAGCTTAAGCTTAAATAAAGTAGCAATAGCCCAGGTGGCAATAGATAAAAAGAAGAGTAAAAACAAATGGCTTCCTGCAACAAAGAAGGCTAGGAATAAGGGTAAAATGAATGTACCAATGATTAAGATAACGGGAGCTAACCTGGGTAAAGAAGGGAAGACTGAACTGACTTCCTGTACAAAATCTGTGTAATTATCTTTATTAATTGTGGCATTCTCTTCTACCGAATCAAGAGGTATAACTTCGTATGTCATGACCTCTTCATAATCACTTTCAGGGTAAACTATTTCACTATCTGTCACCAGGAATAGTGTTTGGTAATCTAAATATGCTTCTATAGAAGCTTCTGTATCAATAGTAATAAAGTGTTCAGTTTCGGGAGCCTCCTGCAGTTCTGGGATATCTATAAAAACTGGTTCTTCTGCATTAGTTGAAAGGACACCATCTTTAATAGTAATAACAAGATTTTCTGGATATAGCTCGTACATTCTTCTTTCCAAAGTGTTCAAAAATGCTGGAAACTGAGGCAATAAAAATGCAATCTGAATAGACCAGATAAGTGCCTGCAGGGTAATTACTGCATATACCAGCACATACAGATATTTCAGAGAGAAACTAAGCGGTGTTTTTAATATATCTCTGTAATAAGAAAAATTTGTAATACTGTTTTTAAATACGTACCACCACGTTTTAAGCTTATTCATAGCACGATTTTATAATAGGTTAAGTAATTCTTCTGGCGTATTGGCCAGATAGTTAGGTTCATGCTTTTCCAGAATACCTCTCTCATTAAATCCCCAGGTTACCGAAATAATTGGGAGATTAATCTTTTTACAACTTTCTATGTCTCGAACTTCATCTCCAACATAAATCGTTTTATCTGGATCCAGGTTATGTTCTTTGAGTAAGTGTAAGAGTGCTTTATCTTTACCGAATAAATTTTTCTCCGAATGAACAAAGTCGAATGTTTCTAATTTATTCTTTTTAAGAAAAGCTTCCACATTTTCTTTACTATTAGATGTTAGGATACCCACTGTATGGGTTTTACTTATTGTGCGAATTGCTTCAACCATACCAGGAAATGGATGAATATTTGGAATCGACTTTTTGATAAGAATCCTTCCTTCCATAAGAAGTATGGGAATGAGGTAAAACGGAACTTTACAGTATTTTAGTAGCTCAAAAGGTTTCATCGTTCTTAGTACCTTCATATCCTGTGGAGGGATTGGAGTTAGATTATATTTTTCTGCTAGGACATTATATGCTCTATAGGTTGCATCAAATGAGTCTGCAATAGTTCCATCGAAATCAAAGATGACTGTTTTATAGTATTTCATAATTATTGTTCTTACATTGTATATGTTGTATCATAGCAGTATGCAAGAAATAAAAAAAGGGAAGCTCATTGTGATAGAAGGCGGTGATGGCTCAGGAAAAGGAACGCAGACAAAACTACTAGTTGATTATCTACAACAACAAAATATTCCATATGCAGAGGTTGATTTCCCCAATTATGATTCTTTTTTTGGTAAACTAACGGCAAAATTTTTACGAGGAGAGCTTGGTGCTTTAGACCAGATTTCTCCGTATTTTGCATCTCTTCCGTTTGCTCTTGATAGAAATGCAATGAAAGCAACTATACAAAAGTATCTTGATGAAGGTAAAGTTGTTGTTGCAAACAGATATGTATCTTCTAATATGGCCCACCAGGGAAGTAAGTTCGAAAATGAGCAAGAACGCAATGAGTTTATACAATGGCTCGAAGAACTTGAGTACTCAGTACATAACATTCCAAAACCAGATCTGACCATATTACTTGTAATGCCATGGGAAAGGGCAAAAGAGCTCACTTCTCAGAAAGATGAGAGAGGATACCTCAATGGAGAAAAACAGGACATTCAGGAAGCAGATGATGTTCATAGGCTCAAAACCGAGAAGATGTATGAATATCTGGCAACACAACAGGATTCATGGAAAACCATTCTTTGTGTAGAAAGTGGTACAATAATATCTAAAGAGGAAATTCATGCAGCAGTTATTACATTGTTAAAGGCTGAAAGTATTATTTCAACATAATTTATGGACAAAAAACTTCTTATTATAGGCATTTTGTTCATTGTAACCTTCATTATTTATATTGTTATAGCTTTCTTCCGAGTACCGATCTTTTCCTTTACTCAAGCAGCAAATGAAAATCGAGCAGCAGATATTTCTACTTCTCTTATATTTGCTTGGCCACTTGAGCTTTCTACAGCATCAGAGGAACCAAGCGAAATTACCGTTTTTATCCGAGATAATGAAGGTCGTGGTATCCCAGAAAAACAGGTACGAGTAACATCAACATTAGGAGAATTACAAGGCTCACCATCTATTACCGATGACCAGGGGAAAGTTACTTTCTTACTTACCTCATCTGCTCCCGGAGTCGCACTTGTTGAAGCATACGTAGATAATAGAAAGCTTCAAAAGACGATATCCGTACAATTTGAATGATGACAGAATTAAAAGTTGTTGTATAATCTACTCGTTAATACAATCTATATTTACTTATGAAAATTACTAAAGCAGTTATACCGGCAGCCGGATTTGGTACACGATTTTTACCACAAACCAAAGCAATGCCAAAAGAGATGTTACCAATCGTAGATAAACCTGTTATTCAATATGTTGTAGAAGAGCTGGTTGCATCTGGGATTACAGATATCATTATTGTTACTGGATGGCACAAAAGATCTATTGAAGATCACTTTGACTACCCTGTTGAGCTTATTAAAATGCTTGAAGAGCAAAATAAGCAAGCTCTGATGGAAGAAGTAAAAAGGACTGCATCCCTTGCGAACTTCATTTATGTACGTCAAAAGGGGCCATATGGTAATGGAACTCCCGTTCTTTGTGCAAAGACAGTTGTTGGCAATGAACCTTTTGTTGTTATCTGGGGTGATGAATTTATTTATTCAGATCCTGCTCGTGCAAAGCAATGTATTGAGGTGTTTGAGAAATATAATGATCCAGTCATCTCTGCAGTACGTGTTCCAGAAAAAGATGTTTCCCGTTATGGTATTGTAGATGCTATCAATGTAGAAAGTAACGTATGGCAGATCAATAAACTTATCGAAAAACCTGCAACCGATGAAGCTCCTTCAAACCTGGCTGCTCATGGGTGTTACGTTCTTACACCAGATATTTTTGACATTCTCGAAAATTTGAAACCAGGGAAAAGTAATGAGATTTGGTTAACTGACGCAATTAAAGAACTCATGAAGAAAAGACCTATTTATGCATGTGAAATTCAGAACGGAAAGTATTATGATACAGGGAACAAACTGGAGTATATGAAAACAGTTGTAGATATGGCACTTAAACATCCAGAGATTAATGGAGAGTTTAAAGCGTATCTAAAATCTTTAGATTTATAAAATTATCGTCATGCTGAATTTATTTCAGCATCTCATATAGATCCCGAATCAAGTTTGGGATGACGTTTATTCCCGTTGCTTTTTCTTATCTTTTTGTTAAAATAAAGGCTTATGTTGAACAAAACCCAAATGAATGAAATCGAAAAACTGTTTGAACTAGGAGCACATCTTGGTCATAAAAAAAGCAGACTCGATCCAAAAGCAAAGAAAAATGTATATAAAATCGAAAATGGAACTTCCATTATTGATCTCACCAAAACTGTAGAACAGCTCGAAAAAGCAAATAACTTTCTTAAAGAAGCAGCTAAAGAAGGTAAGACCGTACTTGTTGTTGGTACCAAAAAGGTAGCAAGTTCTTTCTTAAAAGAATACTGTGCAGAAAAAAATATTCCCTACATGACAAGTAAATGGCTTCCTGGGATGCTTACAAACTTTGAAACGCTTATTAACAACGTTAAGAAACTCAAGTCACTTAAACATGATCGTGATACCGGGGCTTGGGAAAAGCTCGTTAAACACGAAAGGACAGAACACTCAAAAGAAATTTCTAAGCTTGAAAAGCTCTATGGTGGTCTTGAATCTCTTGAAGCAAAACCAGATATAGTAATAGTTGTTGATCCAAAAAAAGAAAAGAACGCTGTTAAAGAAGCACAAACATTCAAGATTCCTGTTGTCGCTTTGGTAGATACCAATGCAAATCCAGAAACAATCGATTACCCAGTCGTTGCAAACGATGACGCAGCAGAAGTTGTTGAATACATCATGACTTCATTACTTTCTACATTTGCAGATAATTGGCAAGCTCCTAAAAAGAAAGAACCAGTGCAAGCTGTAGAACAAGTAGAAGAGTAAGGTAATTATTAATTTGCATTATATTTATGGCTATTGATTTCGAACTTCTTAAAAAATTACGTGCAGAAACTGGCGTATCCTTTTCTTTATGTAAAAAAGCACTCGAAGAAACCAATAACGATATGACAGCAGCCAAAAAGAAATTAACAGAGTGGGGAATTAAAAAAGCTGCAGATAAAGCAGATCGTGAAGCAGGCCAAGGTGGTATTTTTTCATACGTACATCACAATAAAAAAGTTGCAGCTCTTCTTGAACTTCGCTGCGAAACAGACTTTGTTTCTGGAAATAATGAATTTCAACAACTCGGGCAAGAACTTGCAATGCAAATCGCTTCTGTTCCATCAAAAAACGTTGAAGAGTTTAATGAACAGCCTTATATTCGTGATCCTAAAAAGAATATTAAAGATCTTATACAGGATGCAGTCCTTAAGTTTGGCGAAAACATCAAAATTGCCCGTTTTGAAAGATGGGAATTAGGTGAAAAATAAGCTATAATAAACTCTATGGATTCACTCATACAAGAATTTAAATCTACAACAGAGGAGTGTATTCAAACTGCAAAAGAAGAATTAAAAGGAATTCGTACCGGTCGTGCAAACTCGGGTATGATTGAAAATCTTCAGATCGAAGCATACGGCGGAACTAAAATGCGGCTTAAAGATATCGCATCTATTTCTACAGAAGGGCCAACTACCTTAGTCATTGTTCCATTTGATCCCGCCACTATTTCTGATATTGAAAAAGGCATTATGGCATCACCTTTAGGCTTTAATCCACAAACGGAAGGTAATAAAATGTTTATCCGTATTCCACCACTTTCTGAAGAACAAAGAGCCAAATATACTAAACTTGCCGGACAGATGGTTGAAGATGTCAAAAATATGGTAAGACGCGAGCGTGAAGAAGCACGCAAAAAAATTAAAAGAATGGAAGACGCTAAAGAAATAACAGAAGACGATAAATTTAGAGCTGAAAAAGAGATTGATACCATAACCTCCAATGCAACCAATGAGCTTCAATCGTTGCGTGAAAAAAAAGAAAAAGAGATAATGGAGGTTTAACTTTCCTCATTAATAGTGTTTAATATATATCATGCTCGCTGCAATTACATTTCTTATTATTCTTATTATTCTTGTTGTTATTCATGAATTAGGTCATTTTTTTGCTGCCAAAAAGAATGATGTGTATGTAGAAGAGTTTGGAGTTGGCTTTCCGCCTCGTGCTATTGGTAAGAAATTTGGCGAGACACTCTATAGTCTCAATTGGCTTCCTCTCGGTGGATTTGTAAAACTCTATGGGGAAGAATATCATGAAGAAGATAAACTAGAAAAGAAAGCAAAAATCCCTGCTTCTCGAGCATTTGTCAATAAAACGCCACTGCAAAAAGCTATCATCATTACCGCTGGAGTAATTATGAACTTTATCCTTGGATGGGTAATTATGTCCTACTTATATACAATCGGAATACCGACACCAGCTGGTGTAACTATTTTAGAAGTTCAAAACAATTCTCCTGCGCAAGCAGCAGGCTTACAGGAAGGAGATAAATTAGTATCTATTGGGCAAGATGAAGAACGTATAAACATTAAAGCCACATATGAACTTATTAGAGCAACCAATAGATACATTGGTGAACAGGTTGACCTTGTAGTAGAAAGAGATGGACAGACTCAACTCGTCTCTTTGGAAGCTCGCGAAAATCCGCCAGCAAACCAAGGAGCTTTTGGTATTGTGATTAATCAATTGGTAGAAGAAGAAAAACACCCATGGTATACTGCTCCGTGGTATGGCCTTGTGCGAGCTTACGATATGACCCGCACTATAGCAGTTGAGATTTTAAAAATTCCTTACCAGCTTATAACTCGTCATAAAACTGATGTTGAGTTCTCGGGGCCAGTTGGTATTGCCCGCGTCGTTGGAGAGGCTAGAGAATATGGTATTAATCCACTGCTTGAGATTATGGCTCTCTTATCTCTTAATTTAGCAGTCATCAATATTCTTCCATTCCCGGCACTCGATGGAGGCAGGCTGGTATTTATTGTCTACGAATGGATTACCAAGAAACGACCAAACCAGAACTTTGAGAGATATATGAATTTGGCTGGTATCATCATTTTGCTATCACTCAGTGCAGTGATAACGATTTATGATATTATGAAAATTTTCTAAATATATTTAAAGCTAAAGTATTCCTTTCAACAAATAAGCTCGAAAGTCCGTTGGCACGCTTGAACGTAACTTTGTATCAAAGGACTTTCGCGCAGTGAGCAAACGAGTTAGCATGTGAGATTTTATCTGAGTTAGGCGAACGTTTATTTGTGAAAGGATATACGAAGCTGTATAATACTACAATGAAGCTTAACTTTAATAATATAACTATCTCTGGGGGAGTAGCCGTAGGTAAAAACACACTCCTAGATAACCTCAAACCAATCCTTGAACCAGACGGCTGGCACTTCACATCTGGTGGAAAAATTCTCCGCGACTTTACAAAAGAATATGTTCAACCTCTTGCCTCCTTAGCAGATGATGATTTTCATAAAAAACTAGATGAACGTACCATGAACTTGCTTGAAGAAGGCCATTACGTAATAGAGGCATGGCTTGCCGGATTTATGTCACGCGAACGTACAGATACCTTGCGTATTCTTCTTACCTGTTCAAATGATGCACTCCGTATTGACAGAGTAGCAAATCGTGATAAAGTTACTATAGACCAGGCAAAAGAATATATCAAAGAACGAGAAGGTAATAATATTAAAGAATGGAAACGAATCTATGGTGATCATGATTTCTTTAATCCAGAGTATTATCATTTAGTAGTAGATACATATTCATTTGGACCTCAAGAGACAGCTGAGAAAGTATTAGCATTACTTGGTTATAAAAAATAATATGGCACAGGAAACATTTACAGAAACAATGAAAGTAACGGGGGAGACATTACTTGATACCGTAAAGAAACTTCTTCATGAAGGTAATGTGAGAAAGATTACTATTTTTGATAAAACTGGCAAGAAAGTATTTGATTTTCCACTCAATTTTGGTGTAGTAGGCTTCCTTATATCTGCACCACTTACTGCACTTGCAGCTCTCATAGTGCTTGCGAAAGAATATACTCTGAAAATAGAAAGAGAAGGAGAAAAAAATACAAAGACGAAAGCTTCAAAAAAATAATACTCACTGCTTATTACTCGCTTCTATTTCTGTGGTACAATAACTTCAACTATGTTATTCTCACAGCTCTTTCCTAAACCAATAAAAAACGGTAAGAAATATGATTCACCCAATGCAACATTCCTCATAAATGGTGGATTTATTGATCAAGTCATGGCTGGAGTATATACATTCCTTCCTCTCGGTCAACGAGTACTCGCTAAAATTGAGAATATAGTTCGGCAAGAGATGGATAAAATCGGACAGGAAGTTTTTATGCCAGCTATTGTACCTACCAAATTATGGGAAGATACGAACCGAATTAATACTATTGATGTATTATTTCAGGTGACAGGTGCCAATAAACCTTCCAGAACAAGAAATGATGCAACCTACATCTTAAACTGTACCCATGAAGATGTAATAACTCCAATGGTTAAAAAGTTTAATACGAGTTATAAAGACTTTCCATTTTCCCTATATCAGATCCAAACAAAATTCCGTAATGAACCTCGTGCTAAATCGGGTATTTTACGAGGCCGTGAATTCCGAATGAAGGATTTATATAGTTTCCACACCTCAGAAGAAAATTTACTCAAATATTACCATGACGAAGCAAAGCCAGCATATGTAGAAATCTTTAAAAAACTCGGATTGGGAGAACATACAGTTATTGCGCTTGCATCTGGTGGAGATTTTACAGAAAACTTCTCCCATGAGTTTCAGACAATCTGTGACGCAGGAGAAGATACCTTGTTTTATTCCAAAAAGACAGATACCTACTACAATCGGGAAGTAGCTCCAAGCCGTGCCCCTACACTAAATGAAAATGACACAGAAATGAAGCCTTTACAAGATGTTGAAACAAAAGGAATTACAGGAGTAGAAGAATTGGTCAAACATATGAAAGTACCAATAGAAAAAACTGTTAAAACCATGCTGTACGAAAATGATCGAAGTGAGGTCATTGCTGCTGCCGTGCGAGGAGATTATGACATTAATGAGAATAAGCTAAGAAAAGTAACAGGTTCCAAAAAAATCTGGCTCGCTTCACCTGAGGTGGTTAAGACTGCAACTGGTGCAGAACTTGGCTATGCTGGTATTTTAAATTTAAGTAAAGATGTAAAGATAGTTGTTGATGATGCACTTAAAGAACTAAAGAACTTTGAGATGGGAGCAAATCGCACCAACTACCATTCGATCAATGTAAACTGGGGACGGGACCTTCCAGAACCAGACCAGTTTTATGACATTAAAGTCGCAAAAGAAGGCGATCTTGATCCAGAAGATGGAAAAGAGTATCAGGTTTATACAGCAGCCGAAGTCGGAAATATTTTTCCATTAAATACAAAGTTCTCCGATGCTCTAAACTATACCTACACCGATGAAAACGGTGAACAACAGATTGTATATATGGGTTCTTATGGAATCGGAACTTCTCGTGTTATGGGAGTATTGGTGGAAAAATTCCACGATGATAAAGGGATTATCTGGCCGATACAGGTAGCACCATTTCATGTGCATCTGGTTGGGATAGATATGGTAGATAAGGAAATCAAAAAGAAAGCTCAGGATATATACGAAAAGCTACAAAAAGAAGGCATTGAAGTCCTTTTTGATGATAGAGTTGATGTCAGTCCTGGAGCTAAGTTTGGTGACGCAGACCTTATTGGTATCCCAATCCGATTAGTCGTTTCAAAACGAACAGGAGATAAAATCGAGTTTAAAATGAGACAAGAAAAAGATTCTGAACTTTTGAATTATGATGAGGTTTTAAAGAAAATTAAAAAATTAATGTAATTACTGAGCGAAGATACCTTTGTGAGTGAATGGCTTGGGTCCTCCGAGGGATGAAGCCGAACGAACAAAACGGTATCGAGCGATATTACTAAAATCCTGAAACGAGTTAAGGATGACTTAAACTTATGACAAATAAAACAAAACTTATCGTAACCCACATTTCACCAGATCTGGACGCAATTGGCAGTTCATGGCTTATCAAGAGATATTTACCCGATTGGGAAAGTGCTGAACATGATTTTGTCCCAGCAGGTCAAACTCTAAACAATATGCCTCCAGATGCAGATCCCAATATTATTCATGTAGATACTGGCCTGGGTCGCTTTGATCATCATCAGCTTTCAGAAAAAACTTCTGCAACTAAACGGGTGTTTGATTACTTGGCAGGAGAAGGATATGTTAAAGAGCGGGATTTACTTGCCCTAGAATACATGGTAGGTTTTATTACTCAAATCGATAACTTTGGTGAAGTAGACTTTGAAGACCCCAATAATATTCGCTATAACTTTTGTTTACATGAATTTATTTATCCACTTCGAGGCCAACTCACCAGTGATACTGAGCTTGTAAGCATGGTATTTCTGATCCTTGATAGTATTTTATTTACTGTAAAAAATAGTTTAAAAGCCCAGGAAGAAATTAAAGAAGGATTGGTCCTGAAGACTAAATTCGGAAAAACACTTTTCATGGAAACAAAAAATGAAGCTGCTATTAAGTATGCACTCAAAGAAGGATTCGAAGTCGTGGTACGAAAAGACCCAGATACGGGCCATGTGCGTATTAAAACGCAACCTAAAGATGGATATGATCTGACTCCACTCTATGAAAAAATTATGGGGATTGAACCAGAAGCAAGCTGGTTTTTGCATGCTTCAAAACACATGCTGCTTAATGGGTCATCAAAAGCACCAGATTCTGTGGCGTCAAAGCTTTCTCTACAGCGCCTCATTGAAATACTTAAGGAAATGTAATACAATATCCTTGCTTGGTTCTTAGATAAAAGTTAAGAGATTATAAACATCTTCTCTTATCTATAAACCTATAACTATAAATTATGAATATAAGGGGAGGTGCCCTCATTAATGGTTGTTGTTAAAAAGAAAAAAGGAGAAAATAAAGATAATATCTTTAAAAAATTCACTAAACTCTTTATAGAAGGAGAGATTGTAGATGAAGTCCGCAACAGACAATACTACAAAAGACCTTCTCAGGTAGAAAAAGAGAAGAAGAAAGAACGCGAAAAAAATAGAAAACGTAGATAATATGATAAATATATTTAGTTCATCTCGATATAAGGTAGATAAAAAAGCTATTTCAACGTTTGCTCAAAGCATTCTCGACAAGTATCATGCAACCAATTTGGCTGCAGTGAATATTGTGTTTGTGGGTAAAAGAAAGATGCGTGATATAGCAAATACATATAAGAATGAAGATGTAGCTCTTCCTGTGCTTTCATTCCCGTACCAGAATGATAGGAAAAATACAGAGAATGTTATTGGTGAAGTTCTCATATGCTATCCTCAGGCTGTTCTTCTTGCAGCTGAACGCGAAAAGAAAGTGGAAGATATGATGAAGCAACTTATTGAGCATGGCATTCAGAACCTATACAAGTAATTTCCAATTCCTAATTACTAGCTACCAATCAATAAAGAACATCTTATTTTTTGGAAATTAGCAGTTTGACATTTCATTTATTAAATGTACTATCTAACTCACAGACCTCGTACTATTACGGAACTTGATAATACCCAGGTACGAGAGAAAATGAATAATATACTCTCATCAAAACACATCCCTCATGCAATGCTTTTTGTGGGACCTAAAGGAATGGGTAAAACCTCTACTGCCCGTATTGTTGCAAAAGCTCTAAATTGTTTGGAAAATACATTTTCTGGAAAAGGAAAGTCGTTTGAACCTTGTAATACCTGTAACAACTGTATAACAATAGATACAGGTTCTTCCCCTGATGTAGTAGAGCAGGATGCAGCTTCAAACAGAGGGATTGACGAAGTTCGAAAAATTATTAAGGAATCTGCATTTGCTCCAATGACTGGCAGGTATAGAATCTATATCATCGATGAAGCGCACATGATCACACAGGATGCTTTTAATGCACTTCTTAAAACGTTAGAAGAACCACCGAAAACAGTTGTATTTATTCTCGCGACCACAAACGAAGAAAAACTTCCGACAACAATTATATCGCGTTGTGTACGTATTCCGTTTGGTCATGCAGAAAAGCAGGATATTGAACATATGTTAGACAGGATTGCAGAAAAAGAAAAGATCAAGCTTTCAGATGAAATGAAAACTCTTATTTCGACATATAGTGATAATTCATTTAGAGATGCTTCAAAATTATTTGAAGAATTGGTGATTCAGGATAAACTTACCATTGAAGATGCAGAAGGATATTTAGGAATTAGAGCAAAGCAGAATATGCTGGCAATTATGCAATCCGGGGATTTAAAAGATACACTCCAATGGATTGAAGATTTTATCGAGAATGGAGGAAATATAAAACGAGCTATGGAAGATATGCTTCAGACATTAAAAAAACAACTTCTTTTGAAAAGTAAGGTTGTAACAGACCAGCCAGATTTAGGATACTCCTTAAGCGATATTACTTTGCTCATGAAACTTCTTCATGAGGCATATACTAATCTAAGATTTTCTCCCGTTGAGTCTCTTCCCCTTGAGATTGCAGTTGTTGAGTTTTATAATCTAAGGAAGCAAGATAAAAGCTAATCGGAAATTAAAAATTTTAATTATATATATGTTTAACCCATTAAGTGCCTTCGGAAATATCCAAAAATTACAACAGCAAGCAAAAACGATGCAAAGTGCTCTCCAGAAAGAAGAAATAACTGTCGAGAAAAATGGCGTTATTGTAAAAATGCGTGGAGATCAGAAAATCTCTGAAATTGAGATTGATGGTGTGCTTGAAAATAGAGTAGTGGAAGCTATTAACGAAGCTATCAAAAAAACCCAGGAAATTGCAGCCCGTAAATTGATGGAAATTGCAAAATAATATGGCTTTAAAAATCTTTTCAGGTACTTCTAACCCACAATTATCTAAAGAAGTTGCTGAAAAAGCAGGTACTTCTCTTGCCAAAGTAGATGTAACTCGCTTCAAGAATTCTGAGGTACGTGTTCGCATTGAAGAGGATGTCAAACACGATACTTGTGTAGTAATTCAATCTACTTCTAATCCAACAGATACAAACCTCATGGAACTATACCTTATGTGTGATGCTTTAAGAAGAGAAGAAGCTCGCCGTGTTATTGGTGTCGTGCCATACTTTGGTTATGCAAGGCAGGATATACAACATATGCCCGGTGAATGTGTTTCTTCAAACGTAGTGATACGTTTTATGGAGGCAATTGGTTTTCATAAGATCTATACTATCAACCTGCATGATGAAGCAACGGAAGGTGTATTTAGTATTCCTTTTAAAAATCTAGATGCACTTCCGCTTTTAGCTACAGAAATCCGAGAGTACTTTCGTGCACAAGGTAAGGAGATACTTCCAGAAAAAGTGGCAATTGTTTCTCCTGATCAGGGAGGTATAGAACGAGCTCGTAAATTTGGAGAAGCATTTTTTGAGACTGAAAAATTTGAGCTTGCAGTAACAGAGAAGAAGAGAAACCTTGCACATATTCATGAGAGTAAAGCACTCGACCTATATGGAGATGTCGAAGGAAAAGTAGCAATTATTGTTGATGATGTGGCTACTTCTGGTTCTACACTTATAAATGCCGCTCAGTTTTGTATAGAAAGTGGCGCAACAGGTGTAGTGGCAGCAATTGTACACCGAGACTTTGCACCAGATACAGCACAGCGCATTCAGGATTCAATGATCGAAGCATTCTTTACAACAGATTCCATTGCACTAAAAGAAGAGTATGCTTTTGAAAAAATGCAGACTGTTTCTGTAGCTTCACTTATTGGAGAAGAGGTAAAGAACTTGCCAACTAATAAAGTGTAACTTTAAATTCCTTCTAACGAGTTGACAACATTCCCAGTATTTATAGTGTTGTAACTTTGGTTTTGTGGAGTAAACATAAATCCACGCTCAAATAATTCAGATTCTGGGACTGCTTTTTCTTTTAATAATGTCTCTCTTACATCATCTTTTCTTTTTTGAATTAATCCTTCTACATCAACAGTATTATATGCTGATTGATAATTTTGTTCTGAAAAGAAAAATCTGAATAATGTCTCAGCTCTTTCTCTCTCAAACTCCAAATGAGCTTTTGGTTTTCTCGGATCTTTCTCATCACCAATATAATACTGACCATTTACATATACCTCCAAATCTTCGACTATAACCTCTATTGGAAAATCTACACCATGTAAATGTACTTTTAATCTTCTCCAATCAATCCCCTTACTATTACTCCTTCCATCAATTTTTTCATCATGGTCAAAATCTCTAATATATCCACCTCCATATTGATTAAGACTCTCAACTATTTTCTCAAAGACATATTCCCGCTCATGTACGCCTCCCATTGTTGTTATTCGTAATCCAGCAAAATCTTCTACATCAATCGTTGGACGTACGAGGCCTCCATTCTTTAATGCTTTACCCCAAGCTTTTTCAGCTGCTGTAATATAGCTTTTTGTTCTTGGATTAGTAAGCACAAAAATTCCTTGACCTCCATTTTGTAACTCACGTGTTAAAAATTTATGCTTTTTTGCATGAAAACCTGGGGATTCTTCACCCCTTTTAGCAATTCCGGCATATTGATTTGTTTCGTCATCATGCCATGCCGTAAACTCTAGAAATCCAGTAGCACCTTCTCCTGATGCAAAGAAATGTTCATTCAAAAACTCTCCAAATTGATATAACTGAGTCTTTACCTCACGTCGTGGAAATGCGCCGAAAAAGTGTAAAAAAGTTTCTGCTGGTAATATTTGTGATAATAACTGAATACGTTCACCTTGGTCTCTATATGATTTACCCAAACGTACCAAGCGATTACCAAAACTATTAGGATAAGTTAATATTTCGTTTCTTAAACCAAATGTAGTTGAATTATCTCCAGCCAGTGCAGTATTAGCAATATCGACAAGCATCTCGTTAGCCCCATTCATAGACTGTTCAAATAAGTCTTTCGCGTGTTCAATATCTACTTCATATGTTTGTGATATTGTATTAAAAAGATTCTCATCAGTACGCTCTATTAATTCCTCAACAGATGCAAAACGATTTAATACATAATTGTTATCAGGGTTGGCTCGTTGTCTCTCACTCACCATAAATAATAAAGGCCCTTCCCAACCTGTATAGGCCATCATAGTTTCTTGTGCAAGTTGCATGTCTTGTAATGACATTGCTTTTACTGGTATCGGATTTTCTGATATATTTCTCATCTTAAAAAAAACCGCCCTGTTTTGAGGGCGGGTGTGTATTGTTAATTATTGGTTTTGTTACCTCCAATCAACCACCCTCCCGTCAAAGACGAGAATCTGGGTAAGGGCGATAATGTGATTAAAGGTACATCTCATAGTAAGTAATTAGTATGTATTGTAAAAGAAGTGTAAGATAAAGTCAAATGATTTGAGTTTATTTTTTACTCTTCTTACCTTTCTTACTCGAATTTATTCCTATTTTCGATAGCTTTACGAAGTGTCATGTAGTCTGCATACTCCAAGTTTCCACCCATTGGCAATCCATACCCGAGGCGGGTAATAGAGAAGTCCAAGCTATATTCCTTCTTGATATCTTGCAGTTTATTACGTATATACATGGCTGTTGCTTCACCCTCCATATCAGGATTCATAGCAAGTATGACTTCTGAAACAGCGTTTGTCTGTCCGGATTCTTCTGTATTTGGACGAATACGTTGTAGCAGTTTATCTATAAATATATCATCTGGCCCAATATGATTAAGTGGATCAATGCGCCCATGAAGCACATGATACACTCCATCATAAATATTTCCTGTTTCAAAGGAAACCAGATCAAGTACATCTTCAACAACGGTAATTTTACTTTTATCACGCATAACATCCCGACAAACGCTACAGATATCTTCTTCTGTAAGGTTCATACAGATAGAACATCGTTTGGTTTTTGCTTTTAGCTGGGAGATGTTTTGAGCAAAATCTTTAAGATCTTGATCTGGTAAACGAAGCAAATAAAAAGCCAAACGATTAGCGCTCTTCTCACCAATACCGGGAAGCCTTTCCAAAAAAAGAGAGACCTGTTTTAAACTACTGGGTAAATTTGCCATATATACAAAAAGCCGTACACACCGACTGAATTTACATTATATCTGTATCACATCTACAAGAACAAGTGGCCTTCGACCTTTTTCTTTATAGAAGAAGTCTTCAAGCTCTCGTCCAATTCGTTTTTTAAATGCAGGCATATCTATAATCTGTTCTTTTTTGCCTGGCTTCATAGTTTTTTCTACCATCTTGGTTGCCTCTTCAAACAAGTCATCTTCTTTCTTTTCAAAGACAAATCCTCTAGAGAAGAAACGAGGTCGAGTAACAAGGTTACCAGAACCATCAAGAACAAGTACTGAAACAACCATTCCTTCTGTAGAAAGTGACTGTCTGTCTCTTATAACCACATTGCCAACATCACCAACTCCATAAGCATCGACATAAATGCTCTTGGTTTCGATATCATCACCTTTTACGACATCACCTTTTTTGAACCATACGGTTTCACCTTCCATGAGCATAAAGACACGATCTTTCTTGTAACCTAAATCCATCATTAGTTTCTGGTAATATCGCTGATGACGAATAGTTCCACCAATTGGTATAAAATATTTAGGGTTGGTGAAGCGTGCCATAAGTTTAATATCTTCCTGGCTCCCGTGGCCCGAAGCATGTAACTGGTCGGCAACGTCTGAGTATATAACTTCTGCACCCTGAAGAGTAAGCTCTTCAATAAGAGAGTAGACTTCATTTTCATTTCCAGGGATTGGATCAGAAGAGAAAACTACTTTATCTCCTTGAGTAATTTTTATATACCGATTTTGCTTTCTAGATATTTTTGACAGTGCTGATTCATATTGACCTTGTGATCCAGCAGCAATAATACAGACTTTATTAGGAGGAAGTTTTTTTACTTCTTCCTCTTTTCCAATTAAGGTAAATGGAATTGGTAAATATCCGTTATCGGATGCAGCTTCTGTATTTTGTTTCATAGAACGGCCTAAAAAGACAATTTTTCTATTAAACTTAATCGCTGCCTCAACACACTGTCTTATTCGAGAAATGTTTGAAGAAAAGGTCGTCATAATAAACTTACCTTTTGTCTTTCGCATCTCATCTTCAAATGTTTGCCCGACAATAGATTCAGAGAGCGTAAGACCAGGTCTCTCAGAACCAAGTGCATCGGATAATAAACAAAGCACACCATCGTGGCCAGCCTTTGTAATTTCATAAAAATCTGGTGCATCACCATATGGTGGGGTAAGATCAAACTTAAAGTCTGGTCCATGATAGAGCGTTCCGACTGGTGTTTTTATAAGAATATGAGTTGGATCAGGGATAGAGTGGGTGACATGTATAAACTTTGTCTGCAAAGCGCCAAACTCATACCATTTTTTATATTCAATCTCATGAAAGGTAATATTCTCGTTATATTCTCTAAATTTTTGAGTAACAAAAAGCTTTGTGAGCTTACTTCCATAAATAGGTGGTTTACCTAGTTTTACATAGTGAAATGGGAGTGCTCCGATATGATCTTCATGAGCATGTGTTAATAAAATAGCACGGATCTTATCTGTTTTATCTTCTAGATATGAGATATCAGGGATAATAAGATCTACTCCAAACTCCTTTGCGTCGGGGAAGCCCATACCGCAATCAACAATAATAATATCTTGTAGTTCGTCTCCATTGTATAGTTCATAGAGGTACATGTTTTTAGTGACCCCCACAACACCACCAAGTGGCACGAATCTTACTTTAAAATCTTCCATAGTAATAGATTCAATTTATAATACAAGCGGTCAATCTCGCTTGCGTTCAGAATGCATCTGGTATTCATATACCAAATATATTCTAAAGACAAGTCGCCGCTTTGAAACATTATATCATTTGGTATACTTAAAAGCGTTAATAAAAAGTAAGATTTACATATGGCAGTAACTAAAAAACAAGTAGAAGACAAACTTTTTGATGTTATGGACCCTGAACTTTATATGTCTATAATGGATTTAGGTTTGGTGTACGAAGTAACAGTAAAGGAAGGAGATAAAGTGCATATTTTAATGACACTTACCACACTCGGCTGCCCTCTTTTTGACACAATTCAGGAAGAGATTGAAACTAAACTTGAGATGATTGGCGTAAAACCAGAAAACCTTGAGATCCAACTTACCTTTGATCCACCATGGTCAATGGATCGTATGACTGAGCATGCAAAAGCAGTGCTTGGCATTTAACTATGAACAAGACGCAAAATAAAAAACCAGTTATCAATCCTTTTGAAACCCTTGATAAAATTACTCATCCTATTCCTCATTCTGGCAATAAGGAAATGGTATCTTCGCTCTTCAAAGAAATCCCAACAGTCGGAGATAATGCCACAAAAATTGACTTTGACAAGCTTAATACGTCCTATGCAGACCAGGATAAAGGAACTCTGGAGGAAATTAAGAAAAACTTAAATCCCGAACAGCAGGCTGAAATGGATAAGGTAAGATTCTTTAAACGATATAAACAAGAAGAACAGGAATATTATGAAAGAAGAAAGCGAGAAGATGAAGAAAAAAGACAGCGTGAAGAACTAGAAGAGCAGGAAAGAAAACGACAAGAAGAAGAGGAGCGATTGGCAAAAAATGCAGGACAAGCTACTCCCCAAGGTAAAAAGAAAAAAAGTATCTTCGGTAAAATTAAGGATAAAGCAAACATGATCTTACCTCCAGAAATGAAGCCAGGTGGTGGTAAACAATAATTACCTATCTTTCCAGAACTGCTCTTGCCATTCTTTACTGCCTGGTTGCCCTGGTGCCGTTGAAGGAATTGAGTATTTTTCTATATTATCTTGTTGTTGTGCCGCTTTTTGCATATCCATCTGGAACCCGTAATCAGCTGGTGATGGAGCGACATCCAACTCTCCTTGTACACTACCTCCTTCTTGCATTTTTTCTAAATTTTGTAAGTAAGTAGAATCGGCTGAGTTAATCTGTAGCTGTTGATCTTTCTGTTCGGGAGCTGTTTCTTTCATAAGCTCAACTGCCTTGTTTTTAAAAAGACTTGTATATTTACCTACTCCAACGAGTACTAAAATAATACAAATAATAAAGAAAACGCCTGACATAAAAATGATAACTGCTTTTTGATCTGTTTGTTGTTCTGGCATTGATTGAAATTAACTTATTGAAGTTGATTAGTATAATTAGTCTATCAACTTTTTAGGAAGATGGGGGAGTAAATTCGGAGTGTAGTTCAGATGGTAGAACGCAGCGTTCGGGACGCTGAGGTCGCTCGGTTCAAGTCCGGCCACTCCGACTAAAGAAAGCCGGCTTCTCTGAATAATACTTCATTCAGCGAAGCCTTGTGGACTTCAAGACAGACTGTATTACCTTAGCTGTAAGATAACTTAATCCGACTCAAATAGATAATTGGATTGTTGTGGAGGTCGTCTTAGGCAAAAGTACTTACCACTGATCTCATTGTCTTTAGGTTTAAGACCCTTTGCTTCTGATACTGGTAATAGATATTTTAGTAAAGGGCTTACCCATATAGGCGGATATCTGAGTTCAAAAATTCCTAACTCAGAATCTTCAACAATAGCGACATCATAACCAAGTTTCTCTTTTAACTCTTCTGAAGGTTGTTCATGGGCAAGAATTCCCAAGTAGAAAAGATTTCGCCTTTCATCTTCTTTCGCAATCCGATATAAAATTTTAATAAAAACAAGTAAATTATAAATACTATGGGTCAAATTTAGTATTTTAGTAAATTATTATTTCACGTAAATTACATAGACAATATGTATCTTGTGAAGTAATATAAAAATGTAAGAGGAATCGAGAGGAATAATATCTGCTTAGCGCAGAAAAAGCGGTGGAGAGACTGAGTTGGTAGACTCAGTCTCTCCAAACACAAAAGGTGGGGTATTAGCGATCTACTAAATCTGAATTCCTTATAGTACGCCAGATCAGTATCAAGAAAGCGGATAAAGACGCTCCAATGAGGCTGTATCCAAGCAGCGGATTGAGTGGGGAAATTACTTTCCCACTCATAGTTGTCATGGGGTAGGTCATCATTAATATGACTCCTACCACCGTAATACTACACAAAGCCAATGCAAAGAGAAACCTTCGTAAACCCGGTTTCACTTCGACTGGTTTTTCCTTACGGGCGGGATAACCATCGTCACCCCAAAACTCTTGCCTGGCCATATGGCCTCCTTCCTTTAAAAAACCAACACCACGCCGTGTCTAAAGTCATTCAAGCTGCCTGCTTATAGTAGCAGGATATCTACAGACAAACTATCTGCACATAACCTACTACTATAGAAGCTATTATTTCCTCTCGATTGTTAAGGTACATGTAACCTTTTGAATGTATAAGGTATATTGCATATATGAAGCTAATTACACAGTAGCTAATATCCCATAGTACATTCGTATTAATTATACAACAACTTTGTAAAAATATTGTTATAAAAGCTTTTTCCTTCTTTTTATAAATTAATCAATAGCCTTATAAGAAAGAATAAACGAAATCCAGTTTCGAGATGGATCTAATGTAGGTTTATATTGATATGTACCAGTAACACTTACACTTTTATATCCTCCGTTAATGGTAATATTAGTATTGTCGTCATCTCCGGTTGTACCAACCCGAATAAGATCACTAAACTGATTTAACTCATCCTGGTTAAATACATCTCCTGCTGGTCCTTCTATCGCTGTAAAGCCAATAATAAGGCTATTGTCGTGCGCTGTAGTTATGGAGATATTCGTAGATGGTGTAGAACTGGAGCCAGAAGTTCCATTTTGCTGATCAAGAATACTTGAGGTATACAATCCTTTAAAGTGGTCAGCAGAAGCAACACGGCTTGAAACATTTGCAGAAGAGATTGTAATAGTATCACCTGGCTCCAATGTAGAAGTTATAGGTGCTGAGAAAATAGAAGCACGTATTGTGGTACCACTATTTGGAGCAGTTCTATCGCGGGTATAGGTATTGCCTTTATTATCTGCAATAGTCGGCGCACCAGCCGAGTAATCATGTGCCACACGGACAATAAGCGTATCTCCAACCGGAACAGTATTGCCCACTGAGATCTGCATTGTCGTTCCAACCGTTTTTGTCTGTACAGTTCCTATATTTTGAACAAAGTGTGCCGTGCCCGGAATAAGGGGGATCATAGCCTGGTAGTGATCTCGTATCTGATATGCTGAAAGTTCATAATTATAAAGTGCTACTTTTCCAATAGCACCCTTAAAATATGAATTAAAATCTCGTGTACCAACCCTAAAAGGTGCACTCCCATTGGAAGGAATAATATTTAAAGGACTTAAGTCATCTTGGTCACGTTGTACACCATTTTTATAAATTTTAGTGTATCCGATTGGGTAGTCAGAGCTTAGATTATTCACATTGATAATAAAGGCATAATGAATCCATTCACCAATGGTTACTGTGTCCTGAAAATAACTTCCCACGCCTAAGCCACCTGAGGCATTAAAAGCATAACCAGATACACGGTTTGGCCTACTTTCCTCATTTACTAAAGAGTACATACGAGCCAAATATTCATGTTGACCTGTTTGACCTTTACCCATCCAGTGAACATATCCACTACCTTCTTCATTTTCAAACTGTAGTGTATCTGGTCTCATCCATGCTTCTATGGTAAATTCGCCTGTTGTGGAAGGGCTTAATGCATCACGATCGGCTACTTCTACATAACTGCTTGCTCCATCAAAAACAAGGGCGGTATCACCATTTGGCAGTGTTGTTGTAGTTAAAGAACCACTTTTCGTGCCATTAAACTTATTTGTCGAATGATCACAAGCTGCACCAATTTCTGTAAAAGGTAAATATAAGACAGGTGAGTCTCCAAGAATCGCTGTGTCATAAGACATATTAGTGAGTGAGTTACAAGGTTGAGGAGTTTGGTTAGAGTTTGAATTGGAAGAAGATCCAGATGATGAACCTGAAGAGCTTGAGCTTCCTGAGGAAGAGTCAGTAGCGCTTGAAGAACCAGAGTTCGTAGTACTCGTTGTACTAGAAAAAGTGCCTTTTTTTGGTTTTCCCGTAACAGTAGGGGTGGGAGTAATATCATCTTGAAGCGTTTCATCCTGCGTGTTTACTTCGCTGATTGGATCAGAGGGCTGTTCTGCGGAAGACTCATGGATATATTTAAAAATGTAAAAAGCAAAAAAACCTATGGATACAATGGCAACAGTAGTCAGAATAACTTTTTTATGCATAGAAAAAGACATAGGTATATTAATTATAGAGAAAAGTGCTATATAAAAAAATGCGTATAAGTAGATCAAATAGAATAAAGTGAGAGGGCGTGTGTAGCTTGTACACTACACACGCCCCAAGATACAGACAACATACTTTAACCAAAGAAGTATCTGATTATGTAAACGACTGCCATAACAATCAGAATAACTTCAATGAAGTGCATTTCAAAGGTTGGGTCAAAGCCCAGCCATTTGTAGTAGCCCCACCTGTTAGACTGCCCTCGAGAACCTTCACGCCATGTAAAACTCCCATGATAGGAGAGCAACATGGCACGCAGGGTAAGGACACTTCCCCAAAATGCGGACATGACTGAGATAACTGGTCTAAGAAGCGCAAAATGCCAGCTTTTCGGATTTCGCGTGATATAGGCCATCCCCATCAGGCTTCCCATGACAGCTATCCCCGTAATATACAGAATACTGTCCAGTATTCCGCCCATAAAAGCCCAAATTAGATGGTAAGCAAGTATGTATGGAGCTAGCACGGTTACGATCAACCGTGTGTAAGTGAGATATGCAACAGCAGGGTGAACCCGCCAGGCAAACCTCCATACCGGGACAAACATCCGCCAGAAGTTTTGCTTCCAGCGAGTCCATTGTCTCCTTGCTTCACCCGAGGTAGAAGGTACCACGGTCCACACTCTCGCGAGTCCAGAATACACAACCTTCCAACGGTCTTTAAGAACCAGCAACGTAAGCATTCGGTCAGTTGCACCCCGATAGATGCGACCACCGAACTCATCATCTACCCATTGTGGCATCAGATGTAACACTGCTTCTGACCTAAATCCAGCTCCTGGTCCTGATACACAAAAAACCGAGTTGTAAGCAGACTCAGCTGCTTTCCTAATTCGGAATTGAGTAAAGTACCAGGCGATCTGAAGTCTGGTGAAGAAAGTTGGTTCCTCATCTGAATCAAGCCAAACATCACAATGGCCTGATATTGAGCCAATTTCTTTATCCGATAGAAAACCCATGATCATATAACGGATAAAATCCTTTGATATGACTGAATCGCTATCAGTATGCATATAGAAATCAGCTTCTTCTGAGTTACAACCAACTTCTTTCAGACATTGGATAAGATCTTCATAATCCTCCTTCGTTGGTTTACGTCCAAACCGTTCATCGAACAGTTGAAACCCTTCTCTCCAATTTTCGCCGCCACAAGTTCCGGCTGCGATTGCTCCTTTTTTACCTGCATTGTTCTGCAAGTTGATAAGCTTAATGTGAGGAAGGTGGTCACCATTTCGTGAAGCTTTCTGGCGTAACTTACGCACAAATTCTCGTAACCTAAGCCAGGTGTTATCGGTTGAAGCATCATTCACTACTACTATTACTACTTCTGCCACATCACGGACTGCATTTGCAGATTGAACAATGCTCTCAATACATCTGCTAATGAAGCCTGGTTCATTGTACACTGGGATGACATAGTGAACCTTTACTGTGTGTTTAAGTTCATAAAAGTCTCCTTTATACTCCGTAACAGGATCCTTGTAAACAAAATAGGCAGCATGGTATGTGATTAGGTAATTTATGGTTACCATCACACCATAGATGAGGAAAAATCTCCATTCGTTAATTATCTGGAAGGCCCTTAGAACAGCTAAGAGTCCAACCAGACCAATCACAATCCACCAAGCGGTACCTGGCTCACGACCTCCATCTCTTGCTACTGAACTAATTATGATCATCAGTAGCATGATAGACACTAGGACTATAGGGATGTATATTCCCATAGTGACTCCTTTCTTAGATTGGATTAATGGCCACTTCAACCAATTATTTCGCTGTTATATTGTCTGTAATGTCAAAGTACTCCTTTCATGAAAGCTAATATCAATGAAGGATGCGTAATGAGTATGTAAATTATACTATAAGCTCTTATGAAAGCTAAAGCTATTGAAGAATAGTGAGGGAGGGAAGCTGTATAGCTACAGCTTCCCTCCATATCAAATAGAAAATATGTGCCTAACGAAACATCTTGTCGTGGTGTTCACTTACTTGTTGCTCTGTTAACTGGTAGTCATATACTGCAACTTTTCCGATACCTCCTTGGAAGTATGAGGAATAATCAGTGGTACCTATTCTAAACGGCGCGGAACCATTTGATGCCACTATACTCAGTTGTTCCAGTGAATCGATGTCTTGCAATTCTCCATTAATGAACAGCTTGGTATAGCCCATCGGATAGGCTTCTGTTGGAGCTGTATTTACTACAAATACATAGTAAATCCATTCACCTTTCCTAATAGTCCCTTGGAAATAGCTTCCCACACCGATGCCACCTTTTCTGTTAAAGACATATCCGGAAATGCGGTTTGGCCTGTCTTCACGGTTTTCTTGTGAGCACATGCGCGCTAGATATTCTTGCTCCCGAGTCTCGCCCTTGCCTAACCAATGAACATATCCACTTCCTTCCTCATTATCAAACTGTAATGTGTCCGGACGTATCCAGGCTTCCACAGTAAGAGCACCTGCCGTAGGCACGCTTAGATAATCAGCATCAGCCACAGTAATACTACTACCGTTAAAGACTAAGGCTACATCTCCGTTTGGCAAAGAAGTTGTACTAAATTTTCCTTCCCGGATACCATGGTTTCTTGTAGCATGGTCACATGCGCCTCTTTTTTCAGAAAAGGGAATATACAGAACAGGTTCGAAACTCAGAATATATACATCATATTCCGTAGGAGTGAGCTCTTGGCAAGGCTCATCATCAAAGGATCGATAGTAAACTGCTACTCCAAGGACTGCTATAAACACTAACAGTATGACATTTTGTCGGTTAAGTACACGCTTCAGCATGTTCTTAGTCATGATCTCCTCCTGAAGGATTCTATCTGGTTATTAAAATAATAGGCTTTACTTACCTATATGCCACATAGATAAATAGCCTATAATCTTGTAGATATACAAGACATCAAGATCTTATAAGTCTTTACGAATATGTGTATCAAAAAACTCAAGCGTCCTTTCTATCGCAGTATCCCAATCGGGGCGAAGATTATGATCTGCCTCTTCATATGTAAAATACTCTACATCAATGTCGTGTTCCAAAAATGCCTGGTAGAGCTGATCAGACCACTTAAGCGGGACTGCATCATCTTTGGCACCTTGGTGTATTTGTATAGGTGAATCAATCCATTCCAGATAATTAGTCAGAGAAAAAGATTCAATATCGTAATCTTCTTCAAAATCTGCAACGAGCCTTCTTAAGTATCTTCCGTTATCATCAAACTCATCGGTAAAATAGAGCACAGAGTAAGGAAATGGCTTAGATACTGGTGCCCACAACACTGTGGGATATTCTTTATGAACAGTTTCTAGAACAGATAAGGCAATCTGACCTCCATTACTATGAGCCCATATACCGACATTATCTTCCTGGACCTCATAATTCATATGTGATTCAGAAAAAGATGAATCGAGTTTTTCTATATTTGCAAGAAGTTGTAGAACTGTTGGATAAGAGATAAGACGGTCGGCAAAAGGTTCAATTGGAGGTGTATCTGATTCGCCATATCCTAAGTAATCTGGAGCTAGAGTGATATACCCATTGCCCGAAAAATACCGGGCTGAAGGACTTGTTCCAATACCCGGTTCATAGATATTGGCGTCCACATAACCACGGAGCATTACCAACACAGGGTAATCGCCTTCTTCAACCGGGAAATGTGCAAGTCCGCTTACCTTTTTACCTTCTACTTCATAATAAAACATGCGGGTAACATACTCTTCTGTCTCTTCTAAAACAGGTCCAAACTCCATTTCTTCTGGAGAAAAGGTCTGTTCACGCAAATGTGTATATGAATATTTTTGAAGAGAAAGATCTTTTTCTTCAGTTTTTTCTACTATAGGTGAAGTAATGGTCACCTTGTACTGATAAAAAAAATAGAGACCAACAGCGAGCAATACATTTAAGATCACACTAAAATAAAGAAGTATTTTTACAGAAGCTTTGTCTTCTTGCATGAGATGAGTATAACAAACTATATCAATTTATGAAAGGTACTACTGGCTTCGCCGGAAATATATCCCGGCGAAGCCTACAATAGGTATTCCTACCTGATATCTGCAAAGCTTATTGCAGATCAGTTGGGAATGCTTCCTTCTGATACAGACTCTCTGCATAGTAGCCTAAGTACTGAATGCTGAACGCTATATGTTCTCGGCGCTGAAAACCCAGCACATTTGCACGCCTCTCAACTAACTTCGCTGAGGGCATGGCAAATGGTGGACAGATCTCAAAGACCACCGCCAGTACGGTTTTGTGGTTGCCGCGAATCCATGGAACTCCACATCGATACCCAACAATGGAGTGCAATTCCTCTGGGAGTGATTTGTTCGTCATAGGGACGAAAAAAACCACTTGCGGTTTCTGATGATACAATTCGATTCCCAATAAATCCGGGAATAGACATATGATCTGGTCTAACCATTCTCTTGAACCAACGATTGGTGCATTTTTACTAGACATGACTTCCTCCTATGCTTTCTCAAAGGGCTAATCCAAAAGATATATTATACTGAAAAACACCTTTATATTCAAACTATAGGCTTTTATACAGATTATGAACGCATTTATTACTGTTCTTGATATACTATCTGTATGAAGCTCTACAATTCACTTTCAAGAAAAGAAGAAGGATTCAAACCACTTCATGATAAAAAAGTTACGTTATACACCTGTGGACCTACAGTATACGATGAAACACATATCGGACACATGCGAAAATACACAATGGATGATATCCTCAAAAGATCACTTGAGTACCTGGGTTATGAAGTGAAGCATGTAATGAATATAACCGATGTTGGCCACTTATCTGGAGACGACGACAGTGGAGAAGATAAGCTAGAAAAAGGAGCTAAGAAACAAGGTAAAACTGTCTGGGATATTGCTCAGTTTTATACAGATAAATTCTTTGAAACAATTGACGCACTACACATTCATCATCCAAAAGTAGTTTCTAAAGCAACAGATCATATCGAACAGATGATTGAACTTGTGAAAAAGCTTGAGGAAAAAGGTTTTACCTACGAAACAGATGAGGCAATTTACTTTGATGTAACCAAGTTCCCTGACTATGGAAAACTTTCTGGCCAAAAACTGGAAGAAAAAAAACAAGCTGCCCGCGAAGATGTGCATATCGACCCCAATAAAAAGAACCCAGCAGATTTTGCTCTCTGGTTTAAACGAGTTGGCCGCTTTGCAGATCATACCATGTACTGGGAATCTCCATGGGGAGATGGCTTCCCAGGGTGGCATATAGAATGTAGCGCCATGAGTATGACCTATCTTGGTGAAACAATAGATATTCATACAGGTGGAATTGACCATATTCCAGTACATCATGAAGACGAGATCGCACAAAGCGAGGCAGCAACTGGCAAAACCTTTGTAAACTACTGGGTTCATCATGCCTTTTTGAAGGTAAATGGAGAGAAGATGAGTAAATCAAAAGGGAATTTCTATACACTACAAGATTTAAAAGAACACAACATTGATCCACTTTCTATACGATATCTGTTTCTTATGACACATTACCGTAAAGAGCTCAACTTTACCTGGGAAGCAGCAGAAGCAGCACAGGAAGCCTTTATAAGACTTCGCAATACAGTTATTGATCTCAAAATGGAGATCGCAAATGCCAGAGTTGAGCAAAAAGACTTATCGGAAAACAGATACCTGGCATCATTTAAGAAAGCAATATCTGATGATCTTAATACTTCAGAAGCTGTAGCCATTATGTGGGAAACTATTAAATCAAATCTTACAGCTTCTGAAAAACTCGAAACGCTTTATATGTTTGATAAAGTGTTTGGTCTAAATCTTGAAGCATATCAGCCAGAAGCGATACCAGATGATGTTATCCAACTTGCCGAAGAAAGAGAACAGGTAAGAAAAAATAAAGATTTTACTAAGTCTGATGAACTAAGATCAAAGATACATGAGCTTGGATACGAAATCAAAGATGTGAAAGATGGATATAAAATTACCAAAATATAATGGCAGTCTACCAACCAACCGGCATAAAAAAACTGTTTCATAACACACGTCGTTTTTTTGCCAAAAACTGGCTTTCCCTTCAGCCTGCTACACAGATTGCAATAACTGGAAGCCAGGGGAAGACTAATACCACACTCCTTATTCAGCATGTCTGCCAGTATTTTGGTCCGACAGTAGTTACCGATACAAACCTTGATACGACCTTTAATGTTCCAATAACGGCGCTGAAAGTGCATCCTTGGACCAAATACGTTGTTTGGGAACTTGGTATCGATCACCCCGGTGAAATGGCACATCATCTGGAGATCGCCAAACCAACAATTGGAATTATTACCGGTATCTCGCCAGTGCATACAGATAAAGAACACATGGGTTCACTGCAAACGCTTATTGAAGAAAAGAGAAAACTTATTGAAGCCTTGCCACCTTCTGGAACTGCTATCTTAAACTTTGACGACATAAACGTTCGCAACATGGGAACATTTACAAAAGCAAAGGTCAAATGGTACGACTCAAACTCTACTTCTGATATGTGGGTTGAAAAGGATACGATTCAAGTAAGTTTAGAAGGAACTCAAGCCACTTTCCATTTTGATGGAGAGACCTTTGATGTACAAACAAAACTCATTGGTGTTCATCATGTACAGAATATCATGGCAGCATACTTGGTAATGAAAACAATTCAGCCACATGCCATGGCAAAAGATTTTAATACAGCAATAGCATCTATTGTGCCACTCAGAGGCCGTATGAGCGTTGACCCAGGACCACTGCAAACAGTCTTACTCAATGACTCGCTTCGGGCAAACCCTGCAAGTACCACAGCTGGCCTTGATACCCTCAATAAGATTTCCTATCCGAGTGGTAAAAAGATTGCAGTAATAGGTGAGATGGGAGAACTCGAAAAGCCAGAAGAAGAACACAGAAAAACAGGTGAACAGATTGCACAACTCAAGCTTGATTATGTGTTGGTCATTGGACCTTTGCGTAAATATACAATCGATGAAGCTGTTAAAAACGGCTTTCCTCAAGATAAGATTGCTTATGCAGAAGATGTATTCCAGGCAGCAGATATATTAAAACAGGTACTCAAGCCGGGTGACCTATGGTACTTAAAAGGTTCACTACTTCGTAACTACAAACGGATTGTGCAACTCCTTAATGGAGAACAAGTCTGCTGTAATAATGTACTCTGCCCATACGAGCATTGTGGGTACTAACCTAAAATAATTCTTCCATCAACCACAATAGTTTCTTCTCCTTTGGTAATAAGAGGATTAATATCGATCTCAGTAATATCAGGATAGGTATGAAGGAGTTGCCCAACATACATTGCCGCTTTATAAGCAGCCTCAAGGTCAAGTGGAGGAGTGTTGCGGTATCCTTCAATAAGCTTGTTCAATTTACTTTGCTTTAGGTTCCATACAAAAAAGTCATATGAGAATGGATACACAAACTGCTTTACTTCTTTCATAAGCTCAGCATAAATACCTCCCAAACCAATCATAACCACAGTGCCAAAAGTGATATCTCGTTTGGCACCGACTATAAGTTCATGACCACTGTATTGTTTCTGCAGATAACATTCCCGTCCAGTTTCAGAAAGAGCAGCCATATGTCTGTATGCATCAATTAGTTCTTCCCAGGTATTAAGACCAGTTATGACACCTTTAACTTCTGTTTTATGAGTTATTTTGTCTGAAGCAATTTTAGCAACCAGTGGATATCCTTCTTTTTCAAGAACTGTTTTAACATCTTCCTCAGAAGTTACATGATATGCTTTTGCTATTTTCAACCCTGAATAGGCGAGTAACTTAAGCGACTCAACCTGATTAAGATATGGATTTCCTTTGTTATCGAGTAATACTGTTTTGATATCCAGATCATGTGAAGAAAATAACAGGTTTGAACTATAGTTTGCTGGAAGTGGTGACATTTCCAGGTGTTCTTTTCGATTCAAAATAAAAGACAATAAATAGGGAAGTTGGTCATACTCATAAAAAGAAGCCATGTTCTGTTCTTCAAAAAAATCCTGGGCTTCTTTTACAGAAGTTTCACCCATAAATACAGGGTAAATTGGTTTAAAGTACTTTGTGTTTGCCAGTTTATGCTGTGCTTCTGCTATTACTTTTGCTGTTGGCATAATCTCGGTGTTTGCCTGTGGAGTAAGAAGAATAATAACAGCACCCACATCTTTTTCTTTACTGGTCGATTCAATAGCACGCTGGTAATCAAAAGCGCTTGCATCTCCCAAAAGGTCGATTGGGTTATGAATGGTAATTTTTGCACTGTCTCCAAAGGCCTTTGTGATTTGTTTTTTAGTAGCCTCGGATACCGTGACAAGAGATAATTGCTTATCTATAAGCTTATCTGCTAAAAGCACTCCCATACCACCAGCATTAGAAAGCACCAAGATATTTCTGGATGAAGGGATTCTGCCAAAACTAAAGAGCTGAAGCATCATCTGGAAATCAGCATACGAATGAACTCGTATTGCATAAGACTGTTGTACCGCAACTTCAAATACAGCGTCGTCACCAACCATGCTACCAGTATGAGACATCGCTGCTTTGGAGCCTGCTGCCGTGGAACCACCTTTCAATATTACTACTGGCTTTTCTTTAGCAACGCTGGCAAGTACTTCTCGAAATCGGGCTCCATCTGAGACATTTTCCAGATACATACCTATTACTTTTGTGCTTTTATCTTCTGCCAAAAACTCTAAACAATCGGATTCATTAATAACGCTTTTATTACCTAAACTAATAAAATGAGAAACTCCTTGGTTCTTATGAGCATTGAGAAAGTCAACGAATGCACTTCCTAAAGCACCGGATTGAGAAATAATACCGATATTACCTTTTGGTGCCGTATCTTTAAGAAATGTTGCATTAATACCTTTTTCTGTATTAATAAAGCCTAAACAGTTTGGTCCGAGTATTGTTAGGTTGTAATCTGTAATCTTTTTTTGAAGCTCTTCTTCGTGCTGTTTAGATTCTTCTGAATCCATCTCTTTAAATCCAGCTGCATAGATTAATACCTGTGTACAGCCAATCTGCTTTACTTCATCAAGAAGCTTAATAACAACAGGTGCCGGCACGGCAAAGACCACAAGGTCTACAGGCTTACCAATTGCAGAAAGTGAAGGATATACTTTTTTACCAAGAAGTTCTGTTTCTGTCGGGTGAATAAAATACATATTGCCTTCATAACCTTGTGCGATCATGTTTTTGGCAACCAAGTGACCCACTTTTTGTGCATCGGGAGATACTCCAACTATTGCAATAGACGAAGGGTTAAAAAAGGTATTTAGGTCCATATATATGAATATACAATAAAATGATGTAAGAGTGATGTTAAAATCTTGTAAGTGATATTGTGTGTAAGCATAAGTGTTGATAGTATTGTTGCATGATTGAGGCACCGGTTGCAGTACTCAAAATACCTTGGAACGTTAATACAGATGAATTAATATACCCACCCGATAATTCTGAATTGTGGGGAAGTCCAGACTTTAATCCACTGCTTGAAAGGGAGATGGTGCTGAGCCAAGAAGCAATTCAACTCACAAAGGAATTGGATCTTCATCCATACATGACTCCGTGTATTCAAGTAAATATTAATGGAGGACTTGCCGATCCCGAATGGAGGAATTGCCTTTGGCATAATATCCTTGCTGGTGAATTTAATAAAACGAATGCGGCACTACTTGGTCATTCTCCTGCAGATATTCTCAGAGCACAAGGGGAAGGTATTCTGCATGATGCTCCACAACGGCTAAATAAAGAACGGATGAGAAATAATGGTACCTGTTCCAATGGAGAATTTGTTACATGCAAAGTATCACCACAAGAATTGTTTGCCGCAGAATGGAATGAAGATCCAGTAGACGGAGTGCCAGGACTTGAATTTTTTAGCAAAGAAGTACTCATTCCCACTCGAGTGACACATTTAAAATGGGATGGTTTTTATGATGGGACATGGACAACAGAAGATATGATGGCACGGCTTATGGATAGCTCTGTTGCAGCTGTTCGTAACGCTGATGGCGCCTATGGCCTTGATACCATTATGGATCCTTTTACAAGAATAGACATGTTGAAGCGATATAAACCAAAGCTGCATGAAGAAGGACTAAAACCTGAATACTATGGAAGACGAACATTTGATGTACTTGAAGAGATAACAAGAGAATCCATACCATACTTAACTTCTATGGCAATGCAAGCAAACCCTGAGTTTATGGAGACGTATTACAAAGGCAATTATGTAGAACTTATTAAAAATATAGTCGATGGCAATGTACCTTTTCCCACATCGACTGTAGACTACCCAATTAAGTGGTGATACACTGTACTTCATGCAGAAGTACCGGCAACTCTTCCTGGTGACCATTGATCAGTATTTTGTATACCGAGTCAACTTTATTCTTTGGAGATTTCGAGTAGTTTTGAACCTTATTCTTATTTACTCACTCTGGAGTGCTATTTATTTAAATCAAAGAATTATCGAAGGATATACTCAAACCGAGATGCTCACCTATGTACTGGTGATTAGTTTTCTTTCTGACTTTGTCCTTTCTAGCAAAATTCATGAGCTTGGGGCAGAGATACTTAATGGAGATATCATCAACAGACTTCTCAAACCGTGGAATTTTTTTGGATATCTTATTACCAAGGAAGTTGCAGATAAAACAGTAAATATTTCATGTGCTGTTATTGAAATTACAGTATTGATTTTATTACTCAAACCACATCTTGTCTTACCACCAGAACCTCTTGCCATTTTACTAATTCTTCTTCATATCATAATTGGGCTCTCTCTTTCATTTTTTCTTTCATTTAGTATCTCTTTGTTTGCATTTTGGTCAGCAGAGATATGGGCACCGCGGTTTATTTATTTTATTCTGGTATTTGTACTTGCCGGGAATTATTTTCCGTTATCTATTCTGCCTGAGCCAATTTATAACGCTCTCATCTACACACCGTTTCCTTATTTCATTTTTATCCCGGCTCAACTCTACATTAAGGGACTTGCAGGTTATGACATAACGTTTTTGCTCATTGGACTTGTATGGGTTTTTCTAACATATCTATTTGCAAAGTGGTTATGGAAGAAAGGAATTAAACAATATAGCTTTTATGGGAGGTAATAAATAATCTATAAAGCAAACGAGAGGAACAGGTGGCACGAGCCAGAGGCCTTGACCAAATGCGTTGGTATTTTGACACGCATTTGTCGAGGTGGCGAGGGGCAGAATCTGGGACGCGACTTTATAGCAAAATATCGACAAAATATATGAGAAAAAACTGGAACATATTCTGGCTATTTGCATTGTACAGCTTAAAGGTCACATTCCGCCATCCAGCTGGTGTAGTGCTTTTTATGCTGGGCAAGATTATAAGGTTTGGTATGTTTTTTTTGTTTGTGCTTGTGCTGGTGTATAGTACCAAAGTTCTTGTAGGGTACACCCCAGAACAGACAATCATTTTTTATCTTACGTACAATATTATAGACAGTATCGCACAACTCATGTTTAGAGAAGTATATAGGTTTAGGCAACTGGTTATCTCAGGGGAGTTTGATACTGTGCTTGTTAAACCATATCATCCATTCCTCAAAATACTTGTCGGTGGGGTCGATGTACTGGATGCGCTTATTTCCGTTTTGTACATAGGTCTTGCAATCTTCTTTATTATGAATTTACCAGAGTTTTCAGCTATACATCTTCTCTTATATATTGCACTCATTATCAATGCGCTTATTATTGCAACCAGTTTTCATATAGGCGTTCTGGCCATGGGGATTCTCACAACAGAAGTGGATCATGCGATTATGATATACCGTGATATGACCAGGCTTGGTACTTTTCCTATAGATATTTATAAACAACCAATTAGATTTATTTTTACTTTTGTCATACCAATCGGGATTATGATTTCAATACCTGTCAAAAGTTTATTAAACTTATTATCTGTTGAAGTCTATGTAATCAGTTTTGTATTTTCTATTGCTAGTTTGGTACTATCTCTAAAACTCTGGAATTATGCTTTAAGGAAATACCAGAGCTGGGGTGGGTAATAAATTATTTATAACCTTAATATGATCTCAGTACAAAATCTTTCGAAAATATATAAAACCGCAGAAAAAACCGGAAATCCTCTTAAAGATTTCTTTAATAGAACATATAAAGAACATACTGCTTTAGATAAGATCTCATTTGAGATAGAGGATAACGATTTAGTAGGTTTTATTGGCCCAAATGGTGCTGGAAAAACTACCACTATGAAAATTCTTGCCGGCATTTTATATCCAACCTCAGGTAAAGTACGTGTGATGGGGCATACCCCCTTTGAAAAACACCCAAATTATTTAAAGAAAATGGCATTCATTATGGGGCAAAAGAACCAATTACTCTGGGAGCTACCTCCAACAGATAGCTACAGACTCAACAAAGAGATTTATGAAGTTCCTGATGCAGAATATAAAAAGACACTTGGTGAACTAACAGAACTTCTCAAGGTCCAAGAGTTTATAAAAAGACCTGTGAAAACGTTATCACTAGGTCAACGTATGCGGGCCGAGCTTATTGGCGCACTTATTCATAAACCAAAAGTTCTCTTTCTCGATGAACCGACCATTGGTCTTGATATTTTTGCCCAAACTACTATTATCAACTTTATAAAAGCCTATCAGGAAAAGTATAACGCTACTATTATATTAACCTCACATTATATGCAGGATGTGCAGAGGCTTGCCAAACGAGTTATCCTTATAGATCATGGCCAGATTATTTATGATGGTAAACTACAACGGTTGGTAGAGAAGTATTCCCAAACAAAAACAGTAACCATTATTCTTTCTAAAAAGATAGATGAATCAAAACTAAAATTACCTAAAGAAATAACGGTTGACTACCAATATCCTCAACTCAAAATATCTTCACCAAAAGCAAAAATAGAGCAAGTGCTGCAGTATATTCTGAAACAAACTGAGTATATTGACATGACAATAGAGAATGAACCTCTAGAAGAGATCGTGAAGAAGTCGTTTACTAACACCTAATTATCTCTTCTCAAAGTAAAGAGTCACAACAGATGTGATCTCCTGGGATCCTGGCTGAATACTTGGTCCACCGCCACCACCAAGTGCTCTAGATTCTGCGACTGCATACATTGGCACAGGTCCACCTGATGTCTGAGAATGTTCAACCACGTTAACAACTTTACCTAACTTAATGCCAAGAGAATCTGCAAGTTCTTGTGCTTGTTGTTTTGCATTTTCTATAGCTTTGTTTCTTGCTTGTGCTCTATACTCTTCTGGGCTTGCAACCTGAAAGCTTGTGCCTTGTACCTGGTTTGCACCAGCAGTGGTTGCCGCTTCAATGACTTGGGAAACTTGTGCAACATCTTCTGTTTTAATAGAGACAGTTACATTTCCATCATAACCGTCCTGTCTTTCGGTTCCACTTGAGTAATCATATGATGGATAAATCGAGTAGTTTGAAGTTTGGATATTACTTTTATCTATTCCAAGGTCAGCCATAGCTTGAATAATGGCATTATTTACTTCATCAATTTCGGTTTGGGCTGCTTCTGCTGTCTGCACATTTTGAACAGAAACTCCAACATCTATTTTTGCTGTATCTGGGACAACTTCTACCTTTCCTTCACCAACCACAGAAAGTTCTTGCGATTGGTTAGAGGTTGTAACAGAAACTGGGAAAGAAATATTCAAAAGTTTAACTGCCACCATAAAGATAAAAAGCACTACAAAGAAAAAGATGATTGTTGAGGTTTGTTTAAACATATTCATAGATTTTCATTATTTCAAATTTTAAAAATCTTGTCAATGAAGTCTTACTATAAGCTTATGTCCTTTTATAGATTCGTATTACCGGATGATCAAATACCGTCCAGGTTTCTTCTGACTGTTCATCTGGAAACTCAATAAGAGTACGTCCAAAAAACTCAATACGGGGATATGACGTAAATTCTGCTACCTGTTGATACCTCATCCCTCCCGAGAATAACCTGTCATAATAGGTATTCACTTCCGGATACTCATTTCGTAGTTTTGTACAACGATCAGACTCATATACAAGCCAACTGTCCTGAATAGTAAAAGTATCATTTACACCGGGAACATAACACGTATGATTTGCAAACACTCTTCGTGAAGGAATAAAGATAAAATCAGCTTCATTAATATGGCTTTCCAGCTCTTGAGACAATTCATTCAAGATATGTAAATCATAAAAATTAAAAGAGATATACTTGTAAGGTTTTGCTTCTTCTACTAGTTTTTGATTATCTGGATCAACTACCGGTACATCTATAACATTCGCCGTTTCAGAAAGAATATATGAATCCTCAGGCATATTTTCATAAACCCATTCCGACGCTTTAAACCGCACATCTTGAGTGGCATAAATGGTTGTATAGGCAATTCCAGGAATAATTGCAGCTGTCATAACACATATAACAGTCACTTGAGGAATAATCTTGATACGGATATATTTCTTCATTAATGCGTATAACTTAATTAACATCAAAAAAGCAATGAGAACCATTAGAGGGAAAAGAGGAGAAGAAAATCTGCTCCATTTGGCATAAAACAACGAATTAGGGATGAAAAAAAGTAAAAACTGAATTCGGAGAAAATTGTATCGAGCGTTTAGCGGTAAAAGGAAAAATCCGAGTACAAATAGTATTAGGACAGGCCACCCTAAACTATAAGGAAAAATCGATATAAATTGGAATAGAAATGGAATTGTATATTCAAATTGCCTTGTATAGAAAGCTTTATATTCACCCAGTCCCACGGCAGATTCGTACTGCATGGATCCTCTAAACTCCTCAAAAGCTATCATATTGTAAGGTGAGGTGATGACAAAAAAGACTCCTGCAATAATCAAAAACTTAGCTCCTTCAAACATAATCTGCACAAAGACCCGCCATTCCCATTTGTGGATTGCATACATAATAAGTGCAACCGCTGGAATTGCACCAAATGCCAATGCAGACACCTTTGTACCAAGTGCTATTCCAAACGTAACTGCGCTATAACGAGTAAAAGAAGATACCGATATCTCTTCTTTCAACAACCGAACAGCAAAATACAAGAGAACTGCATAAAACAGCATCAGTACAGACTCTGTAGTTCCAAAGTGAGAAAACTGCACAAAGGCGGGAACACTTGTAAAGAACAATACTGCAGCATATAAAGCTGCATTGTGCATTTTAATAAAACGCCTGAGTATGGTAATAAGGACAATGACCGTAAGAACAGAAGAAGTTGCTGATATAAGCCGTAGTGCAAGAGCAGTATGTTCAAACGTAGTACCTTCATATATAAGTGATATAAAAGGCACAAGAATATAAGCGAGATATAAAGTAAACTGGCCATAGGCAAAGAAATGGGGATTAAAACACTCTGTTGTACCAAATTCTTCACAAGAGAGCTGATTGATAGCGACAACCATATTTCTCTCGTCAGGATGCATTGGAAAGGGCAACCCCCAGTCAAGACCTATAAAACGGGTTCCCATTAGAAATAGAAAGAGTAGAAAAAGAAAAAAATATCGCGTATTATTAAAGATGGATTTCATTTTTGATTGTTTTAAAAATAAAAACAACTTGCATTTTTGCTCATTTCTTACTATTATATGACTTTATTATTTATAAATGAATCACAGATTCGATTGAACTAAAATAATGTTTATGAATACGTACGAATTTACCTTCTTGGTAGAAGACGCAAAAGCAATTACACCTGTTGAAAAAGCTCTTGAATCTTTCTCAGGGAAAAAATTAAATGAAAACGCATGGGGAAAACGACTTCTCGCATACCCAATTGATAAAGTTACAGGCGCAGAATACTACACCTGGCATATTCAAATTGAAACAGATAAGCTTGAAGACTTCAAGAAAAAGCTCAATTATGACAAACTTGTCCTTCGCTATTTATTATTAGCTCAGGAAGAAATGCCTGAAAAAAGCACTAAAAAAGAAAAGAAATCTTAAGTACAATAAGTTAATTACCAATTTATAAGAATATATGTCAAGCAGATCGATTAATAAAGTAGTATTACTTGGAAACCTTACTCGCGACCCAGAATTAAAATATACACCAGCAGGAACTGCTGTTTGTACATTTGGACTTGCAACCAACCGTTCATGGACAACCCAAGACGGTCAGACAAAAGAAGAAGCACAATATCACCGAATCGTAGCTTGGCAGAAACTTGCAGAACTTTGTAGCAAACTTTTAACAAAAGGGAGAAAAGTATATTTAGAAGGTCGAATTACCTACCGAGAATATACTGATAAAAATGGTCAGCAAAGAAACATCACAGAGATTGTTCTGGATGATTTTATAGTATTTAGTGATGGTAAGCGCGGAGAAGCTGGTACTGACGAAGGACAAGAGGACAATGGTTCTGAATCTCAAGAAGAGATGTCACAAGAAGAAGCTGCACCAGCGCCTACCCAATCAGGAAATGATGAAGATGTTAACCCAGATGATATTCCATTCTAATTTTTAATTATTAATATATATGTCTAACTGTTTTTTCTGTAAATATCACGTTTCACCAGACTACAAAGATGTAGAGAATCTGGAAAAATTTCTTTCTCCACGAAAGAAAATTGTAAGCCGTGAAAAAAGCAACGTATGTGCAAAGCATCAGAGAGCTCTTTCTAAACAGATAAAGTATGCTCGCTACTTGGCACTTATTCCATATACCTCTTATCAGGGCGTAAAATAACTGCTATAATTTTTGGATGAAAGTCCCGGTTAAATTTCCAGAAAATGCCGAATTACTTATTCAGGCAGGACAAACTGTAGATTTTGGTACCCCATTCTTGCGTAAAAAAGCAACAAGCGCTATTAGAGTGCCTTTATCTGAGATCCTCAATTTTCCACCAGACAAAATTTTTCTTAGCTTGAAAAAAGTTGTTGGTGATGCGGTACAAAAAGGCGATCTCATTGCAGAACATAAAGGAATGTTCTCTACGAAACAGTATTTTAGCTCTGTTGATGGCGTGATTCGTGAAATTGATCATCTAACTGGCACAATGACCATTGAGCTCGAAAGTGGAGAAGAAAATGTTATTCCTTCTTTTGTGATGGGCGAAGTAGACTCCATTGGAGATGGATATATAGAACTAAAAGTAAATAAAGCAAAAAAAATAGATATTGAAGAATCTACACATTACCTTGGTGGACCAATCTATTATATTGCAGATATAGAAAAGCCACTCACAGAGGATGATATTTATGAAAAAATAATTGTAGGCCACAATGTAAACCCACTTGATCACGCCAAAATTGAAACGCTCGGAGCTAAAGGATTTGTATCAAGTACAAAAGTACCACTTGGAGCAATTAAACAAATTACAATTATGAATACAGAGGATCTTGAAGAACTCATGAAAGAACAGTATCCTTACTTCATTACAGGTGTCGATAAAAGAACTGTTTATTTTTACGAATAAACCCTCTACAATTAGCATTACGTTTTTATGAAATCAAACAAACTTACCACGATATTACTCTACGCATCAGTTGCTGTTTTCCTATTTGGATCAGGATATAAACTTGCTGAATGGAATTTAAAAAAGAATGCCAGACAACAATATTCCTACACGGTATTTAATGCAAACAATCCTGACTTCCTAAAAAAAGCAGAAGCTAACAATGTAGATTTTGCTCTGTTTTGGGATACCTGGGAAAAAGTAGAACAAAAATATATTGATGACGAAAAAATAGATCAACAAAAAATGTTTTATGGGGCAATTAAAGGTATGGTTGCTTCTTTAGAAGATCCATATACTTTTTTCCTCACGCCAGAAGAAAATCAACAGTCTAAAGACGATTTGGGAGGTAAATTTGAAGGGATTGGAGCTCAGCTTGGGTTGAAGGATAATAGAGTGGTTGTGATTGCCCCTCTTAAAGACTCTCCTGCAGAAGCAGCAGGTGTTAGGGCTGGTGATTACATAACGGCAGTAGATGGTGAATCTACAGAAACCTGGACCTTATCGCAAACTGTTTCAAAAATTCGTGGTGAAAAAGGCACTCAGGTTACTTTAACTCTTGTAAATACCTCTGGTGAAAAAGATGTCACTATTACCCGTGACCAGATTAAAGTAGACTCAGTAGAACTCAGCTTTGAAACAAGTAATGGCAATCGAATTGCGCACCTCAAACTGAATCAGTTTGGTGAAACTACCAACTCAGAATGGGACAAAGCTGTAGAAACAATTGCTCAGGAATGGGAGAATGGCCGCATTGCTGGCATGGTACTTGATGTCAGAGGCAATCCAGGCGGATATCTGGATAGCGCTGTGTATCTTGCATCAGAGTTTGTAGAGCAAGGTCAAACGATTGTGACGCAGGAAACAACAGATGGAAATGATAGGACTTATAAAGTAACAAGACGAGGAAAACTTATAGGTATACCTCTCAATGTTCTTATAGACGGCGGCTCAGCTTCTGCTTCTGAAATTTTAGCTGGAGCATTAAGAGATCATGAGAAAGCAACATTGATTGGCCAGAAATCTTTTGGTAAAGGTTCAGTTCAGGAAGCTCTTGATCTTCAAGATGGTGCTGGATTACATGTAACGATTGCAAAATGGATTCTTCCAGATGGTGATTGGATTAATGGAAAAGGTCTTGAACCAGAAATAGCAGTAGAAAATGAAATTCCAGAAGGAAATACTCTTACAAAAGAAACTGATACACAACTTCAAGAAGCACTCAGGTTAATTTCAGAATAATGTGGTAGTATAATAGTGATAAGTTAACTTGAACTATGGAAGAGAAAAGGAATGTTTCACTTGCCAAATTCGTGCTTGGAATTCTTCTTATTATTATTGGACTTATCTCTTTTCAACGATATATTCCCCAAAACTGGACTCGTCCAATCTCTTCTTTTTTCAGAGTGTTCCAGATTCCATCATTAGATGATTTACCTTCTTTTAACCAATCTCAAGTTACAGAGCGTATTGTATACGAAGAATCGGTCATTACCGAAGTTGTAGAAAATTCGTTGCCCTCGGTTGTAACAATTGGCATTACTACCACCCGGTCTTCCATAGAACTAGACCCATTTAATCCTTTCAGCCCATTTAGAGAATCTGAAGACGAAGAAGAGATTCAACAAAATATTGGGAGTGGATTTATCGTTTCGGAAGATGGATTAATTATTACTAATAAACATGTGGTACTAGATACCGAAGCACAATATAGTGTTATAACCAACGACCAGGAGGAGTATCAAGTAGAACAGATATATCGAGACCCGCTAAATGACTTAGCAATTCTTAAAATTGAAGCCCAAAATCTTAAGCCACTTCCTCTAGGAGATTCAGATAACCTTAAACTAGGACAAATGGCTATTGCTATTGGCACGCCCCTTGGTGAATTTCAAAATACAGTTACAGCAGGCATTATTTCTGGTATTGGACGTGGTATTACCGCAGGATCTGCTTTTGAAGGTTTTGTAGAAAAACTAGATAATGTTATTCAAACAGATGCCGCAATTAGCCCAGGTAACTCGGGAGGGCCACTCCTTAACTCTCAGGGCGAAGCGATTGGAGTAAATACTGCTGTTGCAGCTTCGGGGCAGAATATCGGATTTGCCATTCCAATAGAAGTAGTAAAAACGCTTATTGATGAGTTTGAAAAAAGAGGTGGAACATTTGAACGTCCTTATATTGGTGTGCGCTACCAAATGGTAGACCGTAGAACAGCTCTTCTAAATGATGTTGTTGAGGGGGCATATGTCGAATCTGTTGTAGAAGGCTCACCTGCTGATGAAGCTGGTATCCAGGAAGATGACATCATTATTAGTATCGATGGTACAAGGCTTGATGGAGAAGATGATGAATCTTTAGCCCGTATCATTTTAGATAAGAATATAGGAGATACAGTAACAGTACAAGTATGGAGAGACGGAGAGCAACTTTCTTTTGAAATGCAACTTGCAGCCTATAACGAATAAAGTAAGGTAAAATACTTCTATGACAAAATTACAAACTCTCAAAGGATTTCGTGATTTTCTTCCTGTCGAAGCAATAATGCGTCAGAGGTTAATTCAACAAATTGCGAGAGTTTTCGAACAGTTCGGATATGATCCTCTGGAGACACCAGCTTTGGAATATGCTGAAACACTCATGGGGAAATATGGAGAAGACGCAGACAAGTTACTTTATATGTTTGAAGATAGAGGAGGTAGAAAAATTGGTCTACGATACGACCAGACTGTCCCATTGGCCCGTATTGCGGCCCAATACCAGGATATTCCTAAACCATTCAAGCGCTATCAGGTACAACCTGTCTGGCGAGCTGAAAATACACAAAAAGGAAGATACAGAGAGTTTCTTCAATGTGACGCCGATATTATTGGAGATACCAATTCTGCTATGGCAGATGCGGAAATCCTTGCTTTATTCTGGAATATATATTACTCGATTGGGTTTAAGAACTTTAAAATTGTCTTTAACAGCAGAGTTGTCCTCAAGTCACTGATCAGTAAATCACTTGGTCAAGAAGATGTTCCTCAGGAGACCTTTTTATCTGTAGTCAGATCTATCGATAAACTAGATAAAATCGGTGAAGAAGGAGTCCGAAAGGAATTAATGGAAAAAAATATTTCAGAAGAACAAATAAATACTCTTTTCAAGCTCATTTCAGAATGGTCCAGGCTCCCAATCTCTGATCTAGATGAAACTGGCGATGAGAAACTAAAATTTAGTATCGAAACTGCTGTCAATTTTTTCAATATTCCAGAAAAGATGATTGTCTTTGACCCCAAACTAGCTAGAGGGCTGGATTATTACACAGGCATTATTTTTGAAGCAGTTCTTGATGGAACAAATGGTTCATTGGGAGGAGGAGGCAGATATGATAACCTCATTGGCCAGTTCGTTGGAAAAGAACTTACAGCGGTGGGTTTTGCTATTGGCTTTGATCGCACTCTAGAAGCTGCCAAAGAATTAAAACTTATGGAAGAAGAAACAACGGTAACTCAAGTTCTCGTTGCATATATGGGGAATGACGATGTAATGAAAACAGCTATGAGAATTACTACAGCACTTCGTGATGCTGGTGTAAACACAGAACTCTTTTTAGATTCAAACAAAGATTTAAGTAAGCAGCTCAAATACGCTAATAAAAAAGGTATCCGCTTTGTACTTATTATTGGTGAAGAAGAAGTAAAAAAAGATACCATTCTGCTTAAAGACATGAAGACAGGCGACCAGGAAGAAAAAGATCTTCAAACCATTCTCAGCCTCATAAAAAGCCTATAGAATGGTATAATACTGCTACTTATCTTGTGGAAAGGACAATAGCAACATGTCACTTAATGCTTTACGTATAGCAGCAGCTCTGTTATTCATTGGTGGAATAGCTTTAATTGTTTTCATTAATGAAAATATGAGCATATCCATTAAACAAGGATTTTTCGCTGCTTTAGGTTTCGTTAGTGTAATTTTGATTTTAATTGTTGCTGCAAACCAAGTAAGAAGGAGACAAAGATGAGAAATCAGCTCTCAGCAGTTCTCGCCCTTTGGGCACTAGGTTGCTTTGTGATTGCAAATTTCATTCCGGAGCTTGAAGTAAAGATGTTTCCCAACGACAATCCATACGCCAAGCCATCACGTTTGGCACGCATGGGTCTGCTCTTTGGTTTGGTTGCTGCAGTCCTGATCGAGAGTTCGGAAGAAGAGTAACACGCTGCTGTGTTACAATGCTTTTGAACTTACGCAAGAAAAAACGGGAGAGGTGTATTTCTCTCCCGTTTCATGATTTTATATAATAGGTACATATGAACATAAACCCAAACATTGTCGTTATAGAAGCATTACCTGGAGCAGGAGGAGATGAATCCAAAATCTGGGGGAACGATCTTCTTAACTCGTATGCAAAATTTGCCGAAAAAAATGGCATGAAGTCTGCTTTTATAGAAGAAACAGCAATTCGTATTAAAGGAGAAAACGCTTTTAAATACTTTAAAAATGAAACAGGAGTACACCGCGTACAGCGTATTCCTTCTACAGAAAGACGAGGGAGAGTTCACACTTCTACTGCAGTTATTTTAGTTACTCCACAAATTTCCCAATCAGAAGTACATATTAATTCAAATGACCTCGATTGGCAGTTTGTCCGCTCAGGTGGTGCAGGAGGGCAGAATGTAAACAAGGTTTCATCTGCAGTGCGACTCACCCATAAACCAACTGGTATTATGATTTTCTCAAGTCGCGAAAGAACACAACAGGCTAACCGTCAGATTGCAATGGAACTTCTTGCTGGTAAACTCTACCAACTTGAGGAAGAGAAGAAACGTGGGCTTCAATTTTCGTATGTAAAAGATGTCGGCAATGGAGAACGAGCAGAAAAAATTCGCACTTATAACTTTCCTCAAAATAGGCTTACTGACCACCGGGTTAATAAAAGCTTCTTTAACTTGGAAGATATCATTGCAAACGGCAAATGGGAAAAGGTTTTTGAAGCAGTCAATAGCAAACTCAAATGACCCTTTTCATATCTTCATTTATATGGTAAAATAACATTTCTATGCAAGCACAAATTCACCCAAAATTTAACACAGATGTAGTTGTAACATGTTCTTGTGGCAACACCTTTACCACTGGTTCTACCCGTGAATCTATTTCTGTGGAAATTTGTGCAAAATGCCATCCTTTTTACACCGGCGAACAAAAATTCGTTGATGCAAAAGGAAATGTAGATCGTTTCTTAAAGAAAGCAGAAGATGCTAAGAAATTTAAAGCTCAACTTACTGCTAAAAAAGAAAAGAAACAAAATAGACAAGAGAAACCATCAAAGTCACTTAGAGAACTTCTTGGAGAAATCTAATTGCATTTTTCCACCTTCTCAAGTATACTTTGGAAGTTATTAACACCAAGACCAGCGGTTTTTCAGAAAACTGGATATAATATCCTCTGGTAGTCCGATAGATATCGGACAAGTGATTTAATATATGCCAAGCAAACAAAAAGTCGATATTGTCGACAAAATAACTCAATCTATAAAAGAAAATTCTAACTTTGCTCTTATTAGGTTTGAAAAAACTACACATCAGGCATTGGAAGAACTCCGACGCGAACTTCGTAAATCTGAAAGTACACTTACTGTCATTAAGAATACCTTATTCGAAAAGGCTATTAACAAACTTTCTCAAAATGAAACAGATTTTGTGGAAATGAGTAAAAAAGCTTTTCCTTTAAAAGATAAATCTGCTCTTTTAGTACTGCATGGAGATTGGATTGAAGGATTAAAAGGCTATTTTGAAAAAGTAAAAGATAACGAGAACTTTAGTTTTAAGGTTGGATATATTGATAATCAGGTATATGGAGATACTGATCTCACTAAACTTGCTCAACTTCCAGGAAAAGACGAACTGAGGGCCAAGATTATTGGTGCAATGAAGAACCCAATGGTCCGCACAACTCGTTCTCTTTCCTTCAATATGCAGAAGTTTGTATATATATTAAGTCAAAAAGCAAAACAAGGCTAAATGCAATTAATACATTTCTCAGAAATGAGAGGAGGTGTCTAGATAAATGGCAGACGAACAAACAACAGAAACAAAAGATGTACAACTTTCTGATAAACTTCAGAAAATTGCTACTCAAATCGAGGAACTTACAGTTCTTGAACTTTCAGAACTTGCAAGTTACTTAGAAGATAAATTTGGTGTATCCGCAATGCCTATGATGGCAGCAGCACCAGCAGCAGCAGGAGCAGCAGATGCAGCACCAGCAGAAGAAAAGACTTCATTTAATGTTGTCTTAACAGATGGTGGAGCAAATAAACTTGCTGTAATTAAAGCTGTACGAGAACTTCGCCAAGACCTCGGTCTTATGGATGCTAAGAAACTCGTAGAAACCCCACCTCAGGAACTTCTTCAGAATGTTAAGAAAGAAGAAGCAGATGCAGCAAAAGCTAAGCTTGAAGAAGCAGGAGCTAAAGTTGAACTTAAATGACGAGCGGGTTAGTAACTCGCTTGTCATCCTGAATGTGGTTCAGGATCTTAAGCTAAGAAGCTGGAATAGATTCAGCATGACAAACCAAAAAGACCTCCAATCCGGAGGTCTTTTTTTATGCCATGAGCCAATTATCCTATAAAAAAATATAAAGTTAACCACCTAAAGTGCTGTCAAGCCCTTAAAATAAAGGGTTGTTGCAACAACCCAAACAAAGCTACCACAGACTAAGGTTATATGTTATACTATGCTTTTATGGCTAATACTAACGAACCTAAATACGGTGCAGAATCAATAGTAGTACTTGAAGGATTAGATCCAGTAAGAAAAAGACCAGGAATGTATATCGGCACCACCAGTCAGGCAGGTGTCAACCACTCTCTTAACGAAATTGTCGACAACGCAATCGACGAAGCCCTAGCAGGACATGCCACAAATATTCATATCACAGTAGAAGAAAATGGTTATTTCTCTGTATACGATGATGGGCGAGGTATCCCAACAGATGAGGTACCCAAATATAAGAAGTCAGCTCTTGAGCTGGTAATGACTATGTTACATGCAGGTGGTAAATTTGAATCAGCAGCCTATAAAGTTTCTGGAGGCCTTCACGGTGTCGGAGCTTCTGTTGTGAATGCACTGTCTGAACATCTTATTGTTGAGGTAAAAAAAGAGGGGAAAATCTATAGACAAGAATACAACCGTGGAATACCTCAGTACAACGTAAAGATTGTAAATGACTCCATGCTTAATTTTCCTTTTGAGAGTGGTACCGCTGTTTCCTTTAAACCTGACACAGAGATCTTTAAAGAAACTATTGAGATAGACTATAAAAAGTTTAAAAAACAGATTAACGAAAAAGCTTATCTTATCCCAAAAGTACTTTTCAAAATAACCAATAAAAAAGAAAACGATAGAGCAGCCTATTACTTCGATGGCGGTATTATGTCGCTCATTCGAGATATGAACAAAGGGAAGAAAGTGCTTCATGATCCAATTTATATGAAGCAACAAGATGGAGATATAGAAGTAGAAGTATCTATTCAGTTTAATGACTCTCTTGTTGAGAATGTACATTCATTTGTAAATGTCATTAATACACATGAGGGAGGTACTCACTTAACTGGTTTCCGTGTTGCTTTAACAAAATCTATTAATAGCTACGCAAAAAAAGTGATCGCAGAAAAGGATATGAAAGAAGCCTTCTCTGGAAACGATATCAAAGAAGGTCTTTCTGCTGTAATTTACGTCAAGATGCCTTCTAACGACCTTCAGTTTGAAGGTCAGACCAAAACAAAACTTGGTAACTCCGAAGTTCAATCTGTTGTTCAGCAAACAGTAAGTACCTATTTAGATATTTACTTTGAAGAGAACCCTAGAGAAGCAAAAGAGATTTTAGGAAAAATATTGTTGGCACAAAGAGCACGCCTTGCAGCAAAAGCAGCAAAAGAAGCCGTTATGCGAAAAGGTGCTTTGGAAGGAACAGCACTGCCTGGTAAGCTTGCAGATTGCCGTGAAAAAGATCCTACAAAATCAGAAATCTTTATCGTAGAAGGAGATTCTGCAGGTGGTAGTGCCAAATCTGGCCGAGACAGTAAAACACAGGCAATCTTGCCACTATTTGGAAAAATTTTAAACACTGAGCGTTACCGACTCGATAGAGTTATTGGTTCAGATAAGTTTAAAGATCTCATTGTCGCCCTTGGTTCTGGAATTGGAGAACAGTTTGATATAGAAAAAGCTAGATATCACAAAATCATTATTATGACAGATGCAGATATCGACGGATCACACATTAAAACTTTATATCTGACATTCTTCTTTAGACATCTAAAACCACTTATAGAACATGGTCTGGTGTATGTGGCAGTACCACCACTATATAAACTTACCTATGGTAAGAATAAAATGTATCTGTATACAGATGAAGAAAAAGATAAATACTTTAAAGAAAATCCAGATTCCAAATACTCTATTCAGCGATTTAAGGGTTTGGGTGAAATGAATGCAGAAGAACTCTGGGAAACAACCATGAATCCTGAAACACGTATTTTAAAGAGAATAGATATAGAAGATGCAGAAGCAGCTGATGAAACTTTTACTATGCTAATGGGTGAAGAAGTGCCACCACGAAAGAAATTTATTGTGACACATGCCCTCATGGCAGATTTAGATATTTAATAATTATTTATACATATGGATATATCAAAACTTTCGGCAGGAAAAAACGCACCAGAAGAAGTAAATGTATTTATTGAAATTCCAGAAGGTTCTATGATAAAGTACGAACTCGATAAAGATTCCGGTTTTGTGATGGTTGATCGCTTTTTATATACCAATATGCCATATCCATTTAGTTACGGATTTATACCTAACACCAAAGCAGATGATGGAGATCCGACCGATGTACTTGTACTTTCTTCACAGGTCCTTGCAATTGGAACTGTATGTCCCGTTCGAGTTATTGGGATGTTAGAGATGGAAGATGAGGCTGGTCGTGATACAAAAATTCTTGCCGTACCAACAGCAAAACTTGATCCATTTTCTGCCCATATTAATGATGTCTCAGACATAAATGAAGCGACTAAAGATAAAATTAAACACTTTTTTGAACACTATAAAGATTTAGAACCAGGTAAATGGGTCAAAACAAAAGAATTTTTAGGAAAGGAAAAAGCCTTTGAAGATATTAAAAATGCAATGAAATAAATACGTTATGTCAAATATCCAAATCTCACCGATATCAGAAGAAATGAAGAAAGCGTACCTTGATTACGCAATGTCAGTTATTGTGGCTCGTGCATTGCCAGATGTGCGTGATGGTCTAAAACCAGTTCACCGCAGAATTTTATATGCAATGTATAAGCTGGGACTTACATCAAGTGCTCATTTTTCTAAATCCGCAACTGTTGTTGGTGAAGTATTGGGTAAATATCATCCTCATGGAGATGTACCAGTATATGATGCGCTTGTTCGTTTGGCTCAAGACTTCTCGATGCGTTACCCCTTAGTAAATGGGCAAGGTAACTTTGGTTCTATCGATGGAGATCCTCCAGCTGCAATGCGTTACACCGAGGCCAAAATGACGAAAATTGCAGAAGAGATGCTTTTTGATATAGATAAAGAGACAGTAACCTGGGTAGAAAACTTTGATGGAAAACTGAAAGAGCCATTATATCTTCCGGCAAAACTTCCTAATATGCTTCTTATGGGAGCAGAGGGTATTGCTGTTGGTATGGCAACTAAAATTCCGCCACACAACCTTACAGAAGTCATAAACGCAGTCATCCACATGATTGATAAGGCAAAAATTTCCCCAGAAACAACAGATACTGTAACGGTAAATGCACCTGTAACACACGGGACAACTTCTGATGCAGAAAAAAAACTTGTAACAACAGAAATTTCTAAACCAACCGATCATTTACTTCTATTTGATACCTCACTAGAAGAGCTTATTGAGCATATTACCGGACCGGATTTCCCAACTGCCGGAACCATTTATGGTATCAAAGATATCATGCAAGCCTACCAGACTGGTCGTGGCAAAATAATGGTGCGTGGTGTTGCAGAAGAGGAAGAACGTAAAGGTAAAACCAATATTGTTATAACAGAAATTCCTTACCAGGTAAATAAAGCGAATCTGGTTTCAAAAATTGCCAGATTAGTAATAGATAAAAAGATTACTGGAGTGGCAGATTTACGTGATGAATCTAACCGCCAGGGCATTCGTATTGTGATTGAACTTAAAAGAGATGCTATCTACAAAAAAGTGCTCAATAATTTATTTAAACATACAGAATTACAAACAACCTTCCCAGTAAATATGGTGGCACTCGTTGAAGGAGTTCCCCAAACACTTTCACTTAAATCTATTCTTGAATTGTATGTTCGACATAGAATTGACGTTATTCGAAAGCGTTCTGAGTATGAACTTAAGCAAGCAAAAGCAAGGGCACATATCTTAGAAGGATATTTAATAGCACTTGATCATATTGATGAAGTTATTAAAATCATTAGAAACTCTCCTGACGAGCCAACTGCACGCGAAAAATTAATGAGCAGTTTTGGATTATCACAGCTTCAGTCACAGGCAATTCTTGACATGCAACTGAAGAGACTCACAGGTCTTGAACGCGACAAGATTGAAGAAGAGCTTGCCAAGCTCCGCGAACTTATTAAATATCTTGAAGAACTTTTGAAGGATGTATTCAAGATCCTCAATGTTATTAAAGAAGAGCTTCTTGAGCTCCAAAAAAAATACGGAGATGACAGAAGAACAAAGGTGGTAAAAGCAAAACCAGGTGAAATTACTGATGAGATGCTTATTGAGAATAAAGAAGTCATTGTAGTTCTTACTAAAGAAGGATATATCAAGCAGATTCCTCGTGAAACCTTTAAAGTACAAAAACGTGGCGGAAAAGGTGTCTCTGGTATGACCACTAAAGAAACAGATGATATTTCGTATATTACGACAGCCCAACTTCATGACTACATGCTCTTTTTCAGTAACACAGGTCGTGTATTCAAAAGTCGTGTCTGGGAAGTGCCACAAGGTTCCAGGACTTCAAAAGGAAAAGCTATTGTAAACCTCTTAAATTTAAGACCAAATGAACATGTCACCTCTGTCTTAACATACCATGAGGAAGAAGTAGCAGATAAAGACAAGTACATTATTATGATGACAAAGCAGGGTACTATCAAGAAGACTGCTTTTGACCAATACGCAAACATTAGAAGTAATGGAATTATTGCGATCACACTTTCTAAAGGTGATGAACTGCATACAACCTTGCTGAGCAACGGGGAGATGAATGTTATGATGGTAAGTCGTGGTGGTAAAGCTATTCTCTTTAAAGAAGAAGAAGTAAGGCCACTGGGTCGATCTGCACGAGGAGTTCGAGGAATTGAACTGGTTAGTGGAGATAGCGTGGTTGCAGCTGACGTATTCGCCAATAATGACCTTAGCAATGATCTTCTTGTAATTGGAGAAAAAGGTATTGGTAAACGTGTCGCTCTTAAGTCTTTCCGAGATCAACACAGAGGAGGGAAAGGCGTAAAGATTGCTCCAGCAGATGAAAAAATGGGTAAGATTGCATTTGTTGGTATGATTACACCAGAAGATACCACAGTTATTATTACGAGCCAAAGCGGGCAGGTCGTGAAGACAGAACTCAAGACCATTCCATCTTATTCTAGAAGTGCTAAAGGAGTAATACTTATGAGATTCTCGGACACAACTGATAAAGTAGTGAGTGCCACGTTTATCTAATACTGGTGGTATAATTTCTTCATGAAGATACCTTGTCGAGAAATAGCTCAGTTTATTGAAAAAAAACTTATTGAAGAAGTTGCTTCTTTAAAACAAAAAAGGATTCAGCCAAAACTTGTTACCTTTCTATTGGATGCTTCTCCAGAGCAGCAATCTTTTGTTTCAATAAAAAAAAGAGTTGGAGAGAGACTTGGAATTGATTTTGAACTAGTAAATCCAGCAGACATACCAACGCATGATGAACTCCTCTCTCTTATTCACTCATATGCCGATCAAAAAGAGACATCGGGCATTATTATCCAACTGCCTTTACCCAAGCATATTGATAAGCAAGAACTCTATGATGTGATTCCCACAGAAAAAGAGATTGAAGGTCATAAAGAAAACTCAGATTTTCAGTTCCCATTAAGTCTCGCTGTTCTTACAGGTATTAAATATATATATTCTTTAACAGACAGTCATTCTGAACACGTTTTAGGATCTTCTAAAGAGATGCCGAATCGAGTTCCGCATAACAATAGTGTGATTCAAAAGAGTATAGTTGACTTTGAACATGATGCAGAATTTTTTAGATCTGTGTTAAAAAATAAAAACATTGTCATTGCAGGACGTGGCCCAACCGGTGGTGAGCCAATCAGTAATGCCTTTAAATCACTGCATATCCCACATGACATAACCAACTCACAAACTCCAAACGTAGACGACATTTACAGGCAAGCAGATATCATTATTACTGCAACAGGTAATCACATTATCCACTCAGATAACATAAAAGAAGGAGCCATTTTACTCAATGTTGGACTTCGGAAAGAAAATGGAGGTTTAAGGGGAGATTATAACGAAGATGAGATTAAAGAAAAGGCTTCTTTCTATACAGAAACTCCAGGAGGTTTAGGACCACTTGATGTACTGTATCTGTATAAAAATGTTATTGATGCAGCAAAGATGGTATGAACAGAATCCATGTTATAACTGGACAAACTGCAACCGGAAAAACTTCATATGCAATAGAACTTGCTCACCAGATTGATGGAGAAATAATAAACTGTGATTCTCGGCAGATATATAAACATCTTGATATCATAACCGGTAAAGATCTAGATAAAACAACTGGTATTTTTACTTTTCATAAACAGATTGGCGGGTTTGATATTGGATCATACTTGTTCAAAGAACATCATATTCCAATCTGGTTATATGATGTTGTCAGCCCCGATAAACCTTTTTCACCGTATGACTACGCTCTTTGTGCAGTTGAAGTAATTACAGATATTCTTTCTCGAAATAAGACTCCAATTATTGTGGGAGGTACTTACTTTTATCTTAAAAATCTTATATATGGAACTATTGAATCATTTGTTGAACCGAATAAAATCTTACGCGACACATTAAGCACAAAGACTGTTGAAGAGCTACAAAACATGTTAAAAGATCTTGATACAGGATTATTTAAGTCACTTAATCATAGTGAACAACATAATCCTCATAGATTGATTCGCAAAATTGAAATTTTAAAAACAAAGCGTCATCCTGAAACAAGTTCAGGATCTTCTAAAGAGATGCCGAATCGAGTTCAGCATGACGTTAAATCACTCCAAAACTCATTTCCAGATATTGAAATTGAGATGGTAGGTTTTTCCTATAATTCAAGAGATCTGCTTCAAGAACAAATTCAAAAGAGGGTAGAGAAACGGCTTGTCGATGGAGCAATAGACGAAGTGACTCAGTTACTCACAACATATTCAGAAAAAGATCCAGGACTTCAGACTATTGGCTATAAACAGATTATTACATATTTGAACAAACAAATTGACTACTCTGAAATGAAACAGGAATGGATTACAAAGGAGATGCAATATGCAAAAAGACAGATGACCTTTATGAAAAAAGATACCAATATTAAGTGGAAACTAATTAATTTGAAATAAGTATAATAAAAATACATTGATATGCAGAGAACTATAAATATTAAAATTATTTTTTCCTTTTTACTTTCAGGACTTGCCGTTCTCTTTTTTTCACTAGGTATAAATGATTATCAGCTGTATCTCAGCTCTCGTGCTGAGGAGTCAGACCACCCTGCAGATCAATACTGTGATGATGGGGTATATTACGTTAAAGATCCAGATGGAGATGAACAGATATCATGTGGGCGTGGCGTTTGTGATGGTGTTTCTTATGAAGAGACCGCTGGTATCGATGCGAGAGGTAATGGAAGTTGTTGGTGGGGAGAAGGGAGTTGTGGACCTGCATGCCGAGGATTTGTACCTCTTTGTTGCTATAAAATGGCTGAAACAGGAAATGCCGAAGACTGCCCCTGGCCTGAGAGAAATTACTGTAGACAAGATCAGTGTGCAGCGCAGAATGAGGATTCGAATTGCGGTTCCGGTATTAATTCCTATTGTGTGCAAAGAGATCAGTGTTTAGCAGATAAAGATGATGTTCCAATCATATCACTAGAAGATCGTGTAGCAGGACGATCTGGACCAAGCGAGCAAAATCCAACCAATTCACCAACGCCAACTCAAGTTCAAGAAGAAGAACCAGATAACAGACCAACTCCTACTGAATCAGAAGAGGAAGAAGATCCAAACCCAACAGATACTCCAGCACCAGATGAACCAACTCTTTCACCAACAGCAACAAGAACACCTTCACCGACTAGAACTCCAACGCTTACCAGGACACCAACTCCAACACCCACTTCAACCAATACTCCTACACCTACAAACACGCCAACTCCAACTGCAACCCACACTCCAGTTCCTACTTTTACTCCAATTCCAACTCTAACTCCATATCCAACTAATACACTCATCCCAACCCTTACTCCGTTTCCAACCCAACTTGCCCAGTCACCACAGCTTACTCAATTACCTATGACGGCTGCAGGATCGCCATCACATTCTCCTTCTAATCTGGTTGTAAACAATCAACCTCCAGGTATTACGCCATGGGCAATCATTGCTATACCACTTGGGCTTATCCTGGTTGGACTTCTACTCTAATTTACATTGGATTGCTAAGCTAGATTACTGTATTATTGATATATGCCTTGCCAAAGAGGTTTGTTGCTTGTGAGGGAAACTTTGTAAATCTTATTATGTCAAACCAAGGAAAAATTAAAATCCTCATATCTTTTCTTTTATTTAGCTTAGCTATTATCTTTACCTCTTTGGCAATACAAAAATATCAAGTTTCGACACAAACGAGAGCAGACGATACCCAAAGCATAGACGTCACATTTACTGCAGACACACCTTTGGGCTTACTAAACCCTGCAGTGGGATTTATCCTCGCTGATATTGCCGATACTGAATTGGTAGATAACATTATTTCTACCTTTAAAGTAGCAAATCAGAAAGATCATCAATCAAGTATTCTTATTAAGACATACAGCCCAACTGTTGAGACAATCCAACATGGAAACTTTATAAAGCTTCAAGATAACGGATTTAGATGGTATCTTTCTTTCCCAGACTTTACGAATGTAGAAGCAGTATTAGCTGAATACTACAAAACCTATGATTCAGAAGTGATTGTAGAAATAAACAATTATTCTAATTTTGATGTATCTCGGATTGCAGCTATTAAAGAGACTTATCCAGAGGTTAAATTCCATGGTGCAGAGTTTATCTTTTGGCCACGAGGCGAAGTAAAAGATTTATTAACGCGGGTTCAACCTCCACAATTCGATGCAGTTAGTATAAAGACACTTGTAGATGATCCGACTAAATCAGTTCAAGAGTATGTGTTACTGATGTTTGATACCTTCTGGGATGCAGGAAAAGATGCACCAGGTGAGTCCGGAATAGAAGTTAATTTCCCTGCCAATACATTACTGGCGTTATCTGATATTGAAACACATGCAAATGGAGAAGCTCCGGCAGAACAAGCAAGGAGATTTGGAACCTTAACTTCTGCTATAGCCGCCGCTGTTCCTTCTCAAAACAGAGAAGGAAATGCACCTCTTAAATATGTTCTTGCTGGGGAATACGCAAAAATGTCTACTCTAGAAAGAAAAATGCTTTTGGGATATGCACATATTATGAATATACAGCCTGAAGCAATATGGCCCAATCTTTCTGGCAATAACGGAAATGCAATGCTGGAAGTAAATCCACTCATTGGAACAGTGGGATACAAAGATAATGCATATTATGGTGTATTCACCAATGTAACTACAGATCCACTTACCATTAACTTGCCAGATGATATCGATCTGAGTTCCTACAAAACGTTATCAGATCAAAAAGGGGCAGGGGACATGATTACCGATGAAAACCACATTGAATTACAAGGGTATGAAACTGTATATATGTTTCCTTCATCTGCTTGGCAAGAATTACAACAACAAACATCACTTACTCCAGGACCAACAGCACCAGCAACAGGAGCCACACCTTTCCCAACGCTCCCCGATGTGCCACAAGCAGCTGGACAACTTATCTGTGATGCAGGTACTGATCCGTATGATTCTACCGTTATTCGGGTAACAAATAATACAAACGAAACAATCGATGACCTCACCTCCGTTGTTCACCGATGCGAGTATATTCCAGGAAAGATAAGAAAGGGATATTACAAGTGTGAAACATGCTTGGATGGAGATGAAGTCAATAACCCAGACTGCCAAGTGGGTATTTTTGATGCAGACTCTTCAATCGTTGAATTTACCCTGGCTCCTGGTGAGACAAAGGAACTTACCATGACAGTTAATCCTTGTGAGATAGCACAGCTTGATGTATATAATACCGATGAAAATGCAGGGGATAGTCCTATGGAATGTTTCAACCCACGTTCACAGTATACAAATCCAGCACCACCATCTCGATGGCAAGGAGGTATAGGTTTTGCAATTGGTGAAAATCCAACTGGTTATGATGCAGCAACTGGTACTTGTGAGGTTCCAACACCAACTACACCTCCTCCAACCAACACACCACCGGAGGAACCAACAGATACACCAACTGATACTCCTATACCAACGGCCACTCATACACCAGCTCCGACAGATACTCCTATTCCTACTAATACACCAATACCGACAAATACGCCTATCCCAACCAATACGCCTCTTCCTACAAATCCACCATTACCAACGCAACCACCTCCTCCAACTAATCCACCAGTCACAGCACTTGTTGTAAATGAACAAGCACCAGGTGTCACTCCATGGGCTATCATTGCCGTACCACTAGGACTTATATTGATTGGATTATTATTGTAATTAATAGGTCTTGTTAATTTGATAATATGAAGCAAATAAATAAAATTAAGTTACTCATAGCACTTGTTCTGTTTGCTCTTTCTGTTGTTTTCTTTTCGTTTGCTATTCAAGATTTTCAGGTACTTACCAGCTCTCGTGCCGAATACGATGGAACCTACTGTAATGACAATGCAGGAAATACGCTTCCAGCTTCATTTAATATTACCTGTGGCGGAGAAACAGCAAGAAGATATTTATATGTACTATTTTGGTGTCCCAATCAAAAAGCAGGAGATTCATCTTACTGTGGAGACATACGTGATTTAAACTCTGCCCAAATACTTGATCAACAGCAAGGTGATGTTATTCCGGGTTCTATAAGCAGTGGGACAGATAAGACATGCGGATGTGTTCAGTGGGATGTGGGAGTATATGATACAAATGGCAATATTGGTGTAGCAGGCGGAGAACTGATGTGTTCACAAAATTCTTGTGAAGAACCAGAACCTACTCCAGAACCAACTGATGAGCCGGAGCCTACCCCCGAACCAACAGAAGAACCAGAAAATACACCAATACCCACCGAGGAACCAGAAGATACGCCAGTACCTACCACACCTCCGGATGAACCCACTAATACACCTGCCCCCACAAACACTACGGCACCAAGTAATACACCAGTACCTTCTAATACTCCTGTCCCAACCAATACACCAACAGCTACCCACACACCTGTTCCACCGACACCTACTTATACACCAGTGCCCACTGCAACGCATACACCTGTCCCAACTGCGACATTAGTACCAACTTATACTCCTCAACCGACTTATCCAGAACAACCAACATATACGCCTCAGCCAACTTATGTAGCACAAATTCCGACTAATACCCCTGTTCAACAACTTACTGTTAATGAACAGCCTCCCGGAATCACTCCATGGGTAATCATTGCAGTACCGTTGGGACTGATATTGATCGGATTATTGTTGTAATTATCAGTTCTTTAGTGAATAATGAATATATGGATAATAACTCGACACCACTAAATACAGATAAATTGAAGAGTAATATGATGAGTATAGAATCTAATAAAACTCATGTAGAAATGCCTAGTATTTTTAATAAATATAATATTATCCTTGGCATCTCTATACTCGCATTTATAGCTGGATTTAGTTTTTGGATCTTTGTTAACTTCATGCTATGAAGCAAATCGATAAAATTAAGCTACTCATAGCTTTAGTTTTATTTGGGCTTTCGGTAGCTTTTTTCTCATTTGCTATTCAGGATTACCAGGTACTCACAAGTTCCCGAGCTGATGAAGGAATTTCACCAACTCCATCAACCTCACCTACAACCATACCTACTCCAATTGTTATAAATGATGCAGGTTTTACAGATATTCCAAATGTACGTGATGATAGCTATACTCCTCCTTTACCTTTAGATCAGGTAACTGATGAAATGAAAGAAGCTGCAGCTCAACGTGGCGGTTACTGTAATATAGATACAAAAGAATGTACCGGATGGGCATGGAAATTTATCTGTAATGTCGATCCAAACATTGAATGGGATCCAATAGAAAGTGATGAATGGCCTATGGAAGATAGAGGAGCGCTATACAATAGACACTGTACAAGAGAATCGGGTTCTATTGAAGATAGAGGTGTGACCTTTGCTGAACTACTCGAACCTGATGATGGCGATCAAGTATATAAACTTGATGACGTGGGTTGTGGAAAATTGGTACAAATCGATGTAACCGTACAGAACTGTGAGCCTAATAAAGATTATGATGAAAGTGATTCTAGTTGTGATTCAGGTGGTGGCAATATTCGTGATGCTTTAGTTTACTATACAGGTACATGTCCTGCACCAACTCCAACCAATACTCCTGTACCAACTGATACCCCTGTTCCTTCTGATACTCCCATTCCATCAAATACACCAGAACCAACTCTCACCCCAACACTTACTCCAACCGGGACTCTTTCACCTTCACCAAGCCCAACAATAACAGTGACTCCATCTGTTACCCCAACAGCTACAGTAACACCAATACCTACTGAGACTCCTGTTCCTACAGAAACTCCATTGCCAACACCAACAAATACACCAGCACCAACTGCAACACAAACACCTCAAGCTACTTATACACCCCAACCAACCTATACGCCACAGCCAACTTACATTGCACAAGTTCAACCAACAACTCCACCTCCACCTCAGGACCTTACTGTCAATGAACAGGCCCCTGGTATCACACCATGGATGCTTGTACTAGTACCAGTAGGGTTAATTTTGATAGGGTTGCTATTATAAGTGCTTTACCATAAAGCAAAAGAGAGAAGCAGGTGGCTGAGCTTAGGGCCCCGACAGCGCGGATGAGATCTGATGATGAAGCAACAAATATCTCATAAGACAATTCTCTTTAAACCGATGCCTATGTAATGAAACAAGCTCAAGAAGATCTCTGAGCACTGGCGGGATAAAGTGAAGACGGAATCTGGAATGTAACTATAAAAAAACTTTCTTACTCCCTTTTAAACAACGATATAAAAGCTTCCTTTGGCACCTCTACTTTTCCAATCATCTTCATTTTCTTCTTTCCTTCCTTCTGTTTTTCTAGCAGTTTTCGTTTACGACTATAATCTCCACCTCCTACAGTTTTACTGTTTTTAGTAAGAACATCCTTTCGAAGTGCAGAAAGTCTTTCTGCAGCAATAATTCGGCCTTTATAAAAGGCCTGAATCTTTACTTCAAACTGCTGGCGTGGAATGAGTTCTTTTAATTTTTTGGTGAGTTCTATACCTTTCTGTTGGGCACGATCTTTGACTACTATCTGAGAAAACTCTTCAATTTCATCTCCATTTAAAAGAATAGCCAATTTATCTGCATCAACTGGTTCATATCGGATAAGCTCCCAATCAAATGACGCATATCCAGATGTAACAGACTTCAGTTCATCAAAAAAGTCTGAAACCATTTCAGAAAGCGGCATTTCATATTCAATAGAAACCTGATTTTTATTATCCATTGTTTTAAATTGCGCTCGATGGTCTTCACACAGTTGCATTACCGCACCTACCTGATCTTTCGGCGTAATAATAAGTATTTTCACTATAGGCTCATGATACATTTCTCCTTCAATCTTGTAGTCAACTTGAGGAGGAGTGAGAATAAGACTTAAATCATATTCAACTTCCAGACGCTCTCGAATTACATCAGCATGAAGAAGTCCCAAAAATCCGACTCTAAAGCCAGCTCCAAGTGCCTGGCTATAAATGGCATTAAACTCTAAAGAAGAATCATTTAAATAAATTTTTTCCAAAGCTTTCTTGAGATTCTCATAATCTGATGGATCTGTCGGGAACATAGAAGCATATACCATTGGCTTTACCTTTTTATAACCTGGTAAAGCTTCAAAAGATTGATCTGTAATTGTATCTCCTACATTCACTGTATGAATATCTTTTAAGTTTGTCACAATATATCCGATCTCTCCAGGAGTTAACGCATTTTTTTGGATAAGATCCGGAGTAAAAATACCAACCTCGGTAGCCTCAAAAGAGGAGTGAGTAATGGCCAAATTCATTTTTTTACCTTTAGTAGCTGTTCCAGAAAAAATACGAGCAAAAGATACAACTCCTTTGTGAGTATCAAAATATGAATCAAAAATAAGAGCTTTTAACTCATCTTGTTCTGAAGATTCCTGAGGTGAAGGAATATCAGAGATGATACGGTCTAGTACCTTATCTACATTCATACCGGTTTTAGCAGATATTTCTATAATTTCTTTCTCATGAACGCCCAAAAAATCTATAAGTTCCTGTTTCGTTTTCTCAATTTCTGCATTAGGCATATCAATTTTGTTTAAGACAGGGATAATAACAAGATCCTTTTCCAACGCTTTATATGCGTTAGAAATTGTTTGCGCCTGAATTCCCTGAGTACAATCCACAAGTAAAATAACTCCTTCTACACAAGCTAAAGTCCGATCAACTTCATAAGAAAAATCGACATGACCAGGAGTATCGATAAGATTTAAAATGTATTCTTCATTATTATGATTGAAGTTCATCCGCACTGGTGCGAGTTTAATAGTGATACCTCGCTCACGAGAGATAGGGTTACGATCAAGCATCTGTTCTTCATGCCTGTTCTTATCTATTGTTCCGGTTAATTCCATAAGACGATCTGCAAGAGTAGACTTGCCATGATCTATGTGAGCTATAATTGCGAAGTTACGAATATGTCTGATCATAATAGTATTAGATTATACCAGTAAGAGAGATAATTATGAGGCTCGTTCTAATCTCTTAATAACAGCACCAAGCCATGTTTCTGCTAATCCCTTTGTAGAGAGCAGCCATCCAATACTTAAATTAATTGAACCATCTTCTTCAATTGTATATGTAATTGCATTACCTGGAACACCAGGCATATTATATCCTTTATTCATAGTAGTATTTTCTTTCGTAGAAATCGGTTCGAATAACTGGCTTCTTTGTTCCAGATATACAAGATCTATAAGATCCTGATATGATCCCTTTCCCAAATTTATGCGATCATAAATGAGCTTTTTCTCATCTTTAACACGACTAGATTTCATCTCATATCTTGATAGAGCTTTCTGAATTCTTCCATACTCCGGTGAACCTTCTTTATACCTTTTTTGGACATTTTCAAGCTGTACTCGTGTTGGCATAATGTTTGTAATCGCATACACTGCGCTTTCAGGCAGATTATAATCTTTACAGAGATGAGATAAACTAAATACACGCTCTGGCTCTGTCATTACAATTTTATTCTCTACATACTGATTCACTTCATCCCAAAGGGGATATAATCTTTTACCAATATAATCAGTGATATTTCTGAAGGCAGCAGCTAAGACCTTATTCCTTTCCTCTACATCTGATATTGGTGGTATAGTTATTTCGGCACCTTCATTCACCCTGAGTGTTCGTTCATATTCATTTGTATGGTGTTTAAAACCTGAAACGGTTGCATCCTGTTCTTTAAATAATGCACGTAGTTCTTCTTCGAGCCACTTCTCAAGATGGTCATGCACAAGAGATCCATACGGATCTACCACTTTTAGTATATCTTCTGCTGAATATACAGAAAATAACTGTTTTAATACGTCACCTTGGGACTCATCTTCTGTAGTACGTGGTTTTGTATGTACCATTTGTACTGAATTGCCAAAAACTTCTGGATTTTTTGCTAAACGACTGGTAAGTTGCTCAAAGCTGATAGAAGCATTATACATATTTAGCTGATTTAATAACTCCGGATCCAGATGACAGGTATAACGGAAATGAAGAGTCGGATTAGACATTGGGCCAAAACCTCTGCCATCATAATAGCTTTGTTTTAATCCTTTGACCTTATCCCAACGATAGTATCCATTTGCAACTCCTTGTAAAATATCTTGTACTTTTTTCTCTGGAAGATGATAATCCTGTTCTTCTTCTATGTTTGTTTTAGGTATCGGATATTTTGTTCTTATCACATTGTTATATAAATCAAGTAGGGTAGTGGATGCTAATGCACCTCTTCTTATTATTGCTTCATAAACTTCATCCATTTTTTCATCAGAAAGATGTAGTTTAAATTTATCAATTTCATAATTACCTGAATCTTCGGATCTAAAATCACTGATATCTGTTGTTCTCAACTGGCTTAGATTTTTATCGTAAATCATAACCCAGGTCAGGATATCAAGTGGGACTTCGGCAGGAGGAACTTTTCTTTCTGAATTCGATTCTGCACCTTCAATTAATATGGAATGAGGTAAAGTAATCCCTAACTCATCTGCCTTTTGTCTAAATGTGGAATCAAAATCGTCATAGGGAACAGTTAAAATAGTATGTGGTGAAGCAACAGAGGAGTTAAAGATAAGCATCTCCTGATTGTTACCAATATCTACCCTGTCTAGACCAGCAAAATTAACTCCTTCATATAAAATTGATCCTAACATTTCCTGTGGCTCAATAGGATCACTATCTTTTCTGCCACGGAATCCCATCTCCTGAGGCTTTTTGGGATTATAAACCGGGAATGCTTTTAAATTCTCCAAAGTAGTAGCTACACTTTCTTTTAGAGGAGTTTGATAAGTTCTAATGAGTTCTGTCATAATATCCTATAATATTATTACCCATTATACCAAAATACATATCAAATATGTAACAATCGCTTACTTATATACTAAATATAGAGGAGTACAAACAATAGATTATAAAGAAAGAACTAAAATGGTGTAAGGAATACTACTTACACAACCCTTATCGTTGTTGAACCACTTCCACGGCCCCAGTGATCTCCATGGATTACAATGAGAGAACCTTTTTTATCTACCAGTTTTTGATCTCGTACATATTTCACAGCCTTATGGATCTCTGCAATTTTTACTTCATCTGCTTCGCGATATGCAAACTTAAATGCAGTAACTCCAAAGTTTATAGTTAATGAGTCACAGATTTCATCTGTTGGTGTGAATGCAAATATTGGTGCCTTTGGTCTGTATCTTGAAAGAGTTGCTGCGGTATTACCAGTTTGAGAAAATATAACAAAGCCAGCAATTGGGTGATTCGCCTTAATATGTTGTCTATACAATCCATACGCTGTATCACACATCATTGAAGTAGGATCTTTAATCGAGTAGAGGATTTTACCACGCATATCTTCTTCTGATTTTGGTTCATAGAACTCAGCTGTTTTTGCCATCATTTCTACAGATCGAACTGGGTATTTACCGCTTGCTGTTTCTCCAGAAAGCATAATAGCATCGGTACTGTCATAAATAGCATTTGCGATATCAGAGACTTCGGCACGAGTTGGAGAAGGGTTATCTATCATCGTTTGAAGCATCTGAGTTGCCGTAATAACAAACTTACCTAAAATCATACATTTCCTAATCATCATTTTCTGGTAAAAAGGTACTCGTTCAATTGGTATTTCTACACCTAAATCTCCTCGAGCGACCATAATGCCATCACTTGCGTCAATAATATTGTCCAAGTTGTCAAGAGCTTTTTGAGTTTCTATTTTTGAAATGATTTTTCCAGTTACTTTAAATTTTTTCATCTCCTTGCGAACTGTACGCACGTCGCTTTCGGAACGGACAAAAGAGAGAGCAATAAAATCAATATCATGAAGAGCAGCAAGCTTCAATCCTTCAAAATCACGTTCAATGAGCACTGGGAAAGGAAAATCTGCTCCCGGGACATTCAGAGATTTTCTTGTTTTAAGCACACCTGTTGTCTCCGATTGGAGATATGTTTCTTCTCCTTTTTTAACCACATGAAATTCAAATGCACCATCATCTACCACGATACGTTGACCACTTTTCAGATGTTCTATTATGTGAGGATGGGTAATAGAAAAACCTTTTTTATCCTCTTCAAAAGCTCCTTCACCAAAAACAAGCAATTCACCAGTTGCAACTTCTATTTCCTCTCCTGGCATATTAATACGAAGTTCCGGGCCTTGGAGATCAATAAGTGTACCAATATGTACACCTAATTTTTTGGCAATTTTATTAACAAGCAAGATTCTTTCACTATGCCATTCAACGGTATTATGTTTAAAATTAAAGCGGAAAACATTTACTCCTTTTTTTATAAGTGTTTCTATTTGTTCAGGAGAATCTGATGCAGGACCGATAGTTGCAATAATTTTTGTTAGTTTATTCATGAGACTATTATAGCAATAATACTGGTATATGTAAGGCATAACAAATATGTAGTATTGGTCAAAAGCAGTGGAAATTTATAGTAGTACCAGTTAATATAGGTGTCCTATGTCTATAAGGAGATTAGAACAGCTTTTAAATCCAGTCACAGAAGCAGAGTTTGAACATAATATTGAGAGAAGGCAACAATTAGCACAGTATATTTTAGAAGGCAATCATCCGCAATACCCAGTTCATCAACTTATTGATGCAGTAACTTTGGGCACATCAGATATTCTATTTTATATTGGATATTATGTAGGTAAGGGACAGAATCTCGTGCCAGTTGTTTTTAATGACCAAGCTGCTCCATTTGATCATCTAGAAGTTTTTTTCAAAATTACACATATCCCATCATTTCCTAAATACGATCTAAAGTTAGGGTATAGTGATAGAGAAAAACGTCATGAGATTCTCAACACTTTACACGGAAGACAATCTCCATATGCCTTACTTGCTCTTAATGCAAGTCCTGGGAACCTATTTTTTACTCAATTTAGTCATCATGCAGAGTTTAGCGTTTCAGAAGCACTTTCTGAGGTTCAAGATAATGCAAGGCAGCAACTTGCGTATGCTACAAGTTCCAACTTAGCCAATCCAAATTGGCAAGATATCCTTTTATAATCAGGTACCTTCTTCCCATGAATTGAGGTACTTCTTTTGCTCTCCACTGAGCTTGTCTATTTGGATTCCACGACTCTCAAGTTTAAGTCTGGCTATTTCTGTATCCAATGAGGCAGGGAGAGAATATACCTGATTGCTGAGCTTACCTTTTTGCTCCCACATATATTCTGCAGCAAGTGCTTGACCAGCAAAACTCATATCCATAACAGATGCAGGGTGGCCATCTGCTGCAGCCAAATTAACAAGTCGTCCTTCTGCCAGAAGATATACTCTTTTTTTCCCAATTTGGTACTCTTCAACCATTGGTCTTGCCTGAATAACCTTTGAAGAGAGTTTTTTAAGTGCAGGCTTATTAATTTCTATATCAAAATGCCCAGCTTGTGCAATAACAATGCCATCCTTTGCTTTCTTAAGATGTTTTTCATCAATAATATGTTTACCTCCTGTCACAGATAATGCAAAGTCTGCCTGGGCAATTGCATCCTCAAGCTTCATAACCTGATATCCATCCATCACTGCTTCAAGTGCCTTTAGTGGATCTACTTCACAGATAATGACCTGGGCACCCATTCCACGGGCGCGACTTGCAACACCACGTCCACACCAACCATATCCACACACCACAAACACACTTCCAGCAATAAGCTTATTCGTTGCTCTCATAAAAGCATCAATAGTAGACTGACCTGTACCATAACGGTTATCAAACATATGTTTAGTGAGGTTCGCATTCACAGCAACTACCGGGAGCTTTAAGTCTCCCTTTTGTTCCATTGCTTTTAAACGGATCACGCCAGTTGTGGTTTCTTCAGTTGAACCGACTATATCTTTTAGTTGATTGGTGCGCTTGGAGTGGAGGATACCCACGAGGTCAGCACCATCATCCATTGTCTGATTTGGTTTAGCGTCCAGCACTGCATTCAGATGATCATAATATGTCTTATTATCTTCACCTTTTATTGCAAAGACAGGTATTTTGTAATGCTTTATAAGTCCTGCGGCAACTTCATCATTGGTAGAAAGAGGATTACTTGCACTCAAAAATACTTGTGCGCCACCTTCCTTTAAGGCAATCATAAGATTTGCAGTTTCTGAAGTCACATGAAGACAGGCAGCCAACGTAACTCCTTTTAATGGCTGCTCCTTTGCAAAACGTTCTTTAATACTTGCCAAAACGGGCATATCTTGTGCTGCCCATTCAATCCGTTTTTTACCTGCATCGGCTAGTTTAATATCTTTGATGTCGTATTTCATATAGGTTGATTATTAATAATTTTATAACTCCATAAAGTAAAAAAGCGGAACAGGTGGCACGAGCCAGAGGCCTTGACCAAATGCGTTGGTGTTTCGACACGCATTTGTCGAGGTGGCGAGTGGCAGAATCTGGAACGCGCCTATAACATCTTGGCACGATCTAATACCTGTTTTCTCGTTACGTTATGATTCACAGTCCCGGCACTTTCAACTGCAAAACTCGCTAAAGCGTTCGCAATTTTCAAACTTTCTTCCAGTTCTTTACCTTCAACCAATGCGCCAATAAACCCACCACGCCAGGCATCTCCAGCTCCTGTTGGGTCAATAATTGTTTTAATTGGAAAAGCTTTTACTGTTGTTTCATGTTCTTTATCTTGGTAGAGCACACCAGCTGCACCCATGGTGGTAATAACCGCAATTCCTTTATCTGTAAAATCATGTACAGTCATGTTAAGTCGTCGCATTATCTGAGCTATTTCATAGTCATTTCCAACTAAATACATACAATGATTAATTCCATCGAGTAGTTCTGTATCTTTAATAAAGGTAAGCGCCATACCTGGATCATATAAATAAGGAATTTTATTTTTGATGAAGTAATTTTGAGCATGAAAATACGCCTTTGGATGATTAGCAGAAACAATACCAAACGATTTTTTAGGCAACTTAGAGAAATCTACTTTATCTCCTTTAGCACAGGCTCCATAATAGTAACCCCAGATTTGGTTGTCGGTTTGATCTGTAATAACTTTTCCAGTTGCAGTATACAATTTCTCATCAATAAAGAGAGCTTCAGCATTAATATTGTTTGCTTTATAAAAATCTGTAATCTCTTTGTGATCTTGCCCAACCCCACCACACACATATACCTCTTTTTCTGTAACTTGTTTGATATTATATGAAATATTTGTGGCAGTACCACCAATGTGTTTTACGAATCTATCGACAACAAAAGAGATGTTAATTTGGTGCAGTTGTTCTGGGTGAAAATGTTCTTTAAAATGCCCAGGAAAGTTCATGATATCGTCATACGCGATCGATCCTGTTACAATAATAGAAGTAAATTTATTCATTACTGACATTTATACAGCAATTATACAGAATGAAGCCGCTTTTTTTTTCGATAATTATCGCATCTCGAGATATAGATCCATATCTTATTGAAGAAGGCTTTGATGCAATAGATACACTTACTCATCCTCATTTTGAAGTACTTCTTATTGTCGATAAGATGACAAATGAAGCGCATTCAGTGCAGAAAAAGTATAAATGGCTCAAAATATATGATCTTCATAATAAACCTGGAGATAAAAGAGATCTCGCTGCAAAAAAAGCAAAAGGAGATATCTTTGCATTTATAGATGCAGATGTTGCCCCACGTAAAGACTGGTTAACAAATGCTCAAAAAATATTTCGAGAGTACGAGGATATAGTGGGATTAGGAGGACCAGGTATTCTGCCATTGCGCACAAATAAGTGGGAAAAAATCTTCGATGAAGTACTTCAGTCTTGGCTGGGAGGTGGGGGATACACGTATCGATTTGTTCCTAAAAAGGAACGATATGTTGATGATTATCCTTCTATGAATTTACTGGTTAAACGCAATGTATTTTTAAAAATCGGGGGTTTTCAAAATTTATACTGGCCCGGCGAAGATAGTAAATTAACAAACAACCTTGTTCATAACAATAACTATCGCATTTTATACCATCCAGATGTTGTCGTTTACCATCACAGAAGAGATACGGTAAAAGGACATATGGAGCAATACCAAAATTATGGAAAGACAAGAGGAGCCTTTTTTATTCAGGGAGATAAAAACTCACTTCACCTTCAGTACCTTATTCCTGCACTCTTTTTTATGTATCTTGTCTTATACATTCTTGCTGCTTTGCTTTATATTGCAGAACCATATAATCAGCTGATCTTTACTTTAATATCTATCCCATTTGCGTTATATGTGCTTCTTTTATTAATAGCAGGAGTACAATCTTTTATGAAAACAAAAGATATCATAACTGCATTGGGTATTTTCTATATCCTTCCATTAACTCACATTGTATATGGATATCATTTTCTTATTGCCACCATGAGAGAAACCTTAAAGAGGCCTACTGAACCTATTTTTGTAAAGAAAAATTCTTAGCTATACAACTCCTTAACCTGGAAGAGGATATACAACCCAAGTAGTCCTCCAATAAGTGCTCCAATAATATTGCCATACAGTATTGATGACACAATAGAAACAAGCTGTGCATAAAACACATACTTCCATCCTTGCATAGTTCGTGCAAACAGACCTTTAATCCCTAACAGTTGAAGAACAACTGCTACAGCAAGTAATAAAGTGGCAATCCACCAGGTAGATCCAATTCCATAGCCATATCTCATCATCCAAGAGCCCGTCATATTATTGATGCCAATCAAACTCAAAATGACTGGCAGGGACATAAAACTAAAAATAATAATAAGCCATGGAGCTAGGGTCACAATAAGATCTTTTGCATTTGCTGGAAGTTGAAACGGAGCCTTATCAACTAAATAAGATTCTAATATGCTTTCAAGAGAAGAAAGGTTGGAACTTACATTTTTATCTGTAGCCATATCTAGGGATAAATTAATAATGTTGTATAGATTATTGTAATATACTTTTATGAGTTATTGCAATTATCGTTATTGTCCTTGCTAATTTAGCTCTTTTATGCCAAAATGAGACTGATGAAATCCAGGAACCGCAAGGTCAAAATTGTCGTCGGTTACCCTCCCATCGAATCTAAAAAAGGTGTACCGCTTCTTTCACAAAATCGTCAATTCCAATACTTCAACGCACCTACATATATATATCCTATGGTCCCAGCGTATGCTGCCTCAAACTTACAAAAACATGGATACGATGTTCGCTGGATGGATGGTATTGCAGAAAGGAAAACATATAAAGAATGGCTTAAAGAGCTTAAAGAATTCAACCCAGATTACCTCATGGTTGAGACAAAATCTCCTATTGTAAAAAAGCACTGGAAGATTATTAACGAGCTAAAAGAGAAGTTTCCAAAAATGAAACTTGTGTGGGTTGGTGATCATGTAAGTTATATTCCTCATGAAATATTTGAGAATAGTAAACTCGATTATGCAATTAAAGGAGGAGACTATGATTTTGGTGTAGTAAATTTGCTCAATCATATTCATAAAGGTGAAGAACTTGAAGGAGGTATTTACTGGAGACAAGGGGATAAGAATATAAAGGTCAAAGAACCAAACCGTAAAAAAATCTGGACAGGAGAGTATATCTATAACTCCGGACTGCCAAACCTAAGACATGATTTAAATAAACTTCCTTTTGTAGATCGTGATCTTACTAAATGGAAACTCTATGCCTACGCAAATGGGAACTATAAGTTCACTCCTGGAACATATATGTACTCCGGGCGCGACTGCTGGTGGAACCGTTGTACGTTCTGCGTGTGGGATCATACTATAAACCCGATTGGATCTTACAGAAGCTTCACCCCAGAACGGCTTTTTGCTGAAGTAAAGCATGTAGTAGACAATTATGGTGTAAAAGAAATATTTGATGATGCGGGAACTATGTTTGTTGGTAATAAGCTAAAAAAATTTTGTGAACTGATGATTGAGAGTGGCTATAACAAAAAGGTAAGATACGGATGCAATATGAGGTTTAATGCCATTCCCAATCAAGAACTCTATGATTTAATGGGCAAAGCCGGTTTTAGATTTATTTTATATGGAATGGAATCTGGGAATCAAAAGACTTTGGATCGGCTGCAGAAAGGGACTAAAGAAGAAGATGCAATACGTGGACCAGCAATGGCTCGCAGAGCAGGACTTGATCCTCATATTACCATTATGCTTGGATACCCTTGGGAGAGTTATGAAGATGCCCAACGAACTATTGAAATTGCAAAGTTTGCGATGAAAAAAGGGTACTATGAAACCATTCAGGCTACTATTGTGATTCCTTACCCTGGAACTCCTTTATATCGTGAATGTAAAGAAAAGAACTGGTTGCTTTTTGACGATTATGAACGGTTCGATATGCGTGAACCTGTTATGAAAATTCCATTCTCCCATGAAAAGCTATTAGAGCTTGAACAAGATCTGTATTCTGCTTTTATGACACCAGGCTACGTATATAACAAACTCATTCGGATAAGGACGCCACATGATGTAAAGTACTTATTTTACATGGCGTATAAGTTCTTGGGGCACATGTTAGACTTCGATCCCAACCAGACAAAAGTAAGCTTTACTTCTTTAGAGTTCTGGAAAAATGCAGGGTCAAAACTGCTCAAACATTTTTTTACTTCTAAGACAAAAGTAGACAAGGAAAAAGCTGCAATCCGTATCTAAATTTTATCCTATAATATTTGACTTTTACTTCAAAAGCTGCTAGAATTAATACATATTTAATGTGTAATCTACATGTTAAATAATGCTTCTTCATTTACTAATTAACACCTTTTATGGCACACTCGCTGTGCTCTAAAAGATAAAGAGCGGTAAATATTTAAGAAGTATCAGCACTTTAAAAATATACGGTTATAACAAGCTAAATAGAAAGTGTCAGCCCTTTTGACATTTAGCCTATAGCTTAGATCGGGGAGTATAGTCTGTAAAACTCCAAGAGCGTCTTTCTGAAACGCTTATTATTTATTCATTTGAATAGTTTCAGGGAGCAATCAGTTTTACAGACGGTATACCCCGATCTGTGCAATTATGGCAGAATGTGATGGGGCGCTAATCAACACTTTCTACTAGTTCTCGAAAGGAACAAACAATGTCGTACAAGAACTTAGTTCAATTGGTTTTCGCGATTATCATCGCTGTCGTTACTGCATCTTTCTGGAGTACTCTCCCTGCTTCTGCAGAGGAGAATAAACCAGAGATCATCGTAAATGGTACGGTTATTGCTGGCTATACAACCACTATTACCGTCCGAACAAACTACCCGTATTGGGATTTATACTTCACGACCAACCATGGCGTGAAAGAATATCCTGCTATCTGTAGCAAGAACGCTGTGGGAGGGATAACTTGCCCTATGGGGGGAGAATATACCTTCACGGTAGAAGTGTTCCCTGCGGATGAACTCTGGATTTTTGCGCGCACCACCTTTGGTAGCACAATTCTCCAGACAGAAGTTATCGAAGAAGTTAGTACCAACGATTTTTATCAGGTTCGCCCTGGTGAAAAGAGTGAGTGGTTATACTACCTCGGTAATGACAATCTCGGGCCATGGCACTCCACTGGGGTGCTTGCGGTGACAAGCGAAGTTAGTTACACACTTCCAAGTCCTGGAGTAATTCAGTTTAATTACCCTGTGACCGGTACGTATGTGCTAACATATTTTGCTGACAACGACGAAGGTCGTCACATTTCTCAGATTTATCTGGAAGTGACGCCCGATGCGCCAGCATCTGAGTATCCCGAGTTAGGTAATGATTACTTTGAGATGATTGAAGGTGAAACACAAAACTTCAATCTCTTCGCCAATGATCAATTTAACTCGGCAAAATTGCTCAGCTATGGCATTGTTTCCGTCGAAGGCGACGTGAACTATGCCTCTTGGCCATTTGGCAGATTGGAAGTTATTTCCCCAACAGTTGGGGTATATACTTTCACATACCAAATTCAGGTTGTTGGAATCTGGCAAGAATCGGCACAAGCAATTGTGCATGTGATTCCTGTCGAAAAACCGGTAACACCAAGCCAGCCAGAACAGCCAGTGGAGGAACCTGTAGAGCAAGAACCGACGCCCATTGAGGAACCAGAGACACCCGAACAACCAGAGGAACCCAGCATCCCAGAGACGCCTGGAGATTCGGAAGATCAGGAACCAGTGATTGACGAATCTCCCACAGAGGTGATTCCACCCACTGATCTGGAGCGAGATGAACAACCACAAGAATTTCTCTTATTCATGGCTCACCTAGAAAAAAGCTATGAAGATCAGGAAAACATGCCTGAATTGTTACCAGATTCGTAGAATAACCGTATATAAGTGCGATGAGGCGGTCCGACATAACGTCGGACCGCCAACTCACTTTACATTTTATCTACGTACAAAATTACTTTTCTTCAATTTATACTAAAAAAACCTTTTGTGATATAATCTGATGCAGATTGGACCAGTATTAGAAAGGAGTCATGAAATGGATCCCATAAAAATGGTTATCCTTTTTTTTGCTTCACTGGGAGGCTTTTTCATCTTGTTTGTCTATGATTTTGTTCTTCTCATCTGGAGCAAAGAACCCATAACAGGGTTTGAGGTAGCCGGCAAATTGGCACAATTAGTAGGAGCCTTACTACTTGTACATTTTGCAGATCGGCTAGGCTACTTTGAGATATTATTTGATTTTGTGTATCCTTTCAAATAATTTCTCATACTGGTAACCGTATGGGCTGGCTGAGTTTCAGCCAGCTCTTGTTCTTTTTATATTGCTTGGGCCTTTTGGATCCATTCCTGAGCAAAGGCATTATCTGGGTCAATCTCAAGAGCTTTTTGTAAATACTGAAGTGCCAATTCCTTATTGCCTTTTGTTAAATACACAACACCCAGATTCGCATACAAAGATGGATTTTGTGGATTCAATTCAAGAGCTTTCTGTAAGTTAGCTTCAGCTTCATCGTATTGCTGTCTATTAAATTGAATAACAGCAATATTCATATATCCTTGCCATATGGTTGGATCTTTTTCTACTGCAACCTGAAAATTCTTAAGTGCTTCTTCTTCATTATTCATATGTTTATATGTATTTCCACGGTTATACCAAGCAGCTGCATAATTTGGGTTAAGCCGTATAGCTTCAGAAAAGGATTCTATAGCTTTTTCCATCTCACCATGTCTTGCATGCATATCGCCCAAGTTATTATGTGTTTTGGGGTCAGAAGGTGACGTTTTTCCTGTTGCTACCCAAAGCGTATCTACATTTTGCCACTCCGAATTTCGCCATAGAGTACGTACCGTAAGTCCGAGAATGAGCGCAGTAAGTAAAATATATCCAATTGTTTTGTACTGTTTGTGTTCAATAAGCTTATTTACGAAATAAGCAATCATCATAAATATGGCGACGGATCCAAAATAAGCATATCGTTCTGCCACAATCCAAGAAAGACCAAATGGGTTCATAGTTGGCAGAAGTGAAATGCCAAAAAACGTCATAAGAAAAAAGATCTTTTTGTTTTTTGAATACGCAATAAGGTAGAGGACTATAAATATAATAAAAAGAGATAATACTGCAGCGTATTTCAACATATCCATCCGGAATTCGGAATGATATAAGGTATTTCCAAATGGCCACACGTACAGTTGAAAGTATTTAGCAAGAGCAACAGGAATTTGGATTAATGGATTATAAAATTGTACAGCCTGTGCCGTACCATTGGTCCTTTGCAGATACTCAACACGATCAGAGATGCGTCCAATAATAACAAATAATCCCCAGAAGGTACTGGTTGCAAAATATCCAAGTGTTTTTACCCAATACTTCTTTAAATCTCCTAAGATAAATTCATAGCTTAAGATAATAAAAGGAAAGATAATAATTTTTTCTGAAACAGATAAAGCTAATATAAATGAAATAAGACTACCTATATATCCAATAAACGATCTCTTTTCTCGGCTACGTAAATACAATAAGAGAGACAGAAGAGTAAAGAATGCAGCTTGTGAATAAATACCTCCCGAAATCCATGTTACAGACTCAATCATCATTGGATGAATTGCAACCAAGGCAGCAGCAATAAATGCCACCAGTTGCTTTCTAAAAATATAAGGAGTCAAGATATATACAAGCCAGACATTCCCGATATGAAACAAAAAATTCCAAATTCTGAATGCAAGCGGTTGCATGCCCCAGAGCGAGTAGGAAATATAGTAGAGAAGTGATCTGGCAAAGAAGGCCGGGTTATGGAAGATATAGCCTGGATCTTTGAGTTGGCCTTCAAGCTCTACCAAAACCTGGATATCGTCAGAAACAAACTCCGCACCAAAAGCATTGATATAGGCAAAGATGACAAATACAAATAAAGTTATGATATTAATCCAGTTTGCTTTGAGCCAGTTCTTGAAGTTGGAGAATGAAAATAATATAAAAGTACCTTCATCTTCAGATTCTTTGTCATCTTTCTTTTTATGAAAAAGATGACTATTTTTTTGAATATGTTTTTCAACTTTATGTGAAGAAACATTGAGTTCTGAAGCAATCTCTTCTACAGTTTTCTCAGGGTAATGTTTCTGAACAAACTGTTTTTGGGAATAGGTAAGAGACATAGAATATTATAAATAATACCATGTGTTTGGATACTTTTCTCCAGCTCAATATAAGTGATCAATGTGATAACCTTTACAGATATAATATAGTATGAAGAAGCCACTTGTTTCTATCATTGTAACTACCAAAAACTCCGATAAAACACTAAACAAATGTCTTAAATCTATAGTGAATCAAACCTACAATAATACCGAAATAATTGTTATCGATAACAACTCCACTGATAACACCAAACAGATTGCAAAAAAATATACAGATAACATATTTGATAAAGGGCCAGAACGTTCTGCCCAACGCAATTATGGAGTACAAAAGAGTCGAGGAGAATACCTTCTTATTCTGGACTCAGATATGACACTTTCTAAACAGGTTGTAGAGGAATGTGTTACAAAAATGCAGAATTCGGATGTAGTTGGATTATATATCCCGGAAATAATTGCCGGAAACTCATTTTGGTCTAAAATGCGAACCTTTGAACGCAGCTTTTATAATGCAACAGTTATTGACGCTGTAAGGTTTGTTCGTAAAAAGGATGTGGAAAAAATAGGTGGCTTTGATGAAACACTAACAGGTCCAGAAGACTGGGATTTTGATATACGTATTAGACAGATAGGGAAAACAGATATTATTAAAAACCCTTTATATCATCATGAAGATGAAATTTCTTTACGGACCTATGTTTCAAAAAAATCGTATTACATGGATTCAATGGAACGATATAGAAAAAAATGGCCCAATAATGCAGATGTAGCAAAGCAATTTAGTCCCTATTACCGATTTATTGGCGTATTTATTGAAAATGGGAAATGGAAAAAACTTTTTAGTAATGTTACACTGATGATTGCACTATTTACTGTGCGAATGCTTATAGGAATAACCTTCCTAGTAAAAAGCAAAAAAACATGAAAACACAATTTGTACTTCTTTCGATTGTTTTTCTTCTCTATATCTGGATTAATTCCTTATTACTTTTTACGAGCCCTCCTATTTGGCCTGATGAATCAGGATACGCAGATGGAGCGCTCAATTTACTACGTGAGAATAGACTATTTTCCAGTCTATGGGGAGATATAGGTCATTATCAAAAAGGAGTCTATTGGTATCCTCCTTTTATTTTTTACTGGTTTTCTTTTATGTTTAAAATTTTTGGCTTTTCTATTGAAACCATGAGATACACCACTTTTTTTATAGGTGGAGTCTTTTTGTTTGTATTTTTTCTCTTTACTAAAGGATTTTTCAAAAAATATTCTTATTTGGCCGCACTTCCTTTATTCTTCATATTGCTAGACCAGGCAGTATTGGATAAAACCCGTATCGCAAGACCTGAAATATTTGTATTGTTATTTACCTTAGCCTCTAGCTTGGTGGTGTTGCAGGCAAAAAAATATTGGCAATATGCAGTCGCAGGAATATTTGCCGGATTGGCATTAGTTACTCATTTTGCAGGTGCTATTGCCATTCTACTTGTTGGGACATACTTATTAATCTCCAAACCAATTACAAAAGAAACATTTATGCGTTTGCTACTCTTTAGTATTCCAATTATGTTTTGGCTCGTATGGTGGATGTCTGTTATTAACTTTGATATTGAAACATTGCTTGATGGATTAGTGCAACAAAGAGCAAGGAAAAGTGCACCTCTTTTTATTATGCAACTGTTTAATCCAGGTTATTTCGTTTCAGCATTACGGGATGTTTTGATCTTTTTTGGATCAATTTTCCTCGTCATTTATTTATACCTTCAAAAGGAAGTTAAGCTTCGTATATTCCTTATATTATCTCTTGTGGTAACCTGGGCATATATTCTGTTTACAAAAGGAGATATGGTATACCCTGTACCATTTTTCTATCTTGCATTAACAATATTTCTATATAGATCATATAAAAAAACTTCAGAAAACCCAATGTACTTTATTGTGGCAATAATGATTACCCTATTTTCCGTTGGACTTTCTATAAAAGAGCTTATTATCAAATTTTCAAACAGACCATCCCATCATAAATTTGCTCAGGCAGTTTCCGAAAAAATACCAGATAATTCAGATGTCTTTATTTCTACATTGCCAAATGTCTATTTTGAACTTCGCAAAAATGAAACTCTGGATTTGATGCTTTTCCTGGAAGCTAATGGATATAAAAAAGAATATATCAATGAGCTAGATAAAATGGATTATGTTGTTATAAATCATGATCTCAGTATGGATATATACGGAGATCTTGTGACACGATATATAACGGTAAATGCTGAATCGATCACTCCTGTTCAGCTTGAAAAAAATGGATACGGTGCTTATGTTATTAAGCTCAAACCAAAAATAGAACGGCAAAAAATTGAATAGTGTACAATACATGTCATGAATTTCCTTTCACAGTTTATAGGCTACTGGATCCGCTTCCCTGCAGAACTAAAAGGGATGAAATTTGGCAAAAATAGCTTTATTGGTCCTGGATATGATTTGTTTTTTGTACAGCTAAAAGGTATTACTACAGGAGATAATGTGATGATCGGACAAAATGCCTGGTTACAAACACTTGGGAATGCAAAAATTACTATTGGAGATGGCACTAATATTGGAAGAAATGCTGTAATTTCTGCAACAAACGAGATTAGAATAGGATCCAACTGCCTTATTTCTTATAATGTTTCAATCTTTGATCATGATCATAATACTAATCTGCAAAATACTTCACCTATGGAAAGCGGGCTATCTGAAGGTAAAAAAACAAGCATTGGAGATAACTGTTTTATAGGTGCTCATTCTTTTATAGTTAAAGGAGTCACGCTTGGGAATAACTGTGTAGTAGGTGCAAATAGTGTAGTAACTCAGCCTTTTCCAGACTACTCATTTGTAGCTGGAAGCCCAGCTCGCCTTATACGATCTTTAAATACGGAATCGTAATAATAAACTGTCCTCCTCGTTCACGATAAGATTGTTGTTTGGATATAATCTCGTCTGCAAAGTTCCAGGACATGAGTAGAGCATAATCTGGTGTTTCTTTTTCCAGCTTACTTTCTGGGAAAATCGGGATATGTGTTCCTGGTGTATATTTACCATGCTTGTATGGAGTAGAGTCTACAACATAGTCCAGAAGGTTAGTACTAATACCGCAGTAGTTTGTGAGAACATTTCCTTTTGCAGAAGCTCCATAGCCAATAATACTTCTTCCTTCTTTCTTGATCCGCTTGAGGAAAGACACTAAATCACGCTTTATGACCTTAACTCGTCTGGCAAATTCATCGTAGGTAGAGCGTAAATGCAGCTTTTTCAGATTTTCTTCTGTCACAAATTTCTCAACTCGAGGGTGTACTGCATAAGTACTGTCTTCAAATGCAGCATATACTCGAACCGTTCCACCATGAATATCCTGCTTACGTACATCAATAATCTTCATGCCATAGAGCTCAAATAACTTTTTCAATGGTCGAATAGAGAAGTAACTCAAGTGTTCATGATAAATAGTATCGAATTCATTATTGTCCAGAAGATCAATCACATATGGTGCTTCCATAACAAAAACTCCTTGTGAGTGCAGTAAAGTCTTAATTCCTTTGACTACATCATGAATAGTATCAATGTGGGCGATCACATTTGTTGCTGTAATTATTTTTGCCTTACCATACTGCTCCAGAACTTGCTTTGCTGTTTCTTCAGAAAAAAAAGCACACATTGTTCTTAGACCTCTTTTGTTAGCGTCCCGAGCAATATTTTCTGCAGGATCAATACCCAAAATATCTACTCCTCTTTTTTTGAAGAAAGAAAGAAGCGCGCCATCGTTACTGCCGATATCAATCACCAGATTTCCTTTTCTTGCATGAGCTACTTTTGTGGTTTCTTCACTCATCAGGTCAAAATGCTTCATCATGGTTTTTGATGTTGAAGGAATGTATAGATAATTCCTAAACATAATCTCTGCTGGAATAACATGTTGGAGTTGCATAAGAGAACAATTTTCACATACACATACACGAAGCGGATACGTGAGTTCTAATTTCTGTAAATCTTTCTTCTCAATAAAACCGTTTGGAATAGGCATATAACCTAAATCAAGAAAAGGATACAGCTTTTGAGATTTACAAATGCGGCAGGAAGTTATTTCGTATTTCTTGGAAGGTACTTTACGTTGCATAATAGAAGTCATATGAGTTTCTAAGCTTGATGTAGTGAAATTTTAACTTATAATTAAAAAAATATCCATGTATGAAATCAGATAAAAGTGAACCTCACATACTCAAAGGTGGAATCTCCGTTGATCAGCGTGGTAGTGTGCGCTTTGTAAATGATTTTTCTTTTGAAGGCATAAAACGTTTCTACCAAGTAGAGAACCTCAATACCAACATCATTCGTGCCTTTCATGGTCATCTGAAAGAAGCAAAGTATGTGTATGTATCAAAAGGTACAGTGCTTGTTTGTGCAGTGTATTTAGACAATATTAAGAAACCTTCTAAAAAGCAAAAAGTACACAAGTTTGTTCTGTCTTCACAATTGCCGCAGGTGTTATTTATACCACCTCAGTTTGCCAATGGCTTCAAAAGCCTGGAGGAAGGTTCGCAGATACTCTTTTTTTCGACCAGTACATTAGAAGATTCATTACAAGATGATTATCGCTTTCCATACAACTATTGGGGTGAAGACGTCTGGAAAGACGAACATATATAAGTATGAAAAAAATACTAGTGCTTGGTGGCTCTGGCATGTTAGGGAGCATGGTATACCACTATTTAAAACAGAATCCTTCCTTTCAAACAGATAAAACAGAACGCACTCCCACTCCTGGAGCGCATGACTTTGATGTACATACTTTTATTACAAATCCTGATCAATTTAGTTTCATCAAAGAATATGACTTTATTATTAACTGCATTGGAGTTATTAAACCATACTGTGTAGATACGGACCAAAAAGGCGTCCAAAACGCAATTTTAGTAAATGCATATTTTCCTCATGTGTTAAGTACGTTTCTTACAGGCTCACAAACCAAGACTATTCAGATTGCAACAGACTGTGTGTATTCGGGGACAAAAAGTAATTATGTAGAAACAGACCTTTATGACGCACTTGATGTATACGGAAAAACTAAAAGTCTGGGAGAAGTAATTGCAGATAATACACTGCATATCAGATGTTCTATTATTGGACCAGAGGTAGCACATAAAGTAAGTCTACTCGAATGGTTTTTGAGCCAAAAAGATGGAGCAGAGCTTACCGGCTTTACTCATCACAAGTGGAATGGAGTAACCACCCTTCAGTTTGCACAGCTTTGCGAAAAGATTATTGACCAAGAAGCCTTTGAACATATTCGCCTAGCGCACCATGTGCATCATTTTATTCCTAATAACTCAGTTACCAAGTATGAACTTCTCACTATCTTTAAAGAAGTATTTGATAAAAAAGTAACTATCCAAAAAAAACATGACCCAAATACAACTGTCGACCGAACACTTTCCACCAGGTTTGATCTGCTCCAAAAATACAGCAAGCCAAGTACAATTAAGCAAGCATTATTGGAGTTACAGATTTATATGAATGAATAATAAAAAAGTCATTATCCTTGGTGGTGCAGGTTATATCGGGTCAGTACTGGCCGAACAATTAGTAGAGCAAGGGTATGATGTTACAGTTTTTGATATATGTTACTTTGGGAAGACTTCTTTACAGCATATTCAAGATAAAATAACACTTATTAAAGCAGATATACGCGATGAAAAAACCCTCATTTCTGCATTTAAGGATGCTTACTGTGTTATTCACTTAGCTGGCCTAGTAGGTGATCCGGCTTGCTCAATTGATGAAACAACTACCAGAGAGATCAATATTGATTCAACTAAACCCGTCATAAATGCAGCGAAAAAAAATAATGTTCCACATTTTATATATATCTCAAGCTGTTCTGTATACGGAAGCGTGTTAGAGAAAGTAGATGAAGAGAGTAAACTGAACCCCGTTTCTTTATATGCAAGATCTAAGATAGAAGCTGAAAATATGCTCAAAGATGCTGCATCAGGTAATTTTAAGGTTGCCGTGTTAAGACTCTCGACTGTTTACGGGCATTCCTACAGACAACGATTTGACCTGGTAGCCAATCTATTTACGGCACAAGCATACTTTAAAGGAATCATTACAGTTACTGGAGGCGCTCAATACCGGCCATTTGTGCATGTACAGGATGTAAGTCGAGCTATTCAAAGTGTCATGAAATCTGGATTTGGCCAGAACTTTACAATTTATAATGTAGGGTCAGATAATCATAACTTTACCATTGGTGAAATCGCCGAGCATATAAAAGATATTGTTCAACAGAATAAAGAAGGTCAACCAGTTCAGGTAGTATTAGAAGAATATATATCTGATAAGCGGAACTATTCAGTGTCTTTTGAAAAAATTTCTTCTCAACTTGGATTTCAACCAGCAGTAACTTTTGCAGAAGGCATAAATGAACTGCTGCAACATATTAAAAAAGGAAGGTATGATGATTATATTGATGATAGATATAGTAATGTAGCAACAGTAAAAAACCTTCTTAGCTTACAACCATGAAAGTATCTGTAATTATCGTTAATCATAATGGAAAGGCATATCTACCGAGGTTAATTCGTTCATTCCTTGCACAGGACTACAAATCTTTTGAAATGATCCTGGTAGATAATGGTTCAAAAGACGGTTCTATTGCCTTTGTTAAAAAGGAATTTCCGACCGTAAACGTTATTCCTTCTATAAATAATGGCTTTGGTATGGCCTGTAATATGGGCGCGCAAAATGCAAATGGGGAGTTTGTGATGTTTTTTAATGAAGACATGTATGTGCCAAAAGACTTTATCTCCCAAATGATTGCCTGGTATGAAAAAAGGGGGAACAAAAACCGTATTGGTGGGGTAGGGTGTAAGATTGTACCGTTTGATTCTGATCCATCAAAAACACCGGCATACTATGGTGGGAGGCTTGATCTGTTTGGCTACCCAAGCGATATTCAGAATCAAAAAAATCCATTTATTATTAATGGCTGTCCTTTTTTTATAAAACGAAAATTATTTTTAGATATAGGAGGATTTAATGAAAACATCTTTTTATATGGAGATGACTCCGATCTTTCCTGGCGGCTCAAAATATGCGGCTACCACTGTTTCATAAATAACAATACGCATGCGTTTCATCTAGGTGGAGCAATCACTGGAGGTCTTGAGCCACGAAAAGTTGCTTACCTATTGTATGGCTCCTTTATTGCAGTGTTGACTAATTATCAAACACTCACCTTAATTCTGCTTTTCCCATTTCTGGTATTGTACTACCTTCTCCTTAATATGGCTTTATGGATTTATATGAAGGGAAACTTCAAATATAATATGCAGCTTCTTGCTCAAACAACAAACCTTTTTAAACATTGGAACAGTATTATGAAGGTGCGTAAGTTTGTCCAACAAAAAAGAACCAAATCAGACCTGCAGGTTTTTAAACATTTCAGCTTTATTCCATCAATCATACTTAATTATTATTACAAACAGGTTGTACGCATGTAATTATGAACATTATTGCTTTTTTAAATGCCTATACACAGGGTAAAAGTGGAGGAGACATGTGCTTTGTCGAGATCTTTAAACGAATAAAAGATCAGGAGGTAACCATTGTTACTTCAAAGCTGGGGAAAAAACTATGCAAAGATAATGGTCTCAGAGCAACTTTTCTTATTACTTCTACCGAATCGACTTTCAAAAATACCATATTTACTTATTTCACTCGTACTATAAAGGCTATTCAATTAACAACTGATGTTAAACATATTGATGTGATATATGCTACATCTGACTGGCTGCCAGACATTTTGCCTTCAGTATTTTTAAAATTACGCAGCCCCAAAGCAAAGTTTATAGCAAAAATCTTTCATATTATTCCTTCCAATAGAATTATTCCCTCAATTTCGCAAAACATAAGCCACTTTCTCATCAAACAATTTGCAGATACTATAGTGGTAGATAATACTCTGTTGCAAAAAGATCTCAAAAGACAAGGATTCAACCCAGCACGCATTATTGTTAAATACCCTGCAATTGATCACATGATATTACATAAGACTAAATCAATAAGAAAGTACCAAGCAACCTATTTAGGGAGGTTGCATGAATCAAAAGGAATCCATGACTTGGTCGTGATATGGAAAGCTGTAGTAGACAAAATGCCTCACGCAAAACTGGCTATCATTGGATCTGGAGATGAATCATTTATCAATCAAATCAAGGGATTGATTTCCAAGTATGAACTGAATAAGAATATTGACCTTCTTGGTTATCTTGATAACAAAACAGCATATGGCTTAGTAAAAGGGAGCTCAGTCTTCATATTTCCAAGCCACGAAGAAGGATTTGGGATGGCAGTTGGTGAGGCATTGGCCTGTGGTGTACCAGTTGTTACATATGACCTTCCAGTATTTCGAGAAACTTTTAAAAAAGCTCTGCTTACCGTACCATGTTTTGATATAAAAAGCATGAAGAAGCGTGTCCTTAATGTTTTGCAGAATGAAAAACAATATACTATTGTCTCAGATGGTAAAAAAATTGTGGCCCAATTTTCCTGGGAAAAAGCGGCACAACTTGAATTACACTTAATGCAGTCATGAAAAAAATTACAGTTTTAGTTCCGGTTTATAAAGGTTCTCATGTCGTGGGGGACGCGCTCAAAAGTTTGCAAAGACAGACATATAAACACTTTGATATTATTGTGGGGGATGATAACAAGCCAGAAGATAAAGAAGAGAGTAGACGTACTAAAGAGGTGGTTGACTCCTTTAATAAATCAGGGCTCAACATTAGATATATTAAAAATAAAAAAAATCTTGGCTGTCATAAAAATTTTGAAAACCTCATATCACAAGCAAAAACACCACTTGTTTTATTTCTAGCACAAGACGATATATTTTCAAAAAATGCTGTACAAATAGTACTTGATGCTTTTGAACAGTATCCAGAAGCGGCATTCCTTACCCGACCTTACTTTTGGTTTGAACATGATGTTCATAAACCAATTAGACATATTCCACCACTTAATCCACAGAAACATACATTGCTGTCCTGGCAGGATGGAGAAGTAGCAGTAAAAGGAGTGTTTAGTTCTGTTGGACAGATATCTGGGCAGGCAATTAAAAAAGATCTTCTGCGTGAGCCATATCATACAGATATCTTCCCTGGGCATATCTATCCCATTGCAGATTTATTGAAAGACTACCCAGGTATTTTTATTAAAGATTATATTGTTGCTGTGGGAACAGTAGATAGTCAAAGTAGGCATATTACTTCTATTTACGATGAGTCTCCAACAGAAGAATGGATGCGCATGTTTAACACAGTGTATAAAGAAAAAAAATTTGATGATTTTCTTAAGCTCTGCATAGAATTTATGGCAAAAAATTTTGAAGGTTTGGTGCAGATTAAAAACTTTGGAAAACCAGGAAAAGCACAAAGAGAGATTTTTGTTTTACTCAAATACAGATGGCAAAATATATTGGAACCAAGGTTCTGGATGTACAGTATACTTACTCTATTAGTACCAAGAAACATACTCATCTCAACGACCGATCTATATAAAAGGAACATATTATCTAAAAAAATTCCAGAAATTCCATTTCAGCAATAATACATTATGAGGTTACTTTTCCAAAAAGCTTTTTCCAATACGTTTTTTCAAGGAGGAGTATTACTTACTGCAACAAGCTTTATAACAGGTTTTATTAACTACTTATTTAACATTTTAATCGCCCGGTCATTTGGACCAAGCGGTTTTGGAGAAATTACTACATTCTATTCATATGTCATTATTCTTACCATCCCAAGTGGCATTATTACTAATCTCATTATTATAAAGCTTGGTGGCAAAACTGATCCAAAAGCATTTACATATGCACTTATCCATTGGATTCAAGAAAAAGCACGTAACTGGTGGTATTTTATTACACCACTTGTACTTATTATTCCTTTTATACCTCAACTTACCAATCTAAACCCAATTGTAGGCTATGCAGTTATACCTTTTGTGATGTTGCTCTATATCTCGTCGTTATACGATGGTATTTTGCAAGGTTTACATATGTTCAGATGGTTTATGATACTAAGCATTTCCTGGGCACTTATAAGATTGCTTGGTGGAATTATTCCTTTAGGAGGATACCAAAACCTATTTATTGTATTAGGTTTTATATATCTTGCCTCAATAATAAGAGTAGTATGGAGTCATTCACTACTAAGAAAGCAGTTTGCTAACTCCAAAACTCAGCTACAACGGATTGAAAAAAGACTATTTGAAGTTTGGAAAGATAAGCAGATATGGTTAACAGCAGTATCGGGGAGCGCACTTATTCTCTTTAGTAATATTGACATTATTTATGTTAAAAAGATGTTTAGCGCAGAAGATGCTGGGATATATAACTCATGGGCGCTGTTTGCCAAAATTATTTTATATATTTTAGGTCCTGTATTATCGCTTAGCTTTATTTTTTTCTCCAGCAAGAAAAATGAGTCAAAGCATACACTCTTTTTTATTGGTTTTATATTATTCTTAGTCATTTCCGGTTTTATTGCAATGCTAGCCTATGGATTATATGGAAGAGAAATTATTGATTTGCTCTTTGGAAATAAATTCTACCCAGTAATTCCTTATCTGGAATGGGCAAGCTTTTTCGGCATTGGTTATGTTCTTATTATGTTCATTAACAATTATTATTTATCCAAAGGTAGTAATAAAGCTTACATTTTAGCGGGAGCATTACCTATTTATATCCTTGCATTTTTGCTTTACGGTACAGACTTAGCAATGGTCATGCTTATTAATATCTGGTTTTCTGCAGGAGTTCTTATTATATACCTACTTCTTTATGCAAAAACAAAAATCATTGATTTACTCCAGTAGATATACATAAATACATAACTATACATATCGGCTACTTCATTTAAGTCTCTAACGTATTGACAAATTTTTCCCAGAAATTCTATGATGAAAGAATGATAAAAAATATATGTATTTACATAACTTTTGTATTATCATTTGTTCTTTCTCCTTCGAATACGTTTGCCTTAGAAACCAAATCATATCTTATTACAGAACCATTTGAAATCAATGTTCCTTCAGATATAAAGACCTACTTTCATAAAACAATTCAAGTTAACTATCAATCTGGCAAGGTAGTCCTAAGTCTTAATCCAGATGGAACGGGCGAAACACAAGTAGGCGAAAGTATACATGTTGTAGTAAATGGCGATAATTATTTTGAAGTTAGAAGGACAGATATTTTATGTAATCCTATACAAATGCCTCCACTTGATATTACACATCTCATGGATCAAGGAAACAATAGCATAAGGGTAGGATATAGGAGAGAATGTAGTCCAGGGATAAAAAGCCATGATCAACTATATCTCGTTCATTTTGATGATTATGAAATAAGCACAACACCATTTCTTGATCTGCCCTGGGATTATAAGAATAAGAACATGAGCTTTGATGATGCAGCTACTAAAATTAGTTCATATTTCGACCATGCATATCCGATTGTAAGCGCTGACTGGTTTTTAGATGAGCCAGAAGAAAATTCTCATAATATTTTAGATTATTTTGGAAATTATACTGATAAAGGATATTCGTCACATGATGGATATGATTATGCTTTTGATGCTGGTGTCAGTTTAAATACTCCAGTCCTTGCAGCAGCATCAGGGTATGCATCTTTTCATAATGAATGTAGTGCGTGTGGAAATGCAATTCATATTGATCATGGGAATGGGTATCAAACCAGGTATTATCACTTGCAGCCCGATCAACTCATTGTTAATGTAACAGGAAAAAAAGTCCAGGTCTCAAGTGGTCAACAAATAGGCAAGACAGGATACTCAGGAAATGTTGTCCCATTTGGAAAACATGGAAGCCACATTCATTTCATGCTCATTCAAGACAAGGATGGCGATGGAAACTTTGATGACAATATTCCTGATGGTGTAGTTGACCCATATGGCTGGCACGGCAACTATCCTGATCCATGGGAACAATTTTCATATAGCCAAAATGGAGGACAAAAAACAGGAGCAAAAAGTCGCTACTTATGGAAGAATAATTTAAGTAACTTAAAAAAAACATTACCTCCAGAAGGCGGATCATTTGCCTCCAATAGATTTACTTTTAACTTTCCTCCAAATATCACACAAAATCATCTTATATTTTCATTAAAGTCTATACCTTTATCTACATCTTCCCAACTTGACCCAATAGGTTATGTGGTAGAAGCAACAGCAGACGATGGCTTTGGTAATTTGGTGACTCATTTTAATAAGCTCTTTACTATCTCTATGAAATTTATGCTAACTGATTACACTCGCTATAGGCCAGAATCCTTATCAATCTATTCAAGTCAAGATGGTATAACATGGCAAAAAGAAAGTACATCTGTTGATCTGAGCAGCCGAACTGCTACTACACAAGTTGATCATCTAACTTACTTTGCATTCATGGGAGAAAAAAAGGATACAATAGCGCCACACACAACACTGCTGATAAATAATAAAGAAGTTGGGACTTCTGCAGTAACTTTTAGTGAATCATTAACTGTTTCATTAGAAGCAGCTGACCAACCTTTAGAGTCATTGGGCATTGAACATACCTTTATTCAGATAAACGATCAAGGTTGGCAACTATACCAACATCCTATTGAGCTTACAGAATTTGGAGAATATACAATTCAGTATTATTCGGAAGATAAAGACGGAAATAGAGAAGAGGTAAAAATAAACGAAATTGGCCTCAAAGAACAAGCTAATGTACCTCCTGAATTTAAGATTTATTTCAACACAGAGGATGATACTTTTCAGTTTGAGACAGTAAATGTGAATGATATGATTTCAAGCCAACAAATAAAGAAAAAAAGAAAAGTGTATACTCAATATAGCGCGAGTAATAATGATTACACAACTAAACTCATGACTTTTTACCCAGAAAGGAATGAAAAAAATATTGTGAGATTTCACTCTTTACAATATGATAATACCGCTGCTATTCAGTTAGAAAGATACAGACTAGTTGTCTTTAACAAAACAAATAAAAAAGATATAGAAAAGCTTATTCAAGTATTTCAACATGGAGAAGAAGAACGCATAAGATTGTCGTACAATAGTATGAAGGACACAACTACGGTTGTTATAAAAAATAATGGGAAACTGATAAGTAAAGAACGTATAGATGGTTTCAAGATACTAACAGTCAACACGCATAATGGAGATTTCACTTTTTCAATTGAATAATGTTTATGCAATCAAAAAAGAAGAAAAAATTAATGAGTCACCAGAAGTTAATAGCTGCTTGTATTGTTGTCATTATTGGAATAGTAGTAATGACTATTTATAGTAGATCAAACACTACTGTAATAGATACAAACGTAAAAACAGAAGGATCTCAAACAGTATCCCACTTTACACACATTACGCCAACTATCATTCATACAACAAGTAATAAAACTAAATTTATTCATCCCCAAAATAATTTTTCTTTTGAATATCCCTCTGATTGGATTGTTAATGTTCAGAAGCATATTAAATCGGATGATTGGTATGACGTCACTTTAACTCATGCGAAGGAAAAAGATATATTTAGAATTCACTTTATGCATCAAGGCCGCGGCGCTCCATATTACGAATATGAAACAACTGAGGAAAAATTTATTAATAATCGTCAAGTGATATGGAAAACAATGTATAAAAACGATACTGCTTTTGAAGCAGTAGCAAGCTTCCCCAACAACGATTTTGGACACGATCTTATTGGCCTTTATATCTATCTGCCTCAAGAAAACCAGGAAGAATTTATGAAGCAAGTAGAAGAGATTATTGCTACACTTGAATGACTATAGCTAGAACTACATTCTTCATATATAATCCATAGTGTATGAATGATAAAGGCAACACTAAAAATGCTCATTTTTTAAGTCTAATCATACCTTGTTATAAACAAGAACAGACAATTGTTGAAAATCTCCATCATATAAAAAAAGTTCTCGATACAATCCGTTATGATTATGAAATTATTGTTGTCATAGACGGAATTGTAGATAAAACCCTTCAAAAAATAAAGAAAGCAAAAATACCTAAAGTTAGATGTGTTGCTTATAAAATGAACAAAGGAAAAAGCTATGCAATTCGTGTAGGTATGCATGAAGCACGAGGCGATTATGTGATGTTTTTAGACTCTGGCCTCGAGATTGACCCAAATGGCATATCTATGTTACTTGAGCACATGGAATGGTACAACGCTGATATTATTGTAGGTTCAAAAAGACATCCAGCCTCACAAGTAAACTATTCTGTGCTCAGAAAGGTACTCAGTGTTGGTTACTTTATGATTGTTAAACTGCTCTTTGGCATTACTGTTAATGATACGCAGGCAGGTATTAAAATATATAGGCGTGAAGTTATCAAACGCATTCTGCCACGATTACTTGAGAAAAAGTTTGCAGGCGATCTGGAAATTTTGGTCGTTGCCCGAAAACTAGGCTTTAAAAAGGTATATGAAGCGCCCATTAAGCTTGATTATCATTTGAGTAAAGTTACATCTGCCGCAACACTCAACTCAATTCGTGGCATTTTTCAAGATACCTTAGCAATTTTTTATAGAACATATATTTTGAAATACTACGATAAACCTCGTAACAGACTTGTTCTTGATAAAGACAAACTTATTCATGTCGCTCCATTTAAGAAATGAAAATGACCTTTGCTTCTTATACAATATAGGTTATGCGAATTTTATGGTTTACCTGGAAAGATAAAACTCATCCATTTGCTGGTGGAGCAGAGAAGGTTGATGAAGTGCTTGCCACACAACTGGTACAGGACGGCCATACACTTGTTATGATTACAAGTGGATACCCAAACGGTAAACATAAAGAGAAAATAAACGGATATGAAGTCATTCGAGTGGGCAATCAATACACAGTGTATTTTGAAGCATCTCAATACTACAAAAAGCACCTTCGAGGATGGGCTGACCTTATTATTGAAGAGGTTAATACCATCCCATTTTTAACTCAATGGTATGCTAAAGAAAAACGTATTCTTCTGATATATCAACTTTGCAGATCTGTATGGTTTTACCAGTTAGGTTTTCCTTTCAACCTTATCGGGTATCTAGTTGAACCAATGTATCTCTGGCTCATGAGAAAGAACAAGGTAATCACAGAGTCGGAAAGCACTAAAAAGGATCTGCAAAACTATGGCTTCAAAGCTAAAAATATAAACATCTTTCCAGTTTCTATAGAACTTAAGCCACTAGAAAAACTTGCAGATAAAAAAACATATGAAGACTTCACTGTCTTATCTCTTGGCTCAATTCGTTCTATGAAGCGGACAATGGATCAGGTAAAAGCATTTGAGATTGCCAAAGCACATATCCCAGAGCTCAAAATGAAAATCGCTGGCGCAGTTGTTGCCCCATACGGTAAAAAAGTGCTTGAGTATATTCAAAAAAGTAAGTTTAGAAAAGATATAGAGTTTTTCCATACTATCACTAAACAAAAAAAACAGGAACTCATGAAGAAAAGTCATCTTATTCTAGTCACTTCTGTGAAAGAAGGCTGGGGACTTATTGTGACAGAAGCAGCAAGCCAAGGCACACCTGCAATTGTCTATGATGTTGATGGGTTAAGAGATAGCGTTGAAGATAAAAAAACAGGTATTATCTGTCAAGAAAATACTCCTCAGAGTATGGCTGAAGAAATAGTAAACGTACATAAAGATACTACGTATTTTCATTCATTACAAAAGGATAGCTTAGAGATGAGTAAACAATATACGGAAACTCATAGCTATAACGCCTTCAAAAAGATCATTCTAAAACAGTAATCTTCTCAGCTTTTTAACGCATTTACTGCACTCCATACCACCTGGATACCATAAGTCAGTACGAATACAAACAAAATAATAGGATGAAGAAACCACGCCAAGTGAGGATATACCACAAAGCCTTTTACTGCCCGAAGCAGAGGAACAATAAATGTAAACGAAAAAATAACAGTCAAAAGTAATCTACCAACATCATGTGGAAAGTTAAACACCTGATAGCCTCGTGTAACACGTTTTGATGAATATAACGTAGCCCATCGGAGCCTTCTTCTGCAAAAAGATATTAAATCTGCATAAATTTCATGGACAATATGAGTATTTTTAGTAAAAGCAAACTTGTTATAGCCATGACGAATAAAGTTGATACACATTTCTGTGTGTAACCCAGAATCCATTGGATATTTCTTTAAAACACTGTTTCTTACTGCTATTCCATTTGCACCCAAGGTAGGTAGCTTGAGTGGATCTGACGTAAATTCTACAACAAAATGGTTGCGGTACTCAGTTGCTTTACCAAATGAAAGCCATTTTTGAGTATCATAAGGAGCTCTGTCTGCTTTTCCTAAAGCAACTGCAATAGGATCTGCACCTCCAATAAGAGCAAAATACTTTGTTAATACTGAACTTTCTGGAAAAAAGCCATACTTAAATGTTTGAACAATAGAGATCTCATCATTCTCAAAAGGCTGAATCATGTCGCTTAAGCAGTTGTCTTCCTGAAACCTGTTGTCTGCAGAAAACAAGATAACAATATCTGACTTTACGGAGTTAACACCGATATGAAGGCGCTGGGGAGGGGAATCAGCTAAATCTGGACGGCTCATTACCTTCGCACCATATGTTTTGGCAATACTGAGGGTTTTATCTGTTGAGCCGCCGTCAACTAACAGTACTTCTACCTTTCCTTTATAATCCTGTTTTTTTATTGACTCCAAACACTGCGGGAGAATCTGTTCGTCATTGTAGGTAAGAAGTGTTACGGTCACTGACTTTAACATACGTGCTCTATACGAAACTTTTTGATCCATTACACTTTCAAAATAGATCTAATCATGCGGCATACATAATCAACTTCTTCTTCTCGTAAATTCAAACCGCTAGGGAGATTTACTCCATTGGCACTCAGATGATGAGCTACTGGTGTATCTTGTTCTTCATACATTGGGAACATACTAATTGGGAAAAAGAATGGTCGTGAATCTACTTTCTTCTCCTTAAGTGCTTTAATAAAATCATTTCTAGCAATACCAAAATCTTTATCCAGAATAATGGAAGTCATCCATCTATTACTTTTGGTATTAGGTCGTTCCGAGTTCATGGAAAGACCTTCAATGTCATGCAGTCTTTCGTAGTACCAATCGAATATCTGCCTCTTTTTATCTACAAACTCTTCTATTCGTTCAAGCTGGGCTAAGCCAAGTGCTGCTTGTAAATTGGTCATCTCATGTGAGTAGCCAACTGAGGTTTGCCAGAATTTTTTGTTTGGATCTTCACCATGTCCGTTGAGATACTTTACTTTTGTATACAGATCTTCATCATCTGTAACAAACATGCCACCATAGCCTGTTACCATAATTTTTGCACCTTGGAAACTAAAGGCTGCACAGTTTCCAAAACTACCTGGCCGTTTGCCTTTATACACCGTTCCCACAGCAGGACAGGCATCTTCAATAACCTTAAGATTATGTTTTTTAGCAATTGCCATAATTTCATCCATCTCTGCAGGATTACCATAAATATGAACCGGCATAATTGCTTTGGTTTTTGAGGTAATTTTTTCTTCAATTCTTTTTGGATCAATACACCAGGTATCTGGGAGAAGATCTACAAACACAGGCTCAGCACCACGCAACTTTATAACATCAGAACAGGCAAAATAGGTTATTTCTGGAAGTATTACTTCATCACCTGGACCGATATCAAGCCCAGCAAGACCAAGCTCCAAAGCTCCTGTACCGCCATCTGTTGCAATAGCAAAACGAACACCGATATATTCAGCAAATGCTTTTTCAAATTTATGAATATAATCTGCCCAATGTTGATTCCAGCCATTGGTGATTGCATCTGTCACGTAGTTAATCTCTTTCTTACTAATAGAAGGTCCAGCAGTCAAAATCATTGATTTCGGTGTATACATACGTACAGGTTAAATAATAATGTGTATTATTTCCATTCTAGCAGAACTACATTACATATTTTTTTCTCTCTCTGTAATAAAACGTTGAGCAGTATCGGTAATATATGTCAGATGCTTTTTGGTTAGACCAGGGAACACTCCGAGCCAGAAGGCGTTGTGCATAATGATATCGGCATTTTTCAAAGTACCAACAACACGCTTTTCCTTGAGATTAAGATAGGCTGGGTGGCGCAGTAAATTCCCGGCAAAAACATTTCTGGTTCCCACATTATGATCCTCTAAATAATGAGTTAATTCATTTCTGCTAAATGGAGCAGCCTCTTTTACAATAATCGGAAAGCCAAACCAGCATGGATCTTCTTTACCACTTAACTCAATAAGCTGGAAATAACGATCATACTTCTTGAAGAATTTGTATAAAAACTTATAGTTCTTTTTTCTTGCTTCTATAAATTTAGGCAGTTTCTCCATCTGAGCAACACCAATTGCTGCCTGGAAGTCTGTTAATTTAACATTAAACCCAATTTGAGAATAGATATATTTATGATCATAGCCCAACGGGAGCTCTCCAAGCTGCCAGTTAAATCGCTTGCCACAAGTATTATCTTTACCTGTGTCGCACCAACAATCGCGTCCCCAATCTCTAAATTGTCGGATGCTTTTATGGATATATGGATTATTGGTAATGATAGCTCCTCCTTCACCCATAGTCATCTGGTGAGCAGGATAAAAACTATATGTTGCTATATCGCCAAAAGTACCTACCAATTTACCATCATATCTTGATCCCAGTGCATCACAACTATCTTCTATAAGCCACAAGTTGTGTTTTTTAGCAATATGCTGAACTTTTTCCAAATCAAAAGGAATTCCAAGCGTGTGAGCCATCATAATAAGCTTTGTTCTTGGAGTGATGGCTTTTTCTATCTGATCGACATTCATGTTTAATGTTTTCAGATTGACGTCAATAAATACTGGCTTGAGTCCAAACTGAATACCTGGATTAACCGTAGTAGGGAAGCCTACAGCAGCTGTGATAAATTCATCTCCTTTTTTTAAAGCTCTTTCTCCAAAGACTGAAGAGGTGAGAGAATAAAGCGCAATGAGATTTGCAGAAGATCCAGAATTAACGAGAGATACAGACTTTACTCCCATGAATTTCTTAAACTTACGTTCAAAGTCTTTTGTAAAGCGACCTTCTGTCCACCAACCTTCCTTTGCCACCTCAATGGCATTCTTTATCTCTTCTCGGCCGTATACTTTTCCAGATACAGGAACGTATGTTTCTCCAGGAATAAAATCTTTTTTCATTCCCACATTTTAGCACGAAAATTTTTAATTAGTATTTACTTATTTTCAGGTACAATTAGTATCGTATTAAGCTTGAAGAAACTTGATATAATCTTTATTACATTCCAAACTTCATGAAAAACCAAGTGTTAAAGACCCTTTACGATATCAAGCATGGATCTCCTGATGCTACTGTAGGAGCTCACAACAATAGAACTTTTCAACTTGTACCACTTACCCAAAAATCTGTAGATGATAAAAAAGTCATAGCACTTCTTGCCAATTGGAGAGATCAAGTACAGGAGTGGTTTCCTGCCCAGTTTACAGTGTCCGAAGAAGGAACCAAAACCTGGTTACAGAAAGGAGTTATCGAAAACCCAGATCGATTATTATTTATGATTGAAGTAGATGATGAATATATAGGCCATGTGGGCTTGTACCGATTTGACTTTGATAACAAAACGGTAGATATAGATAATATCGTGAGAGGAGTTAACAAGTATCCTGGTATCATGTTTTCTGCAATTAAAACGATGATGCAGTGGGCGAGAGAGGTACTTGACGTACAAGGTTTTACGCTTATAACTCACTCCGATAATACACCCGCAGTATCGCTTTATAATAAGCTTGGTTTTGTAGAAGAAAAACGAATTCCTTTAAAAAAAGAACGATTTGAAAACAGAACAGAATGGGTTGAACAGGAAGATGATACTCAAGCTGAAAAATATAATGTTTATATGAAGCTTCAACAAAATAGAAGCTAATACCTATCTACCATGCACAAAAAAAAGATTTCATTTGTAATACCCCTTTATAACGAAGAAGATAATATCAAACCTCTTTGTAACGAATTAAAAGGTTTTTTTAACTCTCATAAAGAATACGATTTTGAAGCAGTACTGGTAGAAAATGGCTCACATGACAGTACATATAAACTGCTTGAAAAAGAAGTTAAAAGGGATAAACGGCTTAAAGTGTTGCAGCTTGCTAAAAATGAACTCGGCGATGGTGGTATGGCGGCCGGTATGCAGTATATAGACGGTGATGCATGTGTAATCATGATGGGAGATTTACAAGAACCAATAGAGATTGTCGATAAGTTTATAAAAAAATGGCATGAAGGCTATGATATTGTATATGGAATTGTCAAAAAGAGAACAGCTAACTGGTTTATAAACGTCAATTCGCTCCTTTTTTATAGAATAATGAGCCTTGCAACCAATAGTAGCTTTCCTGAAAATGTTTCAGACTTTCGACTTATCGATAGAAAAGTGTATAAGGCAATAAATAAAATGCCAGAAAAAAATAAATACTTACGTGGACTTATTATCTGGACTGGATTTTCGCATACTGGCGTTACGTTTAACAGAAGACCTCGCAGTGCAGGTACTTCTAAAGCTACACTACCTGGTCTTATGAAAGTAGCCTTCAATGGTATTTTTTCTTTTTCATATCTTCCGCTCCGTTTTGCTTCTTTTCTTGGATTACTCATTACCGTACTTTCTTTTGTTGGATTGGTGATAAATCTTGTCTTACTGATTATGAATGGACGGCAGACTCCAGGTATTGCCACAGTTATTCTTCTGATGTTTACCTTATTTGGAATTCTCTTTTTTATTATTGGGATTATGAGTGAATATATTGCTCGCATTTACGAAGAAGTTAAAAGAAGACCAACTTATATAGTAAAGAATACTCTCAACTTACCTCATGAAGAATAAAATCGTTCACGTATTTTTTGAGTAATAGCTTTTGCATCAAGCCCCAACTGAGATCGAAGATATTCCTGAGTTCCTACCTCTTTAATATACTCATTCTGAACTCCGATACGAAGTACAGGTACTTGTTTTCCTGCATCTGCCAGAAGTTCTACTACTGCACTTCCCAGACCCCCAGCCAAGCCATGTTCTTCAACTGTCACAATATATGAATACGTATTGGCAATATCGAGTATCCCTTTTTCATCAAGTGGCTTAATAGTATGGATATCAAACAGAGCAGGATTAATATGATATTGTTGCAAATCTTCTACCACTTTTACTGATTCGGCGACCATACTTCCTGTAGCTATTATGGCAAGCTCTGACCCCTGGTTTACTTCAACCATTTTTCCTAATTTAAAACTGAAAGGCTCAGTATACACAATCGGCTCTTTCTTCTTTCCAATACGCACATACACTGGGCCTTTATGATTTCTTAAAGCTTTCATGCTAAGCATTGCTTCTACTTCATCAGATGGAGAAAGAATTGTAAGGTTGGGGAGAGTGCGCAGGATTGCCACATCCTCCAGAGCAAAGTGAGTACTACTTAAAATACCATAAGAAAAACCACTTCCAGCGCCAAGCAACGTAACATCTGCATTATGAAAGCAAAGGTCATCCCTAATTTGTTCAAAACAACGCATCGTAATAAATGGAATAATGGAGTAGGCGTATACCTTTTTACCACTCATCGCAAGACCTGCTGCTATACCAATCATGTTTTGCTCAGCAACTCCGACATTAATAAAGCGCTTAGGAAAAGTCTCTTGCAGTTTTTCAACTACATTAAAACCCAGGTCACCGGTGAGAAAATAGACATTCTCATCTTCCTTCATGTGCTCGTATATTTCATCAATAATTTTATTTCTCATATTACTTAGATAGCTCTAATAACATCTGTTTTTTCATCTCAGCATCAATTGAGTGATAATGTGATTCAAACTTTCCTTCATAAACTGGCATACCATGAGCCTTTACAGTTTTTGCAATAATAACGGAAGGCTGTTTAGAGTTGCTTCTTTTAATCTGAGTAAATACTGACTCCAGCTCTTTAGTATTATTCCCATCTACCTTGTATACATTCCAGTTAAATACTTTAAATTTTTCAGAAAGGGGAGACAGGTCTATAACATCTTCTGTTTTTGCATAACCCTGAAATCCATTTAAGTCAATTATTGCAACTAAATTGGAGAGCTTGTGATGTGCTGCAAACTGAATTGCCTCCCAGTTTGAACCCTCATTCAATTCACCATCTGACATAACCGTATACACCATATTCTTTTTTCCATCATTTTTAAAAGAAAGCGCAAAACCAGCAGAAATTGGCAGGCCATGACCAAGAGAACCTGTGGAAGCTTCGACACCAGGAACTTCTTTATGAATATGTTCTGGTAGAATACTGCCATTTTTATCATAGGTCATAAACTCTTCTTTTGAGATAAAACCCAGATCACATAGCACTGCATAAACTGCAAGCGCGCCATGTCCTTTACTTAAGATAAAAATATCTCGTTCTGGGTCAGAGGGGTTCTGTGGATTTACTTTCATGATGCGAAAATAGAGTACAGATACAATTTCAAGTATAGAAAAAGAACACCCGATATGATGACTTTCTCCTGGTTCTAATGACTCAATCATCATTCTGCGTAATGTACGAAGTTTTGTAGATAAATCTGATTTTTGCATGTTTACAAAATCTGCTTATACCAAGCTAATATCTGTGGCAATGATTTCTCTAAAGTCCATTGAGGTTTCCACCCAATTTTTGTACCAATCTTTGAATAGTCGAGCGATTGATATGGAATTTCGTTTTTGGCAGTATTCTGAATATTAAATGTGACCTTTGTTTGTAATACAGTTTCTGCCGTTTTGATGACTTCTTTTACAGAGAGGGTGTCAGTTGAACCAAAATTAAATGATTCACCAACGACTTTTTCTAACTGTTTTAAAAGAGTAATGTATCCTGAAGCAACGTCTTTTACATACAAATAATCTCTAACAAAAGTGCCATCACTTCTTAATATAAGCTCTTCATTTGTAATAAGAGACTGCATAATACCAGGAATTATTCTTGAAAAGTTAAGATCCCCTTCACCATAAATATTGCCGAATCGAGTTATAACAACCGGAAGCTTATATGTTTTGAAATAAGACTGTGCAATGAGGTCTGCTGCTGACTTTGATACTTCATATGGATGATCTCCCTGGAGAGGATAGGACTCCTTATATTTACCATCTTCCAGCTTACCGTATGCTTTGTCTGATGAAGCAAAAATAACTCCCTTGATACGTGGGTACAGACGAGCTGCCTCTAGAATATGAATGGTACCTCTTATGTTACTATCAAGAGTTCTTCGAGGATTGTAATAAGCTGCTTCAACCAAAGGTTGTGCTGCTAAATGAAAAATATAATCTACTTCTAATTTGGTCACGATATCAAAAAACTTTTCAAAATCTGTAATGTCCAAAGGTACCATGGTCACTTTTTTATCAAGACCTTGCTTTATAAAATAGGACCTGGGATCCAGAGACATATATGTCGTAATGACCTGGACTTTTTCTGCAACTAAAGCTTCTACCAGATGTGACCCAACAAACCCTGTTCCGCCAGTAACTAGTATTCTTGTATTTTCAATAGATTTCATATTACTTCCAAACTTTCCATGGTGGTTTTTCTTGATTCCACAACTTATTTAAATCTTCTACTTCTTTATATGTATCCATACATTGCCAGAATCCTTTATGCTTATACACCGATAACTCTCTCTTTGCAGAAAGTCGTTTGAGAGCTTCATGTTCAATTTCTCCTGGTCTTAAATAATCAAAGAAACGCTTGTCAAACACCATATATCCACCGTTAATCCAAACATTCATAACAGGTTTTTCATCAAACTCTGCAATACGATCTTGATCATCTATATTGAGTACACCAAATTTAGAACTTGGATTAATACCAGTAAGAGTTCCAATTGTTTTGCGCTTTTTGTGAAAACGTACCAACTGTCTTACGTCAACATCTGTAACTCCATCTCCATACGTTACCATAAAGTACTTATCCTTTTTAGGAATATAGTTTTGACAGCGTAAGATACGCTCTCCCGGTAACGTTTCAATACCTGTATCGACAAATGTTATAACAAAATTATCAATCTCTTTTGAATCTCTGTTGTCTAGATAATACTTTGTTTTGTGATCTTTGGTATGTAAGGTAAAGTCGGAAGTAAAAGCTTTCTGATTAAGGAAAAAATCTTTTATGTAATCGGCTTTGTAACCTAAGGCAAGAATAAATTCATTAAAACCATATGAAGCATAGATCTTCATGATATGCCATAGTATTGGTTTACCACCAATAAAAACCATTGGTTTAGGTTTAAACTCGGTTTCTTCTTTAAGTCGAGTACCGGTTCCGCCACAAAGAATAATTGTTTTCATAACATTATTTACACTTTAAACTCCAATCGTAATTAATTATGTCGTTCTCAAATGGATCCATTCGTTTTATTTCTGTTTTACTATGGGGAATAGTTGAACAATTTGCAACAATTGCTTTCTCCGTTCCAATGCCTTTAAACCCATTCCACACACCAGGAGGAATAGTTACCAGACTATAATTTTCATCACCAATAAAAAGCTCCATGAGTTCACCTCTTGTGGGAGAATTGTCTCTTGCATCAAAAAGCACCAACTTAATCATCCCCGAAACAACTGCATAGTTAAGAGTCATTTTGGCATGAAGGTGCCATCCCTTTACCACCTGAGGATAAACTACAGAAAAATAAATTTCACCAAACGACTCAAAGTGAGGATCATCTTTGCGGAGCATATGAAGAATACTACCTCTTTCATCTGGAATTTTCTTTAGTGGTATTACCTTAACTCCTTCGATCATGTCACTATTATATAATGTTTTTATAATATTCATACGTTTTAGCCAATCCACTTCGCAAATCGGTCTTAGGTTGCCAATGTAATATGTCTTTTGCTTTGCTGTTGTTGCATATGGCAGTAATGCTTTTCCCTTGAGCTTGTTTTATTTTATTCACGTCTACAGGAATAGACGTTTGAGCTATGTCCGAAATGGCAGTAATGAGTTCCCTGATTGAGTATGCTTTATCTGAGCCGATATTAAAATCTTCATATTTAAAGTCGTGTTCTAAATAAGTAATTGCCTTTATATATGCTTCAACAATGTCATCAATATAGGTAAAACTCAACTGTTGAGTAGTATCCTGTAACTGTAATGACTTTTGAGTAATGGCTGACTTAAGAAGAAGTGGAATAATTTTATCGTTATCCTTTGGGCCATAAGGGGAAAATAATTTAAGCGTTATCGCTTTTAGATTTGTAGATTGAGTAAGATACTTGAGTATCTCGGCAAATGCGAGCTTACTTGCTGCATAATAATTAAACGCTCTAATAGGAGAGTCTTCTTGTAACGGTTTTGTATCACTGAGGTCATACTCAAAAAAAGTACCGGTGTTAATAAACCCATTTACGCCACTCATACTAGCGCGGTAAGCTAGCTGAGCTGCTGTATCAATATTAAAACTATTAATACGGTGAATATCATCTGGAGTACTGTCATTTTTGATATAAACCCCAGCAAGATGCACAATAACATCTATCTGATTTTGAAATATGTTATCTAAGTAACCCGTATCTTCATAGTTATAAAACTGGATTGAAGACACATACTCTTTTATCCGACCCAGATCAGAAAATTGTCTTTTAATAACAAGAAGCTCATGTTCTTCGTCTAGTAACCTCTTCACCAGATGGCTGCCAATAAATCCATTCGCGCCAGTAAGTAGTATTTTCATGCTTGTATTACTATAATGGAATATCTTAATAAATTGTAATTATATGAAGAATCATGACGTTATAAAAGAGCAGATCTCGGTTATTGTTCTTAACTACAATGGTGTTTCTTTTTTGAACAAGTGTTTTACAAGTATTTTTAAACAAGACTATCCAAATGTAGAGATAATTCTTGTAGATAATGCTTCTACCGATAACTCCGTTGCGTATGTTTCTAAGCACTTTCCCAAAGTAAAAATAATTAGAAATAAAGTAGGTTTAGGCTTTGCCGGTGGGAATATGGTTGGAGTGAAAGCTGCTACCAGTCAAAAGGTACTTCTTGTGAGTAATGATACCTGGCTTCCAAAAGACCTTATTACCAAATTGAGTGCGTATTTTAATGCTCATGACTTAAAGGTTGTGGCACCGCACCAGGGGAGTTATGATGGTAAAAAAAATATTCCGGCAGCAACTCTTCTTGATCCACTAGGCCATCATGCATATTTACCTGGTAATACCCAGAAACCTTTTTACCTCACTGGTGTATGTTTATTCTGTGAAAAAGATTTCTACCTAGAAACAAAAGGCATGGACCCAGATTTCTTCTTATATATTGAAGATGCAGACTGGTTTTGGAGAATACAGCTTTTTGGATATTCCTTTGATTATGTACCAGACGCATTTATCTTCCATAGTGGAGCAGGAAGTAGTGGAGGACATAACAACAAAATACTCAAAACTCCTATATTTATGATGAGAAACAGAAATACTCTGTATATGCTTCTAAAGAACTATTCATTAATTTTACTTATTGTAGTGCTGCCGATTTATATACTTATTAATCTGTGTGAAATACTGTTTTTTTTAGTTTTAGGAAAATTTTCTATAGTAAAAGCATATTTCCAGAGCTGGATTGAAGTTATGAGGAACTGGAATACTACCATGGAAAAACGCAAATGGATTCAAAAGAGAAGGGTAGTATCTGACATAACTATATTGCAAAGGATGTATAAAAAACCTGCCAAACTTATACATCTATTGCAGTTTTATACTTAATACTAATGAGGAAAAAAGCCCAAACTATTTTACAAAAATACTCCTACACTTGGCCTTTTCTCATCTTTCTTCTTCTAACCGTTTTTTTTACACGCAAGTTCCTTTTTCAGCCCGGACTTATTTTATATTCAGAATTTTTGGAATCAACGAATTTCTGGGTTCTTCTCAAAGATTTCCTAAAAGGGTGGGGAGAGTATACCTCATTTGGTCACTCTAATATTGGCCTCACTACAAGTTATGGTTTAAGCCCTGTGTTCTGGATTTTGCCACCTGGTTATTTTACTCCCATCCTGTCATTTCTTACGTTTCTTCAATTACTTTTTGGTCATGCAGCAGGAAAGGCCTATATTGTCTTAGGTATTATCGCGCCTTTTGTTGGAATGTACTTTTTTGCTCATTACTGGTTTCGATCTTATACAAAAAAGGCAATTGATATTCAAACATATAGTTTTATTGCAGCACTTGTGTATGGGATAAGTTCTATTATGGCCGATAAAATCATTGCCGCGCATCTTCGTTATAGCTATGGACATGCTCTCTTGCCTCTTCTTGCAACTACAACTTTGTTAGCTCTTGAACAATCAAAAAAACGACTTGCTTACATATTAGCAAGTGGCTTACAAATTGGGATACTCATCTGGCTGATGCCACACGCACTCACGTTATATGTTTTCTTTATTGGATTGTATTATGTTGTTGTTATTAGAGATAGAGCACAGTTTTTTCCACTAGTCAAAATTGGATTTTTTTCTTTTGTTATTGGGTTTCTGTTGAATATTCATATCTGGTTACCTGCAATTTTCTTCAGTGAACCTCTTTCGTATATAGAAGATCCTCAGTTTCTCATGCAGTTCGTATACCATCTGTCTAACATAATGCCTTATATAGATTCCTTTTTACTCACCAACAGTTATGATCGTGCCTCACTTCCAGGAATAACCGTCAAATATATCATTCTAGGCAAGATAGTTCTTGTGTCTATGGGACTTGTAGGAATTTTTATGAAGAAAGGGAGAAAAGAACTATTCTTGTTTCTAATTGCAGTTATTGGAATATTGTTTTCAATTGGAATAAAATACCCATTTGAGACTATTTTCAGCTACTTATTTGAACATGTCTTTTTGTTTAAGCCATTTCGGGATATAAGTAAATTCCGTATTTTGTATTTATTCAGCTTGTCATTACTTATTCCTAATGTATTTATATATATCAAAGAAAAGTACAAACGTTTTTTCTGGCCTTTACTTGTCGGCTTTACCTTAGCTCTTATCTCAATTCATCCTGCATTTTATTCTGGTAACTTTTTAGGAAGCATAAGACCTTATAACATTCCAGAAAAATATAACAAGTTGAACAAATTTATTTCTTTTCAAAAAGATGATTTTCGTGTGGCTGTGTATCCCAATAACTTTACTATTAAAGATTATGAATGGTACCAAGATGTAAAAATTAACACCTTGTTTAATTCTGTATTTCTTTCTGTTGTTCCTTTATCAAAAGATCTTACTGTTTCTAATAAATTCTGGTCAGATTATCAGTCTCGTTATTTAGATGTCATTGAGAACAATATTAAAGATGAATGGGCTATAGAACGGCTTGGAGATGCTCGGGTAAAATATCTTATCGTTGATTTGTCTCTTCCTGAGGCTGAATACACAGTATTTTATTTAGATAGAAACAAGGCAGTTAAAAAAATACACGGCGTTGAAGGATTTGTAATGTATGAAGTACTTAATTACGAACCGAGTAATGTAACCAAGCACCCAGCTGTGTATTATTTTGGAGATATTTCTGGGGTGAAGTTTATACCATCAGAAATAGCCTTAGTCAATCTGGGAATAGAAGAACATAGTTTTGAGCTTTTAAAAGCAAAATTAGTAGACACATTAGTTCTTTATAACGCCAGCCAAGATGACCTCTTTTTTACGCTACTTACCGATTACAAACTGTCATTTTTCCCAGAAGTTCGTTTTACTCATAATCCTCAAACTGAGTTTTATCCTGCAAATGCAAACCTCTACTCATTTACTCAAAAGGGGATAATGTACTACAACACAGAAATTATGCATACCTCGGGTAAGGGCAGTATTACAAAGGATTTTCCTCTTAAACCCGGAGCCTACAAGGTTCTTCTGAGTACCATATCAACAGATGATCAATCAGATAGTTTATCGCTCACAATAAATGATAAGACTTTAAAAAAAGATAATTTCAGGACAAAAGAGCAGTCTGCAGAATGGATTGATTTTGGGACAGTAGACATTGAAGGGTCTACTGCATCGATACAAATTAGTAATAATGAAGATGCGTCGTTATTTATGGATCATGTGCTCCTCGTACCAATAGAAGAATACACAAAGCTAAAAAAAGAGTTTGATACAGTAATTCAAGATTTGAAAGTGATTGATGCTTCAACCACTTTAGAAGATATGACAACAGATAAAAATATTTATGTTTTATCTAATTCTTACTCAACCTACTGGGACATCTGTGGTAAGCTACATATGCGGGTTAATTTTTATGCAAACGGAGCATTTTGTGATGATGAGGAGAATATCAATCCTACATTTACTCCTCATAAGCTGTACCAAATTGCTCTATACATTTCATGGCTTCTATTTGGAGGGGCTATAATAGCATTACTCACGTTGTATAGAATTTCAAAACATTGATATAGTTAAATATTAAATATTCATACTATATGATCGCCATATACAGTTATGCTTACTAAACGAGATTGGATTAATATATCCATTTTAGCTCTAGTTGGAATAGTAACTCATTTGAATTGGTTTAATCCGACAAGTGTAATTAATTTTTCAGATTGGCTGTATTTTCCCGATAAAACAGTTTCAGAGCTATGGTTTTCTTGGGGAGCATGGAATTCTTTTTGGAATCTAGGACATTCTAACCTACAAATATCTTTTTTTCCTTTTAAATTAATTTGGTCGATAATTGCACTACTAGGTTTGAGTTATGATACAGCGACAAAGCTTACTTTTTTTATACCTATTGCACTTTTAGGTTTTGTTTCTCCATATGTTCTCAGTAAAAAATTATTTAAGAGTAGTGCTATCTCATTTGTTTTATCTGTGTATTATGGATCAACCACATATTTTATTATTAAACAAATTGCTCATATTCCTATTGCGTTTGTATATGCGCTTGCTCCATTGGTACTGTATCTATTCATTCAAGCTGTAGATAAAAAGAAGCTGATTCCTTGGCTCACATTTTCATTATTTCTTTCACTTATTACATGGTATGAAGTGCGTATAACATTTATTGTTGTCGGGATATTATTCTTGTATTTCCTCATCTTTTGTATATCTGATTTTAAAAAATATATAAAGTACATCGTTATATCAACAATAGTTTTTATCGGATTAAATGTCTTCTGGATTATGCCCACCACATTAACCTCAGTCAGTTCATCGATAAGTACTCTCACTGAACGAGGAATGTTTGGTGATTTTTTGTTTGATATGCAACATGCCTTCACTCTTACAGAAGCCAGCTGGACAGGCGGTGTCCCAAATATGGAATTTATCAAGCAAGAAGTACCATGGCACTTCTGGATTATTCCCATAATATCCCTTTTACCTACTTTAATATTTAAGATATATACTCAGCATGACAGGAAAAAGATATTATTTTTCCTCATACTACTAATTACTGGAATTTTACTTACCAAACAATCAGCACCTCCATTTGAATGGTTATATAGTTTCTTATTTAATAACATATCAGTATTTCAACTATATAGAGAGGCATCTAAATTTTATCTTATAACTGCACTCGGATTCTTTGGCCTACTTGGATTTGCCATGCAGTATGGAGAAAAAGCATTGCAAAGTATTAATATACACATAAAACATGCAAATCTACTTATCTCATTACTCATTATCTGTATCTCTTGTATTAACTTATATCCATTAATAACACATAAATTTGAAGCAACTTTCAAATCTCATCCTATTCCAGAAGCATTTGAAGTTTTAAATGACACCATACAACATGATTCTTCCTTTTACAGAACACTTTGGTTAGATACCTGTTGCCAATATATTGCTTTTAACTACTCTCATCCGCGTGCTACTGGATCAGAGTACATACCTACTTTGAATAACATGCTTCAGATCGACGATTACGGGATGAATCTAACAGAAAAATATATGCAATTTTTCAATGATCCTCGTTCTCAACCTAGCTTAGAAGTGACGGCTATAAAATATATTGTGATTCCTATAGATCCGTCAATGAGCACGGACGTTCAAGAGAATAATACAATTATTAAGTCCTTACAAAGCAGGGAATATCTAACAAAATCAACTCTCAGCAATTCTTCTCTTGTTATATTTGAAAATGAAGAATATGTTCCACATATCTATCTTACAGCTCTTCCTCTTAATCTTGCTAAAGAAACTTCTTCAATTCCCATCTCATATAATACAGCCACTCCATCAAGACATCATATTACGTTTAACCACATTTCAGAAAAAATGTATTTACAATTTTCAGAAACGTTTCACACGGATTGGAAGCTTCATATAGGTCCTTTTAGATGGTATGCATTGGTACAAAATGACAATGCTCTCGATAATACATTTCATGTGAAGAATGAATTAAACCTCAATGAATATATTATTGACCCTGAATTTATCAAAAAAAATATAGATAAAAATAACTATACATTGCATAAGGATGGATCAATTTCATTTGAAGCAACCTTATTTTTTGCTCCTCAACTACATTTCTATATTGGTCTGATAATAAGTGTATTAACAATGTTAATAATCATTCTAATCTTAACATTCAATAGATTAAGCAATTTCAAGAAGTAACATGAAACAGACAGCTATTATCAAATTCGGTATTATCCCATTCCTATTATTAGCCTTATGGTTTATTTTAACTTTTGTACAGATTATTCTGAATGATCAGAGTATTACGGTACTTACTAAAAGTTATAATAAGAAGGATTTATCTCTCATTACAGGTAGACCTTTACTAAAAGGAGATAAGCAAAGATTTGAGATAACAGCTGCACAAAACAATCTAGGTATTATTACTATTCATTTCAATACATATGATAGATATAACTATGACACAATAATATTTAGACTTAAAGAAAAGGGGACTAAAAAGTGGCTTTATGAAGGTTCATATAACGCACGGGCATTTACCAGTTTGCCTCGGTATCCATTCGGATTTCCCATTATTCCTGACTCTAAAGATAAGCAGTATATTATTGAGATTGAATCGCTACACGGAACTCTACTATCTTCAGTATCAGTAAACACAGAAAGTAGAATCGTATCAACATCGTATCAGTTCTCTAAGGAAAAATTATCGACAGACCTATCTCATCTGTTACATTTCCTTTATATAAAGACTACAAATTCGTTAACTAATCACTATTTATTATTTTCATCATCAATCTTTATATACCCACTGTTATTTTATGTCATTTGGATATCTGTCTCTCATCGTTTTAATCATAAAAGCATCCTGCAGAATCCCTTTGTGATACTTATTGGGATTATCATTGTGTTTGACTGTTTCTTTATTCGTAAGTCATTTGATCTTGTGTATATTGTGATAAGCAGTATCTGGGGTATCTTTCTTTTAAAATCCAAAAGAGGAAGTCGGGAGTCTTTTATAGTTGCTAGTATTATATTATGCATATGCATGCTACTACAGATATTTCAGATGAAGGAAGCTACCGAAACTGCTGCAATTTGGGCTTTTTTTGCATTGTTAGTTGGGGTTGTCTTGAATTTTTATGAATTCACTCTTCAAAAAAAATATTTTAAAAAACTCAAATAAATATATCTTTATTGTTATCGTCTCTCTATTTTTTATATACGGGGGCCTGTTAAGAATATGGAGTTCACAGTATGAAGCCTCTTATTGGAATGATGAAAGTCATGTCGCAAAATATGGCAGAGCAATTATTGAAACAGGAGAAGCTGTAGATGCAACAGGGTATGGAACTGGCCTATATCAGCTGGCGATGTATTATATTACTGCTTGGAGCTTTAGCATATTTGGTATTAATGAGTTTGCAGGTAGACTTCCTTCAGTTATTGTTGGTTCACTATTAATACCACTCATCGCCTGGGTGACATATAAGATCAGGGGGTATAAAGAAGCCATCATTGCTGCATTCCTCATGGCATTTTCCCAAATGCAACTTGCATGGTCTACACAACTACGGCCATATATATGGATGGAACTCATAACAATTATTGTTATTTATCTGAGTTATCGATCTCTTCAACTCAAAAAGAAGGTTATTGATTGGAATTTAATTACGGGTAGTATCATAACAATTCTATCTTTCTTATTTCATGGCACAGGCCTTATAAATGGGCTCATTTTAGCAGGTGTGTTTATGTATAAAATAATAGAAAATAAAGCATATCGGTATATATATCTTCTGATACCGGCAATAGCAATATCGATATATATAATTTCGATTACACCCTTCTTTGAAGCATTATTCCGATTTAATACCTATGTTTATCATTACTTCGTCTTTTTAAGTTACCATTACAATTGGCTTCTTTTGGGAGCAGGATTAGGGACACTTGTATTATGGCAGAAAGATAAGAAATTAAGTATCTTACTCACAACAAGTGCCGCGATGATTGTTGGTATCGCTTTATTTAAGATTCATGCAAGATATGTCCGGTACTCAATAACAGCTTTTCCACTACTGTATATACTTTTTGCAACTGGAGTAATAGGAGTTTCTGATTATTTCTTTAAAGAAAAGCATAAAAGGATACTTGGATATCTGACATTGTTGATACTACTTTTTTTCTGGCCTTTTTATCAAGGTAAAATGCCACTGTCACCTCAACGTTATTATTCAATTAATGCAGATATGCGAGAGAATCCTATTGTAAATTACAAATTGGCATTCCAAAAGATTGATCTATTAATTGCAGGTAAAGAAGATGAAGTAGCTGTAATGGATGCCTGGTATGACAGAATATTATGGTACTTACCCGAGGTAAAACATTATTATCTGCTCCTTACAAATCCCAAAGCTTTGACTCCAAATATGATCGTAACTATAGATAAGTTTGAGAAAGTAAAGGCACAACATCCATATGGAGTGGTCATAGTAGAGAACTGGCAGAGCCTTACACCAGTAGAGTTACAAGATCATATAAGAAAAACCCTCAAACATCAATTTGATGTACAAACAGTTCCGGGAAATGAAGATGATCCATGGAGTATAAGTGTGTACAGTTGGGGATTGTAATTTGAAACGGTATAATAAACTATGTTCAAAAAAGGTATCGCGGTAACTGCTATTTTTATTTTTTCTACTTTTATTCAACTTTTAAGCCAAATAGTAATCACTCGTATCTTTGGAGCTTCACTTGACCTTGATACCTATCTTGCAGCAGTTGCTGTACCAACCTTACTGGTAACTGTTATTTATGCTACTTTCAATGATGCATTTCTGCCCTTGTATAGCGATGCTAAAACAGAAAGTCAGGAAGAAGCAGATTCATTTTTTTCGTCATATTTTTTAGTACTCTCAGGAATATCATTTATTATTTCTTTGATTCTTTCTCTCGTATCTGAACCACTTGCAAGGATACTATATGGCGCCGAAAGTAATGACTTTATAACAAATGTTGCACTCCAGATGAGATATCTTTTTATGGTTGTACCGTTTGCTGTAATGGCCACAATAAGTGGTAGCTATTATTATGCTCATAAACAATTTACCCGTTTTCCACTTGCTCAAGCAGTTGGTAGCTTTACCACACTTCTCATAATACTTGTCTTTGCACAATTTATTGGCATTTGGGCGCTTATTATTTCATTTGTCTTAAATGTAATTATTCAAATTGTAATCGTATTTCCTAAAATTTCATTTACTGGGATTAAAAAGGTTAATATTCTTCCATTTTTATATGCACTTGTTCCACTTATTATTGGATCAATTGCACTTAGATCAGATACCTTACTCATAAGGTCATTTGGGGTAGAATTGCCTGAAGGATCTTTAGTATATCTTAATCTCGTGAGTAAAATTTTTTCCATTTCAACTAGCATTTTAACTATTGGCATTCAGATTACTTTACTTCCTCATCTTGTGGAGTATGTTTCAAATAAAGAATATATAAAGGTTATAGAGACAGTTAATAAAGCGAAAATTGCAGCAATTGGTATTGCAGTAGTTACATCAGTTGGAATGGCTCTTATAGCACCACTTCTTATACACTGGCTTTTTGTTGGTGGTAAATTTACCCAGCAAGATGCTCAAACTACCATTAATCTTGTACCGTTATTTATCCTTCCAGCTATAGGGTGGGGTATTAACAGTGTTTTCTTCCAACCACTTATAGCAATTAAGAAACAACTTCCTTTGGGGTTACTCAATGTTGGTGCCCTCGTTATAGCTTGGTTTATCGGTACCATCATAAAAGATGCTTTTGATCCTATAACAGGCATAATATCTGGATTATTAATTTTACTTTTCACCGGTATAATCGGAAGTGAAGTACTATGGCAATACCACAAGAAAAAACTCCTCGGATTAGCATCATAACAGTAAGCTATGAAGATGATGAGCTTACCTTACGGTTTTTAAAAATACTAGGAACTCATCCCCAGGTGGAAATTATTGTTGTAGATAATAGTAAACATAATTCATTAGAAGCCAAGCTTTCACAAGATATTATGTATATTCATTTAGAAACCAATAAAGGCTATGGCGGTGCATTAAATGCAGGATTTGCTCAAAGTAGAGGAGAGTGGATCATGATTTTGAATAATGATATCGAGACACCTATTCAAAATGTCATACAACTTGTGGATACTGCACTAAAGCTTAATACAAAACTTGCAACTCCCAAACTAATTCTACAAGATGGTACTGTTCAAAAATCTATTGGTTACTTTGATCATTTCACTTCTCATCTTATGAACGGATTATTTGCAAGGCCAAGATTTATTGATCCAACAAACATAACCAAAGAAATAAAGGTAGATGTAGTAACTGGGGCAGCAATGCTCTTTAAAAGGGAAATACTTGAAGAAAATGGATTATTTGATGAAAAGAATTTCTTTATGTATTTTGAAGATATTGATTTGTGTTATAGATTACATAAAAAAAACAAATCATTTCTTTTTATCCCGCAGGTACAGATGAAGCACCTACAGAGCATTACAACCAATAAAGATACGGGTCAGAAACGAGCCAATTATAAAAAATCTGTGCAAGCTTATCTATACAAGCAGAGGGGATTTGTTATAGCTACATTAGCAAAACTGTTGAATATATATAAGTAATATGAAAACACCATCACCACTCACCATCGTAACAGCAGTTTTAAATGAAGAAAAGAACTTACCTGGTTTCTTACAATACGCCACTCAACTGGCTAAAGAAGTCATTGTAATAGTAGATTACCGTACTACAGATTCTTCCGCAGAAATAGCAAAAAAGGCTGGAGCCAAAGTACTTTTAGATAAAGGAGAATCGAAAGGCATTGTGTTTCATAACAAAAATTGGGGTATAAAAGAGGCAAAACACGCCTGGATTCTAGTATTGGATGCTGATGAAAAGCTCGACGAAACATTTGAAAAAGAACTTGAGGAGATCGTTTCTGGACAGAGTGATACAACCAAAACTATGTATCAAACTGGGTTTATTAACTTTGAATTCGGACAGTATTTTACAAAAAGTGATCAGAAGCATAAAAAATTTATTCGTTTATTCAAAAAAGGATCATTCCAATACAAAATAGATAAAACAGCAGAAGGACTTGCCGTTCACTCAGATGCGTTTGGCAGTAAAAAAACTTTTCTTATGCAAATTCCTATTCTAAGAAGCTTTGTTATAAAAAATAATCCTAAAATAGGTACGCTCGATGGGTATATTCTTCATAATAGTCATCCTACCATTAATGACTTCCTTCGAAAAATTAATCTCTATTCAACCCGGGAAGCACAGATACTATTCGAACAAAATCCTCATCCATCAACCTTTATATTAATGCTAAAGACTTTCTGGAACCCTGTCAAAGAATTCTTCTATAAATATATTGTCTGGAAATTTTATAAAGAAGGTCCACGTGGAGCTATAGCAAGTATTCTATATTCGTTTTATCACTTCCTGATTATTGCAAAATATGCAGTTCTTGCTTATAAAGGAGAAGAAATCGTTGACTAAATAGGTTTTTGTTCTTCTTTTTTAATTCCTACAACTAAGCTGAGCCCAATAGGGACTCCACCTAACCTTTTTTCTAACTGGAGGATTTGTTCAATACCTTTTTTGATAATACTGTTTGATCTTGATTCTTTATACCGTATCTCTTCGTGCATTTTTAACTTCAACAGTTTCTCCATAAGAAGATACACAAAGAAACCAATAAAATTCCAGTAGGTGATGAATTTTACAGTCCCATTTGTCTCTGTTACTTTTTCAACAAGCTCTTTTCTGTCATATCGGCGATAATGACCCCAGGCAACATCTCGCTGGCAGTAGAGGAAGGAGTGTGCAGGGACAGTTATAACCAACATGCCGCCTGGTTTTACAAATGACCATAAATTCTTAATTGCCTTTCGATCATCTTCAATATGTTCTATAACATCATTACACACAACAACATCATACTCCTTTTTTCCTTTAAGCTTGGTAATATCACCTTGTTCTATGCGAAGCCCTTTTAGCTTTGGGTCTTTCTTCATTTTGGTAACAAGTTTGGAGTCGAGTTCAATGCCAGCCACTTTATAACCCAAATTCATAAAATACTTCATCATGAGGCCACTTCCTGCGCCAATATCGATAAACGATCCTTTATTTTTTGTAAGAGGTTGCAGTTTTGCACCAATAAAACGAGCCAAATTGGTAATACGAAGATCGTATTCAACAGCAGTAAGGTGATGTTGCTGAGAATCTAGGTCTTTTTTGGCATCCATGAGTAAAATCGAGAATCCTTAAATACTAGTTTTTGCCTGATAACGAGCAATATCTGCTTCAACCATCATCTTAACTAGTTCTGGAAAACTTACTTTTGGTTTCCATCCAAGCTTCTTGTGAGCTTTTTCTGGATTACCATGCAAATGTACCACTTCAGCGGGCCTCTTAAAGCGAGGATCAATTTTTACGTAGTCTTTCCAGTTATCTATTCCAGCTGCTTCAAATGCGCGCTCCACAAATTCCTGAACAGAGTGAGTTTCACCAGTTGCTAAAACAAAATCGTCTGGTTCTTCTTGCTGAAGCATAAGCCACATACCTTCAACATAATCACCAGCAAAACCCCAATCACGTTTTGGTGAAAGGTCACCGAGGAGAAGTTCTTTAGAAAGTCCCATTTTAATGCGAGCAACTCCATCTGTAATTTTTCTGGTTACAAACTGAATTCCACGAAGTGGAGATTCATGGTTAAAAAGAATACCACTTACAGTAAACAGGTTATAGGATTCACGGAAGTTTACAGTCATCCAGTGAGCATATACTTTTGATACTCCATAAGGACTTCTTGGATGAAATGGTGTTTCTTCATCTTGTCTTCCATCTACATGGGATGATCCAAACATCTCAGAAGTAGAAGCCTGATAATAACGAGCTGTAGGAGAAAAGAATTTAATTGCATTGAGCATATACAAGACGCCAAGTGAATTAATTTCTGTTGTGATTTTTGCCTGCTCCCATGAAGAACCCACAAATGATTGAGCAGCTAAATTATATACTTCCTGGGGGCGGAGTGTTTTAATAACATTTATGAGAGAAGCTTCATCTGTAAGGTCTCCTTCTATAAAATCTACTTGATCCATGATACCAAGGTATTCAAGGTTCCCAAAATGAGGTTTTGAATATCTTCTCATAAGACCATACACTTTATAGTCTTTTTCTAAAAGCAATTTTGCTAAATATGGGCCATCTTGCCCAAGGATTCCAGTGACGAGTGCAACTTTCTTCATAAAAGTATTAAAAACTTCATAATAACTTTTTCATTATAACAGTTTATTCTGTAATAATGGTAAAAATTTTAATAGCTTTTAGCTATTATTCTGTCCCTCGACTGGGGTTCCAGAATCTGGAGATATAGAATCCCGTGGAGGCATTCCTGCCGCAAAATCTGTAGTTGGAGCAGGTGGTCTCTGACTCATAGCTCCATATGCATCAGCGATTCTATGGAAAATATTACTTTGCTCAGGAGTATTTACAAAGCCAGCTGTTGATTTTGGATCGATTGGACTAAATCCTTCTTTTGACATATTTATAAAATAATTAATAATAGTAATTACCGTGTTGCATTCATGTGTGCACTAATAGTTGTTGGTGCTTTCGTACCTGGATATGCTTCACCTGTAACTATTTTTCTTGTACCGAAGATTGGTGTAGCAAACTCATATATACCTTCTTCCACTTTAGTTACTCTTTTATTAAGTGCTTGTAAACCTTCTGTTGCAAACATGTTTCCTTCTTCTGAAGTATTACCAATTTTTCCAATCATTCTTGATCCACCTACAAGTAATAATGTAGCATTGGATCCAAGAGCTGAGTAGAGTCCCATTGGTACATCTGGCCAACTATCTCCAATAAAAATTGTCTCAAAATCTTGAGCAGATACTTCTTGTTCTTCAGGTAACTGTGCATTTATTTCTGTAAGTGTGGCACGGAAGAAGTCTTCTACAGCTCTTTGCTTACCAGCACGTACTGGTGCCATATAAATCTGGAATCTACCTTCTGAAGGTTTACCATCTTCTATTACTTGAATTTCTGGATGTACTGCATTCATTTGTTTTGTAAATGTAATCTGCTCTTCTAAAGAATCAAAGTTCATCTGAAAACGTAAATCTGGCGGAGCAACGTCCATACGACCTTCATTAAAGTTAGATATATCTTCAAGAGGCGCATATTGTGCAATATTGCCAACAGACTCATTTACAGCATCGATTTTAGATCGTGTTTCTTGTCTCCATGTTTCTTTATGTACGTGCATTTTAGATTCAAATTCTTGATCCAGTCTGTAACTGCCATCTGTCTGACGAATCCATATCTCACTACCAGTTGAAGCGAGAGTTGCATCACCATCATATATTCCTACAAATGATGACACTTGGTCAGGATATGCAGTACTAAATTCACCGCCTGCATCGCGGATTGCATCTATAGTGCCTTCTGTTGCTGTTGTATTTTTCTGTAATTTAGGGGCAGGCCTGTTGAATTCAACAGATTTTTGAGCAGATTCACTGCCTATTGTCATTTCTGGTGTTCGAGAAGTGACATATACTATTCGATAACCTGCATTTGTAAGCGCTTCGTAAGCAGCTTTCTGTTCTTCTGGAGTACCAGTAAAAGTACTGTCAATATCTGTAAAGGCAATACGTAATGGATTACCTTCCTGATACGAAGTGAGTAGAGAAGAGACTATCTCACTATTTTTATAAGGGTTAATTGTTTCTGGTTGTAACTGTTCCTGAGGAACAGGAATTCTGTTTTCCATAACTATATCTTAAATTACATCTTTCCGTAATGTCTTTGTAGCTTTACCCAATCAAAAATTGTATAGTTAAATGTTTCTTGTCGAGCAAGTTCATTTCTTTGCATTCTTTCGAGTTCCGTCATATTGGCAACCTTTAAGAACGCTTGAGCAAACAATCCGATCTCTTTAGGATTTACGAGTAGTACTGGAGATTCTCCATTAAATCTATGTTCAGTATTTTGGAATCGTTCTCCAAGTCCAATGTTCTTACCAACGATAAGCTGTCCATCTTTAGGACTTGATGCAAGATATTCTAAACCTGTCAGATTCATACCGTCTGCTTCAGATGCCATGACACCGTGTCCTGACTTGAATAACCCGGAAAGTCCATTTTTCTTTTTACCATTGATCGTCTGGTTTCTCACTCCTTTATCAAGTAAGATTGTAGAGTTCTGTATACCATACTGTTTCAAATGGCTATCATTGATTTCTGCTGAAATAGTATGGAGATCGTCATATAATTTCTTATAAGCTGGAACATCTAATCTTCCTGGTGCTACAGCCTGTATAAGTGAAATTTGGCCTCTCAATTCGGGATATAGTTTAAGAGCTGTATCATAGGCCACAAATGTTTCTAATAATCCTTTTGAAGGATCAAGTCTACTGACCCCACCGAAGATTTCTCGTTCACCGACCATCTCTTTATATTCTTTTGCCATTTCATCCGTTTCTTCTTCTTCAGCAATAGATTTAAAAGAATCTGCATCAATACTAATTGGAATACCGGCAAGTAATGTTTTGCGACCTGCATAGTCAACAATCATTGTTCCATCTGCAGATTCATCAACATGAGCTTCAGGGAAATGATACTGAACTGCTTGGATAAATTTATGGACATCTCTTTTCGTCTGAAATGCGGTTGTATCATAACTTAGTAAACCTTCTAACATTTCAACCCTTTCAGATTCTGGAATTGCCATAAGTGATTCCATGGTAGGAAATGGAATATGTAAAAAGAAGTTCATATTCTGATGTTGTCTCTCAGGACTCATTTCACGGGTTTGCTTACCAAGTAATAGCAAATGATAATCTTGTACCCAGAGAGTATCAGAAGGATTAGTAGTTTCCAAAGCAGCAACAGCAAACTTTGTATTAACATTTCTATATGTTTGCCATGCTTCCTGAAACACTACTGGATCATTGAGTTCTTCAGTAATATGTTGTCCCATCTCGTGGAACACAGGCCATAACAAACCGTTAGCCATCATGGAATAATATAAATCAATCTCTTTTTTTGTTAAACGAACACCTGCCACCTCATAGTCAACAAGTCCCTTATTGGATCTAAAAGCTTCAGCCAAACCTTCATTTTCTTCTTCCAATTTTACAGGATGTTGATTTTCATCCATTACAGTTCCATCCCACCCAATCCATAAATTCTTCTGTTCATGTCCATTGAGGGCAGAGTTCATTCCAGTAGCAAGCCCACCAAAACTGGCTTTACATATAAATTTTTGTTCCTCACCCTCCTCATCTCCTGATACTTTTTCAGCAGAGAAAACAGAACGGTTAGAAATGACCACAATACGTCCATGACCATGGGGATCAAAGTCAGGTCTGATTAAGTAAGATAAATTATCTGCAGATTGTTGAGGATATTCTGCAGTGGTACTACTTTCAGCACCAATAGATACTGTTGGCTCTATTTGTAAGCCTAATTCTTTTGGGTCAATTTGTGGTCTATTTTCTGACATATATAAAACATCAAATTTCAATTATCATATAGTATCATACTTTTTAATTTAAGTCAATATTCAATACATATAACTTGTTATTGGACTGTTATAACAATAAATTAACTTTTTAATATTTTAGTAGGGAAAATCAGTATATCATACTTTTTATTAAAGGATTGTAATAAAGTATGATAATGTAATATAATATGTTTTTCGCTATAGGATTATCTAATCGAGCAACCAAAAAGCTTTGTAGTATAATATTCCATAGCAATAAATTAGAAACTTTAATTTACCTATCATGCAACAACCTAACAGAAACGCCTTAACAGAAATTAAAAACAACTTTGTTTCAGAGCTACAAGCTGGAGTAGAGAACAGAGAATCATCACTTCCTTTTATACGTCATACCCTTGCTTCTAATACTCTGGTTGGGATGGGAGAAACCTTTCAGACTATAGTTATTGGTGGAAGCTTTTATCAGAAAGCTCTTATGAAGAGGGTAAATGGTAATATTAAAATTCTTGAATACTCACAAGGAGAACAGCCACCTTTTTTAAAAGAAGAAGATCTTCTTACGTTTATCGAAAAGCACCTTGATCCAGAAGTAAAAGTCGTTGCTGTAAACTTTGCCTACCCATTACAACCAGTAACTCGGGGTGATGTAGTGGATGGAGTACTTGTAAATGGTTCTAAAGAAAATACATTTGATGGGTTAGTTGGTAAAAAAGTAGGAGAAACAATAGAAACTTACTTTAAGCAGAAACATAATAGAGAGTTAACTGTCGCAGCAGCAAACGATACTATTTGTCTACTCCTATCCGGGCTTATTCACCATGAATGGAATAATATAGCAGCTGGGATTGTGGGTACAGGTTTAAACTTTGCTATTTTTCTAGATAAAACAAATGTCGTAAACTTGGAGTCAGCTAACTTCAATAAATTTGCTCAATCTGAAGCAGGAAAAGACATTGATAGTAAATCTGTAGAACCAGGTGGTGCATTATACGAAAAAGAAGTTTCAGGAGCTTATTTATATAGACACTTTAACTTTGAAGTGAAAAAAAGAAATCTACAAATGGAAGAAATTCATTCTACAAAGGAGCTTGAATCTTTAGTTCGCCATGAAAATAAAGATATTGCAGATCTGGCTAAAGAGATCTTACATCACTCTGCTTCTCTTGTTGCAGCTCAAGTTGCAGCAATCATGGAATTTTCAAGACGAGATCTTGTGTTCATTATGCAGGGAAGTTTGTATTGGAAGGGATACAACTACAAAGAAACAGTAGAAAAGCTTGTTATTGAGCTGTGTCCTTCTTACCGAGCTTCGTATGAAAATGTGTTGCATAGTGACTTGTTTGGAGCAGCAAAACTGGTTGCATAACAACATAAGTAAGACTATACTTCCATCCAATATGCAGCAAAAAGATTTTGTGTTGATTGGACATGTTACGCGAGACATTAACCCTGACGGTGACTTTATTCCTGGTGGACCAGTTACCTACGCAGGCATAACACTTGCACTTCGGGGACATAATATTCAGATTCTTACTAAGGTTGCAGATAATGAGCCTCTTTTAGATAACATTCGTGACTACGGGATTGATGTAGTAAATCTTTCAGAAACGGGAGATACACGTACCACAACCTATACCAATATCTATAATGAGTATCAACAAAGAACTCAGTATATAAGTGAAATCGCAGAACGCTTTACGAGTAAAGAAATTCAAGATATTACTTCATTCACAAAAGGCAAAAGAACGTTAGTGTTACCTGTCGCAAACGAGATTCCTTCTACTTTTTATAAACCTTTAGCCTCGTCTGCTGAAATGCTTGTTGCTGCACCGCAAGGCAGTTTACGAAGATGGGCAGATAATGGCAAAGTATTCCATATGCCTTTTTCTAAAGAATACGCTCAAGCATTACAACATTGCCATATTATGACTATTAGTAATGAGGATATGGATGGGTTTACAGACTCCATGAAGTCAGATATTTTGCATCATACTGCAGATACAGTGATCCTTACAAATGGACGAGACGGAGCAGACTTGTATCAAAATCATCATGCAACTCATGTTCCACCATTTAGACTTCAGTATGAAACAGAAGAACTGGGCGGTTATCCTACCGGAAATGGTGATCACATGACAGCAATTATTGCAGAAGGCGCACCCCCGTATCTGGAAAAATTATCAGATCCTTTTACATATGAACAAGAGATGTATGAAGCAGCCTCTCGTGGGGCTTTTCTTACTGCATTAAAAATCATGAAACGAGATGGGGTAGAAGACGGGATCGGTAGTTTAAGAGGACCAGACGAGGTAAGAGAATGGTCACGACAAAATCTTAAGCGAATTCGGGAGTACGCAGATTACTGTAATCTTGACCCTTCCGTATTCATTGAAGGTAGTAGGGTACTCCAAGAAGGCTCTCAAAACTTCTTTTATCGTAGATAATGACCCTAGCGAAGCCGGTGAAACACCAGTTCCATAGCCCAGAAAAAACTGCCGAAGATATTCATAAACTCCTTACCAGCATTGGTATTAAACTCAAAAAGTAATATCTTTGATATTCCTCTTGACCACATTCTACAAAGGGTCTACTCTTAATTTATGAACTTTCTTACTCATCATGGGTATATGCTTGCTGTCAGATATCTTCTGGAAAACCAAACAGAATACGGCATGGCAGCAGCAAAACCAAGTAATGGTATGGAGAAAGGTACGTATTCTTCCTTATTTCCTCGTGATATCGGTGTTTCAACCCTTGGAATGCTTTCCTCAAATCATGAAGATCTTATTAATCTAGCCAAAAAATCACTCGTGAGCTTAGTTCCTTCACAATCCAAAAGAGGGCAGTTTCCACAAAATTATGTACCTCAAATTAATGAAGTCCATTGGTGGATGCCTGGCACAATTGATGGTACTTTGTGGTGGGCCATTGGGTTTCTTGAATATGTTAAAAAAACGGGTGATCAGGATTTTTATAAACAGTATTTACATAACCTCGATAAGGCTTTCATGTGGCTTACATATCAGGATACTAATAATGACTATCTGCTCGAACAAGGCGAAGCGGCGGGGTGGGACGATGAGATGCCCAGGCAGGGAACTGTTTTATATACCAATGCACTTTGGTACTGGCTTGTCACACTTCGAATTGAGGTAGAGAGCAGAAATGACTATACCCATTTAAAGGAACGTATTTATGAAGGTGTAAATACATTGCTCTGGGTGCACAAAGGAGATGATCGTGGCCTTCATTATGTACCAGAAAACCAATATACAAAAGATATGGTGTATGCCGGTAAAATGATCGAGTGGAGTAATACTCAGGCTGTGTTTTTACCATATTACCTTGGATACTCTTCTCATCGCACTTTTGAGATGAGGTGTGAAACATATGGCAATATTCTCGCTTGTCTTACCGGACTTGCAGATGAAAAGAAAGCTGAGCTTATAACTGACTTTATCTTTCGCGCTGGAGTTAACTTACCATATCCAGTTAAAGTGATGTATCCACCAATTTACCCAGGAGAAGATGATTGGAGGTTATATATGGCAAAAGGTCGTCAGAACTACCCATGGCAGTATCATAATGCCGGCATTTGGCCATATATTGGTGGCTTTTGGGTCAAATGGCTTGCCCAATATAGTAAATCCAAGTCAGTTCACCAGCTTGGTAAACTAGCAGAAGCAAACGCTCTAAATGACTGGGAATTTAATGAATTCCTACACGGTCAGCTGGGAACACCTATGGGTATTGCCAGACAATCATGGAATATGGCTATGTATATTGATGCATATAAAGCTGTTTCCTCCTAAACCTATAGTATAATACTTACATGGAAAGACTCTGTAACAGGTGTTCAAATGAATTCCTCAATTGTTCCTTTAAAAGAGAGGCAGAAGCTTTGTATACAACATTTGAAGAAGAAACAGTCGAACTACTTCACCAAATAGAAGACCATCCTGAATCAAAAGAAGAATTACTCAAAGAAGCTCAAATTGCAGCGTCACATTCACAACTGGAAATAGGTCGTCTGTATCATCAAGCACAACAAGATGATTGTCCATTTATTTAATCTCAATACTGCTAAAATAAATGTATGCTGGATACTCTGTACACATTTAGCAGCTACGATACGCTCTCTCGCACCGTTGCAGAAAAAATAAAAACCCAGATTATTCTACATAGAGCATTGAATATAGGACTCGCAACAGGTTCTTCACCCAAAGGAGTATATAAAGAACTTATATTCCAACTTTCGGGTTCTTCTATAGATCTAAGTTTGCTTAATACCTTTAACTTGGATGAATATTACCCCATAGCACAAGATGACCCACACAGTTATTACCAAGAAATGTCTACTTCTTTTTGGGGACCACTTCATAATGCCAACCATTCATTTAACCTCAAAAATGTACATATCCTCAATGGTGAAGCCAAAGATCCAGAAAAAGAGTGTCGAACATATGAAGAGCTCATTTATGAAAAAGGAGGTATTCAGATACAAATCCTAGGACTTGGAGTGAATGGACATATAGCATTTAATGAACCAGGCTCCACAAGTAAAACAAAAACCAGAAAAATCAAAATAGACGAATCAACCCGTCAGTCCAATAGCCGTTTTTTTGGAGATGATATTAAAAAGGTACCTCAGTATGCACTCACCATGGGCATAAGTACAATTCTAGAGGCACAAAAAATATTTCTTATCGCAACTGGTGAAGCCAAGCTACCTATTCTCAAGAAGCTTATGCGTATGTCGCACCCTACAAAAGATATTCCAGCGAGCTTTCTTTTAGCTCATCATGACCTTACTATATTTACAGATTTGAGAATATAATCGTGCTACAATAATAAGATGTTTGGATTCATTCAAAAATTACTTCTAGACCCAACGCGTCGACATATCGCGATAAATACTTTTGGGAACTACTTAAACGTTTTCTTTACAGCCCTTTTTGCACTCATCTTTGTGAGAATTATGTCTCCAGAGCAATACGGAACACTCAGCGTACTTCTTGCTATTATGTATGTCGCTACACAGATCTTGGATTTTGGTACCACCGCAACAATCTACTCAAATGTACCGAATCTATATGTAGCTAAAGACCATAAAATGTTTCAGTTTATAAAAAGTACATTTGTCTTTCAGTCTTTTTTTGCCGTTATTGCAATAGTCCTACTTATCATTGCATTCCCATACTTAGATAAGATGTTTTTCAAAACCGGGGCAGAGCGTTGGGTCCTCTATATCACAACAATCTCTATTATGTGTCTTATATGGCAGAACTTTACCATGAATATCATGTTTGCTGCTAAAAAGTTTTTAGAATACAATCTGTATTTGAATATTGCGAATATCATCAAACTTCTTACTATACTTTCTTTTGCTTTCTGGGGACAGATAACAGTAGGTCTTATTATGTTTATATTCGGTATTCTCGGGCCGTCTTTATTATTTTTATTCCTTCTTGCCTCAAACAGTAAACTGATTCCACATTTTTATGAAGCAAATATTAAAAAAGAAGAGTTCAGGTTTAGCTATACATTAACATACTTTCTGGCATCACAGTTTTATAATCTAGGACTACGTATGGACTTATTTTTACTCTCATTTTTTGTGGGAATAGTAGGGAAGGAATCAATCGGATTTTATGGATTAGCTCAAAAGATAGTTCTTACCATTATAACCTCAATAATCAGCATTACTCAGGTACTTTCTCCTGGTTTTGCTTCTGCTACAAGCAAAACAGAAGCTAAACAACAACTAATCAAAGCATTAAAATATTTAGTCTTCCCGGCAGCTATACTGGTCGTCTTATTTTTTACACCACAATTTGTATTTAGATTGGCTTTTACCGAAAACTTTGTAGAAACCTACTCAATCACCAGATCCCTTGCGCTTCCATTCATACTAAATGCTATTGGGAGTGCACCAATGTTATTTTTGCTTTACACCGTAAAAAAACCAGGCTATATTCTGATTTCAAACATACTTTTTTTCATTATTATCTCTATTGGATCATACTATCTGATCCCAACGAAAGGGGTCTTTGGTCCACCAATTGCAATTGGCCTCGCCTTTATGGTTGCAACTGTAATTCAAACAGCAGCAATGGTAAAAGAATTTACACATCTTAAAGCAAAATAAGAAACTATGATATGATTATCTTATGATGCAATTCATAAAAAAGAATTTTGTATTGCTTCTTGCTTTTGCGCTTCCTATCTCCTTTTTACTTATTATTGCCGCGACTATTTATATACCTTCTAACATGCTAAAAACACAATATGACTTTATCTATGCAACGTGTGATGATGCGTATTCTTACGAACCAGGTTGTAAAGATTACTTAAATCAAAGATACACGATAGAGAATAATACTTTGGAAGTACATGATGTGCCACAAGAAGAAGAGAGCTCTGGCGTCCCACATCCGGATAGAAAGATCTCATTTACGACAAGAATCTTTTATCATGATACAGAGGCTAATGAAAGTAGAGAAATCTCCATAGAAGAAGCACAAGAATTTGAGCTCAGTAAATTGCTTACTTCCCCCGATGGAGTTACCTTTACGAGCGATTATGAAAGTACTCCAGGAGTATTTCCATTTTTTGATGGCAGAGGCAGGTATGGAGAGTACATCTCTAAAGGCAATACAAAAAAACGCATGGATTTAATTCAATCGTCTGAGAGATCTTATTATTATAGTGATGGATTACAATTTCTAGGTTGGATAATTCAATAACACATGGACAATCAACAACTACTCCACATATTACAAAGAAAGGTTGAAGTCGGAGAGATAAGCAAAGACCAGGTATTGCAACTAATTAAAGATGCTAAAAAAGGAGGAACACAAAATACAAACCTGGATGAAAGCCATAGTTCGCCTATAACTAAACTGTTTTATATTATTGGAGCAGCAATTGCGATTATTGGTATTTCATTTTTTGTTGGTCAGATCTGGGAAGAAATAGGCACAGCAGGAAGAATTGCTGTAACTCTCGGGTTGGGCATACTCTTTGCTGGTCTTGGATCTCTACTTCTGAAACAAAAAAAGAGCTTAGGTGCAGTCTTTCATATTTTAGGTGGCGCACTTATTCCTGGTGGAGCAATGGTTACTCTTACTGAGTTTGCCACAGAAGATGTTTCTATTTGGCCTGTCACCTTTACCTTCTTACTAATTTTTATTTTCTACTTACTGCTCACAATCTATCACAAACATGTAGTCCTGACATTCTTTGCAATTCTAAATGGAACTGCAGTTATATATTTATTTTTTTCTGGTCTCCTGGAAAATGTACACTATACAATTACTGAAACGCTGTATGTATACATTACTATCATCGTAGGGATTGTATATATCTTGCTTGCAAGATCCTTCCGCTACGACTGGAACCATTCATTATATGGATTGCTCTGCTTTTTTGGGATAGTTGCTATTCTTGGTCCGGCATTTTCCAAAATATTTGAATCAGGTATCTGGCAAACAGTATTTGTAGGCTTTATTGCTGTAGGTTTGTATCTTTCTATTGTCATGAAGAGTAAACCAATACTTACCATGTCTACATTATTTCTTATTGCATATATATCCTATATATCGGGAGAGTATTTTGCAGACTCTCTAGGTTGGCCATTCTTACTCGTCATTTTGGGATTCTTATTTATAGGCCTCGGATATGGATCTATTCGTATCAATAAGAGATTTATAAAGTCAGATTAAGACTGAAAAGATAATCCTTTTTGCTTGAGAGCTTCTCGAAGTAATGGAATCGAACTTGGGCCCATGCCATGAAGTTCTAGTATAGCCTCTTCAGAATAATGAGAGAGTTGGGTAAGATTAAAAATATTTGCATTAAGAAGAGCTCGTAGAGCAGGTGAAGACAGTTTATCTGGAAAATCTCCTTTATTTTTTTCACGATAATACCCGGACCAACAGATTGGGCACACCCGACAGTCCGAACTTTTATAAAAAATATGACCACGTTCACATGTGCGTTTTGTTCCTTTGGTACTCATTTTGATGTCCTTTCTTTAAAATCAACTATTGACTGCTCAACAATTTCTTCTATTACGCCGAATGGGATAGGTTTATTGAGCATAAACTTAACTGTTCCTTTGCCAGAGATATATGGCTCGATCTTATTCTGAAATGCATCAGGTCCCTTTGGAATAGGATATATAGAAACATGATGTTCATATCCAGCAAAAAAAATGACAGACTTGCCATTTAATTTAAAGGTCGGAATTCCATAGCTTATTACCTGTTCAGCTTGTGGCATTGCTTTTTCAATAATACTTCGAATCTTCCTTAGGATTTCCTGCGTTTCTTTTGGAAAGTTAGCAATATATTCATCTATGTTTGTGTATGGATTCATTTTCATAATTATGTAGATAACTGCGCATATAAATCTACCATATATCCATCCGGATCTTTTACCACGGCATAGCGTTGTCCCCAAAATGCGTCCCACGGCTCTTTTGCAATAGTAAACCCTGCTTCTTGTACCTTTCTTGCGACTTCATTAACCTCTTCTGGAGAGTCGTATTGCACTGCAAAAGCAGAATGATTACCTGGCTTTGGCACTTCACCCATAATATCCTTAATCATAGAAGCAGCATCGATCATGAGCCTTGCCCCTTCATGGGAAGTAGCTTCTACATGTTGCTCGTCTTCTTTAAAATCTGGAAACTGAAATCCAAGTAAAGAATAGAATTCGACTGAATGTTTAAGGTTTGTGGAGGTTACCCCGACTGCGTTAAGTTTCATACTTCAATTATAATATCAGTATGCAGAAAAAAATGGAGGTAATAGATGGGCTTACAATCAAATATCATGCAAATGGTAAAACCATATGGTCAAAGGGGGAAATGGTAGATGGCAAACCTCATGGTTATTGGGAGTGGTATAGGCCCGATGGAACTTTAAAGAGGTCTGGCCATTTTGAAATGGGTGAAGCAATAGGCGAATGGATAACTTATGATTCAGCAGGGAAACCGTATAAAACTACTCAGAAATAAGTTAAGAAACTCGTTTTGAACACGATGCAGATCCAAGCCACGTATGTGGGTTGCCGTTCCAGCACCAACCCAGGTTTGGCTGTTTTTTTGCATTAATCCAGATTGCTGGTACTCTTTGATCTGTCCCAGTTCTGGAGGCAAGTAGAGAAAAACAATTATTTTTGATGAGAAATGCTGGGAAGTGAGTTACTATAGCAATACCTTCGTCAATTGTGAGTGGAGAACGATTAGTAGCTTTTATCATTTTCATCGCCTCAACTGGAGGCAAGTTTATATTTTCTTTTCCTCGATCAATATCTATGAGTAAATATACATCAGTTGCAGGAAGCTGAACTTCTTCTATAGTTTTAAAATTTATAGAGGTATGAGGTCGTAAAATAGTAACTCCATTCACTCCATTTTTTTCTGTTTGTTCCATCATCTTTTCTGCTGGAATGAGAGTGTTTTTTACAACAATCACAAAGGGTAATGTACCTTTATCTAAATCTATTTCTAGAACAGTAAGCTTTTCTAAGGAGTGTTTAAGAGGGGTTACCATCTCACTAAATTCTTCTTCGGTTAAGTGTGCAAGAGCTGGATATTGTTTAGTAATTAAATTCTGAAGTTGTCGATCAAATTCTTGAGAAATATTCATAAGAAGTGAGCGGGATAGGGGATTCGAACCCCTGACCTTCTCTTTGGAAAAGAGACATTCTACCACTGAACTAATCCCGCTTGAGAAATTATTATACCAAATTTACCTTAGTTTGTTGTCTATTCTTTTTCAAAGTGCTACAATACCAACCATTATTAGCCTATGGTAGAAGCACAACACTCACTCATTGAATATTCACATCCTGAGTATACGTCATTACTTGAAGAAATTAACTTGCACCGTAAAGCAGAACTGCAGAATTTATTGCAACAAGCTCTTGTTGATTTCCCTGAGGACATGGCGGTAGTTATGGTTGGGAGTGATGGCAAAATGGAGCGTCACCCTCAATCTAAAACAGAACTGGTATTTATCTCTGAACAAGAATACCCAACGCTTCCGATGAACGCTGCATTGCTTCTATATCCTCATCAAGATGAGTATTCTCTCGAGTTTGACTTTACTAATATCCCAGGATATTACTCACTTGAGCAAGAAGTACCATTTTCATATCAATATCAAAATGAAAAACACGTATTCCCAGGGTTTATTTTAAATTCAATATTACTTCATGGATCTGGAGAAACTCACTTTCAAGCTCGAAAAAGAATACTTACCGAAATGGCCATAGAGACACCTCTTTCCCACCGCATCAATAAATACATGAGAACTCAACTAAGAGATTATAGAAGAGCAATGCAAAAAGGAGGTACTACAAAAGAAATCTACTTTGATGAAGAATTAGGAAAAGTTTTTTACAACGATACACATAATATTCTGGGTTTTAAAGGATCATTTATCCGTGGAATCCAGAGAACTACTGGAATGTACACTGCTAAACTCGCAACAATATATCCAGATTACATAGATGAAATGGCTGACACATTCCCGACAAGAACGATAGATCGTATTAAAAGCTTAGCAGAGAATAATATGATTCCACCAGATATGGCAACTCACACTATAAGAGCATATAATTGGTTCCTACAAAGACATCATGAAGTACAAGAACTGTTTAAAAAACATGGAGAAGAGTGTACTGTAGCGGCAGAATTTGACAAAGATGCATTTGGGGAACACAAAACGCGCGCCCTTGAATACACGTACAGTATTTAAATAATAATCTTCACGTATTTAAAACACTCGAGATATTTATCGTCTTCACCAGTGGTATTTTTAAAGTAGTTATAGAGCCAGTCTTCTGAATCTACTTGAGACATAAATTTCTTAATAAGCTCAATCTTTTGGTGCATGTACTCTGTCACATCTACTTTTACATTTGGGTTCTGGGTTTCTGCTAAAAGTACATTCAGAACCTGATGACCGTGTAAGCCTTCTTTCTGATGCTCTGGGAAAAAAAGGAGATCTCGGCTATATGGGTAAACAGCATCCATAACTGCTTCTCCCACAACCCGATGATCTTTATGTACATAATACATGCCATCGGGCTTTTCAATAATAGCCTCAAAACCATTGTGTGTAAATACAATATCAGGTTTAATCTTACGTATATAATAACTAATACGCTCAGTAAGGACATTATTATCGTTATTTATATAGCCATCTTCAAAATCCAGAAAGTAGCACTGTTCTTTTGGGATACCCATAAATTCCAAAGAAGCTTGTTGCTCTTTTTTACGGGTAAGTTTGAGTTCATCTGAAGTTGCATCTGTATCACGGCCACCTTTACCACCATCTGTACATACTAAAATATGAAAACGAGCCGGATCCATGAGATCTTTATCTATGGTGTAGAACATCGTTCCAGAGAAGTAGTCTTCAAAGTCATCTGGGTGAGATACCACGGCGAGTACAGTTTCTTTACCATGTAAAATATTTTCAATATCAAATATCCGTTGTGCCATATATTTATATACTTATTGTAAGTATAGAAAGACGAAGTATACTTTTCAACAAATAAGCTTGAGAACGCGTTACTACTTATGAAACTGACTATGTATCAAAGCGTTCTCATGCAGTAAGCAAGCGAGTAAGACGATGATTGTAATCAGTGTTAGGCGAACGTTTATTTGTGAAAAGTGTACGAGTCTTTATTCACTTTTCCCATCCTTGAGGATGTTTTTTGTACCACTCAACTAATGTTTTCACACTATCTTCAAGCGAATGAGTCGGTTCCCAATTAAGAACTTTCTTAGCTTTTTCTGTTGATGCGATAAGCTTTGGTGATTCTCCTTTTCTTGCTTCACCTTGCTTTAGCTCAAATGACTTACCGGTTATTGCTTGGACTTGGTTCACAATCTCTTTTACAGAGTTACCAGTGCCTGTACCTAAATTAATAATTTCACTTTTTCCTCCTTTGAGCAGATATTCAAGAGCTAAAATATGTGCATTATTGAGGTCAACCACGTTTACATAGTCACGAATTGGTGTGCCATCTGGGGTATCAAATGTACCACAAGTAAGTTGAAACGGCTCAATACCCATCGCGCCACGAACTGCGTTTTGCATCAGGTGAACTGATGGCTTTTTTGAATCTCCAATTTCACCGTCATCTGTGGCACCACACACATTAAAGTAACGGAGGATTACATAATTGAGTCCATGGATTTTGTTGTACCAATCGATAATAATTTCAGAAAGTCTTTTAGATTCGCCATAAGCGCTATCTGGTGCAAGACGATGGTTTTCATCCAAAGGCACATATTCTGCCGAGCCATATACAGCACAGGTAGAAGAGAAGATGATATTTTTAATATTATGTTTCAGCAAATAGGTAAGGAAATTCTGAGTTGCAACTGTATTATTGGAAAAATATTTTTCTGGTTTCTGCATTGACTCATTCACACTACAACTTGCTGCATAATGTAATACAGCTGATATATCTTTTTCTTTTTCAAAAAGAGAAGCGAGGTCTGAACTTAGATCTACTTCATAAAAACGAAACTTCTCTGGAAACTTTTCTTTCATGAGCTCTAATGGCTGTCTAAAACCTGTCGTGAAGTTATCTAACGCAACGACTTCGTATCCTTTCTGGAGAAGCGTGTATGCAGATACAGAACCTATATATCCACCCGCACCAGTTACGATTACTTTATTCATATTCAATTATTGTAGCAGAAAAATATTACTTCTCATGTAACTTCTTCTGTATCTTCTTGAGATGAGGATTCCTTTCACTTATAAAAATACCAATGACAACGCATACCGAACCTATTATAAAAAAGAGATCAGGGTACTCGCCAAGTAAAGGTATTGCAACAAGTACCGCAACAACCGGCATCATATAGCTAAAAATACCCACCTTCTGTGCTGGCAACTTTTTAATAGCATAGTTATGAGTAACATAGCCCAGAGCAGACGAAAAAAAGATGCCATAAATAATTCCTACCCAACTGCGTTGTGTAAGTGATACAAATGACCATGTCTGCAGCTCTGAAGTCATAAAAGGGATAAATGTAATAGCACCCACCAGAAATTGAATTCCCGTGATCGTTATAGGGTCAACTTTAGCTGCAATCTTTTTGGTATGAATAACATGGAATGTGGCACCCAACATTGCAAGAACAAAGAATATGTTCCCCGTAACCTGTGATGCGATAGAATACTCAGAAGCTTGTGTACTATTTGAACGCAGAAGTGGTGCAAAAATAATAATAAGAACTCCTACAAATGCAAAGAGCATACCTTTTACAATCTGTGGGTGCGGTTTCTCTTTCAGGATAAATAAAGAGAGGACATATAAAATAAGTGGTCCAAGTGCTCCAATAAGAGGAGCATTAATACTTGATGCCATATTTAATCCCATAAAGAAAAAAGAAACGTTTACAGTAACTCCCCAGATACCACCGAGTATTACATGCGTTAAATGCTTACCCTTTATACGGTGCATTGATTTCAGAATAAATGGCAAGAAGAGTAGTCCAGCAAAAAAGAATCGCATAAAGGCAAGAGTAAAAGGGGGCATATCTGTTAGGGCGTATTTAAAGATAGGAGAAGCTGCACCCCATATGAGATTCGCAAAAATTACGGCTAAATATGCTGTCATTTATTCAGTATAGCGAAAAAGAGTTATTTTTGTTTTTTATGGAAAAACACAAGGAGCTCGCCTAAAATACCGGTCATAATAATCTGTATGCCGAGAATAACAAAGAGTGATGCATACTGGAATGCAGGTCTTCTATAAAGGAGGATATCCATAAAAAGCCGTTGATAGGTTATAACAATAAGCGTTATTCCACCAATTGCCAGTAAAGCTCCTCCAATGGTGCCAAAAAAATGCAGAGGTCTTTCGGCAAATTTATAAAGAAAATACGCAGAAAGCATATCAATAAGGCCAATAAAAAGCTTAGACATACCAAATTTTGAAGTTCCATGGATACGAGGTCTGTTATTTACTTTTACTTCTGAAACTTTATACCCTTCATAAAAAGCAGCAAGTGGGAAGAATCGGAAATTATTTCCATATAAAGGTAATTCTTCTAAAATCTCTTTCCGGAACATCTTGAAACCACAATTGATATCCGAAAAAGGAGAATTAAGGAATCTTTTCAAAAACCAGCCAGCTATATTTGAGTATATTTTAATAATGGGATTATCTTTTCTGTTGTGCCTATAGCCATTGACCAGGTCATAACCGTCTTCAATCTTCTTATAGAAAGCCTGTAAATCTGCAGGATCATCTTGTAAATCTGCATCCATAAACACAATGTACTTTCCTTTTGCTTGTTTAATACCAGCGTTGAGCGCGCGGCCTTTACCCATCTGGCGCCCCATCTTTACTAGCTTGACTGTTTCATGATGTAACAATGGTTTGAGTACATCCATGTATGAGTCTAGAGAGCCATCATCAACAAGAATGATTTCATATGAACCAAGTTTCTGTAGCTCCGTTTTTAAAGAAGGGAGTAGTTCAGGTAAATTTTCTTTTTCGTTATGAAATGGAATTATGACAGATATCATGTAAATATATGATTAATAACTCGAAACACTTCTAAATACTTCAATACCGTTTTCACTGTATATTTTAATATACTTTTTGTCATACAGAAGCTCTTTATATGCTGGCTCACTTTTTTCTCTTAAAAAACCATACCTCGCGTCATGGGTTTCGACTACTACATAATCTGCATATTTGTATTTCCAAGAAAAATCATAAAAATATTGGCGCGATGTAAAGTGAGGTGCAATAGTACCTGTTGTAGAAACCTTCAACTTATCATCATCGAGTAATTTTTTCCAGGCAACAACCTCATAGTACTTTGCCTGTGGCTCTTTCCATGGATACGTATCTGCTTCTCTTGCGTAAGGCAGTTTACTATACATATATGAAAAGACAAGAGAAAAAACAGTAAGATATCCGATTACCATATATGAGATTGTCTCGGATTTGAGTTTTTTGTTATACCGTGACAATAACTGATAGGCAAACAAAATACCATAAATTGAAGAAATATACACGAATGGGGTAATAAGAGAGTCATAATGAAAGTAGGTATTGCGCATATTGTTATTGTTAGAAAGAAGGTTAATACCAAGCTCGGGGAGTGTAATAAGAAGCTGTACCGGAGATAAAACTGGCAAAAACCCTACAGGCCCCAACAGTTCGTAAGCATAAGTTAAGCTATGCATCTTAAAGGGATAGGTAAATAGTCTCCATGGTTGTTCTTTAATATGATCATAATATTTAGAAGCAAAATGCTCATCTCCGCGGGCTGTTGGGATAATAAATAGCATGGAAACAAGTATCCAAAACACACTAACTGCAATGACAATAGTTGCAAAACGGGTATTTGAATTCTTTTTGAAAGCACTTACGTACTTTTTAGCAAAACCTTGCAGATCAAAAACCTGGGATATCTTGAGTCTATGATGTTTATATTCTTCATATAAGATATATAATCCAAAAAAAGCTGTTGTCATTCCTACTTGTTCTTTTGTTAACAGGCTTAAAAGAAGATAAATAAAGCTTGTTTTATACTTCTTTTCTAACCAATAATAGAACATTGCCAGCATAAAGAAGGTTGCTAAGGTTACTGCATGGAATTCAAAAGTGTTTGCCTTCTGCATTGGGGGGTAGAGCAGATATGAAACAGCCAATGTAACACCAATCCATTCTGAGTAAGGCAGTTTCTTTAGTATTTTTTTACTTAGAAGGAATATAAACACCGCGCCCATAGCTAGAGTGACGCTCTGGATGATAAGTAACGTTTCTGGACCATCATATATAAAGTAAAACGGAGCAAGTAAGCCGAGTATCATATCGTTATGTATAGCCATTCGTTTCACTTGATCTGCAGTTGTATGCGGATTGGTGAGTTCGAGTATACGAGAAAAGTCTCCTGTCTGAATTCCTTTATATGTATTATATACAGTCTGATGCATGATCCCTAAATCAAAGTAATGAGCATACAGTTTTTCGTATCTATTAATAGTAAAGAGAGAAAAGTAGATTGAATACAATAAGATACAGCACGTTAAGACTATTTCAGGGAGATTCTTCTTTAAAAAAGATATCATGCACTAATTATAACAAGGTCACTCATCTTTATTTCCAGAATGGAATTTTTCATGCACTTCTTTCAGTTGAAAATTGGTTACGTGCGTATAGATTTGAGTTGTAGCAATATTTTTGTGGCCAAGCATTTCCTGAACAGAACGCAAATCCGCACCATGCGACAGTAAATCAGTAGCGTATGAATGGCGAAGGGTATGTGGCCCAATCCGGGTAACTATCTGAGCTTTTTTTCTATACTTTTCTATCATGCGTTCTATGGAGCGCACAGACAATCTACGCTTTTCGTCTGTGAGTTCTTCATCTTCTTTTGGGCCAGAATAGCGGATAAATAAAGGCTTATATGGATCTTTGCGTTTATCCAAATACGTTTTCAATGCTTCTGTTGCCCGTTTAGATAAAAATACAACTCTGGCCTTACCTCCTTTACCAATGACACCAAATTCACCAGTTTTTAAATTGACCTGATCTTTATTAAGCCGTGCGAGTTCTGATACACGCAATCCAGTAGAGAAGAGAACCTCCAGCAGTGCTTTATCACGCAAACTTGCTTCGTCTTTTCCTTCTACAGCTTTAAATAAACGTACTAGTTCATCTTGCTGAAGGAATTTAATAGTGCGATCTTGTTGTTTACCAAGCTCGATCATCTCAGGAGGCATTACTTTTTTCTTTTGTTTAATCAGATATCTGAGGAAGCTACGTAGCGCAACGAGGAAATAATTCTGAGTTTGTCTTTTTAGATTACCTTTATAAGGGTTATTATAGTTTCTGGAAAGAAATAATCTAAAATCACGGATCGTATTTTCATCAATCTTTTCAACCTCAAAAGAATCATCTTTGTGCTCTTCAACAACCCAATCATTAAAAAAATTGAGGTAATACGAATACATACGTATAGTTTTAGGAGATAAATTCTTATCAATTTCACAATAATCAATAAACTGTTTTACTGCTTCATTTAGTTGCATATATTCATATTAAACGACGTTACTAGGTTTGTAAAGGAGGACAGCCTTATTAAATAAGTAAATATAAATATAACTTATAGTATTTTTGCCCGTTAGTAAAATTTGGAGCATAGTAATACATATTAACCATTAGTCTAAGTACAAAACTGTGAATAAAGAAGAAGTGCACACTACTATGACAAAGAGAATAAGTATGGTTATATCAATACATACTATTTTTAGACATCATCTTGTAACATTTACTTATAACTATGTTGCGAATTACTATAGTAAGATGGCGCTTTAATTAGTTAATAAACTTAATTGAATTATGAATAATGAATACGTATTTACTCCTACAGGACTTATAATATTCATCAAAAAGGTATCCCTTCAATTCAGTTTAGATAAAGAATTATTTTTCATTATTCAAAGATATAACAAAAAAAGCGTATCAAAATTTAGACTGCTGCATAGCTCTAGCAATTAGAGTAGTAGAGTGCTAAAAAGTTATGGGTGCTAATTTAGACTGCTAGGACAATTAAAAAATCAAACAAAAAAAGAATATTAGATATTTATTAATGAAGTTACTGAATTGTGACTAATTTAAACTTAACACAAGTTGACTACAACTTTCAACTAAACATTTTTATAGGAGCTAAACTTTTCAATAAAAATTATCTATAATTCACTTACCTAAATTATAGTAGTTAGCACAACAATCCAAATTAGCAATGCCTTTTTACAGTTAAATTATACTATAAGTATAATTAAATAATTCCACCTTCACGCATGTAGCAGGAACCACAGAGAGAGTCGTATGTTATTTTATCTGCCCCATCAATTGCCACTTGTTCACCACTAAATGTGTATTTACCATTAATTTTTCGAGTATTAAACTCAGCTTGAGAACCGCAAAAGCACATAGTAGGGAGTTTTTCTATATTATCGGCAATCTCCAAGAGCCGTTTGCTGCCTGGAAACATCTTAGTTTGGAAATCAGCACGTAAACCAAAACAAATAACAGATATATTATCTTTTTTTGCAAGCTCATATAGTTCACTTACTTGATGGGGAGTTAAAAATTGAGCTTCGTCTACAAGTACACAGGATATATTTTCAAACTTTCTTGCCTCTTCTAATAGATTAGTATCTGTATCTGCAAGAATATCTACTTTACACTTGTGGCCACCTCGAGCTACCACATAACTTTGTCCTTTTGTATCAACCTTTGGCTTAATAACCAATACGTTTAATCCGCGCTCGTTGTAGTTAAATGCAGTTTTAATAAGAGTATCGCTCTTACCACTATTCATAGCGCCGTATTTAAAGTGTAGCTTTGCCATTATCTGATATTAAATATAAAAAGAGTCATAATTTCAATATAAAATTAGTGCCGGAGAAGGGACTTGAACCCCCACCCCTTGCGGGACACGGTCCTAAGCCGTGCGCGTCTGCCAATTCCGCCACTCCGGCAGTAAGATTTACCTTTAGCTAGGTCATCATTATATCATGTGGTGCTTACCTTTTCGCAGAAAGAGTGCAATAAAAAGGCCAAAGACAAAACCGCCTATATGCGCAAACCAAGCGACTCCACCTTCTGCTGCAGGATCGAAAGTGGTAAACCCACTAATAAGTTGGATAATAAACCAGTAACCCAAAAATAACCATACTGGTAAGTTAGCAGTTGTGATATAGAAACCTGTAAATATAAGAGATTTTATTTTAGAGTGTCTAAAAAGTATAAAATAAGCTCCAGCGACACCCGATATTGCGCCTGATGCCCCAACTAACGGGATAGGACTTACGGGATTTAAGAAATATTGTATTAAGGTAGCAAAGATTCCAGCTAGAATATAAAAGATGGCATAACCCACATGGCCCATACGGTCTTCAACATTATCGCCAAAAATATGAAGAAACCACAAGTTGGAAGCTATATGCCAGATACCACCATGGAGGAACATAGAGGTAATAATAAAGCTATACGACTCAAAATTAAATAAATTAAAGTTACGTGGAATAAATGCATTTTGATAGATAAACCGTTCAAAGCTTGGTGCAGAGATCTGAATATAAAAAACAAATACATTTAAAATAATGATGGCATAATTTACCAGAGGGAAAGAATCTTTATGAGAAGAATCATAGAGTGGGAACATGTAGTAATTATACCCTGAAAGGGTAAATAAATGGTCAAATACTCTTTTTTTCTGTTACAATAACACTCTAGAAGCAATATACTAAACTCTATTAGCTCTCCTAGGAAGGATGCGAGAGTGGTTTAATCGGCACGCCTGGAAAGCGTGTGTGGCCTTGCGGCTACCGAGGGTTCGAATCCCTCTCCTTCCGCCCACGTGCAAATCAACTTTAACGACTCACCCTCTGACAATAATCTCATTATTCCAAGGATCTAATATTCGTACTGCACCTTCAACTTCTTTATAATCAATGCCGTGATCATCCAATCTTTTCTTAAGAGAAGTGACATCTTTTTCAGAATCTAATATAAGCTCAAAACTTTTTAAACCAAGTGAAGAAGATCGTTTGCCAGCTCCAGCACTTTCCCACATATTAAGTCCAAGATGATGATGATAGCCACCTACAGATACAAATAAAGCAGATCCCATATCTGCTGTAATATCAAACCCTAGAGCAGTCACATAAAACTCTTTTGCTTGTTCTATAGAACCAACTTTCAAATGAACATGCCCCATATGCTTCTCTGTTGATTCATATTCGGAAGCATACTGCTGGATATAAGCTGCAGGATCAATATATTCAGAACCCATTTTGATTTTGCCATTCTCCCATTGCCAGACAGATTTATCTTTATCGAAATATAACTCAAGTCCGTTTCCTTCTGGATCATTAAAATAAAATGCTTCACTCACTAAATGATCTGCTGTACCTACATAAAGCTCTGGTTTCTCTGCAATTAACTTCTGTACTTTTCTGGCAAGCTCACCTCGTGAAGAAAATACAATAGCATTATGGTACAAGCCGGCACTTCCTGCAGATGCTACTGTATAATCTGATTGTTCTAATGCAATAATCTCTCTATTGTCATGACCCAGTATGACGACCTCATCTTCTGTATCTAATACTTCTAAATCAACATACGTTGTATAAAAATCCTTCACCGTTTTTAAATCTTTCACATACAGATGAGTAGCTCCCATATCCAACTGCCGAGAGAGCAGAGTAGTATTTGTCTTGTTTTCGAGCAGAGCCTGCTCATGTAACATATCCTGCGCCATAATACCTATAACTATAATACAAATAATGCTGACAACACCAATTAAAAGCTTGTTCATACATTATTTTACTTTATTTCGTGCTTCTTTGAGAGCGTTGCCCCACCAAGTAAGTTGGTCCAACATAAGGTCTGACATGCCATGAAAGGGTTTAAACATAGCAATACCTTCTTTTGAGTCCAAATTCCATGGCTCCGGTATAAGTACTGCTGTTCTAACTGAGACCATTTGTAGTTCTGCAGCAACGTTTCTTAGATGTTCTACAGCTCGAGCTCCACCCACACTTCCGTAAGAAACTAAACCTACAGGCTTTTTATTCCATTCCGGGTAGACGTAATCAATAGCATTCTTGAGAACTGCCGAATAGCTATGATTATACTCTGGAGTAATCCAGATATACCCATCCGCCTGCTTAATTTTATCTGCCCATTTACGTGCTTCTTTATTAACATAGTTCCCTTTATTTGAAGAAGGAGAAACAGGTTCATTAAAAAATGGTAGGTCCAGATCTCGTAGATCAATAAGCTCAACATCTAGCTCATCTCTCTTTTTTGCTTCTTCTAAAATGAACTGTGCTGGTTGCTCACCAAAACGGTTTTCTCTTGTACTTCCCAAGATTATAAGTATTTTTAGCTTATTCATAGTGTATAAATAAATTTGTAATTTAACTAAGCCTACTATATACTTATAGTTACTTTTAATCAAGTACGTACTAAAAAGTAGTATACTTACTATTTAGAAACTATTGTATTATGGCAAACCTAACTTGTACTGTGGTACCAATTGGTGTTACACTCCGTGTTATTGGAGGTAAGTGGAAACCCCTTATTTTATGGCATGTGCATGAAGGAACCGTAAGGTTTGGGGAATTAATGCGTAAGATGCCTGGAATTACCCAAAAAATGCTTACTCAACAACTCCGCGAGCTGGAAAAGGATAAATTGGTAACCAGAAAAGTATATGCAGAAGTACCTCCACGAGTAGAGTATACACTCTCAGAATACGGACAGACTTTATGGCCATTACTTAATGCTATGGCAGAATGGGGGAGAACCCATGTAGATATTCAGGAAAGAGAACACAATGCTACAGCTATCTCAACTAAAATAGATCTATATAAAATGATACAAACTACAACTAGATAAGCTTGTACCATTAGGTATCTTTATTTGGTTTCGGAAGTAGGTCAGAGACAGCATATTCATCCAGATAGTCTCCTAGGTTATATTGAGTATCTGCAAATGAGCTCATTGGAGGTCGGGTAATACCCATAAAGATCTGCTGAGGAGGAATACCTAAATCATGGTAGAAAAAGTGATCCATAACATGTAAAGAAACCTCTGTTGCTACATCATGACGAGCAACTTTCAGTCGCCAATCTTCTAACTTTCGATCGCGTTCTCCTTTTTTTAATGGAAAAAATTTACTTTTATCTATGCGCTCATCAAATTCTCTTGCTTCTAATTCTGCAATATCTTTATCTCTCAGATAGCGAGCCATGGGATCTATTAATTTGTTATGAGGAAAGTCTGGGCTGTGCAATGGATCTGCAGAATGCAGATTGTTTTCAACTATTTCTTGAACATACGATGGGAAACGGACACCTTGTTTGAGGAGTTGACGAGCCACACCAATGGACCACGTATGATAAAAAGGTAAATTATTGGCAAAAGCTCCCACTTTTCTATTTGGATTAGCAAACCAATCTATCCGAGACTCTGCACACTGACCAATCACTGTATAGTTGCGTGGTATACCATCTTGTAGAATTGCCTGAATACAAGTACCGCCGCCATCCCGTCCATCTATAATTTCTTTCTCATACCCTGTTTCTTTATCTACAGATTTTTTCTTCCGTACAATGGGAACAAATTCACCCAAACCAATCACCCAGCCCTCTTGCGCTTTAAACTGCTCATATGCTCTCAGATTAGCTTCTAACATCTTTTCATCAGACATCATAGTGCCAGCTTTTACATCTTTCTGACGATCTAGTAAATGTTTTGTATCTACTTTCTCAAATCCATGTGAGTAGATATGTTCTTCTGGAACTTCGTTAAGGCGTAATATTTCCTCAATTACGCTAATCGTGGTTGTTTTACCAGAACCAGGTAGCCCTACTACAAAAAGCTCTTCCTGTACTATATCTTTCTCACTCAGTTCACCTTTAGAAACCGCGTGAGATTTGGCAACTGCCCGTTTAAGTACTGGATGAAGAACTGAGAGGAGAGTGGGGTAGCGCTCATGAAAATGAACAGGAATAATATCGTTTGATAATTCCTTTAGGAGCTCTTTACCTCTTATTTCTGGTAAAGGTATTTCTTTTTGTGTAAATCCTTCTTGTTCATACTGCATATTTGGGTAACCTTATTTCAAAAGTTGTACCTTTCCTTCTTTTAGAAATAACCTGAATTGTACCTTCATGATTATCTATAACCTGTTTGGATAGATACAATCCCAGGCCCATTCCTTCCTTACTTACATTCGGCGCTTTATAAAACTGTTTAAATATAAGCTGACTATCTTTCTTACTTATCCCAATTCCCTGATCTATAACACTCATCTTCACCTTGTCATCTTGTGTTTCTAGAATAATCTTTATCTTTGTATCTATTTCAGAAAATTTCGCTGCATTTACGAGCAAGTTGGTTATAACTTGTTTCAATTTTAACGGATCTGCTTTAACCCAATCTTTTCCTTCTGTACGATCTTCAAAAGTTACCGCACGGTTAGGATAAGAGAGAGAAAAATTCGACATGGTACTTCTTATAATCTCGCTCATCCGGCACTTTTTTTTATTATAAATAAGTGTTGCCTTTTCTATTTCTGTATTACGTGTATTTAATAACTCATCGATCAAGTTCGTCATACGGTTGATCTCAGAAATAAGCGAATGTAGTAAATTAGGTTGTATCTCTTTACCTTTCAGTACTTGCCTTTGAACAAGCGATGCATATCCCAGTACAGCGGTAAGTGGATTTTTTAGTTCATGTGAAGCAAGAGACATAAATAACTTCTGGTTCTGCACCGTTTCAGATAGCCTTTGTTGAAGTTCAATATTCTTTATTTTATATGTAACAATAGAAGCGAATAACTGTAATGCCTGCATGACGCCTTCAGTAATCTCAATATCTGGAGTGTGCTCAAAATCAATAGAGAGCACACCAACTGGATCCAGCTCAAAGGTCAGAGGAATCTTAACGGTGGTTTTAATTCCTATTCCTTTTAGTTCTGGGTGTTTCTTCCACAAGTATGAATTGTCGAGCACATAGGGAACAGCATTTCTAAAGGATTTATAGGTAAATCCTTTTTTTCCTGGCTTCAGCGATTTTAATTCCTGTGAAGTGGTATATTCCTTTACCAAGACTTCATGATTAGCTCTATATATAGAGACATGTTTTACCCCCAAGAGGTTGAAGAGTTCTTTACTTATTGCATCATATACTTCTTCCTTCGAATCTAAAGATAAAATATGCAGTCCAGACGTATATACCTTTTCCAGTACTTGTGATCTATTTTCAGATTCAATTACGGTCTTTTGAAATGGCATAGTTTAATTAATGTTTGCTTAGTATAATCCACAAACATAATTATATCGTAAGAGATACTCAAATTTGTAAATGCTATAATGACCTATGATTTCACTTTCTCATGACCAGGAAAGAGCGCTAGAGATACTTCTTAAATGGTATAAGCAAGAGCCCAAACTAAAACCATTTATATCGCTTGGTGGTTATGCGGGTACAGGAAAAACAACACTTATTGCTATTTTACGAACTGAACTTGCCAAAACAAAGAAAGATCTCAAGGTAGGCTTCGCGAGTTATACAGGTAAAGCAGCACGAGTACTAAAAGGAAAACTCATAGAACAGAATGCAATTCAACCTAAAGATACTATTGGTACTATCCATTCTCTTATTTATTCTCCCGTTGTAAACGAAAAAGAAGAGATTATTGGCTGGCAGCCTAAAGAAAAGCTGGATCGAGAACTTATTATTATAGATGAAGGCTCAATGGTGGATAGCCAGATCTGGAATCATTTACTTTCCTACCACATTCCAATTATTGTTGTTGGTGATCATGGACAACTTCCCCCTATAAAGGGCAATTTTAACCTCATGCAGGCCCCTGACCTCAAATTAGAGGAGATACACCGGCAAGCACGCAATAACCCCATTATTGGCCTTTCTATACAGGCTAGAGAGCATGGTATGGTAAAAGCCGGACATTATTCTCCAACCGTGAAGAAATATACACGAGAAGATTATGAGTTTCAGGAAGCAATGAATGATCTGTTGAGTAATTTTACAAGCGATACACTTATTTTATGTGGTTACAACACAACCAGAGTTAAACTAAATGCTCATATCCGTAATAATTTAGGTTTTTACTCACCTCAGCCAAATGGGGGAGACAGGGTAATATGCCTTCGCAATAATCATAAAAAAAATGTGTTTAATGGTATGCTCGGCACAGTTATTACTATTTCAAAGTATGATGACAGTTGGTACAACGCAGAGATTCAGATGGACGGAGAAGAGGAAAGTAATTATCATGGGCTTATTGCAGCAGATCAATTTGATAATAAAGAGGCTTTAAACTTTACAGACAAAAGAAATCGCATTATGGCAGGTGATCTATTTGACTTTGGTTACGCACTCACGGTACATAAAGCACAAGGTAGCCAAGCCAAACGAGTTATCTTATTTGAAGAACGCTTTCAAAAAATGTCTGATGACCAGTGGAAAAGGTGGTTATATACTGCAATAACAAGAGCAGAAGAAGAACTTTATATCTTTGGATCATAGCATAATAATGTAACTTTATTTGCTATAATGCTATAGGTTTAAAGTCACAGAAAAGCACATGTGACCTGGAACAACGGTTATGTAAATGACGGTTAGAGAGGAGCTCATAATGGATGCAGAATTGACTTTAGAGCAAAAGCTTCGCTTGGCTATGCTTCGATACAGGGAAGCACTCACGCTAAGCGCTGCTGCAATGGTAGTGAACGGCCACGTTGTGATGAAAAGAGGAGCCTATGAAGTTGCTTTAAAAAAACTTCGGGGGCAATATACCGAAGACCAGCTAAGACAAGCATTAATAGACGTCACCACTGCCTCGGGGAATAAAACGGAAATTTCAGTTCCCGGCATGATTATCGAAGTCAGATTTACTGGAGAATTAACCCTTCCAGAATTATTACATTCTCTGGAAGAAGCTCCTTCGTCTCCTGTCGGTCCCTCACAGGTCGATGATCACTGAGGGGACTCAAACGGCCTCTAACAACCTCATTCGTGTGGTGGCGCAAGATTTGCGCCCCCCCACCCCACTCACTTTAT
>CAZOSM010000002.1:208424-332227 GCA_964582715.1 uncultured Gammaproteobacteria bacterium
CGTGGGGGGACTCAATCGCCCTAAAACAACTTCTTGGGGGGGGTGGCCCATTTTTGCCCCAACAACACACCACTCACTTTATTTTTATAGTAAAGACATATTCTTAAAACGTATTAAAATTATTTGGATGTAATGTACTTCCTCGTATACCAGGGCAGTGGTATACGAGGAATGGAAACTACTTGTACTGGTACTGATCAACATTATCCTTATCTGATCTAAGGAGGCCTGAGTTGGCTCTCCCAACTGGTTGTATTAGCCATACAAACCCTGCTATGGTTTCATGGCAAACCATCTGAACTGCCCAGACACGGCCAATTTCATCGGGTCCTGATACGAGACGGGCTAATGCGCCATCAGTTCGAGGTTTTGGCACGGAGTAACTTGCCTCATATTTTACATACTTTGCCCGCTCCATTGCATCAGAGGCAAAAAGGGCCAGTGTAGCAAGTTGGGGTGAGGGGAATGTTTTGTACCGTAAATAGTACTCAACGTTTGCTAGAGTTTCATTGATAGCGTTAGTGACGTACAACGGAACAAAAACATCGGGACATGATGTTGGATTCCTCTCGGGGAACCAATAGGGGACTTCTTCCTCCTCAGGATCCGGTTCCTGATCCGGAAGTTGGCTATCCAATTCGGACTGGATGCGATTCATAAGCTGCTCTACTTCTTCCGGCGTCAACGGGCGTTCAAGAACCTGTTGCTGCACGTATGCAGTTAGGAGAAGCATTGTTGCATCTAGTCTTCCGAGTGGAAGCGCAACCTGGCCCTCATAGAACGGCACATCAGAAAATAAACAACCCGCGTTTTCATAGCCTACTAAGTAAAGCCGACGCTTGCGTGGTATTAGTAAACGATCAGCTTCAAGAACGGCATCTAAACTACATTTAGGATACATTGTCTCAATGTCGAGTGCGTAATACACCAATGCTGCTGTACCCTCCTCATCAAATAGTACAGGTGGGGTTAAGTCTCCCTGTGTGGTAGCTTCATATATCTGGGGAGCTGCCGTGCCAATAGCAAAAATATAAGCAGACCTCCGCCATACACCTTCCGGTACGTAAATCGCAACATCACAAACTAACTTACCAATTACTTGGCTACCTCGCCGGAGCAAACCCACAATGGGAGCTCCATTCCAGGTACCTTCTGCCACCGTGAATACTACTGACAGCGTTTGACATACTTGGTTATTACCTGCCATAACAACTGGTGTGAGATAGTCGCCACGCCCTTCTGGGAAATACAAATTCAAAGGTTCAACCAAATCTGCATCTTCCAGGTAAAGCGTTTGATAGGCGTATTCACCGAGCCAACATATAGGCGATGACCCAGTAACTGAATCAATTACCCGCTCAGGGAATCGAGCACGATTGTGCTCCGCATTCCATATGTCATCGGTTCTGATCCCGAGCATATCTCCGATTTGCTCAAAAGTTGTCCCATTGGCAAAGGGCTGACTAAGCTCAAAACCAATTGAACACTCAGTGAGAGGTTGATATTGGCCCGGTTGCGCTCGACTAATAGAAAGTTGAGGTACATATAACTTATGTGTGGTAATCTGTACCTCATCCTGTGCATTTGCCACTGAATATGTAGCAACTGCAACGAATAATGCTATCACTGTGCAGAGAAACTTCCATCTTCGAAGGTTCATGATATCTCCTTATTAACCATATAGTAGGTGACAACACATCTCCTGCCCGAGACGTGAACTAAACACCAGTAGCAATTACTGGCATTCTTCCTAACTGAAAGAGCCAGGAATACAGAGTAACTTTATAAGTTAGTCTATATCCTTGGCCCTTGCATAGTAAAAGGAAATTATTACATCCAAATTATTAAAGTTCAGATATACGAAGATATTCAAAAATGAAAAATGTCCATTTATGACGCAATATTATACTAATTAATGAGTAATATTACTATAGGTTTTTATATGATGAAGCTATTTATTTTAAAAAGAAGGGTGGAGTAATAACATAAATCTGCCTAAATGTGCTCTGTAGATAACTTGCGTACAACATTAGGTATGTATGCAGTGTTCCATAAGATCGGCCCACATTTAAAACTTTGTGCTTATAACCATCTTACTATTGAGTAGGTAGTTTGTTCGTAGATTTCTGAAGAAATAACGTAGCGAAACTGATTTAAGCAGGTTTATATTATTAAACTGTGTATAAGTATATCATACTTACTCACAAAAAGATAACGAAAATCCATTAAAAAAGAGATACATGAATATTTCATTTTTTCAAATTAGCTATTTTCTGTATCTCTCATTTTAAAGATTAGTGGTCTCGTCGAAAATTTCTTCCGCCATCTCTTCTAAATCCGCCACCGCCACGACCTCCTCGGTCTTCACGTGGTTTAGCAACATTTACAACGATTGTGCGACCTTCGACTTCGCGTCCATCCATTTCAAGAGCTGCTTTAGCAGATTCTTCTGTGGTGAATGTTACGAAACCAAAACCCTTAGATCTACCAGTATCGCGATCAGAGATCACAACTGCATCAGAAATCTCTCCATATTGTGAGAACATTTCAGCTAAGCCTTCACTGGTTATTGACCAAGGTAAACTTCCTATAAATAATTTGTTTTTATCCATTATTAACACCTCCTTTCGTAGTGATTTAATTTGAATTTATACAAATAATGTAGTCCTTTAAAAAATGAATCGAGTGAGCCTTTTTTGAAGTATGAATTATTGTATGTATCTCTACAGTATACAGTATAAAATGATAAAAAGATACTCAACCTATAATAATACTCATTTTATACTGCTATAATACCTCCTATGAGCTCAGTTAACCTACAAGAACATCTTTTTTTTCGCCTCAAAATAGATGGACTTGAAGATTTTGGGACAGACAGATTAGAGGCTCTTAAATATGAAAGAGAAGAGGCAAACCTTTCATATGCCCTCGAAGAAGCAAAGCAGGCAGCACACATTCTGCAACAGAATCCATATATCACGCAAGTAGGGTTAACGGGATCGGTTGCCAAAGGAGTAGTATATCCTGGAGATATTGATTTTATGTTGTTTGTCCCACAAGATCATGTGGAATTGCATATTGATAGACAGCTAAAGCTTTATGAAACATATAACGAACAAATTGAAAATGGATTAGATTATATTTTAGAAAGTATTGATAAAGCCCGGCAGAACACTACATTACAAGGGTTATCTGCCCGGCCTATGGATATCGCCATTTTACCTGATAGCTTAATAAGCCCTTCCGCGACACCGCAACAAGCTATTAGGAACCTCAATACCGTGCTCAACTATTATGATGGGTTTATCCTTCGCTCAGCTTTATACCATATGAAGATATTTATCCCCGAACAGAATGATTTTATAGATACCAATGTTATTCATCCAGACGTTTTTGCTTATATGGATAAACTGGCAAAACTGCACAATGACTTTTTTGAAGATGTCAGTCCATATTATGAATAGATATAATAAAGTATGTATTATTTTTACATGGTTCGCTGTTCCGATAATTCATTGTATTGTGGTGTAACAACAGATATAAACCGCAGAGTGGGGGAGCATAATGCAAAAAACTACAAGTCGGCAAAATATACCAGAGCTCGAGGTCCTGTAGTGCTTGTATATGTTGAAGAATATCCATCTAAGCAGGAAGCAATGAAGCGGGAATATGAAGTAAAACAATGGAAAAAAGAGCAAAAAGAAGCGCTTATATCCAAATGAGATGAGCGTGCTATACTAACAGTATGGACATAGAACAACTCGTAGTAAGTATTATTTTTTTACTTTGGGGAGGGATCGCTGTATTAATGCCTGAAAAAATCCTTCAGTTTCGTACATGGACTACCAAAAAAATATATGGAGCAGATTTTAAACCTTCAAAAAGGACCGTACAGATTGAACGGTTTTTAGGTATTGTTTTTATCATGTTTGGCATATTTTTACTTATTAAAATTGCCGTATAACTTTATTTCTTATAAACTACAGGTCTGATGAAGGAGCAAGACATACACAAAAGAATCGATCGACGGACATTGAACAGGCGAATATTTCAGGGAATAAGCGCTGTTACATTGCTTGCAGCAGCTGGAACATGGATTGCAAGTAAGCACAATGAATTACCTCAATCTCCACTAGAAGAACCCACTTTACCTTCTCCTCTTGAAAAACCTCCTTATTCTGAAGAAGCAGTGATACAACGAGTCTTTGACATCTTACATACTGTACCTCATGGTGATGAGAATATCTCAAAAGTATATACCGGTGGAGAAGTATCATATTTACAGTACAACATACAAAATACAATTCTGGATTTTTATAGCCTTCCTTGTGAAATTACAACAGGAGATACCGAAAAAGTATGTGATGTACAGATAAGCCTGGACTCTACAGTTAAAGATGCCCTTCATGATCCCTTTATTTATAGTACTGTTGGTCTTTCAGAAGACTGGTACACCATGGTAACACCAGAAGCTCAGTTTATGACCTTAGAATATGCTGCAAATACAATTCTGCAGACACCACGTTTTAACAGATACCAACACAGACTCAATATTGCTGAGACTACACCACCAGTTGTGCCAAACCCCTTTTTAGAACCTATCTACATGGCAAGGCACGGGGTTGAACTTCTTCAAACAGAACCATATAACACAATTCATAAAAGTGCTCCTCTTATACAGGTATTACAAAGATACGAGAGTATTGACCCAGAAGATATAGATTTAAGAAGAGATATAGACCGTATTGTAAGCCCGGAATTTAGAAAGTTTATACATGAAAAGGGGATACCTTTACATGATCTTCCTACTGTGCCAATAGAATATGATGAATATGTATTCGGGCTAGAAAGCCCATGGGTACAGGCAGTTATGGAGTGGAATGATGTTTAGATAGAATGACCCGCTTAGCGAAAGATATATCTCTCGCTAAGCGGACAGGGGATAGGGTTAGTACTAGTCGGCGTCTAGCTGTCTGGCAAACGACTCAGACATATTCTGGTCGCATTGCTTAGCAAGAATGCAAGCACAGACTAATGCTACTGTTGCAACAAACGTTACAACTACATAACTCACAATAATACTTGAAGCTACAGATACCCACATACGAAAATCCTTTCTTTATGAGAATTGGATATTAATTACCTCCTATGTATAGCACTTATACATATTCGGTGTGTAAATTATACTAAAAATCATTTTTATATACAAATATGGGGTAGGCTTACTTCTCACTTATTCTTTATGTAGGTATCATATAATGAAGCAATGATTGACCCAGGTAGAACATTTCTTTTTATTGGCATTATTCTTGTACTAATTGGCGTGTTTATTTCTTATGGTCCACATATACCTTTTCTAGGCAAGCTCCCCGGAGATATTTATATAAAACGAGAGAACTTTACTTTATATATCCCTATTACAACTTCCATCTTGGTCAGTATTTTGGTTACTTTTGTGTGGAGATTGTTTGGGAGGTAACAGATCCAGCTGACATCAAAACCCTCTTGGACTTAGAGGTTCTTCTGTAATTTCTTCTTGTTCACGTTTTTCTCTTTTTTTATGTTCAATATGTGCCATATACGCTACAAATCCAAAAGAGAGGAGTACAATAGCTGCTAATATAACTCCACGGATAAGTGCATCCTGGTTAGGTGGGACTAGGTAATGCGTAATTATAAGATAAGGATAACCCGCAAACACAAGAGCAATGAGGATAATAATAAAGTTACGGATGTATTTAAAGTGGAAGTGACGCATGAGATTATTGTAGCAGAAGTTAATATATGGACTTAAACAGCTTTCAATAAGTGAAATAAAAATTTAGATTATATTTGCTGCTTTAAATGCTTCTTCTAATACTGTTCTAAACTGATTATGAATGAATACTTTTTCTTCCTGATCAATTTGTCCTCCAAAAAATATCTGATGCATTTTCGAACCATATACTTCTACAAAGCTACCATAGAGTTTACCTAATCCTTCATATGCAAAATTACTTCCAGTAAAAGACAATAAGGGATTTTCTTTACTAAGTTCCTGTTGGTAGTACGTTACTCCTCCTTCTGAAAAACCCAACATATGACCTGAATCTTCATAAGCATGTAATAATTCATGAATTAAGGCATTTCCAAAATACTGCATTCCATACTCTCGTCTAGCTTCTTTTTCTGTACCCATTGCTTCAATCCATCCATCTTTGGTTTCTTGACTTTCATGATTCCAATATTGATAGCCATAGTACCTTGGGTGTGTGAGAAATAATATATGTCCTTGTGGTGAATAAAAACCTCTGGTTTTAATATATGTAGGAAATTTCAATGACTCTAGTTCTGGATCCCATTGGTCGTGAGTAATTTCAACATTTGATTGCGTAGTAAGTACTATTCTTTTATTTAGATCTTTATTTCTCGTATATATTTCTTCTGAGATATACTCTCCATACTGATCAATAATAAATTGCTGGAATAATCCAACTGCTCCCATAAAATGCTGTTCTTGTTTTGGCTTCAGCACTGCCATACTCAGCTTAACTTCATCCATAAGCTCAGGTGAAGCAATATAAGGATGTTTTTCTGTAGTCATGGGAAAATATTATAGCATTATTAGGTTCAATTGCTGCTATAAGTAAGTTCTTACATTTTGTAGTAAAATATGACCATGCAAAGTGTTATTGAAGATTACCTTACACAACTCCAAGAAGAACTTTCTACTGGTAATGCTTTAGAACACAGTTATCGACCTGCCCTAAAACAACTCTTCCAAACAATTAATCCAGAAGTGACTGCTGTAAACGAACCTAGTAAATCTAAATTTGGTTCACCTGATTTTGCGTTTTATAAGAAAAAGAATACTTCGTTACAAATTGGCTATGTAGAAGCGAAAGATATTTATGTAAATTTAGATGAAGTAGAGAAATCTGAACAGATAAAACGCTATTTAGGTTACTCAAATCTCATTCTCACAAACTATATAGAATTTCGATTCTTCAGAAATGGTGAGAAGTACCAAACAATAGAAATAGCTACAAAAGAAGGTAATTATCTACTGTATGATGACTCAAATTTTTCTCAATTAGTAAGGGAAATACAAGCTTTCTTAGAAGGTCAACCTGAAAATATTACCAATGCAAATAGACTAGCAAAAATTATGGGTGGTAAAGCTGCCCGTATCCGAGATAATGTACAAATTTATTTAGATAATACTACTGATGAAAGAAATGATGAGTTGTTAAGACTATTTAAAATAATGCAGGATTTGTTAGTTCACGATTTAAGCTTTGATAAATTTGCCGATATGTATGCACAAACGTTAGTGTATGGTTTATTTGTAGCAAGATATTACGATAGGAGTACTTCAAATTTTTCCAGGCAAGAGGCACGAGATTTAGTACCCGCCTCAAACCCATTTTTACGACATTTTTTTGACCATATTGTTGGCCCAAATTTTGATAAACGGTTAGGATACATCGTAGATGAACTTTGTGAAGTATTTACAGTATCTGATGTAAAAGAGATTATTAGAATTCACTACAATTTGTTTGGAGAAACTGTAGATAAAGATCCAATCATCCATTTTTACGAAGACTTTCTTAAAGAATATGACCCAGTTCTTCGCAAAAAAATGGGTGCCTATTACACTCCTGTGCCTGTTGTAAATTTTATAGTGAGAGCTGTTGATGATATTCTAAAAAAAGAATTTAAACTTCCGGATGGTTTAGCAAGTACTGAAAAAATCGAGAAAAAAACAAAAACACAAGGTACAAAAGCAACAGAGCTATTTCATAGAGTACAAATACTTGATCCAGCTGTAGGTACAGCAACTTTTTTAAACGAAATTATTAAATATATTAACAAAAAATTCCAAGGCCAGGAAGGTCTTTGGCCAAGTTTTGTAGAAAAGGAACTTATACCGCGACTTCATGGTTTTGAACTTATGATGGCTCCTTATACTATTGCTCACTTAAAACTTGCTATGACTTTAAAAGAAACTGGAGTTGAAAAGTTTCATAAACGATTAGGAGTTTACCTTACCAATACACTTGAAGAAGGAGTGAAAGAAGATGAAGGTTTATTTTCATCGTTAGGATTAGCACAGGCAATTAGTGATGAAGGAAAAGCAGCAAGTGAAATTAAACATAAGACGCCAATTATGGTGGTGATTGGCAACCCACCGTATAGTGTGAGTTCAAATAATAAAAGTGAACATATTTTAAAACTCATTGAAGATTACAAAAAAGATTTAAATGAGAAGAAAATCAATCTTGATGATGATTACATTAAATTTATTCGATTTGCAGAAGACCTGATTGAAAAAAATGGAGAAGGCATTGTTGCCATGATTACAAATAATTCCTTTATTGATGGTATTACGCATAGACAAATGCGGAAACATTTAATCCAAACTTTTGATTCAATTTATATTCTGGACTTACATGGGAGTACTAAGAAAAAAGAAACTACTCCTGAAGGAGGAAAAGATGAGAATGTATTTAACATTCAACAAGGAGTTTCTATAAATATTTTTGTTAAAAAAGGTGGGAAAAAGAAAACGTTTGGAAAAGTTTTCCATGCGGAATTATATGGGAAAAGACTATCTAAATTTGAAATTTTAAATAGAAATAAACTTGAATCTATCTCTTGGAAAGAACTTCCTTACTCAGAACCATATTACTTTTTTGTACCTAAAGATTTTAATCTTATACATCAATATAATAGTTTTATAAAGATTAATGAACTTTTTAATCTTGGTGGTGCAGGGATAAAGACTGAAAGAGATGCTATTACTATCCATTTAGGCAAAAACGATTTATATTCAGTTTTAAAGGATTTTAGTGAATTAACAATTCCACAAATAAGACTTAAATACTCTTTAACTAAGGATAGTAGGGATTGGACTGTAAAAAGAGCAAAAAATGAAATAGAAAATTACTTAGGTGATTATGAAAAAAATATAATAGAAATAGATTATAGGCCGTTTGATCAAAGATACACTTTTTATACAGGAAAAGCTAAACATTTCATAGGAACACCAGGTTTTAAAGTTGCACAAAATTTTTTGCATCGGAATAATTTAGGTCTCTTGGTAAAACGTCAAAATAAACAAGAATTTAGCTATATTTTTCTTGTAAATAAGGTTGCTGAAAGTTGTATGTTTGAAAGTGCATATGCAAATAATAATGTTTATCCACTTTATCAGTACTATGAAGGCGATATAAAAACATCTAATCTTAAAATTGAGTTAGTATCACAGCTTCTAGAAGGATTGAAATTAAAAGCTGGTAACAAAATTGTATTTTTAAAATATAGAAATGAATGTATTGAATTAGATCCTAATACAACACACTCATATAAAACAAAAGAGAATGTATATCCAATAGATATTTTAGATTACATTTACGCTGTTCTACATTCACCAAATTATCGCAAGAAATACAAAGAATTTCTCAAAATAGATTTCCCAAGAATACCCAAACCAAAAAATGGGGCACAATTTTGGGAATTGGTAAAACTCGGCGGGAAACTTCGTAGACTTCATTTACTCGAAGATCCGGAAATTACTAATTTTGAAACAACATTTTCTATAGCAGGAAGCAATATTGTTGAGCAGGTAAAATACAACGTCGAAAAAGTATTTATTAATGAAACTCAATATTTTGGTAATGTTCCAAAAGAGACCTGGGAATTCTATATCGGTGGATACCAACCAGCTCAAAAATGGCTGAAAGATAGGAAAGGGAGAAAATTAGAGTATGAAGATATAAACCATTACCAGAAAATTATTGTGGCAATGAATAAAACACAAGAAATTATGTTTAAGATTGATGAAGTAATGAAATTATAAAAAATAAAAAGATGGAAATACTTTTCTTTGTTGGATTTATTTTTGTAGTTGGCTATTATTTTGGAAAATTTAACTCCATACAAAAAGATTCTAAAATAGATACTCCTCAGCAAACATATATACCACCTCAACCCAAACTTAATGTTAAGAAGACAGAAATTAGTAATATTTCTCTCAGCAGTGAACAGCAAAAAATTTTTAAACTAATAGAGGAGGGCATGGCAAATGTATACGTAACTGGTAAAGCAGGAACAGGCAAATCAGTACTATTACAATATTTTGTAAATAATACAGAAAAAACAGTAGCTATTGTTGCCTTTACTGGAGTTGCTGCTTTAAATGTAGGTGGGCAAACTATAAACTCTTTTTTTAAACTTCCTCACGATGTACAGGATCTTAAATCTATACGAGTAGATTACAAAACAAAAGAGATTCTACGACATTTAGACGCACTTGTAGTTGATGAGATTTCCATGGTTCGAGTAGATCTTATGGAGGCTATAAATATTAAACTTCAATTGGCAAAAGGTAATAGTCTCCCTTTTGGAGGAGTGCAAGTAGTTATGTTTGGAGATTTGTACCAGCTACCTCCTGTGGTTTCTGATGGCCAGCTACATAGATATTTGGATCATATTTATGGTGGTATTTATTTCTTTAATGCACCTGTTTTTAAAAATATTGAACTAAAAGTATATGAACTCAAACAAATCTTTAGACAAAAAGATGAGGATTTCAAAATTCTTTTAAATGCTATAAGAATCGGAAAACATTCCGAAACTATACTCACAAAACTCAATGAAAGATTTACAACTGATGTGCCTCAGAGTGGAGTTATTACCTTAGCAGGACATAATGAGAAGGTTTCAAAAATAAATCACTTAAAATTGGAAAGCATTAATTCTGAAGAGAGAAAGTATAATGCGATTATTACAGGTGACTTAAAAGAAGGCTCTTTTCCGACAGAAAAAAATTTAAGATTAAAAGTAGGAGCACAAGTTATGTTGCTTAAGAATGATAAAGAAAAGCCTGCAAGATGGGTAAACGGAACATTAGGAGTAATCACAAAATTAAACAAAGATACTATACGTGTAAATATAGATGGAGTAGAACATTCAATTTCTAAAGAAGTATGGAATTCTGTTAGATACTATTACGACCCAGAAAAAAGAAAATTAGAAAAAGAAGTTGTTAGTTCCTTTACACAATTTCCGCTAAGATTAGCTTGGGCTATAACGATACACAAATCACAAGGTCAGACATATCAATCAGTAGCTATTGATCTATCAGATGGAGCTTTTGCTCACGGCCAAACGTATGTAGCACTCAGTAGATGTCAGAGTCTTCAAGGATTATATCTTAAATCACCAATTAAAAATGATAATATTATTGTTGACCAAGATATTATCGAATTTATGAAACAAGTTGAAATAGTAAATTAAATTTTGATTTAGACCGTTAAGACTTGCTTACTTTAAAGGCTTATAGTATAATTCGCTCATGGAAGAGCGTATTTTTAGTCAGGTAAATTATAATCTTGGAACCTTAATAGGAAATATAGATATCGGGAGTATTGGTTTACCAGATATTCAAAGACCATTCGTATGGCCAAACAAGAGAGTACGTGATTTATTTGATAGTATGTATCGTGGATATCCTGTGGGATATTTTCTTTTTTGGGAAAATGGCTTAATGCCAGAGAGTAAAACAATCGGTGCAGACTCAAAACAAGTAACTCCAAGCCAGCTTATAGTAGATGGTCAACAAAGATTAACTTCACTTTATGCAGTAATTAAAGGAGTCCCGGTAATTCGTGAAAATTATGAAAAGGATACTATTCAAATTGCTTTTAATCCTTTAACAGAAAAATTTGCTGTTAAAGATGCTGCAGTATTAAAAGATAAAACATACATTCCAAATATAACTTCCCTTTGGAAAGAGAATGAAGGAATACTCTCAGTTATAAGAAATTATATAAACCAGTTAAAGGAAACTCGCGAAGTAACCTCTGAGGAAGAACTAAAGATTGAAAAAGCTATCACAAAACTTGCCAATTTAATTCATTATCCATTTACTGTATTACTTCTTTCTTCAAAAGCCACCGAAGAACAGGTTGCACAGGTTTTTGTACGCATAAATAGTGAAGGCAAACGCTTACAACAAGCAGATTTTATTCTTACGCTTATGTCTGTATTCTGGGATGAAGGAAGAACACAGTTAGAAAATTTTTGTCGCGAAGCACGAACACCTTCAACAAATGGCACTTCACCTTTTAATTTCATAATTCACCCAGATCCTGATCAATTATTGCGGGTAAGCGTGGGCTTAGGATTTAAACGAGCGAGACTACAATATGTGTACTCAATCTTAAGAGGAAAAAATTTAGAAACAGAAGAATTTAGTGAAGAACTTAGGATTAAGCAATTCGATGTTTTAAAAAAGGCACAAGAACGGGTTTTAAACATTGCATATTGGCATGATTTTCTAAAAACAATTATGCTTTCGGGTTTTAGAAATTCAAATATGATAAGCTCTAATACCAATTTAATGTTTGCATATACACTCTATCTTATTGGCCGGACTGAATATCATGTAGAAGAGTTTAAACTAAGAAACATGATTTCACGTTGGTTTTTTATGTCAGCACTGACGAGCAGATATTCCAGTTCTCCTGAGAGTGCAATGGAAGCAGATTTAACTAAACTTAGAAATGTAAAAAGTGCTGAAGAATTTTTACAAATCCTAGATCATAATATCAATGAAAAATTCACTGAAGACTTCTGGTCAATCAATTTACCAAGTGATTTGGCAACCTCAGCCTCAAAAAGTCCATCATTATTTGGTTACCAGGCTGCTTTAGTATTACTGGATGCCCAAGCACTATTCTCTAGACATAGTGTTTTAGATATGCTTGATCCTTCAACTAAATCTTCTAAATCCAGTGTAGAAAAACATCATTTATTTCCTAAAGCTTGGCTTATACAACAAGGGATAACGGATCAAAGAGAGCATAATCAGATTGCAAATTTTGCTTTAATAGAATGGAATGATAATATCAAAGTTTCAGATGACTCACCAGAAATATATGCACCTGAAATGAATGCAAGATTTAATGATGAAGAATTGAAAAAGATGTATTATTGGCATGCACTCCCAGATGAATGGTATAAAATGGACTACCAAGCATTTTTAGTCATAAGAAGAGAAAAAATCGCAAAAATTATTCGAGATGGATATAACAAATTATCCATATCAAACCATACTGGCCCTAAAAAAAATGTTTCAGTGCTTGACATTATCGAAAATGGTGAGTCTGAAGAGATTGAATTTAAATCAACCCTACGAACAAACTTGCATACAAAACTTCCCGATACTCGAATTGAACACAGTGTTCTCAAAACAATTGCAGCTTTTATGAATACTAAAGGTGGAACTCTCATTATTGGTGTAAAAGATGATGGCACAGCAATTGGTTTAGAACCAGATAAATTTGATAACGAAGATAAGTACCATCAACATTTGGACAATTTAATACATGATCGAATTGGACCTCACTCTTATTTATATATACACTCGCATTTTGATAACTACGAAAATGAAAAAGTTCTTATTGTTGAATGTATAGCTTCAAAAACACCAATGTATGTTAAAGAAAATAGTGTGCAAAAATTTTATATACGGACAGGCAACTCAACAAATGAATTATCCGGAAATCAGGAAAGAGAATATATCAATTTAAGATTTCGATCATAACTCATGTCCCAATACTACAACTCAAATCGTAAGCGAAACCTCTACGACAAGAACTCCGCTAAGCCATTCCGGCTGAGCCGGGGCAAAATAAGTAACTTTATAGACTGTCCTCGATGTTTTTACTTAGATCGTAAGCTTGGAGTATCACAACCACCAGGCTATCCATTTTCTTTAAACTCTGCAGTAGATAAACTGCTTAAAAAAGAATTTGATATTCATAGAGCAAAAGGGACCAAACACCCACTTATGAAAAAATACGGATTAGATGCAATCCCACTTGCACATGAAAAAATTGACGAATGGCGGAATTCATTAAGTGGAGGAATTACATTTCCAATTGAAGGAACAAATATAGTTATAACCGGTGGTGTAGATGATATCTGGGTAAATCCACAAGGGGAACTCATTATTGTAGACTACAAAGCAACATCAAAAACAGAAGAAGTGACTTTAGATGCCGAATGGCAAATTGGATACAAAAGGCAAATGGAAATATACCAATGGCTCTTTAGAAAAAATGGCTTCCAAGTTTCAAATATCGGTTATTTTGTATACTGCAATGGAAATACAGATTCAAAAGCATTTGACGGAAAACTAGAATTCAGAATAAAACTTATTCCTTATGAAGGAAATACCAATTGGGTAGAGGAGACTATAATGAATGCTATAGATTGTTTAAACAGTACAAAATTACCTAAATGTGGAATAGATTGTGATTTTTGTAACTATAGGAAGGCAGTTATTCAGTTCGAAAATGTATAAAATATACATATATGGACCGAGAAAACATTCATTCTTTTTTCAATCCTGAGCAGTACAAAAATATGCTTGTAGATATTGTGCATAGAGGATCTCTCGACCGGGTGATACAAGGAAAAAAAGGAGATGATCCAATCACTATAAAAGATGCTGAGCGCATACAAAAACATATAGAGGATTTAGTGAATGCAGGCATGAATGTAAGGTTTATAGATCAGGAGCTTATTTTTGTACCACCAGAAATAGAAATTCCAGTTATAGTGGGAGGTGCTTTTGATAGGCAATGTATTGCAGATTATATTCAATCGGCACAAGAACAAGGGTATACGCCAACAGTTGACCCGATATTGTCTCTGAGGCTCGACTAGGGTACAATCTTCTGTACAAATGGACTCGATTAAAATAAACAATATAATCCGTCAGCGCCGTAAAACAATGTCTCTCCATATTAATCCCGATGCAACTATCACGGTAAAAGCGCCTTACCTTACACCAGATTTTATAATTAATAGGTTTATTAAAGATAAAGAGGCTTGGATTAGGTCAAAGCTCCGAGTTATTGAGAAATTTCCTCAACCAACCAAAAGGAAATTCATAGATGATGAAGTGTTTTTGTTTATGGGGAAAGAATATAAACTTAAAATTGCTCATATTGAAGATATTGAACTTAAAGATCATCTCTATTTTCCATTTAAGAACAAACGTACAATACAGAAACGACTTCTGGAATGGTATAAAGCACATGCTGTAACGACTATTACCAAGCAGGTAGAGGAGTATGCTCAGCTTATGGATGTTTCTTATAAAAGTATTGGTCTTTCTTACGCAAAAAAGAGGTGGGGAGCCTGTTCCCACACAGATGAGCTTACTTTTAACTGGCGGCTTATTATGGCACCACTCAACATCATTGATTATGTAGTAGTGCATGAGCTGGCCCACACCATAGAAAAAAATCATTCCAAAGACTTTTGGGAGATTGTAAAGAGGTACTGTCCAGATTATAAAGTGAGGAGAAGATGGCTTAACACGCGGGGAAATGCTTTTGAGATATAAGGTATACTGGTAAAAAGTTAACACATTTAATTTATGTATGAAAAAAGAAGATATATTTCTTGTACTGGGAATCATTACTTTAATCGGTTTTTTTATAGGTACATTTTACCTTATGCAAATGCCTCCAGAAGAAGAGGCAACAACCAATACGCCCCAACAACAAATCTCACTTCCTCCGCAGGATGGAAACTTTAACCCCAATTATGGTGAACTGACAGAAGATCAAATTCAAATTGCAGATATTGCAATAGGGAACTTACTAAATAGTTCTGAAGGAGTTACTCCTCCCATGATAACGGTACAAAGTTTTGAGGCACAGCAGTTCCCGAATGCAGCACTTGGGTGTCCTCAAGAAGGGCAGATGTATGCAGAAGTAGTAACAGATGGATACCAGGTGATACTCGAAGCTCAAGGCCAGACATATGATTACCGCCTTACAGATCAGGAAAATGTAATTTTATGTGAGTAGTAAATTTTTTGAAAGAATAGGGGGCGTTCCGGGCAATATCTGCCCGGAACGCCCTTTTTAGATGTTAGGCGATGTTGCCTCGTCCGTGGTGGGCCGGTACGTGGTTGCACTGGCTACGCAGCGGAACCTTTGAAAACACCTGTTCATTAGGGTGGCGCTTTCGTCGTTTGGACAGCCTCCTTAGATATTTTGTACCTCGAACTCTCTGAGGCTTCATCAAAAAAAATGTCAATGCAAACCACATACGATCCTCCTTTGGAATTGAAGGGTTTATAAGGAGTGTCCCATGCTTCTCGGAACACGAAGGAATTATACTACAATTTAACAACCCAATGCTTGTCTACAAGCGGCTGCCGATTCTCCTGCCTGGTCGCAAGTGGCACACTGAGCTGCTTTCATATCTGAGCTTTCTGCTTCAAGCTCCATTGTTTGCGCATCTTCTGGCATCATTTGCTGTAACTGTTCCATCTGCTGAGTCATATCTATAAATGTAATATCCGATGGAGGAGTGAAAACACTGTTATCTACATTCCAATTGCTGCAGTTATATTCAACTTCCTGATTTGGATCAAATTGCTGCTGATAATCTTCTTGTTGTGAAGATTCAATTTCTTCTTCAATATCCTCTTGTAGAGCATCAGTAACTGCCATTTTTACACCTTGAGGCATATTTGAAGTCCAACTGTACATATACTCAGAATCAAAAATCATACTTCCGGTATATGCTCCCATTTCTGGCTGGTTTCCGCTAAAATCTGTTCTGACTTTTCCATCTGCCGTATAAGAAGTTCCTTCAACAGATCCATTATCATCTGAATAACTAAATGTACACATCTGACTGGTGCCCATATTCATGAGCTCTTTTAAAGACATCATTTTTGTTTCACCACTACCGGCCATCTTTTTGCCCGCTACATCGATCAAACTATTTCCAGATCTGCTTTGCATAAAGAAATAGCCTCCTGCTGCTGCAATAATAACGATAATAACGCCGATTATGAGTGATGTATTTTTCATATAGACTTCATTCTAGAACAAAAAGACTGTCGGTTCAAGCCATATATAAACATGGCACATATAAATTTACATACGAAAAGTGCAGAAGGCATCTACAATACCATCTATCTGATGCCATCCGTTACTAGAACCCATATCTCCGTATATTGCCCGGATAAGACCTCTTTTGCTTGTCGCGGCGTTACGAATAAACTCAGGAGTTCTGAGGATCATCTGAGTATTTGGGTCAAACTGTGAGATATATTCTTGAGCTGCAATGGGAGAAAATAGGGTATCCGAATATACCCAAAGCTGAAATAATGTATCTACCGTATGATGTACTGCGGTTGCGCTTCCGTCTAGTACAATTCTTTTATCATCGATCCAATCGTACACATCTTCCATTCTATCCAGTAAATTTTTCTTAATAAACCTGTTTACTTTACTGGTATTCGGCAATACCTTTATTGTAGCGGTATCATACCCAAGTAACGCTCTAAGTTCTGCCCCTGTTTCTGTACCACCTGTGATTTCAAGCTGCATATCTCCTTTGGAACCAGTTGGTGAAGGCTTTACATCATATACCCAGTCAGCAAATGTATCACTCGCAAGTAAAGAAGCAACATTTCGTACATAACCTGGTAACTCTACATCTGACTGTTCTTGAGGTTCACCATTAGCTGCCGGATCAAAATGTCGTGATATTTCAGAAAAAGTTGCCGTACTTCTTCTTGCTGAATGTATATCTTGTAATCGTTGTATAAAACTACCGTGCTCTGGAGGCATAAAAACACACTATATAATTGAATTCACTTGAATTCAATAGATCAAACTCAATCTGTATGTCCCATGTATGTAACTTTGAGGTGGCATGATATGTAATTACTTCTTACGTAATTCACTATTTCTACGATATAATGAGTTACTATGGCCACCGATAAATACTCTGCAGTCTGGATTTCTCATACTTCTATCAATGACTACCTCCATTGTAAACGGGCATATTATCTAAAGAATATATATAAAGATCCCAAAACAAACCACAAAATAAAAGTAATGTCACCTCCTTTAGCTCTTGGTCAGGCTGTTCATGAAGTTATAGAATCTCTTTCTGTACTTCCTGTTGCGGAACGTTTTAAAGAATTACTCACAGAAAAATATGAACGCGCCTGGCAGAAAGTTTCGGGGAAAAATGGTGGATTTCTCGATGATGTCACAGAAGGCCGTTATAAAGAGCGGGGGAGAGAAATGATAAGCCGTATCGTTAAAAATCCGGGCCCCATTGCCAATAAAGCAGTAAAAATTAAAGAAGATTTACCACATTACTGGCTTTCTGAGGATGATGGTATTATTTTATGCGGCAAAATAGACTGGCTTGAGTATATTCCAGAAACAGACAGTGTACATATTATCGACTTCAAGACCGGTAAAAATGATGAAGCACCAGATTCTTTGCAGCTTTGTATTTATTATCTTTTAGTAAAAAACACACAGCACAGACCAATTGCAAAAGTAAGTTACTGGTATTTGGAACGAAACGATGAACTTACTGAAATTACTTTGCCAGAAGAGAAGGTATGTATAGACAGGCTCATGTCTATTGCACTCGAGATTAAATTAACAAGACAGCTTAAAAAGTTCGATTGTGAACGAGAAGGCGGTTGTGAATACTGTAAACCAATAGAAGCTGTATTACGAGGTGAAGCAGAGTATGTTGGAGTCGATGGATATGGAGCAGATGTATATATTCTTGATCCTTCTTTAGTACCTTTGGAAGATAAAAGCGAAATTTTATAAAAGACTCCGGCACTGCGGAGCAGCGAACACTTCGCCCGAGCAGCGTATGCTACTCGTTAAAAATGAACACCACTCCACAGTGCTTGCGATAGACTAATCTATCGTTCTCCAGTTGACCTCCCCTGTTGTGGGGAATTGAGCACTTTGGCCTGGAATGAGGATAAATTCTTCCTTTCCTTTTTGCCAGACCTTGATGGAACTCATTTTCCCATTAACAACAATGATGCCGTTAACAGGAGTTGTAAAACTCCCACTTCTACAATGGCTCTCATTCAACGATACCGAACTCACTTGTTCGGCGTTGAACTGAGAGGAGCACTTAGTCGAACTGATTTGCCCTGCTGTAGGACAAACCCCAAAGACATAGAGCAGAACCCCAATAGACATCAAAATAATTGACTTCATTCGTTCCTCCTAGGTTAAAAGTTGCTCCAAAAATACACACTGGATATGTATATTATATCAATACTATAGGTAATTTTCTAGATCGAAGCTTCAAATGAAGTATTCTTTAAGCAGATCTTTCTAAAAGGACATATTTCTCAATAATTTCTACCAAACCCTCTTCTTCAACATGCTTTGTAACTATATCTGCCTTTTCTTTAATAACATCCTCACCGTTTTCTAAAGAAACCTTTAAGCCAGCATACTCAAACATAGGCAAGTCAAACCCAGTGTCTCCAACTGCAATTGTTTCTTCTTTTGTAATACCCATCTTTTCTTGAATAAACTTGAGGCCATTACCTTTATTAGCATCCCGGTGAAACACCAAAACACCGCACCAGTCATAATTCTGCCAATGCCTGCCAACGTATATATAATATTCTGTAGGAAGGTTTAGGATTGCTTCTCTGAGCATATGACCTTGCACATAATCGTGACAGGTAAATGAAAGCCCTGTGACAATACCTTCTGACGTGTCCATTTCTTCGTTGATCCAATGACTGTCTATACAAAAACCTACTTCAGCAAAATAAGGATTAGTTACATCAAGAAGCTCCTGTACTTCAACCTGCGGAATATGTAAATTAAATAAAATATTTCCTTCTGGATCTATTACTTTTGCACCATTTTCTATCACATGATAGGCAGGTGGGCACTCAAGGAGATCGATCATTATTTCCTGATCATGTTTGGAACGGGCACTTACTAAAGATACATTTATTTTCTTTGCAGCTTCTTGAATAGCTTTTTTAGTCCGTGGCGAAACTTCATCTGAACCTTCTACCACAATTGTTCCATCGATATCAAGAGCAAGGAGCTTGTATTTCATGACTCATTTATATCATACATATTGAGAAAACACAAAGATACGCTTAGACCTTTCCTAAAATCTAATCTTATGCTATAGTATTAACCCTATGAACCTATACGAAGAAGTAGAGGTACCAACGAATCTTTCTTCTGAGCAACTTATTGCTCAACAAATAACAGAGATGTCTGAAGAAAAGAGAAATGAACTGCTTGCACTTTCTCCTCAACAACTCGAGGAACAATATCCAGGCTTTCTTTCGGGTGAACGAGTACATAAATGTTATACAGAACAAGCATTCCTTCCTTCTAGTGAATTCATAAATGCATCGTTATATGCTGGTCAGGAAGATTTTGAAGGTCTACAAAAATACACCTACACACATATCGGATCACTTTCTGTTAAGTTAACCGATGAAACTCCAGAAAAGCATACTCAAACATTGGCGGTGCCCTTAGATAATATCCAGAAGGCATTGGGGATGGTAGAACGTTTTATGGAAGAAGATATGAGACGGACAGGAGAACCAGGCATTGCTCATATTTATAGAAGTATCTTACGCACCACAGAAATTATTGAGCATTACAACAATCTTCATAATACACATGGGGCAAATACAAAAATAACGCCTGAAATAGCTGAAATCATGCATTTAGCTTCTATCCTGCATGATTTTGTAGAAGATAGCATAGAAGAAGGTACAAAAAATAGTCAACGCGGTATTGTGAAAGCTTTTTATGATAATTCACCCACAGATGAGAAGGATAATAGTGGTTTATATATCAGAAGAGCATTATATAGAAATCGTGAAAACAGGTTTTTACACGCCATTGAGAGTGATATTTTTTTGCCTATAAAAGGCTCAAATCTTAAGTATTTAGAAAATGCACTGAATGCTCTCAATTCCAACAATGTCGATCCTCGTGCAATCATTAATCATCTGCTCGGAAGAGTATACCAGGAGTATTCCAGAATTTACCTTATGGATACCGACCAGGATACATTATCGGGAGTGCCTATATTTATTAAAACGGGTGCCGACAGGCCAGATAATTTAGCAACTTATTTTTTCCTTCAAAATAAAGAAGGGAGACTGGAAGCAATGCCAGTAAATCGATTAATAAGAAAATATCAAGAAAACCTGACTATGTTTAATAATGCTGAACTTCATATGCTAAACGATGGACCCAAATTATTCTCTTCACGAGATATATTTCACCTATCAGGAGAAGAAGATGAAAGTGACATAGAGCAGAGCCCAAGCAACTTACATTTCTTTCCTTCACGCTGGGCAAAACTAGGACTTCTTGGACTTACTCCAGACCAAATGTATCGTATCCCGGCAGGTGGCGGACTTCCACAGATCATTTAGTTGCAGATTATTAACTACTTGCTATAATGTTCGTATCCTTCAGGGTAGGGTGCAATTCCCAATCGGTGGTATAGCCCACGAGCGGAGCTTATCGCAATGATAAGTGATGCAGGATTCGGTGAGTCCAAAAGACAACTCCGAGGCCGACGGTATAGTCCGGATGAAAGAAGGTACCTCCCTTTATTGTGGTGGCTTTCTCCCTGAGGTCATTATTAATTATTAATTTATATATGACTTCAACCAAAAAGACTGCACCTTACTTGATCATGGTGGCAGCAAGCTTGTGGGCAGTGGACGCCCTTTTTAGGACCCAGTTAACATACACGATTCCTTCCACTTGGATTGTGTTCATTGAACATCTTTTGGGGTTCATCCTATTAAGCCCTATTTTCTTCAAAAACTGGAGATGGATTGGCGCAATGGAGAAAGGCGAATGGGTTAATTTTATTCTTCTAACCGTTGTGAGTAGTGTGCTCGGCAGCCTTTTATTTACTCAAGCCCTTGCAAAAAGTTTTGCAGAGTTTGATTTTGTCACACCTATTCTTCTGCAAAAATTACAGCCAGTGTTTGTGATTATTCTTTCTGCCATCTGGCTCAAAGAAAAGATCACCAAGCGTTTTATAGCTCTTGCTGTGGTAGCACTTATTGGTAGTTATCTTATGACTTTTGGAGCAACTCTTGTTGAGCTTACTTTTCAAGGGAAAGAACTCGTGTTCTTACTTGCTCTTGGTGCGGCACTCTGTTGGGGTTCTGGCACAATTATGAGTAAAAAAGCACTTAAAACTCTTGAGTTCCCAGCAGCAACAGCAACCCGATTTTTCTTGGCAATTCCCGTTTCACTTATTTTTGCATTAATCTTTAATCATACATTTGATCCTGGTCAACTTGGCTTTAGTGAATTCTGGAGATTCTTTGTTATTGCATCTATAACAGGTGGAGCTGGAGCAATCTTTTTATATTATAAAGGGTTACAAGACACAGATGCCAAGATTTCCACATTTGCCGAGCTTATGTTGCCGGTTGTAAGTATCTTTATTGCGATAACACCACTAAACCCATATGGAGAACCGCAACAATTAACCATGGCTAACATTATTGGAATTATTGTGCTGGTTACATCTATTGTGATGATCAGCTTGGAAAATAATAAACGTCAGCCATCCATTGTTGAAGAAAAGTAAGAAGCATGCAGCCTTTATTGACGTATGATGAAATCTCTTTTATAAATAAAAGAGACCTCATATGAAAAAAAAGCTTTTATTCGGCTTTAAAAAGCTTGATTGGAATAACGGCATAAAGGCATTACTGCTTGCTTCAACTGTGGTATTCCTAGTAAGTTCTGTCTATTACATAGGCAAAAACTCTTTACTACGAAGTAAATTATATAGTGTTGCAGTTCAGCTACAACAAAAAACAACTGAGTTTGAAGCATTTAGGCAAACAGACCAGGTAGCTAGAAATGACGAGTTGGAAAAGAAAATAACAGATATAGAAAAAACATATGATGCTGCAGCAAAGACATATGAAGAAATACTAAAACTCAATGAAAATGATCAGGATACCCAGGAAATAAAAGAACAGTATGCCCAGGTGATATATTATCTTTCAGAGCGAAATGTAGCTTCAGCAGAAGCAACTCTTGCAGATTTAAATAATAAGATAAGAACACAACAGCTCGTTGTCCCGTCAGGAAGTGCCGTTCCAGCAAATGTAACCACAAATAATGCAGCACCTGGCTCAGGATACAGCAGGCAATACGTGCAAAACGAGTATGGCACGTACTTAGTAGATATCATTGCAGCAGATCTTAACTCAGCGCGAGTTATTGTAGACACTGCCTCCGATAGCACCTGTACCAATGATTGTCCGGTAGACTCCTTGGGGAGTTATGCAACTCGCAGCGGAGCATTTGCCGGTATTAACGGTCCTTACTTCTGCCCAGCCGAATACCCAGCTTGTGCCGATAAAAAGAACTCTTTCGATACCCTTATTATGAATAAAAGTAAGGTGTATTTTAATTCTGATAACAATGTCTATAGCACAGTGCCAGCAGTTATTTTCTCTGGTAACTCTGCTCGGTTTGTGGGTCAGTCTCTAGAATGGGGGAGAGATACTGGAGTTGATTCTGTTATTGCAAGCCAACCAATGCTTTTGTCTGGAGGTAATGTGGTGTTTGGAGGAGATGATGAAATTAAGCGAGCTGGTAAAGGTTCTCGCAGCTTTATTGGAACCAATGGAAGCACTGTATATATTGGTGTGGTACATAATGCCAATGTGGCAGAAGTGGCACAGGTTCTTAAAACACTCGGAATTCAGTACGCACTTAACTTAGACAGTGGTGGGTCAACTGCCTTGTGGAGTAATGGGAGTTATATTGTCGGGCCGGGGAGAAATACACCTTTTGGAATTCTATTTATACATAAATAGACTATATAGACAAACCAGCGTCTCGACATACTTCTTCCCAAGAAATACGCGTTTTTCCCAAAGTAAGATACAAATGATCAACTGCAAGCCAACCATTTTTTATACCTTCATATACCTTTTTGAAATCATAATGCTCTAAAGATACATATCTACTTTTTGGGTGTGAAACAAGATTTCGGTATTTCCCATAAAATTTAAGATAGAAATTCAGCTCTTTCCGTTTTTTAATCTCCAGCAAATCAAAGGTTCGTTCCCATTTATTACGAAAAGTGAGTGACTTAAACTTGCGAGCAAGCTCTTTATTTTCTTTTTTTAGTGGTTCCAGTGGTTTAGCACGCTCAATTTCTTCATTAATAATTGCCTCCATAGCAACCTGGAAGAGCAAAACCGATTGAATACATTCTTCAGATTCAGCAATGTGATCTTTAGATGTATGAAATACAGATGCCGCCACCAGATGTCTAATCGAGTTCGTAACAAGAAGTTCTGCAATATCAATTTGTCCTGTCATAGAATGATATATTATAGCTTACCGCAACCGAATAAGAGTCATAATTCTATTGAGGAAGCTAGAAGACATTGTATGTTGTTTTATAAAATCAACTACTTCCTTAAACTCACGATCCTGCTTTTTATGTGAATTGGTTACTTGAATAGCAAATGAATACATCTCATCTTCTGCAACGATAAGTTCTAAATCATTTAACTGTAGAAAAACATATGTCGCAACAATTGAGATTCGTTTGTTGCCATTATTGAATGGATGAAATTTATTTATGAAATATAAGTAACATGCTGCCTTTTCGAATGTATCTTTATATAAATCATTGCCAGCAAAGGTACGCTGAGGGGTAGAAATTATACTTTCAAGCTTGTCAAAATAGGTTTTTGCAAAATCTGGTGGAGGATCCTTTTGCTTTACAAAATAATTATGAAGTTCTGTACAAATGATCTCAAAATGCTCCTTTGTAAGATAAATAGTACTCATGGTTATTCATAGGCCAAACGACGGAGAGTCTTTTCATACTTTTTAATTGCCTGCTTTGTATACTTTTTTACATCTTTATCTTTTGAGTTCTCTTTCTTTTTAGAATCGTCTCTTCTCCAAATTTTGTTAATAAATTTAAGTACTACCATATCTGGAGTTTAGTATATCAAATTTAATAATGCAAGAAAGATCTGTCGGAAACAGGTAAATTTGCAGATTAGTTCAGTTAAAGACTATGTTTTTTCGAGCTGACGAGAGGCAGAATCTGGAACGAATCTATATAGCTAGATAAAATGAGTTATAATAATACTCCGAATGAATACCTCACACAAAAAATATATTTTAATCGATGTCGTCCCGCCAACAACAAGTAAAGAGGAAGCAGAAGATAATCTTCAGGAAATTCTATCTTTAATTGGAACCTATGGTGGAGGGACTGTAGTGGAGATAATTCAACGCCGTGCACACCCGCACCCAGGCACTTATATCGGATCGGGCAAAGCAGAAGAAGTAGCTCTGCTGGTCAAAGAACATAAAATTGATGTTGTTATTCTGAATGCAATTGCCAAAACAACTCAGCTCTATAAACTTCAACGGATGTATTGGAAATATAATCCAAATATAGAAATTTGGGACCGAGTCGACCTTATCTTACATATTTTTGCAAAGCATGCACGCACTGCAGAAGCTAAACTCCAGATTGAGCTTGCCACTATGCGTCATATGGGTCCTAGGATGTACGGGCTATCGGGAGAGCTTGGACGACAAACTGGTGGAATTGGAGTAAGAGGTGGAGCAGGGGAGACAAATGTCGAGCTCATGAAACGACACTGGCGTGATGCTATCAAAAAAACAGCAGATAAATTAGATGCACTTGTTAAAAATAGAGAAAAACAGCTTAAACGACGTCGTGAAGTTGGGCTTAAGACTATTTCCATAGTAGGGTATACCAATGCTGGCAAAACAACTCTCTTTAATAAACTTGCAAAAAAAGAGAAACTGGCAAAAAATGTGTTGTTTGCCACTTTAGATAGTACCGTAGGGAAGATCTATTTTCCGGCAACTCAAAGAGAGGTCTTAGTTTCTGACACCATTGGATTTATTCAAAACCTGCCAGCACAGCTTGTTGATGCATTTAAATCCACGCTCATGGAATCTATTAATGCCGATTTATTGCTCCATGTGATAGATGTTACAGACCCAAAAATGTATGAAAAAATTCATATTGTTGAAGAAATACTCAGCGAATTAGGATTAGAACAGAAAAAAACAATGTATGTTTTTAATAAATCAGAGAATCTTCCTCAAAATGTAAAGACTTATTTAGAAGAAAATTTTGCTACAAAACATCCTCAGTTTATTTCTGCAAAAGAGGGAATACATATTGAAGAACTAAAAACTGCAATGCATGAGATTGTGTAACTATAAGGTGTATGGAACTTCGTGTTTAAATTTGTTTTTCAAAGCAGTTTCTATAATATCTTTCACCTTGTTATATCCAAGTGCTTTAATCTCCTGAAGTGACTTCTTTTCCTCAAAATAGAGGTAAAGAACCGGATCTGCTTCTGCATAGGTAAAACCAAGCTCCTTCTCATCTGTTTGATTATCCCATAGACCAGCAGTTGGTGCTGCTTTTAATATTGAATCCGGGATACTTAGGTGAGCTGCAAGCTGTCGCACCTGTGTTTTATACAAATGCTGAATGGGTTCAAAGTCAGAAGCTTCATCGCCAAAGCGAGTAAAGTAACCAAGATAGTATTCTGATCTATTTTCTGTACCACACACCAAAGCTTTATGTTTTTTTGCAAAATCATAGAGCATGATCATACGAGTTCGAGCCATAATATTACCTAAACGCAGTTTCTCAACTTCATTTTGAGGATGAAGTACACCAAGTGATCTAGCAATTGCATCGACCTGATCTTGAATAGAGTAGAGAAGTACATTTTGTTCTGGAAGGCCTATAGAATGTATTGTAGTTTTAAATGATGCAATTGATCTTTCAAAATAATATAAATGAGTTACATAAATGTCTCGAAGTGGCACTACCTCCTTAATTACATTTAACGACGTTGCAGAATCTATTCCACCCGACAGTGCTACAATAACATTTTGTGTGTTGGCTTTACGAAGTGTATCCGATATGAAGTTCGTAATTTTCTGTTTTTCTTCTTCTGGGTTAATCTGTAATAGAGGAGACATAAAAAAGTTTAATTTCTAATTAACATTGACTCATTACAAATTATAAAACGAAAGAAGAAGCAGACAAGTTCATTTTAAGGACCTGGAGATTTCGAAGTTTGCTTACTATACGGTTAACAAAAGATTGTCGAAATCTTCAATGAGTGAGGCAAACACCATAAGGTTGATTATTGCCGAACGCTTCGACAAAATGAATTTGTCTGCTGAAGAGATACTGGATCTTTGATCAAGTTTGGAATGACAATTAATACAGTTTATTACTTTTAATATACTCAATAACCTTCTTAGGTACAATATGCTCAACAGACCTTCCTTCTTTTAACCGCTTTCTAATAATTGTTGAGGAAATATTGGTAATGACCGTGTCATCAAAGTCAATCAGGGTAATATTTGAGGGAATAGTATCAATCTGAAATCCTTTTTTTACATGTTCTGAAAGCTCATGGATACTACTTGCCCTTGGGTACACAACAATATGAAAGTCTGTAATAAGCTTTTCCCATTCATCCCACTTGTAGAAATCGGGGAGAAGGTCAGATCCCATACACCAGTAAAAAGTATTTTCTGGATGTTCTTCAGCAAGTAATCTCATTGTCTCGATGGTAATACTTGATTGATTCTTTTTATATTCAAAATCAGATACTTTGATACGATGAGTCTCAAGCAGCTTTGTCATTGCTAATCGATCTTTTGCAGAAGCCATCTTCTTATCAAATGGGTGAGAGTACACAGGTACAAGCCACATTTCATCAAATTGCATATAGTCTATTATTTGCTCGGCAATAATAAGATGAGCTAGGTGTGGTGGGTCAAAAGCACCGCCTAGAATACCAATTTTCATGTGTTCATTATACCTCTTCTTACTTTTTTCTCACCAATACTTAGTCATTTCCTGTACGTAAGGTAGTTAAGATACCCTTATGAAAAAACCAGTAATTATCCCCGGCCAAGGGGGAGAAGGAGAGAATTTTTTTACAGATTTTCTCACCATATTAACCAATTCAAAAATACCATTTATGATTGGCGGTACATATGCCGTCAAATTTTATACCGGTATCAATAGACCTACCAAAGATATTGATATCTTTTGTACAGCAGGTGATTATCCAAAAATTCTCAAACACTTTAGTGACAAGGGATATAAAGTAGAGATCACAGATGAACGATGGCTTGCCAAGATCTATAAAGGGGAGTACTTTGTCGATATCATATTCGGCTCCGTACCAGGTTTTTGGCCAATTACAGAATCATGGATCGAAAGAGCTTCTGTAGGAGATGTCTTAGGTTTACAAGTACATATTACACCTCCTGAGGAACTGATTGTGAGCAAGGCATATCGTATGGGACGCGAAAATTTTGATGGAGCTGATGTCACAAACCTCATTCGTAAATGCGGCGCGAACCTAGATTGGAAGCGCATAGTTCGCCGAATGGAGCCATACTGGGAAATTCTCCTCGTGCATTTACTACTTTTTCGATTTATTTACCCATCTGACCGCCATTTAATACCGAAATGGCTCGTAAATGAATTAACAACCAGAGTACAGGCACAACTTGAGTTGCCAGTACCTCGTGAAAGAATATGCCGTGGTTCGCTGCTTTCACCAGATCAATTTGAGATAGCGTATAAAAAATGGAAGTATAACGATTTTACTCAATTTATACCGCTTGATTGATGAAAAAAACACGTATAGCAGCAATGGCCGACTTACATATCGGCCGTGAGGGACATGATTATTCTGAAGATTTTAAAGAACTGTCTTTGGAAGCAGATATACTGGTATTATGTGGTGATTTAACAGATAGAGGATCAGAAGAACAAACTCTGGAGCTAATCCAACAGCTCACAAGCTGTAAAGTGCCAGTAATATGTGTGTTGGGAAATCACGATTATGAGGGGGAAGAAGAAGACCGGGTAACGCAGCTACTTCAGGAGAATAAAATTCATGTACTGAATGGTACCTCAACTGTTGTAGAAGAAATTGGTTTTGCTGGTATAAAAGGTTTTTGTGGCGGCTTTGATTCTTTTACGCTTGCTCCATGGGGAGAACGAGCTATAAAAGAGTTTGTGCATGAAAGTATTCAAGATTCTTTACAACTGGAAAAAGCACTTTCTGAGCTGGATACCAAAAAGAAAGTAGTTCTGTTACATTATTCACCCATTTCAGCAACAGTAAAAGGGGAGCCACTTGAGTTATACCCTTTTCTAGGGTGTTCACGTTTGATAAGTCCAATTCATAGACTTCACCCAGATGTTGTTTTCCATGGACATGCCCATCATGGCACACATGAAGGTAAAACGTTACAAGGAGATATTCCAGTTTACAATGTTTCCGTACCAGTTAATATCCTTCTTGAAAGAAAAAAGAAGTACGTGATTAAAGAAATTTAATTCAGAGGAGTAAAGTTAAGCTCTTGATCTGGAGATTCCTTGATAATATTGCACATGTCCTGTATTACATCTATCTGTTGATTTAAAGGGACTTCCTGTTCGTGCATATATTTAAGATAATCTCCAAGTTTTTCTCTCATAGGTTCTGAAGCATACCCACTACAAGAAGTATCAGCACGATCTACTGGGATATACGTATTCTTTTGTAACCAATGGCCTGCACCTGTTACTACAAGTGCAAATAACCCAATTCCAGCTGCCTGTCCCAAAAACCTTTTATGTTCCTGAAAAAAGCCAGTACGTGTTCGGCCTTCTTGATGTGAAATCATATACTATATTATACCATAATACTATAGGACTTATTCGTTAACCAATCTAAGTCGTAAACTATTACCGACAACTGAGATGGAACTGAGCGCCATGGCAACACTGGCAATAATCGGGGAGAGGAGTAAGCCAGCAGAAGGAAAGAGGATACCTGCTGCAACTGGGATACCTATAATGTTATACGCAAATGCCCAGAACAAATTCTGTTTAATAATGCCAAGTGTCTTTTGAGAAATATGAATAGCATCAACTACCTTTTTAAGAGTACCTTTTACAAGAACAATATCACCTGTCGCAATAGCAACATCGGTACCTGTACCCATCGCAATGCCAATATCAGCCTGGGCTAAAGCAGGTGCGTCATTAATGCCATCACCGACCATCGCAACTATATGTTGTTTGCTCGAACCCTGAAGCTCCTTTACTTTATGGGCTTTATCACCAGGCAGAACTTCTGCAAGGACTTCATCAATACCTAATTCTTTTGCGACAACTGCTGCTGTTTGTTTGTTGTCACCAGTCATCATGACGGTTTTAATCCCTATATCATGCAGCTTATGAATGGCTTCTTTTGCATCTTCCTTAATACTGTCGGCTATTCCTATAAATCCAACAATCTTTTTATCTACCGCAACAAAAGAGACTGTTTGTGCTTGTTTACGCAGAGCCGTTACCTTATCTAATAATTCTTGTGGAATCTCTATCTTCATTTCCTTCATTAAAGATTCAGTACCAACAAATACTATATGGTTTTGCGCTTTTGCATGAATGCCTTTACCCGATATATCTTCAAAATGATCAACTTTTACTTCTTTTATGTCTTTCTTTTTTTTCAAATAGGAGACAATGGCATCTGCTAAAGGGTGATGTGACTGCTTTTCAACAGAGTAGAGAAGAGCATTAAACTTGTTATCTACCTCATAAGTTAAGACTTCTGGGTCACCTTTGGTGAGGGTTCCTGTTTTATCAAAGACAATCGTGCTTATATTATGTGCAATCTCGAGAGCTTGAGCATCTTTGATGAGGATACCACGCTGTGCAGCTTTACCTGTCCCCACCATAACGGCAGTTGGTGTGGCCAGCCCGAGTGCACAAGGACAGGCGATAATGAGTACAGTTATTGCAATATATGTAGCAAATGTAAATGCCTGCTCCGAACCCACATAACCCATTGAAGGAGCCATAAAAAACCAAAATAACCAAGCCAGAACGGCGATACCAATAACCACTGGAACAAAAATAGCTGCTACTTTATCTGCCAGACGTTGAATAGGAGCTTCTGTTGCTTGTGCGTCTTCAACCATCTTAATAATCTGAGCAAGAAGAGTATCAGATCCTACTTTAGTAGCTTTATATTTAATAAATCCAGATTTGTTTATGGTAGCACCAATTACCTCATCACCTTTTTGTTTACTAACCGGCATACTCTCACCAGTTATCATGGATTCGTCTACTTCTGAAGTTCCTTCTGTCACAACACCATCTACCGGGAATTTAACACCTGGTTTCACCAAGACAATATCATCTACTTGTACTTCTTCAACCGGGATAATCATCTCTTTGCCATGACGAAGAATAGTTGCTTCTTTTACCTGAAGGTGAAGAAGTGCTTTTATAGCATCAGCCGCATTGCCTTTTGCCCGCATCTCAAGGAGACGTCCCAGCAAGATAAAAAATATAATAAAGACTGCTGCTTCAAAATATACTTCAGACCCACCATCAATACCCTGGAATGTACGGGGGAAAAAGGTCACGACAGTAGAGTAAAGCCAGGCAGTAAACGTACCCAACGCAATAAGTGTATCCATATTGGTAGCCTTCACTTTCCAGGCAGAAATGGCACTTTGGAACACCTCTTTTCCACCAATAAAAAGAATAGGAGTTGCAAGTAAAAACTGAAGGAAGTGGAGGAACGATATACGTATACCTATACTTTCAAGGGTAATATCCCCAAGCAACATATTCAAATCACCAAGACCAAAGAGCATGGATAGCATGACAATCAAAAAGGGAAGCGCACCAATACCCATCCAAGTAACTCGAGTCTTTAGTTCTTTATACAGCTTCTTCCTAAGTGATTCGTCTAAAGGTATACTATGATCGTGGTGGTTATGTTCTTCCATAGTGTGTCCCATCTCTTTCATCATCTGCTCATCGTCTTTGATCTTTTTTACTTCTGGTGGAGAAGCGAGTACCGTTTTCCCAGAAGGAGTATCTATAAGCTGGTAGGACCCCAAACTTGCTATTGTCTCCTTGAGCTGATCTATGGTGACTTTTGACTCATCGTACTCAACCGACATCTTTTCTGTAGCGTAGTTCACCACTACATTTTTTACACCATCAATCTCAGAGACCTCTGATTGGATAAGGTTTTTACAAGACGCGCAGTGCATACCAACAATGGGAAATATTTTTTTGACCATAGTTAACCTCCTACTACATGAACTGTTACCGGAGGAACCATCCCCATCGTACAACTGATCTTAAATGTGCCTATTTCTTTTGGAGTAAACTCAACATGAGATTCAGAGGAGTTGAGATAAATCACATCATCATATAAACCTGGCATATACATAGCCTGTGCACAACCTAAAACATCTGTATTCTGGATATTAAACTTAGCTGGCACACCAACCTGTAACGTAATTTCTTTTGGATAATACTCAAACCCTTTTGCGTGCATGGTAACCTCCTGATACCTATTTTCGCCGATGCCAACCATCCGAACACCAGAAGCTCTAGTGAGCTCTTCTCCAGACGGGAATGCAGACCTAGCATACACATCATTTAAGCTTTTCAAGCCCATTACATTCAGTTGCGAATTAATGTTATAAATGCCAAACGCAATAATAGAAAATCCGACTAGTAAATTAAATGTTCCCGCAAGCATAGTATTCTGTTGAAACTTCAGGCTAGAAAAACTCAGGATAATAAGCATTGGAAGAGTTCCTAACACAAATGATGTCATCATGAGCATACTGGTAATTGGGTTCCCCGATGCCAGTGCTACAGTTTGGGCCATCAGAGTAAAGCCACATGGTATAAAAAAGGTGAGAGCGCCAGTTACAAAAGGCATATATTTACCTTTAAAATTCTGCTCGTTACTAATGTATTTTGAGATAAAACGAGGGACAGTAAGCTTGATACGTTTTGCCCAGCCGACACCAAGCATCTGAAGACCAATAATAACCATGAGAATAGAAACAAGCATAATTAGTATGGCCGTTTGTTGAAGTGATACTGCAAAAAATGAGCCTACATATCCAAGGGCGGCGCCGAGTAGGGCATATGAGACAAGTCTTCCTATATTAAACATAGCAAAGGGGAGAACACGTTTATATTTTTCACTATCACCATATAACTCATTCCACTGTTTAGAAAGAGCAAGCAAAAGACCCCCAACTAATGCAGCACAGGTAGACAGACTTGCCACAACTCCAAGAGTAAAAAATGCAGGTATGCCGGAGCGTTCATCTATTGTAAAACGAGAAAGCAAGTGAGAGTCTTCAAGCATTAAGTACACAATAAAGAGGATGATTGAAATACCAACACCAGATAACACAGAATGCAAAGTAAACTTAGCTCGATCATCAGGCTTTTCTTCTAATGTATATCCATGTTCAGCAAGTTGCGTATTTATTGATTCAACATCTGGTTTAGTTCCTTCATAAGTCACTTCGACTTTTTTGTCTGCAAGTGATGCTTTTGCAGAAGAGATACCTTCCATTTTGGAAAGCTTCTTTTCAATGAGCACTTCACAAGCAGCACAATGCATCCCCGAAACAGATAAGGTACAAGATTGTTGTTTTGACATATTATTTAAATTTATAAATACCTACTAACTCTTTCACCATCTTTTTTTCCTGTCCATTTTTAACCTGATCAACTGCACAAGTTTCAAGATGTTCTTCCATCATGAGCATATCAATTTGTTTCATTGCTTTTTGTACCGCAAGTGAATGATGGAGAACTTCGATACAGTATTTATCAGATTCAACCATCTGGATTACCTTCTGAAGATGTCCACTTACAATTTTAAGCCTATGAACAATACGATCTTTATTTGATTTAATTTTTACCACTGTTGTTGGAATAACTATTAATATAAATTTTACTAATCTCCTACAGGGGGATTAATTTAATAATAATGCACACGTTAATAAAGTCAAGAGATAGAGAAGTAGAGATTGTTTTCACTGTAAGAAAATGCTACACTTGATATGTAGGCTACATTACCAATCTCTGCACATAATTCTTTGCAATCATGAAGTTTTCATTTGTAGACATAGAAACAACAGGCGCACATGCACGTCATGACCGAATCATTGAGATCGGTATCCTTCGTGTGGAAGATAATAAACTTGTCAAGACGTACCAAAAACTCATTAACCCTGAAACCTACCTCAATCCATTTATCTCCCAGATGACAGGCATTACAGAACAGGATCTCGAGAGAGCGCCCACCTTTGAAGAAGTAAAAGAAGAAATACTTGAGATACTCGATGATACAATCTTTGTCGCACACAATGTGCGGTTTGATTATGGCTTTTTGCGGAACGAGTTTAAAAGGTATGGCATAGGCTTTTCTTCTAAGCAAATGTGCACTGTAAAACTTTCCCGGACTTTATTTCCTCAATACACAAAACATAGTTTAGATTCTCTTGTTGAACGATTCCAATTTCAGATGCAAAACAGACATAGAGCTTATGATGATGCAAAAGTGTTGTGGGATTTTTACCAAAAAGTACAGACACTATTTCCTTTGGAAACGGTAGATACAGTAGTTCAGGAAATAATGAAAAAGCCTTCATTACCGCACCATATTTCTCAGACCATTATTGATGAACTCCCAGATGGACCTGGTGTCTATATTTTTTATGGAGAAAATGATATCCCATTATATGTAGGCAAAAGCGTCAGTATTCGTGATCGGGTTCTCTCTCATTTTCAAAATGATCAAAATTCTTCCAAAGAGCTTAAAATATCTCAACAGGTTAAACGGATAGAAACTATTCCAACTGTAGGAGAATTCGGAGCGCTTATTAAAGAGGCTGAGCTTATTAAGACAATGCAACCTTTATATAATGCTCAGCTAAGGAGAACACAAAAGATTGTAATTCTCAAAAAGAGAGAGCTTTCCAATCGTTTTTATTCACTGGAAATCGATCAGGTTAAATATATTTCTCCAGAAGATCTACAATCTATGCTCGGTATTTTCCCCACTAAGAAAAAAGCAAAAGAGTATATAGCCAAAAAGGCTGAAGAATTTCAGCTCTGTGAAAAACTACTTGGAATAGAGAAATGTTCTGGAGCTTGCTTTGGACATAAACTAGAAAAATGTAAAGGTGCTTGTATTGAAAAAGAACATTTTCTTTCTTATAACATGAGGTTTATTCAGGCATTCTCTGATAAGAAAATAAAATCATGGCCGTTTGAAGGCGCAATTAAAATAACTGAATATGATCCAATAGAGCAGAGGAGTGAAGAGTTTATTGCAGATCGATGGTGTCTTACCTCACATAATAAAGAAGAACTCTTTTTTGACTATGATACCTATAGAATCTTAGTGCGTTATATTTTTAATCAAAGAAATCAATCAAGGATATCACCGTTTCATGTACATTCAAATCGTATTCAAAGTTTACAGTAACTCGTGTAACCAGTTATAATTCCTTTTATGAACAAAAATAATATCATCATAACCATTGTCTCCATAGTTGTCATGCTTGGATTTTTATACGGTGCCTATGCACTTACAAGCCAACCTGAAGTTACAGAATATACTGAGCTACAAGAAGTTAAGGCAAATGACCATATAAAATGGTCAGATAAAAAAGAACGTGTCCTGGTGGAATACAGTGATCTTCAATGCCCAGCCTGCCAACAGTACCATACCATGCTTCTTTCACAACTTGCTAATGATCCAGAAGTTACAGAAAACGTGACATTTGTGTACAGACATTTTCCATTAGATGCCGCACATCCAAATGCTCGTGAAGCAGCCTATGCCGCAGAAGCTGCTGGCAAACAAGGTAAATTCTTTGAGATGCATGATGTTCTTTTTGAAAAACAATCAGAATGGTCTCCTTTACCTGACCCAAAAGAAACATTTATTGGATATGCAGAAGCTTTAAAGCTTAATGTAGAAGAATTTACTAAAGATATGGGCTCAAAAGAAGTACAAGATAAAGTACAAAATGATTTCTTATCTGGGAATGAATTCAATGTGCAAGGTACCCCAACATTTTTCCTGAATGGTAAAAAAATACCAAACCCAGCAAGTGTGGAAGAATTTAAACAGACATTGTTAGAAAGTGCTTCCAGCTAATTTAATCATGTTCGTCAAAATTGATAATCGTAAGATTCATTACAAAAAGATGGGCAGCGGAAAACCTATTTTATTTGTACATGGCTGGGGCGGGAATCTGTATAGTCTTCATGCGTTAGCAGAACTTGCTTCCAAAAAATATACTGCCATCATACTTGATCTGCCTGGTTTTGGAAAAAGCGATAACCCACCACCTCATTGGGGAGTAGAAGGATATGCAGAGCTCGTTTGCCATTTTATAAAAACTCTTCATTTAGAAAAGCCACATTATGTTGGTCATTCATTTGGAGGTGCAATTGGCATTTACATTGCAGCAAGGTATCAACGTCTTATAGATAAACTAGTACTATGTAATAGTTCTTTTAAAAGAGAAAAAAAAGTATCTACCCCCGCTAAACTTGCAAAAAAAATGCCTCATCGTAATCATATTATCTTCAAACTATTCGAGCCATATATTAAAAAGGTATATTACAAACTCTTCCATAAAGATTCAGATCTTATGAAATATCCGCATCTTGAGTCAAATTTTCGTAAAATCGTAACTCATGACTTAACTTCAGATACAAAAAAAATTCATACACCCACTTTTATTATCTGGGGTGAAGACGATACAATGACTCCTGTGTTATGGGCATATGAACTGGAAAAAAATATTACAAATGCAAAACTTAAAGTATTTCCAGGTGTTCGGCACAACCTTCCTCTCAAATTTCCACAAGAAGTATGGACTGAAATAAAGCCATTTTTATCTGCCTGAGTGGTATACTAGCTCTGTATGTTTACGTTGATTTTGCTTTCGCTGGTTATTACTTTCTTAAAAAGCCTTCATTTTCTCTACTTATTTCAGATAAAAGAGTATCGTTTCGATAGATTTTTGTCTTTAGTAAAAGAAAAAAGCCTTCAATCGTTGTTATATTCTTTTCATCTAAAGTATCCCGCTAAAACAATCCGAAATGGAATGATTATGTTATACATTCTTATTGTAGAAGGAATCCTTCTTATGGCCACTTTTGAAGTACCATTTCTATATTACTTTTTGACTTTTATAGTACCTTTTGCACCTTTTCTTTCACTCCTCTTTGTAAGCATCGGTGTATACGTAACAAAATTTCCTGTATTTCTGTATAGACGATGGCTGATGCTAAGAGCTCGAATGAAAGTGAAAGATAGCAAAACTGTTTTTATTGGCATTACTGGCTCATTTGGTAAAACTTCTGTCAAAGAATATGTCTTCCATATACTATCTCAACAGTTTAAAACAGGTAAAACGTTCGAAAATCAGAATACTGATGTTGGGATAGCACTGTCGATCCTCAAAAACCTCCAAACAGAAACTGAGTACTTTGTTACAGAGTTTGGAGCATACAGAACTGGAGAGATCAAAAAAGCCTCTGCATACATTCCGCTTCAGTATGTCATCGTCACCGGACTTGGGAACCAGCATCTAGATTTATATGGTAGTCGTGAAAACCTTATTAATGAAGAGACATATCTTTTAAAAAAACTTTCCGAACATGGGAAAGCATATATACAGGCTGATATGCCTCATAAAGATCGGATTCTTAAAAAAATAAAAGCACCTTATATGTTTTATGGCATGGATTCCAGCTCAGAAATTCGAGTAAAACTAATTCCCACAAACTCACTTTCACAAAAAGCAGAAATATCATATAAAGACCATATATTTACTATCGAGACAGTATTGCTCGGAGTTCATTCGATAGAGAATTTACTGCCTGCAATAGCGCTTGGCCTGGATCTTGGTATCAAACCACAAGTTATTCGTAAAGCTATTGCAGATTTACCTCAAATACCAGGGAAATTATCTTTACATACCGGGAGAAAGAAGGCTCTCATCATAAATGATGCTGTAAACTCCAATGTAGAAGGCTTTATTGCTGCAATCAAAACATTAAAACAGATACCTCGTAAACAGAAAATAATTGTGTCCCAAGGCATTATAGAACTGGGAGTAGAGAAGAGGTCGTCATACGAAAAAATATTAGAAGAACTACATAAAGCAGATATGTTACTTTTTACAACAGATCAATTATTTAAGGAATTAACAAAAGAGGATAATGTACATATATTTAACGACGTTGGGAACTTACAAAAGAAACTTCTTACTTCAATAGATAAACATTCTGCAATACTAATAGAAGGAAAATTTCCTAAATCATTTATTGAATTTGTGCTCAAATAGAGAAGAAAATGTTGTAGAGTAATATAACGATATGATTCTTGTAGAATTTGCACCAAATGAAACAAACCAAGATGCAATGCTTGCACTGCGAATACTATTCCAGCCTTGGAGATGGAGGAAAGGGAAAGAGATCACCAAGCTTCGCCAACGACTACGTAAACGTTTTTTTTCTGACAAGAGCGAAATCTTTTTCTTTTTAACTGGAAGAAATGCTTTGTATCAGTACCTTCAATCATTATCTCTGAAGGAGGAGAATGAAGTTCTGGTCCAGGCCTTTACATGTGAAGCAGTAGTACTTCCTATCCTTGCCCACAAACTAGTGCCTGTGTATGTAGATATCAACAGAGAAGACCTTTCAATGAATATTGAAGATCTCAAAAAAAAATATACACCTAAAGCTAAAGTACTTATACTCCAACACACCTTTGGTATTACTCCAAAGCAAAGATCTCAGATACTTGCTTTTGCAAAAGAGAAAAAACTTGATGTAATTGAAGATTTAGCTCATGGATTTGATACTTCCTTGTTTAATAAAAAAAATCAACAATCTTCATTGCTTCTATCTTTTGGACGTTCGAAAAGCATTTCTGGAGTTTTTGGAGGAGCTATTGTTACAAGAAATAAAAAAATTTCTGATTATTTAATAAAGGCAGAACGTAAACAACAGTATCCCTCAAGTATCTTTTTAGCCAAGATGGCCTTATATAAAGCCATTTCTGTAGTCATTAAAGGATGCTATCATATATATCTCGGTAAACTTATGCATTTTGTTATGAATCAGATGGGATTATTGCTTCCAGAGATCTCTCAAAAGGAGAAAAAAGGTCAATATGATAGCTATTATGCTAAATCCTTTCCAAATATTTCTGCGATATTTATACTACAGCAACTAAATAGATTTAACGACGTCTCAAGAAGAAGAATGGCAACCGTTAAATACTACACAGATAGACTAAGACAATCCAAATTGTATTCAAAGGCTTTAATACGATATCCTTATCTCTCAAATAATAAAGAAAAATTACTAAAAGCTTCCCACCACAAAGGCTTCTCTCTTGGTCAGTGGTATGGTCAGGTCATTGCACCTAATGAGATTAATCTCAAAAAGCTATTATATACACCTGGAAGCTGTCCAACTGCAGAAGAGGTATGTAAATGTATTGTGAACTTACCAACTACTTTACATAAGAATAAAGCTCAAAAACTAGTCAAATTAATTCAAAAAATAGATCGATGATAGTAAAGGAAATAACAGATAAAACAGTCTGGAACGATTTTTTTAATAAGGTAAATTCACCTTCATTTCATCAGTCCTGGGCTTGGGGTGAATTTCAAAAACAGCTCCATTATGAAATTATACGTTTGGGTTTATATGATAATAAAAAACTTGTTGCCATAGCTCTTGTAATTAAAATTAAATCTAAACGTGGAAACTTTTTATTTATACCACATGGCCCTCTCTTTGATATTCCTGCAGAGAAGCTTACTGTAACAGTCAGTCCAGATAAAGAAACCTATGTACAAACTGGTCTAAATGAGCTTACTGACTATCTAAAAAAAATAGCTATAGATGAAGGCTATTGGTTTATTCGTATTGCACCTCCTCTTGCTGTGTCTGACTATCATCGTGAGTTGTTTAGTAAAACTGGCTACAGAACTGCACCTATTTATATTCATGCCGAGACTATGTGGGCTGTAGATGTTTCTCAGAATGAAGATGATATATTGGCCGGTATGCGCAAAAATACCCGCTATTTGGTCAGAAAAGGGATCAAGGAAGGTATAGAAATTACGAACCACACATCACTTGATGCTATTGAAGAATTTTGGAAACTCTATGAAGTAACTTTTTCCCGAGAAGACTTCACACCATTCCCAAAATCGTACATTTCTGCTGAATTTCAAGCATTTAACAAAGAAAATGCTGCTCTGACGCTCCTTGGAAGAATGCCCTCGAAATTTGCCCAGGAAGGCACTTTAAAATATTTAGCTGGCTCATTAGTCCTGTTTACAAATTCAACAGGCTTCTATCACCAGGGTGCTTCGACACATTCTGAATATCCCGTAACATATCAACTGCAATGGCAAACAATATTAGAAACAAAACGTCGTGGATGCAAATACTACAATTTTTATGGTATCTACAACCCTGGCCGTACTCCACGAGCCTGGCAAGGGTTAAGTTTGTTTAAACGCGGGTTTGGTGGCTTTCAGGTAGATTACCTACCAACTCAAGATTATATTGTATCTCCTTTATACAGTTTGAGCTTCTGTATAGATAAATACTTAGCCTGGAAACGAGGTATCTAACTCCACTCTCACAGCCTCTTCATGTAAACACAATAAAGATTGGTATATAAGTCCAAAACGCTTACTCGCCCGATTAAAACATAAAATAGAGAAGTATTGAGCTTAAATTTTGAGGTTTAGATTGTTATGACAGCATAATAGAGAAGTGGCACATGAGGCTAAAATGACCCTAAAAGCCGTCTGAGAGAAGTAACGGAAAATTAATCTCACGAAATGCAAAAATAAAAAACGAAATAAAAATCAAAAAAACCAAAAATAAAAATAAAGCTTAAAAACGCTTCTCTCCACTCCAGGAGAGTAGTAACGTCGTAAAAGATACAATTTACGACGTTATACACCCTTTATTCTCTCAGTCTATTTACCGCAAATTTTGATGGATCTCAATCCCTACAATAGACCAAGATTTATAAATTAATTTTTTTATTCACTTTTCTATTTTTCTATTACTTTTATTTTTCTCATTAAACTGACTGTTTTACCTCTCTTTTGAAGTTTAGACTGCAAGAGAGGTGCTCTCTTATGTAAGACAGATATAAAGGTTATGTAAATTTTTTTAACTATATAGAAAGGCCTGCTACAGAGCCTTTATGCGGGAAATGCCGTGAAATTCACCGGTAAAGTCCTTCTATTTTTGGAGCATAATAACAACCTAAAATAAAGGTTTTGAGCTCAAAATTGTGTAGTTATCCACATGAATAGCAATGAATTACTCTCTCTGTTAAGTAGTTACTAAAATACTCGAACGTTTACTTTTATATCTTATAGTATTTTTAATATTTAATTATTATAGGATATTATTATTTATCCACGAACGTATATTTTTCGTTACACTTTTTATACTACTTCCCTCTCCTCTCTTCTCTACCTATGTCTCCTCATTTTTTTTAAAAGCTAATTTTAAAAGCTAAGTATAAAATAAACTCAAATTTATTACCAATTTAAGGTTAGCAGCGCAATAAAAAAAACAAAAACGCTCACAAATGTATACTCGCGAATAGTATTCTTGAAGAGTCTTCCGTCAATAAAGTGGTAAATAATACCGTTTAAGCTGTAATAAAATGCTGTAAAAATAAGTGCTGCCACGTTAGTTTTAAATGGAATAAAAGATACAAGAACAGCAAGTTCTGACAGCAAAATCCCTATACCGATACTATACAGAAGTAGTTTTCTATTAAATATAGCTTCCGGATTAACAGACCAAAATAACTGTATAGAAAGTATTGTTCCAACTATCAATAGAACAATTCCATTAAAAAAGAAAGATAACTTAAAAGTAAGTACAACTTGCGTAATAAGAAAAATAATAAATACTTGCATTAAATAATTAACAGAGAAAGCAGCTCGGTATAACTGAAGGCTTTTATCTACTCCAATATTAAGAATATTCGAGGCAAGCAACATCGCATAGTACGTGAGAGCAAAAAGAAACAAAAAAGGTAAACGAGTAAGCCATCTTACGGGAAGTAAAGAATAAAACACATATAATGCGATAGCAAGACATATAGGCATGAGGAATAACATATACCACTCTACTCCATCAATTCCTTCAAACACTGCAATATATGTGGTCATATATGACACAATAATTAATATGAATCCAAAGAGCCACCACCACTCACTAAATGGGAAAAAGGTGCTGACAGTTAAGGTGAGCGTCATAATTGCGGTACAAATAACCACACGAATACGCTTAGGAATAATATTAATGAAGTTAAACCATTTCTTATAAACTGGATCTACCACTGGAGATAAAAACCCAAGCAGCCTTTTTTTCATAAAGATATTATAATGTATTTTTCAAACTGAGTTTTGAATATATTTTGCTTATTTTTGCACTTGACTTTGCAGATAATTTTCTTATACTCAATGAAATGGTATCAATAGATTTACTTGAACAGCAAGCAATTGAAGCTGCTATTAATTCAGAATGGGAAAAGGCAATTGAAGCAAATGCTACTATTTTAAAGAATGACTCAGAAAATATTGATGCTCACCTTAGGTTAGGTTATGCATATCTTCAAACAAATAGTCTCAAAGATGCTGAGAAACAATATAAAAAAGCTCTCAAAATTCAACCTAAAAATAATCTTGCCATTGAACATCTTGAAAAGATTGAAGTATTAAGCTCAAAAAAGAAAGCTAAGATAAGTAAACAAGTTAAATATGACTCTAATTTGTTTTTAGAAGTTCCTGGTCGCACTAAAACTGTCCAACTTGTAAATCTAGGAAAAAAAGAAGATTTAGCTGGACGCAGTATTGGTGAGGAAGTAATGCTGAAAGAAAAGAAACGAAGGCTCGAAGTTCGAAGTATGGATAATGAATATATTGGTACTCTTCCAGATGATATATCTAAAAGACTTCTCTACTTCATCAAAGAAAATAGTCAATATATCACCTATATTAAAGAGATAGATTTAACCGAAGTTATCGTATTTATCCGAGAGATAGAAAAAGGTAAAAAGGTAAAACAATATCCTTCCTTCCCATCAAACCCACATGTAATGCTTACTGATATTAATCAACTTGATGAGGAAGAAGATGAAGGTATGAGTGATGAGGAAAAAGATGAGGAAGATGAAGAGGCTGATGAGGATGAAGATATTGATATCGAAGATGAACAATGGGGTGACTTTGAAGAAAATGACGAAAAAGAAGATTTAGAGCGTTATGTAGATGTCGAAGACGAAGATGAGGAAGAAGAATAATGATGTACCTTATTCTTAAAAAATACTATTGATCCACGAACTTTCTTCATGGTAATAAGTCGCATTATCTCCTCAGGAGCATGAAAATCCTTCATTGAAAACAATGCAAGTATAAAAGAAACAATAAGAATAGCAATTAAAATATATACTACCATACTATATCAATCAATATCGTAACAGTACAATTATACTTGATTATGCTCAATTATGCTATTCTTCTCTATTTCCCTCGTGTCTGCTATTATGATAAGTATCTATAATGAAAACGCTCCATATGTTTCTTCATATTCTCAAACAGAATGCACTTTATATCATTGTTTTCTTCCTTATTTCATTTGCCGTTTTTTATAATAGCCTTGGTAACCAGTTTGCAGTCATAGATGATCTCCCGGGATATATCGAAAACGAACTTATTCGTAGCGTACCAAAGAGCATGTTGTCTTTACAACTCCAGCAAATGACATATGGTATTGCGTATCATTTTTTCCAGATTAATCCTCTCCCCTTGCGGGTACTCGCCCTCTTTAATCATGCTGTTGCCGGAACTTTACTATTTTTCATACTAACTTCTCTTTTTAATAAAAGAGTTGCCTTTATCTCAGTTTGTTTATTTCTTGTCCACCCCGTAACAACAGAAGCAATAAACTGGATTAGTGCTCAATTTTATATTGTTATGGCAATCTTTTTATATCTAGGCATACTAAGCCTTATCGGCTATCGTAAGACTGGTAAGAGGCTGTATCTTTATTCTGTTATTATCCTTTTTGCTCTTGATATCGTTCTTATTCGTCATGCATGGGTATTTATTTATCCATTTATCATTATTGTTTTTGATTATTTTTTTCTGGAAAGAGATAAAACTCATTCATTCTATAAACATTTTATCGGCTGGGTTATCCCGCTTGTGATCCTTTTTATTTTATTTAATTTTTCAGATCAATACACAGCTCGTATGCTTAGTAGAAACGAAACTGGTAAGGAATTACAGAACCAACAAGCTCTTATACCTATTATTCAAGGATATCCATACTCAATCTATAGTATGATGCGTTTATATCTTTTCCCACAACATCTCACTGTGTACTATGATGGTAATAAAATAACGTTAACTACAGTAATACTAATGTACACTGCCTTTATTTCATATGCTCTTTCTATATGGTATTTCTTCAATAAAAATAAAAAAATTGCTGGTTTACTGGCACTCCTTGTTATATTCTTACTTCCTGTGTTTAGCCCTAAAAAAATAACCTGGTTTATTACTGAAAGATACTTATATGCAGGAACAGCGTTCTTCACTACCCTACTCACCTTATTACTATTTCAGATCCAAAAACAACTTAAATGGCAATATACTGCCTTTGCGATATCTTTTATTATTTTTCTTAGCTATACATATCGAAGCACACTCAGGAATAATGACTGGAAAACTCCTGAAACAATAGCAAAGGCCACTATACAAACTTCCCCATATACTGTACGTCCATATAACGATTTGGCAGGATATTATGTACTTCAGAATAGATTTAATGATGCAAAGCGCTACTATATTGAAGCATTACAAGTAAGTCCTTCTATGACAGCTGTGAGAAATTTAGGACATATCTATTTAGAAACTGAGTTTGACCCCCACACGAAGACACTTTCCTACCCTCCAGATCAACTGTATAACGAGGCGCAGAAGATGATACAAAATGAAGAGTATTATGCTGCCGCTTATTATTTAAATGAAGTCCTAGCTCAGGAACCCAATAATACTGATGCACTGAATAGAATAGCAGAATTATATGTCATGTATGGAAAACCACGGCAGGCAGAATTGATTCTGCAAGATATAGTTACAAAACAGATTCAAAATGCTGATACCTATTATATTTTAGCTTACATAGCATTTATGAGTAACCATTATGAAGAAGCAGCAGCATATGCAAACAATGCTCTCACATTTGATCCAAATCACCATCAATCACTACTTTTATTGCAACAACTCTAATATCTTACCTTACTCTACTCGCCATTCTTTTTCTATATTACCGAGTATAAAAACAATATCATATACATCTGTATTACCTTTTTGTATTTCACAAGAAAAGAACTGAGAAAGGTCTGCAGCTGTTTTTGATACTTCAGCTGTATTCTCTATAATACGACATGCCTTATGATTTTCTAAATCAAGGCTGATATCACTTACACGGATACCATTACCTTCAAGCAAACTACCTAAGCTTTGAGCAACAGAATAACTTGTTGGGTAACGAATTTGGACACTTTTCTGTTCATCTCTGTATTGGGTCTGGTATAAAAGCCCGATACTCTTTTTAATAAATGATTCATCTTGAAACAAAATATCATTAAGTAGTTTGTTTTCCTTTTCCTCATATGCAATGAGATGAAAATCTTCATTACTCTTTTGGGTAAAAGATAGTATTAGATATAATCTATCAAAAAAATTTGCATTTGAATTTAAAGTTAATAATTGTGTAATTGTAGGTTTACGCTTCTCTGTAGGTACTTGAGCACCATAATATACCTCCTCAGAATCTGGATAGAAATAATATGTTACAAATGAAGTGGTCCCAATAGAAAAAGTCCTTTGATAAATAGCCTTATTATGGTCGAGTTTTGCTAACTTTCCGAGTGAACCCAATCTATAGTTGCCATAACCTCCTGGCACTTGCATTTTGAGGTCTGCCGGGAAATACATTACATAATGTCTGGCATCCTTTTTGTCTAAGGAGTAAAAAGAAGTATCTTGACCATAGAAGACCACATTGATACGGCTATTTTCGGCATTAAATAATGACTCTTTAAATAATACAACACCCTTATATATTAGATAACCAGCAATAAATACCCCGAGAAGAATATAAATAAATCGATAATACTGGTGAATATTGCGCGAAGACAATGGTGACATACCCTACTCTAGCATAAATCAGTATGAAGGTCTATTATCTCTTCATCTGTGATTCGCACTCTACACAATAGCTTGTTTCTGGTACAAGTTCTAAGCGTTTTAAAGGTATTTCTTTATTACATCTCTTACAATAACCATAGCGACCTTTTTCAATTCGAACGAGAGCATTTTTAATATCTTCCAAACGATCTCTTAATGTTTCCATTTCAGCTTCAATTCTCTGATGAGCTTCCTGTTCACGCACATCATTATCTACAGCAGCATTATCTGTTGCATAATCAGGATCACTAAACGGATCATCCTTTTTTAACTCAACGATACGGTTTTCTATATCTAATTCTTCCTGAATTAATCGTTTTTTAAGTTGTTCAATTTCTTGTTTTTTCATAAGCTATTTCATTAAGATTTTTCTTTTTTAGGTTTTCCGGAAAAAGAAAACAAAGCAGATAATCTTTTCATTAATAATTTCCTAAAATAATAGATCAAATATATACTTACTGTCAAGAGCATCAAACTACTGGCAATCATATCAAAGGTTATCCCAAATGCTATTGTTCTAAATGCTTTCAACCGATCAAATGCTACTGATATTAAACTAAAGCAGAATATAAAAAACCATAAATTAAAGCCTTCTGACAAGTGTTCTCTTCTTACCTGCTTGACTATATTATGGGCAAAAAAACTGCTTATAAAGAACAAAATACTTTCATAAAGAGGAGTTAAATGCCTGGCTCCATCCAGGTTAGGATATGTTAATTTTAAAAAGAAATTTGTTTGAGTTCCGATCTCTGAGCCAGAAAAGAAACTGCCTAGTTTTACTATTGCAATAGTCAATAATAAAGGAGGAATTATATAATCTATCAGTTTCCAGAAAGACATCCTTCTTGAAAGCGTAAAGAGATATAAAGAAAGTATGAAACCTAAAATGGTTCCAATTCCATGCATACCAGGATATCCATTGATAAGGAAGAATTTAAGGATATCAAAACCAAAATCTTCAAAATGTAATGCTACATAAAGTAATCTCCCCACAAACAATCCTCCAAACAGCGAAAGAAAAATACCATCAAAAACGTCGTCTTCTTTATACGAAGTTAAGGTTACATTCTTCCAAACCCAAAATGTCCCCCATAAGAATGCAAGGACTAGGAACACTCCTTGCGTGTATATTTTAATAAACCACAGATCTAGTAATACGGGAAGCATGATTTCTAGTATAATAAAAATTCATCTATAATCAATTATAGTTATGCAAAATAAAAAACTAAAAGTAGGATTTGACCTAGATGGTGTGCTCCTCTATAACCCAGCTCGCATCTTTCGCCCTGTTACCATAACATTAAAAAAAGTACTACCAAAAAAGAAAACAAACAGTGTAATTCATTTTTATTATCCAAAATCTTCATTAGAAAAACTCATCTGGCGCATTGTGCATTGGTCTAGTATGTTTCCCGCTGAAGGACTGGCTGATATTGAGAAGCTGGCAAAAGATGGCAAAATTGAGCCATATATTATTACCAGTCGTTATGATAGTTTAAAAGATGATTTCCACAACTGGCTCAAAAAAATGAATGCTCATGTCATCTTTAAAGGCACCTTTCATAATAAAACAGATATGCAGCCACACGAGTTTAAGGAAAAAATGGTTAAAGAACTTGGGCTAGATTATTTTATAGAAGATAACTGGGATATTGTCAGTCATATTAATAAAAATACTAAAACAAAGGGAATCTGGATTACAAATTTATTTGATAAACACATTGATTACGATTTGAAATACTTATCATTAAGAGATGCGATGAATTTTATAAAGAAAAAAGTTAATTCTAAATAATATGAATGTACTTTCGTTCATTCATAGACATAAATACTTCATTATCCTCTTTCTTATTGCCTTTGTACTTCGAGTTATTGGAATAGACTGGGATGAAGGAATGCACTTTCACCCTGATGAGCGCATGCTCATTATGGTTGCAGATCGGGTGAACTTTTTTACTCAACTCAATCCAGACTTTTTTAATTACGGCAGCTTACCCGTTTATATTTTAAAAGGAACAAGTCAGTTACTTTCTCTCGCACTCCAAACTAATATCGCCACATATGATGGCATGCTCTATGTAGGTCGTGCCCTTTCACTGATCAATGATCTAATTGTGATCGGACTTATATATAACATTTCGCATTTTCTATTTAATAAAAAGTATGCTGCATTAGCTGCTGTCTTTTTTTATGTATTTGCTTTTTTTCCTATTCAAAATACTCACTTTTTTATTGTAGATACCTTTTTGAATGTATTTACAACTACACTGATATATCTTTTACTAAAGTATCTTAAAGATCAGACAATTAAAAAGGCTGCTCTAATTGGCATTATCTTTGCTGCAGCAATTACTACGAAAGTAACTGCACTTCTTTTTAGTCCTATTATCGTACTTGTTGTGTTTTTGGCTACCCATGGAAAAATGAAACATAGAATTATCGACACCGCGCAACATGGGGCTATAATACTGTGTACTACACTGCTTTTCTCATTTATCTTTATGCCCTTTGCATTTATAGAGCTAACTCAGTTTCTAAATGAAATTAGTATGCAACTTAAGATGAATTCTGATCCTTATATTTTCCCTTATACCTTGCAATATGTCGGAACACTTCCTTATTGGTATTATCTTAAAAATATAGCTATTTGGGGCCTTGGGCCATTTATTTCCGCCTTCTTTCTTCTTGGAGTATATGAACACGGTGTTCAGTTTAGTATTGCCAATATTAAAAAGAGCTATGCCAAGAATCATAAACACGTTTGGACATTTGTTATATTCTATCTTTTTTATATTGTTTATTTTGTCGTGATCGGTAAATCGGCAGTGAAGTTTATGAGATATATGCTCCTGATGTATCCATTCTTCTCTATTTTAGCCGGCTACGGAGCTTATGAACTGTTTGCGAGTATGTCTACAAAGATGAGAAAAGTAATATTGCCACTTACATTTGGGCTTGTCATCCTATGGACCTTAGCGTTTGTGAATATTTATAGCCAACGAACCACCCGTTTAAGGGCCTCCAACTGGATTTATTCTTATATTCCCACTGGATCTACACTTGCCGTGGAACATTGGGACGATCGCGTACCTGTATTTGACATCGGTCGATATAACTACCAAGAGTTAACTTTATACGACAGACCAGATGATGAGATAAAATGGCAGGTTTTAAACCAAAAGCTTGCCAGTTCGGACTATATAGTGATAGCTTCAAACCGGCTTTATGTACCGTTACAAAAATTAAATGATTGTGAAAAATATACCTCATGCTATCCAATTACTGCTCAGTATTATAAAGATTTATTTGAAGGAAAACGAGGCTTTACTAAAGTAGCAGAATTTAGCAGCTATCCTAATTTACCTCTTGGGCCATGGACTTTTGAGATTATAGATGACGCAGCAGATGAATCATTTACAGTTTATGACCATCCTAAAATAATGATCTTTAAAAAAGTTAATGAATAGGCTGAAATTCTCCAATATACAACTCAGCATTGCCGTTTGGTAACCTTATAACATCTTGATTCTTAAAAGCTAAGTTAGGATACAATTCCGCTGCCTCTATAATATCTGTGGGTCTAAGGACAAACAATTGTCGCTTCTCAGGATCTATCTGAATGGGGTTATGCATCACAGCGCATCTTTCACATTGATACTCATGATTATAGAACTTGAGCAGTTCTCCTCCCATATTAAAACGATGTGTAATAAAGAGAGTATCATACTCCCCTTCTCTTTGAGATAAGTATTCAATACCTTCTCTATATCCATACTGCCAACCCCAGTAATCTGCGCTTTGTAAAGGGTAATTCCTCAGTGCAACAATAAAGACTAAGAGTGAAATACTAATAGTAGCTCCAAGCACAATGTAAAAAAGTTTTTTAAAAAATTTTGGATTTACTATTTTGGTTAGTTCTTCTATTCCATACGCCGTGAGTATGGTAAAAGGTATTACGCCAATAATAGACCGGGTTGCTTGTGGAGTAAGTTGTGTAAATATTGATCCAAGAGGATATATCAACAGCAATAGAACAAAAAAAAGTAAGTTTATTCGTTTCTTTTTATCTACAATAAAAGCAGCTATTGCAATAAAAAGAAATGGTATCTGAAACCAGTATAACTCCCCTACGCCAAGTACAGAATGACGCTTTACATCTTGTCCAGTAAAACCTGCATCACCTGAGATAAACAGAAATTCCGGAGAAAAATGATTAATATAAGCCTGCGAAATTTCAACTAATGTAAAGTCTTGTTTTACCTGTGTCCATCGTTTAAAAAAGTCACCCTGAGAGATAGGCTGATACAAAAGTGCAGCAATCAAGATCATAGTGACAAGGCTTATTAACCAAAAGTATGTGCTTTTAAAAAGTTTTATAAACTCACGTAGATAACAGCATATGAGAAATAAAAAAATGAATGGCAGATACATTTTAGTCGCGCTATAGGTAAAAAAAGTTATTACAAAACCTACTGAAGCTAATGCAAAGTAACGTATATTTTTAAAGCTTTTATGAAGGAAATATAAACTAAACAACAACCAAAATATAGATGCAATAAGCTGGAACCCTACTCTACTAAAGTGCACATGCCACGGTGAAATAGCAAGAAGGATAGCTGACCAAACTGCTACTTTTTCATTAATATATTCTTTTGTTACCAGATAAATCATGATAATTGCAGCTATACCATATACTGCACTTACTAAACGGACTGAAAATTCATTCAATCCAAATAAAAAGACAAAAGGTATAGTCGAATAAATCATGACAGGGTCACGATAGTCTCCTGCAGCTTTAAATATTACAGGAAATGTCTTGTCATGAGTATCTTTTCCTGTAGTTAGAATACTGTATGCTTCCAGAGCATTACTCGCTTCATCTACAAAAAAGCCAGTAGGATTACTTGAGAGATTCCAAAGACGAAGAGTTGAGCCAATAAGAAGAATAAAAAAAAGAAGGAATATGACTAATCTCTTATCCATATTGTTAGTATATCGGCTTACATAAACTTTTTGAAGAAGCCAAGTATCCCCTGCTTCCAGCCTACCGTATGAGTTGTTCCAGAACCACGAGACTTGATCTCATCATAGTGTTCTTCATACCATTTATATGCTTTCACAAGAGCCTCAGTATTAGAATACTTTGGTTTCCAACCTGTAACTTTCATGATTTTTTCAATGGAGACAAATGAATCCTTATCTGCTGTTGCATACACCCAGGCATATAAAGGAGATAACCCCAGCTTCTCAAAAATAAAGAGAGATGTCTTGATGGGACCTGCAGGCGTTGGAAGAATGCGAGACTTGGAACCAACCTTTTTAAACATGGCATGAAGGTCATCTTTGATGTGGCCAAACTCTTTTGCACCAACATTAAATTCTGTGTTAACCTCTGCCTCCTTTTTATGAACGATACAACCATACATTGCTTCAACCAGGTCATCTACCTCTAAAAGCTGATAGTGATTCTCTCCATTTCCAATAAGAGGAATACGCTTACCATCTTTTATCCAGTCAAATAATATCTCAAATACACCAAGGCGATGAGTACCGACAAAAGTTTTTGGTCGAATCACCGTAACTATTAATCCTTTTTTACGGAATTCCCGGCAGACTTCTTCTGCGCTAATTTTACTTTCACCATATGGACCGACCCCAACCATTGGATCTGTTTCATAGACAGGATGCTTTTCGGGAACTCCATATACAGCAGTAGATGAAATATAAACAACCCTGCTTACCTTCTGTTTTACTGCCTCAGATAACACATTCCGTGTTCCATCTACATTTGTAGAGATAATCTCTTCCCGGCTACGAAGAGGTAAGGCAGCTGCTGCATGAATGATCACATGACAACCTGTTACTGCTTCTGCTACTTTCTTTTTATCACGAACATCACCTTGTATATATTCAGTTCCTTTTGGATATTCCTCTTTTGGAAATGGTGCTATATCCAATAAACGTATATCCCATTTTTTCTGACTAAAATAGCGTGCAATATGGAGGCCTAAGAAACCAGCACCACCAGTAATTAGTACTTTCATGTGTGTAGTTATTTTGACAGAGGAATTTTAGATTGTAAAGCCTGTTTGACTTCTTTAATGATATCTGGCAAGTCCTTTCCTTCTTTTGAGATTACAATGTCATTTCCTTTTTCCGGTGTAATGTATAGGTTAACTTTAAATAATACTCCATTCTTCTGTTCGTCTACCAATACTCTTACACTTCTTATATCTTTAAACTTACTGAGATACTCTGAAACATAATTGGTGAATTCAGTAATGATATCTTCATTTTTAGATGAGACATCTTTTGTGGTCAGCTCGACAGGTTTTTTAATGCTATCTGGTTTCAGTAGATTGAAGACATCTTTTGTGGTAACTATACCAATTGGCCTGCTTTCTTGATCTGTAATAATGACGCTCCCCATACCTCGTGTGAGCATCTCACTTATTGCAGAAGATACCGGGACATCTGGAGCTACAGTAAGTATAGTTTTCTTCGCATAACCCTTTACTTTCATCTGCATGAAATGATCTCTTTCGTTCACATTCAGTAATTTTTCTTGATTCTTACCACGGCCCGAAGCGACTAAATATGGAACTAAATCATAATAACTTAATATCCCCTGGAGTCTCATATTCTTATCTATTACCACAAGTTTTGAGATTTTATGTTCCTTATATAAATTCATTGCTTCATTAATTGTGTCATCTTCATAAATAGACACTACTCCTCCATTTCTTGACTCATATACATCCATTACTTTGGTTTTTGCAATAGGTAGCTGCTGAATTTCTCTCAAAATTCTTCTGCCGGATGTGATACCAACAAAATGCTGCTTATTATCAAACACAGGAAGGTAATGAATCTTTGACTCGGTCATTTGCTGTGCAATCCGCTCGAGTGAATCTTCAACATACACTCGTGGTGGATGGAAAATACAATTTTCAACTTTTGTTGTACCGGGCAGGGAAGATTTAATAACGGTGTAATATGGGTTTACTACGCCAATATAATGGCCATTATCTTCAAATACAAAAGCAGCATCATGCGAGCTGGAAAGTTTGGAAAGTGCAGAAGATAATGTATCATCTGGCGAAACTTTAATAATGTTTTCTGTTTTTATAAGAGTTTGTTTTATCATATTAAAATAAAGTTCCACTTGTAAAATGCCATTTTGAAATATGGAGCGTGGGCATAAGGTTGACCATCTCTCCTTCAAAACTGGCAAGCCTGGTAAGCTTATTTTCTATTCCAATTACATGATTAAGTGCATCCGGAATACTTTGATTAAATCGCAAGTTCTTCACTGGTTTGACGATCTGTCCATTCTCTATAAGGAATGTTCCATCACGGGTCATACCAGTTACATTCAGAGCTTTTGGATTAAGTACACGTACATACCAAAGTCTTGTCACCAGGAGACCTTTTTTAACAGACTTAATCATCTGCTCTCTGGTTTTATCACCTTCTTTAATATAAAGATGTAATGGAATTGGTCCTAAGGTATTGGGTGCTGGCAATGCATGACCTGTATTCTCTGCTTTATACTTTGCTGCATTATAAGAATCGTATGCAATATTTTGGAGTACTCCTTTTTCAACAATGGTTAATTTCTTTTTAGGATATCCTTCAAAATCAAAAGGCATTGGAAAGACTTCAGGATGAAAGGGATCATCAATAAGCGTAATATTCTCTCCAAATACCTTTTGACCTAATTTCCCAGATAAAGGGCTTGCCTGTTCATGATAGATACGTGCGTTTGGAGCATACCATTGAAAAAAGGCCATCATCTCAGAAACAGCCTGCGGCTCTAAAATGACTTCATATTCACCCGGCTCTATATCTTGAGGATCTATACTTTCTAATGTCTTTTTGACTGCTACAGATGCTACTTCTTCTGCATTCACACCTTTCGTATCACGAGCTACATCTGCCCCGAAACCACTTGAGTTTTCTCCCAAAACAATAGTAGACAAGTTACAAGAACTCCCCGCATGATAAGCCCACACACCAAGTGAGTTAGCCACTGCATATTCTGAAATATCATGTGCATATGCGCCTGACGCGGTTAACTTGTTTTCTTTTGCTTTTGAGATAACAGTATATACTCCCTTTGCCAGTTCTTTTTCTGTTACAAGTTCTACTTCTTCTGGAACTTCTTTTATTGTTTTGGGTTCTGGGAGTGAATTAAAATCGGGATCAGGTTGTTGAAATGATGCAATCTCCTCTGCTTTTGCCACAACATCTTTCAGTGAAGCTTCGTCAAAACTATTGGTTGAAGCAACACCGATTTTTTTCTTGTTTATAACTCGTACAGAAATACCCAGATTATCCCAGGCAACATTTTGATGTATCTGATTGTTGGCAAAGCGAGTAAGTGAGTTTGCCGAAACAGAAAGAAGCACTTCTGTTTGTTCTGATTTTGAGTGTTTCAAAACCTTATCTGCTATTTGTTTTAATTTTTGTTCACCTATCATATTACCATTTAACAACTCCTATCTTAACTTTTCTAAACCGGGCTGGGCTTGCTCCGTGTCCTGTATACATAACCTGGCTAGGCTGCCCTTTTCCACAGTTTGGTGTCCCCCATACAGTCCATTCATCTCGGGAACAGATTGCATCACAGCTGTTCCAGAACTGAGGAGTAATTCCCTGATATGTTGGATTCTTCAACATACGCCCTAATTTACCATTTTTAATCTCCCAGCCGATTTCTGTACCAAATTGAAAATTGTATCTTTTGTCATCTATACTCCAGGAACGATTTGTGGACATAAAAATGCCATATTCTGTATCTTTGATAAGATCATCAAGAGTCCATCCATGCCCCGTTCCTTCTTCACCACCTGGTTCTAAATTAATATTTGTCATACGTATCATTGGAAGCCTGCTCCATGAAGAAGCTCGTACTGTTCCATTACTCTTTCCATGATATTTAGGATTTATCTGTTTCAAAAGTGGAGCGGTATCCCTTGATGTAATATAGTCTTGGAACTTTCCCTGTTTAACTAAATAAGTTCGCTGTGCAGGCACTCCTTCATCATCATATGCAAACGTACCCAATCCACCTGGAATTGTTGCATCTGCAGTAAGATTTACAATATCTGATCCATACTGAAAATTAAAAAGTTTTTCTGGAGTGAGGAAACTAGTACCAGCATATGATGCTTCATAACCTAATACGCGATCAAGCTCCACAGCATGTCCGCAACTCTCATGGATCTGAAGAGCAAGCTGATTACCATCTAAAATAAGATCAAACTCGCCAGATGGGCATAGGTCTGCAGTTAATAAATCTACTGCTTCTTTTGCAACCCGTGGTGCTTCTGCCTCCAAATTTAGATTACGAACAAGCTCAAAACCTTTTGTTTGGTTTTGACCCCGGAAAGAATTTGGGTATGATCTATTTTGAAACTCTGCTCCATCTACTGCAGAGGCTTCTATACCGGCTCCGGTCCAGATAATCTCCTGATCAATGCGAGAGCCAATTGTTGAGACAAAGGACTTATGCTCGCGGTTTGCCTGGTATGAAGCCTGAGAGATAGCAATTTTAGGACTAATGCGTTGAGCTTTATCTGCCTTTAGAAGCATCTCAATCTTCTCTTCTGTAGATACAGAGAACGGATCTTCTTCGATAGGAGTTTTATAGGTATCTTGGACTGGATGAAGATCATCTAAAATAACATCTTTTGATTTAAATTGAGCAGATGAGTCTGCTATCTCCATTGCTTTTTTTATAGTACTGTCTACACCTTTTTCTGAAAAATCGTTTGAAGCTGCAAAACCCCAGACACCTTTGTGAAGAACACGAACGTTATATCCTTTTGAAGTAGATGACTCAAGAGCTTCGACCACCCCATCTTTTGTAGCAATATCTTCACTTTCTTGTTCAACTATGCGTACATCTGCATAATCGACCTTTCCCGGCACTTTATTTAGTATTTCCTCCGCTCTTTGTAGCATAACTTCATTATAATTGATAATTCGATTTATTGAATATACATAAACTACTCATACTATAACAATCGTAAGACCTCTTGCCTTTATGGTACTCTTAACAAGTTAAAGTGATGTAAGAACAAAGTGAGAAAGGCTTGTACCCATAATTTCTTAGGTATAATAACAGTAATGGAACTTACGACGTTTATTAAACTACTTATCTCTCTTGCAATTGGTGCAGCAATCGGTCTGGAGCGAGAAGTTCATGAACGTCATGAACAGCATGAACCAGGAACTTCTTCTAAAGCATATAAAGCCTATCTGGGAGTCCGGACTCTTTCACTTATTACTGCACTTGGTGCCATATCAGGACTTCTGTATATTGACTACTTTAGTATCTTTTTAACCGTTACAATTGGCTTTCTTGCTCTTATTATTGTGCATTATGCTTTTAATAGCTGGATCACTAAAGATATTGGTATTACAACAGAAGTAGCAACCATTTTTTGTTATCTTATTGGCTTATTTATTGGACTTGAGGTCTTCCCTACTATTCTTACTATTGCCATGGGTGTTGTGTTAATGCTTATTCTGGCAACTAAATCACAGATAGAACATATAGTAGATGATGTACACCGTCGTGAGCTTATGGCTTTTATTGGGTATGCTCTCATTGCACTGGTCATTCTTCCTTTTCTGCCAAATGAATCTTATACGTTATCTCAAGTACCTTTTATTGATCAGATTGCAGGTAGTTTGAATATTAATATGAATACCTGGGGTGATCTAGAGATTATTAATCCATTTACAACTTGGCTTATTGTGGCAATAATTACCGGTGTCGAATTTACCGGATATGTACTTGAACGCACTGTGGGACAAGGAAAAGGACTTTTTCTGACAAGCTTAGTTGGCGGGTTTGTTTCTTCAACAGCAACCACACAATCGATTGCTGTACAAAGTAAAGAATCTAAAAAAATAGATCTATTAGTATCCTCTGCATTACTTGCTACCTTTGCAAGCTTTTTTTCTGCAACACTTATCTTACTTCCAATTAACCCAGAGTATGTCGGCTATATATTTCCAACTCTCTTAATTCTTGTATTTGGATTTGGAGCAACTAGTTTTTTCTTTGCAAAACGAGAAGGAAAGCATAAAAATACTGAGCTGAAAACAGATGAAACACAGCAAGCAAATGTATTTACCTTAAAACCGGCTCTCATATTTGCAATGCTTTATATTTCAATAAAACTCTTATCACGAATTGCCTTAGAATTATTCGGTGAAACAGGTTTCCTTATTACCTCGGCACTTGCTGCTGTAACCGGTATTGACGCGGTGCTTATTAATGTTGCTCAACTTGTACGTACTCAGATAGAACCTTCTACTGCTGTTCTTGCTTTTATACTGGTTAATGCAGTAAATCTTATTGGAAAAGCAGTGTTTGTATTTTTCCAGGGCAAAAGAGAGTTTGCAGTTAAATACGGGATAACAATTGCAGCAATTATAGCTGCTAGTTTTGCTGGACTTCTTTTTATATAATCTTCGCTCGATATAGTCCTATAGTATGATATAATTGGCTTTATATCAACCTTAGTATAGTAAGAAAGGACAAGATAAAATGAGCAGTATTTCTATTACTTACAAAGGTTTTTTTAACAAGGGCCGAGCTAAGAATATTGCGGCAAAGGCTCAAAACTGGGCTTACCAGTTTGGAGTAAACAATCTGCAAGAAGATTATTCATGGAATCCATTGCAGATGCCAATGTTTGTAATCACTATTTCCACCTCTACTGATATAGGTCCGGAAAAAGCTTGGTTACTTGTAAAACGTTGTGCTAATCTAGGAGAAAGAGATGAGTTAATCTTAGCAGAACTTAGCATCACAGGCCAAGGTACGTACCGTCAGTCTTCTGATAACTAGCTCAGACAGTCTAGGTGATACGTACAACTTAAGAAGTGTCATCGCTGCAGCAGATAAAGCAGCGATGACACCACTTCACTTTATAACACTTACACTACTCTATTCTCTTGAGGACGATCCTTTAAAATCCGTTCTGTTTCTGAAGCAATTTTTTTGACCGATTCATCTGAATAAAACGCAATATGAGGTGTAATCACTACATTCGGAAGAGAAAGGAGTGGATCATCTTTGGTAAATGAGTCTTCATTCTCCACAACATCTAAACCAATCCACCAAAACTTTGCTGCATTTGCAACTAATGCCTTTGTGTCAATTAAGCCTCCTCGTGCTGTGTTAATGAGAATGACACCCTCTTTCATCTTGGAGATGACTTCTTCATTAATCATGTGTTTGGTGCTATCAAGTAAAGGCGCATGTAACGAAATAATATCTGATTTAGTAAAAACATCTTCTAGAGAAACATAGTCAAATACAAGCCCTGTCTCATCATGATCACGAGGAGTTACATCATAGGCAATAACCTTCATGCCAAACCCATTTGCAAGTCTGATGACTTCTAAACCAATATTACCAGTCCCAATAACTCCAATTGTTTTTCCTTTTAAAGCAATTCCTAAATTTCCTTCAAATGAAAATATGCCATCCTGGATACCCTTCTGTGCGTGAAGGATATTTCTTGTACCCGCTAATAGAAGTGCAAAGACATGTTCTGCAATATTAAATGCACCATAATCTACAATATGGAATACTTCAATTCCATTTGCTTTACAATAATCCAAATCGATGTGATCTACTCCAACAGTACGAGTAATAAGCATTTTGAGACTAGGAAAGTGCGTACGCAGCTCAGTATTTATTCTGGTTTGTGATTTAATGGAGATAGCTTCTATGTCTTTAAAAGCAGCAATATCTCTAATTTCCTCTATCGAATAAGGGTACACATCATCTTGTAAATGTGCTTTTAGTTCTTCGTCTACATCAAAATGAGCAATTTTCATAGGTATATGGTATCGAACTGACGTTAATTATTAATAAGAAATAACTTTCCCTGAGGATGTTCGGTGATACTTACCAAACTCCTTAACTTGCTTTAACTGTTCTGAATTAAGTACCGGCCCTTCTACGCACATGCGCCAGCCGGTAGGATCAACAGCACATTGACCACAAATACCAATGGCACATTTCATATATCGTTCTAAAGATACTTCAAATGGGATATCTTTTTCATAACAAGTTTTAGCTGTTTTAACCTCCATAATTTCTGGACCTACAATATATACCTTTTCCGGTGCTATTGAATCTACTTCTTTTAAGAATAAATCTGTATTGTATCCTTTAAAGCCTTCCGAACCATCATCAGTTGAGATATGGAGATTCACACCAAGTAACTCCATCCAAGATCTAAATAATAACTCTTCTTTATTTCTTGCTCCTAAAAATAAATGTACTTCTATACCTGTCTTCCTTGCTTCCTGTGCTAAATAAGAAAGTGGGACCATACCATAACCGCCAGCAACAAGCGCAATTTTTTTAGTACCCGGTTCAAAAGTAAAAGCTGATCCATATGGACCTCTAAATCCTAAGCGCTCTCCTTCTTTCATTTCATGTAAGGCTCGAGTAGACTCTCCAACAGCAGCAACGGAGATACAGAAGCCGACTTTATCTTGTTTTATAATACCGAATGGTTTTTCATCATATCCAGGGATCCAAACCATCACAAACTGTCCTGGCTGACCTGGAAAATCGTAGTCAAAAACAAATGTTTTTACCCTACTGTTTTCTGTAATAACCTGCTTAATCTCTAAAATGAGTGGTTTATCAAACTTCATATTAGGCATGTGCAATTCCTTTCATTTCTTCAGGAGACTTGTAACCTTCCTTTTCCATAAACTGTATCATCTCATCCGAGATCTTTTTAAAAACATCAATTCCTCTATAAAATATTGCAGATCCTACACCAACTGCCGTGGCTCCTGCCATAATCATCTCAATTGCATCTTCTCCAGAGTTTACTCCACCGGTTCCAATAATAGGGATCTTTATAGCTTTATATAAATTATAGACTGCACGAAGAGCTACTGGTTTAATTGCTGGTCCTGAAAGCCCCCCAAAAGTATTATGTAAAATTGGTCGTTTAACATGTATATCAATAATAAGTCCAGATAGTGTGTTGGTTGCTGTAATGCCATCTGCACCGGCTGCTTCTGCTGCCTTCCCAATTTCTGATATTTCTGGTGAATCTGGAGAGAGCTTCGCAAAAATTTTAGTCTTCCCAGCTATTTTTTTAACAGAAGAAATAGCTTTCTCTGTAGCCTTAATATCCAAAGCGAACATACGCCCAAAATCATCTTCTGTATTTGGACAGGAAAGATTTAGCTCCAGTGCTTCTGGTTCTGCGGTAAGCATTTTTTCGGCTACTTTCGCCATATTGTCTACTGTATCTGCAAAACAACTTGCGATAACAGGTATAGATAATGACTTTTTCATATCTAAAAGATGTTCAGTACCTTCTTCAACACCAGGATTAGATAAACCTACTGCATTATGAATTCCCTCTCCCCATGAGTAGACAGTAGGGTTACTGTGACCCAAACGCTCCATAGGGCCAATTGACTTCATCGTTACAGCACCTGCCCCATTTTCTTCCACATATTTCATTGAAGAAGTACTAACACCCATAATACCTGAAGCTAATATAAGTGGGTTACGTAGTTGAATTCCTGCTAAGTGAGTTGAAAGATCTATCATATATAAACACTACGATTATACAATATTTAATGTGTTACTTATCCATCCACTTCTTCATCTCTTTATAGGGCTTTGCATTAACAACTTCCTTAGGAGTTACCCATCCTCGCTTTGCTACATAAATACCATACTGCATAAAGTCCATGTGCTCTACAGCGTGAGCATCTGTATTTATCATAAACTCAACCCCGGCATCTTTTGCATCTCGGACAAGCACATCTGGCAGGTCAAGCCGGGAAGGACTTGCATTAATCTCCATTGCGATGTTGTTCTCTCGTGCATAAGCAAATACCTTATCCCATTGTACATCTATACCATCTCGCTTATTAATAAGACGAGCAGTCGGGTGCCCAAAAATTTTTACTTTCGGGTAAGAAAGCGCCTTTAATATTCGCTTGGTCATTTCTTCTGAATTCATTTTAAAAGAACTATGTATTGAAACTATAAGGAAGTCAACATACTCAAATGCTTTCTCTGGTAATGCCAGTTCCCCACTCGGTAATATGTCTACTTCAAGACCTATAAAGTATGGTATAGAGGTTGATGAAAGAACTTTATCAATATGAGCCTTACGATCTTTCATAATGGATATTACTTCTTCGTTTGAAAGACCACTTTGTTTAGGATTATGATCTGCAAAACCAATATATTCATATTGCAACTCCTTGGCCTTTTCCACGAGTTCTTCATATGTATTTAAGCCCAAATCATGGGAGGTAGAGAGATCATAAGATGAATGGATATGGAAATCTCCCTTTATATCGGTCTGTTCTACGAGTTTAGGTACTTTATTTTTCTGAGCTAATTCAATCTCATTTGTCCCTTCTCTAATCTCTGGTGGAATGTACTGAAGCCCCAAAAACCCATACAATGACTCCTCGTCTTTAAACTCTTTCACAATAGGATTCTCACCTTTTACTTTTTTCATGCCATACTCTGAGAGCGAATACCCTTTTTTAATAGCATACTCGCGCAGCTTAATATTATGCGCTTTACTCCCTGTAAAGTATTGAAGCATCGAGCCATAGCTTGTTTCATTCTGAACTCGTAAGTCTATTCGAATATTCCCTGCTGCAATGATTGAAGCTTTGGCAGGCCCTGCGCCTTCCACTGATCTTTTACCCGGGTACTCCAAAAAGTGATCAACGATCTTTTGAGAATCCTTATCTTCTGCAAGAACAGATATATCAATATCTCCAATTGTCGAAACTCGTCTTCTCATAGAACCTAAGGCATCGGTTTTCTTTACTTCTGGAAGCTCATGTAAATATGCTCTAATTTCTTCTGATAAGGTAAATGCAAATGGGAATGGCATTCGTTCTTCTCTTCTATCTTTACTCTGGTATACCTGTAGAGCTTCAATGATATCATCCTGAGACTTCTTCCCAAACCCTTCAAGCTCTGCAATCTTACCACTGCGTGCGACATTTAATAAATCAGCGAGAACGGTTCCTTTATCTGTGAGACCAAATTGCCCAACTAATCTAAAAGCCTTCTTAGGCCCTATACCAGGCACTTTCATCAGGGTAAACACTGAAGGCGGTATGCCCTTTAATATTTCTTTAAAGTGTTTTGAAGTACCTGTTTCAAAATATTCAGAAAGAGCTTGTCCTATCCCAGGGCCAATACCATTAACTTTCTGAATCTTCCCTTCCTGCCAGATATCTCGTATCTCCCGTGACAAATGCTCCACTGCATCTGCTGCTTTTTCATAGGCAATAATACGAAAGCGATTTTCTCCTTTGAGTAAATGAGCAGCAGCAATGTTACGAAGAAGTTCTGCTATGTACTTGTTTGAATATATATCTTCTTGAGGTGTCATAATAAAAGCTGTAATTCCCTTTATTATATACACCTTCTATATGAATAACACGTAAAGATTTTATGCAAGGTCGGCTGGTCCAAAGGCAAGTGGAAGAAGTGAATCAATTCCTTCAGTTTTGTAAATACGATCTGTATTTGCCACCATCAAAATAGTGATAGGTTTCTGAACTACATCTTCATATTCTTTAAGGACCTGTCGACATACTCCGCATGGACTGCCAGGCATCTCCTTTTCAAGAGGAACTGTTTCATGTAATTTGTCCGTTGGTCGGGCAATTACAGCAATTTTTGAGACCATATCTCCTTTCCCCATTGAACCTATTGCAAACAGAGCACTTCGTTCTGCACAGTTGGTCGGGCCATAAGCAGCATTTTCCTGATTGCTTCCTTGTACCACAGTCCCATCTGTCAGAAGAACAGCTGCGCCAACACTAAAATGTGAGTATGGAGAATATGAAGTTTTCATTGCTTCACGAGCTTGCATAACGAGTTCTTTTTCATCTTGTGGAAGATCTTCTTGTGAGGAAAATATTTCTATCTCTGAAGTAAGTGTTTTTTTTATTGACTGAGACATAGTCCTTATATTCTATCACAACAGTTTTACTGAACCAATTAAATTGTTTCTGGAGGTTCGATCATCTTCAAATCAGTAACAGGCATAGAATCATTATGAAATGGTTGAGTTGGTGCATCTTCACCAGCTATTACAAGATCTTTATACTTCTTTAGCTCTTTAGGCTTGATATTATGAACAGCTACTAAGTAGTGAATAACTTCATCACATAACTCATTAAAATTTGCAATATCTTCATTTGTTGAAGATACATGTTTTTTAGTTAATGAGTCAATCACCTCTGCTCTCTCCCCCTCAATCTCTCTCACTTTTTCTGTATATTTACCATTAATATCAATACCTTGCTCTTCTATTGTTCTGCGCTTTTCATCCAGCTTTCTTAGTCTCTGATCGTATACCCAGTTTACAACCGAATAATCGCCATTCATTATAGTGGTACCCAGATCTTTAAAAAGAATTGCACTCATTACTGCATGTTCTTTAATAAAAGCACGTACCCATGGGACCTTACTAAAGTCAGAATTGGGAGAGATACCATCTATATGTACAATCTCCCACATGAGTCTAAGCGCGTCTGATGCAGTATCCTCTTTCCACTGCTGGTCAAACACTTTATTACTTGCTTCTTGTACAGTTGCATCACCTAAGTTCCAAAAAGGTCGTTGCTTTGAGTACTGTGTTAAAAACGTACGCATAAACTGGTCCGTATATGGGCAGATCATATCTCCCATATCTGCAAAGTATCTTGTTTCAGTAACTGCTTTATGCATGTTCTTCACATTATCAGATACCTCATCCATAAGAGGTTCATCATGTTGGGTAAGCCAGTTCAGTTCATCATAATGTTCAGCTTCAAAATGAGGAGATAAACCAAGGATACTTCCTTCTTCAGCATCTATAAAACCATGTTCACCTTTTAGCTGTACCAATAAATCAAATACCTGAGAAGGAGATATGCTATACAGATCAAGCTTATCCGTCTCATACAGTGCTCTTAAATGATTTCCTCTTCGTAAAATCCTATTACCCTTTTCATCATAGAAATATGCTTTTACATTATCTTCTGCAAATGTTCTTTCAAATTGTTCGGGTGTATCATGTCTCATCATCATAATAGCCGCTGCCGCTGTCACCTTATAAGCTTCATCAAAAGAGATACGAGATGCTGTTGCATATTGAGGAGTAAGTGCGAGCGTCATAGCTGCAGCACCAAGGCCGTGAGCTTTTTTCTCTTTTAACTTTATCTCTCTTGTTTCATTTCTATATGCAGCTGTTAATTGATCTACATCGTGGAAAGGATCAAAGAGTAAAGCAGCAGAAGTAAGAACCTCAAGTGCTGGTGATCCTCCAATGGTTTCCATAGTATTAAATAATTCTGGATCTTCATGCGCATACTGAGCAAGACTTTTCTTCCCCAAGTGCTCAACGTGTCGCGTATGATGCCAACCGTGATGTGCGTGTTGGGAACTATCTGTAATATGTTTAAATTCTTCTGCAAAAGGCGTGCCTGTAGTTTTAAGTAAATGACGAAGAGAATTAGAACGTTTTTCACCAATATCAATATAACTTTCGATCGAAGGATGAACAAATTCTGGTGCTTCGACGAACTGTATACCTGGATATCCAAGTATCGCTGGGTTTCCTGTTTCTAGATATGTTGACATATAAAAAAAGTCTCCAATTTAGGAGACTATCAATTAATTATTTCTAAATTTTCTTTTTTCATATCTGAAAAGATTAAATATATTATACCAAAATTGTAGCATTTTTCAATATTTTAATTATTTTTTATTAAAAAATGAAGAATTGTATATTGACAGCTTTATAATGTGGGTTTATAATTGCCCGAAATATGGGAACACCAGAAAAACCAATCCCAAACTTAGATACAGTATTACAAACATTGTATCAATCTTCTGTGCGAAGGAAGGACCTGATTACAGACCAGTCTCTTGAATATGTAAAATTCCAACTTGCTGAGGCAATTGGTGGAAGAACTATTCCCTATCATCTTAATAACTTACTTCAGTTAGACAAAGCTCATTGGGCTACTATATCTCGTGGTGGACTTCCTTTACTTTTTGTTTCCGGTCAGGAAGGAGCCGATACAGTATCTGTACAGAATGCTGATAAAACAATCTGTGTTGTACCGTCTGCAAATCCTCAAGCAAATAGAGATATAGCTCACACAGTAAAATTTGCCGGAATAATAGAGCAACCAAACAGCAAAAGGATAGTTGCAGCATCATATAGTCCTTATAATGGTCAACTCTTTAATTTACTGATATCAGCTGCAGAAGAAGAAGTATATAATCCTGTTGCAGGACTTACTCCTCCATATAACGGTGATCATATTGATGAAGAAACCCGCTTTGCATTCCGTGCTTATAATCAGACGGTTTGGAATAAACACTATATGCTTACAAATCCAACTCAGCAAGCGGGTGTTATTACAGAAGCAATGTATGAACAAGTAGATCATTCACATTTCTTCCATATTTTTAATCCAAGAAGAATTGATCAAACTGACGAACTATTTCATATAACTGAGAATAATTACACAAGAACACTCGGTATGATAGTTGAGGATAATCCTTCTGAGAATATAGTGACAATAGGACAGTTTATGGAAGAATGGCAGATACAGATTTCATCGTATTTACCAGAAACAGATATAACTTTACCATTTGTTGACTCTTCCTTCGATCCTCCTGAAGTACCGCCAATAACTGATGTCTGGAACGCATGGGATGATTGGAGGAAAAATTAACAAATCATAAGTGTAATTCTGTATAATTCTTGTAACAATTACTATGAATACACCATATTTAGTCGGAATTGCTGGTGGAAGCGGCTCCGGCAAAACAACTATTGCAAACAAAATTGTTGACCACTTCAAAGATAACATCCTTCATATCCCTCATGACCGCTACTACAAAGCACAAGACCACCTACAAATGGAAGATCGAATAAAAACCAATTATGATCACCCCGACGCACTTGAAACAGATTTTCTGATTCAACAGCTGAAAGAACTAATGACTGGAAAAGAAGTTCAGATGCCCCAGTACGACTTTACAACGCACACCAGAATGCCAGAAACTACAACAGAAAAACCAGCTCCAATTATTTTAGTAGAAGGTATTCTCATTTTTACCCATAAAGAATTACGTGACCTTATAAGTTTGCGCATATATATTGATGTTGCCGCAGATATCCGAGTTCTTCGCAGGATAAAGCGCGATGTCAACGAAAGAGGACGCACTGTAGAACAATCTATGGATCAGTATTTTGCAACCGCTCGCCCAATGCATGAAAAATTTGTCGAACCAAGTAAAGAGTTTGCAGATATTTTGGTTCCAAATGGTGGGTATAATGAAAAAGGGGTTGAAGTACTCATACACACTCTAGAAAAACGATTATCAATTTAAACTTGCTATGATCAATCTAAATTATTTAAATTTACGCGCAGAAGTTGAAGAAAAAATTAAAAAGAATGGTGGTTGGGTTAACACACATGCTCACTTTGATCGAGCGTTCAGTTTAAACAATGATAACGTTAAATATATTTATGCTTCTCTTCAGGAAAAGTGGGATTTAAATGATGAACTGAAAAGAACTTCCAGTGTAGATGATATATATAATCGAATGGCATATGCAACAGAATGGATGATAAAACAAGGTGTAACTGCAGTTGGGACTTTTATTGATGTTGACGAAGCTATACAAGATAAAGCTATCAAAGCAGCTCAAAAACTTCGTGAAACTTACAAAAAAGATATCACTTTTAAATTTATAAACCAGGTATTAAAAGGAGTACTGGATCCAGAAGCTCGTAACTGGTTTGATGAGGGTGCTGCATTTGTTGATATTATTGGTGGATTACCAGGAAAAGATAAAGGTCATGAAGCAGAACACTTAGATGTACTCCTCTCTACTGCGAAAAAAATGAACAAAATGGTCCATGTACATGTTGATCAGTTAAATAATCCAAAAGAGAAAGAAACAGAATTACTTGCAGATAAAGCAATAGAACATGATATGGAAGGCAAGGTTGTTGGAGTTCATGGTATATCTCTTGCTGCTCATCCAAAAGAATATAGAGAACGTGTATATACAAAAATGAAAGAAGCTGGTGTTATGATGGTTGCCTGTCCTGTGGGTTGGATCGACCATAAGCGTACAGAAGAACTGTTGCCATGGCACAATGCCCTTACCCCAGTGGAAGAATTAATTGCACATAATATTACAGTTGCACTGGGCACAGATAATATTATTGATATTTATAAACCGTTTGCAGAAGGTGATATGTGGACTGAACTTAAATTTCTTATTGAAGGGCTTCATATGTATAAAGTGGATGACTTGGTAAAAATCTCAACAGCAAACGGTAGAAAAGTACTGGGGATAGCATAAGCCTTATATAAGTATAATTCAGACTATTATGGCAAGACATGAACGACTACTTTATTCGACTGAAAAAAACTTACTAGAACAATATCCCCAATTTCTTCGTATTCTTTGGATTCCAGAAGGAGTAGAATTAAATTATGGCTACCATGAAGACAGTGATTCAGTACGGACTATCCAAGAAACCTGCCTTGGCATTTTGGAAGAAAGGAAATATGGGGCTCTCAAAGTACAGGTTATTGAAAATCCATTGACTGAAAGCTATATAATTCCAGATATATTTTATTACCACCAACCAGAATACCCCTCATTCCACTTAAATTAAGATAATCTACGTATTCATTAATTATAAATATAATTTTTTGCAGCTATAGGTATTATAATTATGGTATGTCAGCAGAAATTTCTCTACCCCATCCTATTCCAGAAGCAAGAAGGGCTACCCATGAAGGTAAATACGGATTGCAGAACATGGGATTTAGAGCACCCGATGGATCGATTGCTCATGTTACCACAATTGATGGGTATACAGGACCTGAATTTATGATCACTGATCCAAATGGAAATGTAAGCTACTGGACAAATAATGGTTCGTCTGAACTTATCTGCGGGATCTTAGAAGAAGGCCAGTTCACAGGACCTATATGGGCAGTCTCTGCCCCTCCTTCTACCCAAAGATAAGCTTATCTCACCTTTGCAGCTCTTAGCTTTTCAATAAGTTCTTTTGCAACCCCAACACTTGTTACGATCTTAGTATTGGTTTTAACAGCCATCTGTCGGATTACTGAACCGTCTGTGTCCTCTTTTTCGGTTGTATCCTTCTCATGATTTGTAGGGATATTGATGATAAGGTCAAAACGATTTGCTTCTAACAGATCTTTCAGATTAGGTTGTTTGTGTGGCTGTGAAATTTTGTGAACAAGAATGGCATCAATATCGTTTTGTGTTAAAAATTTATGGGTCTTATATGTAGCATACATCTTGTATCCCATCTCATGTAATTGCTTTATCGCAGGAAGCAATTTCATCTTATTATTTCTTCTACCGATAGAAAGAAGAACTGTTTTTTCTCCTCTTTGTGCAAGTCGCATCTGGAGTGTAAAGAGTTCGATAAATCCTGGAGATGCGTTCTGGTTGAAGGCACTTGATGCCATAAATGTTGCCAGTTTTTCTTCAAAAATAGTGTTTGGAGTCTCAACTGCAACAGATTCTGCCATTCCTTTATAGAGCTTAATAGTAACCTTTCCTGTCACTTTTTCATTTACTTTATCTATAAATGCATTCAAAGCTTCAAAAAGTGGTTCATACCAGAAACCTGCATAACAGGTATATGCCCATTTGGTATCAATCTCTGACTTCATCTCATTTTCCATTCGGGTACAGACATATTTTTCAAGATTTCTATGTGCTTGGATGATAATTTCTGCAGCTGGTGCTTCATAAATACCTCTTACTTTAAGACCAACTACACGATCTTCAATATGATGAGTGATACCTACTCCATGCTTGGCTCCAACCTCATTTAGATGAAGGATAAGGTCAGCAAGTTTCATTTGCTTACCGTTTACAGCAACAGGAAGTCCTTTAATAAACTCAATCTCAACGAATTCTGGCTCATTAGGAGCATCTTCTGGGAGTGTTGAAACAAGAAGAATGTCTTTGAGTGGTGGGATAAGGCCTGGATTTTCTATCTCTCCTCCCTCACCAGTTACTCCCCACATATTATCATCATATGAGTATGGCTTGGAAGCAGTCTGCCGAACAGGGATATTATGTTTTTTTGCATATTCCAGCTCCTCATCTCGGCCCATCCCCCATTCTCGAACAGGGGCAATAATTTTTACATCTGGATTAAGTGCGAGTGCAACACCTTCTATACGAACCTGGTCATTACCTTTACCTGTACATCCATGAGCAATAGTATCTGCACCTTCCTGCGCTGCAATTTTAACTGCCCACTTAGCAAGAAGAGGTCTTCCAATTGGAGTAGAAAGATGATACGCTCCCTGGTAAGAAGCATTTGCCTTAATACCCTTTGAGATATATTCATTTGCAAACTCTTCTTTAGCATCAATTACTACTGCTTTTACAGCTCCTAAGTTAAGAGCTTTTTGTCGGATCTCTTCCAAGTCATCTGTCTGTTGGCCGATATCTATCGTAAGTGCAATGACTTCTGCATTGTACTCCTCTTGTATCCATGTGAGCATAACGGATGTATCTAAACCACCCGAATACAAAAGGACTACCTTTTTAACTTCTCCTTTTCTACCTTCGTAGGAAGCTACTTTGACATACTCTTGTTTTTTTTGCATGTTATTAAAAATGAATGAATAATGAAGGGAAAATGGATCCTTTTTTAAAAATAAACACACTTTCCAAAGAAAAATATAGCTTTTTTAGAAAGGATTGTCAACTCCAGAATAGATACTGAATGAGCTTGGAGAAATGATATAATGTATCTCTAGCCGGGATGGCGGAATTGGCAGACGCGCAGGTCTCAAAAACCTGTGATGGCAACATCATGTGGGTTCGATCCCCTCTCCCGGCACTTTTCTCCTTTCTTCTCCTCATGTACAATAAAGTATGATTGAATTCTTCTTTCAGTTAGATACTATCATTACTTCCCTTCTCTACTCAATTGTCCCGCATACAACTCTCACTGATTATATTTTCCTGTTTCTTTCATTTAATGGACTCACTGTAGTTATTTGGAGCATTATATTTGTACTTCTACTTTTATTTGATATCAAACATCATAAACAGTTTATTATTTATTTTTTACTGAGCTTCCTTACCACGTCTTTTCTTGTAAATGTAGTCATTAAAAATATGGTTCAAAGAGAACGGCCATATATTGCACAACAAGTAGATACTCTCTATTGTCCACAAAACTATAGTTTTCCGTCTGGTCATGCATCTGGGGCATTTGCGGGAGCAGTTGTATTTGCTTATTTTGATAAAAAGAGAAAATGGTTTTACTACTCAATAGCCGGTCTTATCGCGTATTCACGTATTTATCTGTATTGTCATTATTTTTTTGATATATTCTTTGGAGCTTTCCTAGGGTATATTATTGCAAAAATCTTTCTTCGTTATAAAGCCGATAATAAAGAAGTATAGGATGTTCATCTTTTGTTAACAGATATATCAAAAGCCCGAAGTTTTTGAATGTATGGTTTTACTTTTTCATCGGTAATATCTTCTGGCGTAATGTCAGTGTAAGAAAAAATTGTTTCTTCCATATGCATTAATGATTTCGCCATGATATTAAAAAAGTCTTCATCGTCAACTATATGCTTTTTATTAAGCTTGAATCGTTTTCTTCCATCTCTTAACCGGTCTTCCAGAGAAACAACCTTTTGTGGTTCTACTCTCATATCGGAATAGGTGCAAATCATTCTTTCAAGATCGTTACTCTTTGCATTTTTATCTGCTTCAGAAAAGGTAAACGCATCAATTAACTCAATAATACGCTCCTCTACTCCTATTTCTTTAACTATTTGAATAGTCGCTTCATGTTCGTCTGTTCCATACTTTTTTGCGAACGAATCTTTGATCTTTTGCCAGTATTCTTTTCCTTCTGGCTGTAAAAAATCAGGAAACAGATCTAAGTTAAACTTTAAAATATTTCCCATATCATGCAGAAGACATGCTGTAATGATGTCTTTCTTTTGCACTTTTTGCTGCATATGCTCACTAATTATCACTGATACACCAGTAACACGTAGCATATGAAGCTGAAGTGAAGGCATTATCTGATATTTTGTATAGATATCATCAATTCTCATAAGTTAATTATACCTTTTACCCCTAACTCTTAATAAAGCTATTGCATGTTATGTTTATATGCTACAATAAAATTATGTACATCGTATATTTATCTATAAAAACCTCAGAGTCAGATACGTTAATAATTGATTGTGTAAAGTCAGCAAAACATAACATATATGTTGCTACACTATCTTCTAACCCCGAAAAAAAATCTTCTAAAGATGCAGCTATTTTAACGAAGGAGATAAAAAAAGCGGATGCATTGGTAGTAGAAGCTACTGAATCAAATTTTGAACTTGGTCGGTTTATTACATTAGCATTACAACAGCATAAACCGGTTCTCATGCTCCAGAATGAAACCAAACAGGTGCCACTTTTATTAGGTTCCAGCAGACTGGTTTCACTTGAAACATATAAAGATGGAAATAAAAAAGAGATGAATAATGTTCTAGCCGGATTTTTTAAAACCGTAGCAAAACAGAGACTGCTCTATCGCTTTAATTTTATGATGAGCCGTGAAATGGATTCTTTTGTACGTGACCAGGCAAAAGATAATGGAATGAGTAAAGCAGATTATATTCGTACTCTTATTATGAATGATATGGAGATTAAATAAGATCGTGAGATTTATCCACCGGGTAAAACTTAATACGATCACCACGGAACATGAGGTCAATCTCTCCTGTTGCACCTGCTCTGTGTTTGGCGATATCAATCTTCATCATGCGTTGGCTATTATCGAGTAAATCATCGCTTTCATCTTCTCTATAAATAAACATTACAACATCAGCGTCTTGTTCTATCGCTCCAGATTCACGAAGATCTGCCAGTTGAGGTTTTTTGACACCTCTTTGCTCCACTGCACGGGAAAGCTGTGACAAAGAGAGTACTGGTATCTTAAGCTCACGTGCTAGGTTCTTCAACCCTTGAGAAATATAAGATACCTCCTGCACACGTGATTCAAATTTTTTACCTGCATTAGCAAGCTGCAAATAATCAACAATTACCAAATCTAACCCTTTTTCTGATTTTAGCTTACGGGCTTTTGTTCGCATTTCAAGGATAGATAAGCCAGGAGTATCATCGATATAAATTGGAGCATCGGCAAGCTCTCCCATTGCTTTCATAACACTTCTTGTATCATCATCGGTAAGTTTTCCTGTCTTAAGTCGCCAGGCATCAATATCTGCTTGCCCTACAAGCAAACGATCTACAAGTTCTTCTTTACTCATTTCCAAAGAAAAGAATCCCACTCCTTTTTTTTCATTTAGAGCTACATGGAGGGCAATATTTAAAGCAAATGACGTTTTACCAACACCAGGACGCGCAGCAAGAATAAGCAGCGCTGAAGGCAATAAACCAGATAACTTATTATCCAGCGGGCTAAAGCCGGTTGGGATACCACGTGTTGTTGCACCGGTTTTTTTAAATTCTTCTAATTCTTCAAAGCGCTGATACACCACTTCTTTGAGTTGAATAAAATCACGGTGCTGATGTTCTTGTGCCAAAGCAAACACATCAGCTTCTACTGCATCAATAAGCTCACTTATTTCTCCGGTATTTTCAAATGCCTTTTCAACAGAACGTGAGGCTACTTCAATAAGTTTTCTTTTGGTATATAGGCTTTTAACAATAATGCCATACTGTTCAATATATGCAGATGTCGGAACAGAGTTAATAAGCTCAGAAAGATATTCTTTTCCACCAGCATTTTTTAATTCTCCATCGCTTTGTAACTGATTTTTTAATGTAATGATATCTATAGGTGTTTGCTTCTCATACAACTTAAGCATTGCATTATAGATAAGCTTGTGCTCATGCTGATAAAAGTGTTCACTACGTAAAAATTCTGCCACAAGGCCAATCGCACTTGAATCTATAAGAATTGCCCCAAGGACTGAGGTTTCTGCTTGAAGATCGTGCGGAGGTGTTTTGTATAATTCACTTGGACTTGACGGCATAGGGATATTAATACTACATGACTTTATACATAATGACAATATGAGAAGTGATACGACTTAGATACTCAATACAACTACTTGCATATCTTCTGCATTCAAATCATCTTTTTTTATAGCGAGCTTTTCTCTCGGCTGTACATCTTCGGCTCCAATTTCTTTTAAGAAGGTTTCTAGAGGTTGTAAATTGCCAAATTGCTCCTGATTCATTTCTGAATTATTGTAATGCATTGGAATAACTATCGAAGGTTCAACATCATTTATGACTTTTACTGCTTCTTCTGCGTTAATAGTAAAAAAGCCTCCTACCGGAATGAGCAGAATATCTACATTACCTATGGTTTCAACAGTACTCTGGTCTAAGTTATGTCCCAAATCTCCACAATGAACTATAGACATATTTTCTGACTCAAACTTGAAGATGGTATTAAGTCCACGTTCTTCACCTTGTTTCTTATCGTGATAGGTTTGATATCCGTTAATGCGTACTTCATTTTTTTCAAATTCTCCAGGCCAATCAATAACCAATGCACCTTCTTTTACGCCTTCGACATAATTATGATCTGAATGATGATGAGAAACGGTGACAATATCAGCATCTTGTTTTGGATACTTAAGACCAGTCATTTGTGGATTAAAAGGATCTGTAACTATTTTTGCAGTTTTTGTTTTTATGAAGAAAGATGAGTGTCCGATATATTTGATTTCCATAGTATGTAGAGAATAGCAAAATATGAGCTAAAAAACAAGATATGATATAATTTCGTTCATTTATGGGAATTAATTCAAAAGAGCTAATTGGAAAGCCATATAATCCGTTGGAAGATATATATCAAGAAATGACTCATCATGTAAAGAGGGATTACATAGGATTCAACTTTATCAGTACTGCCTTAGATGAGATGCCTCAAAACTCTGCTTGGTATGACAATACATTTTTGGAAGAACATCTGGTAGCTTTAGCCCTCGATCCAGATTTATTAGAAATTGAGGATTATACAGGTGATACAAGTGATAAGGGGCTATATGAAAATGAATATATCTTTATGGACGAGATGATACAACCATCAACAGATGAACCTCCATCGGGATATATGTATGGAACTGTTCTCAAACATGACGAAGGAGATTCTTACAGCGTAGAGATTAGCTCAACGCCTTTCGTCGACCCAGAAGAGAATCATTATTTTGATCCGGTAAACATCTATATAGACTATGGAACAGGTAATATTTCTTTTGAAATGGAACCATATCTGTATCAACCCAGCTTACATGATCCTTATGAAGACTCCACAATTACTATGTCTTTTTTTAGAATAGAAGGTGACAAAAAGCCAAAATGGCATACATATAAACATTATGAAGACCCCTTAGGCAATTATCACACTGAAGAAATTGATAATTTTTTAACTGAAAAAGAGATGACCTCATTATTTCTGGAATCCGCATATAAAGGATCCTTACCCGGTTTCTCAAAATCTAAAAATGATTTGTATTACTTCTCACCCGAAGAATTTGATGCACGTTCTCCTGCTGTGTATGGTAAAGATTATGCAACATCGATTGAGATGAACTCAAATTAAAGAAACTACTCTTCCTGTACTTTCTCTATAAGCCTTTCTTTCTGATCCTCTGGCATCTGCTCAATAACTCGCTCCATTACAGCTCCAACGGTATGCTCATACAGATAATCAAAGAATGCTTCCTTACCAGTTTGTACAGCAGTATCTGCAGCTTTAGTGGCCTCCCCCATTACTTCATCACGCTTTATCTCAATAACTTCTATTGTTTCTTTATATGATTCATTAGTTCGGATCTCATGATCAATCTGCTCTTGAATTTTTTCCTTTGTAAATGACTCTTTTAATTTCTGAAGAGAACTTAGAGTAACACTTTTCGTTTCTCCTGTTGAAGCTTGTTGTCTTTCTGCCGCATGGCTTAAAAAGAACATGCCAAATAGTATTGATCCAACAAGAAGAAATCCTTTGACATAAACTAGGAATGGTACTGACTGCGGTTCTTCTTGTATTTCTGGTTCTTTAGCCTGTTCTGCCATAGTAATCTCAGTATATCGTATTTTGTGGTAAGTATTAAGTAGGAAAAAACAGGGCTATATGCTAAAATTGAAAAATTGGTTTTAAAAACGCCCTGATATGATTTGCCGACGTGGCTCAGTGGTAGAGCATCTTCTTGGTAAGAAGAAGGTCATGGGTTCGATTCCCATCGTCGGCTCCAATTTAGTAGAACGGTCCGATATTTATCGGACAAGTCGCGGGTTCGATTCCCGCTCAGGGCTCCATTCATCCTCTTAGCACCTAGTGAAATCGGTACTTTACTTCTTAAAGGGAAGTTTAGAAACTACGTGGTAAGAGACAATTGCAGCAGATACAATTACATTAAGAGACTTATTTATCCCCCACATTGGTATCTCAACTGTCTGGTCAACTAATTCTAATGTTTCTTCTAAAACCCCGTATGTCTCATTACCGACCAAAAGAGCTACAGGAAAAGTAATATCCGCCTGTGTATATGGAACGGATGTATTACTCTGCTCCACTGCAAGGATTTTGGGTCTTTGTCCATTTGGTAGTTTTTTTAATTCTTCAATAGCTTCCTTGGCTGTTTCTTTGTATTCCCAAGGTACGATTTTATACGTTCCAACCGAAGCCTTAGCAATCTTATGATGGGGCGGAATTTCCATTTCACCACATAAATAAATTTTTGTTACTGCAAGTGCATCTGCTAAACGAAATAATCCACCAATATTATACGTATCATATACATTCTCCAAGATGATATAGATTGGATTTCTTTTTAACTCTTCTGCATGAGGTTTTACTTCATGAGGATCTACTTCTCTGAGTTGCTTTGAATTTAGTCTGATCATACCTTTATTGTAATAAAACTCTTACATAAGATTGATAGTTTTCTTTTAATTACATATACAATCTTCTTTTATCATAAAATCTATTACTTGTTACAACAATATATTATAACTTATATATCCTATAGTTGACAGCATATTTATCTTATAGTATAATATGCGCTATGAAAAATATCATTCTATTTTTTATATTTATCGTTCTTGCAACCACTTCTGTACAGGCTGGTTCCGGAAACTACGGACAGTATGGACAATATGGTGGCGGAGCTCCTTCTTATGATATTACCATCGATAAAATGGTAAGCTCAGGTTCTTCTACTAAAGGTGGCGTTACTACCTATGTAGATAACTACTCAGTTTCTGATCCTCGATTTACACCAAATCAAAAAGTGTACTTCCAAGTTAAAGTAAAGAATACCTCAACTACTACACTTAAAAATGTAGAAGTACGAGATATTATGCCTTCCTATGTAGAAGCTGTTGAAGGGCCTGGTTCTTATGACGAGAATACAAAAACTATCTCATGGAAGTATGATGAACTAAAAGCAGGCGAAGAAAAAGTTGAAAAGCTTATCGCTAAGGTTTATCCACAAAATAATCTTCCAGCAGATAAAGGTCTTCTATGTATGACAAATAAAGCAACTGTTAAGGTTGGCCACGCATATGATGAAGATACTTCACAGTTCTGTGTTGAAAAACAAGTACTTAATGTACAGCAAGTACCTACCGCAGGTCCAGAATATGGCCTTGTAATAAGTGCTTTTAGTATGCTCGGTCTTGGAGCTGGAGTATATTTAAAAAGAAAAATCTAATTGAATCTCTCATTACTATTTGAGGATTACGACCTACCGCCTTGTGCAAACAAGGCGGTATTTTTTTATAGTAAATAAAGAAAGGATATTGTGAGCAACGTGTGGATAACTTTAGTCTAACTGCCCTATCAATGACTATAAAGGGAATACATATCAAAGACATATCTTTATATAAGATAAAATTTATAGTAATGATATAATACTTGAGATATGACTCACCTTGAAACAAATGCAGACATTCATTTTACTCATGTTGAAGAACATGCAAACTTGGATCAAGATCCATTTTTACCCTACTCCGATCTCGAGAACGTGATACTACATGAAATGCCAACTCATCAAGGATTACAAATGTTTGCTGATTTTATATCAATAGCTCCCTATAAAAGAATTAAAGGAACTTCTAACCATGGATTAGATCCACAAGATTCTTCACACGTTGTAATGCTTGAGTATTCAGCTGAAAAGATCGTGCAAAAACAAGCTGCCAAATTTGCTGATGCAATTGTTCGAGGTGAAGATTTAGATAGTGAGACCGCAAAACATGTAGGATCCGCAAAGAGCATTATAGCGTCTACTTTCGGAAAAAATGTTGACTTTGATCAAGTTATTCACGAATTAGCTCTTCAAGATGGGTACGTTATAGATAATGTACGAGCTGTAATACCTAACTTTAACAATCTAAGTAGAATAGATACTGCTGAGGATACTGAAAAGATAAAACTTACTATTGTTAATTTGGTTTTAGCAGAAAAAATGCGTATTACTGCAAGTGAACTCAAAAGTACGGAAGCTGAAGGACAAGAGATAGCAACTCCTCAAGTTACTGCTGTTGAGCAGGATCATTTTAAACAACAACCGAATATGAGGTTTACAATAGAGATTCAGCAAAGTCTTCTTGAAGAATTAAAACAACCTAATATTCCAGTTAACAGGTTGAAATATTTTGCTGCTCTTTTAGAGAGATATGCTCTCCATATACCTATGAAAGTTACACTAGATGGGCAACAGCTTGGTATGGGGGGAATTATTCATGGAATGCTTGAAAAAATTTCTGAAGGAATTTACCATGGTATCAATTTAGAACAACGATCAGCAGAAGCATTAGCGCTGGCAGAAAAAGATCCATATCTACTAGCTATTGCAGAAACACCAGCTAGTTACAAACAAATTGGGAATACTGATCCAAAAGCAATGAGTAGCTTAAAACATATCTTACCTAATTACTTATTTTTAAAAAAACTTCAGGCCGAATTATTAAAAGATCACCCTCCAGTTCCCCCATCTACAGATTTAAGACAAGGAGATTTTTCAGAACTTTTTCCCAAAGGTAATGAATAGAAACTAGTTTTATAACTCTGATCTACCACCTTGTATATCCCTCTCCAACTTGACTTTTACCTAAAAATATGATACTATAGGATATTAATATATGATTTCAGCTGGGAGAAATTATATTGTTTTTCACTCTACAATATACAATTCTTCCAAGCTTCTTTCATATTTATAAGATAATTATAAAGGGTTTGAATGGTAACGCGTTTACCGTTCAAGCTTTACCCTTTTTCCCGGCGATAGGCTCAAAGGCGTAAAGAGGGTAAAAAACCGTTTTACCTGAGTGTAAACGAAGGTAAAGCACCTTAAAAATAAGGTTCAGAACATTACAGGGTTAAAGACTTCCCTGTTTCAACAAAAAGTCTTCGATGTGTACTTTATCTTAAGAATCCTTCAAAGACGAAGGGTCTAGCCCAGCTAGACTGCAGATAGAGATTACACTCGATCAAGCCCCAAAGAAAGGAAGTTGATATGACCGGACCAGTGGTACCTGTCGTACCAGTAGGGCCGCTTCACAAGAAGTGGCAATTTACTGGCGGATGTTGTGGATGCCTAGGAGTTGTCTTCCTGGCGCTATTCTTCGGATTAGCGGTAGGAGCAATTGCCTGGGCAGCAGGATTGGGCGCGCGCGAGTTTTATTTCTATAACTTCGCAACCCCGATCCCCTTGCTTTGGACACTCATCGTGTTCATTGCAGTTGTCCTCATCGCCCTAATGGTTGCCTTATCGGCGCCATTGGGAATTCGGATCCAACGGTTCTTTGAACGACCTAATCCCTAAGGAGGGAAAAACAACTATGCAACGCATTATCGTTTTGGTCTTTGCAGCGCTTCTCGCGCTGGTCGTCTCAGCATGTTCCATTCCGACACCAGAAATGGGGACTCGTCCCGTAGGTAGTCTGGAAGAAGCAGAGATGGCGCAGACGCAGGCACAGCCTGCAGATGCAGGACCGGCAACGGCTGTTCCCACGGAAGAGCCCGCACCGACTGCAACTCCCGTGGTTGCTCCGACGCCAATGGCACCTGCTACCCCTGTGGTAGCGGTACCTGGAGATTCGGGGAATCCTGATCAAACCGCTACGGTCGAACCGTGGAAGGTCGATCAGAGCCCGCCCAACATTGTCTGGTACTATGGCTGCGAAGTTATTGCAGGCATTCAACCCGACTATAACATGGGCCAATGCATTTGGCGGACCCGGAACCCAAGTGACGCTCGTAGCGTCTGGGTCCCTGGGGCTTACATCGCTAACGGCGGGACGAATGGCCAAGAAGAGTATGGTCCTTGCACTTTTGCAGGAACACATGCTGGCTTAAGTTTCACCTTACCCACAAACGTTGTCCTCACAGAGGATCAGAGTTTGTGGAATTGGGAGCCGCCGAAGTGCCAGGTTGACACGTCGAAGGAATGGGATCAACATGGTAACCCGATCAGTCGGGACCAAACCCAATCCAACACTGGCAATCAGACTGGTACAGGTGCAGTCTCCACAGGCTTTCCTCCCTGTCCGGACATTGCTGATTTCAAGCTCAATGGCCAACAGGATGAATTTGGCGGATGCCCATATGTGACAACTGTCGCGGGCGGAGCTAACTTCAACGTTCCGGAGAATTGGTGGGGTTATACTACCCACCGAAATTACCCTCCGGGCAATGCAGGAAAGCAAGGTGGCGTAACGCTCTATCCGGGCGCTATGCCGAACTAGCCATGAAAACCGAACAACCCATAAACTCCCTCTCCGGAGGGAGGTCGCCCCCTGGGCGAACGGTTAGCCTCCGTTATCAGGCTAATCTGAACCTTGTTCGGAGGTGCGCTACCTCAAAAATAGCGCACCTCCCTTTCCCTAATAAGTGAATTCACATTCACTCATGAGGAAAAGATCAATAAGCAGTTATTACAAATTGATTTACATGACATGAATAGTAATGTAATTGCAAGCGCCATTATCGGAGTATCTCTTATCGCAGCCGTATTTCTCGGTGGTAGATATCTTGAGCAATATAATCGTACTCGTGCTGTTGAAGTATGTTATGAAACAAGTACTCTTCCCTACACAACAGAAACTGAGGAAGGTATGTACTTTGATGGCGAAAAATATAAAGCTTGTATGGATGATATGGGATATTAATTCTATCTTTTATGAAAAAAGTAACTTTTGTCATTCCAGTATATAACGAAGAAGAACGTATTTATAAAACGTTCGAAGCCCTTGAAAAAGGTGTCTATTTTACTGGCATTGCACTAGACAAAATTATTTTTGTAAACGATGGTTCTACCGATAATACTCTTAAGATTCTAAAAGAATGGGACAAGTATAGAACTAATAACATCTCCGTAAAAATCATTTCTTATAAACAGAATATGGGAAAAGGATATGCAATCAAGCAAGGTATGATGGCTTCAAAAGCAGATTACACCTTGTTCTTTGATGCAGATATGTCTACTCCACTTACAGAGTTAAAGAAATTTTTACCAAGTATTGAAAAAGAAGTTGATGTTATTGTTGGAACAAGAAAGAATGGTCATTCTACCGTAGTTAAGCATCAACCTCTGTATCGAGAACTTCTTGGGCGGGGCTTTACCTTTTTATCTCAACTTATACTAAATACCTGGGTCACTGATTTTACCTGTGGATTTAAAGCACTTTCTAGACAAGCTAAGAATGATATTTTTCAAAAAGCCAAGATAGACCGTTGGGGGTATGATGCTGAAATTTTATTTTTAGCTAAATCTCTTGGATACTCTATGCAAGAGGTGCCAGTTGTATGGTCCAATGATGATCGAAGCAAAGTAAATCTCATAATAGATATTCCCAAAACGCTTTTTGATCTTCTTTATATCCGCATATCTCATCTCTCTCCCATTCCTTCACAGATAAAATCAATGAGGTTTGGTTTTAAACTTTCATAATAGTTTATTTTTATTATGAAAAAAACAGTTGTTTTTTACACAAGTTACCCAAGAAAAGGTCAGATCCATGATAAAAAAATTGTGGGTGGAGCTTCTTATACCAAAACCCTCCTTACGCATCTCAAAAAGAATAATCTAAAACTCGATATTGTAGTATATGCAGAGAATTTTGATAAGAAACCTCAAACATATACAGAACAAGGTATTACAGTAAAAAGAATCTGGAAAAGAAACAACATAATGAGCTTAATTGGTAGTATTACTTCTCTTTTGAAAGAAAAAACTAATGATCTGTATATTTCCTATGAAGTAAATATGGTCGGCGGGCCTCTACTGAATATCTGTTTCCTATTGCTTCTATCTTTGGTAAAAGCAGATGGTAAAAAAATTACCTTTATACCACACCAGGTTGTTTCCAACTTTGCAGACTTAGAAGGTAAAAGCATCAAGACGGTCCTTTTAAATGGCATGAAAAACATGTTATTTCAATATATTTCATATATCTCTACAATTCTGATAGTATTTGAGGAGTACTTAAAGCATGCACTTCCTAACGCTAGAAAAGCACATACTATCCCTCTTGCTGTTGAAGATCTAAAAAGCATGAATAAAATGCAAGCTAGAAAAAAGCTCAATATAAACAGAGATGAGTTTGTAATCCTCTTTTTTGGATTTATCTCACCTTATAAAGGTATTGAAGATTTACTAAAAGGTTATAACAATAAAGCTGGATTATTGATACTTGCAGGAGATGGTAATCCTAACCATATGAGTAAAAAGTGGTATCAAGAGTATGTTTCAAACATAAAAAATGAAGCTCAAAAAAAAGGTGCCCTCACTCCGGGATTTATAGAGGAGGAGGAAATTCAGACATATTATGCAGCAGCAGATGTAGTAGTTTTGCCATATCGAATCTTTTTTTCATCATCATTTCCTCTTTCTTTGGCATTTTCGTATGAAAAGCCCGTCCTTTTTTCTAAAGCGCTTAAGAACTATTTCAAAAGTACTGATTTACAAAAAGCACTTAATGAGACTCGTTTAAAACAGGAAGATGTAGTGATAAATTTTGCTTCAGATTTACAGAAGGCTGTAACAAAAATTAAAACATATAAAGAAGAGTATGTCTCTTTTTCTCAAAAAGTAAAGGAGTTACGAAGCTGGAAAAGAATCTCACAACAATTTAGTGAGACTATATATTCCTAATGCGCACCTTCACAACTTGTATTCTGCCCTAAAATTGAGGTGGAACTCTTGTAGTCATCGTATGCTCGTGAGTTCTATCTCGCTTTGGGGGCAGAATAATTACGAATAAACGATCGTCTTATATAAGGAGAACGCAATGAATACGCAACCAACGTGGAGATTGTGGATATTAGTGGTACTACTCATTTCAGTATCACTATTTGCTACTTGTCACGGCTTGGCTAATGCACAAGGAAACCCGTTTCCACAAAATGCAGAGGCTGCCTCTGATAATTTTGGGATAGCTTTCCAACGGTCTGATCAAACAGATCAATGGGAAGTATGTGATGTACCTGTAGGTACTGAGGTCCAATGCTGGCACCTCAAACCAGGCCTTAAAACCAACATCAACTTGGAACCCTGGGAATGGGCACAAACAAATGTTGGGGTTTTCAAGGATCATGAGAAAGCCATTGAGGTTGAAGTTGAGGAAGCTAGTATCCGACCAGATTGGGAGAAGTATCCTGCAGAGGAAACGCCTCCCACCGAAACTGTAACGCCAACCATCACTGCAACCGTGACAGTCACTACGACTGCAACGGTAACACCTTCGCCAACTGAGGGAAACACGCCGGAGCCTACTCCAACTGCAACTCCTCAAGAAGAAGTAACACCATTACCGGAAATACCGGTGAATGAACCTCTGGCCAAATGGCCAGCGACTAAGCAGGAAGCAGTTATAGCTTTCAGCCCGAATGGCTCAGCTATTCCACTGAATGCAGTTACTGCCTGTGATGGGTGGGAGCCGGGTAGCGACGGTGGCTGTTGGACTATTCAGTCCAATAACCTTATGGCAGTTAGTGTTCCGAAAGGTGCACTTGGCCAGATAGGTCCAGACAAGTTTGTTACACAGACAGGTCTGTGGGTGATGAATATATCACTCAGACCAGACTGGGAAAACTTACCTTCTGAACCTGAACCAACAGCAACTCCGGAGCCAGATCCAACGCCCATACCGCAAAATCCGCAGCTTCGAGGATTTCCTCAAACCGCAGAAAACGCGGCACAGGCATTTGGAGTAGAAGGAGAACGCTCAGCACAAGCTAACCAGTGGAGCCAGTGTGATAACTGGCAACAAGGTCAGTTTGTAGGGTGTTGGCAACTTAAGGATGCTGAAGGAACACCCCTCTCCTTGCCAAAAGGCGCAAACGCACAGATCTGGGATGGGACCTCTCATCAAAAGGTAGGTCCCTGGACAGGCATAGTGGGACAAGCAACCATACGTGCCCAATGGAGTGACATCGATCCAATCGAGTTATTCATCCCGAGTGTAATTCGTAATTAACTCCCCTCAGGGAAGACCGACAGCAGTAAAATGAATACTGTCGGTCTTCCCAAACTACCAAATACAGATTGGTTTTATCTCGATTTATCTATACAATGAAAAAAGGAATGCAGCTATTACAAAAAACAACAATCTGGTTTTTATTTGGAGCTACTTTTGTCTTTCTCTTTTCATACTTTCTTATACGTGAACCCCTCACCTGGGGTGGTGATATCGCAGAGTACTATGGAACTTCTGAATCATTGATAAATCATGCTTCGCCCGATCTTAATAGGCAAGATCAAAAGAAACTCGAAGAAGTTTTAAACCCAGAGTACTTTGATATGAAGGGATATTATATTGAAGGTATAAATGGAAAACGCTATCCAGTACATTTTATCTTTTACTCCATCTTGCTTATCCCCTTTCGTATTGTCTTACAGATAGTCGGCCAGCCCCAAATTAAAACATTAGTATTTACAAATATTGCAATACTAGCTGGTACGCTGCTTTTTTTTCTTAAAAAGAGCACTTTTAATTCATTTCAAAAACTAGTCTTACTTATTGCTGTGTTCCTTTCACCTTTTATCTATTTCCTCTTTTGGCCAGGTCCAGATATGTTCTACCTCTGTGCTATGCTGTTTTCTATTTATTTCTTTTCTCAGAAAAGATATCTTGCCTCGGCCCTCAGCTCTGCTCTTGCCTCATGGCATAGTCAGCCGCTTCTTATTTTTTCATTAGGGATGCTAGCTTTATATGGATTACATATCCTCAAACTTCAATACAGTCATCACGCAAAAAAATTAGAGTTCCATCTATCTCATATCAAGATCAAACACATCATGTACACTGGTGTTGTCTTGGGAATTCTTTTTATTCCATATATGTACAATCTTCTCGCCTTTGGAGTACTTAGCCCTTGGCAGATTCTTGAAGATTTTTGGACCGAATATTACGGCTTTGGCTTTCATAATGCAAGTATTCAAAAGTTTTTTGAGCAATTCTTTGATTTAAATATTGGACTCTTTTGGTATATTCCAATTCTTTTTATTGTGGGTTGCTATGCCATTGTAAAGAAAGCTTTGCGTTCTGTCGAGTATGTATGGCTTATTTTTGTCACATTAGTAACTGCACTCGCCTACCAAACTAACCCAGCCTGGCACTATGGTACAGCTGGATATGGCCCAACTCGACATGCTATTTTTATATTACCTATTCTATTATATTACTTTGTCACTCTTATAAAACCTAAACTAAAGCATTATGCTATTCTTACTGCCTTGGTTCTTACTCAATTGTTTGTACTCTATTTCAACAAAGGTATAACACCCAACTTACTAGATGTCTTACATCATAATCCGTATTCGAGTTATGTTCTAAATCATTATCCTTCAATATATAACCCCACACCTGAAATATTTGTCGATCGAACCAACCACACCGATAAAGATTATCCCACTTCTGCCTTTTATAAACATAATGACATATGTACAAAAGCCTATGTTCTTCTACATGAAAAAGCAAAAGCTGAGGCTGAATGTGGTTATATTCCAGCAGCATATCTTGAGGCTTTTGATCAACCTAAAGAGCTACAAGATATAGATATAATGAGATCCATCAAAACAACACAGGCTTTATTTTTACCAAGGTCATATGGCTGTGATGAAACCTTTATCCCAGAATATGGACAAGAGTATGTATGTATGCGCACAATTGAAGATGTTATTTCCTATACTGGTATTACAGACCCAAGCAGACTTCGACCAATCGAAGGGCTTGAGGGTGGCTGGGAGTTTACTTGGGGGCCACCACAAGAAATACAAATACCTCAAGGATATGGCGTTGAGTATTACTCATTTGATGGCATATATATAACCTATTAAGCTCATGAAAAAGACACTACATTCATTACTGTACCCGCTTATTCTTGGGATTGTACTTACGCTCATTGCCTGGCTCAATTATGAGCAGGGAACCTGGTTTACTGGCTGGGATAATTTACATTCTGAATTTAATTTTGGAATGAATATCCATCGCTCTCTCTTTAGTGTATGGGAGGAGTATCAGGGCTTGGGCCTTTTGGCTGGTATGGCGCATGCAGCAGACTTACCTCGCCAACTCTTTTTATGGTTGGTCTCAAACATTATGCCAGCATCATTCATAAGATATTTTTTCCAGTATCTTATGTTGTTTGCAGGAGCATTTGGTACCTATTTTACCCTGCTTTATCTACTTCAGAAAAACGAACATAAAGAGTTATTTGCCTTAGTTGGAGGATTGTTTTATGTTTTTAACTTAGGGACTATTCAATACTTTTTTGTTCAGTTTGAACCATATAGTACATTTTGGGGACTGTTCCCCTGGGAGATATACACACTCTTACGTTTTCTCGATAAACCAGATAAAAAGAACTTTTTACTCCTCGTTTTCATAAATATTCTGGCAATTCCGCAAGCTGTTGTTCAGACCATCTTTGTTGTTTATATGTTGATTGTGGCAATGATACTTGGGGTTTATACATGGCGACATAAAACCAAAGAGGCATTTTTAAAAGCAGTTGCTATTGGTTCAACTATTTTAGTTGTGAATTCATTCTGGCTTTTGCCAAATATGTACTTTACCGCCAAAGATGTAGAAGTAACTCAACTGGCAATGAATAACCAAATGAACACAGATCGTTTTTTTGAAGTGAATAAAAGGCGTGGAAACATTACAGACTTCGCGCTTTTAAAGGAATTTTATTATGACTTTCAGGAAATAGATCAGGAAACAAATGAACCAACTTTTCTTATGGCGCCTTGGCGAGATTACCACAGTAACCCTGTTATCCCGGCAATCGGATATCTGTTCTTTTTAGTAATTCTCCTAGGTTTGTTTAAACAATATAAATACAAACCTTATATCATAGGTATATTTACTATTAGTGCTTTAGCTTTTTTGAGCAATACCATGTTCTTTGCGGAAGCAAACAGTATACTGCGTGCATTGCCTCTCGTGAGTCAGATGTTTAGAAATCCATTTACCAAGTTTATTGCCCCTGCTATTTTTAGCTTCTCTATCCTATTTGTCATGGGACTTATATATATCAGTGAGCAGTTGAAAAAAAAACATATCTATCGCTATATTTCTGCAGGCTTTGCAATCTTTCTTTTAGCTATATATGCTTTTCCTGTCTTTAATGGGCATCTATTTTATTCCTACACGCGGATCAAGATACCTGATAATTATTTTAAACTTTTTTCTTATTTTGAAAGGCAGGATAAAAACGCCCGTATCATGAACTTACCTCAAGATAGTTACTGGGGTTGGGGTACATATAAGTGGGGATCAGTAGGTTCAGGGTTTTTATGGTATGGTATCGAGCAACCTATTATGGATCGAGCTTTTGATGTATGGAGTGATGAGCTGGAAGGTTATTACTGGGAACTTCAGTACGCTCTTAAAAAAGAAGATCAAGAATTACTTAATGCAGTGCTTGCAAAATACGACATCGACTACATCATTTTTGATGAGAGCTATCAGCCTTCAGACTCCATGCCCATTAAACATTTACTTAAACAAGAAGATTTATTAGAAAATAATGAATTACTAGAAAAAGATCAAACTTTTGGCACAATTCGTGTATATAAAAGGACTAATGCTCTTGATTCAAACGTAATCTGGATATCCAGTTTGCCTTCTGTATTAAAGGATTCTCAGTTTGCCAATGCTGATATTGCTTTTCAAAATGTGGGTGACTATATAACTCAAAATAGTGACATTGCTTCTCAAGCTTATTTTTATCCATATGAATCACTTTTTACTAATCGACTTCCCCATGAACATACATTTGCTATAGAAGAAAATGATGATAGCTTTATCTTAACAAAAGACATACCAGCTGGCGCATTTAACATCACTCTTCCTTCTTTTGCTGAATATGAAAAAGTAATACCAGTTGAGCTTTTTGCAAGAAGGAGTAACAATCAGATTGAGATACATGTCAGAGTAGTTCAACCTCAAACCTATCTCGGCAATACGCTTCTTAATACAGAACAGCAGGAGTTTAGTTTTGATCTGAATTCAAACTCAGAAGGTATTCTTGTTTCTATAAATAACAATGAGGTGTTGGAGGCACAACAGCTTACAAATGAGCTTAGCAGTATTGGCAGAAGTACCTTAATTAATTCTCCAATTGGAAATACTATTAATATCTACTCTACAGATGATACAACACTCTATAATCTTCCACCGATCAGTTTTGGTGAAGGATACCCCTGTGTTACTCCCAATGGTGAATATCAAGCAGAAGAACAAAAGTCCGAAACAGGTTTTACTCTTAAAGGAAATGGTGTGCCCACCTGTATTTCTTCTCGTGAAAAAATAGAGTTTGAAGAAGATAGCCTTATCAAAATGTCCTTTACCTATACATCGGGAAATGATGAGGCTCCTATTTATTGTGTTTTTAGTGACGAATTGCAGGATTGTGTCAATAAAAGAAATCGTAAAGAATACGGTTTTTCAACAGAAAGTACTCCTTACAAGAATTTCTTTGAATACCAAGAAGCACAAGGTGACCTCACTCTTTCTTTTACCCTTGAACCAAACTCTACAACAGAAAAACCAGACAATATTACATTTGAGCGTATCGCCCTCACATCATATCCCCTTCTCTCCTCATACTCGATTACTGAATTGCAACCTTCCCAAGAAAAGCAGTATTTTGTAGAAGTAAACGAGCTAACTACCTTACAAACAGCAATCGCCAAGACACCATTTGGTTCTCATACAAAAGAACTTATATCTGGTCATAAATTTGAGTTACACCATTTAGCCAATAATCCCCTCTTTTCTTCAGACTACTACGCTACCTTAGTAGAACAAGATAATAGTCTCAGGATATATGCTAAAGACACATTCGCGAACTTTTGGTTTAATCTAGATGAAATTGATACTTCAGTGAGTAGTATCATTTCTGTTGAAGCAAAACGCTTGCAAGGATTTCCACTTATGTTAAATATCTTATCTTCTTCAACAGATAAGAAACTTTTACAAACTCAGATACCAGTTGGAAAGAATTTTGAAACCAACTATTACATTATCCCCCCCACCTATGAGTTTGATACTGGATACCAGATAATTCTAAATAACGCTTCTTATAACTCACGCAGTACTGTACATGATATTAAAGATATGTCCGTGTACCAGTTCCCTTATGAGTATCTTACTAATATTCAAATACGACATAAAGATGCTCCATTACCTGGACAAAGAATCCAACAATCAATCCAGGCTCAAAAAAAACATACTGGAAAATATATCATAACTTATCCACTCAAACCAGGTATCCTTATGTTATCGCAAAGTTATCATGATGGCTGGAAAGCATTTCTAGTAAATGACCAAAGCTTGTTCTCAACAATGCTGCCCTTTTTCTTTGCCGAAGAGATACAAACCCATATAAGTATCAATAATTGGGCAAATGGCTGGCTGATTGATACTGAAACTGCAGAGTTAACCAATTCGCATAGCATTGTTCTATTGTTTTGGCCGCAATACCTGCAGTATGCAGGCTATATGTTAGTGCTTTTGATACCTCTATTTCTATTTCTAGCAACCAGAACACATTCCCGTTAATTCTGTATAATATCTTATGCAAATAGAACTATCGCATCTACAAATACGGAATCCTAAAGAAGATGAAACGACTGCAGAGTCTGCTACCCAGATATTCTCATCACTTCTCTCTTCTCAGATTAGTCTTTTTCAAAGACTTACTTCCACAGTAGATAATTTCTCTTTTGAGATTTATTTAACCGGACAGACTATCTATTACTATGCCACAATGCCAACAAGTCGAGAATCTTTAATCCATAGTTTAGTCCAATCATCATACCCACAGAGTGCTATTCAAAAAACACAAGATCCCATGGATATTGTCCTTAATGCTCCTTCTATTGCTACAGGCAAGCTCCAACTTCAACATTCCTATTATTTACCAATAAAAACATATGCAGATTTTGGAGAAGTTGATGCTCTTGCACCTCTTATTGGTCTCTTGTCTAAACAAGGTCCATGGTACAGAGCTGCTATTCAGATATTAGTAACTCCTGCCTCTTTTTCCTGGCAGGGAAATACTCTCAAGGCTCGTACTAAAGAAGTGGTTGATCCAAAAACCGGAGAAAAGAAAGAAGAAAAGTCAGATGAGAATGCTTCATACATGGCTAAAAAAGTTATGTACGAAGGTGGTCGGGCCACTATTAGGCTGGTTGTCTCTTCACAAAATAAAGAGCATGATCCCAATATCCTTTTACAGAATATAGCTGGCACATTTGGAGGTTTTGCCTTAGGTGAAGGTAATAAACTTGGTTTAAAAATGATTAAAGGTGGTAAAAATGATTTTATTAAGAAAGTAAAAGAGCGTTCTTTTGGTTTACTTGAGCATCGGACTCAAATACTGAATTCACAAGAACTGGCTACCTTGTGGCACCCTCCTGGTAAAAAACTTGCTGGTATTAAAAACATTTCTTGGGGAAAAACCTTAGCCGGTGAACCACCAGAAAACCTACCAACAGTAGATAAGATCCCAGAAGAAGAAAAGAAAGATGTAAACTTCTTTGCAAAGGCTGAATACAAAAACAATGATGCTATCTTTGGTTTAAAATCTAAAGATCGTCGTAAACACATGTATATTATTGGTAAAACGGGTGCAGGTAAATCTACACTTATTGCCAATATGGCAATAGATGATATTCGCCGCGGCCGCGGTGTGGGTATTATTGACCCTCACGGTGACTTATCAGAAACTATCCTCGATTACATTCCAAAACGCCGTATCAATGATGTGGTCTATCTGGAACCATTTGACACGGAGCGACCTTTTTCAATAAATGTACTAGAGATTAAGAACCAACAGCAAAAAGATTTAATATCTTCAGGAATAGTATCTATTTTTTACAAACTCTATGGCGATAGCTGGGGGCCAAGACTTGAGTATATTTTACGATTAACGATCTTAACTCTTCTTGAGGTACCTGGTGCAACTCTTGCCGACGCTCTTCCCCTTTCGGCGCAAAAGAAATTTAGACAAAAAATGTTACGTCATGTAAAAGATGAGGTGCTTTTAAACTTTTGGAATAATGAATTCGATAAAATGACAGATCGGCTACAAGTAGAAGCAATCTCTCCGATTCAGAATAAAATTGGTCAATTCGTAACTTCAAAAATGATTCGTAATATTATTGGCAGCCCAAAATCTACGGTGAACCTAGAAGATATTATGAATGAAGGAAAAATATTAATTATGAACTTATCTCAAGGAAAACTGGGTGAAGACAATGCGGCACTTCTTGGTGCTATGATGATTACTCAACTCCAGCTTGCAGCTATGAATAGATCTTTCCAAAAAGAAGAAGATAGGCGTGACTTCTTTTTGTATGTTGATGAGTTCCAGAACTTTGCAACTTCATCGTTTATAAAAATCCTTTCAGAAGCACGTAAATATCGTTTGGCCTTAACATTAACTAATCAGTATATTGGACAGCTAGATGAAACGATTATTAATGCTATTTTTGGAAATGTCGGCACACTTATGTCCTTTGTAGTAGGTGCTACCGATTCGGCATATTTAACAAGAGAGTTTTCTGAACTATACTCGCAAAACGATTTAGTAACTTTAGGTAAATATCAGGTTGTTATGAAGATGTCTATTGATGAGATGACCACACTCCCCTTCCCTGCAAAAACTTTACCACTACCCGCATTACAAAATAACAACAGAGAAAAGATTATCCGATTATCAAAAGAAAAATACGGAAGAAAACTGTAATTATCTTCGGAAGAATTTCCTTTTTAGCATATTCAGAATAAAAGGAAGTACAAATGTGCCGGCTACCCCAAATACACTTGATTTATTATTTTGAAACACATTGGAAAGAATATTTTTAACATGCTCAGGAGCTTTTCTCACTTCCCGTTGGATCATCCACAACGCATAAGAGGCAATGGCTAAAAGAATAATCCAGCCAGCCATAAAAATAATCCCTGTTATATAAAAAGCTGTTTGAAGGTCCATAGTCTATATTAAAATTGATATTGCAAAATTACCCTGTATTTTTTTTAGCTACTTTCTCTGCATCTTCCTGTGCCATTGTCTGTGCTTCATCCCATCTGTTCATGAGGTAAGACTTTAATTTTGAAATCCTCTCTTGAGTAGCATCCTTTTCTGTTTTTACTCGAGAAATGACATCCTCAACAAGTGCTCTATACTTTTCGCGATCGACTTCATCCATAGATTCTGTAAGTTGTTCCAGTTTAGCATCAAGTTCTTTTCTGGCTGTCATATATAGCTTTTTTCCTTCCACAGATGCCTTTCCATATATTTCTGCGACAATTTCATCTACTTTTTTATCTTTCATCATGCGGCGAAGTTCTTCAAACTTCTTTTTTGCCATCTCTCTATTTTCTTTTCCTGTCCGTGGAGACAAGAAAAATGCTGCAAGCCCTCCCAAAATAGCTCCGAATAATAATCCTGTTTTAAATGATGATTTATTGCTCATACTTTCATGATAAATTAATAATTGCTAGATATATTGTATGTCTTACTATAAATATATACTATAAAAGCATTGTAAGAACAAGGACAAACTTCTGACGTAATTAAGTAACAACTATAAATTAAGCGGTACCCTGGCGCTATATGTTATAATATAATATGGTTAATCGTAAAAATCTCACGATCTACTTTACCGGTTCTCTTACTGCTAAAGAACAGTATCTTCCAAATTATAAAAAGATCGTAGACCACATTCAGAAACGAGGTAATACAGTAATTGCTGATCAGATTCTAAAACCTACTGAGCATGAAGTGAGTATGGGCACACGTGAAGACAGACTTGCATTTCATAATCAGCTTGAAAAATGGATTTACTCTTGTGATGGTGTTGTAGCAGAAACTTCATTCCCAAGTATTAGTGTGGGTTATGAAATTTCTTTGGCATTACGGGTTGGTAAGCCTGTTCTTATTCTTTATAGCGAAGGTGAGCCACCATCTCTTTTAGCACATCACAAGGACGAAAAGCTTTTATGTGAAAAGTATTCAATGCCGCAATTACCTACGCTCCTTGATGATTTTTTGCATTATATTCATAGTAAAAGCGATCTCCGTTTTACGTTCTTTATTACTCCAAAGATTGCCTCTTACTTAGATGACATTGCAAAACAAAACAAACTTCCTAAATCTGTATATCTTCGCAAACTGATTGAAAAAGATATGAATGAAAATCTTTAAAATATCAAGTACTGCACATACCACACTGCTATCCCGATAATATAACCTACCATTGCAGGAAGTGTAGCAAGCTTTAGGTACTTTTCGAACGTAAGTTCTTTCACCATACCCATTGCCACAACTCCAGCAGCAGATCCAATAACAAGCATCGAGCCACCTGTTCCAACAGCAAGTGCTAAGAGGACCCAAATACTTGTATCTGTTGTTTTAAGTATCTCAATTGCTATTGCTGTCAGGGGCACATTATCTAAAACAGCTGATACAAAACCAAGGCTGGTATTCCCAATTATCATTCTTGCTGCTGTTGGAGCATCTGTATAAAGGACATGAGAAAGCTGTTCAAGAATTCCCAAATGCTCAAGTGCAGAAACTGCAAGTAAGATTCCGATAAAGAACTTTAAAGAAGCAATATCTGTTTTTTTAATAAGTTCCTCAATAGACACTTCAAGATGAGTTTTTCTTTTTGATTTTTGTTTAAAAAAGTCAATTATAATCCATACTCCTCCAAGCCCAAGCAGCAATCCAAAGTATGGAGGTAAGTTCATAAAGTTCATAATAAGAGGTAATGCAAATGAAGCAAATACAGCTGTAATAACAACCTTTTCAGACCGAGATAACTGAGTAATAATTTCATCAGTTGCCGCAAATGGTTTATCGCTAATTTGAGGATACATAAGGGCCATAGAACCAAGCAAAATGGCAAGAGAAGGTAAAAATCCTTCACGGATAATCTCAAACGCTGTAAACTTATCTGCAAGCCAGATCATAATGGTAGTTACGTCTCCAATTGGTGAAAAAGCTCCACCTGCATTTGCTGCAATAACAACAGCTGCAGTCATAAGTAGTAAATTCTTACCTGTAAAAAATCTTCTCGCAATCTGAATCATCACAATGGTGGTTGTAAGATTATCAAGCATTGCTGAAAGGAAGAACGTCATAATAGCAAGCGCGAGAAACTGTTTTTTTTCAGAAAATTTAAGTTTATATAATAAACCTCTTACCACATCAAAAAACTGATAGTGAACCAGTATCTCGACAAGAGACATGGCAGCTAGTAAGAAGATTACAATACTAAAAATATCGCCGCCTACCTCAACTAAGGTTTCTTCTATATGAACGTGGTTATATAACGAAGCTAAAATCCACATAATCACACCAACAGACATAGCAATTGCTGATTTACTTGTTCCGAGGCGGTGTTCTAATGTAATACCGATGTATCCAAGTATAAATACACCAGAAGCAATGAGAGGTAATAACATATGAATATGTTTTTATTGGAATTAATAATTTTCTTGATAGTTCAATCATAGTCCTACTTTTTACACATACAAGATGTAACGGTGATGTATCGAAAAATAAAGGAATTTATTGTTTACTTTTCTTATCCTATTTTTAGGTAAAAATGTTGATTTATGCACCTCAGATACGTATAATTGGCATTTCTTTTTTAAAAATTTATTAGTTTTATACAATCCAATGTTTCCAATCATTGCCAGCCTCATATTTATCGTGGGGTACATACTTATAACTTTAGAGCACAAACTGCACACTCATAAAGCAGCTGTTGCACTTGCGCTCGCAAGTATTTTATGGGTAGTTGCATCCTTCTCAGGTGTTGCCCATGACGAATTACACCATCATCTGCTTGAAGCAGGAACTGAAGTATTCAGTATCCTCATCTTCCTACTTGCTGCTATGACTCTGGTGGAAATTCTTGTTCATTACAACTTCTTTGACTTGATTCGTATACGATTAAGTAAGCTTGGACTTAAAGATAAACAACAGTTTATTGTTATTGGGGTACTTACTTTTTCCTTGTCTGCTGTACTTGATAACTTAACTATTACTATCGTTATGATCCAGATTGCAAGAAGGTTTTTTACAGGAAAGAATCTTCTTATTGCTGCAAGTGGTATTGTAATACTTGCAAATGCCGGAGGTGCATGGTCACCTATTGGAGACGTAACTACCATTATGATCTGGCTTGCTAAAAAGTTTGATGCAGTACAGATCATTACTCAAGGCTTTCTTCCAAGCGCTGTAATTGGCTTGGTCTCTGGTACATTATTGGTACGCCAGATGGAAAATAACACCAAAGACATGAAAGAAGCTGGTGATAGTATTAAACTAACTCGTGGAGAAAAGGCTATTATTGGTGTTACTTTAGCTAGCTTTACTCTCCCACTTGCTATGCATAGTATTGGTTTGGAACCATATATGGGTTTGCTCCTTGGACTTGGTATTTCTTGGTTACTCATTGAACACATCCGTATCCGTTCATCCAAAAATACTCACTTAGAAGCAAATATCGAACACATGCTACAAAAGACAGATATTTCTTCTCTTAAATTTTTTACAGGTATTTTACTTGCTGTATCTGCCTTAAAAGCAATGGGTATTTTGGAGATGGCTTCTCATTATATTTTTGGAAGTAGTCAGGAGTTTAACAGAGTAGTAATGGCAAATATAATACTGGGACCACTTTCTTCTATAGTTGATAATGTTCCATTAACTGCTTTAAGTCTGGATATTATTAGCTTAACTGATCCACATGTATGGGTCTTACTTGCTCTTAGTGTGGGAACAGGTGGTTCGATGCTCGTTATTGGATCTGTTGCTGGAGTTGTGGCAATGGGTATGGTGAAAGAACTTACGTTCGATAAATATTTAAAATATGCAACTATTCCTGCAGCTGTAGGATTTATTGCTGGTATGGCAACCTGGTATGTACAGTACTTAATTATTGGATAATATTTTCCATGAAAAAAGCCCCGCTGATCGGTTTGTATCCCGACGCGGGGCTTTTCATATTCGGTTGTGTTTACTTCTTAATCAGCGCTCGCTAAAAAGGGTTCTGATTGAATTTCTTCAGACCCTATGTGCTTTGCGCGTTGATTATTCCATCGACTGACTACTATTGTCGCAGGAATACCGACAAAGGTCAGCAAGCCACCCACCACCAGTGAATCCTGCAATGAACCAGGAGGAAATGCGCTTGTAGCAATAATCATTGCCACGGTAAACGCGGTGGCCATTGCAGTACCACCAACGAGCAGATCTCCAAAGGTTATTGGAGCTTTCGTTCGTAGGATCAACTCTCCGAGCTTAATACCCCCAATAAAACCAATTGGTTTACCGATTGCATAGGTAAGAGCCAGCGCAATCGATGCGGTATTAAAGGCTGCTACACTAACACCTGCAACAGCAAAACCAAAGATGCCCATACTGATCTCGCTTACAGTTCGCATCTTTTTTTCAATGACGTGAACTGTATAGCTAGGCATCAAAGCAGCCAGCAATACCCAACATAGGCCTTGTTCAAAGTGAGCTTCATGTGTTACATATGACGCCAAAAGAAACAAGGGCACGTACTCTACTACATTGTGACGTTTGAGGTAACGCATAAAAAGAGTACCCAGCACTACCAAGGCCATACCACCGGACAAAAATAGCCAGTCTGTGGAATGGCCCCCTACTCCTGCAAGCACTGCCACACCGCCTCCATCATCAACAGTTGCAGCAGCAGCAACAAAAATCCTCAGTGGCTTACGAGCCTTTCCCAGTTTCAAACCTAAATTGGAAAAGGCAATGTCCGTTGCAACAGAGGTTGCAGCAAAAAGGATCGGAGGTATTCCTAGTATGCTTGCCACCACAAAACCCAAACCTGCAGGCACAGCCATCCCACCAAGAGCACCAAAAACAGGTAGCCCTGCTTTGGCACCATGTAGGTTCCCACCTTCTCTCATCTCATCTCGTATTTCTACGATAACAATATAGAAGAATAGTGGCAACGACCAGTAGTGAGCTATAAACGAGGCTGGTCCTTTGATCAGTTGGTATTGCTCATTCAGGTTAAAAACATTTACCGCAGCAAATGCTACCACCGTCATCAGCATCAAAAACACGCTGTTTTCTACTGCAATATCCAATAATGTTGGTGGCGTATAACCTTTGTAGCTCGTAACTTTATGTTCTGACACGATCTTCCTCCTCGGAATCTAAAAGAAACGGAATACGAATTCGCCTCACCATGAGGACGCAGAAAAGAATAGATCCTGAATCAAGTTCAGTATGATGTACTCGCTTCTGTCTCCTCACGATAAGGCATACAACCGAATATGTTAAAGTACTTGAATATGTCCTTCTATACCTTGCAAAACAGTATATCTAGCATATATTCACTCCACATACATAGTTAACATTGAATTTGGAATTCTAAAATACAGATGAATGCTATCTCATCATACGTAAGTAATATGTATGTAGAAGTACTTATTTTACAAACTTATAGGCTATTTCACAATATGAACTGATGATGTATCTATTTTTATATAAATGCCTCTTCCATTTTCTTACATTTGCTGATATACTATGGGGCTTATGTTGCAAAATATCAAAAAGCGCTTTACAAAAGGAACAAACTTCATAAAGGCTAAAACTCTAACACCTAGAAAAAAGATGACAACATATGCAAGAAAACATCCGTTTATTACCTTATTCTCCCTCCTTGGTTTACTTGTGATACTAATTATCATTAGTAATTTCTTTCAACAACCACCAGCAGAACTAGAAGAAACACAAGCCGATCCAAAGCAGGTTGAGGTATACCATATTGGAGAAGCTCCAAAGATAACTGTCCAGGCACAGGTAGAAAAATCTGGTGTAGTGACAATTACTGCTCTCTCCCCTGGTGTCGTACAGCAAATATATGCGGAACCAGGAACAGAGGTAACACAAGGTACAACACTTCTCTCAACTTCGACCAACTACCAAGGTGGTAATGCTCTTGCCCTGCAAGCAAGTATTGCAGCAAGACAACTACAAAATATAGATGAGACCTATGATTCTCAAAAAGACCTTATTGCAAAACAAAAAGATCTTGCAAATAAAACTGAAGAAAATGCAGAAGAATTAAGAGAAATAACCAGAAAGTCACTTGAAGATACAAGAGGATTACTCAGTTTAAACGATGAAATCCTTGAATCAATAAATAACTCTATCGAGGCTGCTACAACGGATGAAGAAAAAGCAATGCTGCAACAACTGAAAAGTAATTTTCTTGCTGCCAATAATCAACTTCGTTCATCTTTAAGAAACGCTGAGTACTCTTCTGATGAAGAAGAAACGCCTGCAGAGTTATCAGAACTCGGCAGACAAATAACTATTAAGCAGCTAGAGATTCAAGAAAAGGCACTTGATCTAAATCGTGATGTAACTCGCTTGCAGTATCAGGTTGCACAAGTCCAGGCAGCAACGATGGCACCTTCTGCTCCTTTTAATGCAATTGTTCAAAGAGTGAACGTAACAATTGGTGAAGCTGTGCAACCTGGGACACCACTTATGGTATTAAGTCAAAAAATTGAAGAAGATCCAATTGTTGCTATAGCCTATGTACCACAAGAAATTGCACGAAAAGTATCTTATATGGAGCCAAGTATTCTGCAGGTTGGAGACTTTGAATATGAATCGTATCCAAGTTATATAACTCAAGATGCAATTAATGGAAGCCTATATGGTGTATATTACCCTATCCCGGATATGTATCATCAGCAGCTTACCAATGATGGGTATATTAGTGTAGAAATGCCGATTGGTTTTGCAGATACAGGAAGCGCTGTACCATTTATACCAATAGATAGCGTGTACCAAACAGAAAATGAATCATATGTCTACCTTGTACAAGACAACAAAGCTGTCAGCCGGCCAATCCGCCTGGGCAATGTCATTGGACGTTTTGTTGAAGTTATAGCTGGGCTTGACTCTGGTGATGTCATTATTCTAGACAGAAGAGTTGTAGGTGGCGATGAAATTAAAATTGTTGAATAACAGAAATGGCTGACGAACTCGCATCTTATCTATCTCGGTTGAAGTTTGATCCAAAACTTTGGAATAGTATTCAGGCAAAATATCTTACAAACTTTCGTATTGTACTTCTTCTGATTATCTCTATTTTCTTAATAGGAATAGTAAACTTTTTCGATATTCCTCGAAGATTAAATCCAGAAGTAGATATCCCCATAATAATGGTTAATACAGTTCTCCCAGGTGCAACCCCAGAAGATATTGAAGCCCTTATCACAATTCCTTTAGAAGACAAACTTAAGTCTATTGAGGATATTGATATCATGACATCTACTTCCCAAAACAACTCTTCCAGTATTTTTTTACAATTTCTTTCAACAGTTGAAACAGATAAAGCAAGAAATGATGTGCAAGAAGCTGTAGATACTGTAACGGATCTACCAGAAGACGCCACCACCCCTGTCGTACAGGCTTTAGACTTTGAAAATGCACCTGTCTGGACCTTTGCCTTAAGTTCAAGTGATGTACCTTCTCTCATGCGCATTTCAAAAAATCTTCAAGATGCAATTGAAGATTTACCTCAAGTAAGTACAGTTCAAGTTTCAGGAAGGATTAACCAGGAAATTCAGGTTCTTATGGATCCGGCTAAAGCAAATGAATTCAATATCTCCCCACTTCAGCTTTCCCAGGCATTACGCTCTTCAGCGTCTTCTTACCCTGCAGGAAGTATTGAAACCAAGGGCACTACCCTTTCTCTCTCCATTGACTCAGAAATCCGGACAATAGATGATATCCGAAATATCCGCATTACATCGGGTGAAAAGGTTATAACACTCAATGATATTGCTATCGTACAAGAGGCCCCAACCACCAATCAATCTCAGACTTTATATGCAGATAGCTCTATTGAAGCACAACCTGCTGTACAATTTTTTGTATATAAAACCTCAAGTGCCGACATTGATGAAGCCAGTGAGGAAGTAGTTACAGCTGTTGAAGAATATCTCAAGCCTTATGGTGACAGAATCCAGCTCATCAATATTACGAATACAGGAGAACTCATTACAGAACAGTTTGATGATTTACTTGCCGAATTTGGCACAACGATTTTACTTATTTTTGCAGTACTGTTGGTTTTTCTTGGGTTGAGACAGGCAATTATAGCTTCATTAACTGTTCCCTTAACCTTTCTATCAGCAATAGCTATTGCAAATGGTTTTGGACAAAGTTTAAACTTTCTAACTCTCTTTTCCTTCCTTATCGCACTTGGACTTTTGATTGACGACACTATTGTTATTGTTTCTGCGATGACCCGATACTATAGTACTGGTAAATTTACCCCTGCGGAAACAGGTATATTGGTATGGCGCGACTTTATTGTGCCAATTTGGTCTACAACTATTACCACCATTTGGTCATTTGTCCCCCTGCTTCTGGCAACAGGGATCATTGGTGAGTTCATTAAACCGATCCCGATTATTATTACTGCAACAATGCTTTCTTCTACATCAATTGCCGTTCTTATTACCATTCCGCTCATGATGGTTTTCCTCAAGCTTGATTTCCCAAAGCGTGTTCGTATTCTCCTTTCTGTCCTCAGTATGATTCTGGTAGCAGCACTTGTGTATTTTATTCTTCCAAAGAATATCTATATGCTTCCTGCAACTCTCGTAATTATACTTATTGGAATAATTCTCTATGTAAACCGTGAATTGTATAAAAACCGAATTTCAAAATGGTATAGCTCTCAAAAAATTTTACAAAAATATGTCAATAAAGGCCGATATATTGTAGATAACGGCGTTGTGAATACAGAAAAACTCAGTTTAGTATATATGGATACCATAGAAAAAGTCCTCGATAACAGTGGTTACCGTCGCGGGGTTATTGGATTCCTTATTATATTTGCTCTTGTGTCCTATTTACTTGTCCCTTTAGGTTTAGTTAAAAATGAATTTTTCCCTAAAACAGATGAAGATACTATGTACATTTCTGTGGATTTAGGAGAAGGAACAGGAATTGTCGAAACGTCTGCTGAAGCCAGAAGATTTCTCAATGAAGTACGATCTATGCCAGATATAGAACGTGTTGTCGCAGAATCGGGTTACAAGTTTAATGCTAATTTTGAACGTGAAAATGATCCTAATGCCCTCCTGTTGACTTTAACATTATTAGAAGATCGTGAACAGACATCTATTGAAATAGCAAACAAATTACGAAATACGTTTAAGGATTATAACCGAGGAGAACTCAGTGTGATTGAACTTTCCGGTGGTCCACCAGCTGGAGCTGATCTTCAGATCACGTTACTTGGGGATGAGCTTGGAACATTAGATGGATATGCAAACACTATTGTTTCTTATTTAGACAGACAACCAGGAGTTATTGATCCAGAAAAATCACTTACCTCTGGCACAAGTAAAATTGTATTTATCCCAGATGCAACAAAGCTTGCAGAAACTGGTATTACCCGAGATACTCTTTCTTTATGGCTGCGAACTTATGCAAATGGGTTTACTTTAGATTCTATACGATTTGACGAAGAACGGGATGTCAACTTTAGACTCAGTTCTAAAAATGTAACTCCAGAAGAACTAAGTGAACTCTATATTCAGTCTCCAGGTGGCAACATTCCTCTGCTCTCGCTGGGGACACTGAAGCTAGATAACAACCCAACTCGTATTGCTCGTGAAGATACCAAAAGATCTCTTTCTATTTCTGCCAGTGTAGCTCAAGGCTATAATATTACAGAAGTAAATGCTGATCTTGAAGAATTTACAAACTCTCTTGATTTACCTGCCGGATATTCCTGGAAAACAGGTGGAGTAAATGAAGAAAATCAACGTTCAGTAAACTCAATTATTCAGGCAATGGGACTCTCTTTTGTACTAATTCTTGCGACAATGATTATTGAGTTTGGATCCTATCGCCAGGCGGCAATCGTGATGCTTTCTATTCCACTTGCTATTTCTGGGGTATTTTATATCTTTGGCCTTACCGGTACTCCTCTTTCTTTTCCAGCACTTATTGGTATCCTGGCACTATTTGGAATAGTTGTTACGAATGCGATTGTTGTGGTAGAGAAAATTAACAGCAATAGAAAAGATGGCATGGGCTTAAAACAGTCTATTGTAGATGCATCAGGCAGCCGTTTAGAGCCAGTGCTTCTTACTTCACTAACTACAATCTTTGGACTGTTACCAATTACTCTTTCTGACCCATTATGGCGTGGATTAGGAGGAGCTATTATTGCAGGACTCTTTTTCTCTGGAATGATTAAACTCTTCTTCGTGCCTGTTATTTACTACAACTGGTATAAAGATTCAAAATAATCCATCCTCAACCCTCTCATTTGCAATTTATTTACTATAAGGCTATAATACGGCAGGTTTTGGGCTTATTGTTCTACTAAAGGAGGTAGATCATGGCAGTACTGCAACGGATTTTTTCTATGTTTCAAAACCGTTCTGGATCAGCATCGTCTGTGGAAACGTTTTTTAACTTCCTCCGGCGGAACGAAGAGGAGCTGGGCATTTCCCAACGTTCAAGTGGTGATACAGTCACCTATGGGATTAATGGTGAAGGGATTTACTTTGAAGCACAAGTAGATCCCGAGGATCCGACCCATACTATTGTTCAAATAAGCCTATCCACCGAGGAAAAGCGCCAGATCTTCAGACAAAAGCTTATCGAAGCTTATAAAGATGAATATGGCCATCCTCCTATGGTGACTATGAGGTAGCGAGTCGGCAAACAGCGCGCCGAGGAGGGCTACAATGTCACATCTTTTGGTCAGGTGAGATCATTCTCGCCTGACCATACTTCTATTTACGTTTGTATCTTGTTACAAAACCAGCAAGAGGTATAAATAATCCAATGGCAAAGATACTAAAAGAGTACTTTCCAATGCCAGCATAGATAATACCCGAAATTACAGGAGCAATGGCTGAAGCCCCCGCTAGAAAAGCCTCATCTATCCCTTGAATCTCTCCTTGTTTCTTTTCATCCACATTGTTTGAAAGAAGTGACTTATATGTAGGGAAACTCATCGAAATACCTAAACTCAGAATATAAGCAAATATAAGATACATCCAGATATTCGACATGAATTGAATAAAGAAAAGTGAAGTAATAAAAACAGCAATACCAATTACAAATGTTCGTAATACACCAATTTTATTTGAAATAAATGGTGAAATCACAATCTGATTCAGAACAAGATACGAACCTGTAACTAAAAAAACCAAACCAACGGTTGTTTGGGTCAAGTGAAATTGATCAATCAAAAAAAGTACCACGATTGAGGCATACCCATTAAAAAAAAGAAGAAATGCAAACCGCATGACAAAGAGATACTTCAAAAGTCTATTAGTGGTATACTTTTTAATTTTTGTAATAAATTTGAGTTCATCTTTCCACTTAAAACGCAAAGATGCATCTCTCCTGCTTGGAGGTAAACTTTCAGGTAGGTATAAATACATCAGTATTAAAGTAATGGTCGATAAAACCATATTTGCAAGTGAAGTACCAAGGTAGCCAATCCCCCATGAACTGGTGAATCCACCTATTGCGGGACCGACAATAAGCCCTACACCTACCACACCTCCCAATAATCCAAATGTTTTAGCACGTTCATGGGGCTTTGTGACATCAGCAAGAAATGCATTTGCGACTGAGTTATTTCCACCGGTAATACCATCAAAAATACGTGCACATAATATGACTACAAACGGTAATAAGACCGGTCCTATATAAATATGTGGAATGAAATAAGAAATAGCAAAGACAACCCAGCTCAACAAGGTTCCAGCCTGAGAGATAAGAAGTACAGGTCTTCTCCCTCTTACGTCACTCCATGCTCCAAGTAATGGTGCAGCAAAGAACTGAAAAAGTGGATACATGGAAAGAAGAATTCCATACATAATCGATCCTCCACCAAATGATTCAACGATAAATGGCAAAACCGGAATCATGATAGCAAAGTTAAGGATATTAACAAATGTGAGCAGTAAAAGCGGTAGCAATTCTCGTTTCATATTCTTTAAAAAAACTAATTGTATTACATTTATATTGCCTTTTACAATAGTAAAAACTTTTATGATCTTGGCTTGATAGTAATCCAAAATGTAGTAAAATTAATATTATGTTTGAAAGAATACAAAAGTTTACCCGATCTATATCCCGTTTACCAGATAAAAAAAAGTATTTTGAACTGATAACTGCGGTATTATCAATACCAGTTCTCCTTTCTGTGATTTTACTTAATTACACAAATATACAGAACCAGCGTAATCCTAAGGATACGGATACTTCCCCTACTCCTGCAATTATTACCATTATTCAGGAGCGTGATAATCCCAGTAATACTAACACTGGTTCAAACCCACAAAATACTGTTCCCTCAAACACTGATTGTATTCCAGAGGTAGGACCAGTTACAATCACTTCTCCAGAAGCAGGCGAAACAACTGATGCAAACCCTTTATCTATCATTATTAATCAGAATGATCCAAACAATGAATACTGTGCAATTGTATGGTCTTACCGTATCGATGGTGGCGCTTGGAGTAATTTTGATGACAAAGACATCTATATTTATAATTTAGAATCTGGAGAAAAGAAACTTGATGTCCGTGTAAAAAGTCTCATTTCTGGAGATGAAGAGACTATCTCACGCACCTTTTCGTACAGAAACACGCAACAAGTTGCACCGCCTACCACAGAACCAACTGCCACTATGCAGCCTACTGCAACAATCACACCGTCACCAACCAGTATGCCTGGTAACTAATATTAATTTTTAACATATGAGTACTAAAACAACATCCTCTTCTTCTCAACCTAAAAGTTACTTACGATTATTTGCAACCGGGTTTAGTATGGGCCTTGCAGACCTTATTCCAGGTGTTTCTGGAGGAACTATTGCCTTTATATCGGGTATTTATGAAGAGCTGTTATATAGTATCAAAGTAGCAAGTGGTGAAGCTATAAAACTCCTCCTAAAGGGAAAGATAGTGGATGCTATTCGAGTAGTACCTCTTCGCTTCCTCATTCCCCTTTTACTTGGTATTTTTACTGCTATCTTTTCTTTGGCAAATTTACTTTCTTATTTATTGGTTGAATATCCAACTTTTGTTTTTGCTTTATTTTTTGGGCTCGTACTTGCTTCTACCTGGCTTGTACTTAAACGAGTTGTGAAATGGGATAAAGCAGATATCTTTGGTTTTATTATTTCTGCAATTGGAGCATATATCCTGGTAGGCTCTGTTCCTGTTTCTACCCCAGAATCATTACCATGGATATTTTTAAGTGGGATGATTGCGATCTGTGCCATGATTTTACCTGGGATATCTGGATCATTTATATTACTTCTTTTAGGAAAATATGACCAAATTTTAGGAGCAGCCAAGAATTTTGATATTATGACACTTAGTGTATTTATGGTCGGATGCGTATTGGGAATTGCGCTTTTCTCCAGACTCCTTTCATGGTTATTTGCCAAACACCACGATATCTCTGTTGCTATTCTAGCTGGTTTTATGTTGGGGTCAGTTCGTAAGATATGGCCCTGGAAAGAAGTGTTAGTAACTCGAATCAATAGTCATGGTGAAGTAGTTCCATTTATTGAAAAGAATATCCTTCCTGGAGCACTTACCGGTGAAGTAATCTTCACCTTAGCATTAATGATCATAGGAGTTGGTCTTATTCTCTATTTAGAACGACTTCAGGCAACAAAAGAAAAGACATCAGATATTGATTCAAGCCAATTTAAGAAAGAACACAAAAAAGCTATCGAAAAAGAATCATAAATCTCCGATATCTTTCTCGATATCGTCGAGTGATTCATCTATTGGAGAAAGGTCAATCTGCTGTAATTCTGCTTCCTCTTCGTTAACTGGTGTTACAGTAGGGCTGACAGGTGGTTCTGTTGGAGAAGTCACTGCAACTGGAGACGGTGTTACATCATCTGCTCCACCTATCATTCCTGTAAACTGTCTGTAAAAGAAAAGTACTACTAAACTAATTATTACAAGTACCACAATACCAATAATAATAAACATCATATTATGTGACTTGGTCTGAGCATATCCTGGGTCCTGAGGAGTTGTTGGATCCTGTATTGGTGGTTGTGCTGGTGGCGTAAGACCAGAGTCCGTTGATGGCGCTGAACTATAAGCATCTGGAGTGGTTGGGGTTGTACTCATTGGATCAGAAAATGATGACGATGGTGCAGTAGTTTCAGTTGTTGAGGTTGATGGTGTGGGTGCCGTTGTAGTTGGTGTTGATTCTACTGCTGGTGGTGTGGTTGGTGTTACTGGATCGGTAGCTGGAGGTACAACAGGAGTCGGAGTATCTGTTGATGGTGTTGTAGGTGTAGATGGTGTAACGGAAGTATCTGCTGGTACTCCTGCAGATTGATTATTTGTATCTTCTGTTGTTTTTTTATTTTTGTCCTGATCCATGAATGATGTAAAAAATTATAATATCAATTAAATTCCTTCTTCTTCTATCTCTACTGCACTTGACTCTTCAAGGGTTTCTTCTGTAGTAGATTCTTCTTCAATCTCGGTTTCATCTGCCTGGACAGTGCTGGATGCTTGAGCGAGCGAACGTGCTGCAGTAATTACTGCCATATGTGCATCTTTTACACTATTGTGAGTTGATTGAATATCTTCTCTAAAGAGTTCAAACACTTCTTGTGCAGAAGATTTAATACCTTCATCATCGGACAAGTCCATAGCATATACATGTTCCATCTGTGCTTCAACTGAGGCAGTTGCAGAGTCAATAGTTTCTTGAGCTGCCGCAATATCTGCTTCTAAATCAGTAGTATCTCCTCCATCTGCTTCAATTGAGGCTGCTTTAGTTTCAATAGAATCCAAAACAGTTTGCATACGGGTTAACGCATCTTCAAGTTTTTCTGAATGTCTTTCATTTAAATCATTTACTTTTTCGTCAATTCTTTCCACTAGTGCCTGACGGCGAGTATCTTTGATCTCTGCAACACGATCGGCAAAATCTTCCCTTCTCTGCTGCATTTCCTGCCTCAAATTCTCTCTTCTCTCGATGACATTAGTATTGGTTTCTTCAACTTGTTGAGTAACGGTTTCACGTCTTTGTGATGGAGTTGAGTTAGTTGTACTTTCATTAAGTTCTAATGTATTTTGTGCTTGTACTGAGAAAACAAAAGCTAAGGTTAATAAAGCAATAATGCTTGATGCGTAAATTCTTTTCATAGTAATTTTACTGTAATCGAATTTACAGAAGATGTCAACTACCAACTCTTTTCTATTTTTCTCTCGACAGGAAAAAAATACAACTCTATAATAAATATACATACTTATATGAATCGACCACTTATTAGAAAGGTTAATAAACTTATTAAGCAGTATAGATATCCCGAGATTAAGCGTCTTCTCTTAAAGTATGACTTCCATATCATTTCCGATGTTATAAATCATTTAGATCGTAACCCTCGAAGGATTTTTGCTGATCTCCCTCCAGAGATACAAGCAGAGGTAATACTACGCGTACATAACAATCTAAGGCGTGATATTTTACCTAAAACATCGATGTATGCTATTGCTCGTTTTCTCCACTTTAATGATGACGATGATGCAACAGATATTCTTCAATTTCTCCCTGCAGAAAAGCGTATTACTATCTTGGAGAGGTTAAAAGAGACTAAACGTAAGAAAGTCGAGAGGCTTCTCAAATTTGGAAAAGAAACGGCAGGTGGCATTATGGATCTTGATTATATTATTGTAAAAGATACCTATACATTTAAAGATATTGCAGAAAAAGTACAATCACATATAGATCGAGAAGGTAAAGTGCCTTTTATTATCCTCACCACCGAGAAAGGTCAAGTGCTCGGTTTCATCCCCCATAAAAACTTAATGTTTAGTAGTAGAAACACACCAGTTAAAGACATGACTCAGAAGCTTCCCGTCATCAAGCATTCCGAAGATCAGGAAAAAATATTAAGTAACCTACAAAGCTTACGAGCAGAAGCGGTAGGTGTTATAGATGATAATGAACAAGTAATTGGTATTATTCATATCCGTGATCTTCTCAAAATTGCACAAGCAGAAGCTACAGAAGATATCTATGGATTTGCAGGCGTAGAACTTGAAGAAACTCCACAGGACAACATCTTTACTAAAGTAAGCAGGAGATATAAATGGCTGATTACTAATTTAGCTACTGCATTCATTGCTGCAAGTGTGGTTGGTTTATTTGAAGATACGATTTCTCAGATGGCACTACTTGCTGTATATATGCCGATTGTTGCTGGTGAAGGAGGTAATGCCGCAACACAGTCAATGGCAGTTGTTGTTCGTGGGCTTGCGGTTGATGAGATCCCCTGGTCCGAGGCTCGGAAGATTATTATGAAAGAAGCTTTTGCCGGATTAAGTAATGGTATTATTGTTGGAGCTATATCTGCGACAGCAGCTTTTATTTTTAACGCCCCTGTAATGCTGGGAGTAGTTCTTGGAGTAGCAATGATTATAAACTTATTTTTTGCAGGATTATCGGGAGCTTTGATTCCATTTATTCTAAAATCACTCAAAATTGATCCTGCTGTGGCAAGCTCAGTATTTGTTACAACTGTTACCGACGTTATTGGTTTCTTTGCCTTTTTAGGTCTTGCAACGGTACTTCTACTTTAATTTGCATTAATCTTCTTGACCTTTTCTACTACCTGATCAGGAGATGTCTTAGATTTAACTACGTAATATGAAGGATTTAATTCAAGAATTTCATTGAGTGTTTCATCGCTGCAATCATGTTGGGTAAGTACTATAATCGGGACGGTCATTCCCCACATATTATTACGAACTTGACGCATAATCTCTGTGCCACTCACATGAGGTAACCCAAGATTAATAAGAAGGATGTTCGGCTTTTCTTTTAATATTCGCTCGACTGCTTTCTGTCCATCATACTCTGTAGAGACTGTGTAGCCAGCTTCTTCTAACTTTTTTTGATACAAAGCGAGTTCTGTGAGGTCATCTTCAATAATCATTACGTTCAACATACTCAAGATGATAGTCAAGAAGGCATTAAAATACAAGGAAAATCTTACACACTGGTGCTACACTTTTGACAGTATCCAAAAAATTCAAGTGAGTGCCTTACAATGTTACATTTCTCTTTCTTTGCGATAGATTCTTGTAAATCCATGACAGTTTGCTCTACATCTGCTGATGGATGAAAATCAATCACCTTTTTACAGTTAAGACATATAATATGATGATGATGGTTCATATCAGATCTTTCATAAAAGGTTGTGGTTGAGTTAATCATTACTTCGTGTACCAAACCTTCAGCTTTAAGCATATCAAGCTTTCGGTAGACTGTTGTTTTATTGGGAGTAAGTCCTTTTTGAGCAAGCTTCTCTAATATATCATTTGCAGAAATAGGTTTTTCTACAGAATACACTATCTCAAGAATTGCTTCTCTATTTTTGGTTCTTTTATATCCTTTTTCCTGGAGATGAGTTAAGGCCTGTTCTGACTTTTTCATGACAATAGTATACCTCATTCATTATTCATCTTCGATTATTTCAATAATAAGACCTTTTGCCCTATCTAATACTGGTATTCTTACTTTTTGTCCGTTGCGATAATAATATTGATTTTCCATATAGAGAGGATATCGATATATCATGAAAGCTCATCAAGAAACATGTAAAGATGTAATAAGGATTTGTTACTGAAGACTTAGAACTTCAGAAAGAGGTTCATCATTTACATATATCTGTACTTCAGAAACATTCTGAAACTGAAGAATAGTTTGTCTCAATTGTGCTTCTATACGTGGATTATCACAAACTCCACCTGCAACTACTTCTCCACTCAACCGGACATCTGCTACTGTATCTGTAACAGTTACGCTATCTAGAGTTAAAGTCGATTGGGATAAACTATTATATAAATCTGTACCAGGATATGTTTTGTTTTTTATGGACAGAAGTCTTTCCAAGGCAGCTTGAATCTGATCTTCTTCTCCAGGGATCTCAACCAATACAGGCACAACTGAGTCATTGCAACCTATCATCTCTCCCTGTTGGCCATTATCTTCTAAAGCAATAAAGTATAAATGAGCAGATTCAGTATTAGGTAAAATAGGCGTTCCTTTATATTCTGATGTAGGTGTTGGAATTTGTTGAGTGGTAGGTGATTTTGTTTGTCTGAATAAGAATGTAAACCCTAAAAGAATGATCACGATAATTGCAGTAAAGAAGAACTTCTTCATATTGCTATATTAGTCTGTACAGATAAAAAGCTTGTAAGAAGGTGCCTTGTTCTTTTAAGTTCGCCTTTCTTGTGAGACCCTTTCCCATTCATAAATAGGTATAGTAATTTTACTAGGATCGAAAAGAATTGTATTTGGAATAATATCACGAGATTTAATTTCTGGCTCAGTTGACCTAACAAATGTAAGTCTTTTATCACGAGGTAATGTGCCCAAATCCCATCTTCTTTTTTCCTCCTGGTCTAAATTAATTCGATATTCATCCCATATTTCTTGAGCATGCCTTATAGCTCCAGGAGACTGCATAGTAATCGTTCGAAGTTCGGTAGAAGTTAACGTTCTATAATGCGCTCTCCTATATATTAAATCTAGTGAATCAATACCTTTTACAGGAAATTCACTTTGCTCCTCGCCCAGCATGCCTGATGTTATAAAGAATAATCTGGTAAGAAGTGTGTTCATAAAACCTTGTTGTACTAAAGAATCTACACTTATAAGTCTTCTTTCTGAATCAAGTAATCTTCTATTTGCAGTAAGCCAAAAATGCAAAGGATTATCTATTCCTTCTAATTGTACTTCTACATTATGTTCTCGAGGATATTCTTTATCAAAGTTATATTTTAAATATGAAATTCCTCTTTGTTGAAGGCCTCCATCACGCTTTGCTTCAAATTTATCTCCTCGAGGTGAAACAAACCACATTTGTCGATCCAGAACGCCATCCCATAAAAACTTATTTTCCTTTTCTATTCTTTCTATTAACTCCTTATCTGCACCTAGAAAATCACCCAGAAAAAACTTCTGTAAATAGTATCGTTGAAGTTCCTCTTGCATTTGATATTGCGTTTTACCTCGATCTCCTTGAATCTTTTTACCAGTCCGTGCTACATCATCGAGCTTATGTTTCAAATCAGTTTTATATTCTCTTACAAGTGAATCTTCGGGTTCAGACAAGGATAATTCACGATCTATATTATGCCCGATATTAATATCTATACCTTGATCCCTATACAGATTATGAGTAATTATGATGTCATATGCATCTTTTTGCATGAATGTCATATACTTTTGATACTCTTCTTCATTGAATCTCACTCGATGCCCTTTCATTTGATTACGTATCTGAGTTAACACTCTCCTATTTTCTAATAGACCTGCACTTCTATATATATCGGGAGTTAAGGCAATAAACCCATCAAATAATCGATATTCTTTACTTAACAAATAATCCACTACATCATCATATACCTCCAGTCCTTCTTTTCTTGGTCTCGTTCTAATGCGAGGAACCGGAATAGACCCGTCCTCAATAAGTCGTTTTGCTCTACCAAAATGGTTATCTCGTAAAGCCTTACTTTCTTTTGAGGTCTGAGGCAGATTAGAAACATGAGCAAATTCTGCATTAAAAAAATTCGCAAATTCACTATACGAAGATACTCCTCCTCTTGCAACGATGCCATTGTACATATCATACATTAAGGACAAAATTGGGTATGTACTCGTTCCATTGTTAATTCTTGAAGATTTAGCAATCGCACCACGTTTCATGAAACTAATCATTGCTTTTCCTAGGTTCATTACTTTATCTTGTTCTTTCGGATCATCAAAGTGTACTTCAGGACTAAATATCCAATCATAGAGTGCATGTAAAACGACAAAATCTTCTACCTTACCACTTAATTCATCTCCTGGTTTATAGTTATAAGATAGCAATAATAATTGATCTTTGGTTGCTTGGAGAAATGAAGTTACTTCATCAAAAAAGTGATCTTGTGTATATTCTGGTGCACTTGATTCAGACGTAGTTGATTGTTGTAATTGAGCCATGATGGAAGGCAATTGCTGCACCAACAGAGTCCCTTGTTCATCTGGATGTGGTGAAAAAAAATCAGTAACAAATTTACGTTTTATAAGATCTCCAATTACTTCTGCCTCTCTTTTTTTACTTTCATATGGACCAATTGTAGAATTAAATGTTTTCTGTGCAGTAGATAGTTCAACTTGTTGACGTTGTAGTAGCTGCTTTCTCCGTCCACCTTTCATCTTTACCGACAATTCCTCTTTATGACGTGCTCTCATTTCTGCCTGTTCTTGTTGGAACTGTTCACTTAATCGTACCTGTGCAGACTCGTATCTATGAGTTAATTGGTCATATTCACCAGCTATATCCACATATGAAAGAAGTCTCAAAACTGGTTCAGGTAATTGTCTTTCAATCCCATATTTTTTTGCATAGGGAGAACTTTCTGGATCTTCTAAAGAAAGCTGAGTTTCTTGTAACCAACTTTCCAACACTTCGTCAATTTCCTGGGCATTCCTTTCGGGGCTAGTTATCCATTCTTCAATGATAAATGGAGTTACAGGAAAAATTTGATCTTCATATACAATGTCATACTCAATAAATGGTTTGTCTGGTTGTTCTGTAAAGTTGTTAGGAGATCCATAATCACGAACTTTTTGAATACGAAGATCTATAGGCTGACTACATGCGTTTATTACCTGTTGTGGAGTTGTCCATGGTTGTCGTTCATTTGACATAGATGTATGAACGGATTACGTCTGTAGTATACCATATGAAATTGAACTATTTATTAAAACATTGAAAGAAATAATCCCCACCTTTTCTACAGCCTTGCTATAATATCTGTCATGAACTTAAGTATCGGGATCGTCGGACTTCCAAATGTCGGCAAAAGCACCCTCTTTAATGCTCTTTTAAAAAAGACTGTCGCTTATGCTGCCAACTACCCTTTTGCCACAATTGAACCTAATGTTGGTGTTGTAGAAGTTCCTGATGAAAGACTTGCTCAACTTGCAGAGATTGTGCATACAGAAAAAATTATTCCGGCTGCAGTTGAGTTTTATGATATCGCAGGTCTTGTAAAAGGGGCCTCGACCGGTGAAGGTTTAGGAAACAAGTTCTTATCTCATATCCGTGAAGTTGCAGCAATTGCTCATGTGGTTCGTATTTTTGAAGACCCTGGAGTTATTCATGTTGCAAATAAAGTCGATCCACTTTCTGATATGCAGACTATCGAAACTGAACTGATCCTTGCTGATATGACTACATTAGATAAACAGCAAGAGCCCAAAGGTAAAGCACCTAAAGAAGACATCTTTAGATATGAAGTCATTAAAAAGCTCAAAGAACATATGAATACCGGTATAGCAGCACGCAATGTGGAGCTTGAAGATGAAGAAAAAGAATCAGTACGTGATCTACAACTTCTCACCATGAAGCCAGTTATTTTTGTATTTAATGTATCAGAAGATCAGCTCGCAGATATCGAAAATACTAAGACAAAAATTCAAGAGATCCTTTCTCAGGTTCCTGGTAAGAATACAGATTATATTTACTTAAATGCAAAGCTAGAAAACGAAGTGCTTTCTCTTTCTGAAGAAGATCAGAAAGCCTACTTGCAGGAATATGGCCTTGACCAGACTGGCTTGAACAGACTTATTCAACAAGCCTACTCTACTCTAGGGTTAATATCCTTTCTTACTGCAGGAGAAAAAGAAGTTCGGGCCTGGACAATTAAAAAAGGCACACTTGCACCACAAGCTGCAGCAACAATTCATACAGACTTTGAAAAACACTTTATTAAAGCAGATATCGCATCTTTCGATGACTTTGTAAAACTTGGTGGCTGGGTTAAGTGTCGTGAAGCTGGTAAAGTTCAGATCGTTGGTCGAGATTATGAGATGAAAGATGGCGATGTTGTAGAATTTAAGGTAGGTGTTTAACTCCGCGTCTCATTCCACCATTTAATATATATCACCCAATAGCGTATTGAAGAAAAAAGTGCCCACACAAACCCAGGAAAACCATCCTGAAACCCTCTATGTCTAAAATAGATTGAAAAAAAGGCAAGTTTAGGCTTCACAACAAAATATATAAAAGCATTTGGCTTCTCTTTCTTCTTGATCATATCTGCAACGTCAAGCGAAGTATATCTATTCCAACGAGCAAGATAACGTTCAAAATTGGGATCAGCGTAATGCAATAAATCGCTCTTTATATAATCAACTTCACCCTTTATTTCTACATTCTCATGAACTGACTTGAGTGGAAAATGAGCTTTTCCGTTTTTGTAGAGCCGAATAGTGTAATCAGGGTAAATACCACCTTTGGTTAAAAAACGCGATAAAAACCAGTTCTTGCGAGGAATCCAGTATCCATCTTGTGCATTTTCAGACGAAATGATCTCTTTTATCTCTGCAGCTAACTCTTTTGACAGGGCTTCATCAGCATCTAATTGCAAAATCCATTCCCCTTTTGCTGCCTCAATAGCTTTTTGCTTATTAATATGAAACATGCTTGGGTTATCAGTCTTAATTATTTTCACTTTAGGGCCATAAGACTTTGCAATTTCAAGAGTTTCATCTTCCGAGCCACCATCTACAATGATTACTTCATCGACTAGATCTATTGAAGAGTTAAGAGGATATTTTATAAATGATTCTTCGTTAAATGTCGCAATACAGAGAGAAAGTTTCATAGTATACGCATATTATAGCATTCAGTTCTCAAGACATTATCGAAAGTGTTTCGGCAGGAATAAAAAGACTATAAAGAAAACTCAATATGGGGCCTAAAATAGAGCTAAGTAATGATTCTCCACCTAAAGGAATAATAAGTAAAATCAGGAAGATAAACCCAAGTCTTTCTAACTTATGCCATTCGCGAGCTTGTTCCTTATTTAAAAGCCCTTCAACTATTTTAAATCCATCCAAAGGATGAATAGGCAGTAAGTTAAACACTGCAAGAAGGAGGTTTAACATTATAAAAGGAGTAAGCACAATCGATCCTATAGTTGTTATATTTTCTAATCCAATTAAATTGATCAATCTTAATAATATAGAACCTACTGTAGCTAGAATTATGTTTGATGTTGGACCCACAATAGAGATAATGGCTGCATCACGTCTTTTATCTTTTAAGTTGAATGGGTCAAACTGAACTGGCTTTCCCCATCCAAAACCAAATAAAACCAAAAAAAGTAACCCATACATATCTATATGTGCACGAGGATCGAGCGTTACCCTACCTTGCAATTGTGGTGTTGGATCGCCTAAATAATCAGCAGCTTTAGCATGAGAAAATTCATGTACTGCTATAGCAATGACTATAGAAATGAGGCTCAGGACAAAAAATAATGGATTCGTGAATAAGTATGTAATCATAAGTAGCTTCCTTTCAATAAATATATCATTGATTTACGGTTCGGTCTATGGTATCATAAAACTTCAAAGATTAAAAGAATCTATTATTTATATACTTATAGACTCATGGAATGTTATCACTGCGGTAAAACAACTTTATACGGTCGCTCTCATACTCACCACAGAGGTGTGGCAGGAGGCCGATGGAAAAAAAGAGCTCAAAAGACTCAACGTGTATTTAAGCCTAATCTTCAGGCTGTGATTGTTATAGAACAAGGTGAGGAAAACAGAGTTAAGCTCTGTATGAAGTGCTTAAAGAGAATCAAGAAAGATTTAACTGATGGCAAGAGGCCGTTCCTTCAACTTGCTCATCCACCTGTAGTATCTACCCCTTCTGAAGCTATTGCTAACTAATTAGAGCATATCAATTGGTTCAAGCTCACCATCTGTTTCTTTGAAGATTTTTTTGTTCTGTTCTAGTGCTCTCTGAGTAAAGAGGATTCCTTCCAAATGATCTACTTCATGCTGTACGATTACGGCATCAAACCCTTTAAACCACTCTTCTTTGTGTGTTCCCTCAACAGTTTGATATTCAAGCAGTACTTTTTGTGGTCTACGTATTGGAGACCATATACGATCTATAGACAAGCAACCTTCCAAAGATGACTTATCTTTCTTTTCCGCTTTCCCTTGTGTTTCTGCGATGACTTCTTTTATCTGTGGATTTATAAAAGCCCGGGCAGGTGCTGTTTTAGAAGGCTTCATAATAAAGAGAGATATACCTAACCCCACCTGGGTTGCTGCTAAACCTACTCCTTCAGGGTCGGTCTGTGCCACCAGAGTTTCTTCCATATCCTGGATTAACTTCTTTATTTTCCCATCAATTTTTTTAACGGGTTTTGTTTTGGTTGTTAAAACTTTATTAGGTATTTTTACTATTGGGAGCACCATGAAGCTATTATATCATGAATGAAGGAAACAGACTATAGTTCACACTTACGAGGTTCAACATTATATTTCCATTCAGTTGCATTACCACTTTGGTCTTCTGCCCGAACACGGCAATATACTTTATCTACGCCATCTAGTAACTCTTCATCGATAGTGTATGTAGTCTGAGCTATACTATACACTGCCCACTTACCTATCTCGCCACCTGAGGTATTAAAATCATTCTTTTTACACTCAAGTACATATTTATAAAATGATTTTTTACAGTTTATGGCCTGGACATCCATACTGTCTCCCCATGACCACTTATTACAATTACTCAAACTTTGCAGGTAATCCATTTTACAAAGATTAGATTGAATCTGAATAGAAGTTGGTGTGGGTGATGGAATTGGAGTACCATAATGATAAGATAATGGTAATGACGGATTAACGGTGGTTTTACCAGCTATACACTGTACATAGTCTTTTGCACTACAACCTGTACCTAATTTTGCTTTAATCTTATCACAGTCAGTTTCATTACAGCTATTTGTACTTAAGTTAACAACTGTGGGCGTTGGTGACTTGGTAGGAAGTGGAGTTAGCCTGGTAGTAATACCTTTTACTGCCTCTTCTTCTCCTGTTGATGTTTTGGTCGTGAATGTCCAAGGTACTCCTGCATTATCGTATGTAGTTTCACTATTTCTAATTTGGAAGTAATACGTTGTACCAGGAGTTAACAAAGTGAGCTCTACCTCATGCTCTCGCTTTGCTTCAAGCTCTGGGGCAAACAAGGTTAATTCATTGGGTGAAAGTCCATACTCCACAACAGATAATGTTGCGCGATCTGTGGTCCAGTAAATTGCAGCAGAAGACTTATCTATATGAGTTATGGTAACATCTCTGGGAATTTCATCTGAAGCACTGGCAAAAAAGCTAGATGCAGAAAAAAAGAGATATGTACATAATGGGAGGCCGATAAAGAGGCCAGTAATAATAGCAAGAATGCGAAGTTTATTTGGACTTTTCACAATAGTTGAATACTCAGGAGCCATACTTACATCTTATCATATTCCATGTATTACATAACACGCAAAAGGATGCGTAAAAGAGCACCAGTACCTACTAAAACACCTCCCCATACAGCATATGAAATCATATCTTCTACTACTCCACTTTGAGGAAGTTCAGTTACTTCGGATGTAGTTGTTGAACCTCCAGTTGCAGAAGCTGTAATTGTTACAGTATGTGTTTGTAAAGTACCACACTCTAGAATATTAGTTACTGCCGTATCGTTTTGAACGATTTTAGAAGTATCTGTTTGTGCCGGATCACAATCTATACTAAGCGTAGTGGTACCCTCCTGAAGAGCTTTAAATGTTACGGTAGCTATCCGGCCTGACCCTGTCTTATAATCACCTTGCGTATTCACAAACCCGGAAATATAAATTCTCCCTGCAGATGGTACATCTTCTACTTGTGGAAAATATTCTCCATCTGCCACAGTCTGGAATTCTAGATAGCTTGTATCATAATCTAAATAAATATCTGTTCCCGCAATCTGTTCAGTACCTGCGTCAACATCAATACCTACTTCAAATGTATTATCTGATGCAACTTCTGTTGTAGTTGGCTGAAATAAGAAAGTGGCAGCATATATAGAAGCAGCATTCATAAAGAATACTGCTGCAATTGCAAAAGCTAGTATTTGTCTTGTAATTTTTTTCATTATTGAATTTCAACTTGAGCGGAACCAATCTGTGGTACCAAAACTTCTACATTTACATCTACGAACTGTGTTTTTTCTTTATCATTTTCTAAAGCTATTGAGATAACACCAGTACCCTTTTTCTTAGGCTTTAGCTCAACGGTTAACATCTCTGTACCATCTAAAATAGTTGGCTCATTTTCACCGATATCTTTTATAGCGGTAATAGCAATATATCCATCATTATCAAACGGAAATACAGTAAATCCAGGAATTGCTGTAGAAACAGATTGTAATTCAAATATATCTGTATCTAGTGTAAGTAATACATCGTAACCGGTTATATCTCTTCCTTCAGTATAACCATTAATTGTCAATGTAACTGTTTCACTTGTGGTATAGGTCGATTTTTCGGGCACTATTTCCATCCAAGATCTATCACGGCTTGCGATAGAAGATTCTGTCACATCAGGTACCGATCTCCCAGTTATAGACTCTCCTCCATCGCCCCCAAGAGACAATGTACGCTTCATTGTTTGCTGCAGATTTTCATTCTGTGCAATAATAAAACCACCGATCGCTATAAGAATAACAATTACTGTAATAATAATCATTCTGTAGCTATGATGCTTATTAGGTTCATCTACATCATTCATCTTTACAGAATCAACTGGGCCATATTGTGAATTGTCATCTAGTGCCATATTTCAGTGTAACTAATAAAAACCTTTTTGTCATTATTACTCTTCATCATATTTAAAGTCTAAGGCTGTCTTGATTATTGTATGATCCTGGGTATCGATAATACCATCTAAGTTGAGATCACCACGGATTAAGTTCTGTGGATCCTGACTTCCCAAGTTCTGACGAATAAATGCAAAGTCAAGTGCATTAATAAGTCCGTCTTGTTGAGGAAGATCCCCTCCCAAAAGAATAATCCCTGTAAAGTTTAGGTCATTATTCCCCTCCTGGAGATTCATGGCAGGCTCATCACAGCGATAAGTCCCTCCAAGTTGTTCTGAAGGACTATTTGTACAGATCTTTTTGGCCAAATGCTTTGACCCTTTAATAATTACTTCATATTTTGTTGTCGAATTAATCCCATCAACTCCCATACTTCCGTTCCAGGTACCATCTTCTTGAGCTGTAAATTCTATAGTTTCTGTTTTTACTTCCTGGCCACCACCTTTTAATGTAACTCGTGCATTGAGTTTTCTGTATTGTTCTCGAGGAGCTGTTTGTATACCTTGGAAACGGACTTTCATATTAAGAACAGATTCAAACTGTTCAAGCGGTGAAGTAGGAGTTGGTTCAACTATCTGTCTTATCTTGAATAAAATAAAGTGTGAGTTATTGTATGAAGATTCAGCATTATTAACATTTATATTCAGTGGGCCTGTATTACATCCATTACCCTTTCCAGCCTCAAAAGGTTTTCCATCAGATTTGATTCTCAATCTGTGTTCCCAGCCTACACATTCATAACCTTCTGGTAGATTCTGTAGTTGGTACGCAAGGTTATTTCCAGGGTTTTGAACTACAGTTAAGAAATAAGGAATATTATTAAACCCTTCACACTGGTCTAAAGCATGAGTATTAATTCTCATATTAGGAGCATTATTGTAGTCAGCGTTGGCACAGATACTGTCATCTTTCCTCCAATATTCTCCAGCAAGAAGTGATCCACTTTCATCTGTGCTCTGAACAATACCGTATACAGTGGTTGTGTCATAATTTGTATTTTCCCATGGAGGTGTAGGGGTTGGTTCTGGTACAGTTGACGTTCCCACAATAAAGTTTAGAGAATATGAACCTGTTTGTGGATACTCTGGCCACCAATAATTCTGCCATGTAACACCATTAAACCAAGTATTATTTGGCTCATCCTCATTATTTTTTGTGTTCTGAGATCCACCACCTGGACTTGGAGTCACTCCTAACAATACTTGATTCTCATGGAGGACAATCCCCCCTCCACCTTCCCATGTTCCAATTGCATCAACAGTATAGGAAGAAACATTTTCAGCTGGAGTTGAAAAACAATTAGGATATGAACCACAGTTATATGTATAGCTCATTCCTCTTACTGGTACGGGTGTACCTTCAACATTCATAGCATTAATTTGAATAGAAGAATTTTGGCTATCTTGATTTGCTAAATCGGTTATTTGCTTTTCTGTTAAGGCATAATTATAAATACGAATATCATCCAAATCACCACTTGTTCTTAAAGTATTGTTATAGCCGTGACCAAAAAATAAGGTTGCTTCAGATTTAGTAGCTCCAGTAAATGCAATCGGTTTTGAATTCCCTTGGAGTGCTCCATTAACATACAACATTGTTTTTGAGCCATCACTTACTGCTGCTAGATGGGTCCACTGGTTTGCAACAACATTGGTTGTGCTTAATACAGTTGAATAAGTTGAATTTTGCTTAGAAACATCAAAATAGTATTTTGCCTGATTATTCTGACCTACTGAATAAGTAAACTCATTTGTAGCATTTCGTTGTTTATTCACAAAAAGCATCGGATTAGTTGTAGTCGGTCTCACCCATAGGGCAATAGTAAATGGATTATTCTGATTAAAATTAAGGGAATCTGCCGAAGGAACTACGATATGATCATCAATCCCATCCATCTTACATGCACCTCCTAATTTTCCTGCAATTGTACAATCAACACCCGCATTTGTAGCCCCACCACCGGCAGCTGGATTACTTGCTTTAGAAGTACCATGATTATTTCTACCAGAGGAATCTTCTATCCTCTTATTATCTCCAGTTACATTATCATCCATTTTCCAATGACCAACTAACTCTTGTGTTCCGCCCTGTACAGGTCCTTCAATTGAAACTGGCTTGGAAGCTTTCGATAAATCTGATTTATAGTTAACAGCATTATTATTATCTACTCCTGCGATAACAGTTTTCTTATCTACTGCGATACTTGCATCTCCTGCTTTGAGAGCCTTGAACTTTAAATTAAGTGTGACATTATTTGATCGAGCTACCTTGTCGCTTGCCAAGAATATGAGTCTTAATTCTGTATTACTACCAGAAGTAATTTTTTGAGGAGCTTTAAAATAATTAGCAGGTATAGATGAAACTGAGTCAAGGTAACTCAATTTGTCCGTATCATATCTCAATACTAAGTCTAAAGATTCTACATTCTTTGGAAAACCAATAAGAACATTAAATTCTTGCCCCACTTTAACTGTTGCCTTCTCTGATAAATCTATTTTAATGGTTGGTTCACTCGCATAAAATTCGTAGATATAGGTGTTAATATACCAAAACATCCCTGCAAGTACTGCTACTCCAATGAGTCCTAAAATAATGCGTTTCATTGTTTTTATGAGTAGTGGTTTTGCCATATTATTTGTTTAATGGATCAAGGAAAGTTTTTCTCCAAATATTATAATCTAATGAATTCACAACTCCATCTGGTGTTCCTTTCTCTCCAGTAAAATCGGCACTATTACAGTTTGCCGGTTTACTCCCAATGAGTTCTCCTCTCCAACATATAAAGTCTATATAATTAATTATATTATCACAATTTGCATCTCCGTTTGATCTTATTGGACACTGCGTTACAACTGTTGTATTTGTAGGTTTAGGAGTGGCAGTATTGGTTGGGGTACTTGGGGCTGATGTTTGATACTTAAAAGTTCTTGGTGCAGAAGGAGTCCCTCCTACACAATCAGCATTATTCGGACATATTTTTACTGTCCACGTATAGCTTTTACCATTTGCCCACTTTGGATTACTAATTTGTGCACTCGTGCCAGTTGTAGTAGCAGTTGCGACAATGGTATTTCCATCTTTTACCTCTATCCAATACTTACCACTACATCCAGTCCAGCTAAATGTTGGATTTGAGGATACAGTAGCATTATTAGCAGGTCCTGAAAGAGTTGGGATACAAGGTTGTGGAATTGTTATTTTAAAAGAACTATATGTTAATTTTGTGCTTGGTATCTGAGCTTTATACCCTTCTGCTACAGAAACACTGACTGTATATGTCCCTGCTGCCGGAACATATACAGAATATTCTTCAGAAAAAGATGTTGATCTTTCTTCTAACTCTGTAGTTCCAGTTAAAGAAAACTTATTTGGACCGCTTCCACTCACGGTTAATTGAGCAACAGGAGTAAACATTTTAGTTCCAGATATAGTGACTTTTGCTGTGTCACCTGGAATTGGCGTTGTTGGTGAGATAGCAATTTTATATCCAAATGTTACAGTGATGTCGTGTACTGCTATCGTAACTCCTGCAGCGCTTGTGGAAGGATTCAGCTGAGCCGTAATTGTTGGATTATTGGTATTCTTCGGAGTATATACTGCTTTAACTGTATATGCAGTTCTAGGTTCAAGGTTATTACACATGAAGACTCTATTTCTTCCCAGTATGCTTTCTGATGATTCACTACAATCGCCTATTTTTTGATTAGTATTTAACTTATACACCGCTACTGTAGGTTTATTATAGTTTGAAGAAGAATCGCGCTCTACAATCCCTATTCGTAAGGAAGAGGTTGTAGGTACCGTTGGAGCTGAAGTCGGCGCATCAAGTAATGTCTGTCCAGTATAGCTTCCTCTACCGATATCAAATAACTGGCATAGATTAGCCGTACATAAGCTTACTACATTTGTAGCGGGTGAAGTCCACGCAGAGGTGAACTGACTTACTCCAGATGGGAATGGACTTATTCTTTCCCCATTAAAGTTCCATGTCCAATTTTTAAAATTAAGAGAACGACAATTACTTCTGCTACATACAGCTAAATTATTATTAACCGGATCGGACCAAGCCACAGTTATATAATTATCTCCATTGAATAAACTAGCGACACGAGAATCTTTCCAGACATCATTTGCTGTGGGCAGATAAATTGGAGCTCCTCCATCTCGCCATCCGCTACCTGCAACTCCATTCGGGTAACGTAAGTACCTCCAGCAATAATTTTTATTACAAACAGCTGTCTCATTTATAGTATGTCCATTCGACTGTCCAATTACAGTCCAAGCTGCAGTAGGACCTCCCTGACTCCACATTGTGGTACCATCTGGTGCTGCTTTTGTAGTATTAAAGCTTGAATCTTGAGACAGAATTCGTGGAGAACCATTATTTAAGATAGTAGGAGGATTGGAAGAACGATCTAATGTCCAACAGACTTCTCCATTACAGATATTAACTTGATTACCTATAAAACTTTCCCAACCAGAAGTTGGACCACCATTGGTCCAAGGATATATATCTTTATTATTAACCTTTCCTGGCTTAATATTTTTCCACAATGGATCAGCAGATGCAGTGGCACGTGGTGCGATATTTATATTTTGGTTTCGAAGTTGGCTTCCTACCAAGATGCCAAGCCCCACAACTACCATACCAATAAGTACTGCAATGGTACCTATCTCACCTCGTTTATCTTTAAAAAAAGGAGTGATATATTTCATGAAATCATAAAGTTTTGTTATTTAACTCATGTTAAATAGTTTTAGTAAGAAAGTCAACGTAAGATGATTCAATACTAGTTACTTAATGGATCAAGGAAAGTTTTTCTCCAGATATTGTAATCTAGTGAGTTTACTACTCCATCTGGTTTGCCTTCTTGTCCAGTAAAATCTGCACTCGCACAATTTGCTGGTTTACTCCCAATCAGCTCTCCTCTCCAACATACAAAGTCGACATAATCGACCACCCCATCACAGTTTGCATCTCCTTGGGATCTCATGGGACATTGGTCCACTATAGTTGTTGCAGTAGGTGCTTGCGTGTTAGTAGGAAGAGGAGTTTTGGTTGCTGTCGGAACAGATGTAGATGTAGCAATTGGGATATGTACCGCAGTTGGTGTTGGTGTTTTTGTGAGAATAGGTGTTGCGGTCGAAGTAGGTCTAGGCGTCATTGTTGGTGTTTTTGTTGGTGTGGCAGTTGG
>CAZOSM010000002.1:332327-348543 GCA_964582715.1 uncultured Gammaproteobacteria bacterium
GAAGTAGGTCTAGGCGTCATTGTTGGTGTTTTTGTTGGTGTGGCAGTTGGTGTCGGCGTATTAGTAGGGACAGCAATTACATACGTTTTAGTACAGGATGGTGACCAATCTGCACAATTATTCCCTCTACATGGCCGACATTGAACAGTATATGTTCCAGCCTGGCTGAATTGCAAAGGTTCAGATCTCATATATAGAGTCTGGCTATGTGGGTTCAGCATTCTATAAGAGCCATTATTAATGTTGTACCGGAATTCATATCGATTGGCATTACTATCTTCTGTACATAGTATTTCTGAACTTGTTCCAGTCACTCTATTCGGTGCCCCTACTTGAGAAATACCACGACATGCGATACTCGGTACAGTAGGTTGAGGCGTATTGGTTGGCTGAGGTGCAATCTGAAATGAAGGGGTTTCAAACCTTTCGTTTGAGATACTGTATATATAACAGTTATTCGCAGTACAGAGTGAAATATTATTAGTCGCAGGAGAAGTCCATCCAGAGGTGAATTGGGTTACACCTGATGGAAAAGGCCGGATCATCTCACCATTATATCTCCACTGCCAATTTTTGTAATCTAGAGATCGACAATTACTCCCATTACATAAAGTTACCTGACTATGAACCGGATCAACCCATCCGACTGTTAAACCATTCCCTGACCACAAACTTTGAATGCGTGAATCTCTCCAAACTACATTATCAATTTTTGACAAATCTATTGGGGCTCCGCCATCACGCCAACCGCTTCCAGAAACTCCATTTGGATATCTTATATATCTCCAACAGTAGTTTCCATTACACAACATTGTTTCATTTACTGTCTGTCCGTTATACGGGAGCACCCATGTCCAGGCTGCGGTTGGGCCATTGCCTGTCCAGGGCTTTACAGTAGACCCTGGGGCTGACTTAAGATTTCTATAATTTGCATCTTTAGACATATCAAAGGGCTTTCCTTCATTTTCCCAGGTTGGTGGATTTGTATCACGATTTAAAGTCCAACACCATTTTCCATTACAAATATAGGCTCTATTGCCATAAAAACTTTCCCAACCTGTTTTAGGCCCTCCACCAGACCACAAAGTGACATTGGTATTTGCTTCTACAGTATTAGAAGATAATGCCTTACCCCATAATGGATCAGGTGCTGCAGCCGCCCTCGGAGCAATATTAATATTCTGATTGCGGATCTGGCTTCCTACCAAGATGCCAAGTCCTACAACTGCCATACCTATGAGTACAACGATTGTACCTATTTCTCCCTTTCTATTATGTAGAATATTATTTATTTTTGATCTCATGTAATAATAATCTTATTGTATTTAATTCATAATAAAGTGATACAAGATTAAAGTCAACGAAAGGTCACAAATTCTATTTGACAATCTCTTTCTACAATCGTATAATCCTCAACGTACTATGTCAGACAAAACCAAACGCAAACCTTCTATATCACTCGATGATTTACCAGATCTTTTAACTGTACGAGAAGTAGCAGAAGTACTTCGAGTTTCTCCCCTTACTATCAAGCGATGGGGTAAAAAAGGAAAGCTCCCCGCTATTCGAATTAACTCACGTGGCGACAGAAGATATAAAAAAGAAGTCATTTTGAGGCTTCTTGGTGAGAATCAAACTCAAGGAGACTAATTTATCCCCTGTTCTTACTTCAGGTTCTTTAAATTATTTTTGGAAGAAAATCTTTTGAAAGAATGTTTTGATTGCTTGCAAAATTTTACCTATCCCCTTTTTCTCTTCTTGTTGAATTTGAGGAACAGCATTTATGATCTCTTCATTTGTGGATTGCGTATGTTCAGCTTCTATTGCTTCCATCAGGGCTGCTATTTGACCCATATCCGGACTCAAACTCGGATTATTCAAAGGCTTTGATTCCAAAGACGTAAGATCTCCCATCCCTTTTAAAAACTCAGGAGGTAAGGGTGTAGAACCTTCCCTAAATGGGAAAAGATCTTGTTCATCGTGCGTATCTACGTATGCTTCTGTTTGTGCTTTGGGAGACGATGTTTCAGTCATAAAAAGTGGTTATTAGTATTAAGAAGGCCCCATAAATGCTTCTAATTTAGATCGAATTACTGATAATTCTTCGGAATCTACTTGGGTGTGTTGTTCTTGCTGCATTTGCTTGTCTGTTTTTTCTCGCATACGATTATAAAACTCATCATCCAACTTAACTTCTTCCTTTTCTGCACGAAGGAGTTCAAGCCTTATGTTCTCTTCCAAAGTAAGATCATATAAAGAGTCATATGCATCCCAAAGGAGTTGCTCCAATTCAAATTTCACATCGTTAGTATATGATTCCCAATTGGCACTTAGCTTGTCTTTCATTTCTTTTTGTAATGGCAAAAATCGAATAATATCAATTGTTGTTATTTTCATAAACGTGTAAATGCGAGAGCTTCTTCTCGTAAATCGTTAATAATACCTTTAAATGCACGGCGATAGTGAGATGGACTTAAATCATTTCTTTTATTCTTAATATATTGTAACTTTCTTTCTAGTGTGTTACTTCCTTGCCCTGTAGGACCCCGGCTTACTTGCTCAATAAGATGCTGCTGTAACATAGTAGCTAGCTTATCTGGTGGAAGTATCTCTTTTAAGTGTTTGAATACTTCATCTCTATTGGGAAGTGCCTGATATTTAAATATAAGATCTAATGTCTTGAAATAGCCTTCAGGGTAGCCAGTTGCTTGCTCTGCCGGAGTATATTTTGTATCACCCTGTTGTACTATTACAGTTGAGGTATAGACATCTAAATTCTGCATGTATTCTTCTCGCGCTTCTGCAAAAATATCTCCTTGTCTATCTGACATTCCCTGTATATTTGGAATTGCCGCTTTGTATGCTCTTAGTCGTTCGGCCTCTTTATTGACACCTGTTTTAACTTCCTGTCTTTTCGTTTCAAGTGTTTTAAGTCTTGTTTCAATATACTTATTTTCTAACTCAAGTGCTGATTTATACCTACCTGTTTTCATCTCCGGTGTATTTTTCTTAAGAAGAGCATATTGAATGGCGTTATTAATATGTGCTCTATCCTGCTGTTCAATAGCTGGATCCTGTGTAGGATTCCACCCCCAGTTCTGATAAGCTTCATTAAGAATTTCATCAACTGTCTTTGTATCTATATCTGTCATACCTTTTCCACTTATCTCAGAATAGGCTTTAACCTGATCAACCGTATAAAGACCATTGGAGATTTCGACAAGACGTAATTGAGCTTCTGACTTTGCTTGAATCACTGATTGCAAAGCTTGGTCTCTATTTTGATATATTCTAATTCCCGCCTGGTCAACAAGTCCTTCAGCTCTATTTACCAACTCTTCAATACTAAGTGTATTTAAATCTACTTCTGTTATACCATTTGTAGTTAACTTAGTAACTTCCTGATGCATCGCATCAATATTTACCTGTGCTTGTTGTACTTGTTCTCGAAGTGCGCTTTGAATATTTTTTTGTGCTTCTCTATATTTTTGCTTATTTTCTCGTAATCCCTTAATTTGCTCTTGAGTAGATTTAATTTCACCTTCAAGTTCCTGAATTTGAGTACTATATTTTATTTCTACAGCTTTTTTTGCATTAATAACAATATCATTCAAAGCATTTGTATTTCGTTGCATATTCTGCGGCAGCGCATTAAACATTCTATTTATTTCCGCTACAGTTTCATCAGAATAGGTGGTCCTTAATGCTGATAAACGATATGTAAGTGAATTAGCTTGATTTTGTTGGGTTCCCTGTAAATTTTCTAGTAAGGTAGTAATTTTGGCATCAATTGCAGCTTCTACCGTTTGGTTTTGCCCTACTACTAAACTATATTCATCGGTAAGAGTTTCCATTACCTCCTGAAGTTTTTCCTGACTCTCTCCGCTTCCTTTAAATGCGACGAGTTTATCATCTACTTCTTTTTTCCTTTCTTCAAGCTTCTTTTTTTCTGCGTCAAGTTCTGCTTCTCGATCTTTCACGGCTGGACCATCTTCTGTTAATGTCTCCAGTTTTTGATCTATTGATTTTGATGCTTCCTGTAGTTCTTGACTAAATGCTTTGTTATCTGCCTCTTCTTTCTTTTTTTCCTGTCTTACCTGTTCATCTTGTACAAATGAATCCACCATTTTAGACATCACTCTTTTGCGGGCTTCCATATAGCGCCTTGTATTACCTTCTGAATCGAGGTTATCTACATTGTATGTAAGTCTAGAAATATCTGCAGAAGTAGCTGAAGTAAAATCATTATTTCCAATAGTGGGCGTAGTATTGGGATCGCGAATTGCCCCAGATTCTACAAAAAACGTAATATTTGGAGTATTAAGAGGAGGATGAATTTTAGGATCCCAATCAACAGGTCCTGTAGTTGTATTCATTTTAACTCTTCTGTTTTGGAGTACAAGAGGTGGTTGAGCATTTGGGTTATTAATATTTTTAAGATAATCCTGAATTTCCTGATTAGTTGCAGGCTGATAAGATACTACGTTATTTACTGTCACTTGTTTAAAAAAAGCACCATCTTCTGAACCAAAAAAAGGATCACCTGGCTTTCTACCCAATTTATCGCGAACTCCACCTTGATTCGGCTTAAATTCATCTTCAATCATTCTTTGCCAATGTACTCCCAATTCTTCGCTACTCATACGTGGATGCTCATTCTTTCTTCCTTTTAAGAAGCGTTGTTCTGGTGAGGCATCTTGTTTATTTATATCTACCCCTAAATCCTCTAGAAAATGAGATCTAGCATACATGCCCACTAATACTTCCTCTCTTACATCATCAGGATTTCGTTGTGATTCAGCTACCCGCTCGGTCACTGGTTTCACACTAAGCGTTCCATTTTCCACTTTATAATCATGTACATCTATACCAGTCAGCGCTTTTATATATGCTGCCTCTTGAGGATTACGTTGTAATTGCTCCAGTCCTGCGACGCTACGTTGAAGATCTAGCGTTACACCATCTCTCATTGCAGACTTTGCGGCTCGAATACCAACGCCAGTAAGTAATCCACCCAAGAGACCAACTCCTCCACCAACAACTGCTGCATTCTGTACCGAGACCGGTTCACCACTTAAGTACGAATAATGAATTGCACCCAACGCACTTAAAGAAGTAAATCCACCAGTTGAAGAAGCAAGTAAACCTACATTGGTCAGTACGCCTTTCATGCCAGGAATCCTGTCTGCCAACTTATTAAGCCTCCCTTGATCAATTCCCAGTTTTACCGAAAGCCCTTCTGATACGGTATTTCGACCTCCTCTTGGTTCTTTTACCCCTTCGAGCGCTAAAGCAAACAGCTTTTGAGCATTTACGTCTTCAATAAGCTGCGTGGTGATCATCATGCCGCGGGATGTTTTAAGAAAGTTAGCAAGCTTTGCCTGATCGACTCTTGTACCATCTTCTGAAATAATCTGATCAAGAATTGCTGCTTCATGTGAATGCAAACCGTTTTTACCAAACAAATCTTCATATTTGATTGGATTACCTTGCTCATCATTGGCAACGATTCCATCTTTTTTAAACTGTACAATCCGCTCAAAGTGATTCGTCATGAAATTGTTATACGATTGTCTTGTATCTTCTTTAATAACGACAGTCTCCGATTTAAATCCTTCTCCTTCATGGCCTGTTGCGGTAGTTTCTTTATTTGTTCCCCCGGTTAATAAGAAGTCACGCCTATTAAAAGTAAGTCCTTGTTCAGAAGCCACAGGAGTAGAATTGGAGTTTGTACCTCCACCATTTTCAACAATTTCTGCCATGATTTAATACTATTTGAATAAGTATTTTATTTCAAGTATCATCTATATATACGTATGAGCGAAGTTCAAACTGGTCCAGAAATAGTCCAACCGCAAGTAGATCAGATACTCCTTCAGGAGACTTCTCTACTTGCACAAAGTGCTCTTGATAATAGAGCATCTGAAATTGCAAAAGAAGTTGAAGGACTGACTACAGATGAAAGACAGGCTAAATACCCATCGGGGTCACCTGAATCAGCGCTACTCACCTACCACCAACTGGGTAACATGCAGGAAGGTCGGATCGACCCACCACATAGTTTAACTGGTCAACCACTTGTGTTATTTAAAGAAGGCAATAATGTGGATACTTTTCAGGCAGAAAATGCACAAAAATTCCAGGTAAGTACTATAAGAGGTGCCCATCGCAAAAATGGTGAGCTTTTTATCGAATGCGACCTGGTAGAACCGAGTTCAGAAGGTGGTATGGGTCAGGAAACACTCATAAATCAACATATCCCTGCTCGGCTTTTACAAGATGCTCAATCTATAGCCATTGAACCAACTCTTCTTGCTGATACTGGTATCTCTGACTCTCAAAAAACCCTTATTAAAGCACACAATCAACTCCAATCACAAGGAGTTGAGAATGTACAAACTCCACATCTGGAAGATGCAGTAAAAACAGAAGCTGAAGCACAAGGAAAGCTCTTAGCTGATCCATTAAAGCAACTTCTGACACAAAGGAAAGATGCACTTCCCTCAGAAAACATTACAGAAGAGCAAATTCAAACAAGAGATCGCATAGATCAAGCTCTAGCTACTCTCGAGGATCATACTCTAGCAACGCCTGAATGCTATGCAGCAGTTCTTGGTGCTCTTGGCCCAGCTGAAGTTCAAGCTCAAATTGCTCAAGAAGTACTAAGTATCGAACAGACTAAGCAGAATATTAAGCAACTAGAAACTGCACTCGCTGCAGCTCCAGCTGACCAAAAGCTAGCTATTCAGGAACAGATTAATCAACAAAAAAATACTCTCGAAGAAGCGAGTAACAGACAAAAAAGATTACAGGAATCCCTGACTTTCTTTGATCAACCCGAGTTACTCACAAAAGCTATGGAACTTATTCAGTCTGCAGATGTATCTCCAGAGGTAGCAAAAAGCGTAAATGAAAAAATGGCCAATGGAGACTTTGCGGGCGGCTTGGGAGAACTCGTACAAAATAAGTTCGATCAGCTTGATGAACAAACCAAACAAACTATCTTAAAGGGACTCGGTAAAAAAGCAGGTGAGGCACTTATGTATGGTGGAGGTGGTATAGCTCTTATGACATTACTTTTCTTATTCAATGCGCTAAATGAAATAGGTCAATAATTACTCCCCTCTTAACTCATCTAATTTATTAATCAATCGTTCTATCTCCGCTTTTCTACCTCTAAGCGCTTGTGCTGCTTCTTTGGGATCCACAACATTTACAGAGAGTCCTGTACCCAACTCGAAGCCTGCTCTATACACAAAACGCGGAATAATACGTATATACCAATTCTCTTTTGGATGGATAAAAAAGTTATAACTAAACTCCTCGCCTGTCTTACTTTTTGTTTTATGTAATTCTTCAAGCTGAATGAGAATCTTCTGAAAAATTTCTGCCAGGTCTGTTATCTGCTCATCTGTTATATCTCCAAACATTGTTTCTTCTTCTTTTGGTGACAGCCAAACCTCATATGGCCACTGGGAAAAGTCGGGACAATAAATATTGAAGAACTTATTCTCACGGACAATGTTATTCAATGGCTCGCGTTGTAGAGTGTCCAAATTAATCTGTGATGGGATCACCACCAGCTGTGAATGAGGATGTCTTATAGAAGCTCCCGCATGCTGTCCTTTATTACAAAAGATAAGAACCTGCCCTTTATCTTTATAAAAGTTAAAACGTTGTCTATATGCTTGAAAAAGCTTTTCTAAATGCGTAAGAGATAATTCATGTAGATCTTTTTCTTCATGCGGGGAATGCACAATAACTTCATGTAAATCGGTTATTGGAAATTTATTGGGAACTACTCGCACCTCCCAGCCTTTTGTATCAGGTTCTCCTGCTCCTATTCTAAAGGTTTCATTAGGTGAAAGCAGCTCATTCCCTTCACAAAAAGGACAGATCGTACAGAAATACGAATCTTCACTAGGTTTTGGTCTGTTGGTACGGTTCTCAGCAATAATCACCCACCGACGGGACATAATATCTGGAACATATTTAGCCATACTACACTATAAAATATTTAAACGGTAAAACTCAAGAGAACATGATTTATAATTACCCTATGAAACTAATAGTTGGCCTTGGTAATCCAGGAGAAAAATACATACACACAAGACATAATGCTGGTTTTATGTTTGTCGATTATCTGTATGAAAAAAGAGAGGTGGTCAAAGCATGGAAGTTTGATAAGTATGTAAATGCAGAAACCTCACTCGTTACGAATGATAAGCTTGAATACCTTATTGTTAAGCCACAAACCTTTATGAACCGTTCTGGTGAAGCAGTAACTAAACTTGCAATCAAATACTCTGTCCCACCCGCAGATGTATATATCGCACATGATGATTTAGATTTTCCTTTAGGTGAGTTTAAAATAAGCTTAGGTAAAGGTCCTAAACTGCATAATGGCATACGATCTATTGAAGAGGTTTGGAAGACAAAAGAATTTTGGCGTATACGTCTTGGCGTAGATAACCGAGAAGCTCCTATTTCTGGTGAAACATATGTACTTTCAAACTTTACAGAAAATGAAATGTTAACCTTTACTAAAACCTGTGAACATATTGTCAATTCGTATTTCTCATAATTGACTCTCTACCTAAGTGTCTGACATTGTCATGAAGCCCTTTCCTTCAAGCAAAACCCTTTTTATGGTATAATTATCTTTATGGCAAAAAGAAAATTACGCATCTTGTATTTGCTCGTTTTCCCATTTTACGGCTCTGGATCAGGCACCTATGCACGTTACCTGGCAAAAACAGTAAACAAAAAACACACAGTAGCCGTTGTCACTCCTGATACAAGACCAGTAAACGGTGTAAAGCTCTATCCCCTTAAAATGCCATTTAAAGTAGCATTTACTGGGCACCCTGAATGGCCAAACTGTAAATTATTTACTGAAATTTCTCACAAAGATATTCTCCGTATCCATCAGGCATTTATGGAATCATCTGTTGCTGCTGTTGAAGATTTTAAGCCTGATATTATTCATGTTCATCATGGTTTCCCTCTTTCTTGGGCAGCCAGATTTATTAAGTCAACATATCAGATTCCATATGTAGTCACCATTCATGGTTCAGAGTTACCTACCGCTCAAAAAGATCAAAGATATAATGCGCTCACGATGGATGCATTGAGAAAAGCAAGAAAAATTATTCCAAATTCCACTTACACTAAAGAGTGGTCTGCAAAGGCATTTGGTTCTGAATTTAGAAGAAACATGCAGGTTATCCCTGGCGGTGTTGATACCGACCGCTTTCACCGGGTACCAACTAAAGATATAGATGAAGAGCTTGATTTAAAAGGTAAAAAAGTGGTGGTATTTGCAGGTAAACTTACGAAGTATAAAGGTGTCCAATATTTAGTCAAAGCAGCTCCTAAAATACACGGAGAGATACTTATTGTTGGCAATGGTCCAGAGCGCAAAGATTTAGAACAAGTTGTAAAAGAAAGAAAAATAACAAATGTTCGTTTTTTAGGTCATGTAGGAGATCAAACAGACAGACTTATTCAGCTTTATACGCGTGCTGACGTCTTTATCGCACCTTCCATTTGGGATGAACCACTTGGTTTGGTAATTCTTGAAGCAATGGCATGCGAAACGCCTGTTGTTGTTACTAAAAAAGGTGGTATTCCACTTGCTGTGAAGGAAGGGAAAAATGGCCTATTTATTAAGCCCCGTCGTGTAAATGAACTTGCTGAAAAAGTAAATAAACTGTTAGATGATGATGAGATGAGACACAAAATGGGACAAAAAGCTCGAGAAATAGCAGTCAATAAATTTTCCTGGGATATGATTGGCGAGAGTTTTATTCGCATTTACGAACGATTTGCAGATACACGTGCGTGGTCTTACCCCATTAACAAACTCAAATAACATCTTCATTTCTTGAAATAACTTCTCTCCTCCATTAAGATAATGGTACTCACAGTATGAAAAAAATTGCACTCATTCACTATGCCTATCCCCCTGTTATTGGTGGTGTGGAGGTTCTGATGAAAGAACATGCTGAAGTTCTAACTCAAATGGGATACCAAGTAACCGTTCTTGCAGGTTCAGGAAAAACTCATTCGAGCAATATTAAGGTTATAGAACTGCCTGAACTGCAGTCATTAAAAAATTTTGATGCAGAATTGCAAAACGTACTTGATCATAATGAAATACCTGCTGCGTATCATGAATTAGTAAACAAAATAGAATCACTACTGAACGAATATTTGCAAGAAATGGAAGTTGTGATAGTCCATAATATGATTACTGTCAAAAGAAATTTACCTTTTATAGAAGCATTCACCAGATTTTCCCAAAAGAATCCTACCAAAAAAATTATTGCTTATACACATGATCATAATTATATTCTGGAAGAAAAACTTAATTACCCAGAAAAAGTTATTGATCTTGAAAAAAAACTACTGACAACCCCTATTCCTCATGCCACCTATGTCACTATTTCTCAAACATTTGCCAAGCTACTTACACAGGTTCTTGGTGTACCACTTGATAAAATAATAACTATTCCAAATGGTATAAATACATTCAGATTTCTTGAGATAGATCCGATTATTCGAGAATTTATTACCACATATGATCTCATGAATAAATTCCCTATTATCCTCTCCCCTGTTAACATAGTGGAACGGAAAAATCTCGAATATGCTGTAGAAATTCTTGGAGAACTTAAAAGGAAATATCCTAACCTTTGCTATATCATTACTGGTCAAACTTCTAAGCATAAAGATACATCTAGCTATTTTGACAAAATAAAAGACCTTATCAAACAAAAACAACTAGATAAAAACACACTATACTTTTCATACATCTATAATCGCTATTTGCATGATAAAGAAATTCATGACTTATACACGATTTCCGATGCAGTATTCTATTTTTCTAAAAGTGAGAACTTTGGTTTACCACTTCTAGAAGCCTCACTGAGCAGAACACCAATTTTCTCTTCAAATTTAGATGTCTTTACCGAAGTCCAAGGAAATTCTCCATTTGCTTTTGATTATGAAAAACAGTCTCCTCAAGAAGTTGCAGAGACGGTTATCTCATTTCTGGAAAATGATATAGTTACCAAGCAGAATTATAAAATAAGGACTACTTATGACTTAAAATCTATTGTTGAAAAACATTTATTGCCGTTGTTTTAACATGAAATCAATTTCAGACATCTTAAATAAATTCGACCCATTAGAAGATAAATATATATCCCGAGAATTCCAGGCTTATGGCTGTTACTTGGCAGAAAAGCTTCAGGAAGAAAGAAGGAAAAGTCTATTTATTCGTTTGGCTAAAGTAATTCCACGACCCATTTTAGAAGAAGCATTACGCTTTGTGGTAGATTCAAATGCCAGAAGTAAAGGTGCTCTTTTTATGTGGAAACTTAAAGAAATGGGAGCTTGGGAACGATACTATAAAGGAACACCAATTAGTAAAAAACGGAAAACAACTAAGAAAAAAAAGAAAGCATTAGATGCATAATATTACCAATACCCCCATACCCAATAACTCACGTCTCCTATTCCCTGTTCTTTTAGGTATTGGGTTTTTGCCTCTATAGATTGTTCATCTTCAAACCAGGCGGTATGATTATATCCTTCTGCATCTTTATACGTTATTTTCATTTCTTTTGCTTCTGTATCTCGAGACACTTTACAGGAAGCATAATTACATGTTGGTACAAAGCCTCCTTGCGCATCTGCCAAGCTGAATGCAGTTGCTCCTGTGAGCGGCATTCCTTCTTTCCCTAGTGTCCAATCGTACCCAAACTTTCCAAAGATCACCGATATCTTTGCAGGTTCGACATCTGTTGTAAAATCACGGATCATCTGCTGAAAATCGTATCCATATGTCTTGCGCCCTTTCAAAGGAAAATTTGGTCCTGGCTCTCCTCGTGATTTATGAAAGTCATAAGCCATAATTAGCACCTTATCTGCTTCTTTTGCAATTTTTTTAACATCATATGGTCGACTTCGATAATAGGTATCTCCATAAAGAGCTACCTGAAAGACAAGGTTATTTTCTTCCAAAGCTGAAGATAATTGCTTAGTAAACAGGCTAATACTTTCCGTAACATCCGTAAATGGTATTACAGATAATTCAAGATCAAGAACGATACCATCAAACCCATATTCTTTTGCAGTAGAAACGACATCTTCAATAACTTGCTCTTTAGCTTTTGCATCTTCTAGAATTGCTAAATTTGTATCAGTATCTAGCATGCGAACAGTAAGTAACTTCTGATTGGTTGAAGTGTGAGAAATAAAATTAGAGAGTTGGGCATAACCTTGATCCGAAGTATTTACGCCATCTTTAGTTACTGAGATACCAAAATAGATAGCAGTTTCATATGTATTCAGTGCTGCCAAGTTTGACATACTCCAATATGGCACAAATACAGACTCCTCTACGTCTTCAGCTGGAACAGCTTTATCTACTGGGGTTGGCGTAGCATACTGAGCTGTTTCCTGTTGTTGTACTGCTTCTGCCGGGTGTGCTTCTGTCTCTCTTCTAAAACTGTATGAAAAGATAAATCCAATAAAAAGCAGGGCTCCCACAAGAAGAATAAACTTCTGCATCTCAATATTATACAGTATTGCTGCATTTGATTAATAAATGTAGGTTGTTCTTACTAAATTCCTATTGATTTAACTTTCCGTTTTTCTATAATTAGGGCATGTCAATTAAACTACCAAAAATCTTTCTAGATTCTGGCGATCCAGAAGAAACCAAACGAGCCAAAGGACTTATCGGCAATATTGATGGTCAAACAACTAATCCAAGCTTAGTTGTAAAAAATCCGGAAATTCAAAAGTATGTTGAAGGAGGTAAAAAATTAACAGAAAAAGAACTCCTTGATTATTATAAAAACATTATTCACGAACTTGAGAAAGAAATTGCAGGCCCTATCTCTGTAGAAACTTATGCCGATTGGAATACAAAAGCTGCTGATATGCTCACTCAAGCAGGAGATATGGCAACCTGGGGACGCAATATTTATATTAAGTTTCCGACCACTCCAGAAGGAATAAAAGCTGCCAATGAGTTTGTGAAAAAAGGTGGTCGAGTTAATATGACTCTTGTCTTTACTCAAGAGCAAGCTGCTGCTGTTTTTGCAGCAACCTTACCTACGGAGCAACCAGCATTTATTTCCCCTTTTATTGGTCGATGGGATGATCGTGGTTATGATGGTATGGATCTTATTAAAAATATTTATAAAATGTATAAAAAATTCTCGGAAATGGGTAAGTCTAAAATTGATACCAGCCATACCAAGACACATGTCTCAATACTTGCTGCATCTATTCGTAATTTAGATCATTTTTACTCTTCCATTTATATGGGAGCAGATATACTTACTGTTCCAATGGCAATTCTTCGTGAATGGGTACAGGAAGAAAAATGGATTCCAGATGAACACTATCGTGTTCCTTCAAAAGGATTGAAATCAATTATCTATAAGGACTTACCTCTTAAGGAAGATTTTACTGCTTATGAGGTTAAAAAAGAAGAAGGTTCACTTCTGGATGAAGGATTAGAAAAATTTGTTGCTGATTGGAAAAAACTGTTGCAATAACATTATTTTGGTAACCATTTAGGCAACAGATATTTGCAGTCCGTATAACACATAAGTAGATTTTCATTGTCTGTACAGATACCATCTCCACAACTATTTTGTATGTTGGGCATAGAAAGATTTTGTGTTGTTAGGTCTATATATAATGCTTCCTGGCCAGCATCATCTGTAAGGGTAATACTTGTTGCATTCTTAAAATATGGCAAAGACAGTATAAAATCATTTAAATGTTCTTCCCTAATTTCATTGCGCGGATTATCGTATAACCATTCCTCTACTAGCCTTTTTCTTTTTACAGTTTTACCGGTAAATAATACCTTATCCTTATCTTTGATCTGGATTAGATAATAGTTATCTATTAAATCAGTCTGGTAATCAGGAGAATAACTATTTTGAATTGATAAATCTTTTACAGTAACTGCATTATCTGAGTTTTGATGTAACTGCATGGTATAAGAGATAGGTTGAACAGGGATATCATTTTCTTTAGGCTTTATAAAAATGAAACTAAAGAGAAGAGCAATGATGATAGCACCAATAATTTTTATTCGTAATTGGAGTTTTAGTGGATTAAACATATTATTTATATCTGCCAAATGTATATTCGATAATACTGTATAAAGATGGCCCATTAAATCTGGTTATATCTTCACCTGCTTCTGGTATAACTGCATCCATAATACTTATTGCAGCTGCTCTATATGCATTTTGAGAACTACATCTCTGGTAACACCCTGCATTTGCAAACAAGCTTCTTTGAAGGTCGTTACATTCTCTTTTATTACAATCCCATACTGGACAAGCTGTTTTATAAGTATCACTATTCACATCACCGCTACAATTTCCATATGGGCATGGATCTTGATTAGGTTCGTTTGGTACTCTCGTGCAGTTAAAGCCGGTTGTACTATCCCCACCTTCAAACCATTTTCCTGCATCGTATTCATCAATAAGTCCTGCTGCCGCATGGCCCCATTCATGAGCAAATACATTTGAAGTAGGATCATACACAGAACGAGCAGCAAATTGAAAACCTTCATATAGGTAAGCTGACCCACCTATAATTGCTCCATCTGGAGTACGTAACCATTCTTCATCAACAAAATAAATATATCTATCATGAGGGCATAAACCATGAACTGCATTCATAAATGCCTGCTGTTCATTTTGGGTAATTGCCCGCCCTCTAAACTCTGCTGGAATATGTTCATGATTAGTATTCAACATATACCAATTCATCTTATTTAATACTTCGTTTCTATATCCGGAAAGGTTTGTTTCATTCATTCGCTGAATCGCAAGCTGTGCTTGTTCTACAAAACGACTGTAATCTGAGTAATTCATAGGGATCATAATAAAGTCCATCTTATCAGCAGGCGATCCATGAACCTCAAGAGGAACACATAATTTACTCATATCTAAATCACCACTTGCTATTGGTGTCGGAGTAGGCTCATTTACTTGAGTTGGAATAGGTGTATTTTCACCAGTTGTGGGTACCGTAGTTGGGTTAGTTTGAGGAGAAGTGGGTTGTGGTGAGACAGGTTGACCAGGTGTAGCGGTTGGCGTTTCCTCATCTGGTTCAAAAATAGTACAGAGCTCCGTAAAGCCTCGCCCTTGTGGATCAACTTCATCTGTCTCATCGATTATAGTAAAGTTTACTCTTGCAAAAATTTTATTATCGTCTCCAGAACTTACCTGTGAATTCCGAATTACTATTCGAGTTTTGTCTCCCGTATCTCCAATACGTTCCCAAGAGACTTCTCCCAACTCACCCGACTCAATTGAATCTAGGCGTAATTTCCTTTTATCGAATTCTATACCTGTACTTAAACTCTCACCGGCATTTTGACCCAAGACATGAACATTAAATGAGAGTGGTCCTCCTCTTCTTACCTCTTCTCCTACATTTGCTCTCCTCAAATAAAAACTGGCAGCTGCAAAAGCTGAATCACCATATTTTAGAAACAGACCTCCTAGTAGAATTGTTAACAAAATGAATAAGTAAAGTAAATGTGGAAGATTAAATTGCAATAAAGAAGTTTTTTTAGCCTTTTTTTTAGCCATATTTACATATTACAGATACTTAAAAAGAGTTGCAATATATTTTTTTTAGAGTTTCAACTTGACAAATATTTTTTAGTTATCCATAATGGATTTATCTATGAAAATAACTGTCTATACCATAAACGACTGCAAATTCTCTCAAGCTGAAAAAGAGTATCTAAAATCTAAAAATATTCAGTTTGAAGAAAAAAATCTTGAAACAAACCGTGAATATTTAACAGAGATGCTTGAAGTCTCTAATAACTTCGCTGGAACACCAGTGACGAAAATTGAAAAAGATGATGGTTCTACAGTTGTTCTCAAAGGATTTACTCAATCAGAGTTTGATTCAGCACTTGGTTTAGGAACAGATACAGGTATGAATACAACTGCCCCAGTAGCAGGCGCCGCAACTGCAGCGGTAGCTCAAGCTGGAACTGAAATGTCTAATGCTACACCACCAGCAGATGCGACAACACCAAGTATGGGTACGGATACTACTCCTGCGGCTGCTGTAGAAACCACCGCACCATCGATGGATCAAACTGCACCAACTGCTCCTACTATGGATATGTCACAACCAGCAGCACCAG
>CAZOSM010000002.1:348643-412040 GCA_964582715.1 uncultured Gammaproteobacteria bacterium
GATCAAACTGCACCAACTGCTCCTACTATGGATATGTCACAACCAGCAGCACCAGTTGAAGAACCGGCACCAGCTAGTCCAAATCTAGATATGTCAACACAACCTACGAGTACACCAGATATGAATACTAATACTATGAATTCTGATACCAACGCAGTACCAAGTATGCCATCTATGGATCAAACTGCGCCATCTGCTCCTACTATGGATATGTCACAACCAGCAGCACCAGCTGAAGAGCCTGTTGCCCCAAGTATGGATATGCAACCACAAGGTGGACCAATTCCAAATCCAGTTTCAACAGAAGCTCCAAGCCCAACAGATACTGGAGCTGCTAATCCAATGAATACACCAGTAACTCCAGACCAAAGTAATATGGGAATGGGTACAACACCACCAGCGGATCAGTCTAATACAGGAGCAAATGATCCATTAAACTCTGTATTGAATGACTTACAATCAAAAGGGAACGGAGATAATTAAAGATATTGCTTAATAGATTTCCAGAAGCGTTCTGCTCCATCTGAACCAATTTCATCTTTCTGCTCTTCATCCTTTGGAGAAAGTTTCTGACAGTAAGACATTGCATGGAATACATTCATTTCGAGAAGTGAAAAAATGTGATCTGAAGCTTCTTTATAAGAATCAACCAATCGTAAACCTCTAAAACAATCAAATTGCAATTCCTGATCTTCTTTTGCTAAAGGAACAAGCCCATTCTTCCTCATAAAGATAAGGTTATCATATTCCTGTCTTCCAACTGGCTGAGTAAACAACATAATTGCACCCCCTACGTGTCTCGGGGAGATAAGTGTTTTAAAGGCCTGTTCGCTTGGTTTGGTAATTTCAAAACCAATTATATTCTCTCTATACATCTGTTCATATGCATTTACTACGTCTCTATCTGATGGAGATGAATAGACTCGTACATAATCCCTTCTTCTCATTTTTGCAAGGAAACTGTCTGTATAAGGCGCTTCTTTTGAAACAATATGGAATATAAAACGGTCTGATCTTCTGCGTAAATCACTAATAATATTCTCAGTGTACTTTAGTCCTACTGCTGCTCCAGAAACAGGTACAGAAACGTGTATTTTAGCAGTGCTATTTGGGTTATATTGGGCTAATCTCCTTTGAAACTGACCAACTGTTAATGGCGCAGTAAGAAGTGGACTTAAAGGATATGGCAATACTTCAAATGAAGCTCGTTTTAACCCAGCCTCTCGACCATACGCAAGCAGAGACTTTTTTGTTTCATGGCTCGGGACCGTAATCAGATCAGCTCCGGCAATATACCAAATTCCCTGAGGGCTATCATCTGTAACCTGTACTATTACCCTAAACTCTACCGGTCTTGCTTGCTCTATTTTGGGTTTAATTTCAGCCAGTTGATGGGCTAATGAAAAATGAGTGCAGACACATACAATCTTTTTTGGTGGTGTATATTGTTGATCTATCAACGTCAGTACCTGTTTATATACAGTATCTGTATTACTTCTTAATAGAAATCGATATATATTAGTAAATACATCTTCTCCTAAGCCATTTTGAAACCACTCAAATATAAAACGCCCTACCTGTGAGATACTCATTATCCGATGAATATAGGTAATTCGTTTGTCCTGTGCACCAAGTACTACAGTTTTTGATTTAAAAGGCATACTGTCGTGAAGTGCATCTGTCACACGTAAATGCCCTAATCCAGTGGGTGCATATGCAAATATGATCATTGTAGAGTAATTCTCAAGAGGTGCACTATTCATTGACATATGATCAGTGTAGTAAAAATAATGGATCTTCACAAGTTTGTGAGTATAGGTATTTTCTTATATAATCAAATTATGAATAAAGGCTTTACCCTTATCGAACTTATTATCGTTATATCTATTCTTGCAGTACTTTCTATCATTGGTATAACAAGCTATAACAGAGCTCAAGATAATAGTAAAATCGCCAAGGCTAAAGCAGATCTGGAAGCTATTAGAGATGCAATTATGATTGCACGGATTACCAGTGATAAAGCTTTGATAGATATAACAGGGAGTTTTTGTTCTGAATATCCTTGCAGAACAGCAGGAGATCTAAGGAAACTTCCTTCTAATCACTCTTGTATTACTAACTGGCAATCCTTCCGTACTAAGATATCTGCGTTGAATGGTGATATTGCATCATTCGATACTGACCCCTGGGGAAGCCCCTATTTGATTGACGAAAATGAGAAAGAATATGCGCACTGCAGGGGAAGATCTGATTCTATTGCCTCAGCTGGGCCCAATGGTGTTCTCGATGATATTGCTAAAAATGGTAATACTGATGATATTATTGTATGGCTAAAGCCTTATCACAATTATCCTGCCAATCATGTACCACCTGCATGTAATCAATGAGCTATATTTTTGATTAATTTTGAAGTGCGGGCCCGGAGAGAATCGAACTCCCATTGGCGGTTTTGGAGACCGCAGTCCTACCATTAAACGACAGGCCCAATACGATTAGGTATTATACCTTGAATTAGTAGTGCTATACAAGTATGTGTAAATTAGAAGATATTTTAAGTGAGGTGTCTCCCCCGGCACGAGGCAGTCGTGCCGGAGGAGAACGATTTCTAACGTAGATGATGTTACGAGGTTCATTCTTCTCTAAAGGCTTCATTGATCAAGTCAATAACCTCCCCTAGAGAAAGAGGATTATCGGCAGCAGCGACCTGTGCACCGGGAGGAGTTTCCTCATCCGGCGGGTCCACGTAGACCAGCTTACCACAGTTCGTCGAAACCGGACTGCTACCACCATATAACTGCACTGTGATAAGCAGTTGAGCACCAGCCTCAGGGCGGATTTCGCCAGTAGAGCATCGGTCAGCTTGACAGCGAATGCTCTCCTTGTAGATATCCTCTATTTCTTCTTCATGGATCTGATTGATAGTCCATACTCCATGACTCCAATTGCCAGTATTCTCGACCCAGAATACAGTAGACATACGCTGTCCTGGGCCGATTGGACCATCAACACCACGATCGTCCGACAGATGGTGGATCAGCGGACAGATGGCTTGAGGTTGTGGTGTTTGGGTCGGGGTATTGGTCGGTCCTGGCTGTGGAATAATCACAATAATGAAGGGGAAGTACAACTTATCCCCTTCTCGTGATAATTCCAAGTTTTTGAACACAACCATTACTTCCTGTCCAGCACCAACAGTTACGGTTGTCGAGGGTCCAATGATTGTCTCCCAGAACTCACGTTCTTCTTCACGAACTGAGTAAGTTCCAGGATTTACTTTGAAAGCGACACAACCATTGCCATCAGTTACCCCTTCGACTTCCTTACCCTCAATCTGGGCATACATCTTCCAACCACTTGCCCAGAATGAGAACTCACCTTGCCCCATGAAGTTCGGTTCCACTGCAAGCTTACACAGCTTGAGTGTACCTTTTTCGGGAGTTGGGCTTGTCGCGGTCGGGGTGACCGTGGCGGTCGCCGTTGGCTCCCCAGTATTCGTGGGAGTAACCGTGGGCGATGGGGTGTGAGTTGGCTTCCCCGTATTGGTTGCAGTTGGGGTAGCCGTCAAGGTAGCGGTTCCCGTACTCGTGGGAGTCGGGGTCTGGGTTGGGGTAGGGCTGCTGGTAGGTGTAGAGGTACTCGTCCCCGTAGGGGTTGGAGTTTCCTCTTCTCCACAAATGCGATTCCCAAAACTAATGGACCTTCCTCCGTCCCCATAAACATTAGGCACCAAGTGGTTAAACTGTACTCCTTGATTGCTTACTGTTAGCGGATTGGGGAAAAGAAGATTGTCTTGCGACTGATTCTTGGGCGCAGTGAAAGGAGTTCCAAGTTCTGCAAGAACTACGTCCATCTGCGTATAGCAGTTGGGATCATAGTCCTTTCCCAGAGTCAGGATGACCACACGGTTCTCTGGACTGACGGTAGTAGATACCGGACCTGTCCAAAGTTCTTGAGGACCCACTGTCAAATCGGCATGACCAAAGGTGTTATAAGCACCTAATCCGACTAGACAGGTTGCTTGGCCGTTGTACGTAATCCTTGCTTGAATATGTGACAAATTCTGCCAGACAGCATCATTAGGATCACATACTGGAGGTGGTGGCGGCGCATTAGGATCTTGACCACAGGGGCCAATTCCCAAAGCATTGACATACCACTCGCCTACCAAATTTCCATCGAGCTCTCTCATGGTGAGTTGCCCGGTCACATAACTGCCAGGAGCGATATACTGGAACTTTTCCATCGGATTCCCGACGGGTCCATTGCTCTCACCTACTGGCGTAAGACCATTGACAATGACCGCTACTTCAACCATGCCTTCAACGGGCGTGCCATCGATAAGATAGCTTCCCGTAGTGGCAAAAACATTCAAGTAGCCTGTTGCCAATAGCTCTTCACCATCTGATACTGTGTACTCAAACCCAATTGAGTCGCATGTTGCCCATGCTCCTGGGTTTGAGTTTGCAAAAAGCACTTGGATACCGGCTGTCACTATTACCGCTACAACGAGCAGCGATAAAAGGATATTCCTCAGAAACTTCCATTTCCATTGCATTCCGTGACTCCTTGTTACATACGTTACATCAGTGCAAAAGACCCATCAGCGCATCTTGATTGAATCAAGATTTCCACTTTGCTACATACCGTCTCCAAACTTATTTGCGCTACAAAAATAAGTCTAGACTGCCTGTCGACGATGAGCATTCTCCTCCTTATCTCTATTTCGTAAGGAAGAAAATGCTCACCATCTTGAACAATCTAAACTATACACAATTACCCTCGTTCATACTTATATATGCTATGCAAAACAGTATATATTTCATATGAATTAACATCATCTAATTATTAAAGTACTTCTCCTTTCACCCATGCAAATAGGTTCAAGAGAAATGATCTTTATTATATAAAACAATAAAGAGCTTTATTATAGCATTAGGAAGGGCTTTATTCAATTCTATAGGATATAATTCTTACAATGAAGTTACAAATGAAACTGGTGTCCTCGAGAAGATTCGAACTTCCGGCCTTTGGTTCCGCAAACCAACGCTCTATCCAACTGAGCTACGAGGACATATTTTGTACTCACTATTGTATCATGAAGGCCTTTCAAACGAAAGAAGATACTGTTACCAACTTCCTCCTCCACCACCGCCTCCGCCGCCACCAGAGAATCCTCCACCACCCGATCCAGAAGAAAAACCAGTGCTGGATGTAGTTGGAGTTGCAGCAGAATTAAATGATGAAAATGATGAGTTCAGACTATTGGTAAATGTATGTGCATTAAATACTCGAACTGGTGTAGAACTGACAAACCATTCAGGCTGTTTCATATCAATATCTGCAAAACGCTTAGCCCATACTTTTTCTACTCCGAATGCAACAGCAAAAGGAAGCAGCTTTTCAAAAAATATCTGATTTTTAGCCTGAAATTCGAGTTGTCTTTCTTGAGAAGTAAGAAAATTTTTGAGTGAACGTGCATGATTTGCAGCATGAACTCCATCCATGGTCTTTTTGGGCATAAGTCTTCCAAAAATACTGGCCATAAGAAGTAATAAAAAATTAAACGTCATAGCACCAGCAATAGCCATACCAGTATAAAAGCTACGAACTTTATGAGGATGCTCGGGGAAATATCCCTCTCTTACAACGCTCTTATACAGTTCATCTTGGACATCTTTTACCGTATCATAGAGCTTGGCAGTTTTAAGATGCACTTTATTTTTAGTTGAGAATAAACCTCGTAGTATGGTTTTTTCAAAATTTCTTAAAGAAGAATCTTGCTCAAAGTCTTTTCCTTTTTCTAAATCAAAATCATTCTTCTTGTTTTCTCTTATTTTCAGGTACCCACGTCTTGCTAAATCTACTATAAGAGCAGAAATCTCTCGTGGACCGGCATGTTCATCAATAAGCGTACCAGTTTCGGCTGGTGTTAAATGACGCCCTGCTTTAGTTTTAGGAGATTCAAAGGCAGCCTGTATCTTACCAAAATGGCTATCGGGGTCACGTCCTTTTAGGTACCAGCGAAGAGGTAAGTATATTGGATACACTATATACCAGAGTATACCTAGAATGAGAAGTGCTACTAATGTGATTTTTCCTCCAATGGTATCCCAAAAAGAGATCACTTCCTGTGGATGCAATTCCGCAATAATATCTTTCGGAAAGGTTGCCACAACAGATAATCCTTCGGCTGCTGGGATAGAAGAAGTGCTTTGAAACACTACTTCTGATTCTTGAATGGTACCAATACAATTAGTGTCTGATGAACCATATGCTCCGGTATAACAGTCTTCAGACGTTATAGATGCTTGTGTATTTTCCGGCAAAGAAATTGTTGCAGTTATTTTTCTTATTGGTACATCCCATTGATTACCATTTATATTCCAATAGAGTTCATCATGATCAGAGAAATAGGTTAAAGCTCCGCCCACACTGTATTGAATAATATAGGTATTAAGCCCAGTAATTGTTTTATGAGGGTCACCAATTTTTAGTTCAACATCTCCTCCATTTCTCTCTATTTCGTACGTATATACATTTCCTTCAGGATCGATGATATCTATAAGTTCAAAAGACATTCTGAACTTTTTCCCTTCATTATTGGTTTTATCTAGAGGGATCGTCCTAAAAATACCATGACGTTCATCTTTACCAAAATCATATTCAATCGTTTCTGTAACCACTATTTCTCCTGATTCTCTTATCTGTATATTACTATGAAAAGATCTTATATGTTCTCCGGAGAGTTCCTGAGCCAAAATGCTACCAGTAACAAATCCTAATGCTACTATTAAGAAGAAATTTATAATAAATCTCATATACCTATTCTAGCTTAATTCCATATAAATTGAAGAAGATCATATTGATTTGATTCATGCTTATTTCCATACCTCTACTATAACTGATTTCATCACATAAATGCCAATCTACTTTTACCTAAGTAATAATAAGGATACTCAATACTGTTTACATATTTTATTCAAAGAAGAATGCATAAATATAGGCTTTCATACATCAACGCTAACAAAGGCTACTTTTCAATTTGAGGCTTCAGACTATTAAACAATAAGTTGTATCTCATCTTCTCAAGATATGCAATGCGTTCATCTTCTAAAATCGTTACTTGAGGGATCGTACTTTTATATGTAATAAAAACTACGCTATTGTTAAATATGAGGTAATCTGTTTCTGAAGTATAGCTTTCATCTATAAGTACTATCTGATTTCTATTTGTACCTTCTTCCTTTAAATATGTTTTGTTCTTATCGGTATTTCTGATAATCTGCTTAGTAGGGATCATTTGCTTCATATAGGCATCATAGTATACTTCACCGATATCACCAAGTATTTCTCTACCTTTTATTGATGTAAAGAACATATAGATCTGATCAGCAGACAAAGATAACTTAAAGATTTCTTCAACTGCCTTTTTACCTTCTTTATATTCAATACGTGGTTTTCCCTCTTTTCTATTATATAAGGCATCAAGTATCGACTTTTCTTTTTCAAGTGCCTCTGCTGTCATTTTAAACTGCATCTCTTTTTCCTTAGCTAAAGAAATAAGTTCCTGAGGTGAAGCAGGTACATACTTCTTTCTCTTACCCTCTATGGTTTCTGTAAGCAGCCCTTTATTAATCAATGATTCTACAAGAAGATACACGGTAGTTCTTGGTATGGCAGTATTTTGAGCATACTCCAAAACAGTGGATGCACCCGTTTCTAAGGCATTGATATACACTTGTCCTTCTTCATCGGTAATACCCATGGTGAATAAATAATGTTGAAGATTTTGCATACATACATGTTAAATAAAAATAACCACTATGTCAATTATTATGACATTAGTAATCTACTATTATTGCGTAAACATGTATTAACTCCTTTACTCAGTACTAATCTATGATAGAATAGTTTTCAGCCGGAGTGGCGGAATTGGCAGACGCGCACGCTTCAGGGGCGTGTGGTAGCAATATCGTGGAGGTTCAACCCCTCTCTCCGGCACATTAAAGGAGGTGTCGCCTAGAGGCCTATGGCAGAGGTTTGCTAAACCTCCGAGCGTGTAAAAGCGCTCGCGTGGGTTCGAATCCCACCACCTCCGCTTAAACAAACTAATAAAGAGAGAATAGAAAACCTTCCGTTACTACCATTACGTTTAACCTCATAAATATCTTACTTTGCTTGAACTAACTAAAAGAAATGTAAATGAACATACATATAATGTCATAATTTATGACATTTATTTTATCCTGTTGGATAAGGCTTTGTTTTCATAATCTTCCTGTATGAGCCAGAGTTGCTCGTTATGAAAATGCCAAGCATACCCCTTTTTCCTTAACCACCAGGTTTGTATTCTTTGTAATACATTATCTAGAAATTTAATTAACTTAGGTTGGTACAAAGTCTTATCTGGCAACTTCGCTTTAGAAAGTGAGACCTGAGGAAAGAAGTGTTTTACCCATTTATTACTGGCTAAAAAAGCATCATATAAATTATTTTTATCTAATACAGGTTTCAGTTGTAATATTTCATGCCCGATATACTCATTCTGTTTTATTGAAGGTATATTGAGACCTTTTACTGAAAAGAATAGATTAAAGCAGAATTTAATACCAACATCTTTATTGATTGCTATAACAAGATATTTATAAAGTAAAAGAATAAAGCGAGTGATCCAGATCGTATGGGCTTGAGTAATAACAAATAGGTCAATATCTCCTTTTGTACTCGTATTATGCATACTGAGGGATCCAGAAATCCCTACAAATTGGACTGTTGGAATATATCCAAGTTGTTTTAGATAAGGGAATGATTGTTGTAATAGTCTTTGTGCTATTTTCTCTCTCTTTTTAAATATTTTAAAATGGTCTTTGTGAAGGGTTAATCGATTACCTTGTTTAATGATTCTCTTTTCCTTGATGAGTTTTTCTATTAAATAATTAAACTCACGTTCACCTATTTCTTTATTCAAAAACAAATGGGTTTCCTTAATAGTTGGAGGGTAGGAGAAGGTGGAAAAATACTGAAGAACATGAATTATAGATTCTGTCATATTATCTTTCAAATAGACCCAAACGTTGTAAACCTATTAGATACATAAATCTTAATAAACTAAGCTGTCTTTTCCATCGCCATGGCTGTAAGATAAGTCGAAAAAGCCATTCCAAACCTATAGATCGGATTACTTGTGGAGCTCGTGGTATAGCTCCAACCTCAAAGTCAAAACTCCCACCTACCCCCATACACACAATGCCCTCTAACTTCTCTTTATGTGCATATATCCATTTCTCCTGGTAGGGTGAACCAAATGCCACAAACATGATTTGCGGCTTGTAATCAGCTACTATAGAAAATATGGCTTCTTCTTCCTGCTGAGTAGGCTTGTTAATATCTGAAATTCCCTGTATACCTATGAATTTTGAGCTTGAATATAATTTACTATAGCGGTCGGCCATCTTCTCTGCTAAATCAGCTCTACCACCCAAAAAAAGCACTCGTAAGCTACTTTTACTACAGGTTTTTAACAACTTTTTCATGAAGTCTACACCTGGTATTCGTTGTTGAACTGAAATTCCTAATATAGAGCTTCCCAACAGTACACCCACCCCATCTGGCAGCTGAATATCGCCTTCTGACAGTATTTTTCTAAACTTCTCATCCTCCTGAGCAGTGACTACTATCTCTGGATTAATAGATACTATATGAAAGAAACCACTTGGTGAGTCCAAGTACAATAATATTTTCTCTAGGTTATTATTAGCATTATTGAACTCAACTGGGATGTTAAGTATTTTTTTGTTTTTCATCAATATATTACAATTATAAGTTAGTAATATTTTTATATATATTCTATAAAATTTACTGTTGTTAAAATTAATTGATCTGAATATATCCTTACAACAAAGGAAAATCAGTTATTATTCGGTGTTTTTGCTATCAAAGCTATGAAATTTACTATATCTTTACGCCTTGATTTACTTATTTCTCGATTAAATCCTATTGATTGACTTATTGAACTTAACACACTTCTTATTATAGGACAATTATGACTCCTGTTGATCATATATAGACTGTTCCTGAGCGCCAGATTACCCCTATCTTATTGCCTTTTTATAACTATCCAAATTTTCTATAGCCATTCCTATGCCTCTGATTACACAAAAGAGTGGTTCTTCGACCACAAAAGCAGGAACTCCTGTGTAATAAGTAATATATTTGTCTAGGTTTCCAAGCATTGAACTTCCACCCGACAGAACAATCCCTTTATCCACAATATCTGCAGCAAGCTCTGGTGGACTTTCTGCGAGCACTTCTTTTACTCCCTCTATAATCTGTTTGAGAGGCTTTTGCAGTGCAATATTAATACTATTCTCGCCTACTTCCATAATCTTAGGGAGGCCAGATTGGCTATCACGTCCTCGAACCTCCATTGTCTTTTCTTTAAAATCTTCATTATCAAGCACGTGAGCATTACCTACTTTCATTTTGATCTCCTCTGCAGTACGCTCTCCAACATGTAAGTTATGTGTCTTACGCATATGGTTCAATATGGATTCATCAAACTTTGTACCTGCAGATCTTACTGTTTTAAAAACAACAAGCTGTCCCAATGATAAGATGCCTATTTCAGCAGTACCCCCACCAATATTGACTATCATATGTCCAGATGGCTGAGATATAGGAATACGCGCGCCAATTGCTGCAGCGAGAGGCTCCTCAATCAAATATACATCAGAAGCTCCAGCTTGTTTACAAGCAGCAACAACTGCCCTCTTTTCTACCTGAGACGAGCCACCAGGGATAGAGATCATAACTTCTGGCCAGAAAACTTTTCCTTTTAAGGCTTTACGAAGAAAATAGGTAATCATAGCAGAGGTAGTTGTATAATCTGCAATAACTCCTTCTCTCATAGGTCTAGAAGCAACAATGGAGTTTGGTGTACGCCCAAGCATTTCACGTGCTTCTTCACCCACTGCAAGTACCTGTTTATCTTCTTCTGCATATGTCACAACAGTAGGTTCATTGAGTACAATACCTTCGTTTGCCACATACACAAGTGTGTTTGCTGTCCCCAGATCAATACCGACTTTCTTTTTAAACCACATAAACAAAAATAACTATCAAATTTCAAATGTCCAATTTCCAATCTAATGATATTAACGCGATGATATGAAGACTTTATTACTATTTTTACAGCTTGGATATAGAAATTGGGACTTGGAAATTAGACATTAGACTAATCTATTTAGTGTATTTATTGTATAATATAGTCAGCAAAAATACATGAAGAGCGACCTAAAAAACATATCATAATAGTATGTTTTTATTACAAACTAGATACCTTAATGCATGAAAGTTGTTATTGACACTACTAAAAATTTGCTTCCGCGCATTTTCTTTTTAACTCTATTTATCATTATATTAGTAGGTGTTATTGCATATGCCCGGGGTTATCGGATTAATTTTGATGAAGGAACAGTAACTTCAACGGGTATCGTTTCAGTTAATTCTGCTCCAAAACCAGCAAAGGTATACGTAAATGGAGAACTCAAAGGTGCAACGGATATTAATCTCACTCTTCCTTATGGTCAGTACAAGATTGAAGTTAAAAAAGATGGATATACCTCTTGGGAAAAAAATATTTCACTCAAAGGTGAAATAGTCATGAGCTTAGATGCTCATTTATTTCCTAAAAATCCATCCCTTACGCCACTTACCAATTTAGGAATTGTTCAGGCGATACCTGTAGGAAATACAGATAACATTATTTTGTTTAGCCAAACAGGAGATGAAGAAAAAGATGGAGTCTATCTATTTGAGTCAGCAACTCGTACAATTGCTATCTTTCCCCCACTTAATCCATTACTTCTGAGTACCCTCCTTCCTGAAGGGAGTGATCTCAATACAGCTGAAGTTGAATTCTCACCAAATTATAGACAAGCAATTCTTACCTTAACTGATGAGGAGTTAGAAGAAGAGACAGCTTACTTAATCTCTCTTGAAAATGAGAATACAGAGCTTTTGGATATTACCTCTTCTAAACAAAATATCTTAAATGCCTGGGATAAGGAAAAAAATGAAGAACTTGCAAAAGTTATCGAAACGCTTCCTAAAGAACTAGTTGATATAGCAATAGAAACATTCCAGGTAATCTCTGTAGCACCAGACGAAAAACGTATCATGTACCGTGCAAAAGCTGACGTAACCCTTCCGCTGGTTATTAATCCACCTCTTATTGGTGCCAATCAAACTCCAGAAGAACGTAACTTACAAGCAGGAGGTATATATATTTATGACAAGAAAGAAGATAAAAATTACCCCATTCCAGTTGAGATTAATATAACAGAAGATATGATGACCGAAAATATTGAAGTCCCAGAAGAAATTGAACCCTCTGCTACTGATTCTGCAGAATCTGAGGTTCCCGAGTTATGGTATCCAGAAGTAGTAGAGCAAGTTAGTCATCTGGTAAAATGGTACCCAACCTCCGATTATATAGCGGTAAAAGAAGATAATCGTATTGTCCTCATGCAATATGATGGTGAGAATAAAGAGACTGTGTATGCTGGTCCTTTTGATGAGAACTTCTTTATGATTGCCCCTGATTGGAACTTACTAGTCATTATTAACCTTAATCCACAGGTTAACTCTTACGGAGATTTATATTCAGTAGGTATTAAATAGCCTCCTCCACTACGGGCTCTGCAAAAATGAGCATTCGTTTTAAGGTTGTACCTGGTGGCCAGCATGTTTGTAAGGTAAGAAATTCTGAATCTGTTTTTCTTGTTAAATACTCCACCTCTGACGGATCAACAACTTGCTTTCCTGTTACTCGATATACATGACGGGCACCTTTATAAAAGATATTGACTTCATCACCTTCTTCTAGCTTATAGAGCAAGTAAAAGACCGCATTATATGTTCCGACATTCCAAATATAATCTGTAGAATGGGCAAACATAAAGATATGCCCTCCCTCCCCTGGGAAAGCCGTACCTTCTGCATGGGCCACTCCATGTTGAAGTGCATCGAGATATTCTACTTCATCTGCCGGGTTTACATTTGCCAATACATTTGCGTTAGCTGCGATTTTAGGTATAACAACACTAAATTCAGGATCTTCTGGGACTAATACTTCAACAGGTTCTACATTTAATGCTTGAGCTAAAGCTCCTTTTTTTGCTTTACCACTAAATTCCTTTTGAATTACAGCCGCTTCTTGAGGAGCTGCTACTACATACTCTTTTTGTGTTTGTTGATCAACAAAATACTTCACCTCCTCAACAACAGGTTGATAGAAGGTTTTTGCTATGATAAACAAAGATGAAAATATAAGAAAATTACCGAGCGTACGTAATAATAAAATCATGGTAAACTCCCATGATGGTAGACGTGTATGTTTCATGGTGTCCCCAAGAGGATTCGAACCCCTAATTACCCCTTAGGACGGGGTAGTTATATCCAATTTAACTATAGGGACATATACACAATTTTATCATGAATACCTTTAGACCGGTAAGAAGATGTATTACTGAATAAAATACTCTAGAATAAATGGCTGAACATTAATAAGCATATGTAGAAGGATTGCATACCAAAGGTTCTGCCATCTTACATACACATAAGCAAGAGCCAGCCCAAGTACAAGACTACTTAAATAAAGCCCAGGATGCCAGTGAGCAAGCATAAATATAATGCTTGAATATATAATGGCAGTTTTTGTTGAATAAAATTTACGAAGGTATTCGAGTATAACTGCCCTATTGAGCAATTCTTCATTTATTGGTCCAAATATTACAAACGATAAAAACCCAAATAGCTTTTCTAAACCTACACCCTCGTCAAAAGCAGACCATTGGTATTCTATACCACTATCGATAAGCTCAAAGATATCTTGACCTAAAATCACAATAAGAGCAAGTGCAAGAAGAGCAATAGAGATAACTACAGCAAGTCGTGCGACAAGAGATATAGGAATAAGCTTAAGTAAGTATTTCCATTGGAGAGGTTTTTTAAATAACTCTTCTCTCTTCTCCTTCTTGTACAGTTGAAACAACACAATAAGGATCGGGAGTAAGATAACGTCAGAAATAAACTCTCCAGTTATATCTGATATTTCTGTAATTCCAAAAATATTAAGCACCAAAAGGGCAGAAAGAATACCAATGTTTGCAAACAAAATATACAAAAAGTAATACCACAAGACAGTAAACAGAATTCCAGTATGTTTTTTTATCATATATTCTCAATAACGAAAATCGAGAAGCTGGAATCTGAGTCAGTTTTGTGATGACGAAGAGTCCTTACTTCATGATCTCTTCTTCTACTCTTTTGTAGGTCATGATTTCCTCTTTTTTGAACCACAAATCTACTTCAAACTCGGCTTCTTCTACATTTCCAGAAGCATGAAGTAAGTTCTTGATTGGACGCCTGCCAGTATTGGCAAGATAAGAAGAATCATATGAATAATCACCACGGATTGTTCCTGGAGCAGAGCTCAAAGGAAGTGTATGACCAACCATTTTACGAACCAGTTCTACAGCATGAGGTCCTTCAAGAACCATAACGATAACAGGTCCATCGGTGATCATATCTACAAGCCATTCACGAATTTTGAGACCAATTTCTTTTGGATCATCTGAGCCAAATTCTTTTTTTGCATCAATTCCTAAATCTTGGTAGTTCTCAAGTGTTTTACCACCCATACCTTTTATAAAGTCCTCACGAGAAGCTGGATAATGTTTATCTGCCTGTTCTCGAGATACCATCATCATTTTCATGGCGACAATTTTTAAACCAACTTTCTCAAAACGTTGTGTAATTTCTCCCACAAGTCCACGGGCAACTGAATCTGGTTTGAAGATAACAAGAGTTTGTTCCATTCTTTCTTAAATATAAATACTAATAATAATTTCCCTATTATAGCAGCAAAATATTGCAGGAAAAAGAGCAAACATGCTTACTCATAAAAAGATAACGTAAGAAGATAGTAAGAATATATGCGTATTTAATATGCATAAATACCACTAAATTACTTGTTGTAACAGAACGTTGTGGTATTATTACCTTCATGGTTAGTTCAAGGACGGCACTTAGCAGCCGTACCAGAACAAAACCTGTAAGGAGAAAAGGTATGGAGAAGGCCCATACACTTGCTCACTGTGCAGTTTACTGCACGCATCTCGTTTGGGAGAGGCTGAATTTCAGGAAGGATGTTACCGCCTATGAACAGGCTTAACAACAATCCGAATTGACGAACGCACTGGGTTCTTTTGACGCGAAAGCGTCACTGATTCCGTAGCAGGCCTCGGATATCGCGGCACTTTGCCGCAAAAAAGTTTTTCACGCAATTGCGTGAATCCCCAAACAACCCGCTGTGCTCTGTGCTTTTTGAGCACAGCGGGACCCCTCTTTAATTGACTATCCACCAATTAAATGAGATGTCCTGCTCAGCTTCCTTTACTACTTTCACTGTAAACGATTTTCCTCTTTCTTTTTCAACTACAGCAAGCTGCATATCTGTTTCTTTCGTTGGAGTAAGGAATATTTTAGAGCTTTCTGTTACACTTGTTGTTTTAATTACTATTTCGGTTTCTCCTGCTTTTAAGGTAGCTTCACCAATACTTGCAGATTCTTCCTCATTATCGTCTACGTTGTATTTCTTTGCAGTTACTGACTCTTTTACAGTTAAACTTCCATTCGTTTCTATAGTTACCTTACCACCCATAATCTCAACTGGATTTGTTGCTTCGCTTTGAATCTCGAGAGCTTTTGTAAGACTATTTATCTGAGCATCCCTACCATGTATTACAACTTGTCCCGCATTAATATCTCCCACGACACCTAAATCAAACGTATTAATTTTGTCAGTCACGGTAAGGTTCTCCATGACAGTGGTATCTACTTCCTCCTCAACTTCTTCTTCACCTGTAGAGGCACTTACCGTTTCTGCGCCAAGTAGCTTTTCAAGAAATGAGACTCTTTCTGTAAGTGATGCGATATTTGCTTCTTCTGAAGCCACTTCTTCTTTATTAATAATGCTGAATACTTCATCCATTTGGTTTTGCAGAGACGCTATCTGTTGACCTTGGTATAACATTTCTTCATCGAGTGAAGTTACTTCTTTCTGCATACCTAATATATCTGCTGTTTTTCCTGACAATTTATTAAGATCAATTGTGAGAAGATTTACTCTTGAAGTAAGCGAAGCATCAGCCAGGGTAAGGCTATTATATTTATCATCAAAAAGGTCCTGTTGCTCATTAATGGCATTAACAAGGACAGGCGCAAAATTCATATAATTAAGACTTTTGTAACCATCGTCTTGTGTAGTAACTAGTTCTGGTAATACTGATTCTATTTCCTGAGCTATAAAGCCTAATCTTCGCGGTGAGCTTTCTGATTCAAAATTCCAATTAAAAGAAACTCCTCTTAAAGCATTTACCTCTTTAAGACCATAGTTTAATGAAATTATATTCTTCTTTAGTCTTGCGTCAGATGAACAGCTCATCATGTTATTGATAGCATTAATATGGCAACCTACAGTTCCAGAGACATTATAAAAAGAGCCTTGATCTCCATCTGTATATACTTCTATACCTCGGTAGAGATCAGAAACAACCCTGATTCCATTCATACCAGGTGAACTAATATTAACTCTACTTATGAAATGTGTAGAGCCAATACCAATAGCTACCTTTCCAGCAAACAGACCAGAGGTTGCTGTATTTGAAGGATCAATATAATAACCTGAGGTTCCATCTCTAAAAAGGTTTGCACGTACTTCTCCGGCTGCAGATGTATAATTGCCAGCAGTTAAGCCTCCATCTGCTCGGAAAGGGCCACCTGTATATACTCCATTTGTAAATTCAGTGCCTTGATTGAGACGTAAGTAGCCATCACTTGAATCAGCCGACAAGGCTGTCCTTCCATTAAAAGATATTCCTCGTGTATCTGTAGAAGTTGATGCAGAAAAATTTAAGACATCAGATGCATTTTGAGCAAGTGTTAACGTTCCTGTTGTTGACAAATTAGTTATTCCCGTATAGGCACCTCCTATTCTGGCATCAGGGATAGTCCCCGTGCTGAGCTGGGAAGCATTGAGATTTGTTATTCCTGAACCATTACCTGTAAATGTAGCCGTTCCAATATTTATATTACCGAATCCACTGGTAATACTCCCTGCGTTTAATGCTCCAGTTCCAACAATCCCTGTATATGAACCGGAAATACGACCACTCGGCACTGTTCCCGTTGCGAGCTGTGATGCATTTAAAGACGTAAGATTGACACCTGAACCGGAAAATGCACCAAAGGTTACTGTACCTGATCCCGAAAGGTTAGTTAAGCCTGTATAGCTCCCTGTTATTCTGGCATCAGAGATAGTCCCTGTGGTGAGCTGAGACGCATTTAAATTTGTTAACCCTGAGCCATTACCTGTAAATGTAGCTGAGCCAATATTTATATTGCCGAATCCGCTGGTAATACTCCCAGCGTTTAATGCTCCGGTACCGACGATTCCTGTATACGAACCACTGATTCGTGCATTAGGTACAGTTCCGGTTGTTAGCTGGGAGGCGTTCAATGCAGTTAAGTTTGCACCGGAACCTGAAAATGAAGTTCCAGTTACTGATCCGGCAGCTATAATATTTCCATTTACATCCAGCTTCTGTGTCGGTGATGTCGTACCTATACCTATATTCCCATTAGCTTGGAGCGAAGTAAGTACCGGACCAAGTGAGTCTTCGATAATTTTGAAGTCACCTGTTGCTTGATCTCGCCCTATTTCCCAATATGTTGTTGCTGAAGTACCCAGTCGCAGTTGTACTGCATTTAAACCCTCTCCTGATCGTACGATATCCATAGCTCTACCTGGAGTTGCTAACCCTACACCAACGTTACCAGTTGGGAAATCTATAAAAATAGCTTCCGTGTTACCGATATGGAGTCTTGTATCTTTTGTTAAAGAACCTCCTAATTCAATTGTGTTACTTGTTCTGGTTAATCCATTTTGGAAAGATAATGGTGTTTCAAAATTAAGTGCAAATGGTAAGCTTGAAGCAGCCGTGATTCGACCATCTTGATCTACAGTAATTTGAGGAATATATGCCGCTGTGCCCCCCACTGCACCATAAGTACCGGCAGTTACTGATGTACTCGCAAGCTCGGTTGGTCCGACTCCTCCTGTTGCAATACTTACAGCGCCAGATGATACAGAAAAATGTGATGAATTAAAGGAGGCAAGACCTTTATTAGCGGTACTTGCATCTTGAATTTCATATGCTCCTTGGCCAGTATTTATTGAAGCACCAGTAATTGTTCCAGCTGTTGATAAATTACCACTTACATCTACAGTGAATTCGTTTCCTTCACCTACTGAAAGTAAAGCAGACGGTGTAGTACTCCCAACTCCCAAGTACGCACTAAGAATATTAATCTCATTAATTGCTTCATTATCAAACTCTATCCTCCCTGCATTCATACCTAATCCAAGCCACTGATCATCTGCATCGAGGTCAGCAAAGGCAGAACCAGAAGTCATAGATCCCACGGCTTCTATATCTCCTGCCCCAGAAGCAAATGTTGTTATTGCAGCATCAAGATCATCAAGAACATCTTGTACATTCAAACTGGCACTATTCGTGAACTCATCAAATGTACCTATGCGTGAAGCTCCACTGGTTGTTCGACTTATTCCCGTATCATTCAGTCCAATTGCTCCAATATAGAAATCGAATCCAGTTCTTACACGCACGTCACCATTAACATCAAGTGTAAATTGTGGATCTGTATTTCCGATACCCAACCTGTTTGAACTATCGTTCCAATAAAAATTAGCTGGATCTTGCGCGATACGTGTTCCATTACCAAACATCACTCCTCCAGCAAGGACTGAGGTCCCATCAAGATAATTTAACTCCGAAGCTGAAGAAGTTACTTGTGAACCGGAGAGATATAAGCTCGTTGTATTTAATGCACCATTTATATCAACTTTATAACTTGGAGTAACTGTACCAAACCCGATATTACCAGAAGAACCATCAAAGAAAGCTATCTCAGTTGATGTGTTTGAGTTATAAATCTGGAAATTATTATCTAATGTGCCGTCATATACGTCTATTGAAGTATCATCATCTAAGGTAAGTGCGTCAGCAATCTGTGCAAAGTCAAGTGAGTCGGGCGTAACGGATGCTGAACCAAAAGTCCCCCACGTGAGATTCCCGTTTCCGTCATTTATAAGTATTTCATTTGGAGCTCCCTGACTATTTGGAAACGAATATGTAATGCCGTGTATACTCGTAATATCGCCTTCACTATTAACTGTAAATTCATTATGCTCTCCTACATTAATACCGCCTTTAAATATGGAATTATCTATAAAAGTAGTATCTCCTTTTACAATTAAGTTGTCATCAATACTAAGACTGCCTTGTAAATCCATATCGCCGCCTTTGGTAATTGTGGCATTGGTGAGATATATCTCCTCCCATCTATTCGCATTAGTCCCTAACGAACCAATACCATTTTCTGCAGGGAATACACTCCCCGAAGAGGTTACATAGACTGATCCGTTACCTATTATTGAACTAATAGTATTACCTGGACTGCCTGCTAAAATAGAGCTGTAATCAATAAGAATCTCTCCTTCGGTGAGTTGTACGTCATCAATAAAAACAGATCCAGATATGTGATTCCTTATCTCAATGACTGGATACCAGTTAGTCCAATCGCTAATGGTTCCTGATGTTTTTTGAGTTGTAGAAACCCGATACCAGCCCGTATTGGAAGAAAGTCTAATCTCATCCATTGCTGCATATGTATTAGTATATTCATTCCAAAAGCCAAGACGAAGAGTCGTTCCTTGATCAATATGCTGTGTTTTAATATAAAGAGATAAATTATACGTTCTACCTGGTATAGTTTTGGTCACGGGTTGCGAGATACCAAGTTGAGGAGCATCTTTTGCTACAAACTCCATACTAAATTTGCCACTTCTCACTGTTTCTTGAGATTGTATAGAATTTGCATTATTTGATTCAAGAATATACTCCCATTGTCTAGGTTTTTTATTTTCTCCCGACTCAAATGAAGAATTTCTAATAAGATTTTCTGAAGTAATACTTAAATAGGTAGGGTTTGCTTCTTCAGTTTCTCCACTGAGAAATGGATCAGCATATTCTTCCTCTTTTTGATCAATTAATGAAGTAAGTACTTTAGTTAAATCTTCAAACTTCTGATTGAGTGAATTTTGCTGCTCTTTTTTTAAATCAGCACTTAATTCAGCCATTCTACTATCAATATCTCTCTGCAAATCTGCTTTCTCGGATAAAAATGCAGTATTTCCTGTATACATGAACCAGATAATAACGCCAATGAGGATACATACCAATCCACATAACACAATACCAATCCGCTTTAAATTAGTATTTGAGGCTTGATGTAATGGGGTAAAATTTTGTTCCATAACTTAATTCACAATCCACCAGGATACTTCTAAATCTTGTGTTAACTTTTTATCCAGCTTCAGAAGGAACTTATTTTTGCCAATAACTTCTGTTGCGACAGGCACAGCTATCTTTTTCGGAGATGTAAATATAAGTGAGGATTCTGTGAGAGAGGTGGTCTCAATTTCAATCTCAACTTCACCTTTTTTAATCACTACGCTTCCTGCTGAACTCTCTTCATCATTTGAGGTATCGACGTTATATTTTTTCGCTGTTATTTCTTCTTGAACAGTAAGATTTCCATCTGTATCTATAACAACCTTTCCGGCCATAAGTTGTATTTCAGCAGTAGCTTGGCTTTGAATTTGGAGAGGAAGAGCGAGACTATTTACTGTGGCTTCTCTACCACGTACAACCAGTTGCCCCACACTCATATCTCCTATAACTCCAAGATCGTACAAATTAGTTTTACCAGTAACTGTTAAATCTTCTACAGTAAGCTTGCCATCTTCTATACCCAATACTTCTCCGTCCGGGTATTCTTCTGTATTAACTTTAAACTGAGAAAGGCTTGCTTCGTCGCTTGCTTCTGTTCCAAACAGCATTTGTTCTAAGAAAGAAACACGGTCGGTAAGTTTTACAACACTCGCCTCTTCTGTTGCTACTTTATTTGAGTTGTGGATAATATCAAAAAGTTCATCTATCTGATCTTGTAATGAATCCAGTTCAGCTTTATATTCTGTAAGTTCATCTTGAATACCTAATATACGAGTATCTTGTGCATTAAATGAAGTTTCTGAAGCAGATAATACTGAAGATATCCCGTCAATATCAAGCTTCTGTTCTTTTAATAGCTCAAGGTTATAAAGTGATAAACGGTCATACTTAATAGCATCAGGACGACCTTCATTATCGTATACCACTAAATCTGTTAAACCAAGTGCATGTAAATCTTCAGCGACATAACCGATTGTGTAACTATCTGTACCTTTAAATCGATATTTTACTGGGTCAAGTTCATAAATTTTGTCAAACGGTCCAACCAAAGCGCTTATATCATCTTTATACCTTAGCGATGATGAATCGCGCCAGACATCACCATTTGCATCAATAACCATCGCCGTACCAGTATTACTTCCTAAACCGGCAATTGATAGTTTACTGCCTGGATTATTATCATTGATACCAAAATTCCCACTTCTTCCATAAATGAGATTACCAATATTGATCTGATTATGCTCCGTTGCACTAGGAGCATCTATATTATATCCGAGAATAATATTGCCACTTCCGCTTGTGATATTATCACCAGCTCCATAACCTAATAATGTGTTATTATTACCTCCCGATACAAGACTAAAGCCAGTTCCATAACCTATTAACACATTATTTGAGATAGAATGAGTCATATTACTATAACCTGCTATTGATCCTATTGCTACATTCCGCTGACCTGTTTGATTCCAAAGGAGCGCTTGTTGACCAATGGCGATATTATGACTTCCAGTTGTGGTAGAATAACCAGCCTGGTAACCCAACCCAGTATTAGAAGCGCCACTGCTAATAGAATTAAATGCCAAACCACCAATAAGTGTATTATATTGGCCCGAAAGATTACCCACTCCTGCTACACCTATACCAAGCAAAGTATTTGAACTTTGATTAGCATATCTATCGGTAAAAATATCACCTCGGACATCAAGAAGTGCTTGTGGACTAACGGTACCAATACCTACCCTTCCATCTCCACGGATAAATAAATCATTTGTATTGAATGCGAAATTAGCAGTTGTACCAGAATCACCGATACTTAAGAATGTACTTGATGTATCTCCAAGGATGAAGTTGGTCCCGTCAAAGAGCATTCTGAAATCATTATCTGTTCCGAAAACAGATAAGGCTGAGTCAGCTAAATATAATCCTGACAATTTTCCAGTTCCTCCAATAGCTATATTTCCTAAATACTCATTTGCTGTAGGTCTTATATATGCCCCAGCATCGGTCCATGCATTACTACTTAAACCAGAAACAGTCGAATTTAATGCAGCCAATTGACCTTGAACTGTTGGTGCTGTACTTACTCCAAAGCCAGATGTATATACACCTAATAATGATGCTCCTGATGTTGTGGACGAACTACCTGTATCATTTAACCCTATATCCCCCATGAATAATTCGGTACCTGCTCGTATATTTCCTGCAACATCTAGTCTGTATAAAGTGCTAGTTGTCCCAATACCTAGATTCCCGCCAAAAAATCCAATATCAGTCTCCAACGCTACATTTCCTCGTAATAAAAGGCCTGCATTTGCCAATCTATTGGAAGATTGTTCTTCACCTGTTGCATATCGGAGAAAATGACTTGTTGGAGATGAATTGCCACCTGCTAAAGCATAAATATATCCGTCTCCTCCATATATAAGGTTTCCTCCATAATTCATGCCAAATGAAATATTAGATAGAGCCATCCATTTATTCTCACTAATAGAGTAGCGATAAAATACAGAAGAATTCGATCCTCGGGCAGCATAAATATAATCACCATTTGCATATGCTAGATCACCTCCATTTCTGAAACCAAGTGGAGAAGGTTCTAAAGTTACCCATAAATTGGTGCTAATTGAATATCTAAAAAAGGTATTGGCAGCAGAAGGATCTGCAGGGGGATATCCTCTGGTAGCATAAATATAATCACCACCCGTATAAACCATACTTGCACCACCGTGTATTGGCTGTGGAGGAGCTGTCATACTTGTCCAGCTGTCTCCAGATATAGAATACCGATAAAATGCCGCAGTACCCGGAGAGCTATTATTACCTAGAGTCGCGTAAATATAATTACCACCTGTATATACAAGATCTGTACCATAAGCAACAGTTGATGGTAATGAAGCCATCGTTGACCAGCTATTACCACTTATAGAATATCTCCAAAAAGTTGAAGAATGCCCTCCTCTTACAGCATAAATATAATCACCACCCGTATAGACTAATTCCGTACCATATGAGGCAGCTGATGGTGGACTGGTCATAGTTGTCCATGAGTTTGTACTAATGTCATATCTCCAGAATTCTCCACTATTTGAATCAATAACATATATATAGTTAGCACCTGTATAAACGAGATCAGCATCTGTAGTTCCTCCTCCGCCTACCCCGCTAGGTGTATCTGCCAATCTAGTCCAATAATCTGTTCTTCTGATCGGTGTATCTGCTCTAAAAGTACCTGTTACATCTAATTTCATACTGGGATTGATATTACCTATTCCAATATTTCCATCACCACGAACATAAAATTGTCCATTATTGAAATTAAAGTTACCAGTAGTTCCACTATCACCAATACTCAAGAATGTATTACTTGTATCACCAAGTATGAAATTAGTTCCGTTAAATAACATCCGGAAATCATTGTCTGTTCCCAGACTAATTAATGAATTGTCTGCAAAATATGCCCCTGAAAGCTTACCTGTACCTCCCACTGCTATATTTCCCAAATATTCACCAGAAGCGGGTATAAGGAAACTACCTACATCTGTCCATGGACCAGAACCTAAGCTAGAAATAGACGCATTAAGTGCAGAAAGCTGTCCTTGTACTGTTGGTGCTGTACTTACTCCAAAACCTGCTGTGTTTACTCCAATGAGACTTGCTCCTGAAGTAATACTACTTGATCCTGTATCATTCAAACCAATATTACCCATAAATAATTCTGTACCTGCACGGATATTGCCTGCTACATCAAGAGTATATTGTTGAGATGAAGTTCCAATACCTACATTTCCTGAAAAATATGAATTTCCCGAAAAATATCCAGCCCATCCAGAATTACCCGAAAAATATCCAGCAATTCCGCTATCAGTGATTCCATAAACACCAGTAGATTCTCCAAATGCATACACCCCTATGCTATTACCACCCAATTCTGCTGTTCCAGTGCCATCACTAAATCTAGCATCGCCATTAACATTTAATTTAAAGTTAAGAAAAGTCGTACCAATCCCTACATTCCCATCTCCTCTCAAATACATCTGTCCATTATTAAAATTAAAATTTCCTGTTGTACCGCTATCTTCAATTGCAAGGAATGTATTTGCACTGTCACCAATTAAGAAATTCGTTCCGTTAAACAGCATCCTAAAATCATTATCTGTACCTAAAGTGAGTAATGCATTATCTGCAAAGTACGCTCCTGCAAGTTTTCCGGTACTACCTACTGCCATATTTCCTAAATATTCATTTGTTGTTGGCCTTAAAAAGGAACCTGCATCTGTCCACGGGCTACCACCTATCCCTGAAACTGCAGCATTCAGTGCTGCAAGTTGACCTTGCACAGTTGGAGCTGTACTTACACCAAAGCCTGAGGTGTTAACTCCGATCAGACCGGCGCCACCAGTTCCACCAAGTCGAATATTACCAATAGATAAATCATAACTTGCTCCAATGCTAAAATTTCCACCAATACTTGCTCCTCCACCACCTACATGCAATCCATTCTTAATAAATACCTGATTACCAACATATACGCTATCATTAATATCTATCTGGTTTGTTGCAATGGTGCCTATATTAGCTGATGAAGCTTCAATCCCTGTAATATCTATGACATAAAATGGGCCACCAGCTATACCTGCATATAGATACTTTCCTTGGACATACATGGAAATTATGCCTTGTGAAAGATTTAAGCTCGCAATCTCTTGTGGGCTTGATATGCTTGAAATATCATACACATATAATTCATTAGCTCCATTATTCAACAATCCTACGTATAGATATCCTCCAGCTACATATACATCACCAGTTGTGCTTGGTAATGTAATTGTATTAATTTCGCTCAAGTTATATGGATCAGTAATATCTATAATAACTACTTCAGAGTTATTATTAGTAATATATGCATATTTACCATCAACATAAGAGTTTCTTGTTATAGTGTCAGATTCAACACTATCTGTAATAACTGGATTTGTTGGATCAGATATATCAAAAACATACAGCGCATCCCAAGAATTTACATAAGCATATTTCCCTTGAACATGAATATCTCTTATTGCTGTTGAAGGTAAATTGTAACTACCAACCTCAACAGGATTGATCGGATCTGATATATCAATAATTACAAATTCTTCTGTAAAAAAGGTCTGTGAACCCGTTCCTACATAAGCATATTTTCCCTGTACTTCAATCGCTTGTGCATTTGCATTGCTCGCAATTAAATCAAGAGTTGCTACTTCTACTGGATTTGTTGGGTCAGATATATCAATAACGTGAAACGCATTATTACTTGTTAAAGTTACAGCATATACATATTGCCCCATCACTTGAAGTCCATAGATACTACTATTCATTGCCAATGCACCCACCTCAATGGGAGCACGAGGATCAGATATATCTACAACATGGAAGTCATTACCATCCGACCCTGTAGCTACATATGCATATTTATTTACTATTTGGATATCGTATATCGTATCGCTTAGAGTTGTGCTTCCAATTAAAACTGGTTGTCCTGCGGTCTGTAAGATACTGCCAGAATTTACCTCAACTTTAGCATTTGGACTTGTTGTACCAATCCCTAAATTTCCATCTCCCCGGATATAAAACTGCCCATTATTAAAATCAAAGTTTCCTGTAGTTCCACTATCTCCAATACTTAAGAATGTGTTTGAGGTATCTCCAAGAATCAAATTAGTTCCATTAAAAAGCATCCGGAAATCATTGTCTGTCCCAAGACTTAATAATGAGTTGTCAGAAAAATAGGCACCATTTAATTTATTCGTTCCACCACTTGCATTATTCCCTAAATAAGTAGCCAAAGCGGGATTGAGATATGCATAACTTCCGCCATCAAGCAAAACACCAGAGCCACCTACACCAAAATTATTAATAGCAGTATCCAAATCTTCCAATACCTGCTGAATATTTGAGGCAGATGAATATATAATGCTACTTGAATCAACACCTAGAGTACCTGCTCCACCTGTTGAAGTCAGTGCCGTTGAACCAATATATATATCGGTTCCGGCACGGATATTTCCAGCAACATCGAGCTCATAGGAAGGGTTTAATAACCCGACTCCCAGTCGGGCACCTAGTACAGATATCTCATCTGTGGTGTCATCACTCCAAACAATACGTCCTGCTCCAGAGCCTAAACCTATCCAACCTGTATCTGCTATAAACAAATTTGAACCAGGAGTTCCTGAGGTAAAAGCATTACCGCTACTAATATTCCCGACTGCTGTTATACCTCCTCCACCCATAATTGATAATTCAGAATCAATTGTCTCAAGCACTGTTTGTAAACTGGCTCCAGGTGTGATTGTCGTAATATTCGTAAACCCACCTGTGTAAACTCCTATGATTGAAGCACCAGAAGCTGCTGAACTTGCTGTATCTTGTAATCCAATGCCATTAAAGTCTACATTAAATGTGGTACCGTTTAGTTCAAGTCCTATCCCCGCAGAATAAGTTGTGTTGGTATCGCTCATAGATGAGCCAGAGATAGTAAGTTTATTTCCATCTTTACTTATGCTAATATTGCCTCCTGCTTCTAAATCAATTGTGCCGGACAAATCTTCAATTGAAGAAACCCCGGTTGTTGGCTCAAGTGGTACATTTAGACTAATTATTGGATTTTGACCTCCTGTGATAGTTATACCTTCTCCGGCAGTTATGCCATATACTACATTTGAAGCAGTGATCTCCCCTTCTCCTAAATTTAAATTAGATCCATCTGCTTCAATATCACCAGAAATGGTAAGCCCGTTCAGTACTTCTGCACTATTGTTCAATACGTATCGCAGATTAGATTGAAATTGGGTATAAGGAACAAGGTCATGAGCTGCAAGAACATTCTCATTAACTTCATTAGATTCCGAAGTAAACTGTGCAAAAATTTTAAATTTAAATTCAAGTAAAGTAAGAATTCCTACCACTACAAAAAGACTTCCTAAAAAAAACAAAATCTTTTCATGATAAGACAAACCAGATCTATGCTGATTAGGTCGAAGAGGCGAGTTGTATTGGTGATTGTCAACAATCATTTATATATACATATTGTCGTCCCATTATCATTATATAGTTACCAATTAAACAATTGCAACGCGTATTTTCTTTCATTTTGAGCTCATGTTAGATATTGTTATTTTCTGGATACTTCATTAAACTAAATATATGTCCCGATCAATCTATTTGAGATCTATCTTCTCTATTTATATCTTTATATTTTTTTTAGTGGTTATCCCTGTGAAAGCTCAAGTATTCAGTCCTTCTGTAGGTATTTCTATAGAATTAAAAGAATCAGATCTGTCTGAAGCTAAGAATGGATTGATAGTAGCTAAGGATCCTTCACAGTATTATCTCACCAGAAGCTATCAGGATCCCAATGTAGCTGGCGTAATTGCAGATGAAACAGATTTTCTTTATACAACTGAAGATCGTGACCAACGTCTTACTATTGCAGTAGATGGCGTTGCAGATGTCTGGGTAACAAATGAACTTGGAACTATTAAATATGGTGATTTCATAACTACATCAACAGATACTGGGATTGGTGTAAAGGCAATACAGAATGGTTCTGTTATTGGATATGCGCTTGAAGCTACGGCTGAAGGAGACGAGCCACAGCTGATTTCGGTACAACTTGCATTATCTAGCTCATGGGACGGGACACTGGGACAGCAAAGTGATGTTTTTAAACAATCTTCTGATACATTATCCAAATTATTATCAAATGTGGAGTCTGAGGCTCAGGGACAATCTAGAAGCTTCTTATATCTCGTTGTAATTTTAGTAGTTGTGCTTGCAAGTATATTTGGCTTTATGACATTTGGAAGAATTGCAATTAATGGTATTAATGCCGTTGGAAGAAACCCTTTAGCCAAAAGTACAATTGTAAAGACTATCCTCATCAATTCTTTTATTACAATCCTTTTTACATTAGGTAGCCTTGTAATTGCCTTACTGATAATCAGATAATTAAAACCGATATATCTTACGAATTATCTCACCTACTTCATACCAGTAGAAAAGCATAATATATGTTCCGATAATAAGAAATGGTCCAAAAGCTATTTTACTTTTTAGACCTTTTTTCTTAGATAATAAGAGCAATCCTCCTACCAGCCCACCTAATATAAATCCAAGATACAGTGCATATAACCCATTCCACATGCCGAGTACAATTCCCATATTAAAAGATAATTTAACATCTCCAAACCCCATACCCTTTCCTTTAGTAACTAAAAATACGAGTAATAGAGGTACTGACACTATGACCCCGCCTAATAGCATCTGTCCAGCTAACAAAGCATATTCAATATTATTAATCTGCAGAAGTACAGGTACATTAAAGTTTATGGTTAAAAAGCAAAATCTGATAAGTCCACTAATCCCCAACGCGATTTGCATCTCATCTGGAATAATCTGATAACGGATATCACTCAAGAGCATGACAATGAGTATGCCTGCTATAACAAGATGGATTATATGAAGCCCCATTACTCCATAAAATTGGTGGGACAAATACCACGTGAGTACAAAAATTACGCCTGTTAGTATTTCGGAGTATAGATGACCCTTGGCAATTGGGGCTTTGCAATATCTACATTTACCTTTTAATAAAGTAAATGAAATAACTGGTATAAGATCATGCCATGCTAGCACATGCTTGCAGTGATCACATCTTGAACGACCGTTTATTGATTGTTCTTTAGAAAGTCTGTCTGCTAAAACGTTAAAGAATGATCCAAAAAAAAGACCTAAAATGAATATAAAACTATATTCGAGCATACTTCATTATATTGAGATATCGTTCTTTGTAAATGGTCCAATTACTGCAAGACTCATTTTGTCTTTCACAAATAAGTCTTTTGCTAGATTTATAACTTCTTCTTTTGTTACGGCATCAATACGGGCAATTATTTCTTCCGGAGCAACAATTCGCTCATCTAGCAAATATTTTGTGCCAATAAGTGAAGCTACGTCATATGAATCTTCTATAGAGAGAAGAAAACGACCTTTTATCATTTCTTTTGCTTTTTCCATGTCATCATCAGAAACCTTTCCAGCAGCAATTTTCATATGCTCAGCAAGTGTAACATCAATACTCTCCTGTAGCTTTTCTTTATTATTCGTCACACCAGCCTGGGTTACAATATATCCTGTATCTTCATATAAGTCTCGCCCTGTAGAAATGTAATAACAGAGACCTCGTCTCTCTCGGACTTCCATAAAGAGTCTAGAAGACATTCCTCCGCCCAAAATAGACGACAGAATTGCAAGAGCGTGTCTTCTATCATCTCTAAAGGAAAATGCCCTAAATCCAAGACAAAAATGGGCTTGCTCTGTTTTCTTATTTTTCACTGCAAGAAGTGGTTTCTTTTGAGCTTCTTTATAATGAACAAAATCTTTCTTATCTTTTGGTTTCCAGTTTTTAAATTTTTCATTTATCAATTCTACATAAGCGGGTGTTGGTTTGGGATCGGAGGCCGCACGAACTTCTGCTAACTCAGATAATCCTCCTGCAATAACAAGTACTGCATTTCTTGGATGATAGTACGTATCGATATACTCTGTAAAAGTCTTCCGGGTAAAACTCCGCACAGTATCTGGGGTTCCAGCAATATCAAAAGAAAGAGGGTGACCTTGAAATAATAAATCATCATGAATATCTGAGACTTTTCGCGAAGGCATATCTTCATACATATTAATTTCCTCAACAATTACTCCTTTTTCACGATTTATCTCGTCGGGAAGCAATTTTGGGTGAAGGACCATGTCCGAGAGCACATCAATTACTTTCTCAAAATGAGTGTTTGGGGCTTTGATCCAGTAACCCGTGTGGTCTTTAGAAGTAAATGCATTAAATACACCTCCAAGACGGTCTATTGTTGAAGAGATTGTGAAAGCGTCTTGGTACTTCGCGCTCCCTTTAAATGCCATATGTTCAAAGAAATGGGCAATACCATTATTCTCTTTTGTTTCGTACCTGGATCCTGCACCCACTAAGAGTAAGGTTGTTATAGAAGGAAAAGCCTTTGTATCAATTAATATAACAGGAAGACCATTATCGAGTGTATCCAGGGAAATATGCATAGGAGATTATTATAGCAGAAGATTTAAAGTGTGAGCCCGCCGAGACTCGAACTCGGAACCAATAGCTTAAAAGGCTACTGCTCTACCATTGAGCTACGGGCCCATTACGAAAGTACTATTTTACCACACTCAGGTGGTAACTGCAGCATTAAAAGAATGCTGCGCTTCTTGCTGAACATATAGTGTCCGGCAAGAAGCGCAAGTTGCACTACTCGTCATCCCACTGAAAATCGGGCTCATATATAAAAGTGATGAGCCGGACAATAGGCTCGCCAATGAGCATGATCGGCAGTGCAAAGAGCACCACAGCTGCCTCAAACATCCAACTTTCTCGCCGATTAGTACGTCGGCGATCAATAACTACAAGCACTGCTGTGATTGTGCTTACTACAACCCATGTCAAGGCGAGCGCCTTAACTAAGCTCTTTCTTGGTGGTGAAATAACCATGTCTGATCTCCTATTGAACGATACTCCTCGACTTTATGCGCCTAACCAGATACTGATACGGGATAGTCAAAGGACTAAAAAATACGGGGAGCCCTACATGGAGATATAGCTTTATTGCTCTCCAGAGGTTACTGGAAACTTCATAGTAACGATCTGTTTTTGAAGTTTTCCAGCAAACGACCGCATACAGAAGTATCAGAGTAACAATAACATACTGTATTGCTCCATACCAACCTCCAGTCTCATATCCCATCCATGCATAAACAGATATGAGGAGCACAAGACTAATCAGGACCGGATACGTCTCTATTAGCTTTTTCAACATGACTTCCTCCTCTGGAACTAATTGTGTAGTGCGATACTTAACTACCTCGACTGACGACGAATGTCAGTTTTCAGTAGACAGTAAAGATATTATACCCTATTACTATAGGATTTCGTTATTGTTTTACTATGAAGTTAAGGATACGTTTCGGTACGTAGATAATTTTGTATTCTTTCCCGTCTGTGTATTTACTAATCTTTTCATCTTTCATTGCTTCCTTCACGACAGTTTCTTGACTTGCATCTTTTGCAGTAATTTCTACCATTCCTCTTACTTTGCCGTTCACCTGAACTGGGATTTGGACTGTTGCTTCATGCAATTTAGATTCATCAGCTGTAGGCCATTTTTGCACATGAATTGATTGTTTTTCACCCAAAATATTTCGCCATATCTCCTCTGTCATAAACGGAGCAAATGGTGATAGAAGTTGTAAAAACTTCTTTGCATTATCTTTGTTCAATTTCTTATTTTCCCATACATTGATAAACTCCATCATGGCAGCAATTGCAGTATTAAACTTTAGTTCTGGGGTGTCATCCGTTACTTGCTTGATAGCTTTTTGCAATTTAATGACTACTTCTTCATCCTGATTTTCATTAATTGACCGTTCATCTGTAAAGAACTTCCACACTCGTTTCAAGAACCTGTATACACCATGTACACTCGTTTGACTCCATGGTTTATCTGCATTTATTGGTCCCATGAACATTTCATACATTCTTAAGGTATCTGCGCCAAATTCGTTTATAATATCATCTGGATTGATCACATTTCCTTTACTTTTACTCATTTTTCTATTGTCTGGACCTAAAATCATTCCTTGGTGACGCATCATCATAAAAGGTTCATCTACCTTTAAATACCCCTCATCTCGTAAAAACTTAGTAAAAAATCGGCTATATAACAGATGGAGAACAATATGCTCTGGGCCAATCATATAAAAATCAACAGGCATAAATTTCTCTAACTGTTCTTTTCTGGCAAACTCTTTTTCATTACGAGCATCTGTATAGCGCAGGTAGTACCATGATGAATCTACAAACGTATCCATGGTGTCATATTCGGGTGTCCAACCTTTTCCATATAATTTCTCGACACGTTCTTTAAATTCTTTTGAACCTTTCAATGGAGATTCTCCCGTTGGTTTAAAATCCACGTCCGTAGGTAACATCCATGGTAAATGTTCTTCTTTTACCTCATGTGCCTTTCCTTTAGGGTCATACACAATTGGTATCGGCGCTCCCCAATAGCGCTGACGACTAATAAGCCAGTCTCTAAAACGGTAATTAGTTACTCTTTTCGCTTTTCCTTCAGAAACCAACTTCTCAATGATCTTTTCTCGGGCTTCCTCCCACCATAATCCATCAAACTCACCAGAATTGATCTGGTATCCTTCTCCATCATATGCTTCGTCAGTAGGAAACTCAAAGTTTTCTTCTTTTGGTTTCAATGTATATTTGATAGGTAGATCAAACTTTTTAGCAAATTCGAAATCTCGTTGGTCATGTCCAGGCATTCCCATAACAGCACCTGTACCGTATGAAGCTAACACGTAGTCAGATACATAAACGGGTACCTTTTCATTATTAAATGGATTAATAGCATAAGATCCAGTAAATACACCTGTTTTTTCTTTATTTGTTTGTCTTTCTAAGTCTGTTTTACTATTTGCTTCTTTGATATATGCATTTACTTCTTCTGTGTGTTCTTTGGTAACCAATTCATAAATATCTTTATGTTCTGGTGCAATAACCAAGAATGTAGGTCCAGGTACGGTGTCAAAACGGGTAGTAAACGTATTGAGAGTCATTTTCTTTTTTGTTTCCGGGTTCTCAATTGACCAGATAATCTCTGCTCCTTCACTCTTTCCGATCCAGTTTATTTGTTGCTGCTTTGTAGCATGTGGCCAATCGACCTGTTCAAGCCCACTAATAAGTTCATCTTCGTACTGGGTAATTTTGAAAAACCACTGTTCCATGTTCTTCTGAATAACTTCAGTACCGCAGCGCTCACATTTCCCTTCAACCACCTGTTCATTAGCTAGGACAGTTTGACATGAAGGACACCAATTTACAGGCGCAGCCTTTTTATATGCTAAACCTTTTTTATATAGCTGTAAAAATAACCATTGTGTCCATTTATAGTAACCAGGATGGTTGGTCGCTACTTCTGTTTTCCAGTCATATGATATCCCTATTCTTTTTATCTGACGTGAAAAGTTGGCGATCGCATCTTTTGTAGTTTTAACTGGTGGAATCCCGGTTTTGATAGCATAATTTTCTGCTGGTAATCCAAAGGCATCCCATCCAACTGGGAAGAAGACTTTTTTACCAGTGGCGCGATAATAACGGGCTAAAATATCAAGGGCAGTAACAGGTTCTACATGACCAACGTGCAAACCACTTCCAGATGGATACGCAAAAGCATATAGTAAGTATTTTTTATTCTCATGAGTGACCTCAGGATCATTTGCAGTATCTTGAAATAGACCTTCTTCTACCCACTGATTGGACCACTTTTCTTCAAACTGATTTGGTTGATATTTTTTCATATTTGACAAAGTTTGTTACAATAGATTGTCAGTATTATATGATATAACGCTATTTATTTGCAATTCATTATGCCACAATTTTCACATGCAGCGCTTGGAGGGACCTTTGATCACTTCCATAACGGTCACAAACGAATGATTGATTTTGCCTTTCATGTTGCTCATAAAGTTTCTATCGGAATTACTAAAGAAGCTCTTAACGATAAACCATTTAAAGACAATATTGAGCCTTTCGAAATTAGAAAAGAGCATATTATTTCTTATATAAACAATAATCATGATGGGAAGGAAGTAGAACTCTTCACCCTAACAGATATTTACGGTACTACATTAGAAGATAAAACGATCGATGCCATAGTTGTAACTCGCGAAACTAAACCAAATGCACTTAAAATTAATCAGCAACGTCTAAAAAATAGGCTTCCTGCACTTAAAATTGTAACAGTCCCTTTTGTCAAAGGAGAAGATAAAAAGATTATCAGGTCTCAGCGCATTCGAGGTGGAGATATAGACCGGAATGGGAAGTCATATTATCATTTATTCAATAAACAACGAGCTCTTACCTTACCACCACGTTTGCGAGAACTATTAAGAAGACCTCTTGGCATTATTATTGAAGGTGAACAGATGTATAACAGGTTTACTGCTGAGAAAGTCATTAAATGGATTGAACGAAACAAGCCGTATAAAGTCATTACAGTTGGTGATGTCGTTACCAACTCTCTTCTTGAAAATAAGTACATTCCAGACTTACAGATAATTGATCTACGGACACAGAGAAAAGTTATACAGAAAGAAGATCAGCTTAATAAGCCTTCTTACAAAAATCCGGCAGGTACAATTCAAAGGTCTGCAGCCAAAGTTCTTTATAAAAAGCTTAATACTATTATTGAATCAAAACAAAAGGAAAAGATTGTTATTCAGGGTGAAGAAGATCTTTTAGCACTACCTGCTATGCTTCTTGCCCCCTTAAACAGCGTAGTTATCTATGGGCAAACAGATATGGGCGTCATAATAGTCCCTGTTACCGAAGCCCTTAAATATAAGGTAGAAGGCATCCTGCGCCAATTTGAGTAGTAATCATACCTCTAAATTACTTCCCTTTTACATAAAAACTTGTTTCAGACTATATTGACAGATAAATCTTCTCAAACAACTAATATTTCAGCCGGAATAATAACCCACATAAAAAATTTAGGAGTTATTTTATGATGTGGATATCATTTTTTCCAAACCTCCCTATACCCCTACTCACTATACCTATCCTGCTCTGAAAGCCACAAAAAAAAGCGAGGATCCTATAAGAATCACCCGCCTTTTTTGTGAAATTGGTATTATTCTTGGTCCATTCCCAGGTCCATATCCATACCCATATCATCTTGTCCCATATCTTGAGACATATCATTGCCACGATTTTCATCACGATTATCGCGGTTGAAACGACGTCCTCCACCATTTCCGCCAAAACGGCGATCACGGTTGAATCTGCCACGTCCACCACCAAATCCACCTCGGTTTCCACCTTCAGTTTTTGGTCGAGCTTCGTTAACAATGACTTTTCTTCCTAAGAAATCTTGTTCGTGGAACATTTCAATAGCACGTTGTGCTTCTTCTTCGGTTTCCATTTCAACGAAACCAAAGCCTTTTGATCTTCCACTGTCTGCAAAGCGAATAACTTGTGCAGAAACAACATTTCCAGCTTGACTAAAATGATCGCGTAACTGATCATCTGTTGCTTCATAAAGAAGATTACCTACATATAATTTTTTTACCATACCATAATCACCTCCCTTCGATTGAAAAAGAATATTTCGTAGTAACTGAATAAGAATTAAGTAGCTTGAATACAAAGGAAGATCGCGATGTATCTCTGTGTAAGAAGCGAACTCTGTAAAACGATGATTTCACTATATAAAACCCAATGTCTCTCAGCTTACGCTGTGATAACAAAAACTAACGCTATTAAGTATAGCATGAAACAGTTGCAATGCAATATGAATCTTATTCTGCACGTTCATAAATACAAATACTTGGTGTTACACCTTTTTCGGGATTCAAAGGTAAAGAACCAATATGTACCACTTCTTTTCTTTTTATTTCAGTGCCTTCATTATCATATAAAACCGCAATGTCATTACCTTCTCCGCCATACTTTTCTGCTACGTTTAAGCCAGTATCTCCAAAATCGACTGGCTCACAACCCAACAGGGTACCTAATGGAATAGGGGTGGCGTTACCTTTTGCAGTTACTCCAGCTTCCATACTATTTAGTCCATTACATCCAAGCATTAGTAAAAATGAGAGGGAAAATGGGACAATTATCTCTTTTTTTATTAATTCTTTCATAATCTATTGAAAAAATTACAATATCATATTTTATCATATAACTACTATAGGTCAATAGTATGATTCTCTCCTCCTCATTTAAACTTTTGATATAATTCTCGGTATGACTACCGAAGAAAAACTAGCACTTATACGAGAAGTTGGTGAAGAAATTGTCACCAATGAAGACTTAAAAGAACTTCTTGAACAAGAACCAAACCTGATTGCATACGACGGCTTCGAGCCATCGGGACAGATCCATATAGCGCAGGGAATCCTCCGTACTATTAATGTTAACAAGATGACCAAAGCAGGTATCAAATTTAAGATGCTTGTCGCCGATTGGCACGCTTACGCAAATAATAAAATGGATGGTGATTTGGAAAAAATACAAACTGTGGGGAAATACTTTATAGAGGTTTGGAAAGCCTGCGGCATGGATTTAGAGAATGTCGAATTTGTCTGGGCATCTGACCTTGTGAAGGAACCTGACTACTGGAAGCTCGTCCTTCAGATATCTAAAACAAACTCACTTAAAAGGTTTATTCGCACAGCAGAGATTATGGGACGAGAAGAAAGCATGGATTTAACAGCAGCTCAGATTATTTATCCTTGTATGCAGTGTGCTGATATATTTATGCTTGGCGCCAAGATTACCCAGCTTGGTATGGATCAGCGAAAAGTAAATATGCTTGCCCGTGAAATTGGAAACCAGCTTGGTTTCTGGAAACCGGTTGTTGTGAGCCATCATATGCTTATGGGCCTCACTCCTCCAGATAAGGTAGCCAATGAATCGGAAGACAAGACAACTCGTACTATTGCTCTTAAGATGAGTAAATCCAACCTAGACTCTGCTATTTATATGACAGATACCTATGAAGATATTAAACGTAAAATGAATAAAGCCTGGGCGCCAGAAGGGATTGTGGAAGAAAACCCTGTTCTTGAATACTGTAAATATATTATCTTTGAAACATCAGATAGCCTTACCATTGATCGCCCAGAAAAATGGGGTGGTCCAATGAAGATTAACTCATACGATGAACTTGTTAAGAAATATGAATCAAAAGACGTGCATCCAATGGACCTTAAGAATGCAGTAGCTCATAAGTTGAATGAACTTATTGAACCAGTTCGTAAGCATTTTGATGAAAACGAAGAAGCTGCTGAGCTTCTCAAAAAAGTACAAAGCTTTCAGGTAACTAGATAGTTTATACTTTTGGAAACAGATCTGCATAAAAAGCCAAGCTTTCTGGAGTAACAATATCATCATCTAATGAAGGTAGTTCCTTTGAATCAAAATATCTATATAAAGCAGGTGCTACTTCCTCGTCTACTTGTACTGGGACACCTGTAACATAAGTTCCTTGAGGAGTTTGATGTACAAACTCTAATCCAAAATCTTCACTTCGTAAAGCAGCCTGAATACACTCCTGCTGTTGATAAGACTGTGAAGGATGTTCTGTAGTTGTAAGCAACTCGTCATAAAAATTTTTAATTGTGCATGGATACAGAAATACATTCACCCACTTACATTTTGAGCGGCTATACCTACAGTTGAGGAACTGTCTTTTCATCCCATCCTCAATAACGTAAGTATGCATATTAAAAGTAGTTGGTATATTCTGAGGTCTGTAGATTACCTGTTCTACTTCAAACTGGCTGTTTTGCTTATTTTGAATACGAGTTTTTATGTATTTACTATTACCTAGGCACTCACTTGCAGGATTAAGGTAACCATATTCATAGGTATAGTAATACTGATTATCTTCAGCATTAAAGCTAAAAATATGTTCAGATTCTTTTTTTCCTTGTCCAGATGTGTTTTCTCCAGTTAATCTCTGAGGCAATTTTCTTCCGTCCACAAAGACTGAGTCTTGGTTATTGGAATCGATCCAGACTGTTGGGACATATTGGTAACGAGATTCAGACATAGCTGCATATTATATCAAAGGTAAATGTAAGACATAATCATACTTTTCCTTTACTATTCTTTGTTATACTGTTGTTACTATGACAAACAACCTTCAAGAAATAACCAAACTCTTACGTTACGATATACTTACCTCCACCACTGAGGCTGGTTCGGGCCATCCTACTTCTTCTCTATCTGCTGTAGAACTCATGACAGTTCTTATGTTTGATGATTATTTCCATTATGATTTTGATCACCCTGACTATATTTTTAATGATCGTCTTGTCTTTTCTAAAGGTCATGCTTCGCCTTTGTACTTTTCTCTTTTTCATGTTGCCGGTAGATTACCTTATAAAGAACTTATGACACTTCGAAAGATGGGTTCAGATATCGAAGGTCACCCAACACCACGATTTAAATATGTAGATGTATCTACTGGTTCTCTGGGGCAAGGACTGTCTGTTGGTTTAGGAATGGCACTTGGCATAAAACAACACCGAACTATATCTAGTGTATATCCAAAACGAGAACCCAATGTGTGGGTTCTTTTAGGAGATTCAGAATTGGCGGAAGGTCAAGTCTGGGAGGCAATGGAAGTTGCTTCGCACTATAAAGTGAATAACCTTGTTGGTATTTTGGATGTAAACCGCCTCGGGCAGCGTGGAGAAACCATGCTTGGCTGGGATTTGGATGCTTATGAAGAACGCATCTCCGCCTTTGGCTGGAACACCATAACTGTTGAGGACGGAAACTCTCTTAAAGATGTGCAAGTAGCTTTTGAAGCTGTACAAGATGGTTTCCTCCGCTCTGATAAACCAACTATGATTATTGCTAAAACTAAAAAAGGAGCTGGAATAAGCTTCTTTGAAGATAAAGATAACTGGCATGGTAAACCAATGCCTAAGGAAAATCTGGATGAAGCTCTCAAAGAAATTGGCGAGGTCGATATGAACTTAACTGCTTCTGTTCCGATGCCAGAGGTTCTTGATATGAAAGTAATGCAGCCAACATCTGGAAAAGCAGAGCTTACAGACAAGATGGCAACTCGAGAAGCATACGGAGAGGCTTTAAAAGATCTTGCTGGGAACCCTTATGTGGTTGTCTTGGATGCTGAAACATCAAACTCAACCTATGCTGAAAAGTTTAAAGAGGTTGCACCAGACCGTTTCTTTGAAATGTATATCGCCGAGCAAAACATGATCTCAGTTGCAGTTGGTATGTCGAAAGTAGGACTGCTCCCATTTTCATCTACCTTTGCAGCATTTTTGTCACGCGCATATGATCAAATAAGAATGGCACAATATTCTGATGCAAATATAAAAATTGTTGGATCACATGCCGGTGTGTCTATTGGAGTTGACGGATCGTCTCAGATGGCACTCGAAGATCTGGCCATGATGAGGGCAGTTCTGGAAAGTATTGTACTCTACCCTTCTGACCCGGTTTCTACCTTAAAACTGGTCAAAGAACTCGAAGCACATAACGGCCTTTCCTACCTCAGATTAACTCGTGAGAAAACAAGTACTCTGTATAAAGAGTCAGATGAGTTTAAGATTGGTGGATCCAAAGTAGTCAGATCATCAGAACTTGATAAAGCTGTGGTTATTGCTGCTGGTATTACATTACATGAAGCACTAAAAGCTGCTGATGAGCTCAAAGAGAGAGGTACTCATATTGCAGTCATTGATGCTTACAGTGTAAAGCCACTTGATGAAAAAACTATTAAAGAATATGCACAAAAAACAAAGCACATAATTGTTGTTGAAGACCACTATCCATTTGGTGGTTTAGGTGAAGCGGTAAGGACTGCATTAAACGGTGTAGAAGGCGTAAAATTTGACCATTTAGCTGTATCTCAGATTCCTCGCTCAGGTGAACCTCAGGAACTGCTTCATTTTGAGGAAATCGATGCTAAAGCGATCATAGAAAAAGCAACTTCATAATAACTTGATACATATCTAATGCGTATTGTGTAGATATGTTTTTTGATATAATATTTCAACTAAAATGCACTATACCTAGCAATAGCCGCTGGGCAAATGTGTGCATTCACAATTCCCTATAGGAGGGACTCATGGTTGGATACAGAACTGTTAAGCAGGTACGTGTATTGCGTCGCTTTCGTTTTATTCGAAGCGGTGTAACCTGCAGTCGCTGTGGTCGAGAGGGTTGTCCTCGATGCGGCAAATGCATCTACGGATGTGGAAGTGGCTGCAAATGCTAGTCGTCTGTAGTCTGATCGTGGTACGCTATGCAACTATGCATGGCGTACCAAAACCTTTTTAAAATAATCCTCCCACTTTCCTTATCACCTGCCTTACCACAAACAAGGAAGCTGCAATAACAAAAAAGAGCAGGAATTGACCATAACTCACGGTGGTAATATGGAATACTTCAGCTATAAATGGAACTCTTAATATAATGAGCTGTCCAACAATTGGGAATAAGACGGTAAGCATAAAAAGCTTCGTAAAGAATAGGTTTATACTATTTTTCCCAGATTTGTGAGAGAACCAGATATCAACAAATATAGATGTTTGTATAAGTGCCATGACACTAAACGCCCCTGCACGACTAATTAGTTCTCCTTGCGGCATAAGCCAGTAGAATAAGCTCACCACAATTGCAGTTGCTGCCAGTCCACCTGTTATGATGTATCTAACTGCTCCATTAGGAAGTAACGAACTTGCACCAGGTTTTTGTTTCATAACTCTTTCATCACGTGGAGCAAATGCAAAAGTTAATGCAGGGATACCATCTGATACAAGATTTATATACAAAAGTTGAATGGGTAAGAATATATGTGGTAATCCAAGCAAAAGCCCAGTAAGAAGGACCAATCCTTCGGAAAGATTCCCGGTTAAAAGATACTTAATTGAACTCTTCAAACGTTTCACAATATTACGACCTTCATCAACAGCATTCACGATGGTTGCAAAATTGTCGTCCGTAATTACCATGTCGGCAGTTTCTCGGGCAACATCCGTTCCAATCTTACCCATCGCAATACCGACATCTGCCTGTTTAAGTGCAATAGAATCATTAACACCATCACCAGTTACTGCTACTACTTCACCTAGCTTTTGATATAAAGAAACAATTCTACTCTTGTGAAATGGGGTAACTCTCGCAAAGATTTTTGTATGCGGAAGTATACGCAAAAGCTCCTGATCAGTGTACGCTTCAACCTGATCTCCGGTTAATATGGCCTCACCCTTTTGCAAAAGTCCAATAGAGCTACCAATTGCCTCTGCTGTTTTACCATTATCACCAGTTATCATAACTACCTTAATGCCTGCTGAGTAAGCGCGTTTTAGAGCATCTGCTGCTTCTTTTCGAGGTGGATCATGTATTGCTGCCATACCAATAAACACATTATCTTTCTCTACTTCTTTAAGATTCTTTCCTTTAACATATGAAAATGCCAATACTCTGAGTCCATGTGCTGCCCATTCTCTAAGCATAACTGTAATTTCCTTTTTACGTGCTTCAGTAAGTGCTACTTCTCGGCCTTTTATAAGAATTTTAGAAGAAATCTCCAGAATAGATTCCGGGGCACCTTTTGAAAAAGCCATTTTATTACCATCTTCCGCCATAACAGTCATGCGTTTTTTAATAGAATCAAATGGGATTTCATCTATAAGGTGCCACTCTTTCCTTAATGCATCCGGGTCAATTGAGAGCTTTTTAGCCAGTTTGAGTAAAGATCCTTCTGTAGGATCACCCAACACCTCATATTCACTATGTTCCGGATCGAGATTATCTTGTTTTTCTCGCACACTCACCAGTGTTGCAGTTGAACATAATACTCCATTTTTAATAAGCATCTGTAGAGTTGAAGGTAGCTCTTTGCTTTGAGCATGTTCTGCTTCAAGCTGAGCAAAATCAGTAACCGTTTCATCAAACCAGACTTCTTTTACTTCCATTACGTTAGTAGTAAGCGTTCCTGTTTTATCTGTTGCAATAAGCGTAATGCTACCTAATGCTTCTATGGCACCAAGTTTACGGATAATTGCTTTCCGCTTAGCCATATGTTTGACACCAATAGAAAGAATAACGGTCATTACAGCAGGTAAGCTCTCCGGCACCACAGCAACAGCAAGCGATATGGCAAGAAGAAATGATGGGAAGTAACCATAACCCTGAAAGCTAGACAGTGCAAATACAGCAAATGATAGCAAAATACCTGCAAGACCAATAATTTCAGTTAAATGATTTAATTTTTGCTGAAGTGGAGTTTGAGGTTCTTCTACAGAAGCAAGCTGCTCTGCAATCTGTCCAAACTTTGTTTTCATTCCTGTAGCAGTGACCCGAGCAACTCCACGCCCCTTTGCCACTATTGTCCCCATAAACAAAGGATCTTTTACTGCCTTCACAACCGGAATAGATTCACCGGTAAGCGCTGCCTCATTTATTTCTAAATGCACATTCTCCAGAATCTGGGCATCTGCCGGAAGTTTAATACCCTCTTCCACTAAAATAATATCTCCGGGCACCAAGTACCGACTGTCAATTTCCTGCTCTTTATTATTTCTAATAACTCTTATATTACTTACAGTCATCTTTTTAAGCGCTGCAACTGCCTCTTCTGCCTTATACTCCTGATATATGCCAAATGCTGCATTTAAAAAGATAATAAGAAGAATAAGACTTCCATCCACTGGTTCACCAATAAAAAAAGATACTACTGACGCTCCAATCAGGAGAATCATAAGAAAGCTGGAAATTTGTTCAATAAATTTTTGAAACAATGTGCCTTTCTTATGCTCCGCAATTTGATTCAGTCCATTTTCAGCCAATAATTTTTCTGCTTCTCGAGTTGTTAGATTTTTCTGCATGTTAACTATTTTTGAACTTTATAAATAAACATTCCTAGAGCCTCAAAGACTCTTTTTCTTTGTGGAATTTTTCTTTAATACTTCATACGCTTTTATCATAGTATGAAGGATATCTTCATTCATACGCTTTGCTTCGTCAAAGGTCAGCCTCTTTATATTGTGTGGATAATAGTGAAATACCTCATTCCTTCCCTTTTTCCAGGCATTCCACATATCTTGTGCAAGCTCTTCGGATCCATATTTAATAATCTGTGAATAGATTGACCTATCTCCTAATCTTTGTATAAGATGTGGAGATAGATATTTACCAATGCGGAAGTGATCAGAAATGTAATCCAGATGAGTTATAAACCCAACATCCAGAAAGAGCTGCTTTAGAAATCCTTCGTATGCCTTGGCATATGGAAAGACAAGAAAAGAAAAGTCTTTAAATTTATAGCTTTTATCTTCTGTAATACTTGTTAAATAATTCCCTTCCTGAATAAGATCTCTCTGCGTAGAAGAAAAATACTGCCAGATTTCTTCATGATGAATTAACGTGATCATAGAATTCAGTATAAAGGATGCAATATCTACTTAACCACTGGAATTTCATCCCATTTGGTTGTAAATCGAGCTGACCTGTTTTCTGATTTACCTTTCCAGCGTTTTTGAAACCCTTGCCCCGCGTACTGCAACGTTCCACTTCCCCACTCTTTGTTTATCGTATCAAGTATCTTCATGAGTTTTATTTCGTCTTTTGAAGAAGCAACCGGATGAAATAGATTTTCCTGCATCGTATCTTCACTCAACAGTCCTGTCAACACAACTGTAGCTTTTTTATACCGATAACCACTTCTGAAAATTCTTTCTAATCCTTTTAAAGCTGTTTCTATAAGAAGGGGCGTATATGAAGTTGGTTGAGGAAGTGCACAGGTAATTGAATTAACATACTGTTTATCTGTTTTTCTAAAGTAGTTTGTGGTGATGTGTACTGTAATATAAGAGGCTATTTCATGTTCTTGCCTCAATTTTTCTGCTGCTCGAGCTGTAAATGTGGAAACAGCTTCTTTCATATCGGCAAGCTCAGTTACTTTATAGCCAAATGACTTTGAGCTGATGATAGATTTTTTTGCAGGTCTTTCTGATTCAAGATCAATGCAAGATATGCCTCGCAGCTCCCATACTGTTTTCAGCCCAGACAGGGTAAGTTCTTTCTTTACCCATTCATCGTCACACTGTGAGAGTTGGTAGGCGGTGTAAATGCCTCGATTATTCAAAAACTGACTTAATCTTCTTCCGATTCCCCATACATCTCCTACTTCAAGGCCTTGCAACAATCTTGTTCTTTTTTCTACTGAATCGATGACACATACTCCATCATACCTTTCATTTGTCTTGGCAACCTCATTTGCTATTTTTGATAATGTTTTTGTATCAGCAATCCCTATAGAGACTGGCATACCTACACTTTTTAATATCGTTTTTCGCAATAATACTGATTGGTCAGTAATATAGCTTTTAGAATGTCCAGACAAGGTAAAGAAAGCTTCATCAATAGAATATATTTCGACGGTTGGCATCAATTCTCCTATAATTTTCATTATTCGAGACGATATATCAGCATAAAGTGGGAAATTTGCAGAATAAACTTGTACATTATACCTTTTAAACAGATCTTTGTACTTAAAGACAGCTAAGCCCATCTGAACGCCTAACTCCTTTACTTCTTTCGACCGTGAAATAATACATCCATCATTGTTCGAAAGCACAACGACCGGCATTTTTTCTAGCTTAGGTTGAAAAATTCGCTCACAAGAGGCATAAAAATTGTTGCAATCAACGACACCATACATAAAATTGTTGCTCAAACTGTAAATATCCCATGCTTATAGATCACCTTTTTACTGCCATCAGAAAGCGTTGCAGTAACAGTTCTGTCTGTAGTAGTTATGATATCCGTGTGTACTGCACTATCATTAAAACCCATCTCTTCCCATTGTTTTTCGTTCACTTCACCTGGATTCCCAGTGAAGCTATCTTTATAGCCCATCCCAAGAGCTACATGCATATTCCCAAACTCGCCACCCATATTTTCATCAAAAAGCGTTTCAGCCATAAAATGAGTTATTCTACTTAAACGCTTATCGGTAAGACTAAACTCACCGAGCTTATCTGCATCTTTTGTTTTTATCATATCAAGCAGAAGCTGTTCATTCTCCTGGGCAGAAGCCGAGGTAACTACACCATCTTTGAACTCAAGTGAGATACCAGTAATAAGATTTCCATAACGATATAGAGGTTGATTAAAGCTTATACGACCATGTGTTCCTCTCCAATCTGGAGTAATAAACAACTCAAATGATGGGATATTTCTCCCACTCCCACCCAACCACTTACGGTTTTTACCTAATTTGACACGTAAATCGATATCTTGGCCTTCAACATGAAGCCAGTCTATCTCAAGGTTGTTAAGAGCCTGCTGCGTTGTGTGGATCTGCGAAGAGACTTCTTTCCACTTGGCTATTGGATCTTCTAAATCAAGGAAACAAGCTTTGATAATCTGATCCCAATAGGCTTCTAAACTTAAGTTTGCCTCACGAGCCATAGCGTCTGTACCAAAAAGAGCTAAAGTCCAGGTTAATTTACCCATATTCTCTTTTTCATGACGGGCATCCATATAAAATTTGAGCGAATTCTGTACATCCATAATCTTCTGCGATTCTACTCCTTTGAGCTCAAACTTATTGTTAGTTGAGATTAAACTCACAAAATGATCTGCCATTTTCACTCTTTCAAGTAAATAGTCTCTTGGTTGCCAGGTGATCTGATCAGGAGTTGCTGTTTCCAAAAATGCTCTGCTTACTCCTTCTGGGGTGTAATGGATTAGTGGATGTGCACCCGCTTCCAGAACTGATTGTTGCAGTGGTATAAGCATTGGTTTGGCACTCTCTGGGATACTCAAAAAGACTACTTCTCCTTTTTTAACTCCATCACCACTCCATAACGCATATTTTATGAGAATATCGGCATATTTTTTTAATATTTCATTATTTGGTCTATACATTTTTAAAAATCAACAATTTATAATCTTATGAATAACACTGGTTACTACTCCCCAGATACGGAATTCCTCATCTTCTGTTACCTCAACTGGCTTATATGTACTATTTTCTGGTAGAAGAAATATCCTCTTTGCATGTATTTTAAGTCTCCTTACAATCAGCTCTCCATTTAAAATGGCAATTATAATAGAGTTATTTTGAGGTTCTAAACTGCGGTCAACGATCAAAATATCTTCTGCATATATACCGGCCCTTTTCATAGAATCTCCACTGACCCGTACAAAAAATGTTGCGGCTGGATGTTTAATAAGATGTTCATTTAAATCAAGCTTTGTATCTATAAAATCATCAGCAGGAGATGGAAAGCCAGCATTAATGGAGGTTGCTATTAAAGGCAATTTCGAATCTGAAGGTTCTGGAATGTGTTGAATATCTATTATGTGCATAAATAAACAGTAACTACCACCATTATATAGAATAGCTGTTCAATTACCAAGTGTAAACTGGACTTAAGGAATACTAAAGTTTCTTAACTATATTGTTCCTCGTACTCATTCTGAGCTTCTCATTATAAATGTTACCGTGTATAATACCTATATGACTGAAAACATTGTCAGACACCCCCATTTTATTCGTTTTGGAGAAATGCTTATTCCTTTTTTTTCCTGGTTTATTATTCTTATGCCAGTGTGGCTTTCTCCGTTTCATCCGGCGGTTGTTGCCTATTTTATCATTGCTTTTGACTTATACTTTTTATATAAATCTCTTGTTACAGCATACTATTCTTCACTTTCTTACACTATCATAAAATCATTGCAGGATGCTCCATTTCACCAGATGGTCACTGAGCTTAAAAAAGCCAAAGAAATCCAGCATTTTATTCTCATACCAAACTATAAAGAACCTATTTATAAGCTAAATGATACGATTCAGTCTATTGTAGAGGGTGATTACCCATACAAAAAGAATCTGCATATTGTGCTCGCCTTTGAGAAAAGAGAGAAAGAAGCTGTCCAGAAATCAGAAGAACTAAAGGCTAAATGGGGAGAACAGGTAAAAGATATTATCTCAACATATCATGTGTTACAGCCACATGAAGCTCCTGGTAAAGCTAGCAATCAGACTCATGCAGCACGAGATATCGACAAGTACTGTGAAGAAAAAGGATATGATTCTAAAGATGTTATGATGACCATTTGTGACGCTGATAGCATGATGCCTGCAAATTATTTTTCATACCTTACAGTTGAGTTTCTTAAAGATAAGCAGAGACAGTATCATTTTTACTGGGCACCAGTACTGTTATATAACAATTTCTGGCAGTTGCCTTTCTTTGTCCGTATGCAGGCAACTATTTCTTCTATTCTTCGTCTTGCCTTTTTATCTCAAAAAGAACAGCTTATTCATATATCCACCTACTCAACAAACCTTTGGCTTCTAAAGGAAGTAGACTTTTGGGATGTTGATATTATTCCAGAAGACTGGCATATCTACTTTCAGGCATTCTTTAAACATGGTGAAAAAGTCAAAACTATGCCACTTTACACGATCGTGAATGGTGATGCTGTGTACTCTGGGAATATGCTAAAAACATTTATTAACCGTTATGAACAAGAAAAACGCTGGGCATGGGGTGTTACTGACGTTTCTTACTTCTGGAATAATGCGTTTACCTCTCCTCATATCAGCTGGAAAGTCAAACTACAACGTTTTAGGACATTGGCTGAAAATCACTTACTCTGGCCTACTTCCTTCTTTATTCTTACCGTGAGTGGTTGGATACCACCTCTTATTAACCCTGTATTTAAACGAACTGTACTCGGTTTTATCCTCCCTCAACTTTCTGGATTTATTCTTACTTTGGCAACTGCAATGTTAATTCTATATATTTACCTCGATATCAAGCTTCGCCAAGGTCTCAAAATCAAAACTCCTATTTTGAGCTTACCCATGCTCCTTATTCAGTGGTATTTACTTCCTATCATTTCTTTTATTCTTTCAGCACTTCCTGCATTGGATGCTCATACACGGCTTTTAATTGGAAAAAAGATTACGTATAAGGTTACAGAGAAGGTATAATAAACTTATATTATGCTCGAGTACCTGTTTACTAAAACACCTCTGGTTTTTTTTACTCAAAACCTCTGGCGAGATGAAGCTTACTCCTATTTACTTGCAGAAAAACCATGGGGTGAGATTCTTCAATTAAGTGCTGGTGATTTTAGTCCTCCACTCTATTATTTACTTTTAAGTATCTGGATAAAATTATTTGGTAGTTCAGAAGTTGTACTGCGTAGTTTATCTTTAATCTTTTTTGCTGGTACTTTATACGTTTTATTTGAAATTCTCCAGGAAGTATTCAAAATCTCAAAATTTAAGTCAGTATTTTATTTACTTTTATTTGTTTTGAATCCTTTTCTCACATTTTATGCATTTGAAGCACGGATGTATATGATGGTTACGTTTCTTATTACACTTGCATATTATGCGTTCTGGACTAATAGAAAAAGACTATATGTAATAAGTATGGTCCTTGCTTTGCTTACTCATTATTTTGCAGCATGTATTCTAGTGATTCACTTTTTAGAAATTTTATATAGAAATTATTCATATGTATTCAAACTAAAGCCTTTTAAAATCCAATTTTCGAAAAAAAGAGGTGGTTTTTCTATTAAACAACCAATTACGATTGGTCTTTTATTTATCCCGTGGATGATCTTTGTGATACTCACAAAAGACTTTTCAGACGGTTCTTTCTGGATCATTGAGCCTCCTGGAAAAGATTTCTGGTATGTTCCATTTACTCTTTTCACAGGGTATGAACGAGTTTTTGGTGAGTACTATCATGAAAAAGCAGGCTACACTTCATTTCATACTGATTTACTAAAACTACTTTACGCTATCCTCCTTCTTCCTTTTATTATTTACCTTTTTGATTCAATCCGTATAAAACGAACAAAACGAAATGGTCATATTATTCACCAGTTAAAAGGATCATTAATGCATATCGTTTTATTCTTTAAGGAACGTATGCTTCTCACTTCTCTACTTTTATGGGCTTTTGCCACACCATATGCTCTCTTCTTCCTTTCTTTTATTATTCAGCCCTATTACTTACCCCGCTATTTCATATTTGCTTCTGTTGGGTTTATATTACTTCTCATATACGCATTTGAGCATCTCATTGAACTAAAGAAGCCTTCCATTAAAACATTTGCTGGCATTGTATTATTTGCACTTCTTCTTATTATGATCAATAGATTTAATACCTGGAACTTAAAATACCGAAGTAAAAGAACTATTTCCACGATGGCTCAAGAAATTAAAGCCCAAATGGACGAAGACGATGTTGCATATGTCACCAGTGAGCTGGATTACCATCTCTACCAGTACTATTTAGAAAATCCAGGTCAGGTACAGATTTATGGCAAAACATATGATGAAATTCCTCAATATGTAGGTAAAGTTCTTATCCCAGAAGAAGCAATCGCAGAACAATTACCCATTTACCCGAGCCGTGCCTTTATTATTTACTACAATTGGTATACTACGAAAGCCCTGTATTAACAATCTACTTTAACCAGTTAACAATATATGCTACAATACCCCAATGGCAAAACCTGCAGCACAGACAAAAGCAATGGCCTCCGATATTGTAGGTGAACTTAAAAAGGTAACCTGGCCAACAAAAGAAAGGACAATACAGCTCACAGCTATTGTTATCGTAATATCCTTGATTATTGGCCTTTATATCGGTATAATTGATTCCCTGTTGGCCTATGCATTAGAATGGCTGACACAAGTTAGATAACTATGGCAGACGACACAACACAGAAAACAGAACAACCTGAACAAGTTTCTCCTGAACAGGAAGAGACACAAGAAACTCAGGAAAATAATGTACCGACCCCTATTACTTCAGAAGATCAGGGTAAATGGTATGTACTTCATTCTCAAACTGGACACGAAAACCGTGTTATGAATAATCTTGAGCAGCGTATTCAGAGTTTAGGTGTAGAAGATAAAATCTTTGATATTATTGTTCCTACTCGTGAAGTTGTTGCTATTAAGAAAGGTAAAAAAACCAAACAAAAAGAAAAGGTTTTCCCAGGATATATTTTTGTCCGTATGATTTTGAATGATGAATCATGGCTTGTAGTTCGTACCACAGAAGGCGTTACCGGCTTTATAGGTGCAGGTACCAAGCCAACTCCTATTTCAGACAAAGAAGTTCAGGCTATCATGAAGTTCGTTCAGCAAGAACAACCCAAATTCAAGGCTAAATTCTCTGTTGGAGAAGCTGTCAAGATTACCGAAGGTCCTTTTGCTGACTTCCTTGGTACCGTAGAAGCAATTGATGAAGAAAAAGGTAAAATCCGTGTTCTTGTATCTATCTTCGATCGAGAAACTCCAGTTGAGCTCGATTTCCTTCAGGTAAAGAAACTGTAAAAACCTACTTAATCCTATAGTATTGATAATGCTTACATTTTTGGTATACTTTCTATAGTTGTTTCCCACTTTTCTACTAGCTTTAGATATTAAGATGGGAAATTATTTTTTTTTGTAATAGAACATAGTATTTCCTATGCATGAAATATAGTGTTCGTATATGCACTTTGACTTATCGGATCTTTTCGTTTTCTGTCTACCCCCAAGGAGGGAACATGAAAGTGCTACGTGAACCACTGGTGGCTCATTCCAAAAGATTTCAGTATTTACTGATCGTAATCTTTTGGATTATCGTCAACGTAATCTTTTGGAGTTGGTGGTGGGAAAGCAAACACATTGGAAACATTTGCTTGTTTGCAGTTTTTTCTATCGGCCTCTTCTACGAGATTACCTTGCTTCCGTCATTCTACTTGTTCTACCTCGGGCAAATGAAGAAACCTGTCCACATTCCAGTCCAACTGGCTGAAGAAGCCGGGGTGATTGGAAAAGTCGCAGTGATTACCCTTCACGTGCCCGGAAGCGAATCTTTGGATATCGTCGAACGTCAGTTACAGGCAATGGTAGCCATCAACTATTCACATGATTCGTGGATACTGGTGGATAAGTGCCATTCGCAAGAAGTACAGGCTCTGGCCCAAAGGCTTGGAGTAAACTACTTCTGTCGACATGACGTAGAGAGATGGGGAAAGGGCCAAGTTGAAAAATGGAACCAACCCGATCCTCCGTTCAAAGCCAAGACTAAGGCCGGGAATGTAAATGCCTGGCTGGACGGATTTGGCTATCGTGACTATTCGCATTTCGTACAGCTTGATATCGACCACATTCCATCTCTGGAGTATCTTGACAAAACGTTGGGGTACTTTGCAGATAACAATGTAGCTTGGGTTCAAGCACCATCGGTGTATGGAAACATGGAGCACTGGACTGCGCGAGGCGCAGCAGAACAAGAGTTTGTGTTGCAAGGTCCACTTCAGGCAGGATTTTTTGGCTTTTGTAAGACTCCATTTATCATTGGATCGCATTGCACGTATGATATGCAGGCTATTCGACAAATAGGAGGCTTTCAACCTACAAGGGCCGAGGACCACCTTGACACAGTGCATCTTGCTGCTCATGGCAAGCAAGGTGTGTTTGTTCCTGAGGTAATTGCTATTGGCGATGGTCCGGAAACGTTTGAGACCTATGCTGCACAACAGTTTGCTTGGGCATATTCCATGATGCAAGTATTCTTCGGTCATACACCAAAGGCTATCAAGCATTACACATGGCGACAAGGGATTCAATTCCTTTTCGTCCAGACGTGGTACATCCTTTGGTCGTTGTCCATGCTCATCTTGTTTTCGTTCCCAATCGTCAGTTTGGTTTCAAACCAATCAATAGCTAATGTCAACTATTGGCAGTTCCTCTGGAGAAACTGCCTTGTTGTGGGCACTGGCTTTGTGATCTGGTTCTGGAGCAGACCATGGCACCTCCCGAAAGGGGTTGGATTGTCATGGAGAGGCATTGTGTTACACGTTGCCCGTTGGCCAGTTGTCCTGAGTGCACTCATTCAGGTGATCATGAAGGTGGAAAAACCATACATGATTACAGTGAAAGGGTTACATACCGGAGAAAATCGGCCATTTGTTCTGCAAACGTATGTCCCCTATCTTGGACTGGTCTTCCTGTCTTTGGTTTCAGCATGGAAGTTCTTGCTGACCACGCAAGAAGGCCCGGTACAAGGATACTTATTGTTTGCAGTGCAAGGGGCGACTCTGTTTGTAGCAGTATTTGTGATTGCTCTCTGGCTAGATATGAGAGCGATGAACCAGGAAGGAGTTGCTTTCAGAAAAATTGTGAAGATGCGCACATCAGCGCTATTGGTAGTCATCATAGCCGTAGTAGGAATCATGACTACCAGCTTTCAATCGTACCAACCTGTGATTCAAGCACTAAACTACAAGGAGAAAGAAGATGTACAAATTGCCCAGAATCCTCCTCATGGCGATTATGGGTCTGATTATGACCGCGTGCGCGATTAACTTACCGGTATCCGAACTCCCCGAGGGACGCATGTTCCTGGGTGTATACGACCGGTACGAAAGGGCTTTTGACCAAGTGGCAATGGATGTTGGGTCGGACTATGTTAGTTGGGAAAACTCCCAAGAATTAAACCTTATCCTGACAGCCATTCGCCTACAGAATCGTGTACCTCTGGTTAGCATTGAGCCTTTCACGACAGCTTCGGGACAGCCTGAAAAGGTTTTGCAGGAAACCGTCGATGCGCTAAATGACGATATAATCGCAGAAAATGCGCGCGTCATCAAGTCGCATGCTCCACAGCTTATACTCGTGCGATTCGCACATGAAATGGAGCTAATTGGAAACTATCCCTGGTCCCAAGAAGACGCGACTTTGTACGTCGAGGCCTATAGACACTATGTCGATTTCTTCCGAAAGGAAGGGATTACAAACGTCGAGTGGATATGGGCCCCCGCGGGTAATCCAAACGCTGCACCATATTACCCTGGTCCCGAATACGTCGACTACATTGGTGTTTCAGTTCTCGGATATGAGGACTGGGACATGAAGTTCGGTCACGAGAGAGGCCGTTCATTCCAGTCTGTATTCGGTGAGAGATTATGGCTTCAAAAGTTACAAAAGCCGATCATCATCACCGAACTTGGTGTAGCCCCAAGCGAGACGCGAGACGAGGCAGAGACGCTCAAGTATCAATATGAATGGCTCTGGAATGCGTGGACTGCGTGGTACTTCTATCCCAATATTCGTGGGCTAGTGTATTTCAATGCAATCAATGCAGAGAATTCTTGGCAAGGCGAACGCCCAGACTGGAGAATCCCTCCAGGAGCTCTACCCCCCGTAGAGCAAATGCCTAAATACAGGCACACAACCGAATAGATCCGATGATACCGGGTGGAAACTTCCACCCGGTATCAAGTTAACCTAAGCATTGCATTCTCTCATTAACTCTTCATCGTTCATTTCATCAAAAGTGATGAATTTTGCTTCCTTTTGACACATCCAATACGTATAAATATATCCTATAATATAGAAATTCCATCATTTTTTTAGTATAATTGAAAATTGCCTATGTATCCTATAACTTTATTAGCATGGAGTTTTAGTGGTATGTGCACTTTACCAAAAAGGAATCAAAAAACCTGATGAGCGAATAGATTCGGTACTCTCGGCTCTGTTCGCTCATCAGGAAGTACCGCAATGGATGAGCCGTTCCCCTAGGAGGCAACAAATGTTTAGTAAGTTTGTTCGTAATGTTAGTTTTTTTGTTGTGTTGGCGTTTGTCTCTGTCTTGTTGTTCCCCAGCAATGTGGGAGCGCAGTCCCCTTCTAGTCTCACTTTAAACTACCGGCTTTACATGCCATCGGCAACAGCCGGAGTTCTAGTGATCCAAAAATTTACCACGTTGCGAAGCTGTGGAAGTACGCTTTTGATGAACGGGTCAACAGGACTTGAGATTCCTCAAATGACCCAGGAAGGCTTCGGCCTTTCCTACACGGCGTTTGAATTTGCTGACCAAATGTTGGTACTCCATACAACGGAGTCACGGCAGATGAGTTTGTCAGTCGGTGGAGAGAAAAATTTCCTTTTCTTCATCGAAGACACTCAAGGAGGTCTGCGTATCTTTGAAGTGTTGAACGGCAATTATGAAGAGCTCTTCTTCGCCCAAGGTGGCAATGTCGCCCTTCAGAACTGGAATGTCGCAGCCACGGCGCAAGGTAGTATGACCCTGACCCAAGGTGACTACAGGGTCAACGTTCAAACAGTTGGTCGGGAGACTTGCGTTTCGCTCATCTTCCCGGAAAATGGGAATTATGGTGGCGCCTTTCAACGAGCCATGGAAAACAACGCTTTTCCGCGCGATGCAGAATTCAGTGAATTCGTTGCGCCAGGTTCGCCTTATGCGCTTCCTTCAAAATAGTCTCGTCACTGTCGGTACAATTCCTTTCCGTTCCCCCTCTCTGGTGCTTCGGCACCAGGAGGGGGAACACCCTACTACACTCCCCTCTTTACTTTTTACCAGACTACATATATAATTTCCTTACCTGTGATATTCATAGGGAGGCTAACGCCGAAACTCATACAATCTACAGTAAGATTGTTTATCTGTTTCGTAACTTCCTTATGTCCACAGCGGTAGTACAAAAACTACCCGTTTTTTTTGCAACATTATTTTCAATATTTTTCTAACTTATGGCAAAACAAGTCAAAACACAACTCAAGCTTAATTTACCAGCAGGAGAAGCAACTCCAGCACCTCCAGTTGGTCCAGCTCTTGGTCAGCATGGTATCCCAATTATGGAGTTTATTAAAGAATATAATGCAAGAACAGCAGATAAAAAAGGAAATGTCATTCCTGCTGTTATCACAGTTTACGAAGATCGTAGTTTTGACTTTGTAACTAAATTACCTCCAGTTGCAGCCATGATCAAAAAAACGCTTGGGCTTCAAACTGGATCCGGCAAACCAAATACAGAAAAAGTCGGTAAGCTTACAAAAGATCAACTTGAAACCATCGCCAAAGAAAAGATGGAAGATTTAAATGCAAACGACCTTGAAGCAGCAATGCAAATTGTACGCGGGGCTGCACGCTCAATGGGAGTAGATACAGAATAATATTTATTTAAATACCTATGGGAAAAATCAGAACACGTTTTATTGGAATTGAAGAAATTGAAAAACAACAAAAAGAAGAACAAAAGAAACGTTCTCAGGATAAAAAAGTAGAAAAAGTACAAGATGAAGTTGTTGAAGAACCAAAACAGCAAGAAGAAAAAAATAAAAAAATAAAAAAAGTATCCAAAGGACGTACTCGTGGTAAGAAATATCAAGAAGCTCTTAAGAAGATTGATGAAAAGAAGGCATATGATCTTACTGAAGCTGTTGAAACGTTAAAGAAAATTGCTTTTGCAAAGTTTGAAGAATCTGTTGAACTCCATATTAATGTTGTTACTGAAGGTTTACGTGGAGAGATTGAACTCCCTCACTCAACTGGTAAAACAGTACGTATTGCAATTGTAGATGATAAGGTTCTTTCTGAAATCGAAAGTGGAAATATTAACTTTGATATTCTTATTTCTCACCCTTCTTTTATGCCAAAACTGGCTAAATTTGCACGAACTCTTGGACCAAAAGGCCTTATGCCAAACCCAAAAGCAGGAACTGTAAGCCCTAATCCAGAAGAAACAGCAAAACAGTTTGAAAAAGGTATGCTCCGATGGAAGGCTGAATCTAAATTTCCTATTGTGCACCAGCTTATTGCTAAACTTCCCCACGATACCAAACAGATTGTGGAGAATGCAGAAGCCTTTTTGAACTCTGTTGGAAAGAAAAATATCAAGAATGCCTATATTAAGTCCACAATGAGCCCTTCTCTTAAGCTCAATCTGGATAATATTGTGTAAGGTTTTATTCCTTTCCTTTTTAAACTCAACTTCATAGTAGAATGTATATATGAAGTACCTACTGATTGCTTTGTTCTTAATATGGCCTGGGAGTATTTTAGCTCAAGAGATGTTTTCTCCTTCATACGTATTAGAACTTGAACAGGTCGAAGCAACTACCGAACCCAAGCTCCATATGTTAAATGAGTTACAACTGCAACGCTTTACAGAAAATGGTTACATCGTAGAGACTCCTCAGACCCACATGCTCCAATTTAGTATTTCTGACAACAGATTATCTTTAAAAAAGCTGAATAGTCAACCGACACAAACAAGTACGCTGTTAACTACTATTACTTCTGAAGATCTATTTGGGTATCAACTACTAGCTATACCACTCCAAGGACTTGAATCAATAAATGGTGATCAGATTACTCCAACTTCATGTGATGGAGGAAGCAACACATGTACTACAACGAGCGCAAAAGAATGGCGTTCGTTACAATCTTATGGATGGGGTTATAATATTTCAGGTCCTGATGCTGCTGCTGACTTTAAGAATAAACAGTATTTCCGTCCATTTAAAACTGGTGAACAAACTGTCATTTCATCCCATGAGGCAGCTAATTCGCAACGCTCTACCGAACTTACCATTAAAGTTGCAGTAGATAATAAAATTTCTGAAGGAAACTATGGTTCAATTATTAAACTGATTGCGTTACCTAAATTATAATATGAAACGTGTATTTCTCCTCTTAATTGGGAGCTTAATATTAGTATTCCCAAGTAAAATAACAGCCCAGTCTTTTTCATTCCAAATCGCTCCTCAACTTCATGAAATTGTAAGCCAAAGAGGTAAAACTGTGGTTCTCCCATACTCATTAACAAACATTGGAGATCCACAACTGATGACAGTAAGTATTTACACCTTCCATGTTACCGACAATGAAGGAAATTATGCAATTAAACCATTTCAAGCAGAAACAGATGGAATTACATTTCGGGCACTTGGAGGAGCTCTGGAGCTGAATGAGCCGGTTATCGTCCGCAGTAATGAAACAATCGACTTTGATATTGAGATAACAATTCCACCCCATGCTCAAGAAGCAGATTATATGTTTTCAGTAATTGCTGAAACTGAGACCCAAAGTGGTTTTAATAATGCCAGCGAGATACAGATAAAAGGTGGCATTGGTTCAAACATATTACTTACCGTATCAGATTCTGGAGCCACAAACTCAAAAGGACAGATAGTGCAGTTTGATATTCTCTCTCCACAATCTATTACATTTCGGGGACAAAAAATATACTTTTTTAATAGTAATGAGCCTATTCCAGTTCTGTTAATTGCAGCAAATCAAGGTACAAATTATACGAAAGCTTCTGGATCGATTACACTTATACCTCAATACTCTGATAAAAAATCTGAGTTACCATCATTTACGATACATCCTCAATATATCTTTTCTGGTTCTCAACGAGCCTTGCAAACGGCAAAAAATCCTGGATGCGAATCTAAAGAGAAGGATATATGTAAATCCGCACATTCACTTGTACTTAACAGTCCTGTAATGGGGATCTATAAACTGGCAGCTGTAGTATCTTTTGGCGAAAGCACACAAATTGGATATGGAAATATAACTTTTATTGCCTTTCCATTTACATATCTCGCAATTGGAATGTTTGGATTCCTTCTTATTCTCTATTTTATTTCCCGTCTTAAACAAAAATAGTATTCATACTTACCTTCTACTTATTCATTACCTTTACAAAATAATACATATTTCGTATAGTTATGTAATAACATAACTTATGAATACTAACTTCTTAGTTACTTTCAAAAAAAATATTGTCGAGTTTATACTTATTATTTCTGCTACATCTATATCTTGTTTTGTATTCATTCTCTATTATCAAGATACTCATTCACAACCAGAGGTGCTTTCTAATGGAGGTATTTCGAATTCAGAACTTCCCAAAGGTGAGACATATTCTATTGATATTTCAGGAGCTGTGGTGAAACCTAATGTATACGAAGTAACACCAGGTGCACGGATGAAGGATGTAATTGATTTAGCAGGAGGCTTTTCTAAAGAAGCAAATACTGCATATGTAGCCAGACATTTTAATTTAGCTAAAACGGTTGCTGATCAGGAAAAAATTTATATTCCAACCAAAGAAGATACCTTACAGGAAGATTTTTCAATACATTCCCAAACTATAGAATCAACGGCGAATATATCTCCGACTTTGGAAGAAAATACTACGCGTATATCGATTAATATAGCTACTGAAGAAGAATTGGATATTCTCCCTGGAATCGGCCCTACCACTGCCAAAAAAATCATCGAGAACCGACCTTATACAGCCGTTGAGGAGCTTTTATCAAAGAAGGTGACTAGCCAATCGACTTTTAACAAAATTAAAGATATGGTCAAATTATGAGCTTCTACAATGGATCATTTTACTTCACTTATTAATACCTATTTACCTGAGCCTCATGCATCTCTACTCAATGGGATTGTGCTTGGTGTAGACTTACAAACTACCTATTCATTTAAAGATAAATTAAAAGAAGTAGGTCTCATTCATATTGTTGTTCTTTCTGGGATAAACATTACATTACTTTCTGCGGTTATATTACAGATTATCATTCCTTTGTTTGGTAGAAAAATAGCTACTATTTGTACTATCGTGAGTATTATATTATTTATTTTATTTGTAGGTATTGATCCTCCCGTTGTACGAGCAGGTATTATGGGAATTCTTTCTCTAATTGGACTTATTTTGGGAAGAAAAACACTTGCTCTGTATACATTGTTTCTCACATCCGTAATTTGTATTATGATTTGGCCAGAGTGGTTAACGAGTATTTCATTCCAGCTTTCTTTTGGAGCGACACTTGGCATTATCTTATTTGGAAATGTCGTTTCTGATAATAAACCCTCGAACACTTTTAAAAATTATATTTTAGATGAGCTACGAGTATCAATTTCTGCGCAACTCTTTACTGTCCCACTCATTTTTTGGTATTTTAGACAGATTTCGTTTATCGCTCCTCTTGCAAACATTCTGGTTTCCTGGACTATTGCTCCTATTATGATTTATGGGATTATTGCAATGCTTTTAGGGAGTATTAATTGGCAACTTGGATTTATTTTTTCATGGCTCTGCTATGGGTTAATTCAATATGTAATTTGGATAGTTGAATGGCTTGCTATGATACCTTTTGCTTCGATAAAAATTCTATAACTATTGAAACCTTACTGCCCCACCTGCCATATCTGTTTTTATCTGTTCAGGTGTTAAGTTATATTTATATATTTTTACTTCATCTATCTGTCCGTCAAAGAACATATCAGGAGTTGTAGAACTATGAGCAACGGCCCCGATTGTAGTAGTAGAACTAGAAGTATTGATTGTTGTATTTGAGAATGTTCCGCCCCCATCATATATACCATTTCGATAGAAAGAAATCGTACCATTTGCATCTGCAGATACAGCCACATGTACCCATTTCCCTAAATCATTTGTCAAACTGGTATCCGAGAGCTCAGTTTCAGCAGCAGAACCATCACTGGACGTTAAAAAATTAAGTCTATTACTTGATGTAGTTACGGTAAAACGCCACTCTCTATCATTTGTATTTGCTTTATATTTAGAAATAATGCTGTAATGGTCACCTGTTGAGGTAGGAAGGGAATCTAACTTAATCCATGCTGTTATTGAGAATGGAAATGCAAGCTCATGCATCGGATCATCAGCGATTTCTATATAATCATCTGTACCATCAAAATTTAAACTCCCATTAAACCTTCCACTTGTTCCATTATTCCAGGCTTGAGTTCCTGTTCCAGAAGAACACGTACCTGCAGAGGTTTGATCCCCCGAACTACCTATCGTGATAGTGCCATTTCCTCCCATAGCCTTACCATCTGCATTTTTTATTGCATTATATGCAGTAGTTCCTGTACATTCATCTAATCTGTACCATGCAATAGGTTTTCCCTGGTTGTATTCCCAGGCTATTTGAGCTGGAGTGCGATAATAATTATATGCTCTTACCTGATCTATTACTCCATTAAACTCTAACGAATAGTTATCGCCCGAGTTATCAAACCTTGCTCCTATCATAGTTTTAGTAGGCTGGCCCAATACCGCACCGCTAAAGTTTTCAACACTTGTGTTGCTATTATCTAATACCCCATTAATATATAAATATTGTGTTGAACCATTACGTGCATAGGCAATATGTGACCACTGTCCAAAAGGTATAGTTGCATTTGAATTCATAGGCCCTCCCGACGGCTCATACTGATCTAATCGCACAGTTCCATCTCCAATAATAAATAATGCATTACGTGTTGCTCCATTGATATTGCATTCGCAATATACTACTCCATTATTTGAATAAGTTACAGCTGGCTTGACCCATGCAGATATCGAGAAAGTAGAATCTGTGCCAATCGGGCCAGAGCTATTAATTTCTATCCTGTCATCTGTTCCATCAAATAATATACCTCCTCCCACTTTCCCTTGTGTCCACCCATACCGACCTGAAAAGTTACTCATTGTCCCATTCGCTGTCCCCGATGTACTATAGACACTTGTTCCTGAACCTTCATCTAGCAACCATTCACCTACTGGTGGCTCACAGGTTGAGCTATCACCTGGTATACAATATGCACGACTGGATGAGTTGGAAGGTGTTGTACCACCTACTCCAGTTGAGCCTGCACCAAGTACAATAGCTTTACTTTGGTTATACTCTACTTTTACCTGATCCTCAGTTAATGCAAAGTTATATACTTTAACCTCATCAATACTTCCATTAAAACTATTAGCTCTGGTAGTATCATGGTTGCCAATTACAAAATTAGCTGTATTACTTGCTATAGAAGCAGGCACAGAAGTTGTATTCATAACATCTAGCTCACCATTAATATAAATAGCAGCATATTCACTTGGCTTATAAACTGCTACAACATGCTTCCATGTGCCATCTAAAACATTACTATTTGTAGTAACCGTTTGGGCAGTAGAAAAGGAAGAGGCAGATTCCTGATACAAGAAATATAGTTTTCTGGTTCCAACAGAATTAACTGTTGATAAAAGAAACCCTCGTTGATTCCCTGTTGCACTATACTTTCCCATAATGCCCTTATTTACCTGAGGAACATTACTTTTAACCCATGTACTGAGTGTAAGTTCTCCAGTAATATTTAAACCTTGTGTTGTACCAATTTGTATATAATCGCCTGTACCGTCAAAAGTAATAGCCTTGCCATATTTGCCATCATTAGTCCATGAGGGGGCAGAACTTCCACTACCAAATCCGCCCGAATGTCCAACTCCAAGATTCCCCACATTATTGATTGTTGTGCCGTATCCTTCATCTAATCGATAGTGAAGTAATGCTGATCCTACAGGGCTCCCCGGTGCCGGGTGACCACCATTCATGTCTTGTACTATTTGAGCTTGAGTGCGAGCATAATTATATATTTTGACATCATCTATATACCCATCCAAAAATAAATCAGGTGACCCCCCCTTATATCTAGCTCCTAACATTAAATGCTCTGAAGAATTATTTATTGATACCGGAGTTTCTGCTACAGTATTACTTACTGCTTTAGGAATACCATTTACGTATATTTCTGCTTCATTACCTCCACTCCATACGCCAGTTATGTAATACCAGGTGTTAACGGTTAAATTAGCATCAGTAGTATATATCAATAGTCGGTTGCCAGACCCATCTGTAATTCCTAATTGAAGTTCATCTGCTTCATTTACATAGCTTCCAAATACAAAAGATTGTTGGCCCGAGGTATATTTTCGGATAATTGCACCATCTTGTTCCAATGTATTAAACTTGACCCATGTTGAAAAAGTAGCAGCACCTATATTATCAAGAAAAGTAGCATCTCCCATCGAGACATAATCACCGCTTCCATCAAAAAATAGCGCACTACCAAATTTACCTTTAGTCCATTTAGCATTAGTAACTGTTCCGCTTGTATTACCTCCAGAAGTATCATGAACATCAGTACCTGTAGCTTCATCCATCTTCCAATACCCTACTGGCCCCGGTGCCCAGCGATACAGAGCTTGTACTTCAGCTTCTGTAAGCTCTCGATTATAAATACGAACTTCATCAATACTTCCCATTAAACTAGTACCAGTGGTATCACAATCAGATGTAACACGAGCGCCTATATAGAGTGAACAACTACCAAAATTAAGTGTGCCTTCAATTATCTCTTCCCCTATTAATACTCCGTTCTTATATAACCTTGTGTCTGAACCTTTTCTTGAAAGTACTAAGTGAGTCCATGTGTTGCTTGTAATTGCATTCTCGTCTGAAAGTATAGAACTCCCATTGACCGATCCCATTATCTCCCCATTATCAGTTATCAAAATCCTCAATTCATTCCCTCCTGACCCATCTGAAATACTCAATATGCCTGCATTCTCTCCATTTACCTGTCTCATCCAAACCGAATAAGTAAAATCATCTGTAGGTAAATCAGATACGTCAACATTTACATAATCTCCATTCCCATCAAAAAATCCTCCATTCCCAAACTTTCCGGGAACTGTACTACCCACACTTGCATTCCCAGCACCTGTCCCATTATTATTATTTCCCGATGAGTCTACTACAGTCCAGTTACTTCCAGAAACGCCAACTTCATCCATCTTCCAGTACCCTACTAAACGATCTGATAAAAAGCTCTGGTCTTCCTGCCCAAGTACTGCAGAAGATCCAGCAGCTGCACCACCTGCGTAGTCTGCTTTGATTTGTGATTCAGATAAGGCGTAATCATACACTTTGAATTCATCAATTGTTGCAGGTGCATATTCTCCGTATCCTCTTCTACCTCCAATCTGCAGTACATCTGTGCCAGTATTAAGACTTTTTGCTGTATTGCTCTTTAGTTCACCATTTATATACAATTTAACATTGGTACCATCATATATTTGCGCCACATGAAGCCAGGTATTAAACTCAGCGGAAACTCCTGTATTAATGTCATAACCTCCACCACATAAATTATGTACCCATTGGTTACTGGCATTTACGATAAGAGAAAACATTTGACCAGAATTACAAAATGGACCATCGCTTCCATAGTTATATAAAATATGTTTTATTCCACTTTGATGCAATTTAACCCAAAATGAGATTGTCCGAGCACTACTACCTGAAATATCATTAAAAGTAGTAGATATAAAGTCATCTGTACCGTCAAACCTTATACATTTTCCTGAAATACATTGATCTTCGGTTTTCCAAGTAGGGCTGTCTCCTGCGTTAATAAAAACTGACACGGAGTTTGATCCATAATTTGAAGCAGCCAAGTCTGCATACCCATCATTATTGACATCCCCTATTGCTACGGAAACAGGCTGAATTGCGGTTGTATAATCTACTTTCGCGGCAAATGTACCATCTCCGTCATTGGTCAAAACAGATACAGAAGTTGATGCTAAATTTGCAACAGCCAGATCTGCATACCCATCATTATTTATATCCCCTATTGCTACAGAGTAT
>CAZOSM010000003.1:0-207514 GCA_964582715.1 uncultured Gammaproteobacteria bacterium
ATCATATATAATATAGCAATCTGCACGATTAATAGATCCAAGGGCATTACTTAAATCAAATTAATACTCATGAGTAATAATGTAACTCTAGCGCGAAACCTAATTAATAAGATAAACACCTCAGACCTAATTGATGAGATAATTAATTATTCAAATAGGTTTTATGATGAACCGACTTATTTTCACTACGGATCTATCACATCTACAAGATATACCAATAAAGAGACTAGTAATTATTACTATCATAATGAACAATCAATAGGTATTGGAGTGTCTACCCAATCAGCACATACTGCACTTGTCAAATCAATAATGGAATCTTTAGAACGATTTAGTTTGCGTGCTTTACCTACAGATAAGATAAAGATTATATCTCCGGAAATTCTTTCTAAAAAAAAAGTTAACTATCTTTTTCCATCAATATTAAAAGATAGGAAAACAAATATTGGTTGGATAAAAGGAATTCAGATCACACCTGGCAGAGAAAAAGAGATATTAATTCCAGCTCAACTCATTTTTTTGGAACCCTATTCAGCATTTATAAATAAATATAATCTATCTAAAGAACCGCTATTAGGACCAATTACCTCAAGTGGAGCTGCAGCTCATCTACATTTAGATAAATCTATTGAAAAAGGGATATATGAACTAATTGAGCGAGATACTACTATGTCTATTTATCTTAATGAAATTCCTGCTCACCCCATCCAACACGACACTATTCCATTTAGATCTGTGAAAAAAATTATTAAAAAGTGTCAGCGTTATAAACTGGAAGTATACCTCTTTGTTCTTACGACTGATAATATCATACCTGTAGCTATGACAATCCTCATAGATAGAACTGGATTAGGACCACTGCTTATTGTTGGAAGTCATAGTTCAAATAGTCTCGAAACATCAATGCTTCATAGTATAGAGGAGGCAATTGTGTTTCGATTAGGAATGCGAAAAGAAATTATGAAATCTAAAAAAATATTTTTTGATATTAACCCTCACGAGATTGTTGACACTCAATCAATGCAATTCTTTTGGCATTCACCTTTACGATTAAAGCTTCTTAATTTCCTTATAAATCAGCGACCAATACCTTTTAATACAAACTGGATCTCTCCCTTTTCTTTTAGACAACTTATATCGTATCTCCATAACAATTCTCACTTCATATATTACGTTGACATTACACCTCCTCAACTTAAGAGATTACAGATCCATGTATCACGAGTCATTATACCTTCACTCCAACCTTTATATATTAATCAATCTCAACCATATTTTAATAAACCGAGACTACAAAAAGTTTCTACTTTTTACAATAAAAAAACCTTTCATATTAATACTATTCCCCATCCGATATCATGAAAAAATTTAATATTAAAAATTTAACTAATACCAATCAACATGCATTCCAACGTTTCCACAAAAAAACGAAATTAACATCAGTACCTCGAAATGAGATCATGCCATACGAGCTTGATAACTCTCTCAAAAAAATTTATTATAAATCCTATCCACGATTTGAAGAGATACAGTTGCCAAAGCCTAGATTGGGTTCCTATCAATTAGAACAAGCTCTCCTTAATAGAAATTCTAACAGATCTTTTGCAAGTGTAAAAATTAAAAAAAAAGAAATAAGCAATCTTCTATATTATTCTTTAGGAATCAACTCTACCAGTAAAACAGCCAGCAGATTTTATCCATCTGCAGGTAAAAAATATCCATTGGAAGCATATATCCTCTCCTTAAATACAGAGCTATCTAAAGGATTATATCATTATTACGTCCCTCATAACTCTTTGGAATATCTAAGTGGGTTACAAGAATTCTCTTTCCAAAAAGCTTTCACAAAATATAATCAGACATGGATATCTAATATTGCACTCATACTTATTATTACAGGAATATTTCAAAGGACGTTTAGACAATATGGTGAAAGAGGTTATAGATTTACTCATATAGAGAGTGGACATGTAGGTCAAACTTTATATCTTATTTCCTCTGCTTTAAGCATAAATTGTTGTGCCATTGGAGGATTTATTGATAGATACTTTGAAGATATTCTGGATATTGATGGGAATCAAGAATCTCTGATATCAGCTTATGCTCTAGGTAAGCCGCAATTGAAATAGTCATTTAATCAATGTATATTATTTTTGTATGAAACTTCTTAAATATATATCAGGGATACTACTCATTATTATTTTAGCTGAAGTTATATACCTATTTATTTTCCACAACCCGTCATTACAGGATCCAGAGCTTACCCAGACAGGAAATCAAATTGATAACTCTATAAATCAGACTAACAATGAAGGAGAACTCAATTGGAGTGACATTAAAAATGTTGATCAAATATATACTGCAATCAATCCACAAATCGCTATTGACCCAAAGGTAATATATACACATATTTTTTATAAAAAAGGAATAACTCAATCTTCTACAATTCAGAACATTCATGAAGGGACTATAGAATCTATCAATCGAGCAGAAATTCCAGCATTTTATGATTACTATAATTCAGTTTTGACAATACGTGTCGTTGATCCAGAAGACCAATCAATTGGAATTACCTTTAACTTCAGTGAGCAAGATATGGACACCATGGAAATTGTTGAAATTATCAATGGAGTTGAAGAACCTATTGAGGTTGTAGATTTAGCCGTTGGGGATAGCATTACTATCGAAGATACAATTAATGCAACTTATTCCCAACCTATTAATCCTGCAAGTACCAATGGTTACTTGACCAAGTCATGGGGATCTAATAGAATTAATACTAAGATTATCAAACAAAATTAATTCTTTATTTCAATGAAAAAAGATAAGAAGCAGAAATATATTAAACCTTCTCTCACCTCTAGAATAATCAAAAGTAATTTTTTTTATAGTAATCGTTTTTCTGATGGTGAAGATTTATTAAGTGGCCTTGTAGATGTCCGCATACTTGCTCAATCTGCATGTGGTTGTTGCTTTTCACAAGATACAAACGTATTACTGGGTGATCATACATCTAAGAAAGAAATCAAAAATATTGAACAAGGTGACTCTGTTGCTTCATATAATGTATCTAAAAATATACATACTAAAAGTAAAGTCTTAGAAAAGATCATTCATTTAGATGCTCAAATACAATACTTTATCCTTAATAAGAAAATTAAAACAACATCTGAACACCCATTTTGGGTTAATGGACAGGGGTGGGTTAGAGCAAAAGAAATAAAAATAGGCGATTGGCTACTCACGTCATCTGGAGAAAAGATTACTGTTTCAGATATTGATAGTTATTCTACTATTGAAACAGTTTATAATCTTGAACTAGAGGGTGACGATCACAATTATTTTGCTGATAATATTTTAGTTCATAATCAAAGGTAGACATTTTCAACTTTTTCTTTAAAATACTTCTTCACTTCATCTTTGTTTTTTGGGAAATATAAATAATAAAAATTATTAAACGTACTAATAAACTTTAAAAATATATACATTTTTTTATTGATATGTTCTCGATCATATGATAAATCAGATAAAATTAAATTAAGGACCTGTTGCTTACTCTTTATTGGCTTAATTGAACATTGAGACGCTTTGACTAAAAAAAATATGGCACCTAATGGATATTTTTGATTATGTTTTCTGTACCACCAATTACGTTCCCATAAGGGGGTTTGAAAACACATATATCGATTTTCCTGCTCCTGTACTAATACAAGATCATCATTAAAGGGAGTATAGGATTCATTCAAAAATGAACTAATTGTAGACTTACCTGCTCCCGATTTGCCAACAAACAAAATAACTTTATCATTATGAATAATACCTGACGCATGTTGAAAGAAACCTTTATGCATCAAAAGCTCTGTGATTACTTCTTTGAGGATGAAGTGAAATTGCGATGTACTAATAGAGTAATATGTCCTAATTTTACTTTTAGATACTTGTTCAAACAGGCTAATATACTTAACTTTTGCATTCTTTCTACCAATATAACCTATCGTATTACTTTCTTTAAATTCAATTTCATAATGAATAGTTTGAGGTTTGTGTAACGTGACAAAATCCCTAAATAAAGTCATAATCTCTCTTTGAAGTTTATCTCGTAAAAAAAGAGTGAATTTAGGTTTTAAAAACGAGATTTTGATATAAAAATCGCTTATGTTTAAATATATTGTCCGCATCCTTTTGTATAATTAACTAACTGCTTTGATATTATAATCAACACCCAACGCAATATTGTAGGTATTTATATGAATAAAATCTCACAAATTCGGTTTATGGAGGATCATGATGAACTCTATAAGATTTGGAAGCGAAACAATTTTCATCATAAAATAGTAGTTCACTTTGATGCTCATATTGATTATCGGACTGGTGACATGAATGCATTACATATTGGCAATTATCTTAGTCATGCAATACGAGATGGTATTATAAGAAAGCTTTATTGGGTAGTCCCTGGAACTGAAGAAAGCTTCTTAGCAGATATCTTTGAGCTTGAAAAAAAGCTTAAAGTACAAGGGATTACAGGTCGATTTATGTATTCACCAAATTCGCTAGAAGTAAAAATTGAATCAGATGTTAAACTTATAGTATGCCCCCTTTCTGTCTTACAGAAAAAGTTAGACGACAATTGCGTACTTGATATAGATTTAGACTTTTTCATGTTTACGTCTGCGCTTAAAGCAGATCGCTTATATCATATTGGCTCTAGAAAACCTTGGATAACACCTAAACAGTTTGTTTCTCAGATACATAATCTTAAATCATCTTTTATTTCAATCTGTTACTCAGTAAATGGAGGTTGGACTCCTATTAAATATAAGTATATAGGTGATGAGTTAGCACTCAGTTTAGGAATACGATCACCTGACCTTATAACTAGAATAGTTGCAGGTAAATGCTTTTTATCATTTGATTTACTTCTTAGAAAAGGCAAGTATTCAGAAGCTAAACGCTTATATACTTCAAGTTTACTATTAAATTCTCACTACTATAACTTTTATACTAGCTATGGCCCTTTATATCTACTAAAAGGTGACTTAGATAAAGCAAAAGATGAATTTAAGCTCCTTTTGACAGTTGATCAATATAATATATACTCATTATTTGGTTTAGGTATGTCATATATGCTTGAGGGTAATTTTAAGAAAGCCAAAAAATATATGCTTCTCATTAGTAAAATGGAGATTAATAAAGATATAATACCTTTTCTTATATATATTGAATCTAAATTAAATAATCAAGCTCAGGTTAAAAAGTTAATGAATACATATATTAACTATGAAAGTTCTAGATAATACATCCTTCCCTCGTTACCCATTACCCTCAGAAATAAAAGATCATATTGAGAAAGATATTCAATTACGTTTTAAAGGAAACTCTTCGAACGGTATTATAGGTCAACTTTATTTACACCCTAATCAAGCAGCAATTTCTATTTGGCAAAAACTTATTCCTTATTCACCTAATAATATCGGTAATTGGTCACATACAGCAAATCAACCGCTCCATATAACTGCAGCCATTGAACACAATTTAATATCTAAAATTAGCAATCTTCTAGGAACAAGCTCTAATGTAGTTGGAGGATATATGACAAGTGGAGCAACTGAAGGAAATTTATATTCAGTATGGATAGGAAGGACTTTTCTAGAAAAAACTGCACGTCATAAATCTATTTGTATGATATCCAATGATTTAATGCATTACTCAATTTTAAAATCTGCAGATATCACAAACATTCCTACCTTTAAAACTGCAGTTAATATAAATACGTGGAATACTGATATTACTGCTCTTATATCAAACATTCGACAACTATATAGAGAAGGATTTACAGGTTTTTTATTACCCTTGACTTTAGGATATACTGTCGGCGGGACTAATGATAATATCTCGGAAATTATTAAAAGACTGAGAGTTCTTCAAAAAGAAATATCGATCCAGTGCTTTATATGGATTGATGCAGCAATCTCTGGCTTTACAATGCCTTTTTTACAATCAGATTTTAATCCATTTTTATTCTCTGAAATACAAACTTTTGTATCTGATTTTCACAAAGTATTAGGTGTCCCCTTTCCTAGTGGGTTGGTTCTATATCGAAGAAATTTAAAAAAAATGATTGAGAAACCAATACCTTATCTATCCATATCAGATAGTACTGTGCTCGGCTCACGTACTGGTATTTCTCCTGTTGCAGCCTGGTTTACAATTCATACTTATGGATATAAAAAATTAAAAAATGTTATGAAACAACAACTCAAGAAAAAGAGCTATATCTTAGACCATATAAGGAGAGCTACTTCACAACCTCTGAGAGTCATTACTGATCCTTACAGTTTACAAGCTGCAATTATTGTAGAGAAAAGTCTTCCTACTAATATATGTAAAAAGCATGGCCTGAGAATGATTATGTATAAAATACTTACTACAAACGGGACAAAGACACTGAAAATATATCCGCTATTTTTTATTCCTATGCTAGATTAAGAATATGAGAATAACTCTTTACTATCATACTTATATTCTGTTAAATCAGGGACTTTTGCTTTTCGAAAACTTTCCTTTCGATGTCTGCAAAAGAAACATTGACCACAATGAATTTTATAATTTATATCACTTATACAACTAAATGTTTTTTCTAATGGATAGTTCATCTTATTTGCCCATTTGATGAGAATATCTTTATCCCAGTAGTGACCTAACTCTTTCTCAATAGCAAGCGAAGTAAATTGCCAGTCATATTCATTAGTAAGGGTACAAATAGAATACATTAGTGAGCGTAGCGCTGTGAGTGTCTCGTATCTTAAGCTTATACCATCAGAAGATACAAATGAAGAAAAAATAGTTCTTATTTTCACTTGTTGACTCAATTCTAAATAGTATGCATACTCAACTGCATTGAATGCTAATAGCCCAGAATATAAAGGGATCCCTCTCATTTGTCCTTGGGTTATATTGATGTATTCCTGTGACCGTTCAGTAATTTCCCAACGGATTTCTTGAGGAGGAATAGGGGATTTCATGAAATATGGCTCATGAAATAATGATGGATATTTTGAGTAAAAAAAGTGTGAAAAATATCTAATAGCTTCTTCTTCTCTTTTAACTCGCTTATGTCCTCTTAGAAAAAAAACAGGATACACCTCTAATTTATATTCTTTCATTAACATTCCCCATAAAATGGTTGAATCCAAACCACCCGACAAAGTCAACATTACTTTTGAACTAGGCTGAGGAATTTTAAAAATATACTTCCGCAACTTAATCAATTGACTCTCAATATTTTTAATCACTGAAATATCTTCTAGTTTTTTTCCTTGTAAATCTGACAAAATTTCGATTTGTGATTTAATAGGTAACATATTAATAACTTATAGAAAAATTACTACTAATACCTTTTTTATACATATTTAAATACGGTGAATACGTCGTCACTTCTATTTGTTGTCTTTCTGGAAAAAATTTATATATTCTTAGCCATCCATTACCACCGTTTTGCAGATGCTGATAGTTCTGAACTATTTGATGGACACTGTTACCACAATCATTCATACTCTTGATATAATTTTCCCCATCTACCGTATGGAAATGTCCTGAGAAAACTAAACGAACATTACAATTCTTTTTTATAAGGTTTTGCCAGATTTCTTCTCCAGAATAACCACCATTTCCAAAATAGGATCGATCACTTCTATAAGGAATATCATCGTATAAATATGCATGCGTTGTAACAACTGCAACTCTATTCGAATGCTGTTTCAAAATTTTATCTGCCCACTCTATAACATCTCTTGTGGGATCAATTTGTAAATTGATAATAATAAAATCCTCAGAAAACACTGAAATCAATTGATAATTATTCTGATTTTCTAAATAATGTCCTCCATACCATTCATAATGACTAAATCTTTCTACTGGGAATATGCTATTGTATTGATTAAAAGTAATCTCTTCACCTTTATATTTATCTATATCATGATTACCAGGAATAATTCCATATGGCACAACCCCCTCAATTAAATGCATACTATCCGATGCTACCTTCCATTCATTAGGTTGATCAGCGTTATGTTCAACAATATCTCCAACATGTGATACAAACTGAATATTTAATGTCTCTTTGTTTTGCTCAATCCATTGTAGTTGCGATCTAAAGATCTCTGGATAATTCGCTGAATATATTTGGGTATCTGGTAATACAATATATGTAAAATAATACCCTTCATTGATATCTTCCTGATTATAAAAAAGAATAATACTACTTACTATAAGGAGAACAAATATTAATTTTTTCATATTATTGAATTCTCACACCCATTATATATGATGGGTCATGCTGCGCCGATATAATGAATTCGTCACCTTTATATACTTTTAACAAGTTTGAGGCTGCAATCTTTAAAACTCCATTAGGCGGGACATTTAAATTTTCAGCTATGGTAATGACTTTACCATTTTTAAAAGATAGCTGTACTTTTATTTTAGATCCTCCTATTGTCCCAATGTGTCCATCCTTGTTAAATTCTCCCGTATCTTTAGTATCTCCTGCAGCTACTTCAATCCTCTTGCATTCATAATCTCTATTAATTATTAAATGTAATCTTGATTGCTGATCTAGATAATAATTTATTCCTTTTATGGATATTGGAAACTGTATTTTTTTAATATCTGGATTATTAATGGGTACTGCGTATGGATATTTTCCATTGAATAGAATGCCACCACCAAACTCTTCCCTTTTAACTTTTTGCAAATCAACAAACTTTGTTCCAGGAGAAAAAATAAAAAGTTGCTTTGTAATGATCTCTTTAGGAAAATAATCAATAGTTACAGAATGGTAATCGATTCGAGCTCTTTCACTATTACTTACATTCATAACCACCATATTTTTGGGATATATATAACCAGAATAATATAACCAATCATGTAATGATTCTACTTCGTGATTATCTGGCCATCGTTCTTCTGCCATTTTATCTCCCAAAAAAATACTATCTTTATAGTATGATGAACCCCAATAATACCATTCCTGATCTGTATCATTTTGAATAAGTATCCTTGAATAGCTAGGCTCAAATTCTAATTGTTTAGACTTATTATACTTATCCTTTATCTTACGATGCACTAACAATACATGATCAAGGAGTAATTGATTATGTAAGGGTATCAATACTCCTTCATAACATGACAACTGTACATTTAATTGATATGTGAGACTAAATTCTGAAAAAGATGAAGGTTGAGCAATGGTCCTAATAATAGAAGGATTCCCAGGAATTAACATATGCTAGCTATTCTATGATTTTCTTTTTCCTCATTTTTCCGATGATAGATGTAACATCTTTTATTGCTTGTTCTCTCGACACTTTATATCTTTTCGTAAGAGCTTCTGCAATATCTTGAAGACTATTTTTTTCTTGCAATTCTCTGAATATAAATGCTCCAGTTTCATTTAAGCTATGGAGGATAGACTTTTCTGGATCAAATAGGAAAGTTTCTTCTTCTACTTCTTGAATAATGAGATTGTGATTGATATCGATTTTGTTTGTAATTTTCATAGCAGATTAATTAATTGGATACATTTTAACAGAGATAACAAAGTTTTTATATACCACACTGAATGTTCTCTCTTCCGCATAAATCTTTAAGTGATTTCATTTCTGTTGAATATGCACTGAATACATCATATTTTTTAATATGTTTTAATAGCATTTCAGACGCCTTTAATTGTGATACGGAGTGTTTTTTAGCATAATAGGCATTGATTATAATGTCAGGTTCATGCGGTGCTAGTACCATTGCCTTTTCTAAATACTGAGAAGCTATTTTAAATTCCTGTCTTTCTAAATACAAACTACCTATGAAAGATAACGCTGATGGATTTTCTGAATTTAGAGAAATATATTTTCTGATTATATAATTCGCCTCATTATCCTCATTTTGTTTTGATAAAAGCTCAATCCTTTTCCTGTATGCCTCATTGTTCAAAGGATATATAGTAAGTGCTTGACCATAATTACCATACGAATAAACAACTTGAGAAGCATATAAACCGATACATATAATTATCAAGATGCTTGAGGCACATAAAAAAATTATTTTTTCTTTTATCAATATTTTCTCCTTATAGAAAAGGGCAGTGAATATAAACATAAGGATGAAAAAGAAGTAAAATCTTGAGTAAAAATTTAACTGGAAGAGAAAGAGCAAAAGAAAAAAACAGATAACGTAAGGTATATTATCAAAATCTTTTTTATGTAGAGTGTGGCGTGCTGAATAAACAATCAATATTACTAGGCATATAAATGATAGAAATCCTATTATCCCATTCTCTACTAAAATATCTAAAAATATATTATGACTAGTGCTAGTTAAGTAATCTAAATTTTCAGAATATCTTAGAGAGACAAAATTAAAATTGTAACTTCCAAAACCAAGTATAGGCCGATTTTTAAATGCGCTCCATGCTTGTTCATAGTAGCTCTCCCTTGTATTTACTAGAGTTTTATGTTCAAAAGGTGCCCCCGAAAGATCTAAAAACTTATGTATTTCGGTCAAGCCGGGGATATATATATTTGTTTTTGTAGTAATAAAGAATGAACCTAAGAATATACAAATAAGGATCAATATAATATTTGTTATTTTATTTTTATAATTCTGTTTCCAGTAAAAACTCAATAAAAATAGTATTAAAATAATACTTACATAAGCAGACCGAAGGCTACTCCACATAATAAGTACTGACACCAGAGCCAAACTCATAATTATTATTGCTGATTTTCGTATTAGTAAACGTGATAGTAATAGTCCCCATATTATGAGTGCAAAAGCTCCAATTGGATAATGATTTAAATATCCCGGATATTTATAAACTAATTGGTATGTATGATCGGGAATCAAATCTGGCAACCAATCTTTTGCTATAAACTGGAGAAATAAACTATATATAATCGTGATAAATGAAATAGTTAAAAAATAGGTAACAAAAAAATTTTTAATTACAGTACGGTTATTAAATATAAATATAAAAAGTAAGAAACTAGCAACATAGAATAGCTGATGTTCAAATGCTATCTGCTTATTTATAGCAACTATCGTTGATACTGCCGTACAAATATTAAATACGATAAAGATAATGGTAATAAGCAAAGGAAATTTAATACGTTTTTTATCGAATATATGTGTAGTTAAGAGTAAAGGAGGAAAAATAATTATAAAATAAAGCAACAATTTCCTATCTAACACTAAGCCCCACACTTCACTCAAGACTAAGATTGTCAAAAAAAAATAAAATAAAATTACTCGAGTCTTTTCTATCATATATTTACAAAATAATGTAGAATAATTATAACTATAGCTACTATTAAAAAAGCAAATGAGTTTGACTTATTATTACTCTATCATTAATAAATTTATAATCATCTTTCTCTTTGTTATTACCTTCTTCTTATTACCTCAGTCAGTTCAAGCTCAAGGTGACTGTGTGTATGGCTATCCTCGAACATCTCAGACAGTAATCCTCCGTGACGACCAAGGCAGACATTGGGGTCAGGGAATAAGCTGTATTCCTGCTGAAAGACAACAGGGACGTATTGTAAGGGCAAATGTTGCTAACAATTATTTAGATTCTCATGAAAATGGCATCCTCCCATCTTGTGATAGTGGAGATGGAGTTGGAGGTGGTGGGTATAGGATTAGAACTTTCCGTTGTCCGATCAACCCTTCTATGCGTATGATATTTGATGTTCAAACCCCTTCTGGATATTCATGTTCAAATGTTACATGGTCTTTAGTTTCACGTGAATCAGATTCTGGATTTCCACCAGGTACAGTCATTATGACTGGTGCGGGCTGTCGTGTGAGCGTTCCACCACCAGCAAGTGATCATGCTACACAAGTAATAGTCACTATGAATGAAGAACTAGAAGATCCTCTACGCATAGCATATCAATGTAATGCGAACCAGACTGTCACATTAAATTGGGAATCACGGGCAGGTGCTGCTGACTATGCTTGGAGGTTGGACAATCAAGGGAGTATCAATAATGCTTCTATATACGATTGGTATAACTCAGCAAATGACCAATCTGGCTTTACAACTAATACTTCTACAACTGTTCCAATTCAGTATGACACCAGATATCAATGGGCAATTACAGCAAGTAGAGTTGCGGGATCCCATTCTACCGCCGATTCTTGGTCTTCACAATTTTTTTGCCCTGGACCTACTCCTACGCCGTATGTAAATATACGTACTCGTAATACTGGTGGTCAACCTGTAAATGTAGACCAGATGTCTTTTAGTTTTGGTAATTGTCCTGGTTGGAATATTTGTTTTTCCACTCCCTCGTCTGGAGGTGAGCTCAGTTATTATTCTGCTTATGGATATAACAGAAATCCAGGTGGAGCAGGTATTCGCTTAAAATCAAACCAAGCTATTATTGGTATTACACCCGCACCTGGAGGAGGATCATTACAGACAAGAAGCAATGATGGTGGTGTAACAGTATGGCATAATTATTGGTGGCCATCATTCCCAGCTTCAAGTAGTCATGACGTTACATTTATCATAGCAACTCATACACCAATACCTCCAACCCCAACAAATACCAATACTCCCACCCCAACACCATTCTGTTCTGATTCAGATGGAGGAAACCAACCAAATACCTCTGGTACTACCACAGTTGGTTGGCCAGCAAATAACTCTCTCTCTGATTCATGTAGTGGCTCAACACTCACAGAATACTACTGTAGTGGAAGTACTCGTACAAGCACTAACCATAACTGCCCGTACGGCTGCTCTGCAGGCCGTTGTAACCCACCGCCACCAGATATCGTATTCCCATCTCCACCTACCGATCCAGTTACTAGAAACCCTTCTACAGGAAGATATGTGATACGATACTGTAATGACGGCCCGGGTAACCTGGTTGGCACGTTCACTATTGAAGTACGGAATTTAGTAAATGGACAAGTAAGAAATATTACCCGCACTAATCTTACCAATGGACAATGTATTACAGATACCTCTATTACCTGTTCTCAAATGGGTGACACATTTGGAGGTATGCCATGTAATGAAAATTCTGAAATACAAGTTACTTTAGATATTAATAATGACATTAATGAAGGAACAAGCGGCGGTGAGAATAATAACCAAGAAACCTTTGTTTTTAATGCGGTTGCCTCTGAACCATTTTATAAACTACGTGATGCCTCATTACACAGACAAGGACTGATTGATGTTGGTATTTCTTCACCATTACAGGCATACGATTCATCAGACAATACACAGCAATTCCTCATTATAGGAGCAGCAGGAGTTACTACCAGTACTGATCAGATGAGAGTCATCTCGGGTACAGGTAAAGTTTCTAATAATAACTTTAGAAAGGAAAATTATACAAATACTATAATTGATACTGGAACCTATGGATACTTAACCAACCTCACCAGTTTTAGAGAGTATATCAATGCACAAAAGGAAGTTAAAACTGTGACAGCGTATAACGCGACTCAGATAAATGAAGCAGGAGTGTATTATCGAAATGGAGATCTAACCATTGGTTCAAACTTGGCTGCAGGTGGAGCTTCTACATTTGTCCTTTTTGTTGAAGGTAACGTGACAATAAATACCTCTACATTTGGAACAGCAACTTCTTCAATCGCGCTTATTTCAACTGGAACTATTACTCTTAGCTCATCTGTCTCAGAAGTAAATGCAATTCTTATTGGAAATAATATAGTTCTCGGGAATGCCCCTCCCGGCAGTACCCTTAAAATTAACGGAAATCTTATTTCCAACACCTATATCGATATACCAAGAGAGGTTGCCTCAAATCCTCAGCGACCAAATGTATTTATTGTGTTTAATCCCCGAATGTACCTAAACCTGCTTCCTTACTTATCTGACATCGTTCTTGAAGGAAGACAAGTACAATAAAGGTATGAAGATAACAAAGTGGATAGTATATCTCTTGATCTTTTTACTACCTGTTCAACTCGGTAAACATTTCTTCCTCCCCTTTTCATATCTATCTGGTGTGCGTATCGACTATTTATCGATAACTATCTACTTAACGGATCTATTAATCATGATACTTCTTCTTATGTCATTAAAGAGGATTAAAGTTAAACTTTCAAAAAAACTACTAATCCTTTTTGTCATAATTGGTATCAACTTTCTTTTTTCTCTTTCTCCGTTTATAAGTATCTATAAAGTATTAAAAATCATACTCCTCTATAGTTTAGTTTATATATTGAAGGAGAAACTTAATCTAAAGTATGTTCTTATTGCCTTAGTAAGCTCAGCATTCCTTCAATTGAGTTTAGTTATCTATCAACTAACACAACAGCAGGCTTTACAAGGTATTGCTTATTTATTAGGTGAACGATACTTTACGATATCTACCCCAGGCATAGCAAAAATTGCGATACAGGGAGTTGAGGTTTTGCGAGGCTATGGAACCTTTTCTCATCCAAACTCAATGGGAGGTTTCTTTCTCCTTTTATATACCTGGATTATGTTTGAGAAAAAAACTCATAACTATCCACTGCTCAAATACTCCTTTATTATCATTTCTTCACTCCTTATTTTTCTATCATTTTCAAAGATAGCGATAGTTGGATATTTATTAATCAACATATATTACGTTACAAGACAGATATCTTGCAGATTATGTCGGGTCGGTAGAATTAGTGGATTACTTATATTAAGTTTGCTCTTTATAACAGCACAAGGAGATCCGTTCAGTCTTGAAAAAAGGATTTATTTATTACAAAATGCTTGGCACACAATTCTTCAATACCCTCTTCGAGGAACAGGCTTGGGAGCTTATTTAGTTGCACAAACTCAGTTTCCTATTCCTTATTCATACATGTTCTTTCAGCCGGTGCATAATATATTTTTACTCCTGATTGCAGAAATTGGTATTTTTCAAAGTGGATTTATCTTCTATAACTTATACATGCTGGTTAGAAAATATCTTGTTTCACAGATAGGATTAACTCTTTTGTTTGTTATTTGTTTTACTGGTTTTTTCGACCATTACTGGCTTACCCTTCAACAAAATATAATTCTTATACCCGTGGTTTTTGGTCTTGTAGCGCATCAAAAATGGAGTTAAATATGTTACAATACTTGTTACTCATGCGGGATCGTCTAATGGTAGGACAACGGACTCTGAATCCGTTTATCTTGGTTCGAATCCAGGTCCCGCAGCACATACTATGAATAATACTCTTACTGCATTAACCGGAGTCAAAGTCGGACACTCTACACATTTAGATAAACTGACAGGGTGCACCGTTATACTTTTTGATAAGCCCTACCCCGTTGCTTATAAAGCATATGGCGGAGGTTGCGGAACATTTAATACCGATATGCTCCGGAACGGGATGTCCTTTTACAAAAGACATGGCCTTTTTATTGCCGGTGGCAGTATGACTGGCCTTATGAGTGCCACAGAAATTATGCAGGCAATGATTAAAGAGAAAATAGGATTTCGAGATCAAAATATTATTAATCCAGCTATTAGTGGTGCAATTGTTTTTGATCTTGGCACCAGAATTGGACAGTATGACCCAGCTTATGGGAAAGAGGCTTTTTATAATGCAACAAACAACCCTGTTGAAAATGGAAATGTTGGTGCAGGGACTGGCACGGCTGTTGGTAAATTTCAATATATAGAAAACGGTACTAAAAATGCTGGGATGAAAGCCGGTGTAGGCTCTTCTTGTATTAGACTTGATAACGGAATAATAGTTGCCGCCCTTTCTGTTGTAAATGCAGTCGGGAATGTGGTCAAGCAGGATGGCTCTATTCTAGCTGGTAATCGAGATGAGAATCACAAATTTAGATCTTTTGAAGATACGACTTCATTTGTCACGGAATCTACTTCTAACACCACTATAACTGTCGTTGGTATAAATGTGGATCTCAAAAACCGCGAGAACTATGAACGTGTTGCTCATGTTGCCTCTCATGGGCAGGTACGGGCAATCAACCCGGTACACACATCTGTTGATGGAGATACTGTTTTTGTTTTTTCTACAGAAGAAATCAAGGAACCATTAAATGATAAAGGTTCTGACTTTGAAGGGGAGGATTGGCCTGACTTTGCCGTTGACATTATCGGACAAACTGCAGCAAAAGCTGTACAGGAGAGTATTTATTCTGCATGTTATTCTGCTCAAAGCATCTCTTTTGAGGAAGGATATAAAAGAGTTATCCCTTCATGTAACGAATATTAAGCGTATGCTACAATAAAGTATGGCAACAAAACAGAAACCAATGATACAGCCAGGATGCTTTACGATGTTTCTTATGTTTATCGGAGTGGCACTCGTATCTGGAGTGATAGTTGCTCAATTTATATGAATGTTTTCTTCATTTAGTGATAATTGAGGAAAACTTAAACAATTTCTTACAGCCTAACTACTTCAAATGCTTATCATAAAATGATACAGTATTAACCATTGCTTCATTGAAGTCTGGCGGAGAGATATTATGTCCTCCAGATTGATACTCATGAATTTCATAAGGAACATTAGCATTATCTAAATAATCAGCTAAATCTCGACTATAGCCAATATTCACCACATCATCGTTCACTGCATGGTTAAGCTGAACTGCCCCCTGAAAATCTGACAGATAGGTTACTGGTGCCATCTGTTGCCAGAATGGTTTACTTAGGTCGGGTTCTCCATGTATGTCTCGCATTCTTTGTCGTGTTTGTGTTCTCTGAGAATCTTGGGGAGGTCTCTGGTAACTACTATCTTGAATTCCATACTTTTGCATATCTTCGTACGTATATACAGCCCCTGCCCATACTACTCCTGCTCGAATTTCTGGCTTTACAGCCATTGCTCGTAATGTAACATTGCCAGCCATACTATGTCCCCAAAGGCCAACTTTATCTGGATTGACAAAATCTGATTCTTGAAGAGCTGCTCTAGCATTTAATACATCTATCACATAATCTGCTGAGTAATATCCTCCGCCAGGCGTCCCTTCAGAGTTACCGTGCCCTCTCAGATCAATCTTAAAAACGACATATCCACTACTTGCTAAATAATCTACATAGTCATAGTACTGTTGTGCAGTTTGATATTGAGACGGAGGGATATAACCATGAATAAACACTATTGCTGGAAATCCATTTTTTGGTTCTTCTTCAGTTGGAATCGTAAGGAGGCCATTTACTTGATATCCATCAGAATTGTAACTCGTTAGGTAGGCTGTGTAGTTTGCGCCCTGATACTGAACTGACCTTTCACCCAGCTCACTTTCATAACTGCGTTCTCGTAAATAAGGAATAGTAATTTCAGCAAAAGGTAACGGCGTTGGAGTGGCTGAGGGTATAAGGCTATTTTCTTTACCTTTTGGAAGAATAGACTGGACTGCATTATCAGTTGCTTGAGTAAAATAAATAATTACTGTAACAATACATGCAATAAAAATACCACCAATTATCCACTGGCTATTCCGTTTTGGCTTATCATCAACAGGCATCTGCTGACTTTCCATTTCTTCCATGAAGAAAGTATACGCGATGATTTATTAAAATTGAGATAGAATTCTTACTATTGATACGTATACTATTACTAATGAAATATCTAATTACAGCAATCATAATTGCAGGAATTGGGATACTCACCCTCTATTTGACAAATGATACTGTAACTACTCCAATTGACAAAATTGCTCCTGGTTCTAATACTGTCACGCAGATGGTATCGGATGCTCCAGAAACAACAACAGTCGCAGAAGGTCTGGACACTCCTTGGGCTATGGTAATCTTACCCGATGACAGTAAACTTATCACAGAAAGACAAGGAACGATACGACGAGTAAATTCTAATGGAGACCTTGAGCCAAACCTATTGGCAACAATTGAGGATGCAGTTGAGATAGGTGAGGGAGGTCTTTTGGGCATGACACTTCATCCTGATTTTGAAACTAATAACTACATCTATCTGTATTATACCTATCAAGGTAATGGAAGCAGAACTCTTAATCGAGTCGTAAGATCAACCTATTCTCAAGCTGGTTTAACAAATGAAGAAACCGTTGTAGACGCAATACCAGGTGCACCTAATCATAATGGTGGAGAGATTGCATTTGGACCAGATGGATACCTGTATATAACAACTGGAGACGCACAAGAGCCCTCACAGGCACAAGATACCAATTCACTTGCTGGGAAGATATTACGAGTTACCTCCGATGGTGAACCGGCACCGGAAAATCCATTTGAGAACAGAGTATACTCCTACGGTCATCGGAACCCACAAGGAATAGACTGGGATGACAATGGTAATCTTTGGGCTACAGAGCACGGTCGCTCTGGCGGATTTTCGGGATTTGATGAAATTAATCTGATAGTCTCTGGAGGAAACTATGGCTGGCCAACCATTCAAGGTGATGAAACCCAGGAAGGAATGATTGCTCCCATTATTCACTCTGGAGCAACAACAACCTGGGCTCCAGGATCCATTCAAGTTATTGATGGATTTATATATTTCTCTGGCCTAAGAGGCTCAGCTTTATATCGAGGAGAAATCAGAAATAATACAATTGATGAAGTATCTGCGTATTATAAAGATGAATATGGGAGATTAAGAGAAGTGTTTGCTGGTGAAAATGGTTTGCTTTATATTACAACAAGTAACTTAGATGGCAGAGGAAATCCAGCTCCGGCTGATGACCGAATTATTCAAATAAATACTTCGAAACTAAAATGATTTTTAAACAGAAACAACTCCCGTACTAGTCCGGGAGTTGAATTCTCACACGTCGTCCCTTTATTTAACCTTCATAATATGGTGCATTTCACCTTTCCCTCCGCCAAAAAAATACATTTTCATATCGAGACCATTCTCTTCAGCCCACTTATCCATTTCTTGTTTATGTTGTTCCATAGCTTTTTTACTCTCTTCTGGAGTCATATTCTTTATAGCCTCTCTGTTTTCTTCACGTTCTGTTAAGAACTCAGCATGTTTTACTTGGATAAGCTTTTTCTGCTCTTCAGTTATCAAGCCATTTTCAACAGCTTCCTCGAGACGTTGTTCAAACTTTAACTGCATCTCTTGTTGATGTTCTTCTTTCATCTCATCAAAAACAGCTTGTACTTCAGACTCATTCAGGCCAAATCGTTCGGCAATCCTTTTGACTAAACTATCTTGCCTGTTACTCTGTTGTGCAGAAACACCAATAGCACCATAGGCTGCTGCAGCGGTTACAATAACTGCGACAGCAGCAGGTAACAAAATTTTTTTATTCATATGTCTACCACCCCCTTTCTTATGAATTAATCTATGGATACTGTATCGAATCAATCTGAAATTCTGCTTAAATGAAGTAGTTATTTTAAATAACGATCAAAAAACTCAACTGATCGTTGTAATGCAATATTTAAATTAGCAGCTATATTGTGATCGTCTCCTTCATAAATAAAAAGCTCTGTCTCTTTACCAGCTTTCTCTAATTGTTCATGTAACGTTTGTGAAAACTCAACTGGTACTGAGGTATCTGCTGTGCCATGATGAATCTGGATAGGTCCAGAGACATCTGTTAAATACGTATTTGCAGAAAGTGAATTCCAGAATTCTTTATTTTCTTCTGGCGAACCATAGGTTAAAGTTAAAACCTGCCGCCAACCCCCACCTCTTGTACTAGGTGTTGTACTTGGGACACCAGGTCTTCTCCATCTGGTAAGCAAATCTTCGTATGAGACAACAACGCCAGCCCATATGACACCTGCTTTAATATCATCTCTTGCTACCATATTACGAAGCGTTATAAATCCACCCATCGAGTGACCCCACATACCAATTTTATCTAGATTAACATTTTGATATCTTTTTAGAGAAGCTGTTGCATTCATTACGTCAACTGTATAACCGTTTGAGCCATAGCCTCCTTCTGCTAAACCTTCAGAGTTACCATGACCTCTGTAATCAGGTCTAAAAAGGATATAGCCATTTCTAGAAAAAGCATCGGTATAGGCAATATATCTTTCAGTTGTTCGGTACTCAGATGGTGGGATATAGCCATGATTAAATACAATGGCCGGGAATCCACCTTCTGGTGGCTCACCATTTGGAACAGTTAATAACGCATAAATCTTCAAACCATCCGATTGATACGAAGTAAGATATCTTTTGTAGTTAGAACCAGGTGGTAAAGTTTCTTCAATGATAATTTCACTCCCAGGAAATTCCTTGGTCCGTAAATACTCAATAGATAATGGATGTGGCTCTTGTAGTCTCTCTACTTGTTCTCCTACGGTATTAATTGTGCGAGATATTACGCCGTTATGTTGAGATTGGTAATACCATACACTTGCTCCGCTGAGTACCAAAAGTGTTACAAAAAGAAGTAAAATTATTTGAGTTTTTTTTCTATCCATATCTAAAGCACATAAGTGTAAAAACTTATTCTGAAGTTTAGCTGAAAAATGTGGGCTTTGGAATAGTAGTTGACTGTTTCTTAGGCAATTGAATAATAAATGTTGATCCTTTATCTTCATTTTGTTCCACATTAATATGCCCTTTATGTGTATCAATAATTTTTTTTGCAATAGATAATCCTAATCCATACCCCCCAGCTACTCTTTTAGAACGTGCAATATCTGCTCTGTAAAATCTGTCAAAAATGTGTGGAATATCTTCCTCTGCAATACCAATCCCTTCATCCTGAACATACAACCTTATATAACCATCAGACTTTGTAGTATGCACCTTAATGGAACTTTTAGATGGAGAATACTTAATAGCATTGTCAAGCAAGATCACTAACACATCAACCAATCCATCCTGATTACCCTCAAGTTCAAGTGTCGTGTTTTTATACTCAATTGCGATATTCTTTTCTTTGGCTTTTGCTGAAGTCATGTGAATTGCAGAAGTAATTGCTTTATCTAAAGGAAACTTTTTAAACTCTATATGTTCATTTGGTTTTTCAAACTGGGCAAGACGCAACAAAGATTCTGCCAGATCTTGCAACTTATCTACCTCACCAATACTTTCTGAAATAACTGTTTTAGCTTCTTTTAATGTTGGTGTTTTATCTCTTAAAAAGACCTCAAAAGCGCTTTTAAGTGAAGTGAGTGGTGTTCTAAACTCATGTGAAGCATCACTAATAAACCTATTTTGTTCATCCATCATTTCTTTAATCGGCTGCAGGGTTCGCCCTGCCAAAACATACCCGAGCATCCCTGAAATAATAAAAATACCCGAGTTAATTGAAACAAGCATAATAATAACTCGCCTTCTTGTTTCTTCAATAAGCTCCGAATTTATAGGTAAATGTTCTTTTAGTATCCGGAGATTATATCCTGGTGGCACATAAATCTCTTCTTCTAGTCTTCTTTCAAATCGGTATCTTTGAGCTTGTTCAAACCGGGTAAATTCATTCATCAACAATCGGTAAATACCAATACTAAAAAAAGTACTTACTGACATGATCATTAAAAGGTACCAAGCGGTAAGTCTTAATCGTGCAGAAGTAAACATAAGTTATGAACCAATTTTATATCCGAAACCACGAACAGTGTGTATTAATGGATGATTTTTAGAAAAAGGCTGGTCAATTTTATTACGAAGATTTTTGATATACACCTCTACTGTATTTGGTAATACATCTGCATCATAATCCCATACATGACTAATAATCTGTTCTTTTGTAACAATCTTATTGCTATTTCTCATTAGATATTCTAGTAATGAGAACTCTTTATTGGAGAGTTTTATTGGCTTATTAGCCCTCATTACAGTAAATTCCCTCGTATTTAATGTAAGATCGGCAACTTCCAAATTAACTGAGGTCATCTGTTTGGGCCTTCTACCCAAAGCATGAATACGCGCCAGAAGCTCTTCAAATGAAAACGGCTTTGTAAGATAATCATCTGCCCCAGAATCTAAACCTTCCACCTTATCCTGAACCCTCCCTTTGGCAGTAAGCATAAGAACCGGTGTATGATTATTGTCGTTACGTATATTTTTACAGAGGGTAACTCCATCCATTCCAGGCAGCATAATATCCAGAATAATAACATCATACTCCTCTATTGAAGCTAAATCATATCCATCATTTCCTTCATAGGCCACATCAACTGCAAAATGTTCCTGTTCAAGGCCTTTTTTTATGGTATTTGCAATCCGATGCTCATCTTCAACAACTAAGATTCTCATACCTCAATTATAACTTTTGGCCTGAAATTTAGCTGAATACTACAGTTTCGAATGAAACGATAATGAAAGATATCCATTTATAATATATATTGGTAAATAAATCATACATATGAACCCACATACTTCTCAACAAAAATCAGCATATCGTCTTGCTACTCTCAATGTCCCTCTTGTTCAGAAACACACTACAGTCAAAGAGACAAAGAAAATGATTTTTAATAATAACAATTTCGATTCTATTAATTACATATATGTTATTACTGAAAATAAAAAACTTACTGGTGTCGTTTCTATAAAAGAACTACTAAACGCTCCTGAGAATAAAGAAATGAAAGATATTATGACAACTGAACTCGTTTCAGTACTTCCACATTCTCATCAGGAAAGCATAGTTCATCTTGCATTACATCATAACCTCAAAGCCATTCCAGTGCTTGATAACAATAAGATATTACAAGGAGTAGTACTTTCTGACACTATTCTCGAAGTAGCCAATAAAGAAATGAATGAAGATATAATGCTTCTTGAAGGTATTCACTTAAAAGAATATCAATCAATTTCTCCTCTTCATAATAAACCAATCCCTCTTTTACTACAAAGAATCCCTTGGCTTTTTGTAGGGCTACTTGGTGGCCTCGTTGCCGCACAGATTATCAGTTTTTTTGAAAGTCAATTACAAGCTGATCTTATTCTCTTAAGTTTTCTCCCACTTATTATTTATATAAGTGATGCTACAGGAAGTCAAAGCCAAACAATCTTTATTCGATATATAGCCATATCAAACACTCCTAGTTTTATAACATATTTACGTAAAGAACTCCAATTAGGGACACTGATTGCCATAACATTATCTATTGCATTAAGTGTTATTACGTATATTTTTTACTCACCGCAGATAGCTATTCTGCTGGGAGTATCTCTCCTCATTACTACCATTATGTCCATATGTATTGCGATCTGCATTCCATTATTACTGGTTAAACTCCATAAAGATCCTGCAATGGGTAGTGGACCATTTGCAACCATTATGAGAGATTTGTTAAGTATTGTTATTTATTTTATTGTATTGAGAAGTTTCTATTCATAATCTCTTTGCATTGTTTCTGCTTATCGGTACAATAAAGTATGGCCCATAAAAAAACACGACCTCATATTGAGCATCTTAAAAAAAAGTGGTCTGAGAAGCGTAAACTTCTTAATAAAAAAGTATGGGATAAACATCAGGAAGCGCTTGAGTGGCTTCACAATTCTAGTAAACAAGCAATAGTGGGTTCTATGGCTGGGCTGATTATGCTTACTCATCCGGGTAGTTCCGCACTCATTGCACAAAATATGAGTCCAGATAAGGAGAAAAAACCTTCTGAGGAAAAACCTGCCCGTACTAAATCTCAGCTTATTGCTGATCTCCAGAGCCAACTCCCAGAAAGAGTACAGAAATTATCTAATGAACAGGAAACAACTATTGGTAACATCCTCACCGATTACTTTCAAATTAAAGTGACACCAATACTTGAGAATAAACGACTAAATAGAAGTTATGGATATATTGGTGCAGAACAACATCTGATGCGCTACCCAGGAGATACTATGGATACTCATTTTGATACAGAAGGTGAGGCGAAAGCATATTATGCATCTGGAATGGCTCCAGGCAGAGGTGCATGGGGATACTTTGCCAAGTCAGCTGCTGAGATGACCGAGAGAGATAAACAACGAGAGAAATACTATATTGCAGCTCAAACCTTTCTAGCACCTGGCTGGAATGAGAATGTAAATGAGTACTATAATTTTTTTAAATACAGAAAAATGCTTGTAGTTAATCCTGAAAATGGTAAAGCAATAGTCGTTGTAATTGGCGATGCAGGCCCTGCCGAGTTTACTGGAAAGCATTTAGGAGGATCCCCTGAAGTTATGAAACACCTTGAGCGTGTCGATGGAGGGGCAAAAGGTCCAGTGTTGTATTATTTTATTAATGATCCAGACGACACAGTTCCCTTAGGACCAATTGAATTACATTAATATGAAAAAACATTTTTACAGTCACATTGTTGAAATTGAAACGATCTATACTATTCTGGACGTGATGGATTTAGAAGATCACGAACGCAAAGAACTTATTGTTATTATCGATTCAACAATTCATCATACGATAGTTGATACTGTACTCTCTGAACTTTCAGAAAAGGACAAAAAGATATTTCTATCACACATGTCAGAAGAAAAACATGATAAACTGTGGAATCATTTAAAAAGTAATGTTGATAAAATTGAGCATAAAATTAATAAGGCTGTTAACTCACTCATGAGCGAACTTCATCTTGATATTGAAGAGGTGAGAAAAAAGAAACAGTAACTACTCTACTATGTACGGATTTATTCTCGTTTTTATACAATTTTTCTTTATCTTTTTATTATTTCTATCTGGTCCCTTAACGCCAAACAATATTATCTCATTCATACTTCTCATAAGTGGATTATCGCTTGGTATCTCTTCTCTGTGGGCGATGAGGAAAAGCAAAATTCGTATTTTCCCAAAAGTCTCACGTACAGCTCGTCTCATTAAGACCGGGCCATATGCAACTATACGCCATCCAATGTACACTGCTGTACTGCTTATTGGCGTAAGTATGCTACTAAATGACTTCAGTATATGGAGGTTGATTATCTATTTTGTACTTCTTGGAAATCAGATACTAAAATTACAGTATGAAGAAAAACTATTGGGAGAACATTTTGAAGAATATTCTGCTTATCAACAAAGGACAAAGCGACTGATTCCTTATATTTACTGATCTTCTATAGAAGTGGATGGGGCTTCTTCTGATATGCCTGATTTAGCATCTTTATCAATAGGCATAAATAACATAAATCCTAAAATCCAAATGATTATAAGTCCTAATATAAGGTACAGATATTCTTTTTTCATAATAAGGTTATAATTGTACTATGTGGCGAATTATTCGTTTTATTGTACGGTTTCTTTCAGATGTATGGCATGCAGCGTATTTTGCCATCATTGAATATGATGTCCAACTCCAAGAAACAAAAACTATTCACCAACGCATTCTAATTTGGTTTGCTGTTTTTCTTATTACAGCAATGATTATCCTCTCACTTCTGTATACATTTTGGAATTTTCTAGACTCTATAGAAGTTCAAGGTTTTTAACATTTTCATTATACTAAGGTGGATATTAAAAAGATACTGAGTCAAAATAAGCATACTATTAATAGACATATTGATAACGTTTTCCGCGAATATAGAAGTGCATATAAAAATATCGCCTCAAGTGCTCCTGTTGCTATAGATAAACTCCATTCCTTTACAAAAGGTGGGAAAGGAGTTCGAGGAGGTCTTTTTATGATATCTGCTTCTCTCTTTGGATATACTGATAAAAAAAGAGTTTTAGATATAGCTGCCGCTCTTGAAATACTTCAAGCGTCACTCCTTATACATGATGATATTATGGATAATGATTTTCTCAGACGAGGTAATCCCTCCTTATTTGCTCAATTTATCCCAGTTGGTGAAAAACTGAATGCCTCTTCACCCGAACAATATGGAAAATCAATGGCTATTTGTATCGGAGATATTGGTTTTTTTATAGCAATGGATATATGCCATAAAGCGTTAGAAGGCCATACGCGAAAAAGCGAACTCATACAACTTCTCCATAAAGAACTTATCATTGTTGGGCTTGCTCAAATGGATGATGTGACATTTGCGGCAGGTACAAAAATGCCCACAGTTGAAGATATCTTGCGAATGTATTTATATAAAACCGCTCATTATACATTTTCCCTCCCTCTATCACTTGGTGCTCTTATGGGTAACATGTCAAATGAAACAATTGTAAAGATAGAACAATTAGGTGAATATATAGGATTATTATTTCAAATCAAAGATGATCAAATTGGGCTATATGAACCAGAATCAATAAGTGGTAAACCTCTAGGATCAGACATAAGGGAGAATAAGAAGACAATCATCAGGCTTCTTCTTGAACAAAAGATGACCCAATCAGAAAGAGAGATATTATATGCCCTTCAGCTTAAAGATATCCTTACAAAAAATGACGTACAGATATATTTAGAATTAATAGAGAGGTATAATGTCTTACAAGAAATTGAACAATTGGTGCAAAAATATCATCAAAAGGCTGAATCTCTCCTCTCTCAACTTGATATTAATGCAGAAGGAAAAGCACCGCTCCTTGAACTGCTCTCATTTGTAATTAAAAGGTCATCATAAATTTAGACCATATTATCTGCTTGCGGTGAAAGATCTAGTTGTCGGACATCACTTGCTTTATGTTTCTCCATAACACTTCTCACTTCACCGGTACGTTCATCCATCGAAGGAACTACCAATAAAATGCCCCCAGCTTTCACTTGTTCCTCATAATGCTCTGCTTCTTCTCTCGGTAATCCAAGGCTGGTCAATGCTCCGACAATACCCCCTGCTGCGGCACCAGTAACGGCACCTGTTGTTGTCGTTGCAGCTGCACCTGTTAATCCTAATGCAGTCGCTAGTGGCCCGGCAGCCAGAAATGGACCAATTCCAGGTATAGTAATAATACCAAGCCCAACCAAAAGACCTGCTATACCTCCCAACGCTCCGCCTGCTACAGCTCCTGATGCAGCGCCTTCTGATACATGTACACCCATATTCTCCATCTCTCCTGTTTTTCTCACATCTTTCATTACAACAGACATTTCTTTTGTGTTATAACCCAATTTCTCTAACTCCTTTACTGCCCCTTCAACATCATCTTCATATTTAAATATAGAAACCATTGTTTTTGCCATAATTCATAATTAATTGATAATTATCTTTATGGTAATAACAAAGTGTGTAAATTAAGGAATGAAACAGTAAGAAGGATGTAAATGATTAAAATAGTGTCATCTGACTCTTTTTCTCTTTCCATTTCTTAATTTGTTTTTCTCTTTTTGCTATTACTTCATCTTCGATATCTAATATATCTCGTATTTTGTCATGAAAACGAGATTGCTTTACTCCTTTATGATTCCTTTTACGTGATGTCATCAGATATAAACCTTTTTTAGCACGGGTCATTGCTACATATAATAGTCTTCTTTCTTCTTCTACATTTTCTAATTCTCCTTTTTTTATAAAAGGAATAATGCCATCTTCAAAACCTGGTATAAAAACATACCCAAACTCCAATCCTTTTGCAGCATGCATCGTAAGTAAAGCTACTTTATCCACAGAAGGATCATAGAATTCATGCTCTTGGAGATATGTAAGGTAGGTATAAATTTTTTCTAAACTATCAAACTGAGTAATAAGACTCTGAAGCTGTTTAACATTACGTGCCTTAGTTTCTTTATCTTTTATATATTCTTGAAGCACATTCAACACAACTATCGTGTGGATAACATCATTTATCATATTAGAATGGATATCCTCAGTAATCTCATCAACATCATGAATGAATGTGGATACCATCTTGATATCTTTCATCTCTAAAATAGATTCACCTTTATACATCTTAAACTCATCAATAAAGCGATCATGTTCATGATAAAACATATGTGAAACGCGCTGTTTTGATCTTTTTGAGAGGCCTAATACTGGTGAAATAAGGATTTGATGTAAATTCTCTGCTGAAGGTTTATATATGTATTGAATGACCGCAATAACAAATGCTACTTCTGGCTTTTCATACAAAGAATTACCTCCCACAATTTGGTAAGGTATTCCAGAATTGATAAATTTCTCTTCTAACACTCTACTAAAAGCATGTGTTCTATATATAACAGCAAAATCTTTAAAGCAGATCTCTCGTTTATTCTCTACTTGAAGATTACCTGCCTGGATAAGATCTGTTCCACCAATCTTTGTATTAATTGCATCTACAATCCATTCAGCCTCAGTAAACTCATTTAATGTTGTGATATGTTGTACTTCTCCCTTTTCTGTTAGAAATGGAGTAAGCATAATTTTATTTGGAAAAAGTGACACGCTTGACCTGATAACTTCTGGAGGAGATCGATAGTTCATTTGTAATGTAATACGTTTTGCAGTTGGAAAATCCTCTTCTAGTTGATGTAATATATCTTCATTAGCTCCTCGAAATGAATATATTGACTGATACGGATCACCTATTACAAAAAGGTTATCGCCTTCAAGAATCAACTTTATCATTTGATACTGCAGATTATTAGTATCCTGGAACTCATCAACTAATACATATTGAAACTTTTTAGAAACAGCATCTTGCTGTAAATATTGATACGATTTAAGAAGCAAATCATCATAATCTATATAATTTCTTTCCTGGAGAAGTCGGTTATATTCATCAATGAATACATCCGGACCACTCTGAATATTGTTCTTATAATTTGAAATATAGAGTGATAATGCTTTTATATCTTTATTACTCCCCTCTTTATTCGTTTGCATTTTATATAAGAGCTGTAATACTTCTTGATATTCAGTATCTGGAATAATTGAAATACCATCCGCCCTATTCTTTATCGTCTGCAAAGCTAAACTATGGAATGTACCCACACAAGGTAGTTCTTCCAGAAAGTGTAATCGCTCCTTCATTTCAGTAGCAGCCTTCTTTGTAAAAGTAAGAGCTAATATATCTTCTGGTTTTATATGTTTATGCTGGATAAGGTAGACAATACGGGCAGTGAGTGTTTTGGTTTTTCCGGTTCCTGGACCTGCAATAATAATGGTTGGCCCATCTGTTTCAACTGCTTTTTGCTGCTCTCTATTTAACCCCTCAAGAAGATTCATGATCCTATTGTACAATGAAGTCTTATAACAAACTCATCTGATCTCCTGCCTGTTTACGCTCGGTATCATTTTTAAATAACTTTATTATGCCGTACACGCCATCATATCCTGGCTCAATATACACATCTCCTTTTCTCATGCGCTCAATTACATTTCCAAGCTCTACAAATCCTTTTTTACGAATATCTTGTATAGAAACTTTACGTAATAAATCAAATTCATTTCCCAATGCAGTATATACACGCTCATATTCTTCTGTAACAGTTTTTGTACCAACTTTTTTCCCTTTCATCTCAGCAATAATTTCTGGTAATGGAATGATATATTCAACCGATTTGCCATTTTTGTGGATATCTTCTACAGGATAGTTAGCAACCTGATTTATTCTATAATCTACCCCCACAGTCAATGCTCGATGACATACTGGACAGATTCCCTTATGCTCCTTCGTTTCTTCCGGAGTAAACCTCACATTACAAGCCCGATGTCCATCATAATGATATTTTCCCTCCTCAGGGAAAAACTCAATGGTACCTACAAGTCTTTTATCATTTGTTTTTATGGCATCAATGATTTCTTTGTAATCTAATGGACACTGTATTACCGTTGCTTCCCGTCCAAGCTTTTGTGGTGAGTGAGCATCTGAGTTTGAGATAACTGTCCTATTCCTAAGCTCTTCAAGCCTCCAGTTCATATATGGATCAGACGATAAACCTGTTTCAATAGCTTTCACCTCAGGAGCTAGATCATCAAAGGCTTCCTCTATTGAATCAAAGCCAGATTTAGACCCAAACATAGCAAACCATGGTGTCCAGATATGCGCTGGGAAAAAAAGACTATCGGGATGCGATTCCAACGTAATTTCGAGCAGATTTTTACTATCCATACCCAAGATGGGTCTTCCATCTGCTTTTAAATTTCCAATCTGGTCTAATCTGGAATTGATATAAGAAGCAACCTGAAAACTTGGCACAACAATACAATTATGTAACTTCCTTACTTGTCCACCTTTAGAATAAATCGTACTGATTTCAACGGTTAATACAAAGCGAATTATATTATTCCTGACAGACTCTGGCAGTTTTTTATCTATGTCACGAGCAATGTCATCTTTGAGCTTATAGAGTCCTCCTTCTGCTAGTTCCATTTTCTCCTGCATCTCTACAAACCAAGAAGGATGAGTAAAATCTCCTGTTCCAATAATGTTAATGCCTTTTATTTTCCCCCAATAATATAAACCTTCAATTGTACAATTCTTACTTGTGGCGCGTGAATGATGAGAATGAATATGTAGATCTACAATATGTTCCATACATCACCCATTATACGTCTTATTTTCTTTTAAACAATTTATGAAAGTAATTTAAATCAATTTCTAACTGTGTTGGCCTCCCATGTGGACATGTAAACGGATTCTCCGTCTCTTTTAATTTTTCTATCAGTTCTTTACATTGTTTTTGGGTAAGCTTATCTCCTGCTTTTACTGCACTCCGGCAAGAAAGATATGCGAGCATTTTATGACTGATATGTTCAAACGTTATTCGTTCACCTCTTTCCAACAGCTCATCTAATACACCTCTTAGGGTTACTTCCAAATCTCTATCTTGAAGAAGTGATGGTATTGAAAGAAATTCAACTTCATGTTGTTCTGATAACTGAAATTCAAAACCGATATTATTAAGTAAGTCTTGATACTCTTCTAGTAGCACCTGTTCCTGTGGAGTTATATTTATAGAAACTGCTGAGGGAAGAGCATGTGGTTGTTTTGATTGTATTTCTGCCTCAAAAGTTTTTCTATACTCCTCATAGAGTATTCTTTCATGAACCGCATGTTGATCAAAAAGAAGAATACCTTTTTCTGATGGAACAGTTATATACACATTATGGAATTGAAAAAAAGATTGATTTATAGGAAGATGAAATAAAAGGCCTTTTTCCTGAATATGTTTCTTCAATTTATTTGCTGCATAACTTTTAGTGTTTCCTTCTCGTATCTTCCACGCTTCAAATTCTTTTGAGTCACCTGACCAGCGTTTATCATAATATCTTAGGTTTGCTGAAGATAATGCATTTTTAATCCCTTCTTGAACAACATGAAAAATAAGATTTGAATTCACAAAATGAACTTCTTCTTTTCTTGGGTGAACATTTACATCCACTAAATACGGAGGGATCGTAATAAATAGTATGAGATGAGGATAACTTGTTGGTTCAAGTAAAGTCCCATATATTTCTTTTATCACAGATATAAATGGAGCATTTTGGATAGCTCGGTTATTGATAAATATATGTATATTTCGTGTAGATTTATATGTGAGTTGAGGTTTTGAAGTAAAGCCACTGAGAGACACATATTCATGATGAAACTGAAATGGCAAAAGCTGAGTAAATACGTGTGATGAGAGTAATGCCTTTATCCGCTCGTCCTGATTTGATGCAACCAAAAGATGGATTTGTTTTCCTTCATGAAAGATATCAAATCTTATATCAGCAAAAACTAAAGCATATTTATATATGAGATCTAAGATGTGACGATACTCAGTTTGTTCAGATTTTAAAAATTTATGTCGTGCAGGGACTGTGGTAAAGATATCTTCTACTTTTATTTGTGTCCCAACCGGCATTCCTTTTGTAGAAATATGCTCCACTTCACCATTAAGAAGTATTAATTGATTACCTGCGACAGAATTCTTTTCTCGACTATTTATAGTTAGTTTAGCTACTGCAGCTATACTTGCAAGTGCTTCTCCTCTAAACCCCATGGTAGTGATTCTATTTAGATCGTCTTCATTTTTTATCTTACTCGTAGTGTGACGTCTAAAACATATTTCTAGATCTTCACGACTCATCCCACGACCATCATCGGTAACCATTATCTTACGTAATCCAAAATGTTCTAAGTCTATACGAATTGTCTGTGCCCCAGCATCAATAGCATTGTCTAAAAGCTCTTTCACTATGTATGCCGGACGTTCGATGACCTCCCCTGCTGCTAATTTGGATTGTAACGAGCTTGTTAGCTCATGAATTGTTTTCATTAATATGAAGTTTTAACTTAGAAATAAATTCAAGTGCTTGTAAAGGAGTCATATTATTTACATCAGCTACCTTCAGCTTTTCTAGAATTATATTTTCTTTCTGAATAGATACTTGTTTTTTTTCTGTATGACGTTCTATATTATGATCTCGTTTTTCTAATTCATGTAGTACATTGTAAGCAGAATCAATAACTGTTTCTGGAATACCTGCAAGCTGAGCGACAGCAATTCCATAACTATGAGAAGTTCCTCCTGGTTGGATGTGGTACAAAAATATAGGTTTGCCATTCTCATCTTCAATAGCCATATGATAATTCTTAATTCTCTCTGGATATTTACTCTCTAAATCTTGCAATTCATGATAGTGAGTAGCAAATAATGTTTTAGGATTATTACCTTTATTCTTCACAATGTATTCTGCAATTGCCCATGCAATACTTATTCCATCATAGGTGCTGGTACCTCTTCCAATTTCATCCATAATAACCAGACTGTTAGAAGTTGCTTTTTGAAGAATTTGTGCCGTTTCAACCATCTCCACCATAAAAGTAGAAAGACCTTCTGAAATCATATCTGAAGCACCACTCCTCACAAATATTCTATCTACAATACTCAGCTTTGCATGTTTTGCTGGAACAAAGGAACCAATCTGGCTCAGTAGAACAATGATTGCAACTTGGCGGATATACACAGATTTTCCTGCCATATTAGGCCCCGTAATAAGAAGTAGTTGATTATCTTTTTGATTGAGATAAGTATCATTTGGGACAAACTGCTCTTCTCCGATTGCCTCCTCAACAACTGGGTGGATCCCATCTTTTATTGAGATATCTCCATTATCAATCAGTTCTGGCTTAGAAAATTGATACATCTCCGCGAGATTTGCAAATGTAACAAGACAGTCAAGTTCTGCAATTGCATTTGCTGCCTCTTGTATCTGTGATATATATTCAAGCACTTCAGCAAGTAACTCTTTATAAAGCGTATGTTCAATACTAAAAATAATTTGTTCACCAGCGAGTATTTTTTCTTCTTTCTCTTTTAATTCATCTGTAATAAATCGTTCGGCATTTACAAGTGTCTGTTTTCTAATATATTCTTTTGGTGCTAAATCTAGATTCGCTTTACTTATTTCTATATAAAACCCAAAAACTTTATTGAAACGTATTTTTAAAGAAGCTATTCCTGTTCGCTTTCTTTCTTGCTTCTCAAGCTCATCAAGCCATTCCTTATTTGTGAAGATACTTTGACGGAGTTCATCTAGTTCTTGATTGATGCCGGACTTAATCATACCTCCCTCTGTAATAGCAAGGGGTGGTTCATCAACTATAGTCGTCTCAATACGCTTTATAATAAATTGTATGTCTGAAGATATCTGGTTACGAATTTCAGAAATAAAGGAAGTTTGAGTAGATGTAAGAGTTCTTTTTACCATTAATATCTTTTGTAACGATACTTTCAGTTGTATAAGATCACGTGCATTCCCAAGCGATAAAGAAAGTCTCGACAAGGTTCGCTCTACATCTGCAATTTCTCTCAAATGTTGTTGAATATCTTTTCGTAAAGAACCTTGTTGTAACAACTCTTCGACAGATTTATGTCTCTGTGTAATCTTTTGAGGATCCACTAAGGGCCTTTGAAGCCAATCCCGTAGCTTTCTACCTCCCATCGATGTTGTTGTTCTATCTAAAAAATGTATAAGTGTTCCTTTTCTCTCTTTATTTCGCAGTGTAGAAAACAATTCCAGATTAAGAATCGTAGATTGGTCAAGAACCATGTGTTCTTTTTCTGTAAGAAGTGATATTGATCTAAAATGTGGTAGATTATCTTTTTGCGTATATTTTAAATATTCAATAAGCACTGCTGCAGACTTAAGTGCTAATGTCATTTTCTTAATATCACTTTGTAAGTGTAATTGTTTACCAAATTGATTGGTTAATACTTTTTCCTCAGTACGTGCAATAGTGTCTCCCTCTGGAAAACAATAAATATTCATATTTTTATATACTTTTAATTGCCGGAGTATATCTGGATTGTTATACAAAGACTCTGGTAAAACACATTCTGAAGGCTGAATGCGAACAACTTCATCTTGAAGCGTGTGTTGTTGCTTAGACGCATCAAACTCTAAGATTTGAAAAAGCCCTGTAGTAATATCTGCAACTGCCAATCCATACTTTTTTCCTTGCATCAATACGGTCATAATGTAGTTATGCTCTTTTTGTTCCAGAGTTGAATCATCAAGCACTGTTCCTGGAGTTACAATCCGTATTACCTCACGATCTACAATTCCGTATTTATTAGGTTCACTTACCTGTTCACAAATAGCAACTTTATGACCAGCTTTTACTAACTTAGCAATATATGAATCTACTGCGTGATATGGAACACCGGCCATTGGTACTCTACCATCTTTCCCTTTTGATCTACTTGTCAAGACAATATCTAAAACTTTAGCTCCGACATAAGCATCCTCCAAAAATAATTCATAAAAATCTCCCATTCTAAAAAATAACAAGCAGTCTTGATACTGTTTCTTAATCTCTACATATTGTTTCATCATCGGGGTATTGAAGTCTTGCATAGAAGTAATGTATTACTGTAACATAATTACAGGTATTTGCCAATTAACTATAAAATTTTACTAATTTATTATATTTATGACAGAACGCACTACTGGTTACTCACTTCTCATTCTAGGAATTGTTATTATGATTTTTGCTACATTTCAAATTATTTCCGTTTTTACGGGAAAAGCAAATCCAATACCTTTATTTCAGGTTGAAGAAGTTGTGGATGAAAAAGAAAGTAGTTCTTCCTCTAATATATTCTTAGATCAATTACAAAATATTTCGGGTCAAAATATTAATATTGATCAGCTGCCTCGTATGCAAATTATAGATCCAGCTGTTCTAAATAGAATTTTAAATCTAACTGTGTACTATCTGATTATGCAGTTTTTGCTTGGATTGGGATATAAACTGGCTTCTTTAGGTACACAATTAGTAAGACCTATTCAAGTTCAAATGAAAAATAGAACTTTTGAATCATCAACACAAAATAAAGATACATTAACTTAATTAAGTTAATTAATAAATAATCTTACAATTCATTTACAGCCTTCTATTAAATAATGACTATAATAGTACATATGAAATCAAATAAATCAAAAAAAAACTCTTCTGATGATACACAACAAGTTTTACAAAGGCATGGAGTAGAGGATGTTATTCCAAAAGATGGAGAATATTATACTCTTGACCTGAGAAGAGGGGACGATACTGATGTAAATGATAGGCCAGATGTAGATGTTGTAGGAAATAATCCATTAGATATAGATGAAGAAGAAAGATTAATTGAAACCGACAAGTCTTCTACATCTAGTAATACTGGTGGAATCGTGCGTCAAAAAGATATCGTGAGCCAAAATCAAGAACGTGGAGTAGTGGCTGGTGAACCTGGACATTGGGGAGTAGACGAAGATACTGGATAATTTAACTCTAGATTATTAGCTTCTATCAAGTAAAATATAACCATATGAATATCTTAGTAGTGTATGAAACCTATTCAGGTGGAACATTGGCAGCTGCTCAATTTATCTCTTCTCTATTATCCCAAAAAGGGCACTCCGTAACAATAAGAAAGGCAAATGAAACAGAACTATTGGAATTTAACAATTATGATTTTGTAATTTTAGGCACCCCAAGTTGGCTAGAACGAAAAGAAGAAGGTCAACCTCATGAAAACTTTATACAGTTTATGGAAAGATGTAAAGATACTTCAATTACCCCAGTAAAATGTGCGGTATTTGGATTGGGTGATGAAACCTATGCACACTTTGCAAGAGGTGCAGATAGAGTTGCTGCTTTTTTAAAAGAAAAAGGGTGTGATATTGTTTCGCCACCTTTCAAAGTTGATAGCTACTATGTTAACCAAGGGAAGCATGAACAAGCTGTCACCGAATGGATTACTTCGTTAGGTTTAGCGTAATTATCTATAAAAGATAGGCTTTTCTGTTTGTGGAAGGATGAGACTCATTCTTCTTTCTTTACTACTTACGCGCTCAATAAAGACTTTTACTTTATCACCAACCTCAAGATTTTCTTCTCCGCTCAGCTTACTAATATGAATAAGCCCTTCTACACCAGGTTCGAGTCGTACAAAATAACCATATCGTTCCTTTCTCACAATTTCTCCCTCATGCTCTTTTTCTTTAGGATACTTATCTTCAATATCGTGCCATGGATCATTTTGGAGTCTTTTAATAGAAAGATTTAGTTTAAGATCATTTTCATTCTTTTCTACTACCATAGCTTTTATAGTCTCACCAGGTTTTACATAAACAGCAGCATTTGTCACTTTCTCCCAAGATATTTCTGAAATATGTACTAAACCTTCTACACCATCTACCTCACAGAAGATTCCAAATTCTGATACACCAAGAACTTTTGCATCATATACTTCATCAAGTTTAATTTTGTCAAAACGTTCTTTTAATTCTTTCTGTGAAATCTGAAGTACGGCAGCTTTTTGTGAGACAACAAGCCTATTTTTTGCTTCATCAACTTCCAACACTTTTACTTTTAACTTTTGACCTTCAAGTTTTGCTGGATTATCTAAATAATCCGCAGTTAATTGAATTTTAGGAATAACTCCACGAATTCCCATAAAGTCTACAAAAACGCCACCTTTTCCATACTCTCCACAAATTACTTCAATATCTTCTTCATTTTTCTTCTTATCTTCAAGAATATTCCATTTCCCTTTCTCAAAGAATTTCCTCATTGAAACAACTGGAAATCCTTCACGAGATTCTTCAGAAATAATGCGAATTTTGACGCTATCACCTTCTTTTAAATAAGGAAGGTATGTTGTGATTTCTTTTAATTCACGTTCTCCAAGGACTGCATGTGCTTTAGCTCCGATATCAAAAAGTACATTTTTACGAGATAATGAAAGTATTTTTGCATCCATCTCATTTCCTTTTTGGATGTTTGAGAGAGTGCTTTTTTGTAAAAGCATCTCCATTGGGTGAGGTTGGTTAGTGTTTGTTTTAGTTATTTTTGTTGGCATCAATAAAATTCTCCTTTTCTATATATAGAATATAGGTATTTAATATACCATATTTTGATTAAAATTCAATAAGTAAGTTGGGAGGCTATAATTGTTCTATCTCACGTTGTGCTTGATTATTTTTATCAAGAATAGTTTTAAATGTTTCAATTTCTGCTTCATTTAATTCTTTCATAACCTGTGCAATCACTTCCTTATGTTTAGCGTTACTTTGTTCCAGTTTTATAATAAAATCATCAGAAGATTCATTACCTTGCTCCTTTGCTTCTTTTAAAAGGGGTGTTATTTTTAAAAAGTAATCTTCTGCTTTCATAAGTTCTCTTTTTGATAAGTCTTCCTTCCCTTTTTGTGCCAGTTGGAGAGCTATAGACATTTTTTTATCAGATAAATGTAAATATAGCTGTGCTTTTTTTATATTATCTCGTGTAGTAAAAACTAATACAGTATCACGGAATTCCTTTACAAAATAAAGAGGATGATCAGTTAATATACCTGGATATGGTAGTGAATATATAACTGATGGCTCTTCTATGTCTAGTGATTGCGACTGTGTTATAAGCGCTATATTAGGTAGAAGGAAGAATGAAAATAAAATGATCACAAAAATTGCTAAACCTTTTCGCATTCGGTTATTGTACCAATTAACTATTAAAACACAACCCCGCTATTCTCTTCGTCATAATAATTGTATCATGACAAATGCCGTAGCGGGGATTGTGAAAAAAATTCTTATTTAACTCTTCTTTTAAGACTTTTACCTGCGGTAAAGCCTGGAGTTTTTGTTGCAGGAATTTGAATTTCTGCACCAGTTTGAGGATTACGACCTTTACGTGCTGCACGACCTCGTACTAAGAATGTTCCAAATCCAGTTACAACTACTTTTTCACCTCTTTCCATTGCGTCAGCAACGGTACCAAATACTGCATTTACTGCATCTTTAGAAGCTTTTGAGGTTAATCCAGCTTTCTTTGCAACTTGAGCAATTAAATCTGCTTTTGTCATCTGTTATATTTCACCCCCTTCCCTGAATTTCGAGCCCTGTCTCTTTTGGAGCGCAGGACTAAGACTTAAATAATATATCAATAAAAGGTTATCCCGAATGAGGCTTCTTGTCAATCCCCATTTAGAATATCTTATTGTTACAATCTATATCAATTAAATTTTGCCGTTGACTCTGTTCGAAATTCTCGAAGAATAGTGATTTTAATTTGTCCTGGAAAGATATCAAACTTTTCCTCTAGTTCTTCTTTAATTTTAGTTGCCATAATTTTTGCATCATCATCTGAAACTGATTCTGGTTGGACTATGACTCGTAATTCTCGACCTGCTTGGAGGGCATACACATCTCGCACCCCTTTTTTAGCTTTTGCTGTATCTTCTATTGTTTTGATACGCTTCAAATATTCTTGAAAGTCTTCATGACGTGCTCCAGGCCTACCACCAGATACAGCATCTGAAATATAGACAATGACTGCTTCAATTGAAGGAAAAGGAATATCTTCATGGTGAGCTGCTACTGTATCGATAACTTTTTGTGGGAAATTATGTTTTTTTAGAAGCTCTACTCCTAAATCTACATGTGAACCTTCTTTATCTGTAACAACTTTACCAATATCATGCAGAAGACACCCTAGTTTTACTGTATTAACATCAGCTTTTAGTTCGTGGGCGAGAGATACTCCAATACGAGTTTCTTCTAATGTATGAAGAATCATGTTTTGACCATAGGAATATCTGAATTTAAAGTTTCCCAGCATTCGTACAATCTCTGCTGGCAGATTAAAGATACCAACTCTATGTGCTAAATCCTCACCTGCTTTCATAATAATTTGATCTACTTCTTTTCGTACTTTATGAACAATTTCTTCAATTCGTTGTGGTTGAATTCTGCCATCTTTAATTAACCTTTCCAAAGATATACGCGCTATCTCACGACGAACTGCATCAAATGAAGAAAGCCTTATTACCCCTTCTTCTTCTAAGTCAACATCAATACCTGTTGCCAGTTCAAATGCTCTAATATTTCGACCATCTTTACCAATAATACGTCCTTTATATTCGTCATTAGGTAACTGGACAACTGAAAGAGTATACTCTGATGTATAGTCTGTTACACCATAACGCATTGAATCTATCAGTATTTCTTTTGCTTTTTCTGTAGAAGTTTTTTTAATTTCTTCTTCTGCTTCACGGATCCTCTTTGCAATATCTCCTTTTAACCTATCTTCCCATGCGTTCAGAAGAAGTTTTCGAGCCTCATCTTTAGTCATTTGAGCAATCTTCTCAAGCTTTAATAGAATTTTGTCTTTATGCTCTTCGTATTCTTTTTTAACCTTTTCTGTCTCAGTTTTGATCCGTTCAAAATGCTGCTTCTCTTTTTGGAGTTGACTTTCTCTATCTTCTAATTGCTGCTCCTTACGAGATAATCTCTTTTCTATCTCCAAACTTTCATTTACTGCTTTACTTGCATCACGCTCTGCTTCTCTTTTAATCCGGATTGCTTCCTCATTTGCTTTCAAAATTACTTCTTTCGCTTCTTGTTTAGCTTTTAGAAGTTCTTCTTTTCTTTGTTGTTTAAACAAAGATTGTAATAATGACTTAAACATATAAATATATTGATAGTGAAGTGTGTGTCAAAATTGAGGCACAATATACCCTTAAGAGAGGTTACATTAGGGTATGTATAGAATGTTCTCTAAATAGATATTTCATACAAGTACTATTTAATTAATTATTTTGATGTTATTTTGACACGCTTCGAAATTTTAACTACCTAATTCTACTCCTCGGAAGCCAATTCTTCAATTGTTTTTTTAATTATGTCATAAGTAAATCCTCTTCTTAATAGAAATTGTATAGCCTTTTTAGTACGTTCTTCTGAAGAATATGCACTATATCTGGACCATTTTGACTGTAAAGCTTTCTTTGCTAAAAATTTTTCATTTAAAGGATTTGCTTCAAAATAGGTATCTATTAAATCTTTACTTACACCTTTTTGCCTAAGCTCCATTGATAAAACGAATTCACTCTTGGGTTTTGATGATGATCTAGAATGGATGAATTCCTGTATATAAGCAGTATCATTTATATAACCTTCTTCTTTTAGTTGATCGATTGTTTTGTCAATAAAATGAGAAGGAATATGTTTTTGTTCAGCTTTTTGAAATAAATACATTTTTATCTCTTGCTCAGTTCTCATTCGATATGAAAGGTATCTGTATGCAAAATTAAGAAGTCTTACAACTTCTTTTTGTACTTCCATAACAAATGTATAAATTATTCTTTAGCTTTAGATTTAGGTTCTACCTCTTTCTTTTGGTTTTTTTTTCCTTCTAGCTTAACATATACCTCCTTAATAATCTTGTCTTTCAGCTTTGGATCTTCTTCAAGAGCTATTTTTGCTTGTTCAACCCCTTGTCCAATAACATTTCCTTCATATTTCAAAAAAGCTCCACTTTTTTCTAGTACATTTTGTGCAACTGCCATATCTATAATCGATGCAAGCTTATCAATTCCTTCAGCATTAATTGTAAATTCTGCCACTTTAAATGGGGGAGCCACTTTATTTTTAACAACTTTAACTCGAACACGCGATCCGATTACTTCATCTCCTTTTTTAAGAGTTTGAATTTTACGAATATCCATACGGACGGATGCATAAAACTTCATTGCAAGCCCACCTGGAGTTGTTTCTGGATTTCCAAACATAATTCCAATCTTTAATCTAAGTTGATTAGTGAATACAATTGTCGTCTTTGATTTAGAAACAACTGCAGTTAACTTTCGTAATGCCTGAGACATTAATCGTGCTTGTAATCCCATCTGAGAATCTCCCATCTCACCTTCAATTTCTGAACGAGGTACTAAAGCAGCTACAGAATCTACTACAATAAGATCAACTGCTCCGGATCTAACCAGTGTTTCTGTAATTTCTAGTGCTTGTTCTCCTGTATCTGGTTGTGAAATAAGAAGTTGATCTAAGTTAACACCAAGTGTTTGTGCCCAAGCAGGATCCATAGCGTGCTCTGCATCAATGAATGCTGCTGTGCCACCTTCTTTTTGAATCTGAGAGATAAGTGATAGAGTAATAGTTGTTTTACCAGATGCTTCTGGGCCATAAAGCTCTATTATTCTTCCTTTAGGAACACCTCCTACTCCAAGTGCCATGTCTAAAGGTAAAATACCAGTAGAAATTTTCTCAACTGGTGTGGCAGGTCCATCTCCCAACTTCATAATAGCCCCTTTACCAAACTGCTTGCGAATTTGCTCAATTGCTAAATCCATTGCTTTGCTTTTAGGATTATTACTATCTTTTGTGGACATAAAAACATACATAAATGTATAACGTCTACATTATGACAAAATTAAAAATAAAAAGCAATGGATGAATGTAATAATTAAGTATGAAGTAGTGTTGTGGCTTTTATTACACTCTCTTTTTAAGATAAGCTCCTAGAGTAAGCGCAGAAAAAGCAAGCGGAAGAACAAGTGTTGAAGCACCTGTTTCTGGTATTTGAGTAAGACCACCTTTTGTTGTTCCATTGGTAATGGTGGTGGTTTCACCTGTTCTATTATTTTTATAGACTATTTCTTCTGATTCTTGTTTTACGTCAGAATTACCATTAACCACAATGGTTGTTGGGGTTGGGGACGTTTTTTGTGCAACAGCTTTTGATGGTGTTGGAGTTGGAGAATTATCTCGGTTAAACAAAAATGAAAATGGATTCCAATTTCTGCCACCATTATCTTCCTCTATTGTTGGGGTTGGAGTCAAGGTAACAGTTACCGATGTTCCATTTTGTGAAGTTGTTGCTGAACGGAATCTACTTCCAATCCAAACAAACACTAAAATTAAAACAATAAATCCGATAACCAGTGAAATTAATCTATTAAATTCCATAGTTTGATTATTATATCAAACCATGTTTTTATTTTCAACCTATAATAAATATTATATTAACCTCTTGCAAGGGTTATAGCATAAACTGTGTTCACACCTTGTTGTTTTAACACCTTTGCAGCCTCTTTACACGTACTCCCGGTTGTATACACATCGTCTATCAAAATTATAGTGTTATATTCAATTTTATTTACTTTTAAAACAAATGCATCTCTCATATTTTGCTGTCTATCTTCTCTACCTGTGGAAGTGGCTTGAGGAGTGGTATATCTAGCTCTTTTCAGAATATCAACAGTATTTATTCCTGTTTTTACTTTTAAAAATTTGGCAAACGGAGTAACTTGGTTAAAACCTCGTTCTTTTAGTCTTCTCGTGTGCAGTGGAATTACTTGAAAGGCAACACTTGGAGATATTTTTATTATTTCTTTTATTATTACTAGTCTGTACTCGGGAATAAACGTATAAAAATCTTCCCAAACTGAATACAACAACTTGTATTTAACTGTTTTTATAAAGGTTCGTATAAAACCTTTATAATGAAAAAGACTTATTACTCCATCTACCTCTCCGATACAAGTATCGTGTTTTCTTCCATATAAGGATATTTTTTCACAATAAGGGCAAACGTCTTTATTAACGAGGTAGATCTTTCCTATACAGTTTGTACAGATGTAAGATCCAAAAGTATTACAACCTATACAGAATTTAGGAAATAGCATATCCAAAATCATAGTTTTAATATACTTCTTTAATTTACCTTTTCCTAGACGTCCAAATTATATGTCTTTTATACAAGTTTTTTACCTGTTGAAATTGCGTGTTAATATGTTTATTATTTGTGGATAAGTTATCCACATTCTATTCTCTTTTATAATTAAGAACTATGGCATCATCTTTCTGGAATTCATTTTTAGAGTCAAAAAAAGAAATTAAAGCTAGAAACCCTATTTATTTCTCTATTTTGAAAGATCTTATCCCCACTGAGGTAACAGATACCCACATTGTCTTAGGGTGTACTAGTGTAGGGGCTAAAAATTATCTAGAGAAAAAAAAGGATGAATTAGAAGGTATGGTTTCTTTGTTTGTAGGTAAAAAAGTTTCAATTGAGTTTAGTGTAATTGAGAAAGAGTTATCAAAGGATAATGCACCACTTCTTACCTTTCAGCCCTCCAAAGAAGATATTTATAGGAAAGCAGGTTTAAATAGCAACTATACTTTTGAAAATTTTGCTGTTTCTTCAACAAATCAAGTGGCCTTTGCTGCGTCACAATCGGTAGCTCAAACTCCTGGTACTTCTTATAACCCTTTGTTTTTATATGGTGGTGTGGGTGTGGGAAAAACACACTTAGCCCAAGCCATAGCGCATATTATATTGCAGGAAAACACGGACAGTAAAGTCTACTTTTGCTCTGGTGAAAAATTTATGAATGACTTAATAGAATCTATTCGAGAAAAGACTACACAACGGTTTAGAAGAAAATATCGTTCTCTAGACCTTATCATTATCGATGATATTCAATTTATTGCGGGTAAAACTACTGTTCAGGAAGAGTTTTTCCATACATTTAATAGTATTGTTTCAGGGGGCGGACAAGTGGTGCTTACATCGGATCGCCCTCCACATGAGATACAGAAACTGGAAGATAGGCTTCGTTCTCGATTCTCCGGTGGGCTTATTGTAGATATTCAAAGTCCAGATTTTGAGCTACGAACTGCAATAATTATGATTAAAGCAAAGGAGAAAAATATAGCTCTTGATATTGAGGCAGCAAAAGCAATTGCAGAGAATGTGAGCGATACAAGAGCTTTGGAAGGGACTCTTCTTTCTTTATATGCACGAAATGTTAATTCTAGTAAGCCAATTGATCTGGAGTTAGTTGAAGGATTTTATCAAAACAAGGTAGAAAAAACAAAAAAAAGAGTTTCACCTCAAGATATTATTAAAACAGTCTGTTCATATTATGATATTAAACAGTCGCATATAAAAGGAAAATCGCGGGCCAGTAAAATTGCTCTTACGAGGCAAATTGCCATGTATCTGCTTCGGACAGAATTAGATTTAAACCTTGAAGAGGTTGCTTATATCATTAAAAGAAAAGATCATACAACTGTTATTCACGCTGTAAATAAGATTCAAAGTATGTTGATAAAAGATACTTCTTTTAAAGAAGAGATTGATATGATAATGAATTCTGTACGTTCATCAACATAGTTTCCACGTGTTATCAACACTGTTTATTTTCAGTTTATTTTGTCTTGAAAATGCGTTTCGTTTTTTATACACTTATGCACAGCCTCTAATACTACTAAATTATATTTTCTAAACTATGAAGATCACACTTGATAAGGATATATTTATAAATAAATTAATAACAGCAAGTAAATTTGTATCAAATAAATTAAATGCATCAAGCGCACTACAAGGTGTATATTTAACTGTTGAAGAGAATAAACTTCATTTATACTCTACTGATCTTACAACCTATTACCATACTTACGTACAAGCAACCATAGATGCTCAGGAAAATGGTGTTATTATCGAACCAAGAAAGATTATCGAATATATCCAATTACTTCAACCTGGTGAGATAGAACTAACAGTTGATGATAATCAGTTCACTATAAAACAACATAAAGCTAAAGGTATCTTCCCCGTAATATCTTCAGAGGAATTTCCAATACCACCCGTGTTGGAAGAAGAAGAACAGCAATTAAGCAATGAATTCATTACTGAAAGCCTCCCATTCATTCTGTTTACTGCCTCTACAGATGATTCTCGGCCTGTTTTAACTGGTATTAATTTTGTTGTCTCAGATGAAGAACTTATTATCGTCTCAACAGATGGATTCAGATTATCCTTTTTGAAGGAAAAAAGAAAAGGAACATTTTCTAATATGATTATCCCTGCTGATTTTCTGCAGGAGATAGTTAAAAATGCAAAAACAGCAAAGAACATTGGCTTTACTTATTCAAAAAAAGAAAATATTGTCCTTTTTAAGATAGAAAATGAACATTTCTACTCTCGATTAATTGATGGTGAGTTTCCGCCATATGAACGTGTAATCCCTTCAGATAAAAAAACAACTATCGAGCTAAATAAGGAAGAATTGTTAAGGAATACAAAATTAATCTCAATTTTTGCTAGAGACTACTCAAACGTAGTGATCTATGAATTTACCAAAGATGGTCTGAAATTGAGACCCAAAGAAGAAGGAAATAAAGATAACTCTACAACCCAGGAAATTATTTTTGAAGGAGAAGAACTAAGCGTCGCTTTTAATTACAGATATGTTATTGACTTTTTGAATCATATTAAATCGGAGGAAATAATAATTGAACTCTTACGACCCGATGCACCCGTCGTTTTTAAAGCAAAGGGAAATGAACAGTTTTTCCATATTATTATGCCTATTAGAATACAAAACTAATCTTGTATAATGTAGATGGTATGGATAAAAAGGATCGGTATACAGTAACAATCTCTCTTAAATCAGTAGCTCTATTTACCCTAATCCCACTTGGTATTTACTTATTGTGGTTAGTTCGTGATCTTATCTTTTCGTTACTTATTGGGTTTATTCTCATGAGTGCGTTAAAGCCAGCTGTAGCTTATTTAGTGAAAATGAAAGTTCCTCGAACCCTTTCTGTTATAGTAACCTATCTATTATTCCTTTTGTTTATTGTGGCGTTATTCTCTCTTATCATCCCTCCTATTATTTACGAAACTTCGCTTTTACTTTCAAGTCTCCCCTACGCGATTGAAAATATAATGCCACAAATAGCTGACTATATATCTGTAACCGACTTAACAAGTTATGTCCCTAACGTCACAAACAATATATTCGGTATTGTCTCATCAATCTTTTCAAATACACTTTTTGTTATTACTACTTTATTCTTTGGACTTTATTTTTTACTAGAAGAAAATCTTTTAGAAAAATCTATGAACAGGTATTTTGACCCCAGTACCGCAGAAAAATTAAAAGCAATCTTTTTAAAAGCGGAGAAACGAATGTCTGCCTGGTTTTGGGGAGAGCTTACCCTTATGACAGTTGTGGGTTTACTTACCTTTTTAGGATTACATCTTATTGGTTTGGGGCGATACGCTGTTCCTCTTGCTGTCCTCGCCGGGTTGTTGGAGGTTGTTCCGAATATTGGACCAATCATCTCCTCTATCCCTGCTATACTTCTTGGGTTCGTTTCATCTTCTTTTACAGGTTTTGCAGCCCTTGCTTTGTATGTCATTGTGCAGCAGTTAGAAAATACTCTTATTGTTCCGATGATTATGCGTAAAGCTGTTGGATTAAATCCAATACTAACATTAATTGCATTAATACTCGGTGGTCGCTTAGGAGGTATCTTGGGGGTTTTACTAGCCATTCCTCTTTTTCTTTTTGTTGAAACAATAGTAAGTGAACTTCTTAATCAAAACAAGAAATAATCTTCAGGAATTATTCAATAAAAGTGCGGGAATTATCAATATCTCTTTTTAATTCAGAATTTTTTGATAAAAGTTAAAGTTGAAATAAAAAACAAACAGATAGCTGCATATGTTAATACACTAATAAGAAATCTACGCTCCAGACTTGTTTTCTAAGCTTTATCTAATTCTACTCTTATATTTCACTCTTCTATTTCTTTAATCCAGGTTTTTATTGATTTATGCATACGTAACTATACTAAAAGCGGTAATAACGAGGGATTTATGCGGGAATTAATATTAATCGGAAATTATTCAGGAAATGTGCGGTAAACACCTCATTTGTTTATCTGCGTGAATAAAGCGTTAATTATACGGGAATTATTCCTGATAAGTATTATCGGAAATAATGAGGAAAATGTTCGGGAATTAGGACTGCTCTAGTATCTTTTTAGTTTCTACTTTATATAACTCTACATGAGGTTGATTAAATGTATTTATTTCCATTAATCTACCTAAATACATCATCTCCATCATTTTGAATTGCATAAACTCACCCAACTCCCCCTCCGACACGGTGTCAAGTACAATTTCCATAAAAGGAAGGCCTTGTTTTGTATATGCTTTCTTAGTTCCTTCTACAATTGCTTGCATAATGTCATGAATATGCTTTCCTTCAATAACTTCAACGAGTTTGAATGCAGTTTTTGGAGGAACAATAGCCTCATACTTTGTGTTTTCACCATAAATAAAAGTAGTTATTTTATTTTTAGGGCCACCTAAATAAAGTTGACCCACAGAATGAAGATCAGTTGAACCAATAGAAACTGTCGGAGTAATACCTTTACCTTCTTTCCCTATACTCTCCCCCATGAGCTGACGATACCATTTGCCAAGAGACTCTAATTGAGGAAGAAAAATAAAATTATCATTAATAGTTGCTCCTTTTTGAGAATGAAGGAATAACAGTATTGCAGAAATAAGAGCTGGATTACTCTCCACATTTTTCTGTAAAGACATATCTCTCATCTTTTGAGTACCTTTACGAATAGCGTCTATATTAAAGCCCAGTACTGCAAATGGGAACATTCCTACAGTAGAAAATACAGAAAACCGTCCACCTACTTTTGCTGGAAGATTAAGTACGTCTATTCCCTTCTGTTCTGCAGCCTTTTGCATCTTAGAACCTGTATCTGTAGTTATAACAATACGATCATTTACGTCTCCAAACTTAGCAGAGAGTGCTTCATAAATAATTTCCAAATTTGCCGCAGTTTCTGTGGTGCCCCCGGATTTACTTATAGCATTTACTAATACTTCCTCTTTTGTATCTAAAGATTGTATTAATTCAGCTGTTTTTGCAAGCACTTCCTCATCTTGTGTATCAAGAAAGATTATTTTAGGATTTCGTGTGGGTTGGATAAGATCATAGTAGCCAAAAAAGGCATCATACAATGCTTTTGTTCCTAAATTGGAGCCACCTATACCAATAAGAATAAGATATTTAAGCCTATCTGATTTTTTTTGACTTGCAAGGTTAGTGACCTCTTGTACTAAAACATCATCAAATGGAAGGTTCATAGATGCCTCATCAGCCTCATATGTATTTGCTTTTGCCACAGCCTCTAGATGATTAATATATTCTGTAAGTTGTTTCGAAGTTTTGGTAATCTGATCTTCAGTAATAAAAGAAGTGTTTTTATAAAGGAATTTCATACAAATATATTAATTTATAGTACTATAGCTCAATATAAGTTTTCAGAATAATAGATTTTGAAACATTGGTTTTAATTTCATAATTGCCTACACTATACGGTATAAAACACGAATGTCCTGTTGTAATTTGTACTTTTCCGTTTGAAGTTATTACTTCTACATTACCTTCTTGAACATATAAATGATGAAATGAGTCTTTAGTTTCCATTTTAACTTGATTAGTTACCTCAACTATATCTAATGAATAGTAAGGAGTGTGTAATAGATTGTTTCCACTTCGTGTCCTTCTTAAGTTTTGGATATCGTTCCTCTCTTCAGAAGTATCTAAAAATGTAAAGTAATCATCTATATGAATCTCCCGAATACTGCCATCTTCTTTTATCTTTCCTTGATCAAAACTACGAATTGTACAAAACTCATCCATTACATCAAGTTGTACTTCATAAACAATATTTCCTAAAGGAAGTTCATCATTTGCTTCCCATGAGTGGTGTACTCCACCTTGGCTTAAATCAATAAGATCATATTTGTTTGTATTGTATAAATTAATATATTGCCAGGGATTTTGTTCTTTAATAAAAATTTGAGCCTCTTGACGTGCCTCTTCTATACCCTTTTCACCTGTTTGTACTTGATTGCTTAATTCCCGCATTTTTACCTCGATATTAACGCATGTTTGTTTGTATTCATTTACATCAATCCCTTTTTTGATCCCACAACTAATATATCCATTCTCTAAAAAATACCAGGATTCTGGTTTTGGTTTCCATCGAGGGTGCTCTTGTCGGGGTTTTATGTGGAGTTGAAAAGAGTTTCCACGAGCCTGATTAAGCTTAATAAGAAGAGGCATCTTACCATATTCTTCATATACTTTTGGACCCAATACAACTTGTGGGTTTTGTGTAATAAGTTCGTCTAAGGTAAGAGTTTTATCTAGAGTAGAGGAGAAGTCAGAAGAGCTACTATCTATAATTGTTTCAGTTAATAATGAAGCACCATATAATTCATAGCTTTGTCCAATTTTTTTATTTTGAAGTTCTGGTTTAGTATGCCAGTTTTTAAGCTTCAGAATATAATCTCCACCCCATGTTGGTTGTTCTACTAATTCAGGTAGTATAAGATATGGTTTATTCATAATCTAGACAGCCCAATAGTATCGTATTTGTGTCTTTATTTCAAGATTGAACTTTAGCATTATAAAAAAGGATATTTACGCTTTATTAAATGGCCGTTATAATGATTGTATATCATGCTAAATAGAAAAGGTGAAATCTCTACTATTATTATTCTTGGAACGCTGGTTGTAATTGGAATTGGAGCTCTTATGAGCTCTACAATTAATCAAGAACAACAGACTCTTAATACTCGTGCAGAATTTGACGGAACTTTCTGTAATGACAATATTGAAGATAGTTTAAATGGTTCTGGGAATACCTCATTTAATATCAATTGCTGGGGAAATCTAAATAGACAATATCTATATGTTTTGTTTTGGTGTCCTGAGCAAAAACAAGGTGCACCATACTGTGGAGATGTAAGGGATATTGCAGGTTCGCAAGCTCAAATTCTTGACCAAGCTCAAGGTGCAACTGTACCCACTAATATAACTAAAAGTACAGATAAAACGTGTGGGTGTGTATCGTGGCAGGTAGGTGTTAGAAATACTAATGGAGAGATTGGCTGGGCAGGAGCAGCCATGCTATGTTCTACTAATGCTTGTGACTCCAATACTCCCACCTCACAACCAACAAATATTCCTCCAACTTCACGACCACCTTCAAACCCTCCCCCAACAAATAGGCCAGCTACAACCAATCCGCAACCTACAAGACCACCTCAAAATCCAACACAACGACCGTCAAATACACCTACGCCAACCAAAACTAAGCTACCTAATGGGACAAGTTGCATAGATGGTTCTACTTGTCGAAGTGGTTGTTGTAGTAATGGATTATGTAATTCGGAAAATATGTGTAAAAACGCCTGTAGGCCAGGACAAATTAAATGTGTAGGTACAAATATTTGTGTAGATTTTCAAGATCAATGTCCTGCACCTTCTCCGACAAGAGTGCCCACATATGCTCAGCAAAACGATGAATATCCTATCACACCAACTCCTACTCCAAGAAGAGGTATGGCAGGATTAGTAGATCGAGTATCACAACCAACCCCAACCCCTGTTCCTACTGTTGTACGAAAAGAACAAATTCAAACACAAAATGACACAATACTACAATCATGTTTTGATAAAAATGGTCAATTTGTACTTACACAAACTTGTGCTGTTGAAAGTCTAGAAGAATTCTTAAAATTGATAGATGGTCTATGAAAGAAGTAAATAAATTAAAAACAATAAGAAGAGTAAAAATCGTTCTTACTTTAATAACCTCATTTGTGGTTGTTTCAACTGTTACACCACGTGTTTTTGTTGCCAATTCACCTGAAATTAAAGGAAGTTTTCTTGTTTGGCTGAAGTTAACTCCTCAAAGAGTTTATGCCTATCTTCGCTACCCAGCAGATAGAGAAGCAAGAACTGAGACTATAGAGAATGCAGCTCTTGATAATGCAAATATACAAGAAAAGGAGGAGTTAAATTATACACCGATAAGTGAAGGGGTGTATGCAGCAGAAGATCCAGAGACTAACAATCGTTATATCAAAATAGAAAAAGGTACAACTGTTGAAGTACACCATGTAAGATTATCTGATGGTCGTGAGGTTAAAGTGTATGTACCAGTTAAATAACATTGTTCTTAAGTTGAAATTTCTGTAATATAAAACTATGTATTTTGGACCATTTTTTTTTGATACAAAAGAAATATTCCTTATATTAGCTACTCTTCTTCTTGGAATGGCGATGTTGTTTGGGTGGCCTATATGGGGTTTTGATACAGAAGTCTTATTAACTCTTGTGATTCTCATGCTAATTACAAAAGGATTGCTTCCTGCAATTCATAATGAAGCATTTTTTATTCTTGCCATTATTACACTATTTCTCACCTTTTACCTACCAATATTTCAGGTCATATTGTTTTATCTTATCTCCTTCCTTTTCTTCCGGCTTCTCCGTGTAATCTAATATGTTGTATAATGTGTAAAGCATGAAACAACAACTCCTAATTTATGCAAAAGCATTTCGGTTCAATCAATGGATAAAAAATTTGATTGTATTTGCAGCTATTCTTTTTACAGGGAAGTTATTTGATGGCGTATTATTTCTTAATAGTCTATATGCATTTCTTATCTTTTGTTTTCTTTCTTCCGCTTCATATGTCTTGAATGATATTATTGATTACCAATACGATAAAAAACATCCATTAAAAAAATTTAGACCACTTGCCTCTGGTGCTATCAGTATCCCTCAAGCAACGTTTTCTTTATTTGTTTTAACAATAGTTTCATTAGTATTATCTCTTTATTTCTCTATTTCATTTTTTGTACTTGCTCTTATCTTTCTTTTCCTCCATTTTTTTTATTCACTGTATCTAAAAAGATTTCCAGTAGTTGATATCTTTACCATATCATTCTCTTTTGTATTAAGAACATGGGGTGGGGTGGTTGCTACCGGCTATCATGTGCCAATTTGGCTTCTAATGACAATATTCTTTATATCTTTATTTATGGCTACAGTTAAACGACATGCCGAACTTGTAGCACATGGGGATGAAACAAGAATATCGTTATATCGCTATAAAGGACATCTTTTGTATTTCCTTTCTACCACCTTTGCAACGCTAACAATTGTTTCATATGCTCTATACACATACACATTGTATATAGATCCATCTCAACAAGCTATTTTTCAGGAAACAGCAACTGAAACTTTTTGTAACCAGGAAGACATGACCGAAAAAGAAAAGAAAGAGTGTAGAGAACAAGATATTACAAGACTTATTCCTCAGATGTTTCCTAATATCGAAGCTCGTAAGCTTATGATGCTTTCTATCCCTTTTGTTGTATATGGAATTGCTCGTTATGCACAGCTTTTGTATGAACGAGAAGAAGGAGAAAGGCCAGAAAAGATTATCACTACAGATAAACCTCTTATCTTCACCATAATTCTTTGGGCTGCTGTTGTGGTCCTTCTTATTTATGTACTTTAAGACAAAAATTAATTAAAGTTACACGTAATCGGGAATGATTGGTTTGCATAAACAGTAAACCCTGATAGAATATTCTGTTCTTTATAGGTAAATGACTTACATGGAATAGTATCAATTTCAGCTGTTTTGAGATAAAAGTTTCTATCTCCATTACCATTATCTTGAGGGCCTCCTTCTCTTCCACAACATTTAGGAGCATGATCGTTTATAAATCGGATTGTTACTGTTTCTCCTTCTCGCAATTTTCTGCTGGTTACAATATTGAATTCTTTATATATAGGAGATTGATTAATAACAGGTGCGCTTATAATGGTTGTTCTACCTACTACTTCAGAGCCAAATGTGACTTCTACAATTGGGTGGATAAGAACTGCATCTTCACCAAATCCAAGTTCAGAAGGTTGTCCTCCAGCATACATTTTAACTACTGAACCATTAGAGAACCCAGGGATACGGAGGATATCACCAGCTATGATATTAATGATAAGGACAGCAGATAAGGTAAATATGAGTCCTACTATTGCTCCCACTATATAACTCTTTCCACGACCTACCTGCTCACTTGATCCTTGTGCTGTCATCAGAAGAAATGCCCCATATATTAACGATATAAATGAAAGAGTCCCAACTATCGGAAACAACAATCGTGATAATAGAAAATTAAGTAATCCTCCTTGTGCGGTGGGATCTGTAAATGATTCTGCCTCTGTATTTAAACACCCAAGTTGTGTATAGTATCTCCCTGGTGTCTTTGTCACACGTAGTGTCTCATTACTTGCTGGATCTTCATTACTCCCTTCATAAATACATGCTCGACAGGACTCCCAACTCCCCGGTGCCTCCCTCCCTATACAATACCCACACTCATCACACTCCAGCTGCTGGGCGATAACAGAATTGGAGAAAAATAAAACAGTATATAATAGAAGAAATATAAGCAGTATCTTTTTCATACATACAGTATAACTAATAGAAATCTTCAACTCGCTTATAAATTACAAGCGCATATTTATTGGGTTATAATGATACTATGAAACGTATTTTATATACGCTTATTATATTATGTCTATTATTCACTGTTCCTATTGGAACAGGTATTATAGTGCATGCAGATGAGCTTGAAGAGATTAATAAAAAATTAGAAGATCTTAATAAAGCGCTCGAATCTTCCCAAAAAGCAACTTCTACCAATGAACAGGAGCTTATGAAATTAAATTCACAACTAGATGGAATAAAAGCTCAAGTCGTTCAAATTGAGGTAGATATTCAAGAAAAAGAAAAAGAGATTGAGATAGGAGATTCTAAATTAAAACAACAGAAAGAATTACTAGATCAACGCATAGCTTCCTACTATAAAAATAAAGGAAGAGTGCAAGATAGTCTGTTGCAGCTTCTTGTATCAGACAATTTAACATTGTTTTTAAAACAATTTACGTATCAGCAAACACTCTTAAACGATGATCGTAATACTATTATTCATATTGTTTCACTGGTAAAGGATCTTGAAGAGAAAAAGGAAACACTGGAAGATGAAAAGAGTAGGTTGGAACCAATAAAAGAACAGATTGCCAAGCAATCTGATTTTCTTGCAGGTGAAGTTGCTTCTGCAAAAGAGTACCAAGGTTCTCTGCAGGGAGAAATCGCAGCGCTTACTGCCAAACAGCAGGAGATTATGGCAGCACGAAGTGGAAGTTTTACCTTTAGTATTGGTTCAGGAGAGCTTGCAGATGAATATCTTTCTTCTATAAAAGGGTTTAGAGAATCGGCACCAGGTGGCTCATTTGCCATATTTTCTTTTGGAGCTTATACACATCGAAAAGGAATGAGTCAGTATGGAGCAAGAGGGAGAGCTCAATCTGGTCAGGATTTTAAGGCAATATTACAAGCTTACTATGGCAAAGAACCAGTAAGTAAAGATACAGGAGGTTCTATAAAAGTATCTGGTTATGGAGAAATAGATTTTGAGACAGCTTATTTATATGGAATTGCTGAAATGCCATCTTCATGGCATCCTGAAGCTTTAAAAGCGCAAGCTGTTGCTGCTCGCACCTATGCTTATAGGTATAAATCTGAAGGAACAGAGATATGTACTACAGAATCGTGTCAGGTTTTTAGAAAAGATAAATCTGATAATCCTCCTCAAGAATGGAGGGACGCTGTGGATCAAACGAAAGGATTAGTTTTGGAAGGAGTTGTTACGTATTACGCTTCAACTCATGGTGTTTATATAGACTCTCCAGGTATGTGGGATACAACAGATGGAGCAGGGGGAAGTAATTTTGTTGATAAATCATATGAGAAATTAGGTAATTCTCCTTGGGTATATAAATCCTGGTGGAGGCAGGGATATAGTAATAGTGGAGATACTTGTGGGAGGGCTAATCCATGGCTTTCTCCAGAAGAAATGGCTGATATTGTTAACGCAGCAGTTGCATTAAAAGCAGGTGGTATAGATACTTCCCGAATTACTCCAGTCACCACTTCCTGTTGGGGAGGAAATCCTTATAGTATGGAAGAACTTAGAAATTTAGTATCCGGGAAAGGTGGAATCTCTTCTGCGACAAGTGTTTCTGTTTCTCAAGGGAACGGAAACACCAATAGCGTGACAATTAATGGAGTTACGTTATCTGGTACAGAGTTTAAACAGGCAGTTTGTTTACGTGCACCTGGCTATATTCGTATTCCTCAAGGTAGTTGTGAAGGAGGTTGGGCATTCTTTAATATAGAACGGAAATAAGGTATCACCAGGTTTAAAATTACTTGAGTGACAAGTGAAACCGTGAAGATAAGGAAAAAATAAATACTCCACTGCTTTATACGAATTTGGAGAATATCTATAAGAATAATTAAATAGAGAAAATGAATAAAGAACAGAGAGTAGGAATTTCTACTTATAAAATTAAAAAATTGTTGAAGCACAGTTTCATTTATACGAAGCAGTTGATGTAGATAGTACAAGCCAAATATCCACGCAATACCATACGAAAGGTAGTACAGGTTTGGTGGATATTTATTATTAACTAATACAAGTGTTGAACCTTCTCGAAGCAATAGCTGTTGGGTAATTATAAAAATAATGAGTGATGTAGCAACCGTTACCAATATAAAAAGATTTTTTCTTTTTGATGTTATAAATAGCCAGGTAATGATAAGTATTAATGACCATGGAAGCCACATATAGTATCGAAAGCTTATAGGTGGTGTAGAAAAGAGTAAATATATGTTTGAGGCAATAGAGAGGAACGTAAATATGCCCAACCAGTATTTTTTCATAGCTATATACCTTATAAAAGGCATAAGAACGATCAGATAAAGGAATAGCACGACAAGCCAACTTAAATAACGATCACTACTTCCTTTTAAAAGAAAATAACTAAGTAGTCGTTGTACAGGAGGGACTGATTGAGTTAAGAGAAAGACTAATATAAAGAAAATAATATGGTAGATATAGTAGGGAATAATAAGCCTTTTAGCCCTTTTATAAAAATATGACAAAGAGAATGGTTCATCTTTTTTTCTTTCAAAGTACACATAAGCAGAGCAAAAAACAAAAAGAGGTACTGCAAAATGTGTGTAATCCCAGATGAAGTGAGTTATCGGTTCTTTAAGATAATACGCCGTTACATGAATTAGAATCATAATGACAATTGCGAATCCACGAAGAAAATCGATTGTTGTGTTTCTGTCTTGCATACATGAATTATAAAGTATTCAACTCTTTTATCTTGGTAAAATAGTATTGATATGCAACAGAAACGTTCACCTTTTATAGAAGTACTTCTCTTTCCAGTGAGGATCTTCGTCTTTATTTTTCAGGTAATATTATTTGCTGGTTTTATTATTGGTGGTTGGTTTTTTCTTCAAACAACAGGATTTTTCCCAGTACAAGTGCCAGTTTCGGGAGCATCAATGCTTCCAACCTTACCTGAAGAAGGATATATTGATTTCCAACGATATGTTGCTGATAATCGATTTCACACATTTATCCCTCAACATATAAAACGGGGAGATATTGTTGTTTTTGAAAATGAAGAAACTGCAGAAGAACTTAAAAGACAGGAAAAGGAGGAAAGTGGTTTTGTAAAGCGAGTTATTGGAATTGGTGGAGATACTATTACTATTCGTGATGGATTTGTTTTTGTAAATGAGGAACCGGTGGAAGAACCATATATTTTAAAACCTCGTTCTACCTTTGGAGCTACAGAAATACAAGACTGTGAACTGGTAACAGTCCCAGAAGGTAAGCTTTTTGTTCTTGGAGATAATAGAAAAGTTAGTTTAGACTCTCGTCAGATTGGTTTGATAGACATTAATGACATTAAGTACTACATTCCGTATGAAAAACAGCCTGCCCGATTTTCTGAAAAATGGCGAGATTCTTCTCATGATTTAGATGGACAAAATGAATCACTCTTTGATGTAGATGAATATGTGCGTCTATTGAATGAAGTTCGCAGTGAAAACGGTCTTGCCCCTTTAGAGTATCAGCCTAAATTAGAACAAACTGCAAATCTTCGCGCTGAAGTTATGCTTAAATATGATGACTTTGACTTTGATGCTCCGAAAAGTGGCTACACCATGGAAGAGGCAATGTCTGATGTGGGTTATGTAAATGTGATCTATGGAGAATTCCCCATGACTGGCTACTATGATGCTCAAGAACTTTTTGATGCATTTCTTGAACATCAAAATTCTACAAAGTTTTTACTCAATAAAGATTATGAAGAGATTGGAGTAAGCACATTAATAGGTGATCTTAATGGCTGCCCGGTACAAGTGGTTGTTCAACATTTGGCTGGATATGTTGCTCCAAATTATGGCGACGGGGAGATACAAAGCTGGGAAGATGGTTTAAATAGATTAAAGGAAGTACAACCTGGTTGGCAAGAGGTGAAGTCATATAGCGAGTTTTATAATGAAAATAGGACAGATGTAGACAGAATTAATGAAATCATAGCCTTGCGTATCTCTCGCATTGAACAGATTGTAAAGAGGATGAAAGCGAATGAATGGTTTACTGATGAAGAAAAACAATGGATAGAACAAGACTCAGCATTAGTTAAAGAACAAAATGAGCTAGCAGATAGGTTGAATGAGACACAGTAGATTATTTAATACCAATACCAGTCCAGCAAAGTGGCATGAGTCCTTGTGCTTCAATTTGATCAGCTGAAGTAAGTTCATAAATATCACGATTAACTTGTGGGTATGGTTTGCCATGACGGTAGACTATTTCACCTGGGAAACCAATCATTCCATTAGAAGATTGAAGACATACTTGACCATACCAACTAAACTCTCTAAATTGACTTATCATTTCAAGTAAATCATCTCTTACAACCGCTGTACCTTTTGGAATATCAAACTCAAATCCAGTATAACTAAATCGCTCTATATAATCAGCATCTTTCATAGTGAATGTAAACACACCCCCTGGGGAAAGTAAATCATATGATTGTCTAATAATCTCATTAGCAGCATCAGTAGAGGTATGTCCTTTTTTTCCTTTTAAACCTGCTCCTATTACTTCTATACACGTAATCGCATTAAAGGGTTCTGGTGGTAAATCAGAGAAATCCATCTCTAAAGCATCCATTCTTCTAAGATCGAGATGTCCATTTGTGACTAATTCCTGATTAAAAGGATGTCTCCATGCTTGATCAATCATTGACTGTTTATAGTCAATTCCATAAATTTTTTCTGCAGCATCATCTAATAGATGAATAAATCGTCCATCAAAAACACCTATATCAAGAAGTGTTTGAACCTTATTACCATTATTGTTTGCCTTTATAGCTTCAACAGCAATTTGGTATACAGGAAGTAGTCTTCGATGAATAAGTCTTTCTTTTCTATTTTGTGGAGTATCTTCGTGAATATCTATTCTATCGGGAGAAAAGATATCAATTTTTGAGTTCATATTACTTAGTACTCATTCCAGCAATCTTTTCCATTACATTCTTATATGTCTGCCATTCATTTGCTGAAATGTCAGCGAATAATGATGTAATTTTTTCTTCAAGATTGCTTTCAACGGAGTTTAATTTTTTTTCACCTTTATCACTCAAGATTACAATTTTTGCTCGTTTGTCTTGAGGATTATCCATAGTTTTTACTAATTTTTGTTTCTCTAAGCGAGAAATAAGTTCTGTAATAAATGGGGGTTCAACGCCCATCCGTTGTGCAATTTCGATAAAGCGAAGCCCTTCTGGAGTTTTGTGTATAAGTCCTAATACACTCCATTCTAATGAAGAAAGCTTTTCATCTTCAAGTTTATCATTGAAGTAATTTTTAAGAGAACGATAGGTTTTTGCCTGTAATCGGATCAATTCATATGTTTTAAGGTGTTCTTTTGATCCTACCAGTCTTTGAAATGCATTTTTTAACATAATTAGTTAAGTTTATGAATAATAATTAGTATACATGGTATTAATCTAGACTAAGCTCCCAATTATACCATTTTATTGAAAAAAGAAGAATAGGAAAGTATATTTAGAGTTGAAACATATCTTTCTAACTTGACTTTTATCTTAAAATGGAGAAAAATGAAGTATGCCTCAAGAACCATTAATACAGTCTGCTACACCACTTCCAGAATCACTCAATCCACAAGTTGTGTATTCTTGGAAAGCTCCCCTTCGTGCATATAAGAAAAGTAATAAAAAAGTGCTTCGTTTTTATATTGCTGTAGCCTTACTCCTTACCTTAATTATTTTTTTCTTGGGAGATCGCATTCTTATTATTCCTATCTGGTCTATTTTGTTTCTTTTTTATGTCCTCACCATCACCCCTCCTCCCATTGTTGAAAATAAAATCACTAAATTTGGTATTGAAACAGCAGGTATCACCTTACGCTGGGATGTTCTGTCTCATTTTTACTTTACAGATCGATTTGGTTTTACTGTCCTGACTTTGGTCACCAATCCTCCATATAATTTTCATGCCTATATGATTATTACCTCAGACCAAGTTAAAAAAGCAGTTATGAAGATTTTAGCAGAGCACATCGTGTATCAAGATAAACCAATGCTTACACTCACCGACCGAATGATTCGCTGGCTAACATATCTTATTCCAGAAGATGATGATGAGCCTAACATGCCGCAAAAAGGAGGTAAGAAACAGCAAGATACTAATTTAGAACAGATTAAAGATACGCTTGCATCCTTTTTCCCAAAACAGAAGGATCAACCTCCTTCACACCAAGCTTTCGCCCCCATGAAATAACTCCTTCATCTGTACTTACAAGAGTAGCATTTTGTTCTTTAGCAAGCATAATAAGGTCGAAATCAGCGAGACTATCGATAAAACCAGTGCGTAGAGCATTGCGATAGCGGTTTCTAAATGTCTTCACAATTTTACCAATTGTCATCTGAAATTCTTTTTGAGGGAGAGCTTCTTTCCCCATAAACATCTGTCCTGCTTTTATAATCTCTTCTTCTGCAACGTCCTGGCTTCTGTATGCCCTCTTTCGAGACTCTTCAATATACTGGGCGATTACTTCAGCAGAAATTGAAAGTTCACTAAGTGAAGGTGATTTGATTACAACCTGAGAAAAAAATTCAGTTAGAAATTCTTGTTCAGGGTTTTCAAAAAAACTTTTTATTTCTTCTGCAATACGAGGAGGAAGAAAAACTTCAAGCTTTTGGTGTCCTTTAGCCTTTTTTATCGCTGTTGTTATATTCCTAATAATGGTTTCGGTATCATTTCCTATCCCCATTTTTGCTTCCATGTTAAAAAAAAGATTGGTGTCTAAGATATATATTTCCATGGAAGTAATTATATCAAAATAGATAGTACATATAATATTAAGGCTTACCTGCAAGTAATTGGGAATATGTGAAGGATAGAGAATAACTCTTCTTTCTTAATTACATGTTACATATTGGAAGTGTAAGAAACTATATTTCCTATGGTTACTATAGCAATAAAGACACTACCAGTATACTCAGTTAAATATCAGGTAATACATATATCGATCTGTTATATAGATCAATATAATATAGTCATCCTGTTCAAATAAACCATAAAATCCTAACGCATTATTACAGGATAAGTGCGAAAAATAAGCGGAAAATAATGATATATTATGATATAATAAATACCATTGAAAACCTACCACTAGTGGTATACATTTGATATGCACCCAATATATGAAATGCTTATTTTGTCAGTTTTCGAGCACAGAAGTTATCGAGACAAGAGTTTCTGATAATAAAACTACAATACGAAGAAGAAGATCCTGCCCTGAGTGCAAAAGGCGTTTTACTACTTATGAACGAGTAGAGGAATTACCAATACTTGTTATAAAACGGGATGAAAAACGTGAACGATTTGACCGGAAAAAATTAAGAGAAGGTATTTTTAAAGCAGTCGGGAAGACAACAGTAACTGCAGATCAGGTAGAAGAAATTGTGAGTTTTGTTGAGCAGGAGATAACCAGTAATAGTAAAACAGAAATAACCAGTCAAAATATTGGTGATTTGGTAGCTAGTAAGCTCAAAGATATGGATAAAGTAGCATATATCCGCTTTGCATCAGTGTTTAGAAGATTTGTAGATGTAGAGGAGTTTGAGAAAGAGTTAAAAAAATTAACATAAGTTCTTACTTATTTATCGAGAACAGTTAACGAATTATTATTAATTTTTTGTTTATATAAAAATATGAAACTAACCGGGGTATCAGAGAAGGTATTTTTAGACCGGTACTCTCTGAAAGACAAACAAGGCAAGGCAGTAGAACAAACACCAGATGAAATGTGGAAGCGTGTTGCAAAAGCTGTGGCAGAACAAGAAAAACCAGATCAAAGAAAGAAATGGGAAAAAGCATTTTATGATGCTATGGAAGATTTTAAATATGTTCCAGGAGGACGTATTTTAGCAGGTGCTGGAACTGGTTTTGGTGTTACATACTACAATTGTTTTGTGATCCCTTCCCCTAAAGATTCCCGACATGGCATACTCCAAACACTTGGTGAGATGATTGAGATTATGTCTCGTGGTGGAGGAGTTGGTATTAACATTTCAACGCTTCGTCCTCGTGGAGCCCGTGTAGAAAAAGTAAATGGCTTTTCCTCAGGACCAATTAACTGGGCAGAACTTTTTTCTCTTGCTACAAAAGATATTATTCAACAAGGAGGAACCCGTCGTGGAGCCCTTATGCTTATGCTTCATGATTGGCATCCAGATATTGAAGAATTTATAACTGTAAAACAAGATTTAACTAAGATTAATGGAGCAAACTTATCCGTTTGTGTGTCTGACACATTTATGGATGCAGTAAAAGCTGATGGTGATTGGCCACTGATCTTTCCAGATAAAAATGATCCAGACTATGACACTATGTGGGATGGAGATATTGAAGCATGGAAAGCTAAAGGAAAGAAAATAAATGTACACAAAGTAGTAAAAGCACGAAAGATCTGGGATTTAATTGGAGAAGCAGCATGGAGATCTGCTGAACCTGGCGTTGTGTTTATGGAGCGCTATAATAAAATGCACAATAATTATTACTGGAATCGTATTATCTGTGTAAATCCATGTGGAGAAGAAGGACTTCCTGCATGGGGTGTCTGTAACTTAGGCTCTATCAATCTCTCAGCTTTTGTAAAAGGAGATGATATAAATAAAGCAGCTGAGTTTGATTTTGATTCTTTGGCTGAAGTGGTTCAAACAGCAGTCCGATTTCAGGATAATGTTGTTGATATGGATCCATATGTGTTCCCAGGGATTAAAAAAACACAACTAGAAGGAGAACGAAGAATTGGCTTAGGAACAATGGGACTTGGTGATACGCTTATTAAACTTCACATCCGTTATGGATCAGAAGAATCCCTTAAGTTTATCGAAAAAGTATACAAGATTATTTGTCATGAAGCCTATAAAGCCTCTTCTGCTTTAGGAAAAGAAAAAGGTTCATTCAAGAAATTTGATGCTAAGAAGTTTGTAAAAAGTGGCTTTATGAAGCAGATGCCCGCTGATATTCGTAAGATGGTAAAAGAGAATGGAATCAGAAACTCAGTGCTTCTTATGCAAGCACCAACGGGTTCCACATCTCTTATGTCAGGTACAACTTCTGGTATTGAACCAGTATATGAGTTTGAATTTATCCGTCGGGACAGACTGGGTGAACATGTCATTCGCCATCACTTGTATGATCAATGGTATGCAGAACACGGCAAAGAATTAGAAGCAGGAGACATTGAAAGGCCTGACTGGTTCGTTTCAGCTAATGATCTTACTCCTGAAGATCATGTTATGGTGCAAGCAGTCATTCAGAGATATGTCGATGCATCAATCTCAAAAACAGTAAATGCCCCAACAACACATACAGTAGAAGATGTAAAGAGATTATATACCTTAGCTTATGAACAGGGCTTAAAAGGAATTGCATATATGAGAGACGGTTCACGTCAAGGAGTACTTGAGCGAAAAACTGAAGAGAAGAAAGAAGAGAAAAAAATAGAAGCTCAGCCAGTATTCCCCACTGTAAAGCCTCGTCCGATGGTTGTGCATGGCTCAACATACAGAATAAATACACCAGTTGGAAGAGCGTATATTACCATCAATACTAATGGTGGTGGTGAGCCGCATGAAGTATTTATTACAGTTGGAAAGGCAGGAACCGATGTCTTTGCCATGGCAGAAGGATTAGGTCGAATGATCTCTATGTATTTTAGAAGTACAGTTCACTTAGCTCCTCAAGAACGGTTAAAGAAAGTAATTGATGAGCTTTCTGGTATCGGCGGAGGTAGAACACTGGGCTTTGGTAAAGATCGTATTCGAAGTCTTCCAGATGCTATTGCAAAAGTACTTACTATGCACTTTGAGTATTTACAACAGCAACAGCAAACCAATGGATATGACCAGCAAGACGAAGTTCAGCTAGTTGGGAAAATGGAACAGCCAGCTTTACTTGAAGAGGCTGGTAGTACACCATCTGTTCAAGCGCAAGCACCAGCTGCCGCACATTATGACTTATGTCCTGAATGTGGACAGGCTTTACTTGCACGTGAAGAAGGTTGTGCTAAGTGTTATGGTTGTGGACACTCTGAGTGTTAAAACATAATCATAAAGGTAAAAAAACCCCGTGTATTACGGGGTTTTTTTATGGAAGAAGTTTTTGTATTTGTATGCGGATTTTAAATATCCAACTCTCAACCATGGATTCAAGCTTTTGATCGTATGTTTTTACAGTGACAAAAGTATCTTTCGCTATACCTAAAGGTTTTTCTGTAACTCTGTCTATCTGTGCTATTGTTTCAACTGTCACTGCTTCCTTAAGTATCTGTTGAGGAGAAGTAAATTCGATCTGAGGAATATTTACTTGGTTTGGGTTATTGGTATTTGCCGATTGTTGGTTTTGTGCATGTTGATTAGGCGCGGTATCAACCTGAAATCCTGAATTACCATTGCCTTGGGTATCTAAATTAGATGGGGATGGATCTGCTTTTTGAGTTGGGCGAATAGGCGTTGGAGAGGAAACTGGAATATGAGTTATTCCAGAAGGGCGACCTCCATTATTTGAAGGTTGAGTGGGAACAGGGGTATTTTGAGTATTTTGCGGTCTTTCTGTTGGAGAAGGAATACGTGTAGCTGTTGGAGGTTGAGGAGTGTTTGTAGGGTTTTGGGCTTGATGTCCACTTCCACCAGGTAATCCGGGTGGAAGACCCCAATAAGGAATTTCGTCTCCATCTGATCCTTCTTTGACGCATCCATATGCTTTCCAACCATTATTGGGTAAGTGCCAATACTTTCCACAGTCACCATTTCCAGATGCCCCTTCACAAAGTGATGGATGACATGTCCATCGTTCTTGAAAACAACACAGCCTATCATCTTTATACTTATATATATCAAAACAGCATGAGGGCTGTTGTTCTGAGCAAAAGTGCTGAATGAGACCATCTGGCATGCGGTATCCTGGATCAAGACTACTATCACCACAAACGTTATCATACCGACTTTCACTAAAAGTATTATCATCAGTCTTTGGCTTCCGCGAACAGCCATCTGGGTAACACTTATCATTATCATCACATTTACAATAGGAAGAAGCCTCGGTACGAGTAGTATTTTGATTATTTTGGATTAATATCCCAGCGCTTATCACGGCAAGAGAAATGACAAGGAAAAGTACTAGTAATCCAATCTCCTTAACATGCCTTTTAGTTGACATATCGTTTTACTATAGCTTTTTTTTAATCGGTTGTCAATGTGGCTCCAATCTTAATTTGTGTTGTTGGAACAACTCATAATTAACTTGACAAGAGATATAAATTTTAGTTCAATACAGGCATGAGTATTTATACAAAAACTGGAGATAAAGGTAAAACAGCTCTTTTTGGAGGGAAGAGAGTTTGGAAATATGACCCTCAGGTAGAAGCGTACGGTATTACCGATGAAGCCACTTGTTTTATTGGACTTGCCATCGAATCTATACAAGATAAAGTTGTTACAGAAGTGTTATCAGATATACAACTGGATTTATATAGTATTATGGCTTATTTATCTAATGCCCCACTTAAAAAAGATAATCTTTCAAAACACATAACTCATATGGAGGAAACTATTGATGATTTAGATAAATCACTTCCAAAACTTACCCGATTTGTTTTGGCACAAGGAAGTGAAGCTACAGTACGCCTTCACCTGGCAAGGTCTAAAGTGCGTTCTGCAGAGCGGCGTATTATTGAGTTTATAGATCTAAAAAAAGAAACAACAGATGATGATATGCTGATTATTCAATATATGAATAGACTTTCTGATTTTCTTTTTATGTTAGCCCGAAATTATGCTTCAACAGAAAAGAAAACCTAACACATACATTTCTAATTAGTGTTATTCCTTGCATTTTTACACCAATTATAGTATCGTTACTATACCTTATTATTTCTACTTGGTTTGAGTCACTGTCTTACTCAAAAAGATGGGAAGACTCAGAAAATTTGGGAATGCTGTGAAATTCAGCAACTGTGCCGCAGCGGTAAGTCCGATATAATCGGGCAAGTCCGAAGACCGACCAAGTATAGTAGCCCCGTGCAGGGATATAAGTATGTCAGCTATTGCCGAGCAGATGAGGCCTTATCAGGCCGAATCTAACATCCAATCTACGTTTCCACAACCAGACTATGTGGCTGATTATTACTCTCAAGATGAACTTCCATCTCTTCAGGTAGACCTTCAAACAGAAAGTATCAAAACAACAAAACAAGAGGAATTTACTCAAAGTATTTATGAATCCTATAACGCCTTTAATGAAGCAGAGCGTATTCAAAAATTGCAGCATTTAACTTCAGAAGAACAGGCTTATTATATTTCAGAAAACATCATCTCGTATTTAGAAGAATTTGTTGGGGAAATCCGTATTAAAAAGTTAGCGGGTGTTTTAAGAGATGATGGCAGTATGGAGATGTTAGGAACAAATGTAACTGACATGTATAATAATGCTGCATGGTTAGCCGGACCAACTTCACGTGAATATGCAGAGAAATTAGGATTAGATGCTATAGTTCAGCAGATAAATAAAGGTAATAATCGGGCTATTTGGATATCTCCACCAAAGCTCGCAGATTATGGATTCGCTTTTACCTTTATGGTAGATGATTATGATGATCGCTTAGGTGGAAGGCCATTTAGAGAGATGTTGTTACGATACGATGAAGATCTCGAATCTCTAGAAACAAGTAGATTAGTCCATTCTTCATTAGTAAACAGAATAGGTGTAGAGGCCCCTTCAAGTAATTCTTTTGCCTCACATACGGATTTTCTTGCTCATCCACTGGTTTATTCCCATGATGATTTTAAAGATATAGAAGCACTTTATCAGTATTTGAATATTTCTCCAGAAGATGTACGTAAATCAGAAGAGTTTCGTTTACAGGTATCTCCTATAATCGATCAATATATAAAGCAATATACAGCTCTTATTCAAGAAATGAGTCAATACGATCTTTCTCATCCTGATACAGATTTTAGAATGTTAGAAAAAGATGCAAATGATATTATTGGAGCTATTTTTAATATCGCACGAATTATCCATAGACGAATGAACAGTGACTATTCTTCTTATGATAAGGCAGAACAAGATATTAGAACATTAAGTATGCTGAGTGGGCCTATAGACATGATGGAAATGGCACGCCATATGGCTCAATACGAAGAATTAGTCATTAGTGGCGGGTCAAATTGTGCCGTAACTGAAAGGTCAGCTGGATTACTGGAACAAGATGTGATAGGGAGTATGAATAGTGGCTTGAGCTTTGGAGACAGTATGCAGGCAATTGATCTTAAATCTACATCAAAAAAAGATAAAATGGATTGTGTGAACTGTCCTAACTGCAAGCAATTAGTGAATGCTATTCTTACTAAAACGACTATTTCTTGTCCAAAATGTAAACACACCGTGAAGAGAAGTTAATCTTGTTATACACTAAATATATGAGTAATCATACTGATATTAAAGATTTGTTGGATACACTGAAGAGTAAAAAGCCAGTTATGCCAGGCAGATATTCTAAAGAAGGCGAACCAGCAAGAACTCCTATTGAATTAAAAAGTGGACACTTGGAAATGGCAGAATCAGAACCTCAGATTGAAGATAAAGAGTTGGAAAAGTTTATTAAAGTTGAAAAGAATGATTTTGAACTAGATCCTAAACTAAAAAAAGCTGGACTTCAGGTGGTTGATTCGTCTAGTCTGCACCCACGTCATATTATTAAGTTACCCATAACTGATGAGGAAATTGTTGAAGGGCTCGATCAACCACTCAGTTCTTCTTGGAGATGGCTAGCTGAGTTTTCCCGCTTTATTTTAAAAACGGCACATATTTCTCTCAAAAAAATACACGGACATGTTGTCCGTGTAATAAAAAGATAGTATAAGGTTGTTATCCTTGCACTACTTTATTGATCTCGTTTATAAAATTATCTTTACTTTGCGCTCCTACAAATTGGTTTTTCAACTCACCATTTTTAAAAATGAGGAATGTAGGAATAGAAAAGATTGAATATTTACCAGCAGTATCCTGATTGGCATCTACATCGACCTTTACAAATTTGACGTCTTTCATTGATTCTGAAAGTCCTTCAATAATGGGCTCAGTTACCTTGCAAGGGCCACACCATTCTGCATGGAAATCTACTAATACAACACCTTTATGATCGATAACTTCTTTTTGAAAGTCATCGTTATTTACATCGATCGTTGCCATACTATATACATATAAATTTTAACGGTATTTCATTGTACTCTATTTCCTTTATGATGTCCAACCAGAGGTTAATATATCAAATTGATACTTACCATAGCTTTATAAGGCTTTATAAAAAGCTGTTTTTTTAGTACATATTGTAGCCTGGCTTATTTTACCCATTGAATACGCAATTTCGAGGTGTATAATCAGTTGTGCTTTTGTAAGGCATGTGGTATATTATAGGCTCATATGGATGAATACTTTCTCCCAAAGCTTTTAGAACGTTTTATCAACTTTCTTCAAGACCAAGGAAAATCAAAATTTACGATCGTTGCTTATAAAAAAGACATCGAGCAATTTATTGGATTTCTTGCATCAAAAGAGAAGTCAGATATTCGTGAGGTCAAAAAAGAGGATATTGAAGGATTTATCCAAAGCTTACTTGGTAAAAACTATACAAAAAAGTCTGCTTCACGCAAATTAAATTCAATTAGAACCTTTTTCCGTTTTCTAAAGCATGAGGATATTATTAGTGCCAACCCTGCATTTGATATCTCTCATCCTAAATATTCTCAAACACCACCACGCATTTTAAGTAAGCTTGAATATAGAGCATTACGAGATGTTGCGAAAGAGGATCCAAGGACATATGCACTTGTTGAAGTTCTTCTTCAAACAGGTATTAAAATTGGTGAACTTGCATCTCTTCGTATCCAGGATGTCAAAGAAGACACATTGGCAATTAGACAATATGGGAAAAATATTGAACGTGAGGTTCCTTTAAATAAAGCTGCAAAAAAAGCTATTGAAAAATATATCCAAACCCGTGGTAATCATACAGATACCGATAATATCTTTATAACAAGAACTGGAAATCCTCTTCTTATCAGAAATATCCGTCAGATCATTGATCGCTGCTTTCAGGAAGTAGGTATTGAAAATGCAACTGTAAATGATTTAAGAAATACCTTTATTGCACATCAGCTCACCAATGGAGCAACTCTTGAATATATTGCAAAAATTGTTGGGCACAGACGAATTTCTTCCACAGAACGCTTTCTTAACTTGGTAAAGCAAGAAGCAGAAAGAAAAGAAAAGTTAGGTGAGCTTTAATCTGCTACAATAGACAAATGCATCTTATCATTCACACAGATGGAGGTTCTCTCAACAATCCAGGTAAAGCTGCTTCTGCCTTTCTTATCCATTCAGAAGGAAAACTTCTTCATAAATACAACGAATATATTGGTATTGCCTCAAATAATGTAGCAGAATACACAGCACTTATACGAGCACTAGAATATGTAAAAGATCATTTGCAAGATCAAGTAGACCATATTCAGGTTATCTCAGATTCTGAGCTTATGGTTCGCCAGGTTACTGGCATATATAAAGTAAAAAATGCCGACATAAAACCTCTTCATTCACGTATTAAACTTCTCGAAATGGAAATTGGAAAGCCAATCAGTTATATGCACGTCCTTCGAGGAAAGAATGCAGAGGCAGATGCTTTAGTAAAAGAAGCACTTGGTAAATAATACTCATTGTCATCGATCTGCTATTTCGCTATGATGTATCTCAATGAGGAAATTCCTTTTTTTCTTTATTTTCGGAATTTTTGTATTCTTTATCATTCCATCGCCTAATGTAGCCCAGCAGCTGGAGTGTGATGAGTGTGGGTATTGTATAGGGAGGGAGGCACCGGGGAGTTGGGAGTCCTGTCGAGCATGTATTTATGAAGGGAGTAATGAAGATCCAGCAAGTAATGAGACACTACGTGTGACAAAGACACCAGGGAGATACTATACACAACTTGGGTGTTTAAATACAGAGGCAGAATCATTTACAGATCCCACCGCACAAGGAGGATTACTTAATTTTCTATTATCACGATTGTTGTTTCCGATAGTTGGGACTCTTTCATTTATATCGTTAATATATGGGGCATTTCTTCTGATGACAGCACAAGGATCAAGTGAGCAGGTAGGTCGTGGAAAGAGTTATATAGTGGGAGCAATAGTAGGACTCATATTTACCTTATCTGCTGTCCTTATTATCAATATCATAGCTGGTGATATCCTCCGTATCCCTGGGTTCTCCAGAACGCCATCTATTTCCGTAATAGCTGGTGCAAGACGTAATGGTGTTGATCGTGATTTAATTGGTGAGGTAGAAATGGGTGTGTTTGTAAATGGTACTATGGTAGAACAATTTACTATAAAAGGAGTTGACAGAATGCCAAATGAAGAGGATTTTCAAACATTTACTGTCGAATATCCTGGTTTAGATATAACTAAAGATACAGTCGGAGTTGGTTATTTAAATGATTACTGCAGAAGATGGGGAACATGTGGTGGTGGTCCAAGTGATCCTTCAGCCAATAGAGATTTAGTTGTGAAAACTATCGGAATTAATGGAAGATCATGTATCAATTTTGATAGACCTTGGAATTGGCAGGGTAATTCATTGGTCTTTTTTTCAAATGGACAAGCAACTTGTATAGATTGGAACTAATCTTGTAGGGTATTCATATCTCCATCACACCTTGCTATACTGAATGCATGGAACAGCATCCTATCCCACGTCAGATTACGACCTTTGAGTTCAAGCTCATTGGTTTTATGACCTTAAAACAGTTCTTGTATCTGGTTGTTTTTTGTCCAATTGGGTATATTGCTGCCAATCTTATTCCGATTCCAGTTGTGAATATTTTAATTGGGCTTCTGATTGGGGGTATTGGGGCCGCATTTGCATTTATTCCTATTATGGATAGACCTCTTGATGTGTGGCTTAAGAATATGTTTAAGCGACTCAACTCACCGACGCAGTTTTTTTATCGTAAAAAGAATGATTCCGTTTATTTTTTAAAAGATTTGTACTTTATCCATGATCCTCATATCACTCTAGCTCATGTAGAATCCAGAGAGAAATTGCATCAATACCTTCAGACACAAAAGAAAGATGCCCCCAAACCAGAAAATAGAGATAAGCAAAAAACACACATAGATGATTTATTGCATCAAAATTTACAATTACCTAAAACCGTGACCGGAACACAACCACATCAAGGAACTGTGATGAACGCTAATGCAGAAAGTATTGTGAAACAACCATTTGTGAGTGGTGTTGTGAAAAACAGAAAACAGATACCAATTCCGGGAATTCTAGTGACGATTAAAGATCAAAATGGTCAACAACTGCGAATTCTTAAGACAAATCCATATGGTATTTTTGCGACATATAGTCCATTGCCTGAGGGTGATTATATATTTGAAGTTGCGGATCCAAACGGGAATTATTTTTTTGATACAATGAATGTACATATTAATCCAAAAGACCAAAAGCCGATAGTCTTTTATTCAAAGGAGATACTGTAGTATGACAAAAACAAAGCCTACTTCACCAAAGAAAGCATCAACACAGTCATTCATCGAAATCGATGAAGTACGTGATGATATTATGCTGATGAAGGATTTTTCAGCTGTTACTGTAATCGAGATTGGAGCGGTCAACTTTTGGCTCCTTTCTGCAGAAGATCAGATGTCTATGATTTATACCTATGCGAGTTTATTGAACTCACTTTCTTTTCCAGTACAGATTATGATCCTTTCTAAGATGATGAATATTTCTTCCTACATTGATTATGTTGATGCAATGATCACTAATCAGAAAAACGAACTGATTAAAAGTAGATTAAATGACTATCGCGAATTTATTAAAGCGATTGTGAAAAAGAATACTGTGCTTGAGAAACGTTTTTTCTTTGCAGTTCCGTTTAACCCGCTAGAGATGGGAGTTACTGGAGTGAAGGCAAAAGGATACGGAAAAGAGTATATTTTTAGTCGTGCAAAAACCTCTTTATATCCAAAAAGAGATCATCTCATCAGGCTTCTCTCAAAAGTTGGTTTGAAGCCTACTGTCATGCAGAAACAGGAATTAACAGAGCTTTTTTATAACATTTATAACCCATCCTCAGTTGGTAAACAACTAGCTCCCGTGGATAGTTATTTAGATGTGGTTGTTACAAATGGATAAATATTTATGAAGTTTCCTTTCGGTTCCCAAAAAAAAGAAAAAACCCCAAAGCCGTCGTCTGCAGCAATCCCTAAATCGGTACAGAATGTGGCGGATGTCTTGGCAAAAGGCGATGTGAGTATTAAGGATCTTATTGCTCCATCCTATGTAGAGGTGGACTTCAACCATATTAAAGTAGATAATAAATATTATCGGACTCTATTTGTAGTCGGATATCCTCGATATGTTTCTGCAAACTGGCTCTACTCTCTTATAACGTACGATCATCCATTAAATATCTCCATGTTTATTTATCCATCTGAGTCAAAAGCCATTTTGGATGAACTGAAAAGGAAAATTGCCCAAATGCAAGCGACTATAGAGGCAGATATGAAGTCGGGTAAAGTAGTTGATCCCAATGTGCAGGTGGCATTGGATGATGCTTTAGCTCTTCAGGCTCAACTTGCAAAAGGTGCCGAACGGTTCTTTCAGTTTGGACTATATGTAACAGTCCCTGCAGATTCAAAAGAGGAATTAGATAATGTAACAAAAGAGATAGATTCAACGCTTTCTTCACTTCTTATTATTGCCAAGCAAGCAACTCTGGAACAGGAAGAAGGATTTAAGTCTACACTTCCAATGTTTAGTGACAAGCTGGGAGTGTGGCGTAATATGGATACTACCTCGCTTGCTATGACATTCCCATTCTCGACAGCATCACTTACACGAAATGAAGGAATCCTGTATGGACTTAATCAGCATGATGGAAGTCTTATTATTTTTGACAGGTTTACCTTAGAAAATGCTAACTCAGTTATTTTAGGAAAATCAGGAGGAGGAAAAAGTTTTTTGGTCAAGCTTGAAGCCTTACGTCTCCTTATGATGGGAACAGACGTCATTATTATTGATCCAGAAAATGAGTATAAGCATTTAGCAAAAAGCCTTGATGGTGAGTTTTTAGATTTCTCGGCAAGTTCTCAGATAAAACTAAATCCATTTGATCTTAATGTAGAACATCCTGAACCCGATGAGCTTTCTAATAAAATACTTGACTTGCATTCACTTATGAGGGTTATTATGGGAGAGTTAACGCCGTCACAAGATGCCTTGTTGGATCGGGCATTAGTTATGACATATCGTTCTAAGGGTATTACTCAGGATCCTGAGACATTTAAGTACGATGCTCCTCTACTTGAAGATTTATATAAAATCCTTATTGGTCTAGAAGCTGTTGAAGCTCGTGATTTGGCTGACCGTTTGGAAAAGTTTGTGCAAGGATCTGCTTCAGGTATTTTTAATAGTAAATCTAATTTTGACATTAAAAATCCATTTACTGTATTTGGTGTCCGTGACCTTGAAGAAAATCTAAGGCCCGTAGCTATGTATATTGTTTTAGATTATATCTGGAATGTGGTCCGTCGTGGAGAGCTAAAGAAGCGTGTTCTTATTGTTGATGAAGCCTGGTATCTTATTAAAAATAAAGATTCTGGCGCCTACCTTCATAATTTTGCAAAACGAGCACGAAAGTATAAACTTGGGATGACAACCATTACGCAGGATGTGGAGGACTTTTTAGCAACAGATGAAGGTAAGGCTATTATTACGAACTCAAGTTTGCAAATTATTCTTAAGCAGTCTACTGCAGCAGTAGATCGTATTACCAAAACTTTTTATCTGACTGGTGGAGAGAAACACTTTTTACTTTCAGCTGGTGTAGGAGAAGGGCTTTTCTTTGCAGGCCAATCTCACGTTGGCTTCCAGGTTGTGGCCTCTGAGGAGGAAAAAAGGCTCATTGATGGAGCATAATTACTCCGTTATAATCTTCAATACTATTTGTGTATGAATAAACTTCCGTTTATTGAAAAAGGACAAGCTGGCAGAATGGAATTCAACCGTAAATCAGGCGGCACCTCCCCTCTATTTCTTGGATTGTATGCGACAGGTATTATCATATTCCTATTTATCGCAATCATCCGCTTATTTCAACTAACTGTGGTAAAAGGAGCATATTATTCAACACTTGCAGAGCATAACAGGGTTCGGGAAATCATTGTGGAAGCACCTCGAGGCACGATAAAAGATAGAAAAGGAATCATTCTTGCAGCAAATCATGAATCGAATGCAGAAAATGCATTGGAACGTGTAGTTTCTGAACGCATCTATTATGCAGCTGAGACGATGAGCCATTTAATTGGATACAGGCAGACTGCAGATGAGAATGATATTAAAAATGATCGTTGTATCAATAAATTAAAAATGGGCGATAAGACAGGTAAAAATGGTATAGAGAAACTATATGAGTGTGAGCTTCGTGGAGTCCATGGTAAAAAACTGATAGAGGTTGATGCAGGAGGTAAGTATGTACGTACCCTTGATTTTGTAGAGCCTCAACATGGACAAGAACTTACACTTGCTGCCGACTTATTGCTGCAAGAAAAGGCTGAGGAACTGCTTAAAGATCAAAAGGCAACAGTTGTTGCTCTAAAACCGGATACCGGCGAAATATTAACTCTTTTTTCCAGCCCTACCTTTAATCCTCAAGTTTTTGAAGATGGGGATGCAAAAACTGCTTCTGCTTATTTTACCGATGAAGATAAACCGTTCTACAATAGAGCTTTAGAAGGTGTATACCCGCCAGGATCAGTATTTAAAATGTTTGTGGTTGCGGCTGGACTTGAGGAAAAAGTGATTACCAACGATTATACGGTTGAAGATAAAGGTGTTCTCAAGGCAGGAGAGCAAAATTTTCATAACTGGTATTATCTCGAGTATGGGAGAACCGAAGGAGAGGTAGATGTATATAAAGCATTACAAAGATCTAATGATATTTATTTTTATGAATTGGGTGGTAAATTGGGACCAGAAAAAATTAAAAAATGGGCTGAACTTTTTGGTTTTAATAATGAAACAGGTATTGGTTTATTTGAATCAAAAGGAATCATCCCATCCTCTTTCTGGAAGGAGGATGTACTAAATGAACAATGGTATTTAGGTGATACCTACAATCTCTCAATCGGTCAAGGGTATGTAACTACTACTCCACTCCAGGTTGCTCTTGGAACAGCTGCTTTTGCAAACGGCGGATATCATTGTGATCCACGTTTATTAAAAGTCGGTTCGCAGTTATCTATAGAACCTAACTGTACTAAAGTGCCAATTAGTCGTAACACTTATAATATTGTCCGCGAAGGAATGAAGATGGCTTGTGAGGAAGGTGGGACCGCTTATTCTTTCTTTGATTTTAGAGTGGGTGGTAACCCGTTGGCATCAGGAGAAGCAAAAGTAGCAACAGAAAGTGCACAGCAAGCAGGTACACGTATTGAGGTGGGTTGTAAAACTGGCACTGCAGAGAACCATACAGATTCTGGAAAGCCCCATGCATGGTTTACAGTTTTTGCCCCTTATGATAAGCCCGAAATTTTATTAACTGTTCTTGTAGAGGAGGGTGGACAGGGATCGGATGTTGCTGCTCCAATTGCTAAAGAAATTTTGAAGACATATTTTGAAAGAGAAGATTAAGGCAGTCTATAGTATAATATATAGACGAATATAAGTATTGAGTACGCATGCAAGAATCTCTTTTAAACTTAAAGACATACAAAGCTCTTCAACGAGCAACAGAATATATACTTTCCTCACACCCCAAATCATATGCATATTTAGATTATGTAAGGGCCCCTTTAGCTTATAAAGCCTATTCTAAATGGAAGCAGAAGGAAAAAATTACAAAAGATGAAGAAAAAGGATTTCTTGCGGTTGGATATTTACCTCAAGAAGGATCCCAAATTACTGCTGAACAGTTTGAAAAACTGTATAAAGTGTATGGAGAGGGTACCGCAAAAATAAGATTACTCGATTCAAATTTATCCTACTGGCTCAATGAGGCCCCTGCCCGATCTCAAATTTTAACAACTGGTGGTGCATGTGCTTTAGAGAGTATTGACAGCAAGATCATCATGTATCTTCAACAGCAAACAAAAGATAAAAATGCTGTCAAAAACTACATCACAAAAATGATTAAATCATTTCCGACCTGGACACAAATTACTGGGGCACTTATTCCAGGAGAAGGACTTAGTGTTATGTATGATGAGACATATCCTTGGCATCTCCGGTTAGAAGAGTATGGAATACCAGACGCTAAAACGGTTACACAACAAATTTATGATGACATCTATATCCGTGTGCGACGTTGGGTAAAGTTGTATAACCCCAACAATAAGGTTATAAAAGTTCCTTTCTCCAAGCTTGACCTAATAAAAAAAGGCTGTATCAACCAGTGGCTTGAATTATATAAACCATACTTAGAACAATTAGATAACAAATATGGTAAAGTGGCAGATACATACGATTTAGCCTCCTATCACAAGGCATGGATTCAGTATACCTATTTTGGGCCTCATATCTTACATCTTGATTTGGAACTTATAAAAGAAATGTATCCAGATATTTATGAAGAATTTAGTTTGGATACAACTACAATCCATGTAAGAAGTAAGCAGATCGACCATCTTGATATTGAACGTATGCATTCCTGGATGCACGCGATATTATTAGAAAATTATGAAAGTAAAAAATTAAAAGACAATAAGCACTTATTAACTCAGCCTTATTACCGCTTAGGCCTTGCGATGTATATGTGGATGCGTGATAATTTTGAGATTTATAGGACCACTGGTTTTGCGGGGTTTCTTGATACCACATATAAAGGCGTGCTGCTTCATGAAGATCATTTCTTTACCAGAAAAGAAATTCGAGACTCCGTAACACAAGGTAATGCAAGCCATCTATATGATTCCCCATTACGGTTAAATGCACAAAACTATAAAGAAGTATTAACATTTTTAGAACGTTTTAAGAATCCAAACTCTGTATCTTTTTCAAAAAATATTATGATTTCATTGGTGGAAACAAAAGATAAAATGAAAAAAATTGATAAGAAAATTCGATCTGTTGAAAAAATTATTTTATTTTTTGAGAAAGTGTCTGAGCTTTTTTCCAATAAAACAATAACGTATAACCATAACTCTAAAAAAACTGCAGATCAATATATTAAAGATGTGAAAACTAACTTATTCAAGCGATATCATAGCAATAAATACTTAATACAACGTTTACATAAATTATATCCACAAGATTTTGATTTTAAGAATTTAATAAATGATATCTTCAATTTAGTTGAGGTTACAGCAGATGGTATAACATTAAAGGAAAGTGATCAAATTGCTCCATTCATTGAGTTATTCGGCTCTGTTATTGCAAAATATGTAGCCTTGGATAAAGAACGCGTTGAGGGGATGATACGACAAAAACAAGAATTAGATTCTCAACTAAAGGACTACTCACAGGCAGTCGTTAATGACATCACTCAGTCCCAAAGTGATGATCTTACTCAATATGTCCAAATATTGCCTTTAAGTGATAATCTGTTTGTTTCATATATGCAGCAGTTATTATTCATCCCATCTGTAAGGAATGCATATCTAGATATGGTGAAAATAGCACAAAAAGATGGCCTCGATACTCATATCAAGGAAGAGATGATTATTGATATTATCCAGAGAATATTCCCTGTAGTTGCCAGCTCAATATCATATGTCTTCAGAGGTGGAGATTATCCTTGGAAAGAACGTTTTGAGTATCAATATAGGTCAAATTTATAAAAAGTATTGTATAATAAGAACAGTTTTAAAAATCACATATTACTTATATGAAAGTTTTTTTTACGGTCACATATCAAGGGAGAGAACAATTCGGACAGTATTACAAGCTTATTTACGATGAAATAACAAAACTCGGATATGAGCACTTGGATGAAGGTGTTGCAACTATTGATTACGAAAAATATATAGAGCTTATGTCTAGTGGTCGTGACGCTCAGGTAAAAAACTATCATGAAAAGATTGCTGCAATTCAAAAAGCAGATATTTGTATTGTTGAAGTAAGTTCTCACAGCTTAGGAGTTGGATTCTTAGTCCAAAAAGCTCTTGATTTATCTAAACCTACAATTGTCCTATACTACAAGGATAATGTCCCATATTTCCTTCAGGGAATTGAAGATGACAAGCTCATCATTCAAAGTTATGACGAAAAAAATTACAAAAAAGTACTTAAAAAAGCTTTAGATCAGGCACGAGAAAAAAGAGATAAGCGTTTTAACTTTTTCCTGAGTCCAAAACTTCTTAACTATTTAGAAAAAGTAAGTAACGAACAAGGTGTAACAAAGTCTAAAGTACTCCGAGATATGATTGTTGACCACATGAGATCAAAGTCTCAAGAGATTGAGGAGTAATTTTATATCTAGCCTAACTTCATTCTATTTCTTTTGTAATAATCATATAGCTTGGTAAGTTGATGCATATACTTCTCAGGATCATTACGAATATACCATTGTAGTTCAAGGCTATGAAAGCATAATTCTTCTATTGGTGTTTGCTTGAGTGGATCAAATTTTTCAGGGTTAATAATCCAGATAGCTCCAAGTATTGATATGAATAAATCAAAATCAATTTGAAAGCTACAAAAATCTTTAATACAAGTAAGTAATATTTTTTCTTTTGGGCTATTAATATCATTATCTTTTATTTGATCAATTGATTTTATTCTAAATCTTTTAAGATACCTGTGTAGTGTTTCTTCAATGATTTTTCTTGTGAAAATATCTTCGTGCATATCTTTGTAAAAATTTATATAAAGGAAGCTTAAATGAATTTAAACAATATGAACATGACGAGTTTGTCAAGAAAATTGACTAGAACCTTACTGATACGCATGATGTGCGTATTTGTTAAACGTTAATTATGTAAGAGATGAATCTTATCAAGTATAATTGCGTTGCGATATGACAAAACCATCCTTCTCAACTTTATTTAAGAAATATAGATTGCGCTCAGAGATTGAAACACTTGCAGAGTTTGGAGACCTGTTGGCCCAGGAAGGATTTATTTATGAGAGCTCTATTTTTACAAGGTGGCAAAAGGGAGATAGAGTGCCGAGTGAGAGGAGGGTGATACTTAAAATGATTTCTATTTTTATAACAAATGAAGGTGTTACCACATTAAGTCAAGCTAATTCAATTTTAGAGTCATTAGGTATGAGTTATTTAACTGAAGCTGAAATTAGAGATTTACCAACAATCAGCACTTCACAAAAATTATTACAAGCAAGTTTAGGTGGTTTAATTAAGGATTATAGAATGCAGAAAAACATCTCACTATTAGAAGTGGCTTTTGCACTAGGACAACAAGATGTTAAATATGTTGATGACATTGAACAAGGTAAAGTAGAAAAACCATCGACAGAATTTTTAGAAAGGTTAAGTATAGTTCTCGGATTAAAAGAAAAAGAAAAAAATCAACTACTGTATACAGGTCATTATCTTCCTGCTGAAGATGAAATTATTAAAATACGTCAAGAAATAAAGCATATTTTAGATGCATGGGAATATCCAGCTGTATTATTGGATTATAGTTGGAGAATAATTGATCAAAATGAAGCAAATTGTAAATTCAATAGACTTTCTAGGGAAGACATACAGTTTATTAAAGATTCAAAACCTACTGTAATTGAATTCGTTTTTGATAAAAATTATATAGCTAACAAGGATTTAAATAAGAAAGAGGAAAAACAGCGGCATCAATGGCTTCATAATCTATTAATCCATTATAAATCAATGCTTCAAAGTTGCACAAAGGAAGATTGGTATATAAATAGGCTCAAACATTTAATGAAAAATAAACTATTTGCAAAATATTGGCCCACAGCAAAGATTGATAATTGTGATATTTTAGTCACTAAGCATGGTAGCAAAATATTAGTACATCCTGAAGATACACAAAAAAGGATTAAGCTTGATTTTTTTATTGTTCCATTAATTAAAGATCCAAGATTTGAAATTGAATTTTATGTGCCAGGAGATTTAGTTGCGTATCAGTATTTTCATAAATTGAAATAATTAATCGGCATCACTTTTTGAGCTCATTTTACTATATACTAATAGCAATATATTTATATAAGTAAAACTTGCTCATGAAGATAATTAAGTCAATTGTAGAAGATCCATACAGTATAAAGTCACATCTGTTTAATAATATCAATATTAAAGAATGGAATAATTTCCTAAAAGAAGACCATAATGTAATAATCAAGCTCGGTCAGAAAATGGCGGTTAATTTATTTCATACTGCTGCTACTAGAGTTCCTGCATATAAAGATTTTTTAAAAAAAAATAAAATTAATCCTGAATTAATCAAGTCTTATAGTGATTTTAAACACCTCCCTATTATAAATAAGCAGAACTACCTTTCTGAATATCCGTTGGAACAATTATCCTTAGATGGCCATTTAATACAAAATCAGACAATCTCTGTTTCATCAGGATCGACTGGTATTCCTTTTTTCTGGCCAAGAGGGCATTTCCAAGAATTTGATACAAGCTTATCACATGAACTATTCTTAAAATATATTTTTGAAATTGATAAATATTCGACACTACTAATAGTAGCTTATTCGATGGGTATGTATGTGGCTGGGCCCTTTACATTTAGTGCTGCTCAAAGAGTCGCATTAAAAGGATATCCTTTAACAGTAGTAACACCTAGTATTAATAAGGTCGATGTAGTTCGTGTTCTTAAAAATTTACATACTAAGTTTGAGCAGGTTATTATTGTTGGCTACCCTCCTTTTGTAAAAGATATTTTAGATTTAGGCGAAGAAGAAGGTATAAATTTTAGGAAGATCAGAAGTAGGTTTATTTTTGGTGCTGAAAATTTTACCGAAGAGTGGCGACATTTTATATATAGTAAAGTAAAAAAAGGGAATTATTATAAAATGTCCATGAATACATATGGATCAGCTGATGCTGCAATTCTCGGTCATGAATCCCCATTATCAATTTTAGCAAGGCTAAATACTATAAAGGTTGGACCTTTACGTTCTCCATTTGCACAAGATGAAAGATTACCTTCTCTTAATCAATATAATCCTATACTAAGGCATTTTGAAGCTGTTGATAAAGAATTAGTATTTACTGCAGCTGCCGGAATTCCTTTAATTAGATACGATGTTGGAGATAATGGAGGGATAGTTTCCTATAATGAAATGAATGAATGGCTAGCAAATAATGGAATCAATGTGGAAAAGATTTTTCAGCAAAATGATATTTCAGAATGTCTTTGGAAATTACCTTTTGTCTATTTATATGGAAGGAGAGATTTTACCATAACATTATATGGATTAAACGTATATCCTGAGAATATTAAGGATGCTTTATTAATGGATAATCTTGCAAGAATTTGTACTGGTAAATTTGTTATGTCACAAGAATATGATAGTGATCACAATCAATATCTACAAATAAGGATAGAATTAAAAGAAGGTGTTAAAGCAACGAAGGTTTTGGAAAAAGAAACGAAAAATATAATAGTTAAGACATTAGTTAAAGTAAACAGGGAATATTCAAAGCTATATGAATCTATTGGAAGAAAAGCTGATCCAGTAATTATTTTAGAATTGTATGGAGAGAGTAACATATTTGTAGAGGGAGTAAAACAGAGATGGGTTAAAAAATTAAATTAATCAAATGAATACAGAAAAATTATTTTGGAACATATATGCACATGTATATGATCTAATGAAATTTAATCCTCCCTATAAATCAATGCTGGAAGAAATTGCCCAAATAATTCCAAAAAAATCAAAACGTATTTTGGATGCAGGATGTGGGACAGGTAATTTAGAACAACAAGTCTTTTTCATTAATAACAATTGTCATATTACAGCCATTGATATTTCAGAGAGTATGTATGAATTAGCAAAGAAAAAAAATTTTAATCAAAATATAGTGGTTAAAAAAGTCGATTTAAACAAAGTATTACCATTTAAAGATAATCAATTTGACTGCATTGTCTCTTTAAATACACTTTATAGTGTAAATAAACCTGAATTTACTCTCAAAGAATTTAGACGAGTCCTTGCTAAGGGTGGGAAATTAGTTATAGTTAATCCAAATGAAGATGCAAATGTAAAAGAATTTTATAAAGCTATTTTAAATAGCGTTAGCTTTTCTAAAAGGATTCTTTTATTTCTATTAAATTTACCGCTCTTTGTATTTAATGTTATCATTAAATTGAAGGCAGGTAATATGGTTTACCATTTTTGGAATGACGATCGATGGATTGACTTAATAAAACGAAACGGATTTGATAATATAAAGTCCAAGCCAATCTATATACAAGGTCATCTCATCTCTGCCTTTAAGATCTAGAATGCCTGTAAATTTACTTGTCACTTATTTTGTTGCATTAGCTAATATATTATTAGCTACTTTCGTATTGATTCGTAGTCCACGTAATTGGGTAAATAGAAGTTTTTTTATATTCGTCGGAGCTTTATCCTTCTGGACCATTAGCGTGGGGATGCTACAGCACGAAAAGACTTTGTTTTGGAGTGATTTGTCTTTATTCTCAGGAGATTTAATAGGTATAAGTTTTATTTTATTTGCTAAATATTTTCCAGAAGGTAAACCTGTGAGTTTTAAATTTACCTTTTGGTTTTTCATATTACCAGCAACACTTTTTATAATTTTAGCTCCTTTTAGGCCTTTCGTTTCGGGAATTATTGTTAATGGCGATGAGATTCAACCTGTAATTGGGCCTTTATATCCTCCACTGATGATGTGGCTTATTTTTAGCCCAATCTTTGGATGTTATATTTTGTTTCGAAAATTTCGTCAAAGTTTAGGTCTAGCAAAAAGTCAACTTAAATTTGTCTTTATAGGCTTCGTCATTTTTTTATTTTGTATTGTTATTACCAACGTTATATTGCCATCAATAGGTAATGGTAGATTAGCATTTATCGGACCAGTATTTACTTTAATTTTAGTGGGTTTTGCATCATATGCTATTATCAAGCATCGATTCTTAGATATTAAATTTATTGTCGCACGTGCTGTAGCATATTTATCGTTAATACTTTTTATTGGTTTAGGATATATCGCTTTTTTGTTTAATATTGCTGTATTAGTCAATAAGGATAGACCAACTGACTCTACAATTCAAGATTTAGCTTTCCCTACAATACTTGCACTATTTTTCGCAATATCATTTCAACCATTAAAAAGTTTTTTTGAAAAGTTAACGAACAGAATTTTTTATAAAGATAGCTATGATCAACAACAACTTCTTTGGTCGCTGAGTCGTATTATGGCATCTACTTTAAATCTTTCCCACTTAACACAAAAAATCATGGAAGAACTTCTTTCCGAAATGAAGATAACTTACGGTTCACTTGTTTTAATAAGAGATTCATCTGTTATCTGGGTTGGGAGTGCGGGTAAGACTTTAGGGCATCCATTTAGGGGTTCAGAAATTTATCATATTATTAAAGAATCAACACGTTCCACAACAGGACCCGAACAATTGATTATATACGAAGAATTACCTCATGATTCCAAGTTAAGAAGTATTATGGCTGAACATGAAATTACAGTAGTGCTACCTCTTACTGTTAAAGAAGAGCTTATCGGAGGGATATTACTTGGACATAAAGCATCTGGAGAAATATACTCCTCGCAAGATATTGATGTTCTCAAGATAGTGGCCCCAGAGATTGCTGTTGCTGTGCGTAATGCATTGTCATTTGATGAAATCAAGAAGTTTAACATTACCCTAGAAGATGAAATAAAAGCAGCAACACAAAGGCTTAGAAATGCAAATCATCGATTAAAAGAGTTAGATAACTTAAAAGATGAATTTGTCTCTATTGCTTCTCATGAACTTCGTACCCCAATGACAGCAATTAAAAGTTATCTGTGGATGGCTCTAAATGAACCAGGACAGAAGGTAAAAGAACCTTTAAGTAAATATCTAACAGTTTCCTATAACTCTACAGAAAGATTAATCCGATTGGTCAATGATATGTTGACTGTCTCTCGTATAGAAAGGAATAAAATTGAGCTCAAATTGGAGGAAGTGAATGTGTTAGATGTATTAAAACAAGTACATGATGAGCTTAAAGTAACTGCAGAAGAGCGTAAAATCCACTTTTCGATAACTTCTAAAGATAAATCATCATATCTAGTAAATGGAGATAAAGAAAAGCTTAGGGCTGTATTTCAGAATATTATTGGAAATGCGCTTAAATTTACATCTGCAGATGGATATATCAAGGTGGAGATAGAGAAGATACACGATAGCATTCATACAGCAATCTCAGATTCTGGTACTGGAATTCCTAAAGAGCATATTAAAGATCTATTCAAAAAATTTAGTAAAATCGATTATTCGTATGCCAAGCATTCAAATCAGCCTGGTACAGGACTCGGATTATATATCTCAAAACAAATAGTTTCTTTACATGGTGGTGATATTCAAGTAGAATCAGAGGTGAAGGTCGGGACAACATTTACAGTTATTCTTCCTGCCTTAAAAAAAGGAAAGGAGGTTAAAAAATAATGGCAAATAAACCTACTCCTAAGTATATTCTTGTTGTTGAGGATGAAACATACCTTCGTGATTTATATGTGCAGATACTTGAGAAAGAAGGATACATTGTAGATAAAGCTGCAGATGGCGAAGAAGCTTATTTAAAGCTTGAAAAAAAGCAATATGACCTTATACTACTCGATATCATTCTGCCTAAAATGGATGGCTTGCAAGTGTTGGAAAAGCTTAAAAATGAATCTAAAGCAGTAACAGGAAGTATTGTATTGCTCACTAATCTGAGCCAAGAATTAGTTATCTCAAAAGCAGTTGGGCTTGGTGTACGAGGGTATATTGTTAAAAGTGATATGACCCCCGAGCAAATAGTGCAAGAAGTAAAAGAATATCTAGAGAATAAACAAGGGAAAAATCCCCTTTCATAAAGACACGAGGAAACTTTATTAGTGAATATTGTACAATAATAGATATGCAGTTTAAATCAAGAGCTGGCCAATCGTTACTCATTATTGTTCTTCTTATTGCTGTTGTATTTACCATTATTGCGAGTGCTTCTTACAGGTTAACTACAGAAACTCAATCTGCACGTATTCAGGAAGATACGGTACGTACTTTAGCTGCAGCTGATTCTGGCATAGAAAAAGGATTACAATTATTAAGTGATAATGAGCAAGGTACATTTGCTTTTAATAATGTTGATGTTGGGTTAACACTTAGTGGGATTGATGCTGCTGCAAGTACATTAACTATTGCCACTGCAAGTACTAATGCCTTTACTTCACCTGTGGTACAGAAAGATGAACAATTTACATTTTATCTGTATGACTATCCTAATGGAACAAACTACTTTAGTAATAGTTTGAATGTTTTTTTTGGTTCACAGGGTGGTTTAAATTGCAATACAAGAAATACCCCTTCTTTAGAAGTAACACTTATATATGGAGCTTCTGCTTCTATTCAGAGATGGGTGGCAGAACCTTGCCCTGCAACTGCTCCATTTATTGAGAGCTCCAGTGGCACTGCTACTATTACTTCAGGAGGTACAGTAGATGGACAAGCGTATACGCGTAAAATTACTCTCAATTTTAGTAGTTATTCTCAAGCTAGATTACTTGTAATCAGACCTTTGTTTGCTGACACTAGACTTGGATTTCAGCCTGTAACAGGAAGTATCTCATCTCAAGGAAGAACAATTACAGCAGAAGCAGTATCTACAACTGGGATTTCAAAAATAGTTACATTGTTTAGGTCGAATCCTCAGATACCTGCTGATTTTTTTGTAACTACTTTTTAATTACAGTGTAAATTTCTCAAAGAAAACCTGTTCTGTTGGGATTTGTTGTCCATTAAGATATTCTCTTAGTGCTTCAACTACATGTTTGCTGCCACATACATAATAGTTATAGTTCAATTTGTTGCCACTTGAAGAGGTGATCATTGCTTCAAAACCTTTATCTATTCTGCCGCTGGTACAAAAAGCTAAATCTCCTTCTTCAAAAAGAGCACTCAGTTCTTCCTCTCGAGAAAGGCACATTTTGAAGTGAAAGTTAGCATGCTCTTGAGCTAATCGTTTTAATTCCAAAAAATAATACATGTCCGCTTTGTGTTTTAATCCCCAGAATAAATAGATATGTTTACTATAATTATTATTTTTGAGCAGGTCACAGAGCATGCTATAAATGGGGGCAATGCCAGTGCCTGTTGCTAAAAATACTGGCTCTTTCTCGTTTTCTCTGTAGGTGAATACACCTGCTGGACCTTGAAAGGTAAGTTCCTGTCCAACTTGCATCTGAGCTAAATAGTGGCTAGCTACACCATTGGGTACATATTCAATGATAAATTCAAGGGAATCTTTCTGAGCGGGGTGGGAGGCAATAGAGTATTGTCTTCGTGCTGCATGACCCTCTCCTTGAGGGATATGAAAGATCATGTATTGGCCAGCATTAAAATCCCAGTCGAGTTGTGGTGGATGAGAAAACTTAAAGTAATGTACATCCGGAGAGATCTGTTTTTTTTCCAGCAGTTTTGCTTGATAGGTTGTAAACATGTGTAAATTCCCTCAAATTATAATCGTGCTCGCTGAGCAATTTCTGCTTCAACTATTTCTTTGGGTCTGCCATATTTTAGCTTAGAAAGCTGAATAATAGCTTGAGCAATTTTTTCGTTTCTGTCTTTTTTGAGTTTAGCAATATCTTTTGTCATGTCAACAGAAAATGGTTCAACTGGTTCATTGTTCACAATAGTTTTCATGTATGCATGAAAACGTTCAATATTGATAAGATCAGATTCACTAAAACGTGGCTGGAACTCTCGTTGCATATAGGACGCGTCTGTAACACCTAAACGGAATGAGATTTGAGTACCAACATTTCCAAAAATAGCATTTTTTACTTCTTCATCCATCTGACCAATAAACTGGTTCGCAACAGTCAAAGAAAGGTGATATTTTCGTGCCTCAGAGAGAATAACTGCAAAGTCGGGAGTTGCAAAGTTCTGAAACTCATCTACATACAGAAAGAAATCTTTTCGTTCATCTTCTGGAGTGTCTACTCTCGACATTGCGGCAGCAAGAATTTTAGGGATAATAAGAAGTCCTAAGAATGTTGAGTTCTCTTCGCCCAGTTTACCTTTTGATAAGTTAATAAGAAGGATTTTCCCTTCATCCATAACGTTTCTGAAATCAAATGAAGACTTAGATTGACCAATAATGTTACGCATCATCTTATTAGTCACAAATCGTCCGAATTTTGAAACAATATAGTCTAGTACTTCTGATTTATGAAAGTCGGAAGTTTGTGCGATTTGGTCGGTCCAGTATCGTCGTACAATAGGATCCTGGACCTTCGGTAACAGTTCCTGCACATATTTTTGATCGGTCATCACGCGCACAATTTCAATAAAGGTAGAACCTTCTTCGGACATAATGGTAAGCATTGCATTACGTACGGCATGCTCAAATCGAGGGCCAATAATACCAGTGCGCTGTGGATCGTATAATTTGTACATCAAGTTAATAATTGCACTAGTTATAAAATGCTTTTGTTCTTCGGTTTGAGCTTCCAGTAGATTTAAACCCATAGGGCGCTCTGTTTCTGATGGGTCAAATAGAATAACATCTTCAGCCCGTTCTGGTGGGATGTAACGAAGCGTATCATCAATTAGATCTCCGTGAGGATCTATTACGCAAACGCCTCGGCCAGCATCTATATCTTGCTTAATCATTTCTTTGAGGAGCTCAGATTTACCTACACCAGTTTTTCCAATGATATACATGTGTCTCATGCGGTCTTTGACATCAATATGAATAGGCCTTTTAACACCACGATAATATCCATACCCAATAAAGGTGCCACCATCCATTGGTACTTCTGCAGAAACAGGTGCTGATTTTGCTTTAAGCCATGTAATATGAGGAGTTTCAACTGTTTTATTGGGGAAGTGGAAGAAAGAAGCGAGTTCTTCTGAAGAGAAATAGGATGTTAAGTGGGTTCGCGGCAGTTGGTATACAGGGAAAAATTTATAAATAAAATTCATCATAAACCCTCCCTTAAACCAGATTTTGGGACTTGTGAAGCTATTAAGATCAGAATCAAACTGATTAAATGCGTTCTTAATATTTCGTAAATGTGCGTCAGCAGTATCTTGATTTTTTGCTGAAACCACAATGCGGATCATAGTCTCAAACCAAGGTTTGGAAACTTTATCATTAATTTTTTCCAGTGTTTTTTGGTCTGTTTCAAAGGTTGCTTTATCGGGGTTAGCTTCATTTTTTTTAGTGGTTTTAATATAACTTTTACCAGCATCCTTAAGCTGTGTTTCGCCATTTTTAATTAATATCTGAATAACAGCGCCTTCATCATCATCCATTTTAGAAAGTGCAGAAGTAATAGACGCTAATGAATCTGTTGGAATTTCTCGATATGACTTGAGTGGGTAATAGGCATCTTTGCTTTGACGTATTGAAGCAAATGCAACACTTCCATGCTGGGAAAATATATTCGGTTCATCTACTTTTTTGATATCTGCAGAAGGGTAATAGCCGTAAATAGTCTTTTCTACAAGATCAACAATTTTTGTTGGAGCTGAAACATAAAATCTGATGTCTGCTTTTTTAGCAACAATCTCAAAGCAAAGTGAATCATCTATCTCAAGAAAATCCCAGAATCCACCTTTACTTAAGGATGAAGCAAAAGATGAGAACATTTGCTCTGCGACATCAATTTTAATTTCGTTTTCTTTGGGTAAAAGCACTTCCAGCGTAGTCATTTCATATGCAGAGTTTTCTCTTTTTTTAAGTCGGATAAGTACTACAAGTACATATCCAACACCCATAGATACCAGGATTGAAGCTAATAAACCGGCAAATAAAAGGGCATAAAAAGTGAAGGTGTCTATAATGGTATTTAGTGCATTTGGATCCATAGATATATTATACAGTTCTAGACGGTTCAAACTATATTAAATATGAAGATTATTCAAGTACTTTCTTTACATTCTCAATAAATTCTGGAGGAGTCATATTGCTCTTAATCCAGAAATCGGTAGCTTTCTTAAGGGATTTTTTATCGTCATCGCTACTATCTAGGTTCGTCATAAAGATAATAGGTGTTTTGATTGTTTTCTTCTGTGTTTTGACCTCCTCTAAGATTTCAAATCCATTCATACCGGGCAGCATAACATCAAGAAGAATCAGATCCCAAGACTCTTCAAGTATCTTTTTGAGACCTTCGTTCCCATCAGTAATTGGGGTAACTGAATATTTTTCTTTTGTAAGCAAGTCAGTATATAGCTGGCTTAAGAATACATCATCTTCTATAAGAAGTATTTTTTTCATGAGCTTATTGTAACAAAAAAACCACCCGGTTGTGTAGTTCCGGGTGGTTTGATTTTGTTAAGTAATTATCTGGTTACTTCGATAGTGCCTTCATTAGCATTTGGTGCTGCTACAGTCACACGACCGTTTAGAACACTAATGTTATAACCTGTGGTGTATGTACCTGCTGTACATTCTGTTTCATCAATTCCATTGCCACCAATATCTGGATCTTGTGGAATTGCAGCAATATAGGTTGGGACGAGATCTCCACAGATATCTACCATTCCAGAACCATCACCAATTTGTGCTGCGGTACCGGTAACACCTGTTGGAACATTTCCATTATTATCAACAATATACTGACTTACAGCGTTTAAGATCTGTGTTGCATCACTTCTTCTTTGTGTATCTTCTGCATCTTCAATATTTTCTGCAGGATTGACAGCAATAAGAGTGATTGCCAAAAGAACAGCAAGAATACCGATCACAACTAGCAACTCGATAAGGGTGAACCCTTTTCTATTTCTCATAGGAAACTTAATTAAATTATTAATGTATAAATTCAGAATAGATAAAATTGAGAACAATGTCAAGGTATAAACATATGTTACGTAGCCACTAATTATACGTATTGCATGTGTAGCATTATGGTGTAGGAGAAGGATTCTGGTTAGTTTGATTAGCGGATGTCGTAATCCTTATATCATATTCAATCTCTTCATTAACTTGGGTTGTTACTTCTCCAATAATTTCAGAAAGAATATCGACAATTTCTTGAATCTGAGCATCGGGAACACGTGATTTATATACAATAAGTGATCGAGAAGATTGTATGGTAGGTGCATTTCCTGTGATGATATCGGTATATCCTTCCTCAACAAGAGCTGCTCGTACGTTATCTGCTTGTCCGGCAATGCCTGAGCCATTGAGAACTTGGATAGAAATTGAATCTTTTTCAAGAAGTGTAGCTGAAGGTGAAGCAGAGGTTTGTGCCTGGGGAGAGGGAGTGGAAGTAACATTATTTCTCACTGAAACTATGGTGGGAGTTGGAGTATTAGATTGTGCATCAGACTTTTTATTTCCTCTTCCTATCATGAGCCATAGCAACACACCTATAAGAATAATAAATACAGGAATCATATAATATAAACTGGCATTCTTTTTTTGTTTGACAAACCCTTCTTCAAACGTATCTGTAATGGGAATATCTCTATCCTTTAAATCAAAACTTTGTTGTTTTAGCATGGAAGCTTTGTTCAATATCTGTTGTGCAGCTGTTGCATTAAAAGTTACATCACCATCAGGATATAAAGCTGCAGAAGGAGCAATAAATTCAACGGTAAAATGATTTTTATTAAAAATATCTCGTATTAAGTAAGCTAATTCTTTATTAGTTGTAATAATTTTAATTCCTTTCTCGGATGTAAATTCCTTTGTAAGAATGTCTTCAAAAGGAACATTCTCTACAAACTGTTTTCGCTGCTGTTCTACCTGATCGGGTGGAGTTTTAGGAGGAATAACTTTAATAAATGAACTTTGATGAGCAATAACGATACCACTTTCTGTTGGTTCAATTTTATTATTTTTTATAAAATCACCAATTTGTTTTTCGAGTACTTCAGCATTGATGACTTCAATATCACGAACAACGGCTGGTTGAAAAGGAAGAGTAAGAGGTGCATGTACATTACCTCCATAGAAGTACAGATTATTCCGATCGATATAGATAATACTTTTCATAGATATATTTCATTATATCTCTTGCCACGAGGTAACAGACATAATACCGTTGGTAAAAGTTACCGTTGCTTCAACGGTTTTGGTATGAGAATAGAGTGTTCCAATTGCTGTTACTGTTTTTGGATTACTGCCAGTAACAGTTATTACTACAGTTCCATCCCCAACTTGAAGCGTTTCTCCAGTATAGCTAGGATTGCGTAGTAAACGCAAGAGGGCATTTTCAATACCGCTTTCAGCAACTTGGGACGCTGTTATATTTCCTTCTACTCTGTTTGTTGCATGTGATACATTTAGCATAATAGAAACAGCAGCTGTTGCTACAGTTAATGCAATAACACTAAAAACGAGTAGTGTTACGAGTGTCTGACCATTTTGGTTAAAAATAGTATTTTTTTTCATAATTATCTGAGTCCAATCATTGTTTCTACTGTTTTGCTTTCCTGTCCAGCAGCTGTACTATCTCTACTTTCTATCGTCATGGTGAGCTGCACTGCATGCTTCCCTCCAATGTTCCCAAACCGTTGAAAGGAAATGGATGAGACTTCAGTATAAACACTATTTAACATATCAGTTGAGGTATCTACACTTATCTGTAGATTTCCATTTGATATTGCATATGTGTATTCCTCACCTTCTATAGTAAGTCGTAGGGTAGAAGATTGAGCCCCAATTGAGGCTGGCATATCAATACTTTCTGCCCTTTGTATATCATGCATAAGGCGGGTTGTAATAAACTTACTATCTGTTTCAACCGCAGAAGTAGACTGAACTTCAGATTGGGTATCGATAATAACTGAGAAAAGATTTGTTAACACACCAAGAAGGATAGTAAATAATCCTAAAAATAGAATGAGTTCAATGAGGGTGAAGCCATTTTTATTATGTTTCATTATGGTGAGTAATTAACTATTACTTGTTCAAGTACAGGTGTTTGGTTGTAATCTACAGTAGAAAGAAATGCTCGATATCTGAAGCATCTGCCAGGATTTTCATATCCGGTGCCATCATCTTGCAGTGCGATCATATCGTTTGCTGTATAGTAGGTATTTGCAGTTCCATCTGGTCCAGTAAAGTTGAAGGAAACACCATTACAACTTCCACCGACTGGGTCGGCAATAGCAACTTGAAACTGTATAAAGGTGTTGGCAGGTTGTATAAAATCTGGATCAAAGTAATTCATAATGGTTGAATATCCTGCATCAAAGGTAGCCGATTCATACATTCCAGCTTCAACATAAGCCCCGTCGGGACCACCTTGGACTACTTTTAATTCATTAGACAAATCTCCCGTAATTAAGTATGCATATGTATCGCCATCTGTTTCTTTAACCGCAGCAATACCATAAATGCCTTGGTCAAACTGCATACCACCACATTTAAAAGGTGCAGCTTCATTGCTGATATCAAGGACTTGGTACTCTTCGGTGTTTGCCCCTCCGGGTGCATCTGTCCCAACAATAATAGCTCGATTTTCTGCAAGAGAAACAACAACGGATTGCTCTGGATTCATCCCACCAGCTTCGTAACCTCCACCATTTGTGCAGGGAGGATTTGTGGCGAACCCTCCCATAAGTGAGAGACTTGATTTATTACTGGTATTGATAATAAAAAATTCTTTGAATGAAGTGTCATTCACAGAAGAAAGGTAAGCTCGTGTCCCATCTGGATTGACAAACACTGCCTGACCAGATTCCAGAGTACTACAGTTATTAGGTTCAATATTAATACCACTTACAACACGCCATTGGGAAGAATTATTGTGATTGGTAACATTCACAATCTTCATTTCTTCCACGGTACCTCCTTCAACAGCGACAAAAGCATATACATTCCCGTTAATTTCACGCACATGAATTTCATTTGCCTGATCTCCTGAATTTGCAATCTGAATTCTACTACCAATCTGTGGACGCGAGCCTGATTTACTGCTGAGGTCAAAGACATATAAATAATTATTTGCTGTAACATAACCTCGATTATTGTGTACATAAATAGATTGCGCGTCATTTGTATCATTTTGCTCCCAAAACCAAAATGTGTAAGTGGTGTTAAAGTAACCTGCTTCTTGGTAAATTTTGTTTGTGGGGTCAGAATACTGATTTAGATTAATAATAACTACTTCCTTTGAATCATGTGAAGTTGAAATATATGCATAATTGGGATCTCCTACAACATCATACGTTTTGTAACCCCTAAATTTACCATGTAAGGTAAACCCAGGTGGATCAGTATTAGATACCAGAACATGTGCAAATGATTCAGTGCTAGCCTGGGCAGTAGCACCTGTTGCTGCATACACATGTCCTTCGGTTGCATCAACCGCAATTGGTTGACCTGGTAAATCAATAGTCACAGGCGCAAGTTGAGGAGCACACCACTGTCCTTTTGTATTATCTGATAGTTTTAGTTCACCATCTCCATCCGTAGTCACCTGGAGATTGGAAAGGGTTCCCGTTTGAAACTCAGCTGCAGTTGTTTGAAGATATGCTCCGTTTTCTAAATACCGTGTTAAATACATGCTGGAAGAGATTGTAGAAGGAATAGGTTCATTCCAAGATACTGTTATCTCTATTCGTTTTGTGGAAGGATCAAGAGTGCCACCGGACTCTACAATCTGATTATTATTTCGATATACATCAAAAATTTGTACACTTCTCATAATGCCGTTACTGACTTCTGTTCCTGAACTTAAATTCCATGTCGAGCCAACCAATCTTGGATGATAGGTTCCATTTGTCGCGATCGAGGACCATCCACTTTCTCGAATAATACGTAACGCTTCTTGTGTTTCTTTAAGAACTGAAGTTGCCTCAAGCCGTTTTGCTTGTTGTAGTTTGCCATCACGAGAAGACATGATCACCATAAAAAGAGGAGGTATAAGAACTGCAAGCAGCATAATGACGATAAGTATTTCTATAAGTGATTGACCTTTTTGCATATTATTCAAGTTGCGTAATAACGCCATATCTGTTTAAGGTAATAACTGCATCTGTTCCTGTAACACTATTATTAATCGTAATTGTGTTATTCCCTGGGGTAAAATGAGCGATCTCACCACTATTTGCTTCAAAGATGATTTGAGAATTACTGAATTCAACCTCAGAAAAAGTTAAGTTAGGATTGAGAACAACGGTAAAATTTTCAGGGTCAGAAGCAGAGTATGTGTCTCCTCGGAATAATGTATAGCTGTTTGCTTCGAAATGAATACCGAAAGGTTCAAAACTTGAAGTCGAATTATTATCTCCGGTCATTGATTTAAGTTGTTGCAGTTTTAAGTCAGATATAAAAACATCCTCAGAGGTATTCTGGAAGGTATTTTGTTGAAATGTGTTTAAGCTCACAATACTAATTGCAAATAATGTAGAAACAATTGCCATAACTACTATTACTTCGACGAGCGTAAAACCTTTTTGCATAGGAATTCATTAAATACATAAAGTTATCTATTGTTAATCTGTCCTATCATTCCATAAATTGGCGCAATAATTGACATCATCATCCCTCCTACTACAACTCCAATAAAGATGAGCATTACCGGTTCTAAGAGAGAAGTGAGTGTTGCTAACGTTCTACTTACTTGGTAATCCATGTATTCACCAATATCGTGTAACGACTTATCTAAAGAACCTGTTTTTTCACCGGCTTCAACGATTTTGATTAAAATGACTGGAAAAATGCCTTTCCCATTGCGTAATCCTTCTGATACTCGTTTCCCAGACATAACAACAGTATGAGTATGTTTAATAAGAAGCGAGACATCACGTCTCCAAACGATTTCCTGGCAGAGTTCCAGAGCTTGAGTAATGGTAAGACCTGATCGAAGTAAAAGTGACATGCTTTGTGCAAAGCGTGTTATATCCATCTGGCGTACCAGGTCAGAAATAAGTGGCAGGGAGAAAAAAATACCTAACACCAACCCTCTTTTTTTTCTATAAAGTACTATCATAAGTCCAATGAAGGCGATTATTCCAATTATAAGTGCAATATAATTATTCAAGATAAAGTTTGACATGGTAATCATTATTTTTGTTGGTAACGGAAGCTCAACTTTCATACGAGTAAAGACAGAAGCCATTCGAGGTATTACAAAAATCAGAATACCAAGCATAACAGCAATAAATACAATAAAAATCATAACAGGATAAATCATGGCAGAACGGACTTTATCTAAAAACTCCATCTCTTTTTGAAGGTGATTTTTAATATCTAGAAGTGTAACATCAAGAGTGCCTGCCTCTTCTGAAGCTTTAATAATATTAACTGTTACTTTATCAAAAACCTGAGGAAATTTGGAAAAGCAGACATATACATGTTTCCCTTGCACTAAATCTTCACGTAAAGCTTGGAGTACTTTTCTTTGGTTTCCTTTTGCATCCTCAAGTAGTGAATCCACCGATTCAAGGATAGAAATACCTGCAGCTAGCATTGTAGAAAAGTTCCCAAGTAAGGCAATCTTATCATTATATGAAAGAGTAATATTCTCAGTTTTCATAGGGATTCAACTTTTGTAACTCTCAGTACCTCCTGAAGTGTGGTTGATCCTTCTGCAACTTTCATAAGTCCATCTTCGAGCATGGAGGTCATACCTTCAGCACGGGCTTGTTTGATAATGACATCAGAATCGGATTTCTGCATGATAAGTTCACGAATGGATTTTGTTACTTCTAAAACTTCAAAAACACCTAAACGTCCAAAATAACCAGTATTATGGCAAATTTTACAACCGGCACCTACATAAACACGTGCTTTTGATTTACTTCCAAAATATTTCTTTATATATTCTGCGGAAATATTTTTTGAAAGCTCTTCTGGATTTATATCCATTGAAGTTTTACACATTTCACAGATTTTTCGTACTAAACGCTGGGCAATAATAACATTGACAGTTGAAGCGACCAAGAAGGGCTCAATCTTCATATCAACTAATCTTGGCAGCGCTGTTGCGGCATCATTGGTGTGAAGAGTTGATACGACTAAATGGCCTGTGAGTGCTGCATTTACTGCAATACCAGCTGTTTCTGAATCACGGATTTCACCAACAAAAATAATATTTGGATCTTGTCTCAAAATAGATCGTAATCCACTCGCAAAAGTTAAGTTGGTTTTAGGATTGACCTGAATCTGGTTTACTCCTTTAATACGGTACTCAACAGGATCTTCAATAGTGGTAATGTTTTTTGCTCTTGTATTAAGTACTTTTAGGATTGCATAGATAGAAGTAGACTTACCAGAACCAGTTGGTCCGGTGGAGAGGATCATTCCATATGATTTAGTGTATGCTTTACTGACCTTTTCTAAATCTTTGTCGCTCATGCCAAGATCAGTAAGTGTGATAGATCTATTATGCGCAGAAAGTAAACGCATTACACATTTTTCTCCTTCAACTATCGGGATAATAGACACACGCAGATCTAAATAACTCTCTTCAATCTCAAAACGAACTTTACCGTCTTGTGGGGCTAAATGTTCATCTGTTCGGAGGTGTGACAGTACTTTGAGCCTTGTAATAATGCGGTCATGAAGGTTTTTGGGATAATAAAGAATGTCATGCAGCATACCATCCATTCGGTACCGAACTAAGGCATTCTCTTCCTGAGGCTCAATATGAATATCAGATACTTTATCAAAAAATGCAGTTTCAATGATCAGATCAACTATTTTAGAAACAGGTGCTTCTTTTAGATATTTATCTCCTTTTGCTGGCCCGACAAGTTCATCAAAAGCTTTCTGAAGTTCTTTTTTGAAAATATAGAATGTGTTGCTTATATCTCGAGCCGTCGCTAAATGAGGTATAACTTTCTGTTGTGTCTTCTGGCCAATAAATTCTAAGATATCCTTGTTTCTTGGGTCAGACATGGCTACTTTAATACCAGTGTCGTCACGGCCAAAGGCAATGACTTTTTGTTTACGGGCAATTTTTTCTGGGATAATATGAAAAACCTCCTGTGGGATAGATATTTTTGAGAGCGTAACAAACGGTATTTTGAGATAGTTTGCAATAGTAATACCAAGTTGCTCATCTGAAATAATATTTTTTTGAAGAAGTGCTTCTGTAAAGTCAACACTAGCATTTTTAATATATTCTTGTACTTCTGCCAGTTTTTTTTCATCAAGAATCCCCATTTTGAGAAGGAGATCTCTGAGCTCTTCATCTGGAATAACCATAGGTAATTATTTTGAAATTTCGTTAATTTTTACAACTAGTGCATTAAAGTCAAAAAAGCTTTTATTAATATAACCTTTGGCACCTAGCTCCATTGCTCGTTGTACATCTTTTTCTTGCCCTAATGTAGAAAAGACTAGAACTGCAATATTCTTAATAGAACCATCTTGCCCCATGGCCTCCAGTACTTCGAATCCATCTTTGACGGGCATGATGATATCAAGGAGAACCACATTTGGCTGAAATGATTTGATTTTTTCCAAACCTTCCTGTCCATTCATTGCGACATCAACTTCAAATCCTTGTTCGACAAGCTGGTTTTTATAAAATTTCTGAAAAAACACATCATCTTCTACAATAAGCAATTTCATAGGTGGTTGTTAACTTGTGATGTTGGTATGTTCTTGTAATTTTCTAATATCATCAGACAAATCTGGTTCATGTTCACTTTTATCAATATCATTAAGTGCGTGTTCTATATGAGCAATAATAGTATTAACCATCTGTAGATACTGCTCATTTAATTGAAGTTCTTTTTCTTTAATTTGTAGGAAAAAAGCTTCCAAATACCTATTTACAGTCCCAAGCTGTGCATATCCCATGACCAAACTTTGACTTTTTAGTGAGTGTGCAGCGCGATGGAATTCATCGATGGCTACAGTATCAGAAACGTTTTCTTGTAGTACCTTTAGTTGTGCTCTCATATTGTTAATTAAATCTCTTGAAGTTTGAAGGTACAGTTCATGATATTGAGATAAATCATCGCTCATAGTTTTAGTATACATAAGATACGAATTTGTAGCTAGTAGGTAGCAGATCTGGAACTGTCTCGTTATAATATCATCATGTCAAAAAAGAACGAGAAGTTTGATTACAGATTTATTATGCATATTGCAGCTGCCGTAGGATATGGATTATTATTCTTTTATCTCATTGCAAATATATTATTCTCTCAACTTATATCACCTCTCTATTTTGAGTTGTTGCGGAATAATGATTCAGCTATGACAGAGTTTTTAAAACAGTCACGTACAGCTTCATATTTCCAGTTACTTTCACCAGAAATTAGAACACTTTTTTCTGTAAAGGAAAAAGAGGTATATGCTGATGAAAATAATAGAAGAGCATTGATAGAGAAATTAGAGCTATTACGACAAGAAAACCCTAAATCACGAGATATTCTGTATTCCCTTCATCTACTGTATGAAAAATCCGGAAATGAAATAAAAGCAGAAGAGTATCTTCGTCTAGCTCAGGAAATTGATCCAGGCGTTTTGAATTGAAATGGGGCTTTGCAAAGCCTTATTAGTTTTGCGCCATATCTTCCTCCTGCTGTGCACTTGGCCAGCCGATCGTTCCTTACATAAGCAACCGATCGCTTTGTTATGTAATTAATAAACATTTTTTCAGAATTTTTGTGTAAATAACATGACAGAGTTGTCAATAAAATTGACTATAGAGTAGATGTAGAGGTGTCTTGAGTTGTGGTAGGGTAGAGAAGAAGATGTATCGGACCGCTCTAGCAGTTATGCAAAAATGTGGACTCGAGGGGACTTGAACCCCTGACCTTCTCGCTGCCAGCGAGACGTTCTAGCCAACTGAACTACGAGCCCTTCTGCAACTGATATTTTACCACAAAGGGCTATTTCTTTCTTATGATGAAATGTTCTTCTTTTGGAAGTGATTCGCGTTGCTTAAGAACACGCTGGACATCTTTTATTTGAGATTTATGTTTCATCAGAGCTTGTATTTTGACATTAACTACTTTTGAGATATCAATCGTTTGATCAACTTCATTTTTTTTATGTCCTTCGGGAACATATACAAAATAATCTGTTATTCCATCGCTTTCTTCTTTCAAAATAGTAAAAAGCATCAGTGTTTTTGCATATTCAGCCCTGTCAAACACATAATTCGTAATCATTGTTACGGCAATATGATCAAGATGACCAGAGATGCCTCTCCCTTCAAATGTCATGAGAATTTCTGGTTTGATCCCTTCTATAATTTTACTGATTGCTTCTGCAATATCATGATAGAGGTGATTAGACAAATGTCCATCTATAAAATCGAGAAAGAATACATTTTTTACACCGAGCACTTTTGCAGATGCACAAAGTTCTTGTTCCCTAATTTTTGCAATATTGAGAAGATCCCCATCATGATTATTCTCGCCTGATTGACCTCGGGTTACACAGATAAGAGAAATATCATGTGTTTTAGCATAAAGTGCTAGTGTTCCAGCAGGTCCAAATGCTTCATCATCTGGATGAGCAAATATCGCAACAAGAGAAGGTTTTTTCATAAGAACCTATTGTAACATTTCAATATAGATTAATGAAGCTTTTTTGATAGAATTATATCGCTTCACGGGGCGTAGTTCAGATGGCTAGAACGTTGGGCTGGGGGTCCAAAGGTCGCGGGTTCAAGTCCCGCCGCTCCGACATATTATGTAACAAATGTGTCTATGTATTCATTTGGAGAAGCTGGCGGATTTACTGATGGCATAGCTATATGAAATGAACTCGTTTTTTCTGCAGGGTTATTAACTGCTTGTATGGTCCCTTTAAAATAATCAGTAATAGTCGATTGAGCCAAAGAAAGGCGGGTTTGATTACTTCCTAAAGCAGGAAGAGATTTTTGGTTTGGATTAAATGCTTCTTGTGTTGTAATGTGTTCTCCACGAGGATCTGTATAAGTAGTCGATTGTATAAAATGATCAGGCAAGACAACTGTATCGGTTTTAACAGTTAAAACCATTTTCCCGTCTTGGTCATTTGCATCTACTTGAATATTATTAGCTTTTAGCTCAGAAAGTGTCTGAATAAGATCGCTCATTGTTTCCTCAAAAAAAAGTTTATCACCATACATGGTAAGGCTGGGAGCAATATTAAACTGTATTGTTCCTTTATGATGGTAAATTTTGTTAAGAATACTTGTTAGATAGTCTCCAACAGCTGAAGGTTTAAAGTAATCATTATGAGGTTCATTCGATATTCTTCTTGCGGTCCTTTCTATAATATGATGTGGCCATTCTAAAAGAGGTAGAGTAAGAGAGGAACTATCCTCTGCAGTCTGGTCTTCTTCCTCACCGAGGTCAAGCAAGATCTGATGCGCGGAAGTTGTAACATCTTCTCTCATTTTAAATAAGATATTGTTTCCACGATTTATACTAGGTAGTGAAGGGAGGTCTTTTTGTAGTAAGCTAACAGTCTTTTGATAACCTGTAAAACTGTTTTCATCATCACCCTGAAACCAGGATTCAAGTTTTGGTTTTATATTCTTTTTACCTTCGTTAGATAATCCTGTTTTCTTTATTTCTGCTAAATGAGGAGATAATATCTCATTCTCATACCTATTATTTATACTTCTTAAAGGAGTCGTCAAAGCACTGAACTGTTTTTCTATTAATTCATTGCTGGTAAGTCTCATTACTGGAGGAGCAAGTTCTGGTACTGTTGGGCCTTCTGCCATATTAATATGATGTAATAAAGATAAATATAACAGAAATTACACTATAATACTGAATTAACAACAAGTTATTCAAGAAATATATGTATCATCAACATATTGTTACAACTAAGAGAAGGACACAAGTTGTAGATATCACTCCTGAACTTCAGAAAATCATCGATGATAACGAACTTTCCTCTGGGTTATGTCATGTCTTTATACAGCATACAACCGCTGCAATAACCACAGCAGATCTAGACCCAGGAACAGACCTGGATATGTTGGATGCCATTGAAGCAATTGCCCCAAAGCTCAACTATAGACATCCCCATAATCCAGAACATGCACCAGATCATATTATGTCTTCTCTCATTGGACCAGATGTGTTTGTCCCAGTGAAAGATGGCACATTACAACTGGGCACTTGGCAACGGATTGTTATAGTAGAATTAGATGGTCCAAGAGAAAGATCGTTATTTGTATCCTTTATATTGTATGTATAGACAAATTATTCAACTAAAAAGCTGGGAAGATTATGAACTTATAGATTCTGGTGATCGAGAAAAACTGGAGAGGTTTGGCCGGCATATATATATCCGTCCAGAGCCAAAAGCAATATGGCAGAAATCATTGCCAAATGAGTGGGAAAAAGCCGATGCGCTATACCAAAGAACTAATGATAAAGAGGGTAAATGGTTTTTTCAAAAAGAAATAAAGAAAGAGCAGGTTATTAAGTGGCATGAACTTTCTTTTAGAATAAAACCAACTTTTTTTAAACATACTGGAATCTTTCCAGAAAGCGCTGTACATTGGGAGTGGGTCCAAGATCAGATTAAACAGGCAGGGCGTCCATTAAATATTCTCAATTTATTTGCCTATACAGGTGGCTGTACCTTGGCAGCACTTGCTGAAGGTGCATCGGTAACTCATTTGGATGCTTTAAAAGAAGTAGTCACTTGGGCACATGAAAATGCACAACTTTCCAAACTTGATACAAAACCAGTTCGGTGGATTGTGGATGACGCTGCTACATTTGTAAAAAGAGAAATAAAAAGAGGTAAAAAGTATGATGCAATTATTATTGATCCACCAAAGTTTGGCCGGGCAGCAACTGGAAAAGTCTGGAAGTTCGAGCAAGATATCCAGCCATTACTCGAAGCATGTAAGCAGATAATATCTTCTCACCCAACTTTTATATTGCTCAATACGTACACTGTTGAGTTTTCATCTCAGACTTTATCAAACTTACTTTCTCAAATGATGAAAGAATATACAGGAAGAATAGAAAGTGGCGAGATACACATTTCACAAAAAGATACTTCAATCAATTTGCCTACTTCTATTTTTGCCCGCTGGAGTAATTTATGACAGATGTTTACGGAGAACAATTTCAAAATTATGATAGCCATTCCTTTGAAAGCTATCAATACCTTCTGCATGTTTTGCAAGTACAGCAGTTTCAATTGTCGTGACATGCTTTAACTTTGCATACTCTTCTGCCTTTTCGAGTAATTCTTTACTAATCCCCTTATTAGAGTACTCGGGTAAAACAATCAGGTCAGAAATATGTGCAAATTTTTGTGTTTTTCTAAAATGCTTTTTATCTTCTTCTATATAGACAGATATCATGCCGACGATATCACCATTAATTTCAACTACAAACACCTTACCTCGGTTTTGATTACCAATCTCAACTAAGTGTTCTAGATATTTCTGAGCAACCTCCATCCCTTTTAATCTATGTGGATCTATCATCCTTTCAAACTCCTGAAGTTCTACAATACAAGCTTTAACGCTTTCAACATCGTCCTTTGTATATTCGCGAATCATATGAGACATGAAAACAGTATACTAGATTTGGGAGTGACTTCAAAGGATTGAAGTTGACACTGATAGAACAGATCATTATAGTAATTCTATGTCTTCACAAAAGCTCGCATTTTATTTACTTATTCTTGCTTCTATCGTGGGTTTGAGCGTTATATTTGTCAGAAGATATACCCAGGCATCCTGTCCACAAGATGATAGACGTATATGTTCGTTTATCCATAAGAGCAAAAGGAATAATGTGGTGAATGCAACTGGTACCTACCTGCATATTAACCCTGATAATCAAGAATTACATATTAATTGGGTTCAGAATGGCAAATTAAGATCTATGCAGATCAGCAAGCAAGAAGAGCCGATTTTAGAAAGTATTTTTGCTGAAAGATATGTATATGTAAAGGATACAAAAGATGATCAGTGGTGGCGGGAAGAACGATACCGTGTGGGAAATTCCTTGCAAGAATTACCCTTTAATCCAGAAGCCTTTTTTAGTGATCTTAGTACACTTCTCACAGATGAACGAACTGTATATACCTATGTAAATGAAGTTAATTGTATGGACGAGCAGTGTTATCGATATCAGGTCCTTCATCCAGATATGGAAGAAGAGGAACAATTATTCGTTTTATTCTCCCAAACTACCGCGCAACTTAGATCGGTCTTAAGGGTAAAAGATGATGAAAGAGGTGAATTAGAGATCTCTTATGAAACCAAAACAATTACAGAACCTGAAAAAGTAAAAGTAGTACCAGCAGGGAAAAATATATTCCTTGAATATGTGGAACTTAAAGATCAAGAAGAAGAAAAAGATTTTGAATATTTAAAACAGTTTCAGCAGGAACGACTTGAGTCAGAGGGTGCAGAAGTTATTGAGTACGTAGAAGTAACGCCAACCATAACTCCTTCAATCTAAATTTATTACACTCTTCTGACACCTAGTTTAATCTTTCTTTACATCGTATCCGTACAATGATGATCACGTTATTAATTGATATATTTTTTCTATGAAACATACTACATTTGCTCTTTTTGCAGATAGCAAAAAGGCAGGAGATGCAGTTAGTGAATTAAAACAGATGGGATACACTCAAGATATCTCACTTGTGGCACAGCGTGAAAATGAGGACGAACCGGATGTCCATCAGATAAAGGAAGAAACGGGTGATGGCATAGGAGTCGGGGCAGTAGTCGGTGGCACGATGGGAGTACTTGCCGGAATTATTGCTGGTCTTTCGGCTGTTGTCATACCGGGCGTTGGTCCTCTCATTATTGGTGGACCTCTTGCTGCGACTTGGGGACTTACGGGTGGTGCACTTGGTGCCTTAACAGGTGGACTTGTAGGAGGTTTAGTTGATGCTGGTATCTCAGAAGAGACAGCGAAAATGTATCAAGATCGTATTGGCCGTGGAGAAGTATTAGTCGCTGTATCTTCTGAACATGATAAAGAGCCTGATGTGCAGGCAATACTGAATAAATATGGAGCAGATAGTACTGCTCTGGTACATGTAGGTGAATAAGCCTTTGGTACAATATATAGCATGAAGAAAGCTTATATCTTTATTCATGGAAATTTATCGACCGTTCCCTCTATTAAAGAACACATCCAACAACAGGATATTATTATATGTGCCGATGGAGCAGCAGAATTTGCTTTAAAACAAGGAATTAATCCGCATATTATCATTGGTGATCTGGATTCAATTACTTCGGAAGTGAAGAGCTATTTTCAGCAGACAGATACAGAATGGAAGCAGTTCCCCAAAGAAAAAGACTTCACTGATGCTGAGCTTGCTATTCGGTACGCTTTGGATCAAAAAGTTGACGAGCTTATTATTCTGGGTTTGTTGGGAGACAGAATAGATCATATGCTTTCTAACATTTTTCATATTGCAGAAGTGACCAAAGAAGTTCCTTGCAAAATGATTGAAGGAAATACACAAATGTACATTGTCAGAAACAATATAAAACTTCATGGAAAAAAAGGTGATGAGATATCTCTTATCCCGTTAAAAGGCAACTGTGGGCGAATTTCGACGCATGGTTTATATTATCCGTTACAACAGGAAAATCTGCCATTTGGAAGTACACGTGGAATTAGTAACGTATTTATGGATCGCGAAGTGGAGGTGAAAGTTACAGATGGTACGTTGCTTGTAGTGCACCGTAGAATTTAGTCAGAATATCTTTTGAGTGCATCTGCCAAAAGCTCAAGTGATCTTTTTAATTTTTCTTTTTGCAAAACATAGGCAATCCGAACTTTATGTCTCCCTTTTTCGGGAGTAGCATAAAATCCGTTACCAGGTGCAAGCATAACAGTTTCGTTATTGTTTCTGTATGTCTCTAAAAGCCATATACAAAATTGTTCACTGTTTTTAACAGGGAGCCCTGCCATAATATAAAATGCTCCTTCTGGCTTGGCAACTGTGATACCAGGAATGGCCTTCAACCCCTCATACATAAGATCACGTCTTTCTTTATATTCTTGTTGTACACGAGAGATATAATCTGCTGGGACTTTGGTTAGTTGAGCACCTATATGCTGGTCAATGATCCCGCCAGAAAGGCGACTCATTGCGATTCTCATAGCTGAGGTTAGAAGTTCACGGTTCATACTGATAAACACGCCCAGTCTGCTTCCACAGAGGTTATACCGTTTGGAGAGGCTATCAACCACAACGCCAAGCTCTGGCATTTTTTTTAGATATGAAAGAAGAGATGTATGAGGACGGTCTACAAAAAGATACTCTCTATACACTTCATCTGAAATAAGGAATAGATTATGCTCTTTTGCTATCTTTACAAGCATCTCTATCTCATCTTTAGAGTAAACAGTGCCAGTTGGGTTACACGGATTGGAAAACAGAATCGCTTTTGTTTTGCTTGTTATAGCTCGCTCAATAACTTGTTTGGAAGGTAGATGAAAGCCCATCCCGACTGTTGTTTCAACTGGGTTGAGCTTAATATTTACTAGCTTAGCAGATGTGGCATAACTACTATAGAAAGGTTCAAATACTAAGACTTCATCACCAGGATTGCAGGTAGAAAAGAGTGCCATATAAATTGCTTCTGATGAACCAATCGTACCAATAAGCTGTTCTGGTTTAAGATAAGAGAAACCGAGTTGTGAATAATACCCAAGTAGAGCATTAATATACTCTTTGGTGCCACCCGACGGTGCGTATGAAATAGGATTTTGAGTCCACCGTTGTAAAGCATCTATCATCACAGAAGGTGATGGCAGATCTGGTTCACCAATATTGAGATGATATATCTGTACACCTCGTTCTTTTGCTTTATATGCTAATGGTAACAGTTTTCGTACGGAGGAAACGGGGAGTTGAGATGCACGATGAGAGATCATATCTATATTTTAACATAATAATGAGTGTTTGGTTAAAAAAAGCATAAGTATCAGTACAATAATAGCTATATTTTAAATAATCCTCTTGCATTTGTAAAAAAAGAGTATAATTTGGTATGGCTGCTTTTAGAAAAATACCAGCTACCATGGTAACTCAACATCCTGATCATGCTAATAAGCCATATTGGCATGATTCTCCCTTCATAAGTACCCAGCACGAGCCCTATGAACTATATCTTTCCTTTAGTGAACTGGGTGCCACAGAGTATAAATGGGATTGGGAAGGAAAGTTAGTAGATGAAGCAGTGGTAGAGCGAGTACTGGGCCAGTATTATGACTATTTTAAAGAACGTCCACTGGGTAAAGAAAAGTTTCTTACTTTTAGACTACCTAACCCTAAAGTAGAGACAGAGTTTCGGCTTGGTAGAGCATTTATGGGAATCCTTGCAGCTTCTAGCTTAGCAAATCAAGTAGGGCTTGGAACGAATCCTTTATTTGAAGTTATTCTCCCGATGACGGAAACGGCAAAGGAGATGATAGATATTCAGGAGGCCTTCCGTGAGGTGTCAGCATTGAAGCACCCGCTCCTAAAGTATAAAACTGAAGATATAAAGCACATAGAACTGATTCCACTTTTTGAAGATGTAGATACTATTGCAAACTCCGACAACATTTTACTTCAATATATAGAAGCCCATGAAATGAAATTTAAGACAAAACCTACATATATGAGGCCTTATGTAGCCCGATCTGACCCTGCCCTCAATGCTGGAATTGTGCCTACTGTACTTGCTATTAAGATCGCTTTATCCAGATATAAAAAACTTTCAGAGAGGTTAGAAATACCTTTATATCCAATAATTGGAGCTGCAGCACTTCCTTTTCGAGGTGGAGTTAACCCACTCCGCATAGATAAATTTATTAATGAGTATAAAGGAATTAGAACTACTACCATCCAAAGTGCCTTTCGTTACGACTTCCCGAAAGATAGGGTTGTTGAGGCTTTGCAAAAGCTAGAATCAGAATTGCAGAAAAATGAATCAGAAATAATCCCAAGTGCAGAAGAGACAGAACTATTTGAAATAATGCAGATATTTTCTCGGTATTATAAACCAACGATTGAAAAGATAGCGCCTCTTATCAACGAAATAGCTAGTTATATGCCAAAACGACGTGAGAGAGTTCAGCATGTAGGACTCTTTGGATACTCACGTGGTATAGGTTCTGTAAAACTGCCACGAGCAATTAGCTTCACTGGGTCTCTTTATTCAATTGGAATCCCTCCAGAGTTAATTGGTACCGGACGAGGGTTAAAACGTATAATTGAGCAAAATAAGATAGAGCTACTGGAAAGGTATTATAAAAATATACGTTCAGATTTATTGTTCGCTCGTAAATTCCTTAATATAGGTCTTTTAGAAGAAATGTCAAAGACATTTTCTGGGGTGAGTGAGGTCCTTGAAGATGTTTCCTATATAGATAAGTATCTTCAGTATGATGAATTTACAGAAGAGAGGTTTATCAATCATCAAAAACTGACAAAAGAAATATATATGAGAATTCAAGAGAGAAAAGGAGTATCAGAACTTATTCAAGAGGCAGGTATTCTTCGAAACAGTTTGGGGTAGTTTTCTTACAGTATATATATTTTCTTCTTAATGGATTTTCAAACCTGTTACGTAGTATAGAGACATATGAAAAATTTCGCTTATCGTATCTTGAATAATCCTGTTAGTGTGTTTTTCTTTCTATTTATAGCCTTTCTCTTGGCCACAGTACCTGCACGTGCGGGAGGAGTACCTGAAAATTTGCAAGGACAAGGAGGAGCCCCATTTGTTAATGATTCCTTAGTGCAAGGAGAAGATAGTTTTCGACAAAGCGGGCAAGAACCTGTGGTTACAGTTGAAGATATTTCCAGCTCTAATGGGATTGCCCTTTCTGTCTCTGATAATACAATTTCGGTACAAACCCTTCGTGGAGAAAGAAACTTTACATTATCAGAAAATGCAATTTTAAAGCAGGATGGACGAATTCTCTCAATAGATAATCTGAAAAGAGGCGATATGGTCAGAATGAATGTGGATTCACAGGGTACTGTTATGAATGTTACCAAAATGCCTGGACTGTTTGCAAACATTGGTGGAGTTTTGTTGGCAGTCGGTTTTGCGGGAGTAGTAGGACTTGTTACTATACAAGCATATTCCCGATGGCATCACATAATGCCTCGTCATACAACAACGAAACGTTACGTACTCCATTAAATTACTTTGGCTTTTTGTGCATGAGCCTTTATAATAATATCCATGTCAATTAAGTCTGATAGGTGGATTAAAGAACAGGTCAAAAAGCATAAGATGATTGAACCATTCGAGGCAGATACAGTTAAGAATGGTAAAGTTTCGTATGGCTTATCTTCTTATGGTTATGACTTACGAGTTGCTGATGAATTTAAAGTATTTACTAATGTTCACTCAGCCGTGGTAGATCCAAAGAAGTTTGATGAGAGGTCTTTTGTAGATATAAAAGGGAAAGGACATATTTTGATTCCTCCCAACTCATTTGCCCTCACCAGAAGTGTTGAATATCTCCGCATTCCTAAGAATGTGCTTGGGCTTTGTATAGGGAAGTCTACATATGCTCGTTGTGGGATCATTGTAAATGTAACACCTCTTCAGCCAGAGTGGGAAGGGTATCTTATTATTGAAATATCTAATACTACTCCGCTGCCAGCTAAGATCTATGCAAATGAAGGAATTGCAGAAATTCTGTTTTTTGAATCTGATGAAGAGCCGGAGAAGACATATAAGGACTTATCAGGGATGTATTCACATCAGAAGAGTATAGTGTTACCGAAAGTGTAAAGGTAACCATACAGTCTCGTTCCAGATTCTGCCCAAGCAACTGCCCCACACCACCTGCCTTGCTCTTTTGCTATATAGTAAAATACGTATATGAGATATATTGTCTTGATTCTATGCTTGCTATTTCTTCCCATAAATGTTTTAGCCCAGGAAGGTAATCCCAACAATAAATTCGGTATTCACTTAGCTCAACCTCATGATGAAGATCTTGATCGGGCAGATGAGCTGGTTAACTCCAGTGGTGGTGAGTGGGGATATATTACTTTGGTGATTCAGGAAAACGATCGAGATGTTAATAAGTGGCAGGGAATAATGGATAAGCTCCGAGAACGTAAACTTATTCCCATCATTCGTTTAGCTACACAACCCGAAAATAGCAACTGGAGACGTCCCAGCAAGGAAGAAGCTAAAGATTGGGTATCTTTTTTAAACAAACTCAACTGGGTCGTTGAGAATCGTTACATTATTTTGTTCAATGAGCCAAACCATGCCACTGAATGGGGAGGAGAGGTGGATTCTGTTTCTTTTGCCCAGGTGAATGAAAGTTTTGCAAAAGCTTTAAAAGAGTCGGAAGGAGACTACATAGTGATGATGGGGGGGCTTGATCTTGCTGCGCCATCAAGTAGACCAAACTATGAAGATGCAGGTATTTTTTTTGAAGAGGTGATCAATGAGATAGGAGTTGAGGACTTTAATATGTATTTTGATGCTTTGGCTTCTCATTCATATCCAAACCCTGGGTTTGTCGGTTCACCTTTCGATACCGGGAGAAGGTCTGTTCGTGGATACGGATGGGAGTTGGAGCTCTTGCGTTCACTTGGTGTGAAGGAGTTACCTGTATTTATTACAGAAACAGGGTGGAATGGTTCAGCGCTTTCTAGAGAGGCGGTAGCTGAGAATTTTCGCATCGCTTTCAATAATGTGTGGCTTCCAGACGAAAGAGTAAAAGCAGTAACTCCTTTTATCCTCAATTATCAGACTGAACCATTCTTACAATTTTCCTGGATTAAGCCGCAGAATGTAGGTGTATATCCAGAGTTTGAACTTGTGAAAAGCTTACCTAAAGACAAGGGCGAGCCTGAGATACAACAGAAAGGGAGATTTGTTTTAGATCTACCAAACGAGATTGTGGAAAGTTCGACTTATCACTTTCAAATAGAGCTGCATAATGAAGGTCAGGCTATCTGGAGCCAAGAAGAGTATTCTCTGAAGATAGAAGGTATACCGCAAACACGGTATCTCATTTCCTCAATGGGGCAGGTAAAACCATTTGATGAACGGCTTATTGATGTATATATCACCACATTAAGTGAGTTGGGAGAAACAGAGACACAGTTTATTCTGTATAAAGGTGAAGAAGAGATCCTACGAAGTGGTCCATGGAAATTTATGGTAGTGCCACTACCATCTTTAGATTTTACTGTCTCATTATTTCCAAAGATTCCTCAAAACTTTACAGGTGTAGAACTTCAGTTCTTTGATGAATACGAACAGCTCGTATTTAAGGTGAAGAATGTAGACATACAAAATGGGAAAGGACATATCGAGAAGGTAGAGAACATTGCTTTAGGGAGAAGATACAGAGTAGTGATTTTAAAAGATGGTTACCTGCCTCGTCAGACATATGTTGAGTTTGAAGAAGATAATAATCATATTAAATTTGAGCGTATGCTCCCATTTGATGCTACAGGAGACGGAGCCTTTAGATTTGATGATATTGGAAGGCTTTTTTCGAGCTCAGATCATTTAAAACGTTTCCTTCCTTTTTAAGAAAATCAGTACTCTTTGACCGGTTTTTGTGGTATGATACGACTACCTAGTTAGCTTATATATGGCACGAGTTAAACTTACAGAACACCAGGCTAAATCTCTCTTATTCAAAGAACTCAAACTTCCTTACAGTGGTATTCATGTTACATCATCTGACACCTCAAAACTGAAGTCTCTAAAAAAGAATATAAAGTATGTAGTTAAGGTCGATCAGGGAATCAAGAAGCGGATGAAGAAAGGTCTTGTTATGTTGAATGTCGTAAAAGAGGATATTCCTTCAGCAATAGAGAAATTAAGTAAAAAAGGATATGATCGCTTTATCATTGAAGAGATGGTTCCACATACAGAAGACCAAGAGTACTATATAGCATTGGAACGAACCCGGGGAGGTATAGTGTTTTCATACTCCCGAAAAGGTGGGATTGAGGTTGAAGAACATGCAGAGGAGATCAAAACAGCAGTCTTGCCATTGGGTTACCTTGATAGTGTAAAAGATGAAAAGCACTATATGACAGTCATGGGTAACGTTTCAGACGAATTGGGTGTTAATGTAAAAGTTATAGATGGAATTCGGGAATTCTTCGAGAAATATTTTGTTTCATTTTTGGAGATAAATCCATTAGTTATTATGAAAGATCACATATCCATATTGGACTTAGCTGTAGAAGTAGATAGCACAGCACAATTTTTTGTAATGAATGTCTGGGCAGAAGAAGACATAGTAGGAGAGCAATACTCGTCTGAAGAGGAGCAACAAGTTGCAGCTTTGAATAAAAAAAGTCAAGCCGCATTATCCCTTTCACTTTTAAATCCAGATGGTTCGATTTGGGTTCTTCTGAGTGGTGGGGGAGCGAGCGTAACGATGGCAGATGAGGTTTATAATCTCGGTTTTGGGAGTGAACTAGGGAACTATGGAGAGTATTCTGGCAATCCAAATGCCGAAGAGACGTACCTCTATACTAAGGCCGTTTTAGCCCTTATGATGAAGAGTAATAGACGTCGTTTAATGTTAATTGTTGGTGGGGGAGTAGCAAATTTTACCGATATCCGGATAACCTTCAAAGGCATCATAAAAGCACTTGAAGAAGAGAAAAAAAATCTGAAAAAAAAGCAAATAAAAATTTTTGTACGCCGTGGGGGACCGTTCCAGGAAAATGGGCTTGCTATGATGGAGGAGTGGACCAAAGCAAATGGCATGTTTGGTGCAGTAGAAGGCCCCACTCTCCCCTTGCATGAGATCATACGGCAGGCAGTTAAGCAGTTACCGCAATAAATGTCATGTTAAACCTAAATATTTTAAGAAAAACAGAACACAATATCATCGCACTTGGATCCCACCCTGCTATCCTCCAGTCAATGCTTGACTTTGACTATATTTCTGGAAAAACATCACCATCTGTAAAAGCGATCATTGCAACTGGAAGAAAATATCTACGTCTCTTTTGGGGAACTCATGACACACTTATCCCGGTATACTCCTCTCTTGCAGAAGTTCCTCCAGCTTTAAAAAAACAGATTACTCTTTTTATTAATCTAAACTCCGGACGACGTACTATGCTATCTACTCTAGAAGCACTAGATGCGCTACCCTCTCTTCAAGGTGGTACGCTCTTTGCTGAGAATGTTCCAGAGAAGCATTCGCTTGAAATGTACCGAAAAGCTCAAGAGAAAGATATTTTTATTATTGGCCCAGCATCGGTAGGTCTGCTTCTTCCTGGCGATCTAAAGTTGGGTGCGATTGGTGGCACACAGTCAGCACAACTGGCCGATTCACGATTATTTGAATCTGGGAATGTCGCAGTCTTCTCTTCTTCTGGTGGTATGACTAATGAGCTTATCAGTATGGTCAACAGGTTGGGTAAACGGCTCTCCTTCTCTCTTTCGTTTGGTGGTGATCGTTTCCCGGTATGTACTCCTCTTGAAGCATTTCTTGCAGCAGAACAAGATAAGAGTACGGAATATATAATTTATTTTGGTGAGCTTGGTGGGTATGATGAATATGAGCTTGCCGATATGATCCAAAAAGGTAAGATCAAGAAAAAAGTAATTGCTTATATTGCAGGAACAATTTCTGAGATGTTCGAGACACCACCTCAGTTTGGTCATGCTAAAGCAATGGCCTCTAGAGGCGAAGAAACTGCACAAGCTAAAACCAAAGCTCTTAAAGCAGTGGGTGTTAGTGCAACTAATTCTTTCACCAAGTTTATAACTCTCATTGAGAAGATCCCTTCAACAAAAGAAAAAGATGATACTGAAATACGCAACATGTTGTCACAACTGAGTTCACGCACACCAGCTTTCTTCCTCAATTCGATATCTACAGATACAGATGATAAGGTAGAAGTAGTTGGAGAAGACCTGTTGTCACTTGCCAATAACAGGTCATATGGCTATATTGTTGGATCTATGTTACTTGGGCAAAAGGTAAAGTCAAAAGAGTTTGCTGAGGCAACAGAGTTTATTATGAAGTTACTTGTCGACCATGGCCCGTATGTTTCAGGTGCAGTTAATACCATGATTGCAGCTCGTGCAGGAAAAGACTTAGTCTCCTCTCTTGTCAGTGGACTGCTTACCATCGGACCTCGGTTTGGTGGTGCCATTAATCAGGCTGCTCAGCACTGGCTTGAAGGAGTAAATGAAGGAATTGAGCCATTTGAGTATGTTGAACGGATTGCTTCTCAAAAGAAACGGATTGCTGGTATTGGTCATCGCAAGTATAGAGTCGATTTTCCGGATCCACGAGTCCAGGAAATTCTCACATTTACAAAAAATCTAAAACAACAACGCTATACCAATTTTGCTCTTGGGGTTCAGAGAGTTACTACAGCCAAAAAAGGTAATCTCATCCTCAATGTGGATGGTGCCATAGCAGCTGTCCTCCTGGACTTGCTTCAGGAAAAGGAAAAACTATCGCTGGCTGAGCTCCAAGAGCTTATTGATGTTGAGTTCTTTAATGCCTTCTTTGTGTTATCCAGGTCAGTTGGATTTACTGCACATTACTTAGATCAGCGTAGAAAAGACGAAGGGTTGTTCCGGTTATCTCCAAAAGAGGTTGTAAAGGTGTAACTCATAAAGGACTTCTATGAAATGAACAATGCTATAATATACCCTTATGTTCTCTTTCAATATTGAATCTAAACTCAAAAATACCTTTGCGCGAACCGGTACGTTTCAGACAAACTTCCATAACCTTGAAACACCTGAGCTTGCGATTGTTGCTACAGAAGGTGAGTTCAAGGCAATACCAAAAGAGTACTGGAAAGAACTTCCCTGTAAGTATGTTATTGTAAATACCTTTCATATAAGTACCAAGAAACCAAGAGGTGCAGAAGGTGACGCCACGATCCTTGAACGAATAGATAACGTAAATGGAATTCATGCATATATGGATCTAAAAGACCGAACCATAGCTTCCGATAGTGGTGGGTTTCAGGTATTCTCTTTGGGCTTTGGAAAGGCTCATCAAGTGGGTAAGATAGGTGGTATGTTCCCAGGGAAAGAAGTACAGGATCATGATCAAGATAACCCAGTAGTCATTGATGATGATGGCGTGACCTTTGAATTTGATAATAAAAAGATTCATTTAAATCCCGAAAAATCTATGGATATTCAGCATAAGATTGGAGCAGATGTAATGTTTGCCTTTGATGAATGTACTTCTCCTTTGAACTCAAAGTCCTATACAACAGAAGCACTGAAGCGGACCTATGCCTGGCTTGATCGCTGTATTGAAGCACATAGAGATCATGCAAGTAAGCAAGCATTGTTTGCTATTGTGCAGGGTGGAGCTTATGAGGATTTGCGAAAAGAAGCAGCGCAGATTATCGGTTCAAAAGATGTCCCAGGGTTTGGGATAGGAGGAAGCTTAGGAAAGACAAAAGAGGATATGTACCAGATACTCGAGTGGATCATGCCACGTATGCCAGACGGGAAACCTCGTCACTTGCTTGGTATTGGTTCTGTAAAAGATATTTTCGAAGGAGTTGAGCGCGGAATAGACTTATTTGATTGTGTTATCCCCACCCGCGAAGCTCGTCATCGTGTCCTTTATACCTCCCAAGGTCGTTTGTCTCTTCGCAAAATGAAATCAGTAAACGAAGTACTTGATCCAACTTGTTACTGCTTTGCCTGTCGAGATAACGTAACGTATAAAGATCTATGGCAACTATTTGTAAAGCGGGATCCCAAAGCTACCTTTTATGCTTCGTCGCATAATATCTGGTTCTTTTCAGATCTCATGAAGCGTATTCGAGAATCAATTCAGGAAGGAACGTTCTTTAAACTAAAAGAAGAATGCCTTACAAATTATTAAGTTCTTCAACTCGTCTTTCGAATTGGTCACCTGCTTTCGTTAAGTAACTTCCGATACACAAAAAATCCGGTGTGTATTTCTTACTTTTTATTAATGGAATTGTTACATCATTCACACCTCCATCGATCATAATAACACCCTTATAGTTTTCTACTCTGAGGTGTTCTATTTTTGAGAGCATATCTTCCAGAAAAGGTGATCCCTGGAATCCAGGATTGACTGTCATTACCTGAATAGTAGGGATTATTTTTAGATCATATTGACGTGCTATTTCTACTTGGCTCAGCTCTGGAAATATATCTAACCCTATAGCAAATTGATATTTGTTTACTAATTGTAAAATATTTGGGTGAAGACTGGCATTTATGAGAACTGTATTTATTTTTACTCCTAAATTTTGTATTTTTTTAATTTTCTGAAGTTCTTTTTCAAAATCATGTACCATAAGGTGAAAATCAAACTCGACAGAAGGAAAAAGTGTAACTTGCTTCCCCTCAATTAGCTTTATCATCTCATCAATCTGTACAGTAGTATTAGGAACTAAATGACCATCTCCGATATCAAGCTGAATACGAGAGTAATGTCGTTGAAAGAGGTTAATCTGTGCGACAAATTCTGTGTTGGTTGTGGTTAGGAGAGTTGGAATTACCTGCATGCTGTTATTGTAGCATAAACGTGTGCTACAATAACCTCATGAATAAGAAGCAGGTTCTCCAGGATCTCTCCCAGTTTATCTCCATTCAGTCCGTTTCTGCCGATTCTTCCAGATTTAACGAAATGAACAAGGCAGTAACTTTTCTCAAAGAGAAGCTTACAAAGATGGGGTGTGAGGTCCATGTTACACAAGATAAAGATAAACCTCCACTTATTCTAGGTATCCTAAACGTACCTCAAGCTCAAAAAACTATTGGTATCTATGGACACTATGATGTACAACATGAAGAACCAGTAGGAGAATGGAATAGTAACCCATATGAACTTACAAGAAAGAATGGCAAGCTTATTGGCCGAGGTGTTGCAGATAACAAAGGACATATTATGCAGAATATAGTTGCCGTAGAAGAGCTTATAGCTTCCCGTAGCCTCAAAAATAATATTATTTTCTTTATAGAAGGTGAAGAAGAGATAGGGAGTGAGCGGCTTGAAGGGTTTGTAGAACAGTTTGCAGATACGCTCTCAACAGTGGATGTGTTCTTTGTAACTGATGTTGGTATGTACGCGAAGCATATTCCACAAATTATATACGCTTTACGTGGCCTGGTATATTTTGAGATAGAACTCAAAACCGGGAATAGTGACCTGCATTCTGGAGTGTACGGAAATGCAGCACTTAATCCAATTCAGCTCATTTCTACCTTATTTACTCAGATGAAAGATACTAAAACTGGTGAGGTACTGATACCAGGTTTCTATGATGAAGTTCGAAACGTAAGTAAAAAGGAAATGGATCTTTTAGAAAAGGGATCTATTTCGGACCAGGAGTTTCAAAAGGAGATGCAAGCTTTTACTGCAACCACCATGAGAAAAGTCCCTTCTTTTCTTGCTCCAAAAATATTTCCATCACTTGATGTGCATGGAGTAGTAGGTGGATATACGGGAGAAGGCCCAAAGACAGTCATCCCCAAAAGTGTTACTGCAAAATTTTCATGCAGATTAGTTGAGTTTCAGGATGTCCGGAAAATAGAAAAACTGGTGAAGTTATTTATCAAACAACATATCCCAAAAGGTATTCAGTATGAAATAAGTACGTATTCATACGATAATCCTTTTTATTGTTCTGTTGAAGTTCCATTCCTTCAGAAGACAGCTGCTATTCTTTCAGACCAGTTTAGCCGGGAAACTGTTTTTATGAGAGAAGGAGGGAGCATACCTGTAGCAGAGATTATTCAAAGAAAACTTAAAAAGCCAGTAATCTTAACCGGGTTTATCTTACCAGATAGTAATTTACATGCACCAAATGAAAACTTTGATGAAGAAATGTTTTGGAAAGGGATTACTGCCCTGAAGAAGATCTATGAAGTACTATAATTTACACCTTTAATTTATCTTCATTGACAGCACGAATTTCTTTAAATGTAACCTTTCCTTTTTCATCGAAGTGGTATACATACACTTCTCCAGTGCCTATTTCCAGTTTAGAAATCTCATTGTCTGAGATGTTATCAAGGTGTTTTACAAGTCCACGCAAACTATTTCCATGAGCTGATATTAGAATATTTTTTCCTTTTTTAAGTTCGGGAAGAATGTGTTCTTCATAATATGGTAGTACTCGATGATAGACATCTTTTAAACTTTCTCCATTGGGAATTGGGTAATCCCAACTACGCCTCCACTTCATAAACTGTTCTTCACCATACTTTTTTTTAACATCCCATTTATTTTTGCCAGCAAGGTCTCCATAGTTTCTTTCCTTTAGCTCGGGAGCAATAACTGTCGGAAGTTTGTGTAAATCTAATTTCTTTTTAATTTCTTGAAGAGTTTGTTGAGCTCTTTTAAGATCAGAGGTATATGCTTTATCTATTTTAATATCTTCAATTTTTTCAGCAGCGTTTTGAGCTTCTTCACGACCTTTATTATTTAAATCAGGATCATTCCATCCTGTCCATAATCCTTTTGCATTCCATTCTGATTGTCCATGACGAATAAGTATAAGATGTGCCATATGGCTTCAATCCTACCATGAATATATCATTAGTTCAAGATCATCCTTGTACCGGAAGACGCGCGAGAACTTGGTTGAGAATCTGGTAGGTCTCGTCAACTGTAGGGATCAGGATGTCTGCATTATCTCGGCACCATTGCATATCGTCATTACACTCATCTGGCGATTCTCCAATAACAATTATCATGGGATTTGTACTATTCTGTCTCATCTCATTAAACTGAATCATAGTATCCTTTTCTCCTTGACCTCCGTCATTGATATATAAATCGAGTGGATAATCAGGATAGTTCAATAAAGGATGAACTTTAGTCAGCCCGTCGGGATATACTTTTGACCAACCAAGTTTTTTCTCAGGTTGTGACATATGAGTTAAGCTGTATTCTGGATAGCCACTCGAGCAATGGTATTATGGATAAATGCTTTTGTAGATCTGTCATCGTACCTATACCAGAAGCTCCTTGTATAAGGAGACTGCCATCTGGGATCTCCCATACACCAGTCATCAATCCCATGGAGGACTTCATCCCAAGTGGGATCAATACCTTCTCCTTTAAAAAATTTCTTGTCTATCCCAGTTAGAAAGTCCATATATTCACCAGAGACTAAAGGTATTATGGGTTCAGCAAGACGTCCATCATACAACACGCATCCTTTATCAAAGCTATGTATACCTGTTGATAAGTCGACCTGTCCATCGGTTACGTTATTTATCATCTCAAGAACTCCCGCATTTCTTGCGGTAATAAGTGATATATGAGATCTTTTATGAAGCTCTATGAAAGTTTCTCGGGTTGTCGGATGAATAAGCACATCTGCTTGATCTCCGTAGCCTGAGAACAGGACTCCATCTAAGTCTATGCCAACGTGAGGCTTTCCATCGACAGAAAGAAGTCGCTCACTAATGATATGAGTTGCTTCTTCTTGTGTGTACATATCTTCTTTGTCTCTAAAATATATACCTTGATCGTATTTGCTCATACTGTAATATATAACACATGCAACTAAAGGATATACATTTTACAACAATAGGAGATTGTGGAGTAGACATATATACGGCGCATAATTTGAGCCTTCCTGGCGGGACAGCTTTAAATTCTGCAGTACATGCTGCAAAAGCTGGCATGCATACTTCTATCATTTCTGCAGTTGGAACAGATCAATTAGCACAGATACCTCTGGAATCTCTTGAAAAATATAAGGTCAATATTTCACAATTAACTATAGTTGAAGGCTTAACAGATAAGGTAGATATACTATTAGATCAATATGGGAGACCACAATATAGTAACTGGCAACTTGGGGTACTCGATGGATTCAGTTTAAATAAGAATCATGAAACGTTTCTTGCAACTCAGCATATTGCTATTGCAGTTCACCTTCCAGAACTAAAACCGATGTTTGATTCATTTGCTGAAATGGAATTATCTGGAACTATCAAGGTCGCAGACTTTACTGATCTGTCTGAATACAATGGAGATATCTCTGTAATTGAAGACTATATTGAGTCATTTACTATTGTGGCATTAAGTATTGATGCTCAAGATAAGGAGAGACTCGCAGATTATTATGATCTGTTGGATAGATATAAAAAAAGTGGGCTTGCTCTTATGGGTAAAGATGGCAGTGCTTTTTATGCAGATGGAAGTTTATATTATCAAAAAGCATTAGATGTAAAAGTTGTTGACACAACAGGAGCGGGTGATGCATATCTTTCTACTTTTCTTTTGAATTATATTACTACTCAGGATGTTTCTTTTTCTATGTTAAAGGCTACAGAATCAGCTTCAACGGTAATCCAAAAAATCGGGGCAGTTTAACTTATGGCGTTGGGGTTGGCGTAAATGTTGGTGTTGGAGTAGGTGTATGAGTTGGTGTCGCTGTGATACTTGGCGTTGGTGTAGATGTAGGACAGGTGACAGAAGTTGTTGTCCAAGCAGTTGAGTGACCATCTCCTCCATAGGAATCTTCTGCACGAACGCGGCAGGTAATTTGTGCACCGTCAGCTGGAGTTGGGGCATTATAACATGGGAAATCAAAGAAATGTTCTTCTGTTGTGGTATTACAATACCACCAGGCTGGAGTTGGTGTTGTGGTTAGGTGAGCAAAGTTACCATTACTTGTACATTGAAAGAAATACTTTGAAAAGGCAGCCTGACATTGGGTATCTTTGTTATTTTTTAAATCCCAGATCCATGAGCGGCAATTATTTGACTGTAAGTATTGGATCTCACAGGCATCTATATTTCCTCCTGTATAGGCCGGGCACGTGGAATTCATTTCTACCCAATCAGTCGCATTTTTAGCTCCACCTTCTGCAGTTTCGGCACGTACTCGACAAAAGACAGACTGTCCAGCAGCTGGTGTGGGAGCTGCATCACAAGGGAGGGTAAGTTCACTTCCTGTAACTGTTTTATTACAGTACCATGTACCAGAATTTGGGTTAGAGAAGCTACTACTTTTACACTGAACAAAGTATTTAGTAAAGGTATCTGCACAAGCTTTATCTATATCTCCCATTGCAGACCAACTCCATGAGTTACAACTATTGGCTTGGAGGAAGGTTGGTTTACAGAGCTGTTTTGTATAGTAGTTTACATATGTTGTTGAGCTGGCGTTAGTTGGGGTTGGAGCATTATTTCCAGTTGGAGAAGGAGAGGCTGTCTGAGTTGACGGGGTTGGAGTTGCAGTACTATTACTAAAGATACACTTTAAATAATCCTGAGTTGTACACAGTGATCCTAAATTACTCTGAATCTGGCTACAGTTTGTGGAAGTGCAGATAGAAACGGCAGGGTTAATACCTGGAGTAGGAGTGGTAAGAGGCTGTGGCGTAATTGTTGCAGAAGAACTTGCTTCTGTATCTGCAGGTTGAATGGGGGATTTACTTGGCGTGGGGGTTGGTACAACTGTTGTTGAGACTGAAGGGGAAATAGTAGCTTCACTTGTTGCTTCATTGCTTGTCTCTTCTTCTCCTGGAACAGTAAAGGACCAATACACTCCACCGTTATCATATACATTCTCTCCAATACGAATCTGGAAGTAGTAAGTACCAGGTTCTAATTGACTAATATCTACAGAATGATTACGAGATGTAGCTTCTGAGATTGCCACTTTAGTAAGTGAATTAGCATCGGGACTGGAGCCATACTCAATAACTGCAGAAGTTTCTGTACCTGTTTCCCAAGAGACTTGTACTTGATTTGTCCCAGAAGGTTGGATTATAACATTTGAGGGCGCTTCTTCATTAGCTCTCGTAGATATAGCAGTTTGTTGGAGAAGTATATATATTCCATATACAATTGCTGCAATCACAGGAACTGCTGCCACAGCACCAATAATCATCATCTGTTTTTTGGAGAGCCTTTTTTTAAGCATTGTTGCAGTTTTCATATCAGATATCATCTCTGCTTACGCGATTAAATCGAATAACAATAAATAACGTGAATACTGCAACTAAGACACCAAATATAGTTGTAAAGGTGTGAATACTCCCATATGTGTCAGAATATGCGCCTAACACACTTCCTTCATCCACGGTGATGTTTATGGTATGGGTTGTTGTAGCAGTGCAGCTAATAATATTCTCGAAATCAGAATTGCTCTTAATAATCTGTGAGGTGTTTTTTACAGTGGGATCACAATGAAAAGAGAGTTGAGTACTACCTGTTTGAAGTGCCTTAAATGTGATGGTTGCAACTGTGCCTTGAGCTGGTTGAGTTAGTTGCTGGTTTGTTTCCATGCCATACAGATATAATTTTCCAGGTACAATAACTTTTGATTCAACTGCGTTAAAAATATCACCATTGACTGTTTTATCGGTGACAGGTTCCAGTAATCCTTTGTCATACAGAATCATAATATCGGTAGAAGCTATCGATTCATTGCCAGTAAACAAATTCACATTGACTTCAACCTCTTGTCCTTGTTTTGCAGTTACGGCTACAGGTTCAAATGAAAGGCTTGCTGGTGCGGCATACACTGTATCTACAAAAATAAAGAAACTGAGAAGAAATACCACAAAAAGGAAAGACTTTTTCATATATTCATTTTACCTTGAACATATGTCAAGTTGCAAGGTGATGATGTAATGCGTTGTATGTTAAAAACCGTTTTCGATTTCAATAAGTCTATTGTATTTAGCAAGTCTTTCACTGCGCGACATAGAGCCTGTTTTGATCATATCTGCACCACTCCCATAAGCAAAGTCTGCTATAAATGTATCTTCTGTTTCACCAGATCTATGAGAGATAATAAATTTCCATCCAGCATCAACAGCCATCTTGATTGCTTCTACTGTCTCAAGTACTGAGCCGATCTGGTTAAGTTTTACCAATACAGCATTGGCTGCCTTCTTTTCTATTGCAGTCTCAATTCGTTTTGGATTTGTCACCAACAAGTCATCTCCTACAACTGAAAAATGGAATTGTTCTGCCATCTGAGTAAACTTAGTAAAAGTCTCCCAATCGTCTTCTGCAAATGGATCTTCAAAAGATTGAATATTATATCTTTGTCCAATTTCCGAATAGAGCTGAATCATCTCTTCGGAGGATTTTGACTCATTCGTTTTTTTAAGAATATAAGAGCCATTTTCATAAAACTCAGTTGCTGCAACATCTACTGCAAAGTTATAGTCTTTATTGCGTTCATATCCAACTTGCTTTGCAGATTCTTCTATCAGCTCAAATACTTCTTCATTAGAAGAAAGTGCGGGTGAGTATCCGCCTTCATCACCAACTAATGTTGAAAGCTTTTTCTTTTTGAGGTTTTTACCTAGTTGTTGAAAAATTTCGGCAGCAATTCTGGTGGAGTCACTTGGTTTTGTGGTAACTGGCATGATCATAAATTCCTGAATATCAAAATTCCACCCGGCATGTTTACCACCATTTACAACATTTACCATAAGTCGTGGAAAGGAAGGTTTACGACTTGAGAAGTAATATTCATTAATAAATTGCCAAAGGGGTTTCTTAGTTACATGGGCAGCAGCTCGGTGTACTGCGAGAGAAACAGCTAATATCGCATTTGCACCCAGCTTTGACTTATGTTCTGTACCATCAAGTTCAATCATGATCTTATCAATCTCATCTGGTTTTATTACTACTTTACTCACAATAGCTTTGGTTATTGGACCATTGACATTCTCAACTGCCCTGAGTACTCCCTGACCTAGATTTTTTTTCTCATTTCCGTCGCGTAACTCTAAAGCTTCGTGAGAACCAGTAGAAGCTCCAGATGGTACAGATGCCGCGTGTATGGAGTTATCTTCAAGCGTTACAAATGCACGAACGGTTGGTTTTCCGCGAGAGTCGAAGATCTCAATCGCTTTGAGTGAGGTTATTTTCATATGCTATATCTTATATCTCAGACTGATAAGATTCAAGACGCAACTATTATAATGGTGTAATTACATATCTTTTGCTATTATGAGAGGTATGGAGAATCTTCATTATTACCTTGGGTTTTCATATATGCTTGGTATTGGACCCATAAAGTTTAATCGACTTATAAATCATTTTGACTCTATTCAGGATGCTTATAAAGCTACGCAGGCTAATTTACAGAAGTTACTGGGAGTCTCCTTAACACATAAATTTATTGATTTTCGAAATACATTTCATGCTGAAGTAGAGCTCGAGAAGTTTTATAAAAGTAATATTACAGTGATCACCAGAGAAGATTCTCAATATCCTCAACAACTGAAGCAACTTTGTGACCCACCAATATGTTTATATGTAAAAGGAGATATAAAAAGTTACAATTTTCAACAAGATTTATATTTTGCTGTGGTTGGCACTCGAAATCCAACATTGTATGGCGAACATGTGGCGCGTAAGTTTTCTTATGAGTTAGCTCAGGCAAATATTGTGATTGTATCTGGACTCGCACTTGGCATTGATGCCATTGCGCATACAGCTGCACTGGATGCAGGACAACGAACAGTAGCCTTTATGGGTTGTGGAGTAGGCATACCTTATCCACCCTCCAATAGTACTTTATATAGTCGTATTATTGAAAATGGTGGTCTTATTATTTCAGAAGTACCTCCCTATATGCAGGTACTACGAGGATTATTTGTTCAGAGGAATAGATTGATTTCAGGTTTATCAAGAGGAATCCTTGTGGCAGAAGGGTTAAAGGATTCAGGATCACTCATTACAGCTCGTTTTGCGGCAGAACAGGGAAAAGATGTATTTGCACCACCTGCCCCTATAACCTCCGAGTATTCCGAAGCGCCCAATATCCTTATTAAAGAAGGTGCAAAATTAGTAACTTCAACTGAAGACATTTTAGAAGAGTATTCAATGTCGACCCGTAATCACAAAGAGGAAGATGTAGTAGCTCAGTTATCACAAGAGGAAAGGCCTATTTATACTTTACTCATGTCGCAACCACTAGGAAGTGATGATATTGCACGGAGCTTAGGAAAGCCTGTATATCAGATACTAACTGTTTTATCTGCCTTAGAGCTGAGGGGAGTTATAGAAGGGAAAGGGAGTATATATAAAATCCGTGTAGGTTAATATTTTCTTTTTTCATCAATCATGGCAAGTCTCTTTGTATATTTAGGTTGAAGATTAGGTTGAGTAGTTAAAAAGACATCTATCATCTTTTTGGCATCTTCTTCTGATGTATGGTCAGATGCAAGTGCCAGTACATTAATATGATCATGTTCACGGGCACTTTTTACCTGTTCCTCATTGAGTGCAATTGTACTGTAAATTCCTGTATGTCTGTTGGCTGCAATACATACACCAGCACCAGATCCACAAATCACAATACCTAAGTATTCCTCAGGGTTTTGTAAAACTGCTTCAGCAACTTTATTCGCGTATAAAGGATAGTCATCTTGTGGATCATATTCATAGTTACCTAAGTCTTCGACACGGATATTTTTAGATTGGAGATACTCAATGAGTTTATCTTTGAGCTGGTAACCTCGATGATCTGCACCTATGAAGATGGTCATGGTGTATAGTATACAGTATGTTTGATACCCATTGCCACCTAAACTTTAAAGCTTTTAAGAAAATACTCCCAGATGTTATTCAGGAAGCAATAACTGAGGATGTAACAAATATCGTTATTCCAGGAACAGACGTGAAAACTTCTAAACGAGGAGTAGAAATTGCCCAAGGTTATGATTGGATCTATGCTGCAGTTGGGATACATCCTCATCATGTTTATAAATTGTTAAAACGAGAGTCGCATGATATTGAGGAAGAAATAAAAGAGATTGAATCGCTTGTTACCCATAAAAAAGTAGTGGCAATTGGTGAAATTGGAATGGACCGGCATGAGTATCAGGAAACTGTGTACGCAGAGTATCAGGTGGATACTACTTTTATTGAATTACAGAAAGCTTTATTTCAAAAACAATTTGAACTTGCCACAAGATATAACAAGAGCCTGATTATTCATAATAGAGAGGCAAAAGAAGACTTATTGCCTCTTGTAAAGACAATGTGGGATACGTCATTGCAACATAAAGCAGTATTTCATTGCTGTGAACCAGATGAGGAGTTATTGAACTTTGCAAAAGACCATCATATGTTTCTTGGAGTTGATGGGGATGTTACTTTCATAAAAGAAAAGCAACAGTTTATTCCAAAAATTCCACTAGAAATGTTAGTGTTAGAAACTGATAGTCCATTTTTACTTCCAGAGCCATTGCGAAGTGAAAAAAAGTACCCTAATAAACCTGGTAATATTCATCTTATTGCAGAAACTGTAGCAAAATTACGAAAAGAAGAAGTTTCAACTATCGTTAAAGTAACTACAGAAAATGCAAAAAGACTTTTTGGTATTTCTTAATCACTCCCTTTTGACCAAAAGACAAAGTGCATCACGACTGCAAATACAAATCCCACCATATACTCACCTAAATAAAAGCCAATAGCACCACCTAATACAAACAAAACGACATTAAGAGCAGAATGGAACTCATTAGTCGTTGAAAGTGCCAGATGCATAAAAAGGAGGTAGGCAAAAGAGATTGCAATATATGTCCATAGATCTATCATAGATTAGGTAAGTTTATTAACTAAATCTAACCACTGAGTTCTAAATTTATCTGGACTAAAATCTTGTGCTCTTGCAAATGCTTCTACACTGACCTTTTTCCGTAAGATTTTGTCATAGTAGAGTTGAGATATTTTTTCTGCAATATCACGAGGATCATTTGGGTTTGCAAAATGTGCGGCATTTTGAGCAATTTCTCTAAATACTGGAATATCAGATAAGACAGAAGGGGTGCTCATATATCCAGCTTCAATAAAAGATAAGCCAAAACCTTCATCGTATGAAGGGAGGATATTTACTTTTGCTTTTTTATAAAGTGAAAGTAAATCAATATCCGAAATATATCCTGGGAAAATAAACCTCTTATCGGTCCGAGCTATTCTTAAAAACATCTGAAGTGATTGTTGCCAAGGATGAAAAGTTTCTGCTTTTGATTGTGGATTTTCGGGACTGAAAACCTTTCCTACACAAACACAAGTAACGTTTGCCATCTGCACTGCTTTGGCTAAATTGATCAAGTTTTTATTCCATGTACCATCTCCAACATATAAGACAAAATCCTGCAAATTACGAAGATTTTCAGAAGCAAATTGATGAATACTCATGTCACTAAACTCAGGAACAGATCCAGTTTGCTCTTTGCGAAATGGGTGAGGTCCATCTGTATCTAAATGAGGCAGGTAGGTACGAGGTACTGTGGCGTAGATAACTCGGATTCTCTTATCAGGTATTTTTAATATTTGAATAATATCTTTTTTACTTGCGTCTGAGTCTGTAATAATATAATCATAGTTTTTTAATGACCAGTTATTGAGAAATTTCATTATTTTGCCTTTTAATCCAACTGGGAAGGCTTTTGGATATTTAAATGGTATGAGATCATGAATAACTGCGATCTGCCTTTTACCAATTTTTCCCATTTTAAGTGGCTTTTGCAAATGATTAAAAAAGGGATTTATGAATACATGAGTATGAGGTATAGAATCAATATCTTTTGTAAAAGTAAAGTCATTACCTAAGTATTCATACATAAGCTGCATATATCTTCCCACACCTCGTACTTTACTTTTTTCATCTGTTGCGGTTGGATCATATACATATACTGGTGCATTCATAAGATACATTCTATCAGAAAAAGGCATTCTAAAACTATGGCTAAAATTCGCCCATATACAGGTTTTTTTGAGTAACGCAGTATATTGTATTGATTAATATATTTGTTTTATTATTGGTTGATTGTAGTATTATGAGATGAGGATTAGGAATGTCAACATTTATGACATTTTTAGTTTGGATTGTAACAGAAGGTAATTATTCTTTTACCAGGTCTATGAAAGTAAATCGGAATCCATTTTCTTCATGTGTAGAAGTTTCAATGACTTTATTGAATTCATCGTATGGAGGAAAATACACATCACCTTTAATCTCTCCTTCAACCAAGGTAAGATATAGCTTATCTGTGTGGGCTAAAGCATGTTTAAATATCTCGCCTCCACCAATAATAAAGATTTCATTAGAATCTAGTTGAGTAGCGACAGCTATTGCTTTCTTAAGAGAATTCACGACAGTACACCCGGCAGCTTGATATGTAGGATCTCTCGTTATGATAATATTTGTTCTATTAGGTAATGGCCTACCAATAGATTCATATGTTTTTCTTCCCATTATGATAGGATGTCCTGTTGTTATTTCTTTAAATCTTTTTAAGTCAGAAGGGATATTCCAAGGTAACTTATTATCCTTCCCTATAACTCGGTTCTTCTTAGCTATGGCAACAACAATACTAATAGTTGGTTTTTTCATAAGAGGTTCATAATTTGTTCTAATTCATCTTTAATATCTGTAATTTTTTTATATGGCATAAAACGTGAAGCAATAAGCTGCAGTGAAGTACTTATTTGTGCCTTTTCCTTATAAATGCATATAATGGGGATATCTACTAAGCTGGCCCATCCCAGCTCAATACCTTGACCAGTAGACGGGTAGGATACTTCGGCTAGTATAAAAGCACATTCCTTTTTAGCAATAATGTCTTTCGTAAAGGTAGGTTTATGACTTTTTGCATGAGGGAAGATGAGTCTAGAAGATGGAATAATCTCTTTAAGAGGTTTATATAAATCATTTTTATAATCAAATCCAGTACTGTGCGAGATGTATATTTTCATATTAAACTGCAACGGGTGCTTTTATAGCAGGATGTGGATCATAATTTTCTAATGTAATATCGTCAAATGTAAAAGAAAAGATATCAGTTACTTTGGGATTAATAGAAATAGTAGGGAAAGCCCGTGGATCTCTCCCTAATTGCTCTTTTACTTGTTCAATATGATTCTTATAGATATGAGCATCTCCAAATGTATGAACAAAGTCTCCTGGTTTAAGATTTGTAACATGAGCAATCATTAACGTCAGTAGAGCATATGAGGCTATATTAAAGGGAACACCTAGAAACATGTCAGCACTTCTTTGGTAGAGTTGGCATGAAAGTTTGCCATTTAATACATAAAACTGAAAAAGAGTATGGCATGGAGGTAAACCTGCCTTTGCCATCTCTTCAATGTCCGAAGCATTCCAAGCGCTTACAATTAATCTGCGGGAATTTGGATTTTTCCTTATCTGACTTACTAAATTGGCTATTTGATCGACTTCTTTCCCATCGGGTCCCTTCCAATGCCGCCATTGGACTCCATACACTGGACCTAAATTACCCCACTTTTGAGCAAAATCATCACTTTCTTTAATACTTTTTATAAAATCTTCTTGACTTAGAGGTGTATTTCCATCATTTTGTGTCACTTCTTTGTAAAAACGGTAAGGCCAATCATCCCAAATATGAACATTATTATCAACTAAATATTTAATATTCTGATCTCCTTGTAAGAACCAAAGGAGTTCATGAATAATTCCTCTTAAAAAGACTTTTTTTGTAGTTAATAAAGGAAATCCATCAGAAAGGTCAAAGCGAATTTGACGACCAAAAACACTGTAGGTCCCGGTCCCTGTACGGTCATCTTTATATACACCATTATCTAATATATCCGTAAGCAGATTTAAATATTGATATTCAGGGTGATTCGTTTTCATATCGGTTATATGTTAAGATCAGGAGGTCACTTATTTCCAGTTGAGCCAAATCCACCTCGAGATTCTGATTTAATACTTTCAACTACATCAAAATCTACAACTTTTGCTATCTGTACTAAAAGGGCTTGTGCAATTCTTTCACCTTTTTCTATGACGACATCTTCTTTTGAAAAATTGAGTACCTGAACTCCAATTTCGTCTTTATCTCCATGATAATCTTGATCAATAACACCAATTCCATTTGCTACCATCAGCTTTTTCTTTAGGGGAGTTGAGCTTCGGCTTGCTACCATAAGGAAATAACCTTTAGGAACTTCAATAACAACATTTGCTGGAATAATAGTTGGTTCAAAGGGAGGTATAACGGTGGTTTCTCTAGCATACAGATCAAACGCTACAGAACCTTCTGTCTGATATTGAGGAAGAGGTAATGATGTGTCGATAAGTTTAATTTTTATTTTCACTGTAGTCATTCTAGCATAACATCCACAGGAGGGAAAGGTTTTCTAACTGTATCATAAGATATCTTATAACTTCATTAACTATAAAGATAACCAGATAATATTAATCATATAGTTTGTGTCTAGTATAAATAAATTTAACTATTATATTTATTGCCCTAACAATCTATCCTTATAATTATTGTTCGTTAATACAGAGATCGAATATATTCTTATAGAAATAGATGGTAGGCTAGATATTATGAATTGATAAATAACTCAAAAAATCTTTAGTGATATAATGATGTCAATTAACTTTTAACATTTTATCTGATATGAGTAATTATTTAACTGTTAGTCAAGTAGAAGAGCTGGTTTCTGGAAATAGGTATGTTTATAAGGGAGAAAAGTTCCAAAGTAGGTGTTTTAGTGGGAATTATCAAAATAGTGAGTACTTACCAGCTTTAGCGCTCCCTGGAGGTGACATAGGCGATCTTGCAACCTTAATCTCAGCAAGTGAATTATATGGGTTTGATTGTAGTATTCGAGGGAGTATTGAAGTGATGAAAAAGCTTGTAGGAATAGCCTCAAAAACCACATTTCAGCACTTGGTAGAACATACTGCTGAACAGTGTCGATATCTGCATTTCTTGTCGGAAAACCCTGAAATATTTTCTTTAAATAATGAAAAACTTACAGAATTCATACAAGATTTAAAAAAACAAGGATTTATTGATGAATTAGATCAGTACAGAGCGCCAAAGCAGAAAGAAAGTGCTCTCATCATATATGAGGGTTTAGAAGGTCTTTATCCACAGTTTGAGTTTGATTCATTTACTACGGAGTTTAATGCTCAGGTACTCATTTTTCACAGGACCTTAGTAGATGAAAGACGCAAGATGTTTGTATCATATTTGCTTAAAGAAAAGGTTGTTACTTTACATAACAATCTTGATGAAGATTATCTGTATGAAATTCTTTCAGATGTAGGTGATACTCATTTATTTGAAACGGTACTTAAAATTGATCCTCATTTACCTGTATACAATGTAGCTGTTTCAGAGAATGGTAAAGTAAAAGTAGATAAGGCTTCTTAATAGAATATTATTCTTCTATCAGTTATCCCCATGTAGGTTCAGTCAATGTGAATAATTTGTGGATAAGTAGCGTATGCTTTTTATTACTCTAAACCTCAGATAGACTAGGGGAGTATAGTATGCGGGAATAATTAATATTTTGAGTCAATACTATGACCGATATGTTTTATTATAAGATCTTCCTTGCTTTCTAACTAATTAATATTGGATTTAGGCTTATATAGTAGCTTAATTTAGGTATATAATGCTTTTAACAATAACTTGCCCATATTTTGCCGGTAGAGGCATGAAGTTGATCGGGGTAGAGTTAAGACGCAATTATTTTAAATGTATATCAATTCTACTGGCAATTATTATTAATGGCTTTGTATAAGTAAAATCATGAATATATATCCCAAGCATGATGGTATTTATCACGTCTTTTGTCAGTATTGAATCACCATTGCTAAAGACTCTATATTCCTGGATAGATTGTTACAGGGGCACAAGAAATATACATTTTCCTTATAAAGAACTTTCAAGCTCATATCTTTAAATTAGAGATAATGATATTTTATATATGGAAAATATTGTAAGTTTGTATTAAATATAAATGAGACTCGTATAGTGAATAAATTTAAAGAATTTTTATAGACTTAAGCCTTCATATAGCCTTCTGATTAGTTAATATATTCTTAATATGCTATATATAGTTTGGCGGCAAAATACTATAAGACTTTTTGTATGTTTGTATTTTTGTGTTGCCCCAAATGTCAGATCGTAAAAACATTATAAGCCTTATTAAAAGTTTTAAAATCTACCTCATTTTTTCCTTCCAGCTTAACTTTCTGAATAATGAGTTGATTATTCTCATAGGTAGCTGAGCTAATGAGTAATCGTTTTTCCCCTTGAGAAGTTTCTATCTTTGTCCATAATCCTGGCCAAGGAGTAAGTGCGCGGTATAGGTTATATATGAGCTGATGTGAATTATCTAGAATTTGATCTATATCATGTCGTCTATAACTAGACAAATATCTTTTTATAACTTCAGGACAATCTTGTAGAGTTAATTTTTTATTCAACAATGTATTATTAAGTTGAGCTAAAGAAATGAAACCATCCTGTTTTTTTAATAAAGAAGAGTAGGTTGCATTAGATTCATTTTGAGGCTTTAGTTCAAATTCCCCATTTTTATGTAAATTTTGAAGCTCAGAAATTAGCAGATTACTACCTATTAGTGTTAATCTTTGTTCCAATTGATTTCGCAACTCATAAGGCTCTATCTGAGTTTCCACTTGAGCGATAATTGGTCCAGCGTCCAGCTTAGAGATAAGTTTGATAATTGAGACACCAGTAGTAGAATCACCATTCATAATGGCATATGCAGCAGGAGATGGGCCTCTATAAAGAGGCAAAAGTGAAGGATGAATATTCCAAAATCCATACTTTGGTTTTTCTAGAAGTTCTTTGTTTATGATCTCTCCATAAGCAAAAATAATACACAGATCAATATGGTATTTATCTAATAATCCGATTAACTCTTTTTGACTTTCTTTAAGGTTTTTATCAAAAACAGGTATGTTATATGCTTGAGCTGTTTTTTTGACCGCTGTGGGCTGAATTTCAAGGCGTTTCCCAATTGGCCTGTCGGGTTGAGTAATAGCGAGTGATATGGCAAAATCTTTTGATGCATTTATTAATAGTTGCTTAAGTAGTGAGGCTGCAATTTCTGGACTACCAAAATAAGCGATATTCATATTAATCAAGAAATGTAAATGAAGTAATAAATAGAGGTGCTAACTCTTTTGATACCTCTGCAGTAATGAGTTGTCCTTGAGCATTGCGCACACGGAAATGTACTGTCTTGCCATTATCAAAAGCAATTCCTACTCTGTTTCCCAGTTTCGCCTCCTGACTTGCAGTCTGAGGTGTCGGAAGTGGCTTTGCTGCACAATCTACGGTAATAAACTGAGAAGTATTTTTTTCTGAAAGATGAGCTCCAGTACTGGCTTCTTTTGATACTGTGAGCGTTGAAGGAGATAGTAGTTCAATACCACACTCTTCATGTTTATATGTTTCATAATATACTGCCTCCATAAGAGTAGGAGATGGAGCTTGAGAAGGGGTAATACTTAACGTACTTTGAATTTTTTCATCAGTTTGTTGTATGTACTTCCCATATTGCATACCTCCAACAAAACAGGCTATTACGATAAGACTTGTTATTAAAATAAAAGGACCTTTTTTGCCTTGAATCATACTGAGAGTATATCAAATAATATGTAGTGAATATACGTTTGAAGTATTTATCCCTTGACAAAACATAATAAAATTGTGTATATTATCGTTGATCCTCCCAATGGAACGTCCAAATGAAATCTTTTTTGAACGCTCTTGGTACAGGGTAACCTCATTTTGAGGCTATAAGATGTTGTTATTTTTAGGATACTAAAAACATTCTAAGAAGCGCATCCACCCGTAATCTTTTGAAAAAAAGATTCAGTAACGAGTTTCATTCAGGAGGATTCTTTTTATACTTTATATAGCACTACTTAATTACCTTATTTAATTAGTAAATCTGTGTTCCTCAATATGTAGAATATTGTCTATTAAGCGTATTGAGTAATTATTATTTATTACATATGCAATTTATTATCCTTAATTAGTATTACTGCAGGATAATCATTATTAATTTTAAATTCATTATTATGTCACCTTCAAAAACAAATGATCTTCAGAAGGATGATCAATCTCTCGATGTTTCATCAGTTCTCGATACGTACGAAGAAAAGCCTATCGAACTCGTTGAAGAGTCTGTGGTAGCATCTTCAGCACAAAAACCACAAGAAAAAAAACAGGAAAATCCAGATGTTAGCAATAAATTAAAAGAAGACTTGAAAGTCAGCTATCCAGCTAAAGGTATACTTGATGTTACCTATGGTGGCTATGGTTTTTTAAGAAAAGACTATAGCATCAATCCAAATGAAGACATTTATGTCTCTACTTCTCAAATTCGTCGTTTTTGGCTTAGGAAAGGAGATGAAGTAGAAGGATTAGCAAGACCACCTAAAGATGGTGAACGTTTTCACAGCCTTCTTTTAATCCAAAAGATAAATGGCGTTGAAATAACAGAAGAACAAAGTCGTGAACGAAAGAAATTTGATAGTCTGACTTCTCTTCATCCACATGAGCAGATTAGATTAGAAACGGAATCAGATGTCCTTGCAACTCGAATGATAGATCTGGTCTCTCCAATAGGCTTTGGACAAAGAGCACTCATTGTGTCGCAACCTAAGGCCGGAAAAACAACATTCCTCAAAAACATTGCTGAAGCCATATCTAAGAACCATCCCGATGTATATATGATTGCTATTCTTATTGGCGAACGACCAGAAGAAGTGACAGAGATAAAACGCTTTATAAAGGGTGAAGTAGCAGCCTCACATTTTGATGAGACACCTCGACAACAAACAAAGGTTGCTAATTTAGCACTTGAACGAGCCAAAAGATTAGTTGAGATGGGGAAAGATGTAGTCATTTTGCTTGATTCTATAACTCGATTAGCACGTGCTTTTAACCTTTCTATCAATAACTCAGGCCGAACTCTTTCTGGAGGTTTTGATCCACAGGCACTGTATCCTGCAAAGAAATTCTTAGGTGCAGCTAGAAACTGTGAAGAAGGTGGTAGTTTAACCATTATTGGAACTGCTCTAGTTGGTACAGAGTCTCGAATGGACGATCTTATTTATGAAGAACTGAAAGGAACCGGAAACATGGAAGTCCATTTAGACCGTAAATTTGCTGAAAAGCGTATTTATCCTGCTATTGATGTCACAAAGTCAGGCACCAGACATGAAGAGCTTATCTATGATAAAGATACCTTAAGTAGAGTAACAACATTACGTAGAATGATGGCTTTACGAACGCCTGAGGAAGGCCTTATGGCACTTATTGATAAACTTCCAAAGACCAAGAATAATAAAGAATTTTTGGAATCCTTACATAAAGGATAATCCTTGACATAAGCCTTAAAAATATCATATCATCAAGGTATGAATAAAAAAGGGTTTACTCTTATTGAGCTTATTGTGGTGATCTCCATTATTGCGTTACTTTCCGTTATAGGGGTCACTTCTTATCAGCGAGTTCAGCGAAATGCCCGAGATGCAAGAAGGATAGGTGATATGCAGGAGCTTAAGAAAGCTTTAATGGTTTATAAGTCAATTCATGGTAGCTTCCCGACAGATTTTGATTCCGATTGTCAAGGATGGGATGCAGCAAGTGCGAATAGTGATGGAGATGGACATTTTTTTATAGATGGACTTGCGAAAACGGGTATTATGGAGACAATCCCTCGTGATCCTTTAATTGATCAGACAACAGATCCTTGTGAAGGGCATAATGGAGAAGGACGTGATTACTATTATCATCGTTATACTGCAGCAACTGCTGCAGGTTCAAATAACGGATGTGAACCACGCGTTTTTATAATAATTGCTACAGATATGGAAAGTTCAGATGGGAGGCATCCAGAAAGCCCTGGATGGGATGAATGTACGAGAGATTGGCATACCAATTTTGATTATGTAATAGGAGTATATGAATAACTATAATCTGGATCTTCAGTGTTATACTTAAAGTATGGAGCATTTAGATAAACGAATTGGTCGTATTTTAGGCCAACTTCGTGGAATTCAAAAAATGGTAAAAGAGAATCGTGATAATGTGGAAATTCTCCAACAGGTCTCTGCAGTAAAAAAAGCAATTGACGGGTTATCTAAAGAGATTATTTTTATTTATATAGAACGTTCACTTGAGCCAGAAAAAGCAAAAGAACTTAGAAAAACAATTGAGCGTGCTATAGACTTATAAATCCTTCGAGAAGTGCATTCATAAGACACTATCATACTGTATGATATTCTATACATTATTATTTTTCTAAATTTCTAATGAACACTTCAGCAGAAAAAATTTTAAATGTAGCAATTATTGGTGGAGGACCTTCTGGTTTAAGTGCAGCAGTGTATAATGCACGTGCCAATATGCAACCTATGGTTTTTGCAGGATCACCTCCAGGCGGGCAATTAATGCTTACAACTGAAGTAGAAAATTTTCCTGGTTATGAAGCTATAATGGGTCCTGAGCTCGTTGAGACTCTCCGCAAACAAGCACAAAGATTCGGTACAGAAATAGTAAACGAAAATATAAAGTCAGTAGATTTTTCTAAAAAACCTTTCACATTAACTTATTCTGATAAAGAAGTAAAAGCATACAGCGTCATTATTGCTACTGGTGCACAGGCACTTTGGTTAGGCTTAGAATCGGAACAGAGGTTGCGTGGAAAGGGAGTGTCTGCATGCGCTACGTGTGATGGTTTTTTCTTCCGTAATAAGAATGTGGCTGTTGTAGGAGGCGGAGACACAGCTATGGAAGAAGCGCAGACATTAACTCGATTTGCTAATAAAGTATATGTCATTCATCGTAGGGACAGCTTTAGAGCCTCGCAAATAATGCAGGACCGTGTGATAAGTAATCCAAAGATTGAAGTTATTTGGAATAATGAAGTGGTTGATGTACTAGGCCAAATGAAAGTTGATGGGATTAAATTGAGCCAAGGTTATAAAGGTAAAGAGGTATTACCTGTTGATGGGTTGTTTTTAGCAATTGGACATAGACCGGATACAGATTTATTTAAAGATAAGATCGAAGTAGATAAAAAAGGTTATATTGTGACATCTTCAATGAAAGCGATTAATGTTGTACATGATAAATTAGAATCAGAAACGATTCATAATTTTGATTTCGATTACCATACAATGACTTCCATACCTGGTGTTTTTGCTGCAGGTGATTGTGTGGACCATGTATACCGACAAGCAGGAACTGCAGCAGGGATGGGTATTGCTGCAGCTTTAGATGTTGAACGTTGGTTAACTAATCAAGGCATCAATCACTAATCTATTTATATGGGCACAGTCGTATTGTATTTTGTTAGAAACGGCTTTATTCATTTTGAATGAAACTTGTAACGTTAGTAATTAATCTTTACTACTAATTAGTATTGTTTAAGGCTTGCAAGTAGGATTCAGTCTGTCATTATCGAGAGTCACAAAATTAATAATAATCATACCTCTTTTAAATAGTTTTTAAATAGTATAGATAAGTAGCTTCTCATAAAATATACTTTATCAATATATTGTAATAGCAATCTATTTAAAATACGCATATTATCTGTTTTAAAAAAAACGCTTTGTGATAACTCATATCTGGGTCGTTACAGGATAAGCAGATATCATAATTCACTGCTATTTTAAGGCATTAAAAAATAAGAGAAATTTTTATTTTTATATTCACGTCTGGGGCATGAAAGAGTTACAAATATATAATACGAAGTAGTCGATTGTTGCTTATTAATGGTACCAATAGTATACGTTTGGTTAATTTATACCGTACAAATTATTATTATATACAATCTGTAATATAGACATCTTGGATATTTATTTAGTACAATAAGTACTGGACTCCATGATTTTAATTAGGTAGCTCAATATATATTCATTAGTAGCATGAAAGAGATACAATTATATTTCCGATTTTTAAAGTCGTACATCGTTTCAAGAGCTGTATATTTTGGGGTACAGTTTGAAAGAATAAAAGATATTATCGTAGCTATCCTAGTAGTAAAAAGAGGCAAGTATTCTAGTTCTTTTTTAAATACGTCATTTGTCCTACTTATTATTACCGTTCTCATTGCTGGACCAACTATTGCAGAAAATAATCCTTTTGATGGAGCACTTGAGGAGAACCAGACCTATTTTCAGAGTACATCTGTAGCTTTTGATCCGTACAACAACTCATTAACAACAATTGCTTCTGTTAAACCAAGAAGTGAAATCGTTAAGCATACTGTTGCAGAAGGAGAGACACTAGAGTCTATTGGAAGTAAATTTAACGTTAGTGTAGATACGATAAAATGGGCAAATGACTTAGACTCTGAGATTATTAATACAGGAGATGTACTTGATATACCACCTGTGACAGGTGTAGTACACAAGGTAGCAGCAGGAGATAATATCTATACAATAGCAAAAAAGTATCATGTAGATGCTCAGAATATAGTAAACTTTCCATTTAATGACTTTGTAGATCCAGAGATTTTCCAACTTACACCTGGTCAAGTATTATATGTACCTGATGGAACTATAGAAGAGGCTCCAAAGCCAGCTGAGTTTAGGTATGTCGCACAAATACAAGCAGGGGTTCAAGGTACTTCAACCTTCTTATGGCCAACTACTGGAAGTATTACCACATATCCGGTTTGGTATCATATGGCATTAGATATCGCAAATAATGCTGCACCAGCAATTTTAGCTTCAGATACAGGTACAGTGACCTATACAGGCTGTCTAGCATATGGGTATGGATGTCATATCATTGTAGATCATGCAAATGGTTATCAGACGTTATATGCGCATTTATCGAGTATTGAAGTCGGCGCAGGACAAGTAGTAACAAAAGGTGAAAGAATTGGAGTTATGGGCTCTACTGGAAGGTCGACAGGTACCCATTTACATTTTGAGATTAGGTCAGGTGGAGTGCTAATGAATCCTTTGGGCTTTCTACAGTAATATCTCTATTATTATTTTAGATTATCCTGGCAACATGAATACAGAAGTTGTTTCTAGAAAGCTCTTCTTCATAGCAACATGTATTTCTATGTTTTTACTTCTCATATGCTTTATGTTATCTACAATAAATACGCGTCTACATATTTTTGTGTGTAATAATAATGATAAAATTAATCTACTGATCCAAAAGAGAAATTTCAATCTACTTATTAATCCAATTGGTGAACGAGAAACATTGGAGTGTATAGGAAAAGCGTTAGCTTATTATGATAGAACAATCGATGTAATAGTAACCAATGATTCATCAATGATTAATACTATCCAGAAACGATACAACATTGGATATATAAGTACAGACAAACTAGTACAATATGAGCATATTACAATAGGTATAAAGCACCATATATCTATTAATAATAAAGGAGCTACTACAGTACTGTATCAACGTCCTTTAAGGCAGCTAAATGAAGTATTAAGAGGTGGAGATATGAATAGTATCCTAGCGCCAGAAGTAGCAGAGTCTATTTTATCTATAGTACAACAACATGTTAAGATCACTCAATTGAGTAAGGACAAGATTACAAAAATATGGTTATGAAGCTTTTGAAGTAAGAAGAATATTTTGAATCTCTTTAAACAGATTTATAGCTTCAAATCCGATCCACTTTGCACCCACTAGCTCTTTGGGAAGGCCAGGATCTGTCTTAAGTATGTCTACATATTCATTTACAATGAGTTTCATTTTTTTAACTTTATCTTCATCTTTCGAAAGAAGGTCATGCCATTTCATAAATAATTTTCTATACTTTTTTTCTAGTTGAGAAGTACCCCATACTTTCTCAATAAGTATCTCTCTATCACCAAAGACATGTTTAGACTCAAAAGCTTGTACATAGGCCTTCTCTTGTTGTGATATAAGATCTTTTAAGAAAGGGATAATAGGATGAGGTGTGAGCCAGAATGATCTATGCCAAGGCCCTAATCCCCAAGCTGCTACCTGTCTACGTAATCTGTCACGCAACTCTCGTTTTTTTTCAGGAATTTCATAGGAAAGAATTCTCCAAGTACCATCCCATTCTTCGCGAGTAAACCGAAAAACAGGGAAAGTAAGTGAGATAGTGGAAAAACCAACTTTTGTAAGTTTATATGAAGGTTCTGCAGAAGAAGATTCATGTTCCACAATAAGGCCTTCTTTAGCTAATTTCTTTAATGTTGCAACAGTTTTTCTATTTAATGTTAAATCGAATATGTGGAGAATATCTTTTGTATATGTAACAGGCTTAAATTCCTTAGAAGAAAGAAGTAAAAGTGATAGCAAAATTTTCGTTCGTCTATCTTTAATACCCATAAGCAATACAATAGCAGAATAATAGTCAGGTGTCAATAATATTATTTAGATTCATAGTTTAACGCTTCAAGTAAGTAAAAAGCAAGTTGAGTAATCACTTCAAAAATCAAACTGCTAAAAAAAAATACAAAGATTTTAGATTATTGTAAAGAGTAATAGGTACAATTTGAGCTCAAACAAACATTTCCCTGAGTAGAAAGAAATATTCACTCAAAAAAGATAAATAAATATACCAGTGACTACTTAAAAAAGAATTTAATTAAAGTTTAAAACATGATACTAAATATTCTCGTCTGTATAATTTCAGCATCAATATTGCTGTAAATAATAAAAACTATAAAGATATTTAATAAATATATCCGTGATAGGTATAAATATGATACGAGTCTTAAAGGAGCCATAAATATTTATTCGCTAATATTATTCACTTTGATTATTCAAAGCTAGAAGTCTTAATAATTAAAAGTAAATTTGAGTATATTATTTATATTAGACATGATTGATAATAAAAAGCTTTTTAGAGTAATCTATAGTTGTTAGAGTAGTCGAATATAGTCCTATAGCGTATTTCTTTGTTAGTTTGGTACAGCCTAAATATATACAAGCCTTTACAAAGCCCTAAGTATATAGTTACGTTAAATATTAGGACAAGATGTTAATTGGTTGAGAACATATAACTTTTCGTCTGCATAATATTGCTCATTCTCCTTGATATAGAGGTAATATGGTGGCTTAATTAGGTAAGTATCCGTGCGTATGTAATTCATTACGCTAGGCTTTGTGAATGTCTTATTGTAGGTTCATTATTTCTTTATGATTCTTATTGATATTTTATGGAATTTGTTTTAGATTTTATGATATGCACATGAAGCAACAATTTGATTCTAATTTATTTGATTCGTATTTAGAAAAATTACGGACGACTAAAACAGTAGAAAAAAGAAATGAAATTATACGTGCTGTAACAAGTTGGGTAGATTGGCTGAGAAATAAAAATAAAATTAGTGATAGAAAATACAATGCTTTGCTTAAATTGATAGAAGATACGAACGTATCCATTAATGTAGAAGATAACACTTCCTTAAAAGCAAGTTTTCCAAAAGAGCCTTTATCTCTCTATATTATTATTACATTAATAGCTATTTTGTCTCTTACTCTAAACTTATATTTTTTTCTTCAGGTTAGATCGTTCTCTTTAAATAATAAGGATGAAGATTCTATTGGTCGGGTACTACCTTTTCGTGGAACTATAAAAGAGACTGACGGATCTCCACTTGATACAAAAAGAGATGTGTCTTTTAGTTTGTATTCTTCTATTAACAGTGAGGATCCAATTTATGAAGGACATTGTACGGGGGAGTCTGGTATTGAACCAAGTTTTAATGGAAATTTTTCTATACTTATAGGTGCAGATTGTGGGATGGAGCCTATTCCTGAGGAAGTATTTGCTACTAATACTACTTTATATCTCGGAGTTAAGATTGGTTCTGAACCAGAGTTGCAGCCACGTTATCAAATATTTACTTCATCTTTTTCTAAAGATACAAGTAAATTACAGGGCATGGATCCAGGTACGGAAGAATCATCTATTCCTTTTATAAATGAGAAAGGAGAAATTGTTTTTGAAAATGATTCTCCTACACTAAAAGCTACTAACGGAATTTTTACTGTTGAAGGTAAAAGTCTTACCTTAAGTTCTACTCAAGAAGAAGGTAATATCATCCTGGATCCAGCAATTGGTGGAAATTTGATATTAGGTTCAGGTAGATTTGGTTTAGGTACATTTAATCCTCAAGCTACACTTGATGTTGCAGGATCTTCTATATTGAATAGTCTTGTGACATTTTCAAATCTAACTAAAGAAGATAGTCCAAATGCATCGGTACTCAAATTAAGTCTTGGGACAATGCAAGAAGGAGAAAATTCTGAATTTATATCTTTTTATTCAAACGTTTCAGGGGATAATGCTGGTGTCAAGGTTGGTGGGATAAGATTAAATAATAGTGGTGTAGCATATGAAACAAGTGGTGCTGACTTTGCTGAGTATTTTGAAGTCGATGATCCATCTGTATTTAAGAAAGGTCATATAGTTGCATTAACGAATGATGGAATCATACCTGCTCAAGGTGCTCCACACGTAATTGGCATAGTCTCTGATTCTGCCGGCTTTATAGGTAATATTAAAGTAAAAGAAGGAAGTATCTTAGTAGGGATGGTTGGACAGGTTGAAGTATTAGTTTCAACTATAAATGGCGAGATTCAGGTTGGAAACATAGTGGGACCTTCTCTTATCCCAGGTTATGGAAGTAAAGTTACAGACGTAAACAATAGAGTAGGATTATCTTTGGAAAATTCTGAAAGCAAATATTTTACTAACGAGCAATGTCCGATACCTTATCGAGGCCAAAAAGACGTAAAGGGTGATGTCATTAAGTGTGGCTTATTAAAACTAGTTATAAATTTAGATTGATTTGAAAGTAAAAAATAAAATTTAATTGACATTCAAAACAACACTCTCTACAATCAAATTATGGAAAACAAGTCTAGTATTTTTAACCTAACCCTTAACATATTAGTTATCTCTTTTCTCTTTTTATTCCCTGTATTCTTTCTTCCTATTACACGGGAATTTTTAATCTACAGTAAGTATTACTTGCTTGTTTTTTTTGTATTGACGCTTTTTTTTGTATCTCTTAGTAAATTTGTTTTAACAAAAAAGATGACTTGGACTAGTAACCCAGCCCTACAGTCATTTTTATTAATCATTCTTGCTTATATTCTTTCTATAGTTTTATCTTCACCAAATAAGATACAAGCGGTATTTAGACCACAATATGGATTGGTGATGATACTTGGAATGATGGCATATTACTTATATGCTTCAAATACCTTTAAGAAAGCTTTTATTAATCCTATTTTAGTTCTTTCTGGTTCTGGACTTGTAGCATCACTCATTGCGATGGTTATGCTCGTTGATCCATTCAGAAATGCAAACCTTCCAGCTTTCTGGGGATTTTTGCAGAATACATCGTTTAATACAGTAGGTTCATCAATTGACTTATTAAGCTTTCTTGTATTCGTACTGGTAGGTGCTGCTTTCTATATGTTTAGATTAAAGAGAGCAGGTCATCACAGACATGATGAGAATAAAGGTATTGTTGTTTTATTATCTGTAGTAATTGGTGCAATTGTATTGACAATGGCATTTAGTCTCTTCTCAATTGCACAATCAATACTCACAAGCGGTGCACAAGTAATAATTCCACCATTTAGTCTCTCTTGGTATGCAGCAATTGAAGTATTAAAAAATCCATTAACTGCAGTCTTTGGTGTTGGTGTTGATAATTTCTCAGTAATCTTTACAAAGGTAAGAGATATTAACTATAACGTCTCTAGCTTATGGCAGGTCAATTCATTCTCAACATCTCGCTCAACAGTATTACATATACTTACTGAGCTCGGTTTACTCGGATTAACAGGTTTTAGTATTCTTTTCTTCTCAATTTATAGAAAATTAGGAAAAGCAAAGATTGAGAATGCAGCATTATTTATTACATCTGCTGTACTTCTCTTATTACTACCTCCTTCAATTATGTCATTCTTCATGTTCTTTGTCGCACTGGCTTTAGTCGTAAGTGATTTAAGAAATGAAGAAAAGTTTGAAGAATATGAAGTAGATCTTACTAGATTAGTTCCTGCACATATTGGTCTTTCAGTTATTGGTTTCTTATTTATTGGTACCAGTATTTACTTTATCGGTAAGAATTTCTTGGCTGAAGTCTATTTCAAGAGATCAATTGATGCAATTGCAGAAAATAGTTTGCAGAAGTTATATGATAATCAAAGAAAAGCAGTTGAATATAACCCATACAACGAAGAATTCAGAAGAAACTTCTCACAGACGAATCTCTTAGTTGCAAACAATATTGCTGCAAAGGGTGCAGAACAGATTACAGATGCAGATCGTCAGACTATTGCTCAAACATTACAGATTGCAATCTCTGAAGCAAAGTCAGCAGTAGCACTAAACCCAGGAAGAGTAACAAACTGGCAGAATTTGGCCACTGTGTACAGACAGATATTAAATGCAGTTCAACAAGCACCTTTGTGGACCATTTCTTCCTATCAGCAGGCAATATTACTTGATAGTTATAACCCAACTCTCAGACTTGAATTGGGTAGTGTATATTATTTATTGCAGCAGTATGATCAGGCACAGAGACTATTTGAACAAGCTGTATCTCTGAAACCTGACTGGGCAAATGCTCACTACAACTTAGCTTGGGCATACTATCAGAAAGAATTGTATGGAAACGCTGTCCAACAAATGCAGATCGTAACAGATCTCTTAGATCCAGCACAGGCTCAAGAAGATTATAAGAGAGCTCAAAAAGATCTTGAAATGATGAGAGAAGCAGCACAACAAGCAGCTTCTGGGGCAGAAGGTGGTGAAGAAACAGAAGAAGATACACAATCTTCTGAATTAAATTTACCAACTCCTCCAACCGCAACAGTTGAACCTCGATTAGAACTTGATGAGGATTCAGCTCCAACCGGAACACAATAATAGTTGAGAAGATTAATTAAAAAACCACGGTGAAAGCCGTGGTTTTTTATTTGTTTTTGGGAGAATCTTTCTGAGGTTTATTCTGACTTTCTTCAACCTGCTTAAACAGCGCCTTAAAGATGTTATCTCGTTCTGTAAGATTGATGTTTAATAGAATGGTTACGTTATTTTCAATGGCCTTCATGAGAGCTTTATCTATAGTAATCTTTTTTTGCTCGCCATTAGGTAGGTGAATAATGACATATTTATCTATGAGTGAGATAAAGTTAGTATGTAAGGGCAGAAGGTCAAAATCTCCGTCCTCATTGTGACAGGTCAGCGCACGAGCTTGACCGTGATATAAGGTTTCTTCAGGAGAAAGGACGCTAATATTAATAACCTCAGATGATGCTTCCTGAGGTTCATTTGGTTTATCCATATTATTTAGGTAATGTATCCAGAGTTGAGATATAGAGTAGTTTTTCTGGAGCGACTGTATCGTATGCTCCTTGTAATATCTGTTTTACATCTTGAATAGTATGTTCACGCGGGATATAGGTAACACCTTCTGCGGTTGCTTCAGAGACAGTTGCAAATGTTTGAGTCATATAGTTTTTGATGAGCTTTGACCTTTTGAAGATAGTTTGGTTTTCCTGAGATAATTCTGACTCACCGATAAGTGATGCTATCCTTTCTAAATTAACGGCCTCTTTGAGCAATTTTTGGGTCTCTACGTATGTTTGGTAATGATCTTCACCTACAATATCTGGATTCATTGCACTTGAGAATGAAGTCAGTGTATCTATTGCAGGAAATCGACCCTCCTGATAAATCCAACGGGAAAGAACTACGCGTGAATCAAGATAGGGAAGCATTGACTGTACACCAGGATCTGTAATATCATCGGAAGGTATATAGACAGTTTCAAAAGTAGTAATTCCGGCTGTCGGAGTGGAGTATAGTCGTTCATGTAGTTCCGCAATCTCTGATGATAAAGTCGGTTGATATCCGCCTTCTGAAGGTATGGTGCTTAATAAGGTTCCCAGTTCATATCCTGCCTGTGCATAACGGTACATATTATCTACGAAAAAGAGTACGCTCTTTTGCTCCTGATCTCGGAAATATTCTGCAAGAGCAATACCTGCAAACGCCGTACGAAAACGGACAGCAGGATTTTTACTCATTTCACCAAATACCATTGATACAGAAGGAAGAACGCCTGTTTTGCCCAGTTCCTCATAGAGCTCTTGACCTTCACGGCTACGTTCTCCAATACCGGTAAAGATAGATAAATGATTGTTATCTTTACTAGAAATAACATTATGAATAATTTCTGTAAGAAGTACTGTTTTACCCACACCACCACCTCCGAAGAGACCAATCTTACCTCCTTTTAAAAGAGGTGTAAAGAAGTCTACTGCTTTAATACCTGTTTCTAGCAGTTCTCTTGGTACGATAATCTGAGCAAATGCATGCGGCTTATTAAAAAGAGAGAAGGTTTTAGCTCTTGATATAGGAGCTTTACCATCAATTGCATTACCAAATACATTGACTGCCCGTCCCAATATATCTTTCCCAACAGGAATTTCTAGGGTCTTTCTTGTATTTATAACTACTGCACCTCGATGCAAGCCATCAGTTCGGGTTAGAGCTAAACAATATACACTTCGATCTGATGCTGAAGCATATACTTCCAAAATAATTGAATTATCATTTTCCAGAATATACAGTTCATGTATATCGGGAGGATTGTCATAGAATTCTACTTCTACGATCTGACTTTTGATTGAAATAATTATTCCTTTATTATCCATAGGTTTACCACACTGCCATACCGGCTAATCTATCTAACTGTTTACTATCTTGAATGCTTCTTTTAACACGCCTCTCACGTAGTTTAAGGATTTTAATATCTTTATCAATCTTACTTAGTAGTGATTCCATAGCATTCGTACGTGAAGCTAATCGAGCAAGATGTGTTTCAGAAAGCGTTTGTAGAAGTGACATCGCAGTTACGTTATTATGAATAAATGAGCTGATTTCCTGAGCAGAAGGTTCATACAAGTATTGATAATGTTGGCCTAAACGAGCTTTTTCAATTTCTTCCCTCGTAAGTTTTTCAATATCAGTAATATCTGTTTCTGTTGGGATTTGGTCTACGATGCTTTTGAATAATGCGTAGTATACATGAATCTTTCTATATTTGAGAAGATGGAAGAGAATTGGTTTGAGGTCATTTACGGTAAAGTTAATATCAGAAATATCATACTCTTCAAACTGGATTTTATTATCGTATTCTTTTATATATTCTCGTCCTGTTTTTCCAATAACAAAGAGATCGCCTTTACCATCATATTGTTTAATAAAATAATCAAAAATACGTCGTAGAATATCTCCATGGAACTTAGCATTTGCTGTAATCACAACATTTGCAAGAGGTTTGAGATCTTTTTGTTCAACTAAGCTATATTCTGCTTCACTTCGTTCATATTGAAGAGACCTAAAAATGTCCATAAGATTATTTACATATAAACGTCTGCTAATAATGCTTTTACGTATCTGTTGCATTTTCATGGTTGATATACTTTCATATATCGTTGCCAGGTTGTGCAAGTTATCTAAAAATTGTATTTCCTCTAGGAGGTCTGTTTTTTTCTGCATACTTCAATGATCTCTGGCTTTTGCTTTAATTGCAAAAGGAAATCTTGTAATGAGCCTGCTTTTAATATTTCAGTCATCTGATTTCTTTCAGCAGGATTCTGATATAAACTCATAAGTTCTGTCAGGATCTGTCTGTAATGGATTGGATCGGATAAATCTGCAATTTCGAGCCATACAATTCCGAATAAAATAAGTTGTAATGTATATGGAATTGTTCCACTATGCTGATCTAACATTCCCATCATTGAGCGTCCTTTTTGGAGGATCTGCTTTGATTCTGCAGACATCTCAGAATCAAGATGAGCAATTTGTATAAGATTACGATACTGTGAAAGCAGGGAGAGAATCTCTCTGTTGATCTCACGAATAAGATGTGACTGGGTTTTTCGACCGACTCTGGTAACTGATAATGGGATATTGATAGCCGGTCTTTCTCCTTTATTGTAGATATCTGTATCAAAGAAGATATGACCATCAGTCATACTAATTAAATTAGTTGATATATAACCTGTGATATCTCCTTCTACTGTAGATGCAACAGGAAGACAGGTTATCGAAACCTCACCTTTGGAAGCGTGCCGGAAATTACCAGCACGCTCCATAAGTTGAGCATGAGTATAAAAAATGTCGCCAGGATATGATTCGCGCCCGGGAAAGCGCCTGCTCAAAAGAGCAACCTCACGATAACGTTGTGCATGCGTTGTGAGGTCATCCATAACGACAACTGCATTTTGTCCATTATCTCTAAAGTATTCTGCAATAGTCATTGCAGAAAAAGGTGCCAGATATATCATGCTGGCTATATCTGAAGCTGTGGTGGCAACAATAACCACTTTTTTTTCTATCTGTTCTTTTATAAAGAATTCTTCTAAGAACTTAATTTCACTTTTCTTTTTTCCAATTGCAGCATAGATACCCACAGAATTTTCTTCTTTAATCTGATTTACAAATGTATTAAGTAGAAAAGTAGTTTTTCCAGTTTTAGCATCACCTAAAACTAATTCTCTTTGGCCCTTTCCTAAGGGAATAAGCATATCGACTTTTGCGATACCGGTAATAAATGGCTTGGTAATACCAATACGTGCATCAATGCCAAGCGTCTCTGTAAATACAGGCCGTCTGTTAGTTCGTGTGGTCATGACCTGCCCATATTTTAATGGCCTTCCAAGTGAATCAACCGTCATACCAAGCATAGAATCACCGACCGGGATTGTGAGAGGAGTGTTGGCCCTTGTTACTTTGGTACCTAATGCAATAGGTTCTGATGAAAACACTAATGCACGAAGATAGTCAGCACCCAGATCAAACACCTGACCTATCTGCCCTTCTTCAAAAATAAGAGTTTCAAATGGGTGAGCTCCTGGTAACCCTTTAATAGAGATGAGGGGATAGTTTAGTTGTTTTACGATACCATACTCTCCTGATTGTGTAATATTTTGTTGAAATATATCCATAATTAGATCTGGACTTTATCTAAATGTTTTTTACCTTTCTCCTGTAACCAAGTACTGAGTGAGTAATCAACATATTTACCTTCAAACCCAATACGAATACCAGCAATTAAATCTGGGTTTATTTTTACATTTAACACAACTGCCTTTTCTGTCTTATCTCGCCACCATTGACATATTTTGATTATCTGTTTATTGGTTAAAGGTACCGGAACGGTTATTTCTGCAACAGGAACTAGATGCAAAACATACACAATTTGCTGAATAAGTCGCTGCGCATCTGTTTGATCATTTAAATTTAAATTCGTTGTCTCAGCATAGGTACTTATATAGTTAGCCAGTTTAGGAGGAAGCTCCTGCTGGAGAGTTTCTGACAGATTATGTGACTGCTTAAAAATCACTGGCTTGAGATTATCAAGCAGACGAATATAGTTATTGAGGTCAGAAACAGTATAAACTTCGTCTAGTACCTCAGTTACTTTGGTTATTTTGTGTTGGTTGTCCATTGTTTACTGGTGTTGAATTTGTAGGTTTTAAATCCTGTTGCATGTTATCTTTATATTTTTCTAGAGCCTTAAATATAATTTCTTCATTAATCTCATATGAAAGCGTATCTTTTAAATATTCTTTCAACAGAGTTTGAAGAACAATCGTAAGGTGCTGGTCTATCTTTTTATATTCTTCATCCCGGTAAGCTTGTAATTCATTTTTGATGACATCTATCTCCAGCTTGATCTGATCTAGTAATTCATTATGAATACCCTTATTTTCTTCATGCATTGTTTTTGCAAAAAGTTGTACTTGAGATTTTGCTTCCGTTTTGAGTTCACCAATCATTTTGACTGATTCTTGTTTAAGTAGAGCAGAGATGTCATTAATAATCTTTTGCATATGTGTCGAGAACATCTGGTTTTCTTGTTTAATCTGCTCTCTGAGGGAAGTAAATATGTCCTGGAATGTTCCTCTCATGCTTTGTTCCATCTGTTGCCTTGTTTGTGTCGCTTCTGTAACAATTGTCTTTGCCTTTTCTGAGGCATCATGGATAATAAAGGAAGCTTTTAATTCTGCTTCTTTAAATACTGTCGTAATAATCTCATCAGTTGACTTTTTATTTTTTGATTCATGTGACGTTCTCCAGATATATATACTAAGTACAATTAATAAAAAGTTAACTCCTAAACTGATATAAAGTAGAGGAGTCGGGTTGAAAAAAAGGATTTGATAATCTGTCATAAATTAATTAGAAACGAATAATATATATCGCGGTTAAAAAACCGATGATACAAATGGCAATTGCTAAAGTAACATTTAAGATAATACCTACATGAATTTTTTTGGAAGCGAGTGGATTTCTTCCTAGTGCTTCAACGCCTTTCATCGAAAGTCGACCAAAATACATAAAGCTAAATACTAATGTTAATATTAAAACACCACCACCCATTATATATTTTGTAACGTTCGTAGTATTACTCGCAAATGGACTGGAAGAAAAGCCTGAAAGACTGAAAAATGGTTCTACATTATAATCTTTTTGAATATTAATTTGTAATTTTACTATAGTTGACTCATCTTCTGAAAAAGCGTCTTCCAATGCGACACCAATGATAGGGCCCGGGACTGTAGCTTTCATTCCAACACCTTCTATAGGAGAAGCAGTAATGTAGTCTCCTTTCTCAATATTTCCGTTCGCGAGAGATACGAGCACAATTCCTTGGCCGCTTGTACTTACAGGATAACTGTCGGGAGAATTTCCAAACCTAATCTCAATAGCCGGGCTTTTATTCACGATTCCCACCATATTCGGTTGATATGCTTCACTTGTTACAACAAATTCATCTCCATCTGCCGCAACTATATATCCATCAAGGACATTTGGGTGATCGATTGTAAAGTAGGTAGCAATAGAAGCAGCACCATTCACCATAGAAGGGAAGACCAATAAAAGCATGGCCGCAGACACTATAAATCCTGCACGGATAATTGATTTAAGTTCCCGGGTGTAAATCATATCCCAATTTTCATTCTAGTAGCTTTTTCTGATAATTACAATGATTAAATTTTCAGGATAGGTATGCAGAAAATTAAAGCTCAACAAAAGGTTAAAGCCCTATAATAATTCAACTTATTTTAACTAAAAAAACTTATAGTAAACTCATCTTTTCTACTATATGTATATATATTGCATATCTAAAAAAAACATGTAATAATGAAATTAAGCTAGCTAAAAAGGCTCTATTTTTTTGACTCATGTACATGTTTAAAATAGTGAATAAGGTTGTTGCTACAGTCTCTTCTATTAAAGACACGAAACTTCGTCGTGCATCTGCTCCTATGTGGAAACTCAAATATCCAATAATAGGATTCATATCGGCTGTTATACTTTTTTTAACGATAGTTGCTTTAAAGGACTACATAAAGACTGTAAATGCATTTAGAGAAAAGAAGACTCCAACCCCAACTTTTACTTTTAAAGACGAGGATAATAAGGGCTTCCCTCTTCCGGACGAAGAAGATCTAGCAAAAATGTTGAATGAATTTGGAGATGTAAAAGCAGCAATTGATGCGTCGATCATCTTTAACTATCAATCGACTTTTGTTGCGCCCGTTACTTTTGAAGAAAACATTACTGCTCCAAACGTGGTATATGAAATTACAGCAGGTGAAGGAATCACAATTTCTGGTGATCCACAGAATCCTGTGATCAGTGCAGATATACCAGCGGCACCTGATGCAGGAGTGGCTTCTATCGGAGATTTGACGGGGGATATAGATTTGGCTGCTGGGACAAACATTTCTTTATCTATAGAAGGAAATACCATTACTATTAATAACACGGCATCTATTCCTTCTGCCACTTCACAACTTTCTGAAGCAGAGGTTGAAGCTTTTATTTTTGATGGAGATAATACTGGAGTTTTATCCTCTGGAACTCTTGCTTTAGGATCACTTTCTTACACTGGCACCATTCCTTCCAGCGTTGTTCAGGGATCATACACGGGGATTACGGAGATTGGACCACTGACAAACTTAACAGTAGCAGGAAGTATTACTGCTGGAAGTTCGTCAGTGGTACTTACGACTGGAGCAGGATTCATTGATGCCGATGCAATTGGTCTTGCGACTGGAGGAGGACTTGAAGCAGTAGGTAACGAGCTTTCACTCATGACCACCTGTTCTTCGGGACAGGTGTTGAAATGGAATGGATCCGCCTGGACCTGTGCAAGTGATTCTGGAGCAAGTGCGGTTGTTGATGTATGGCAGGATGGTGTAGATATTGGTTCTGACGTTGATACTGTTAACTTTGTTAATGAATTCACCATTACAGTATCAGGTGCAGGAACGAGAGCAGATATTGATATCAAAGACGATGCGCTCGATTTTACAGAATTAGCTGACATTTTGACCTTAGATGCTAACACTTCGATTAGAACTGATAGTACTGAAGTAATGTATTTTGAAACTTCTTCTGGTTATATCGGGATAAACAATACTAACCCAGGGTATACCCTTGATGTAAATGGCGACCTCAATATTACCGGTTCACTGTATGTAAATGGTGAATCTATCTCTGATTTCACTGGCTCAGGCTTAACTCTTTCAGGAGGTGCTCTTTCTGTAAATCTATATGGATCCTCAGTAGGAACCACTGGCTCAAGTTCTGGACTTCAATTTACAGGAAGTCAGCTTGCCTTACTGCAAGGATGTTCGAATAATGAAGTCTTAGCTTGGGATAATTTTAATGATGTATGGAGATGTACTTCAGTGAGCGGAGTAGGAGCCGGAACAATAACAGGTGTTGGTAATATCTCAAGCGGAGAAGCGTTTACCACAGGAACACCAGGTAGTGAACTGTATTTTGCTACAGGAGGATTTTTAGGTTTTGGCCCAAATGAAGGGAGAATCGTTTTTACAGATGATGGAATAGATGAGATTACCTTTTTATCAAGCAATGTTGGTTTTGGGACAACTAATCCAACTGCTGCGCTAACTGTGGGGAGTGGTAATAATTTTACTGTAGATGCTAATGGCCTTGTGTTTATTGGCAACTTAGTTGGAGTGACTAATCCAGGTAATGTATTGGTTGTTGACGGTGAAAACATCGTACGATCGCTTTCCACCTCTGATTGGGATACAAACGCAACTGATGACTTAACTATTGCAACAAACTTTGGAGGAGATATTACCGGCATTTATAGTAATTTGCAGCTTGGAATAGGAGTTGTAGGATCCACAGAGCTGGCTTCAAGCGGAGTAACTGCAGGTAGTTATGGTAGTGCAACATCGGTACCAGTATTAACAATTGATGAAGATGGCAGAGTAACAGTTGCCAGCACTGCGCCTTTAGCCTTTGAAGATCCACTCACCTTTGAAAATGGTTTGACCCGAACAGACAATAACATCGCATTAGGAGGATCAATTACAAACTCAACTCGACTTAACATTGGCAATACAGAAGTTGTGTATATTGCATATCCATCAGGAGATGTAGGTATTGGAACCGTTACACCTTCTTATAAACTTGATGTGAATGGAGATATCGGACTTTCTGGCGATTTATATATAAATAATGTAGGTTTGGGTTCTACAGGTGGAGCAGTACTTGTTGGTGTAGATGTCAGTTCTTTTGATAACTCTGCTTCTTCTACAGTTCAAGCTGTACTTGCTGATCTTGATCAAGCAATTGGTAATAGACTGTATACAGATGCACTTATTTTGACAGATGGACAGAGTGTGAGAGATTCTCTTGAAGCCCTGAATTTAGCAATTGGCAGCACCACTTATTCTGGTACTACTTATATTACCAGTGGCGAATCAATTACAGAATCACTGCAGGCAATTGATGCTCAATTAGAGACGCTTACGGGGGGAGTTGGAGGATCTATTACACAGGTAGGTAATATAAGCGGTGGAGAGGCATTTACTAATAGTGTGCCAGGATCTGGTCTGATATTTGCTGATACTGGCTTTTTAGGATTACATTCTCTTGCAGGAAGAATCATTTTTGAGGATGAAACTCTAGATCAGATTCGTTTTGCAGATGCGAATGTTGGTATTGGGACAACCAATGCTACTTCCTTATTTACTGTAGGAAGTGGTAACCAGTTTAGTATTGATGCAAATGGATTAGTAACACTTGGTAATCTTGTGGGTGTAACTAACCCAGGTACAGTACTTGTGGTAGATAGTAATGGTGTAATCAGATCACTTGATACTTCTAACTGGGATACAAATCAAACAGATGATTTAACCATAGCAACAAACTTTGGTGGTGATGTCACCGGCATTTATAGTAACCTCCAACTCGGTACAGGTGTGGTGGGTGCAAATGAACTTGCCGCAAGTGGAGTCACAGCAGGTACCTATGGACTTGCAGTGGGTGGAACAACTGGTATCTATCCGATTATTACTATTGATGAAGATGGACGTATTACTTCTGCATCTACTTCAGTCTTTAGCTTTGAGAATCCTCTTACATTTAGTAATGGTCTGACCCGATCGACAGATAGTATTCAACTTGGTGGTGAAATACTTACTAATACCCGTTTCAATATTGGAAATACTGAAGCTTTCTTTATCTCAGCAGCAACAGGGAATGTAGGAATCGGCAATACCAATCCTCAATATAAGCTTGATGTTGGTGGCTTAGTTAATGCTTTAGGCTTTAGAACAGGTAATGAGACAGTTACAGACTTTACAGGAGTAGGTCTTACCATCAATGGTGGTGCGTTATCGTTGAATTTGCTTGCAGATGAAAATATAGGTGGAGGCTCTACAGCTTCCTATTCTGGATTGGAATTTGTTTCTGGCAGATTATCATTACTCCAAGGATGTGGCGATGGACAGATACTAAAATGGAATAATTCTGCAAACACCTGGATGTGTTCATCAGATAGTGGAGCAACGAGTGCAATCATTAACGTTGAAGAAAATGGAACACCAATTGGGACTGATGTAGATACCCTAAACTTCCTCACAGACTTTGACTTAACCGATTCAGGTTCGCAAATCGATATTGCTATTGCAGATGATGCCCTTAACTTTACTGAGCTTTCAGATACCTTGGTACTTGATGACGCTACCAGCATCGATCTTTATTCGGGTAGTACGTCAGAGAGCCTTAGAATATTCAATAGTAATACAAGCCAAGAGGTCCTGTATCTGGGTTCAAACGGATTGGTAGGTATTGGCACAACCGATCCAGCTTACAACTTGGATGTTGGAGGTTCTTTCAATACGGTAACCTTATTCATTGGAGGAACTCAGGTCACCGCTTCTGCAGATAACTTAAATCTACTTACTGGACTTACTACACCATTACTTACAGAATTGACTCAGTTTGGTGGAGATATCACAGGGACCTTTAACAATCTTCAAATTGGAGCAACAACGATTGGAGCAACTGAGCTTGCAAGTACTGGAGTAAATGCAGGTAGTTATGGCACAGTTGGTGGAACTGCAGCTTACTTCCCAGTATTAACTATTGATGAAGACGGAAGAATAACCAGTGCAAATACTGCTGTATTTACATTAAACTTTGAGAACCCACTTACCTTTGGAAATGGACTTACTCGATCGGGTAATACCATTAATTTAGGAGGATCACTGAACGGAGACACCCGTATTTATATTGGCGATACTGATGTTCTTTTCTTTGATTTTGCCACAGGGAATGTGGGTATTGGCAATACAGATCCTCAGTATAAACTCGATGTAGAGGGGACACTAAGAGCAAGTGGTATAAGGCTTAACGAAGAAACAATCACTGACTTTACTGGGACTGGACTGACGTTAACTGGTGGAGTATTAACAATAGATATTGGATCAACTCAGATGGGTGTTGGGGCATCTGCTTCTTACTCAGGTCTTGAGTTTGTAGGAAACAGACTGGCTCTTCTTCAGGGGTGTACTGATGGCCAGCTTCTCATGTGGAATGAAACAACTTCTACCTGGGAGTGTACTTCTCCAGGAAGTGGAACTGGTGGTCTAGGTGACATAACTGCAGTAAATGCAGGAGTTGGTTTAACAGGTGGAGGCACTTCTGGAGCAGTAACTCTTGATCTTAACATAGCTACTTCAGCAGGTATAAACTCCACTGCTTCTTTTTCTGGATTAGAAGTAGATGCAGATGGACTTAGATTGCTCAGTGGATGTAGTAATGACCAAATTCTTTCTTGGAATGGATCAGCTTGGGTATGTTCTGATATTACCGGTATTGGTGGTGCAGGAGATATTACTCAGGTTGGTAATATTACGAGCGGGGGAGCCTTTACCAGTGGAGCTCCTGGCTCAGAATTCTATTTTGCTGATACTGGATTTTTAGGTCTTGGAGTAGCTGATGGAAGAATCGTGTTTGATAGTGATACTACTGATCAGATAAGAATGTTGGGGGCTAATATTGGAATTGGAACCACCAATGCAACTGCACTATTTACAGTAGGTTCTGGAAACCAATTTACTATTGATTCAACCGGGCAGGTAACTCTAGGTAACTTACCAACTGCAGGAAGTGACTTGGGAAGTGTACTTACCGTAAATGGCAGTGGGCTTATTCAGTCTCTTTCTACAGCAGATTGGGATAAGAATGAAACAGATGATCTCACAATCACAACAAACTTTGGAGGAGATGTCACAGGACAGTTTGATAATCTCCAGTTGGGTACAGGAGTTGTTGGAGCAACAGAACTTGCAAGTACTGGGGTAACTGCAGGTACTTACGGAGCAGGAGTAGGTGGTACAACAGGCTTCTATCCAATTCTTGCTATTGATGAAGATGGAAGAATAACAAGCGCATCAACAGCAGTCTTTAACTTTGAAAATCCGCTTTCATTTGGAACAGCTCTTTCTAGATCTGGAAATACTGTTGATGTAAATGTAGGAAATGGAATCACCACAAACGGCAGTAACCAGCTTACTGTAAACCTGGCAACTGGTGGGACAACCACCACAACAAGCTCAGTCTCTGGTTTGGAGGCAACTGCAACTGGTCTCAGAATGCTCGGTGGCTGTTTAAATAGTGAAGTCTTGGCATGGAACGGAACTGCCTGGGAGTGTACCTCTATTTCTGGAATTGGTGCAATTGGTGGAGGCGGAACTGAAAACTACATTCCAATCTGGAGTGATGAAAATACACTTATTTCATCTGCAATTTATCAGAATGGATCAAACATTGGCATTGGGAGAACCGATGCTCAGTATGCACTTGATGTCGCAGGTGGCTTACGAGTTGGAGGAACAGCCGTATTTAACACCGTACCTACAATTAGTAACAATGACATTGTTCTTACAATAAACAACGGAGTATTGAGCCAGATCGACAGCAGTAACTGGGATACCAATGAAACAGATGACTTAACTATCGCAACTATTTTCGGTGGAGATGTTACCGGCACATATAATAATATCCAGATTGGTGCAACAACCATTGGAGCAACAGAGTTAGCAAGCTCAGGTGTCACAGCAGGAACTTACGGCGCAGGAGTAGGAGGTACAACTGGTTTCTACCCAATCATCACAGTAGATGAAGATGGAAGAATCACCTCAGCAAGTACTTCTGTATTTAATTTTGAAAATCCTTTGTCATTTGGTATTGGTCTTACCAGAATAGGTAATACAGTTGATGTGGGATTAGGAGTAGGGTTAACAGGTTCATTAAATGATATCTCAATAAACCTGGCAACTGGTGGGACAACCACCACAACAAGCTCAGTCTCTGGTTTGGAGGCAACTGCAACTGGTCTCAGAATGCTCGGTGGCTGTTCAAATAATGAAGTCTTGGCATGGAATGGAAGTACTTGGAACTGTACTTCTATTTCTGGAATTGGCGCAATCGATGGAGGCGGAACTGCAAACTATATTCCACTCTGGAGTGATGATAATACGCTTATTTCTTCTAACATAATTCAAACAGGTTCAAATATTGGTATTGGGACAACAAATGCAGCTTCATTGTTTACAGTAGGAGGAGGAAATCAGTTTGCTGTAGATGGATCAGGGAATATCGCAACATCCGGAAATGTAACACTTACCGGACTGTCTGCAGGAACAGACTTGAATACTGTTTTGATGATTGATGGTTCAAATATGGTGCGAACATTATCTACTGCAAGTTGGGATAAAGATGCGACAGATGATCTTACTATCTCAACAAACTTTAGTGGAGATGTAATAGGGACATATAACAACTTACAGCTTGGAACAGGGGTGGTGGGAAGTACAGAGCTAGCAAGTAGTGGAGTAAGTGCCGGGACATATGGAAGTGTGGGAGGGACAGCAGCATACTTCCCAGTACTCACAATTGATGAGGATGGAAGAATCACCAGTGCAAACACAGCAGTCTTTGCACTTAACTTTGAAGATCCACTTACATTTGAGAATGGACTTACAAGAGATGGAGATACTGTTACACTCGGGGGAGTACTTACCGAAGATACCAGAATTAATATTGGAAATACTGAGGTTATCTTCTTTGATTATGAGACAGGAAGAGTAGGTATTGGGACAACTAATCCTTTACAGAGATTCCAGATTAATGAAGGATCTTCTGCATTTACTGTCACTGCTGGAGGAAGTGTTGGTATTGGTACAACGAGTCCTGTATATGCACTTGATGTAACTGGTGGCTTACGAGTTGGAGGAACCGCAGTACTTAACACAGTTCCATCAATTTCTGATAATGATGTTGTTCTTACTATCAATGGCGGAGTTATAAGCCAACTCAATACCACAAACTGGGATAAGAACTCAACAGATGATTTAACTCTTTCAACAGTATTTGGCGGTGATATAACAGGTACTTATGATAATCTCCAAATTGGTGCAACCACAATTGGAGCAACAGAGCTTGTTTCAACTGGAGTAAATGCAGGTAGTTATGGTGGCGTTGGTGGCACTGGAGCATTTATCCCGGTCTTAACAGTAGATGAAGATGGAAGAATAACAAGCGCTTCTACAGCATTTTTTAACTTGCCTCCTTCAGAAAACCCACTTACCTTTGGAAATGGATTAACAAGAACAGGCGATAATATAGAACTTGGTGGTTCCTTGAACCAGGACACTCGATTCTTTAGTGGTGGGAATGAGATTCTCTTTATGGATACTGATGGACGTGTAGGTATCGGAACCACATCAGCAAGTTACACACTTGATGTAGCTGGCAATATAAGAGCTGGTACAGAATTATATATAGGTTCCATTGGACTTGGCTCAACCGGTGGGGCAGGACTTGTAGGTTTCAACAACAACTCAGTTTCAAATTCAACCGCAACAACCGTTCAGAGAGCACTTGTAGACTTTGATTTAGCTATTGGAAACCGCACATACAGTAATGATTATGTGGTAACTGATGGACAAAGCTTAACTGCTTCTATTAATGCAATCGATTCTGTTTTTGGAGATAGAAACTATACCGATAGCTTGATCCTAACAGACACTCAAACAATGACTGCATCACTTGATGCGCTAAATGTCGCAATCGGAAATCGTGATTATACTAATACTGCAAACTATATTCTTACAACAGATGCACAAACCATAACTGCTTCTCTTGAAGCGCTTAACATTGGTATTGGTAATCGTGACTACACAACTGGAACAGGTTACTTCTTAACAGATGCACAAACTATAACTGCTTCACTGGAAGCAATTAACACAGGAGTTGGTGATAGAAACTACACTGATAGTCTTGTACTTACCGATAGTCAAACAGTTACATCTTCACTAGATGCACTCAATGTTTCTATTGGAAACAGAACATATACAAGTGGCTATAATATCGGCAACACAACTAGTATTACCGCAGCACTTGATGGATTGGATTTAGCAGTAGGGAGTAGAACCTATACAGAAGATAATTATGTAACAGATGATGAAAGTATCACAGAAAGTGTTGATGCTCTTGATCAGCAGTTATATGATGTTGCAACTGGCGCAAACGGCTTGTGGAGAGATAGCACACCAGGTGTGGCAGGTGGTATTACATACCTCAATGATATTACCGCAAATGTAGCTATCGGAGGAACAGGTACCAATGCACCTTTTTACTTTGATGCAGATGGTGGTTTAAATATTGGCCTCACTTCAGCAACTGCCTTCACGGTTGGAAATGGTAGCGATACGCTCTTTACTGTAAATACAGCACTTGGAGCAGGATCAGACTTATTTAGTATTGATCTTCCAGCTTCTGCAGCAGTGGACAACATTTTTGCTATTTACGATAATGGTTCACCAGTATTTAGAGTAAGTCAGAATCAGATAGAGAGTGCTGTTCCACACACCTTTACAGCAGCAGGAGATGTAAGTATTGCCTATGATCTGCTTTTCACCAATCAGACAGCAGCAAATATAAAGAGTAATGGTCCGCTCCTTATTCAGGCAGGAGAAAATTTTGAATCAAATAATCTCACACTCCAGACATATAACAGTGGAAATGTCATTATTGATAACGTAGATAATGGTACTATTGCTACCTTCTCGGGAGCTACAGGATATGTAGGTATTGGAACTGCTTCTCCATCAGACAAGCTTGCTGTTGCAGGAGGAGTACTTATTGGTAGTAATTATGCAGATTTAGGAACAACGGCACCAGCCGATGGATTATTGGTTGAAGGAAATGTAGGAATTGGTACAACAGCTCCAGAGACAGCATTGGATGTTAATGGAACAGTACAAGCAACTGGCTTTAGAGTGAATGATGAGACGGTAACTGATTTTACTGGAATTGGGCTCACCATTTCTGGAGGAACCTTACAGGTAGATACTCTCTCTAGCGCAGTTGGAACTGGTTCTACTGGCTCTTTTTCAGGTCTTGAATTTGTAAATAACCAACTTACTTTGATTCAAGGTTGCTCTAATGCACAAGTACTTAAGTGGAATGATTCTTCAAGCCGCTGGGAATGTTCAAATGATACAGGTGCAACAAGTGCAATTATTAATGTAGAAGAAAATGGAACACCAATTGGGACTGATGTAGATACGCTAAACTTTACATCAGACTTTGATTTGACCGAATCTGGTGGCGGAAATACTATAGACATTGCCATTGCAGATGATGTTCTTAACTTTACAGAATTATCTGACAATTTAGTCCTTGATGCTTCTACCGGAATTAATTTGTATTCAGGAAGCCAGTCAGAGAGCCTCAGAGTATTTAATAGTAATACCGGTGCAGAAGCTTTGTTTATTGCAGGTAATGGTCAGGTAGGAATTGGTACGACTTCTCCAGGATACAATCTAGACATTGGTGGATCACTTAACACAACAAACTTGTTTTTGGCTGGAGCACTTGTCTCATCAAGTGCAAGTGAATTGAATATTCTCGATGGAGCAACCATAACTGCAACTAACCTGAATCAACTCACAGGAGTAACCAACCCAGTATTACATGAAGGGACTTCCTTCTCAGGAGACGTAACAGGGACATATAACAACTTACAGATTGGAGCAACAACAGTTGGAGCAACAGAGCTCGCAAGTACAGGAGTAAGTGCCGGAAGTTATGGAAGTGTAGGCGGGACAGCAGCATACTTCCCAGTACTTACCATAGATGAAGATGGACGTATTACTTCTGCAAACACCGCAGTCTTTGCACTTAACTTTGAAGATCCACTTACTTTTGAGAATGGACTCACAAGAAGTGGAGATACAGTAAGACTTGGAGGAGAATTAACTCAAGACACTCGAATTAATATTGGAGCAACAGAAGCAATCTTTATTGATTCTGAGACCGGAAGAATTGGATTTGGAACAACCAGTCCTGCTGCTGATATACATATTAAAAATAAACTAGTAGATAATAATGTTTTAAGGGTCGAAGGTGGATTTAACAGTACGTTATTAAATCTGTACCAGTCTGCTGGAACAGGAATTTCCTTCTTATATATTGGTGGTAGCGGATCTACTGATGCAAATATCGGACTGGCAGGTATAAGTAGTAGTGATAGCTTTATAAAAGGAGATTTAGTAATTGGTGCTACATCTCCAACAGCAGGGATGACACTCGATGTTGCAGGGAACATAAGAGCAGGAACTGATGTATACATTGGAAACGTCGCAGTAGGTAGTACTGGCGGAGCAGGACTTGTTGGCTTCAACAATAACAGTGTTTCAAACTCAACTGCGGTATCCGTACAGAGAGCACTTGTTGATTTTGACTTAGCAATCGGGAACAGAACTTACACAAATGATTATGTCGTTTCTGATAACCAGACAGTTACTGCTTCAATCAACGCAATTGATTCAGCATTTGGAAACAGAAACTACACAGATTCACTAGTCCTCACTGATTCTCAGACAGTTACTGCCTCTCTTGATGCACTAAACGTAGCAATCGGAAACCGTGATTACACCACATCAGCTAACTACCTATTAACAGATGCCCAGACAATAACAGAATCTCTTGAGGCACTTAACCTTGGTATTGGAAACCGTGACTATACAGCAAGTAACATCTTAATCGATGGACAAACAATTACTTCCTCTCTTGACCTGTTGAACATTGCAATTGGTGGAACCGCATACACTTCAACCAACTATGTAACAGCAGGAAGTGACATCGAAACAGCAATCTCTGATCTTGATGCCCAGCTTGGATCACTTGGTGCATCCAGTATTGGTGGTGGAGGTACCGCTAATTACATTCCAGTCTGGACCGATGAAAACACACTTGGGTATTCAACCATTTATATGAATGGTGCAAATGTTGGTATTGGGAGAACTGATGCACTCTATGCACTTGATGTAAATGGAGGGCTCCGAGTTGGAGGAACAGCTGTATTTAATACCGTACCAACCATCAGTAACAACGATGTGCTTCTTACTGTAAACAACGGCGTATTAAGTCAGATCGACAGCAGTAACTGGGATACCAATGAAACAGATGATTTAACCATTGCAACAAACTTTGGCGGAGATGTCAATGGTACATACAATAACTTACAGATCGGCGCAACCACCATTGGAGCAACAGAGCTTGCGAGCTCAGGTGTAACAGCAGGTACCTATGGTGCTTCAGTTGGAACTACATCAGGCTTTTATCCAATTCTTACTATAGATGAAGACGGACGTATTACCAGTGCAAGTACCGCAGTATTCAACTTTGAAAACCCACTTACTTTCTCAAATGGATTAACTCGAACAAGTAACTCCGTAACACTTGGTGGCGCATTAACAACAGACACCAGAATTTACGATGGATCTTATGAATATCTGTTCTTTGAAACCGGAAACGGCGCAATAGGTATTGGCATGACCAACCCAACATACAAACTTGATGTAAATGGAGGACTCAGAGTTGGCGGAACAGCCGTATTTAATACAGTTCCTTCTACAACAGATAACGATGTTGTCTTAACAGTCAATGGTGGTGTATTAAGTGAGATTGATTCTTCAAACTGGGATAAGAATGAAACAGATGATTTAACCATTGCAACTAACTTTGGTGGAGATGTTACCGGCACATATAACAATCTTCAGCTTGGTACAGGAGTTGTTGGGGCAACTGAGCTTGCTTCCTCTGGAGTCACTGCCGGAACATATGGGGCTGGAGTTGGAAATACAACCGGTTTCTATCCAATTATTACAGTAGATGAAGATGGAAGAATCACCTCAGCAAGTACTTCTGTATTCGCTTATGAAAACCCACTTGCATTTAATAATGGATTAACTCGAACAAGTAACTCCGTAACACTTGGTGGTCTTATTAACACAAATACCCGATTCTATGATCTTTCTAATGAATATCTGTTCTTTGATACTACAGACGGGAATATTGGTATTGGAGATACCAACCCAGACTTTAAGCTTGATGTCAATGGAGTTATTCAGGCAGCATCTGGATTTAGAACAAATGGAGAAACTGTCACAGACTTTACCGGAACCGGTCTCACTCTTTCGGGTGGAGTATTAACACTCGATCTGGGTACAACCCAGATGGGTACAGGATCTAGTGCATCATTCTCCGGACTTGAGTTTGTTGGAAACAGACTGGCTCTTCTTCAAGGTTGTGCAGGCGGTGAGCTTCTGATGTGGAATGATGGAACCTCACAATGGGAGTGTACTGCACCAGGATCTGGAACAGGTGGCATTGGAGATATCACCTCAGTAACAGCAGGTGATGGCCTGGCAGGTGGTGGGTCTTCTGGTGATGTAACTCTTGATATTAACTTAGCAACTGCAAATGGAACTGGTATTACTGCTTCATATTCTGGTTTGGAAGTAGATGGTAATGGTCTTAGAATGCTCACTGGATGTGCCACAGGACAGGTTCTTTCTTGGAATGGTTCTGCATGGGAGTGTACAACAGTTGGAGGAACAGGTGGCATTGGAGATATCACCACAGTAGGTAATATCACAAATGGAGACGCTTTCACGAGTGGCACACCAGGAAGCAACTTATTTATAGCAAACTCTGGATGGATTGGTTTAGGAAGCAATGCAGGACGTATTGTGTGGTCTGATGACACAACAGATGAGATTTCAATCCTTTCCGCAAATGTAGGAATTGGAAAGACCAATCCAGGATATACGCTTGATGTTGGCGGATCACTTAACACAACAAACTTGTTCCTCTCAGGAGCACTGGTTACAGCCAATGCATCAAATATTAACTTGTTAACAGGAGTAACCAATCCACTTCTTACAACAGCAACAACCTTTAGTGGAGATGTAACGGGAACATACAACAACTTACAGATTGGTGCAACAACCATTGGAGCAACAGAACTTGCAAGCTCAGGTGTCACAGCCGGGACATATGGAGCTGGAGTAGGTGGCACAACAGGCTTCTATCCAATTCTTACCATAGATGAAGATGGAAGAATCACATCAGCAAGTACCGCAGTATTCAATTTCGAAAATCCACTTTCATTTACAACTGCATTATCCAGATCAGGAAACAATATTAGTGTAAATCTTGGAAATGGTATTACGACAAGTGGTAGTAACGAACTCACACTAAACTTAGCTGTTGGTGGAACCACAAGCACCAATTCATCAGTATCTGGTTTGGAAGTAACTTCAGCGGGCTTAAGACTATTGGGTGGTTGTAATACGAGTGAAGTCTTGGCCTGGAATGGCAGTGAATGGGAATGTAGTAACACAGTTGATCTTGGAGGAGTAAATGGAGTTGGTCAGGCAAACTATATTCCAGTCTGGTCCGATGATGACTCACTTGGTACATCTGTTATTTATCAAAACAGTGGACTTATTGGTATTAACACAACAGCACCAGGATACCACTTAGATGTTGGAGGATCACTTAACACAACAAACTTGTTCCTTGCAGGAGCACTTGTCTCCTCAAGTGCAAGTGAATTGAATATTCTCGATGGAGCAACAATAACTGCAACTAACTTAAATCAGTTAACAGGAGTAACTAACCCAGTTCTACACACAGGAACCACATTTAGTGGAGATGTAACAGGACTATACAATAACTTACAGCTTGGTACAGGGGTAGTAGGAAGTACAGAACTGGCAAGTAGTGGAGTATCTGCTGGTACATACGGATCAGTGGGAGGAACAGCAGCATACTTCCCAGTCTTAACCATTGATGAAGATGGACGTATTACTTCTGCAAACACCGCAGTCTTTGCACTTAACTTTGAAGATCCACTTACATTCTCAAATGGACTCACCAGAACTGGAGATACCGTTGAACTTGGTGGTGCACTGACAGAAGATACCAGAATTAATATTGGAAATACAGAAGTTATATTCTTTGATTATGAAACCGGAAGAGTTGGTGTGGGGACAACCAGTCCATCACAAGTGTTACAGGTTAATAATGGTACATCAGCATTTGTAGTAACATCTGGTGGGAGTGTCGGAATCGGAACCACAAGTCCAGACCAGTTACTACATGTTAATGGAAACGCAAGAATTGGAGGTAATACTGGTGGAGACTATGTAGATATCACCAGTAGTGCTCAATCTTTGGCTTTTACACAGTCCAATGCAGGTAGTGGTGGTCATAGTTTTGCTTTTGTAATGCCTGGTTGGAGCAATGACTATTTTACCTTCGTAAATGGTGGTAATCATCTAATGAGAATTACTGGAACAGGCAGTGTCGGAATCGGAACAACCTCCCCAACAGCAAACATGAAGTTAGATGTTGCAGGCAACATTCGAGCGGGGACAGATGTATATATTGGGAATGTAGCAGTAGGGAGTACAGGAGGAGCAGGACTTGTAGGCTTCAACAACAATAATGTTTCAAACTCAACTGCAACAACAGTACAGCGAGCACTGGTAGATTTTGATTTAGCAATTGGGAACAGAACTTACACAAATGATTATGTCGTTTCAGATAGCCAGACAGTAACAGCAAGTATCAATGCAATAGATTCTGCATTTGGAAACAGAAACTACACAGATTCACTAGTCCTTACAGATTCTCAGACAGTGACTGCATCTCTTGATGCACTAAACGTAGCGGTGGGTAACAGAAACTATACTGATTCTCTTATCCTTACCGATTCTCAAACACTCACTGCCTCTCTTGAAGCTTTGAATGTTGCAATTGGAAACTTAGACTTTACCGATTCACTGCTCTTAACCGATGATAGTTCTATAACAACTGCACTTAATACATTGAATGTAGGTATTGGCGGTACAGCATACACATCAACAAACTTTGTAACAGCAGGAGAAACTATCAATGCAGCAATTAGTGCACTAGACTCAGCACTGGCAACAGCAGGTGGAGATGCAATAACAGCTGTCGGTAACATCACAACAGGTGATGCGTTCACCGCGTTAGTTCCAGGAAGTAACTTATTCATAGCAAACTCTGGATGGATCGGACTTGGCTCAAATGCAGGACGCATCGTGTGGTCTGATGACACAGTAGATGAGATATCATTCTTAAGTAGTAACGTAGGAATTGGAAAGACCAATCCAGGATACACCTTAGATGTTGGCGGATCACTTAACACAACAAACTTGTTCCTTTCAGGAGCATTGGTTACAGCAGATGCATCAAACTTGAATTTACTTACCGGAATTACTGATCCTCTCTTAACTCAAGCAACAAATTTTGGAGGAGATGTAACAGGCACATACAACAACTTACAGATTGGTGCAACCACAATCGGATCAACAGAACTTGCAAGCTCAGGTGTCACAGCCGGGACATATGGAGCAGGAGTGGGTGGCACAACAGGCTTCTATCCAATTCTTACCATAGATGAAGATGGACGTATTACGAGTGCAAGTACAGCGGTATTTAACTTTGAGAATCCACTTTCATTTGGAACAGCTCTTTCAAGATCTGGAAACACAGTGAATACAAATGTAGGAAACGGTATTACTACAAACGGCAGTAATCAACTTACAGTTAACCTCGCAACCGGTGGGACAACCACCACAACCAGCTCAGTTTCTGGATTTGAGCTGACAGCAGGTGGTTTGAGACTGCTCGGAGGTTGTGCTGAGAACGAAATTCTTTCATGGGACGGGGACAGTTGGGATTGTAGTACAGTTTCTGGAATCGGAGGTCTCAATGGCGGTGGAACTGCAAACTATATTCCAATCTGGAGTGATGAAAACACACTTACTTCTTCAACCATTTATATGAACGGTTCAAACATTGGTATTGGAAGAACCGATGCTTCGTATGCACTTGATGTCGCAGGAGGTTTACGAGTTGGCGGAACAGCCGTATTTAACACCGTACCAACAATCAGTAATAATGATATTGTTCTGACAATCAACAACGGAGTATTGAGCCAGATTGATTCTTCAAACTGGGATGTAAATGAAACAGATGATTTAACCATTGCAACTAACTTTAGTGGAGATGTAACTGGAACCTACAATAATTTACAGCTTGGAACAAGTGTTGTGGGAGCAACAGAGCTTGCGTCATCAGGCGTAACAGCAGGAACATACGGCGCTGGAGTTGGAAATACAACTGGTTTCTACCCAATTATTACAGTAGATGAAGATGGAAGAATCACCTCAGCAAGTACTTCTGTATTCGCTTATGAAAACCCATTAACATTCACAACCGGACTTACCAGAGCAACAAATAGTATCAGTATTAATCTTGGAAATGGAATCACTACAAACGGTAGTAACGAACTTACATTGAATTTAGCAGTCGGAGGAACAACCACAACATCAAGCTCAGTTTCTGGTCTTGAACTCACCTCAGCCGGTCTCAGATTACTTGGTGGATGTAGTACGAGTGAAGTGCTTGCCTGGAATGGTTCAGAATGGGCCTGTACTTCTGTTTCTGGGATAGGAGCACTTGATGGAGGCGGTACCGCAAACTATATACCAATGTGGAGTGGTGATAGTTCATTAACTTCATCCATCATTTATCAGTCAGGAAGTAGTGTTGGAATTGGAACAACTGATCCAGGATATACCTTAGATATTGGAGGTACTTTGAATACAACAAATCTCTATCTGGCAGGAGCAGAGGTTACAGCTACAGCAAGTGAGATTAATATTCTAGATGGAGCAACGATTACAGTAAATAATCTCAACCAGCTTGCAGGTGTAACCAATCCAGTACTTCATACTGGAATAACCTTTGATGGAGACGTAACAGGTTTTTATAACAACCTACAGCTTGGAACAAGTGTTGTGGGAGCAACTGAGCTTGCTTCAACTGGTGTAAATGCCGGCACTTATGGAACAGTTGGAGGAACAGCAGCATACTTCCCAATTCTTACCATAGATGAAGATGGACGTATCACTTCTGCAAATACAGCAGTATTTAATCTGCCTCCTTCAGAAAATCCACTTACATTTGGAAGTGGATTAACACGAACAACAAATAATATTGCATTGGGCGGATCACTTACTGCAGATACACGATTCTTTACAACTGGAACAGAGGTATTCTACATGGGTACAAATGGACAGATTGGAATCGGAACAACTTCCCCAACAGCAAATATGAGACTTGATGTTGCGGGCAACATCAGAACTTCTGGAGATGTATATATCGGTACAGTCGGTATTGGAACAACAGCAGGTGCTGGAGCAGTTGGCTTTAACAATGCAGGCTTAACATATGCAACATCTTCCACTGTACAGGGTGCAATTGCGAACCTGGATACCCGACTTGGTATTCATAATGCCGCAATTGGGTCAACAGCTTACGGTTCAACTGTGTATGTAACTTCTGGTTCACCTCTTGGTACAGCTGTTGGGACACTTGACGCAGCGCTCAACAGCTTAGCAGTTGGAAACAGTGGTGTATGGAGAGACAGTAATGGATCAACAGCAGGTGGCACAGTATATGTCGGAGATTCAACAGCGGATGTTGCAATTGGTGGCACTGGAAGCACATCAGCATTCTTCTTCGATGTAGATGGAGGATTTACCGCAAACAGGAATGGAACAGCAGTGTTTGACTTAGACACGACACTTTCTACAGGGACAGACCTCTTTAGTCTTAACTTACCAGTAGGAGGGACAGGAGTAAGTAATATCTTTGCAATTTATGACAATGGATCACCAGTCTTTAAGGTAAGTCAGAATCAGATAGAGAGTGCAGTACCACATACCTTTACAGCAGCAGGAGATGTAAGTATTGCATATGACTTACTCTTTGCCAATGAAACCTCTTCCAATATAAAATCCAATGGACCGCTCACCATAGAATCTGGAGAAGTATTTGAAAATAATGACCTCACCTTACGTACATTTGGTACAGGAGATATTGTTGCAGAACTTGGAGATAGTGGTTCACTTCGCCTGGCAGGTACAGATACCTCAATAGTCTTTGATACAAACTCCACGACAGATACTGACTACTGGATGGGTGTGGTAGATGACGGAGGTAATGATGATGACGACATCTTTGCATTTGGTGACGGTAATACACCAGGGTCAAACATATTTATGGCGCTTACAACCGGTGGCAGACTGGGAATTGGAACAACTGCACCAGCTTATACCTTAGATGTAGCAGGAAATATTCATGCAGGCACTGAATTATATATTGGTGGAGTTGGACTAGGTGCAACTGCTAATGGTGCTTCTGGTTCCGAGCTCGTAGGCGTATACATTGGCGGATTTAGTAACTTTACCCCAACAGCAGGTGACTTGCAAAGTGTACTTGAGTCTATCGATACTGCACTTTCCAGTGCTGGATCAGGAGATATAACAGCAGTAGGTAATATTGAAAGTGGAGGAGCTTTCACACTTAGTGCACCAGGAAGTAACTTATTTATTGCAGATAGTGGATGGATTGGAATCGGCGGAACTGGCGGAAGAATCCATTGGAGTAACGATACAACAGATGAGATCAGTTTCTTGAATGCAAATGTTGGTATTGGGACCACTAATCCATCAGTAGCACTTGATATTGTAGGCGATATCAGATTGAACGGATCAATTGAATTTACTGATCCGGTTTCAAGCTTACTTTTTAGTAACAATCAGACACTTGGTAATTATGCGATAGGAGATACTACACAGTTAGATATAAATGATCAGGTAACATTCCTTGGTACACATACTACAGTTCCATCTGATTTTATATTCGGATCTTATGATGGTCACGGTGGATCATTTGCGGGAATGAGAAGAGTTGGACCTTATGCGTTGGAACTCGGTATGGTATTTGGAGGATGGACGGGATCGAGTGATATGTTTGATGTTGGAAGCGGAATGCGAATATACGATGGCTATATACAGTTCTATACAAACTATGATGGAGTTACCGCCAGATTAGACGGTGGAGATGGCTTGTACTTGTATGGAAGCAGTGGAGGACCTGCCGAAGTGCGACTCAGTAATGATGGTGAAGATTCATTTATCAACAGTAATTTAGCCGTTGGGACATCAGGTTCAGTAACTTCTGGAATGGCACTTGATGTTGCAGGTAACATACGAGCAGGAACAGATGTATATGTTGGAAGTGTAGCACTGGGTAGTACAGCAGGTGCCACAAAGATTGGCTTTAATCCATCTGGACTTTCCTTTATTGGAACAGGCAATACCACTGTCCAGAGTGCACTTACTGCTGTTGGTTCTTATCTTAATATCGCAGTTGGCTCCACAGACTTTAATTCCAATGTATATGTCACTGACGGTCCTCTTGGAACAGCAATTGGGACACTTGATAGTTCACTAAACAGTCTTGCCATTGGAGCAAGCGGAGTCTGGAGAGATTCAAATACAAGTACAGCAGGAGGCATTGTGTATCTTGGAGATACGACATCAGATTTGGCACTGGGAGGCATAAACTCAACCGCACCATTCTTCTTTGATATGGATGGAGGATTTACCGCAAACAGGAATGGAACAGCAGTGTTTGATTTAGACACGACACTTTCTACAGGAACAGATCTGTTCTCACTGAACTTACCAGTTGGAGGAACAGGAGTAAGTAATATCTTTGCAATTTATGACAATGGATCACCAGTCTTTAAAGTAAGTCAGAATCAGATTGAATCTGCAGTACCACACACCTTTACAGCAGCAGGAGATGTATCAATGGCTTATGACTTACTTTTCTCCAATGAAACTTCAGCAAATATCAAGTTCGATGGACCGGGAACCATTAGTACCGTGCATCCTTCTGCAAATAATAATCTTACGCTTTCTGCAGCAAATGCTGGAGTTGTGTATGTAGATGACAGTGCAACTATAGCTGGAAATCTACTTATTGGTTCCACTTATGCAGGTCTTGGTGTTACGGCACCAGTAAATGGTCTTTTGGTGGAAGGAAACTTTGGGCTTGGTACCACAGCTCCTGTATACAAGCTTGATGTTAATGGAGATGTACGAGTTAACTCAACTTCAGATTTCTATGTTGGAAATGTAGGATTGAATGATACAGGATCTGGTGTGAACTCAGGAGCAAGACTTGTAGGCGTATATACCGGCGGATTTATAAATATTGCTACTACCTCTCCAGGATCAGACCTTCAGAGTGTACTTGATGCAATAGATTCCGTACTAGGAACTTTTGGTTCAGGATCAGGAGATATAACTGCAGTTGGTAATATCGTGACAGGTGATGCATTCACCAGTGGCGCACCCGGAAGCAACCTCTTTATTGCAGACACCGGCTGGATTGGTCTTGGTGCAAATGCCGGAAGAATTCAATGGGATGATGAAACAGTAGACACGATCTCATTCCTCAATGCAAATGTAGGTGTTGGTACTTCTACCATCACCTCTGGAATGGCACTTGATGTAGCAGGAAACATACGAGCAGGAACAGATGTATATGTTGGAAGTATTGCCCTGGGTGGAACAGCAGGTGCCACAAAGATTGGCTTTAATCCTGCTGGCCTTAGTTATGTCGGTGTGGGAAATACTACAGTTCAGACCGCAATCACAGCTCTGGATGCACAGCTCGGAGTGCATAATGTGGCCATTGGTTCAACCGACTTCAGTAGTAATGTATATGTCACAGATGGAGCAATTGGTACAGCAATCGGGACACTTGACGCATCACTCAATAGTGTAGCAATTGGAGCCTCTGGCGTATGGAGAGATAGTAATACAAGTACAGCAGGAGGCATTGTGTATCTTGGAGATACGACATCAGATTTGGCACTGGGAGGCATAAACTCAACCGCACCATTCTTCTTTGATATGGATGGAGGATTTACCGCAAACAGGAATGGAACAGCAGTGTTTGATTTAGACACGACACTTTCTACAGGAACAGATCTGTTCTCACTGAACTTACCAGTTGGAGGAACAGGAGTAAGTAATATCTTTGCAATTTATGACAATGGATCACCAGTCTTTAAAGTAAGTCAGAATCAGATTGAATCTGCAGTACCACACACCTTTACAGCAGCAGGAGATGTATCAATGGCTTATGACTTAAACTTTACTAATACAACAGCCGCAAATATCAATTTCTCAGGCGCAGCAACTATCAGAACAGAAAGTCCATCTGAAGATCTGGATCTTACCTTAACAGCAGCAAACGACGGTGTTGTCTTTATTGATGATAGTGCACTCATTTCAGCAGGCTCAATCATTGGCGGTACATATGCTGGTGCAGGTATTACGGCACCTGTTAATGGCCTTTTGGTAGAAGGATTAGTTGGAATTGGAACCAGTACACCCGCATTTGCATTAGATGTAAATGGCGTTATTCAGGCAACAAGTGGCTTCCGTACAAATGGTGAGACCATAACAGACTTTACAGGCACTGGACTCACTTTATCTGGTGGAGCACTTATGGTAGATATTCTTTCTGCAGCAGATGGTACCGGTTCTACCGCTTCATTCTCAGGTTTTGAATTTAGTGGTAATCAATTAGGCTTGCTCCAAGGATGTAGTGACGGCCAGGTACTCTCCTGGGTAGATGCAACTAACTCCTGGACCTGTACTGCAATAACAGGACTTATCACAGAAGAAGGAGATATCACGGCGGTCGGAAACATCGGAAGTGGAGAAGCATTCACAAGTGGCGCACCAGGAAGTAACTTATTTATTGCAGATACCGGATGGGTAGGACTTGGTGCAAATGCCGGAAGAATTCAATGGGATAACGAAACAGTAGATACGATCTCATTCCTTAATGCAAATGTAGGTGTTGGTACTTCAACCATCACCTCTGGAATGGCACTTGATGTTGCAGGAAACATAAGAGCAGGAACTGAGTTCTATAAAGGTTCCATTGCACTTGGCGGTACAGCTGGTGCAGGTGTACTTGGTGTAAACAGTAATACTATTACATACTCAGATAGCGCTACAATTCAGGGAGTATTAGAAGACCTTGATAATGCAATTGAAAACTTCGGTACTGGTAGCTCTGGTGTCTGGCTTGCCACTTCTAACTATTCATATCTTAATTCTGGAGTCGCAAGCTATATCGGTAATAATACTGTCGGTGGTGCAAATAAAATTGATGGAGTATATCTGGATGATAATGCATTCCTCTCATTTGGTGTAGATAATGATTTCCGTATGCTCTTTAATGGAACAGGATTTATATTAGGCGATACTTCAAACACCTTCCTTAATATTACAGATGCTGGAACAGCGGGTAATTTTAACTTTAATAATAATCAGATGTACTTAAGTGGAGATGGACACCTCATGATCGGTGGTACATCAGCAAGTGCACCATTCTCGTTTAACCCTTCATTAGGACTTGATCTTAATATTGGGTCAACCGCAGCGTTGAGTCTTGGTAATGGCGTTGCTGATATCTTCACCTTTAACACAAACCTCAACTCAGGTCTTGATCTCTTTAAGATCAACTTACCAAGTGGTACAGAGAATATTGGTAATATTTTTGCAATCTACGACAATGAAAGTCCAATATTTACAGTTTCACAAACCGGTATAGAGAGTGCTGTACCACATACTTTTAGTGCAGCAGGAGATGTAAGTATTGCATACGATCTTGCACTCACCAACCAGACCGCTTCACTTATTGAATCATATGGACCACTTACCATTGCAAGTGGAGAAGTGTTTGAAAGTCTTGACCTTACATTACAGACATACAACGGAGGAGATGTAGTTGTCAACCCAGGAACTAGTGGAAACTTACTGGTTGGTGGTGGAGCCATAATTGGAGGTACATATTCAGGACTCGGTATTACATCACCTGTGAATGGATTGCTTGTTGAAGGTAAAGTAGGAATCGGAGTCAGTAGTGTACCTGGTACTAATACGGTCCAGATCGGTAAATTAGGACTGGTGAGTAATTTCCCGGCCATCCATTTTAATGTATATAATGATGGTTCCACCTATAAGAAACTTGATCTAGATGATCCTGCCTTTAATATAACCTTAAACGAAACTATAGATAGTCTAGTTTTTGGTTATCGAAATGCTGGAACTACAGAATGGTTCTCTATGGGTACAGCCATGGCCATTAGTGGAGAGAATGGGAATATAGGTATAGGTAGGACAGCATCCTCTGATTACCGTCTTGACATACATAGTAACGATACGACAGGACTTCTTGAACTTACTGGAGATTCCATAACAAGCGGAACAGGCATCTCTATCAGTCTTGATGGCTTAACAACCGGAATGGGCTTTGATCTCAGTTCAACTTCCACAGGTCTTACCTCAGGAGGTCTCATGCACTTAGAATGGAATCCAGGAGGTGGTACCGAGATCTATGCAACAAGTGACCTCTTTAGTATTGATATTGGCCAATATGGAAATGTAGATAACTTGTTTGCAATCTATGATAACGGCAATGATGTATTCAAAGTAAGTCAATCTCAGATTGAATCTGCTGTTCCACACAGCTTCACAGCAGCAGGAGATGTAAGTATTGCAAATGATTTGGTATTTACGAACCAGACTGCAGCAAACATCATCTCAGATGGCCCACTTACTATTCAATCGGGTGAGGCATTTGAGAATCTAGACCTGGTATTGAAGCCTTCAGGTTCGGGTTCTGTAATAATCGATGATGGCAATAATCTTGAACTGTATTCAGCACAAAACTTAATATTTGACGCAGATGATGGTGCAGACTCATACATTACTCACGATGCAACTAATGATAGATTACGACTGTATATTGACGGAGATGAAAAGTTCCGCTTCGATACAGGAGGTAATCACAGTGATGGGACCATTACAACAACTGCATATGACTTGGCAGAAACTTACCCAACAGAAGATGAAACACTTGAAGCAGGAGATGTTGTTGTAATAGCCGGAGGTAATGAAGAATCTGGCGCAAATTATTTAGTCAATAAGTCAGAAGCTTCTACAAAAGACAAAGTACTTGGTGTAGTTTCAACAAAACCTGGATTCCAGTTGGGTGGTAGCAGCTTCTATACCGATTTCTGTTCCATGGTAAATAATGGATCAGAAGAACTTGCTCGAAAGCAGGAAATAAAGAAATCTATCGAGCAACAAGAGTTACTCCAGGAAGGGTATGATAGCTCTGACTCTATTGCAACCGGAAGTGCAACACTCAGTAGTTCAACAAGAAAAGCTATTGAAGAAACAGTCGATGATAAGATCCGCTCATGTAAAGCACTCAAGCAGGTACCTATTGCTCTTTCCGGTCGTGTTCCTGTAAAGGTAGATCTTTCAAAGGGTGATATTAAAACTGGTGACTTACTTGCTGTTTCTACCAAAGAGCCTGGGAAAGCAACAAAAGCAACAGAAAGTGGTTGGGTTATTGGACGTGCACTTGAAGATTCAAAGACTAATAAAGAAACAGTTATGATGTTTGTAGACCTCGTCTGGTACACCGGAAAAGAACTTGCTCAGCAAGTAGATCTCAGTACTGTTGAGAATGGCACAATTGATGTTGAAGCTGCACTTGATGGTGTGTTTGATATAGAAAAAGTAGATGGTGAATTTAAGACTTCTGTATTCGGCGATCTCAGCATACTTGGTGATGCAACAGCAAATAACATATCTTCACTGGGTGAAATCACAGCAGGACTTGTACAGATTGATGGTAAGAATAACTCAATTAATGTACTTGGTGGTAAGACATTAAAGCTCCAGGATGGTATAGGAGCTGGGGACATTGATATCTTTGATGGTAAGCTTGTTATGACTTCAGAAGGCACTCTTATCGCAGAAGGTGAGCTCCGAGCAGAAAAGGTAGTTGCAGAAGAATTTGCAGTGCTCGGGGAAAAAACAATTAATAAAAAGACTTCTACTTCATCTGCACAACTAGATGCAACCATAGGTGAAGGATTTATTAAAGCTGGTTCTACTGCAGTTTCAATTCCAAACACACATGTAACTCCTGGAGCAAAGATATTCGTTACTGCAAACACAGATACAGATGGCCAAGGATTAGTAGTAAGTGAAAAGACAAATGGTTCCTTCAAAGTATCTATCAAAAATAAACTGCTCAAGGACGTGAAGTTTGACTACTGGATTGTAAAGGTCGAGTAATTATTCGTATTGTACATATCTATGTTATTGTTTTGGAAAAAAAGAAACTATACACCACTTAAAATAGCGGTCAGACATAAGACTCATTACCCTTCATTTAAATCTTTCATTTATGATGCGACAATTCAAAAATGGAAATTATTATTCAAAAAACCATTTAAGTTCACACTTAGAACGTGGTTGATCGTTGTTTCTACATTATTTATTTCTGGCATTGGAATCATTTATTTAATTCGGAACTCAGATTCAGCTTCAGCAAACTGGGCAGACAATGAATTTACTTATCGTGTCCGCATCCCTATAACGTATTCAGGAAGCCAGAAATTAACTGAATACCAAGTTCTCGTAGAAGGTATAGATACTGCTGCACTTATCACAGCAGGAAAGATGCAAAGTGACTGTGATGATATGAGATTTTATGCTGAAAATGGCACAAAATTAGATTTTACAAGGCTACCTGCAACCTGCAATACAACTGATACAAAAGTGTGGGTAAAAACAGATACCATCAATGCATCTGATACGAATATTTATTTCTACTATGGCAATGCATCGGCACAAGGTGAATCTGATATTGATAAAACATTTCGATATAAAGAAGAAAAAACAGTTGCTTATATTCTTCAAAGTTCGGTTGACAGTTTGGATGTTATATCTTTAACAGATAATAATTCCATTACTCATAATGGAACAACTGTAAATCTTAATTTAGGAGAAACAGCAATGTCTCCATTTACAGAGAGTCAATTTAGCCCTATCTCAGCAAAAGGTCTTTTCCATGCTGATGATGATAGCGATAACACCGATATGATAGTCCCCATTTCATGGGCAGGTACAGAATTTTATTACTTTTCACGAGGTACTGCGATCACTATGTATACAATAGCTCCTTGGGGAAATGCAACCGTAACTGCATACAGTAATGGGAGTGCGTTAACAGGATGTAATGGGGTTACAGTATCTACGTCAGGTACGACATTAAGCTGTACAGGAGTAACAAGTTCATCTTCGATACGAGTCACCAGCACAGTTCCAATACTTATTTTTACAGAATTAACAAGTACCATTACTGATGCTTATCCGGTGAAGCCAGTTTCAACGCATCCATGGATTGGGGGCGGTTCAACCACAGTCATATCAAATGGTTCTTCATCACTTGATTGGAGATGGATCGGCAATATTGATTCAAGTGAAACAAATCCTGCAAATCTCAGTGCGAATACGTATGACAATTCTTCGGTAACCAGTGACAGCAATTATGGAGGCGGTGGTATTCTGATCAGATCAGCAAACGGTGTATATTCATATGGCGTTAATCAGTATGGGGATGGTGATGGTAGTGATGGACATATGTTTCAAGATATTACAGAGGTGGGCACCGCATTTGGTTCTGCACATCAGGCAGATTATATTTCTATTTCCTCGACAGTTGCTGCAACTTGTTCAATATATAATGCAGGTTCTAATACACCACTTGGTACTGGTACTGCTGCAAGTTCTAATACTTCAATTTACGGTCTAGGATTTGGAACTGGAACCACAAATACGTATACATCAGGCGCTTGGTATATGGTTTGCGATGCACCCGTAGTAGCTCATTGGCAGGATAGTTCAGATACAGAAGAAAATCTCATGCATCATGTGCAGATGAGACAGTTTACCTATCCAACCCCTGTAGTTGGTTCATTTGGTACAGAGGAGGTAAGTTCCGGGCCAATTGCATACTGGAAATTTGATGAAGGGGGAGGTACATGGGCATATGATTCTGTAGGCGGAAATACAGGGACACTAGGATCAGGTAATAGTGCACCCACCTGGCAGACAGAAGATAAATGTATATTGGGAACATGTTTATATTTCGATGGGACAAATGATAAGGTCACATTAGGGACCACTTCTTTTCTCGGTCCGACAGGCGATTTTACAGTTTCTGCATGGGTAAAGACGGTAGCTGGTTCTGAGGAGATGACCAGAATTATATACTCAGGTGGTAGTACAGGAAACAATTATTGGCAGTTTAATATACAGTCAAGTGGCGTACTTGCATTTCAGGAAGATGGAGTAAGCATTATAACTGGTACCAAAACTATTCCAAAGAATACCTGGACACATGTAGCAGTGGTTAAGAGTGGGAATATAGGTAATAACATTTCTTTTTATGTAGATGGTCAACTGGATACTACTGGCGCAACAGGGACTGTACTTGCTTCAGGTACCAAGAGTATTGGGATACGTATGGAAGCGACTGGATTAAATGTCTTTAAAGGATATATTGATGAAGTAAAGATATATCCATATGCCCGTACAGCAGATGAAATAAAATCAGATTATATAACAGGTGCATCGGCGTCTGGATCCCAGGCAGTACTTGGAGCTCAGGATGAAAGTTATCTATCTGATGGTCTAGTTGGATATTGGAAGATGGATGAGATAGGAGTTTCTGGGAGTAATTGGACTGCTATAGATTCAAGTGGAAATGGTAATAATGGAACTGGAGCAGGAAATGCAAGTGTGGGGTCTACCGCAGCAGGGAAGTTTGCAAATGCTGGGTTTTTTGATGGTAATGGCGATTATATTACTATTCCTAATAGTTCATCTCTTAATATAACCGGAAATTCGGTAACAATGGCAGCGTGGATTAAGCCCACAACTCTAAGCGGTAATGACGTAATAATCAGTAAAGGTGTGTTTTCAGGTAATAAGTCTTACAGACTGATGAGGGTGGGAAGCGTTGCTCATTTAGAAATTACAACAGATACAGGAACTACTACATTACAAAGTAATACAGCTCTTACCACTGGTATATGGCAACATGTTGTAGCTGTATATGATGGGTCCAAAGTATCAATTTATATAAATGGGAAGCTAGATAGGAGTAGCCCATTCAGTGGAAACATAGTTTCTCATACCGAGAATCTTTGGTTAGGTTGGCGTTCTGGAGCATTAGAATACTTTAATGGGTCTATGGATGAAGTCCGTATTTATAATAGAGCTTTTACCGAACGTGAAGTATTTAGGTTGTATGAATGGGCACCGGGGCCAGTTGCGTACTACAAAATGGAAAAAGGTCAGGCAGCCTTAGATTCAAGTGGAAATAATTTTTCTGGTTCCTATCCTGACACTACTCAAGGTATAACACATGGTTTTATTGATGGTAATCTGACTATTATTCCTGAACAGTGGGGAGGATCGGCAAATGCGGGTGAGTTTGATATTACTTGTCCCGGTGGTGATGCTAATTGTAATTTTACCGATACAAATGGATATCATAGCACACCAAGTATTGTAAATGGAGTTGCGTGTCAAGATGGGGCAACGGGTACAGGTTACATTATGTATACTGCAACAAGTGTCTTTACTCGGTTCAGTGGACATGATTTAAGTAATTCTCCACATTTTACTTGTGTCCGATACAATAGCGGTTGGCAGTATGACAATAATACATCATGGGTAAATTTTACCCCAGTTGCCACAGACACTCTTATTGCCGAAGTAGATTTCACTTCAAATACTGTTACTTATTTAAACGGCATTCCGCGTCAAACAATAGGTAAATTTGGAGGTGGACTACAGTTTGATGGCACCAGTGATATCGTAAATTTTACAGGGGACACTAGTATCATTAATACGTTTTCGTTTGGAGGATGGTTCAAAGCAACTGCAACTCATCAGGTCGATACACAATCTACTTCAGGTGTAGGAGGTATAAGTGGACAGAGATATGCTATCTGGCCGGCTTCTGCTTTAGATAATGCACGTGCTGGACTATCTATTGGAACCAATGGTATTAGTGTATACGAGCATGGGAATTCATATATGCCAGCCACTGCAGTATATAATGCCACAATAGGTAGTGATTGGAATCACGTGTTTGTTGTGTATGAGAATAAAACACCTTCAATTTATCTGAATGGTGTTAAGGTACATACTGGTTCTACCTCTCCAAGAACTAATGTTTACGCTCCATATACTTCAATAGGAGGTGGTGCATATGGATATTTTGCTGGCTCAATAGATGAGGTGAAGATCTACAACTATGCCCGAACACAGAAACAAGTAGTACAGGATATGAATACTCACAGTGTATCATCAGATTTCCCTCTTAGGAAGCCACTTGGTTACTGGAAAACAGATGAAGGGGCAGGTTCGACCGCGTATAATTCTGGAAGTGCAGGTTCTGTTGCAGATGGAACAATTAGCGGAGCAACATGGACATCCAGTGGGAAATATGGAAGCGCGCTGAGTTATGACGGGATAAATGACCAGACTCTTGTCAACAGTACACTTGGCTTGGCAAAAAATACCGATATAACAGTTAGTTTATGGGTGAATTTGCCAGATACCTCAGAAAGTGGGAGCTTTATTAAAATTGGTAGTGAAGTGACCGGAGACAATGACGGTTTTGGTGTCGGTGTTGGAGCTTCCACGTTTGATACCGAAGGGAACGACTTAATTCTTTTATATGAAAGTGTAAGATGGATAGACACAAATACTACAATTGGGACAGGCTGGCATCATATAGTTGCAACAATTAATGAGTCCGGTGTCCCTTCTGCATATATTGATGGTGTAAGTATTGGGTCATTTGCAGGTTCTAATATGAATGCGCCTGAAGTAACTGACACAATTAAAATTGGTGGATATGTTTCTACGACACCAACTACACGAGCAGGTCAATATACGTTAGATGAGATAAAGGTATATGATTATGCCTTTACTGCAAGTGATGTCTTACAGGATTACAACATGGGAGTAAGTGCAGTTCCATTTGCACATTGGAAGCTAGATGAAGGGTATGGCTCAGTTATTCATAATAGTTTTGATGCTTCAACTTCCACGCAAGGATATATACACGGCGCATCCTGGGCGAATGATGGCAAGTATGGAAAAGCACTTGATTTTGACGGAGTGAATGATTATGCAGTTATATCACAAAACACGAGCTTTGATATTTCGACATTTACCGTTTCAGCCTGGTTTAAATGGGAGAGCGAACATCCAGATGATTTATATAGAGCTATCATTTCTAAGTCACCAAATAGTGGGAACGGAAACCTTGATACATTCCTTATTTATGTGGTAGATGATACAAGATTGGTTGGGGCTCGTGTAGGAACAGGGAGTACCAATTACAATTTTGCTACTAAGAAAAAAGTAGATGATTCACAATGGCACCAGGTAGTATTGGTCTATGATTCAGTAAGGGGGATAGGGCAGTTATACCTTGATGGACGCTTAGAAGATGAACAGAGTGGATTATCTGCAGCAACGACATCTACCGACCCTATATATTTAGGAGTATGGAAAACTTCAACTGTTTATGGTGAATGGGATGGGTTAATTGATGAAGTAAAAATGTATAATTATCCTCTAACCGCAGATGAAGTTAGAACTGAGTTTAACCAAGGTAAAGCAATCGTACTAGGCTCTTCTGCAACAACTTCGTCTGGGACAAAAAGTAATTCTGCGAGTCGTGAATATTGTGTGCCAGGTGATACTGCTACCTGTAATGTACCTGTTGCCCACTTTTCTTTAGATGAGAACACAGGAGTAACAGCTAACAACATAACCGCGTCAAATATTCAAGGGACACTTACAAACGGGGCTGAGTGGAGTCCTGGAGTAAAGGGTTCATCACTACAATTCGATGGAGCAAACGACTATGTTACATTAGGAAGCCCATCTGGTTTAAATCTATCAACAGATGTAACATTATCTGCCTGGATTAAACCGACAAAATTATCTGCAAATAATTATATTTTTGCGTCAAGTGATAATGCTGGGGGCCTTCAATTTGCTGTTGAGGTTGGGAGAACGGCAAATAAGTTGAGCACGTTATGGGGAACAAGTGGGGGAGGTTTTGATATTCTCTATTCAAACCAATCACTAAACCTTAATGAATGGCAACATATTGTGGTAACTAGATCGGGTTCTGGGACAAGTTGGGAAGTACAGATATATATAAATGGCGTATTAGATTCCACACAAGCAGGTACAAAAGCGGTATCATCTTATGTGAATTCTTTTTTAGGCAATTTTTGGACTACTAATACGACACAAACCTTTGGAGGAACAATGGATGAAGTGAAGGTCTACAATTATGTTAGAACTCCTGCCCAAATAGTATGGGATTATAGTCGTGGTGCGCCAGTAGCTCATTACAAGATGGATGAGTGTGAAGGAACTACCATATATAACTCTGCACCTACATTTAATGACGAGCCAGCAGGTAATAATGGGACTATCTCTCTAGGTGGGTCGGGTTCTCAAACGAGTGCAGGCAGTTGTGCAACATCCGGGGCCTGGGCAAATGGAGCAACGGGTAAAAGAGGAGCTAGTGTAAAATTTGATGGTACAGATGATATGGTAACTTTTGGAGATTCAGAGAGCTGGGAGTTAACAGCTCCTTTTACTCTATCGGCATGGATTAATGCAAATAGTTTATCTCCGTCACTCACAAATACTATATTGTCAAAATATACTACATCATCAAACCAAAGAGAATGGTTTCTTGGCATCTATCTGGATACCCCGATATTTAATAAATTTCCAGACGGCACCCCTACAGTTGATAGTTTAAGAGCAACCCAACATCCGCTTGAGTTAGGGAGATGGTATCATATCCTTTTTACATTCGATGAAAATGCAACAGGGACGTTCTATATTGATGGCAAAATGGCTACGAGTGGTTCTTTAAATAGTACGACTATTTTTAAAGGGAATGCGAGTGCTACAATGGGGAGGTTATCGTTAGGTGGCTCTAATAATAATCCATTTGATGGAAAGATTGATGATGTCCGTATTTATAATTATGTGTTAACTCCCCACCAGGTTAAAGTCATCCATAACAACGGTGCTGTCTCCTTTGAATGAGTTTAAACTCCTTCCATTTTTAGGTATTATATAGATAATGGGTGTTTTTTATCTCCGTATACAAAAAAAGAGAAAGTCGGTACAAAGATTATTCCAGAGCCTAATTGCTAATAAACTGGATAAAAGTAAATGGATACCTATTATGATCCTAGGAACAATGCTAGGCGTCATGATTATGCTCTATTTTTATAAATCAACTGGAGCAAAGGCAGCCTGGTTTGATGATAGTTATACCTATCGGCAACGGGTGCCGATAAGCAACTCTGGATCTATCTTGACCAATTATCAAGTAAGTTTAATCTTAAATACTGCTTCTCTCATAACTGCGGGTAAAATGCAGTCAGATTGTGATGATATCCGTATCGTTTCTGAAAATGGAGCAGTTCTTCCTCACTGGATTGAAGAAAATAATCCGGGTTGTAACCAGACTACAACTAAGATATGGACTAAAGTACCTTCAATTCCTACGACTGGAACGAACATTTATTTATATTATGGTAATACTAACGCAACTAATGCTCAAAGCGGCGATAATGTATTCCTTTTTTTTGATGATTTTAATGATGCAGCATTGAATGCGGGAAAGTGGTATTCTGCTGGTACAGTTTCCATAACAGGTGGAGCTGTGAGGATGGCTATTGGAAAAATACAATCAGTCCAGGCATTAGATAATACCGTTACAGTAGAATCGCGTTCTCGCGTTACTTCAACCACCTATACAAATACTGGCCATATAGCTGTAGGTTTAATGGATAGTACCCAAGCAGATGGATATGGCTTTTGGCCGTTCTATAGAAACAACTCGCAGTGGCATCAATATTGGAGAAGTCCTGGAGTATTTACGAGTTTAACATCTTCAAGTTCTTGGACTACAAATACATGGTATCGCCATACTGTGTCTCGCAACTCTGCATCTTTTTCCTGGGATGTCAACGGAGTCAATCGATTTAGTGGGACCCATCCCAACAATGGTTCTATTGGTTCTAACACATATCTGCACGCGCCTCGCATATGGACTGAATATCCAACTGGAGACGGTCCAATGGAAATAGATTGGATAGCAGTACGTGAATATGCTTCTACAGAACCAACCGTCGGTACTTTTGGTTCAGAGGAAGTAAGTCCAGGAGCGGTTGCATATTGGAAGTTTGATGAAGGAACAGCAAATTGGGCTTTTGATTCAGCCCGTCATGGAGCAAATGGAACATTGACCAACGGACCACTTTGGCAGAGTAATGATAAATGTATACAAGGCACATGTTTGTCTTTTGATGGTACGGATGATTATGTCAATACAAATATTGATTTATCATGGTCAAATACAGAAGCATTTACCATAGCCCTCTGGGTAAATGCGAAAAATGGGGGGAATAGGACGATTTTTGGGAAAGGTTTAGGTGGGAGTTCAAACTGGGAGTATAGTATGAGACTAGCTGGTGCTAATGGGTTAAATCCACATTTTGTTTATTGGAATACCACAGGTCAGGGTACCATATCTCTTACCAGTACTCAAGAACTTACCCTCAATAGATGGCACCATCTGACACTGACATACGATGGCGCAGGAACGGCATATATATATATGGATGGGAACGTGACTGGCAGTTATAGTGGAACACCAGATACTTTACAGAACAGGGCAAATAGTTTAAATATTGGGGGTGGATACTTCAACTCGGGAGCTGCCGGATATTTTTCAGGATTAATAGATGATGTTAAAGTTTATTCATATGCCCGTACAGCAGAAGAAATAAAAGCTGATTATATAATAGGGGCAGCAGCATCGGGATCACAAGCTGTATTGGGAGCTGAGGACGAGATTTTTTTGAGTGATGGACTGGTCGGACATTGGAAGATGGATGAGAGTAGCTGGAGTGGCGCTGGTGCGGTGAAAGATTCATCAGGGAATCAATTAAGTGGTACAGCAGTTGGTAATGCCACTGTAGCTATAGGAAAATTTGGCAATGGAGGATCGTTAGATGGAAATGGAGATTATGTGAGTATAGGAGATCATAATGAACTAGATATTACTGAGGCTCTTACTCTTTCTGCATGGATAAAAACGTCAGATGGTACTTCTGCAATTATGAGTAAATATAATGTAGATAATTATTCATATTGGTTAGGTTTTATCGTCAATGAGTTAAGGTTCTATGTGGGGGGTTCTACAGGAGGGGTTTCATATTCAGGGATAACAAATCCAGGGATACTGGATAATCAATGGCACCATGTAGTGGCTACTTACGAGCCTGGCAAGACAAAAATATATATAGATGGGAAGGAACAGGTCATAGATGATCAGGTGGGTACAATACCATCTTCTTTATATTCTGGGACAGCCAATTTCCTTATAGGAAGAGATGAAAATAACGGAAATATAACTTCATTTAATGGTTCCCTAGATGAACTTCGTGTATACAAGAGAGCCTTTACACCTCGGGAGGTATCTCAACTGTATGAATGGGCTCCTGGGCCAGTTGGCTACTGGGTTATGGATGCAGGTACAGGGTCAACAGCATATGATGTAAGCACTAACGGAAATAACGGAACAATCACCTCTGCCTTATGGAGTCCAGGAAAATACGGAAATGGACTTAAATTTGACGGAGTAAGTGATTACGTAGCAGTTGCAGATAATCCCACAATTGAACCCACAAGTTCATTCTCTATTGGAGCTTGGATCTATTTAACTGCGGTACAGCAGAATGTAGCTGGAATTGTTGCTAAAGATGGTAATGCTAGCGGTAATTTAGGCAATTACTGTTTGTGCTTCAGTAACAGCCCAAGTGATATCCTAAGGTTTGGTTTTTACGATGGGGCAAATCAGAATGCAATAACGAGTCCTTCAGCAACAGAGCAGAATATGTGGGTACACGCAATGGGGGTTTTTGATGATGAAGCAAATGAGCTTAGATTATATAAAAATGGAGTTTTAGTTAGTACAGCAACCAGTATAACTGGTACTCCTGTAACTAATAACGATCCGATGTATATCGGATCAAGAGCTAATAATCCTTCTTCTTATGAATTTACAGGGATGATCGATGATGTACGCATATACAATTATGCTCGTACATCAAAACAAGTATTACAGGATATGAATGCCGGACATCCCTCTGTAGGAAGTCCGGTTGGGTACTGGAAGCTGGATGAAGGATATGGCAGTGTAATAAACAATACTGGCAATGGAGGATCTACCATAAATGGAACTATAGCCGGTTCATCAGCACCAACATGGACAAATGATGGCAAATTTGGAAAAGCACTTATCTTTGACGGGACAAATGATTCTGTTTCCTTAGGAAGTTCTGCCGGACTGGATTTAGCAGCAGATGCCACATTAACAGCCTGGATTAAACCAACAAAATTATCTGCAAATAATTATATTTTTGCATCAGGCGATAATGCAGGTGGACTTCAGTTTGCAGTAGAGTTAGGGAGATCAGCAAATAAACTAAGTACATTGTGGGGTACAAGTGGAGATGGTTTTGATGTTTTATATTCAAAAAGTTCACTTGTTTCGGATGAATGGCAGCATGTAGTGGTTACGAGGTCCGGTTCTGGAACAAGCTGGGTAGTAAAAATATATATAAATGGTGTATTAGATTCCACACAAACAGGTACAAAAGCTGTCTCATCTTATGTAAATTCTTTTCTAGGTAACTTCTGGACTACGAATACTACGCAAACATTTAAAGGTACAATGGACGAAGTGAAGGTCTATAATTATGCACTTACAGAGGATGAAATAAAGACAGAGTATAACCAGGGTAAAGCTATAGTACTTGGATCAGTATCATCAGGGGTAGGAGGGACAGAGCCTAATAACTCTGCCGGTCGTGAATATTGTGTACCGGGAGATACTGCTACATGTAATGCACCAGTTGGAGAGTGGCTCATGGATCAGGGAGTTGGTACGATCGCATTTGATACAAGTGAAAATAATAATGTTGCAAACTTTGCATCTGGCACAGCTGCTCCCGTGTGGGGGAAAGGAATTCACGGAGGCAGTTTAGAATTTGATGGTAACGAGGATTATGTAACTATGGGAGATGTCCTTGATATGGGAACAAGTGATTGGACAACGTCATTATGGTTTAAAACAGCAGATTCTGATGGAAATTTAATTTCGAAATCTCTGGCAGGATCGATATCAGGAAGATGGTTTACTATTCTTCAAAATAATACAGTTTTCAGTCTGATGGAAGGTTCTGTTGCTGTCGGAATCTCTACTCCTTCAGCCCCTTACTTAGATGGAGGCTGGCATCATGTAGCAACAACCTATGACAGAGATGGAGATATGAGTTTATATGTAGATGGAATGTTAAAGGCATCAGATAGTATTTCTGCAAATTCAGCGACAAATATGCAAACAAACTGTCATTTATTAATGGGAAGATACAATGCTACCTCAGACTGTACAATCCCACTTATTGGTACCCTAAAACTTGATGGATCAGTTGATCAAGTGCGTATTTATAATTACGTACGAACACAGGCACAGATAGTGTGGGAGTATAGTCGTGGGGCGCCAATAGCTCATTATAAGATGGATGAGTGTGAAGGGACGACCATATATAATTCTGCCCCAACTTTTAATGATAGTGCAGCGGGAAAAAATGGTTCTCTAGTACTTGGCGCTACAGGAGTAACTACTGCCGGGACATGTGCTACAAGCGGAGCATGGGCAAATGGTGCAACTGGTAAAAGAGGTGCTAGCATGAGTTTTGATGGTACAAATGATTATATAACTATTGCCGATCCAGCAGACGGAAGTCTTGATTTTGGCAGTTCACAGAATTTTAGTATAGCTCTTTGGGTAAAAACGACCTCAAGTACACCTTTTTACTTAGTAGATAAACGCAATGGTACGGCTAATACACAACCAGGGTATGCCATACTGCTTTCACCGACACATTTAATAGTAGGGATACAGGATGGTACTAATAAGATTCAACCCAGTTTAGGCGGTCCTACGATCAATGATGGTCAATGGCATCATATAGTTGTGGTATATAATCGAGGCAGTTCAGTGATTAAAGGGTATTTAGATGGGGAGAAGCTTCCGAATGAAGCAGACATCAGCGGAACCGGTAACATTGATAATACATCAGAAATAAGGATAGGTAGATCACCATCAGGTAACTATGCACCAGGTCAATTAGATGATGTGCGTATTTATAATTACGATTTAACAGATCAGCAAGTTAAGGTGTTATTTAATAACGGTGCAGTCTCTTTTGAATAACTAAGATTCTTATCTCCATTTTTGTTACACTAATACCATGGGATTAGTGCGCAATTTCTTTCGGTTTAAAAAAAATCATACACCTCTTAAAATGTTTCTAAAACACAAAACTCACTATCCTTCTTTTATAGCCCATATAAGTGATATTGTTCCATTTATTTTAAGGAGGAAAAAAATATCAAAGTCACACACAATTGCCATACTCCTGGGGGGTATTTTTATTGCTTTTTTAGGAGGAATTATATTTAGAAATCAGATCTCCACTTTTTTTTCAAATCCAGGAGCAGACCCTGTTGCATACTGGAAGTTTGATGAAGGAAATGGAGGGGGAGTTATAGATGCAACTGGAAATGAACATAACCTTACAATTAATGCTGCGCTCCGCCGCACTTCGGAATTTTGTATACATGGCAATTGTCTTGAATTTGATGGAAATGGAGATTATGTGAGTAATGGTAATAGTGGTTCAGAAACGTTCACGTCTACAGACACATGGACATCACCGGCGGATATTACCGAAGTAACAGTACAGGCAATTGGTGGAGGCGGTGGAGGAGGCCGGGCTAGAGGAAACCCCGCAACTGGTGGAGGTGGATCTGGCGGTTCCTATGCAGAAAAAATAGTAACTGTAGAGCCAGAAGAAGAGTACACCGTAAATGTGGGGATTGGAGGATCAGCTAGTTCAGGTACCTCAGGTGCAGTACAGCATGGAGGAACAGGGCAACCAAGTTGGTTCGGCTCAACTAATACAGTTTATGCTCAAGGAGGTGCAGGGGGTTTAAGTGATGGAAATGTAAATAGTTCAAATGGTGTAGGGGCTACGGGCTCATCTGCTCTGAGTATTGGTGATACTATATATCGTGGAGGGAACGGAAGTACAGGAGTCTATACTTCTTCTACTGGATATAGTGGAGCTGGGGGTGGAGGAGCTGGAACAACTGGAGCTGGCGGAGATGCTAACCAGGGAATAGGAGGTACTGGAATTTCTTTATATGGTGGGAAAGGAGCAAATGGAGTGGGTAATAACTCAGTTGGAGCAACGGGTTTAACTTATGGAGGTGGAGGTTCTGGGGGAAAGGCAAATACGACTACAGATAGAGATGGAGCAGCTGGGGCCAATGGATTAGTCATCCTTAGTTGGGGAGATGATCCAGAGTATTTCGGATCAGATACATTTACAATAGCAGGATGGTTTAGAAGATCTACTGCAAGCCAGACAAGTTATATCGTGAGCCAATTTGGAGATGCAGGATTCAAAGTGTATATGAATGCAGATGGCACGGTTTCATGTGGTATTGATGATGATTCAAGCTGGGGGCCAGATGCAGTTGTGTCTTCTACAGAAGACTATGATGATAGTGTTTGGCATCTGTTCCATTGTATCAAAAATGGGACTTCGTCATTAACTCTCTACATAGATAGCGTACAGGCAGGGCAGAATACTTCCATCTCAGGTATAAGCACCTTAGTAAACACTGCTGCTTTTTACATCGGTATTGATTCAGATGGAAGTAGTAACGGCTGGCAGGGGTATTTGGATGAAATTAAATATTACGACTACGCTCGCTCAGCAAGTCAGATAAAAACCGAGTATGCTGCCCGTGGTACAACAAAAGGTATTTCTGCAAGTTTCGGCGCAAATGATATGGCAATGAGGCTTACAAATGGGTTGGTTGGTTATTGGAAGATGGATGCAGGGACAGGGGCTAGTGTTGCAGATTTCAGTGGAAACAACAATACAGGGACTCTGGGAAATGGTAATTCTGCTCCTACATGGGTTGCGGGCAAGCTTGGAGGAGGGCTGGATTTTGATGGGACTGATGATTATATAAGTATTCCAGATAGTCCTTCACTTGTATTTGGTAATGGTACGTCCAGTAATCCGTTTTCTTTTTCAGTTTGGATCAAAGCAAATTCATTTGCTTCGTTTAATGGACTTGTTGCAAAAGGTTTTACACAAGAATGGTATATTTTTCTAGAAAACGGCAAATTGAGTTTTACCATTGTAGATGATAGTACGAATGGATATATTTTTGAGCGATATCATAATACGACACTCCAAACAGACACATGGTACCATGTAGTTGCCTCTTATGATGGACTTAGTGGGGGTCAGGGAATGAACATGTATCTGAATGGACAGAATATGCAATCTACGCAAGTTTTCGATGTAGGTACATTTGTCGCAATAGAGGATACAAATTCTACTTTTACAATAGGATTTGCGGAAGGATATGATTTTGCAGGTCTCATAGACGAAGTCCGTATCTACAACCGCGCTCTTTCTCAAGACGAAATTACCGCTCTGTACAATTATGTAGATGGCCCTGTCGGCCATTTTAAATTAGACGATAAAGTCTCTGGAGGAGAACAACCACTAGCCAATGCCTCTGCGCATTACTTAAGTGCGGTGACCAATGCGGGTGTAAACGGTATGAATTGTTTGATACAAGGAAAATTTGGTGGTGCCTGTCATTTTGATGGAGTGGATGATTATATAACTGTAGATTCTTTTAATCCTCTTGCATCTGAGGTAGAGCCCACAGAATATTCGCTCTGGTCAGTTAGTGATGTCCCAAATGATTTTGAATTTGATGGAAATGTAAATTTAGGTGTAAAGTTCCAGTCTTCTGAGGCTGGGACTGTTACTGGTATAAAGTTTTATAAACATTCCTCAAATACAGGCACACATATTGGTAATCTATGGGATACAAGTGGGAATAAGCTTGCTGAGGCCACTTTTACCGACGAAACAAGTTCTGGTTGGCAGACAGTTGCTCTTTCTACACCTGTAGATATAGAGGCAAATACAACCTATGTAGTTTCATATCATACCACGGTAGGTTATTCGAACAATTCCGGATATTTTTCTTCTTCCCATACCAATAGCCCACTAACTGCTCTAAGTAATGGATCTTCTGGGGGAAACGGTGTATATGCGTATAGTGGAAGCCCAACTTTCCCATCGAATACTTTCGGTTCTACTAACTATTGGGTCGATGTGGTCTTTATAGAAACAACAAGTGAAGAAAATACTGATTTTAACGCAGATTCCGAGGCATTTAGTATTGGCGGGTGGATAAAAAAACCTGAAATGTCTTTGGGAGGTGCAGGTGGAGATTCTACTGTGTTAAATTATACAGGTTTTGAAGGTGGGGCACTTCCTTCCAGTGGATCAAGAGGTGCAATAGATCTCTATGATATAACCGATGGAACTCTGAATTATATTGAAGTACAGTCAGATAATAAAAGAACTGGAGAATATGCTCTCGGAACTATAGATTCATGTGATCTAAACGACGATGAGTATGTAGGGATTGCACAACCGGATGGAAATTCTTTCACGCGAGATAATGTCACTACTTGGGTCACATTTTATCTCTATCCTGAGACATCGCATTCTAGTGATATAGAAATCTTTCAGATAAACAGAGACAATTTTAATGCTGGCCCAGTGTATTTAAGATGGGAGGAGTCTTCAAATAATTTTTATCTTATGAATGCCGATTTCCAATCGAGTAGCACTACAACAATAACTCCAGATGAGTGGCATAAAATTGAGATCGAGTATGATGAGCTGGGAGGAGAGGCCACTTTATATGTAGATGGTGAAGAAAGAGTATCTATTGCTCCAGCAAGCACGAATACCACAACAGTATTTAATGAAGTTTGGTTTAAGGAGGGAGAATGCGGTGGGGGAATTTATTATATTGATGACCTTGTTATTTCTACAGACAGAATTACTTATGATCCGCGTATTGTACGTATGGATGTGGATGGTGACGGTAATAGTACCGACTGGGATGCAAGCAATGGCTATCAGGAAGTGGATGATGTCCCAGATGACGGCGATACAACATTTATCACATCTTCTACCAGTAATAATAAACAACTTGTTAGTCTAGAAAGTGCTATCTCTGCAGGTGTTGATGCGAATGTGAAAGCAATCAAAACCCAGGCATTAGTGCGTGATACAGGTGGTTCTTCCAACCTAGCAACGGTTGTACGTATTAGTGAAACCGATTATGATCAAGGAGAAGATAGAGATCCTGGGAGTAATTATAATTCTATAGGTTCTGTACTTGCGACAAATCCAAATACCTTAGCAGCTTGGACACGTGAAGACCTTGATTCATTACAAGTGGGAGTATTGAATAATGCTTCTGCTGCTACTAGGGCAACATCTCTATCAACGATGGTACTTATGGATGATGGAGTTGTAGATAGATATGTTTTCTCAAGGTATAAAAATAGTCAAGGATATAAAATGTGGTTTGATGAAAATGGAGCTATAAATTTTGGGATAGATGATGACTCTTCATGGACACCCGATGATATTGTAACTTCTACAAACACATTTGATGACAACATCTGGCATCATGTATATGCAGTAAAAGATGCAACCAATGCAATACGTTTATATGTTGACGGACAGCTCGTGGATTCTGATATCAGTATTGCGGCTACTGGTAGTGTTAAGAGTGGTTTAGCCGATCTTGTCTTTGGTACAGATCAACCTACATTCGGAGGATATTTTGATGGAATGCTTGATGACATCCGTATATACAACTATGCTCGAACTACTTCGGAAATAGTTTCTGATATGAATGCGGGTCACCCAGCTGTTGGTACGCCCGTTGGCTCTACAGTGTTGCATCTGAAAATGGATGAAGGGTATGGAACTACGGTGCTTGACTGGAGTCCGCAGGGGAATAATGGAATTTTTGGAACTGGTACTAGCGCTCCTACCTGGACTAGTAACGGAAAGTTCGGAAGGGCGCTGAGTTTTGATGGGACGGGAGACCTCGTAAACGTGGGCGACCCGGCCAATGAGAGCCTGGATTTTGGGACTGGAGATTTTTCAGTCTCTATCTGGGCAAAGACTACCTATACTGCAGGGCAAACCCTTATAGCTAAAAGTGATCATGGGAGTAATACCGGTTGGAGCATAGATATGGACAACACATCAGCCGGGACAATCAGATTTATACTTGTCGATGATACGTCGAAGGGGGTAACTGGTGTAGGGGACATTAACGATGGTAACTGGCATCACATTGTGGGTGTAAGAAGTTCTGGAACTATGTACTTATATCAGAATGGTAAGCTATTAGGGACAGATGCAGGAAATACAGATAATGTTTCTTCTTCTACTCCTCTAACTCTTGGAAGAAGGACAGGTTCAACTCCACAATCGTTTGTAGGAACACTTGATGAAGTAAAGATTTATCCGTTTGCCCTTACTGCCGACCAGGTAAAAATAGATATGAATCAGGCAAAAGCACAAGTTATGGGGGCAGGCTCAACGGGTGTGGGTGGAACTTCCCCTTCCGATTCAGCCAGTCGTGAATATTGTGTGCCGGGAGATACGGCCACATGTTCTGCGCCGGTTGGGGAATGGAAGTTTGATGAGGGAGTTGGTGGAACGGCACATGATACAAGTGGGAATGGGAACCACTGTAATTTGAGCAGTATGCCAGATCAATCCTGGGTAGTTGGGAAATATGGGTTATCACTTAATTTTCAAAAGACAGATGATGTCTTGAACTGTGGATCTGGAACAACCTTGGATACCCTATCTGCACTTACAGTATCAGCATGGATCAAACCAAGACCGAGTAGCTCATATGAACAGATTGTAGCTAAAGCATCAAGTGCAACTCCAAATAATGGCTGGCTATTCGAATCAAATATGGCAAATAACACACTTGAATTTTGGGTAGATACGAGTAGTGGGAACGATCTCATAAGAATTTCTTCAAACAATGTATTGTCTGATAATATATGGCAGCATGTAGCTGTAACATGGAATGGAAGTCTTACAGCTACAAATATTAAAATGTATGTAAATGGTTCCGAAGTTTCGTATGCTACGACAACAAATGGAGGAGGTAGCAGAACAAGTGATAATAGTGCCAACCTGACGATTGGGAATGATATAAACACAGTAGATGATTATGATGGACAGATAGATGAAGTGCGTGTTTATAACTATGTCCGTACTCCAGCTCAAATAGCCTGGGAATACAATCGGGGAGCTCCAGTTGCATATTATAAAATGAATGAATGTAGTGGAACGACAATAAATGACTGGGGCCCAGATGGTAATGGTGGGTATAACGGAAATAATGGGACCCTTAATTTAGGGGCAAGCGGTGTGACTTCTGCTGGAGATTGTGATACCAATGCAAACACAGCCTGGTATAACGGTAGTGGTGGGAAGGTGGGAGGAAGTATCAGTTTAGATTCAAATGATGATTATATTTCAATTTCAGATGCAAGTGAACTAAGGCCAGGTAATGGCAGTTGGTCAATAAGTTTTTGGGGCAAATTTCCAAATTCAAATCAGCAAGGTTCCATCATTGCCAAATCACAAAGCAGTGGCGACTTTGAAGAGTATCATATAAGTATTGGAAATGACATTGATTTGAGTAATGGTGGTCAAAGAATGGGTTTTTCATTTAGACAATCGGGAAGCAATGAACGGCGTGTAATTTCGACTGCAGATGTGGTAGATAATACATGGCATTATTACACGTGGATAGCAGATAAAGACGCCAATAGTATCAAATTTTATGTTGATGGAATAAGTCATGCAGTTAGTGGAAATAATACTGGTTCATGGCCAACTATAGATAATACAGATTCATTAGTTTTCGGAAGACATTATGCAGGATCTGGAACACATAAAATAACTGGCCAGCTGGATGAAGTTAAAATTTTTAATTATGCCCTTACCCCAGCTCGAATTAAAACCGAGATGGCAGGCGGAGCAGTGCGGTTTGAGTAACCTCGTATATATGTAATATAAAGATATCGTAATTCCATACAAAAGTTGCTACACTAATAACATGGGATTATTCCGCAAGCTGCCATTTTTTAAGAAAAAAAATCACACTCCTTTATCTTTTCATATAAATAAAAAAATATACTACCCATCATTTTATGCTAAGATAAAATCTTACATTCCTTCCGTACAAGTATCTTTTAAGAGGTCTCAGTTCTGGAAAGAGCCAAAATATATAGCGTTTGTTGCATCAGGCCTCTTTATTGCATTACTGGGAGGTATTATCTTTAGAAATCAGATCTCAACATTCTTCTCAAGTGTAGGAGCAGATCCTATTGCATATTGGAGATTTGATGAAGGGCAAGGCAGTACTACTAATGATGCAGTAGGGAACAATACTGGTACCCTTGGCACAGGAAACAGTGCCCCAGTGTGGCAGTTCTCTGATCAGTGTATCAGTGAAAAGTGTTTCTTTTTTGATGGCACAAACGATTATATTACGCTTGGATCTCCTTCGACTCTTGATAATTTACCATCGAGTAATTTTACTATTTCAGCATGGATTTATGATAGTCATACGGGTACAGATACATGGGGAACCATTTTCGGAACATACCTTAACTCTATTGGCTGGTCTTTAAGAACTTTTTCAGATAGTACCACCGGAGCACGTTCTCTTTATTTCCAAGCACCGACATCTGGTACAGATCACAATGCACAAACCTATTATGGATCCATTCCACAAAATAAATGGACTCATGTGGCAGCTGTCTGGAATGCATCTTCTCGGACAGTTAAGTTATATATCAATGGACAAGAACCAAGCTATATTACATATTCAACTCCCAGTGGAACATATAGCTCAGATGCTACACGTGATAAATATATAGGATTGCTTCCCCATAATGGAGGGATTCAACCATTTAAAGGCAGAATAGATGATGTGAAGGTTCATACATATGCTTTAACAACAGCTCAGATCAAAGCAGAACTTGCAGCACGAGGGACAGTGCATGGATTAACTGCACGATTTGGAGATGATGATATGAATCGCAGGTTATCTGATGGACTAGTTGGGTATTGGAAGATGGGTGAAAGCGCGAATGATAGCTGTAGCGGTGGGCAGGATGTATGTGATAGTTCTGGGAATGGAAATCATGCAACAGCAACAGGTACCACCATCAGCTCAACTGAAGCTAAATATAATAGTTTTGGACGGGATTTTTCTGGTAGTTTTAATAATTTTGTAGCAATACCTGACAATGCGACTTTTACAGGCGGAGATGAGATGACCGTGAGCCTTTGGATAAAGCCAGATACGATAGATGATTTTGATGTGTATGTATCACAAGGAGATAGGACTTTTAATCATGCAGCATTTATGTTGAATAGTACAAGTGGAGGAGATCAACTGCGTGTAGATATTTCATCTAACGGTACAGATTATTCTAATTGGGTAAGTAATGCTTCGTTAAGTTTAAATACCTGGACACATATTACGGTAACTTTTAATAGAGGAATTGTAAAGATTTATTTTAATGGTCAGTTGGATAGCGCACATACAGAAGCTCCTTTTTCGGATAGTATATATAATTCAAATCAGCCAATACTCCTTGGCAGGCGTACTGCATACGCAAGTGAGCGATTGTTTGACGGCACAATGAATGAACTGCGTATTTACAATCGAGCACTTGACCCTTTAGAAGTACAAGCTCTATACGAATGGGCACCGGGACCTATTCATGAATACAATTTCAATTCAGTTTCAGGTACTACTGTACTTGATGAGGGGTCTTCTTCCAAGATAAATGGCACACTTACTTCAGGGGCAGTCATTACGAATGGAAAATATGGAAAAGGAGTTTTGTTCAATGGTGAAGACTCATATATTGATTTTGATTCAAATGAATTGTATCAAGAGACAAATGCATTTAGTATCACAAGCTGGATTTATATTGCATCATTTTCGTCAGATCCAGTCATTATATGTGATCAAAATGACTCAGGATCATGTTTTTTTGCATCAGCAAATTGGAGAAGTGTAACCAATGCTCTTCATTACTGTGGTGATTCGGAATGTTCTGATGGCAGTTATAACGGAAATAGTATAAGTAACGTTATCAAGCTAAATCAATGGCAGCATGTAGCAATGAGTTATAATGGAACAAATACGTGCAGATTTTATGTTGATGGAGTAGATGTGACTTCGGATGCCACTTGTGGAGAGACGAGTGAAGTATATTCTCATAGAATTGGAGGTGGATCTCTAAATGTTACCAATGGTTCACTGGATGAAGTTAAAATATATGACTATGAGCTTTCTACTGTACAAGTTATTCAAGATATGAATGCGGGCCACCCTGCACCAGGCTCACCAGTGGGATCGGCGATTGCATATTATAAACTTGATGAAGGTTATGGAACGACAGTATATAATTCAGGAAATGCAGGTTCTACTCTTAATGGCACATTTGGGACAGGTACCAGTTCTCCCACATGGAGTAATAGTGGTAAATATGACAAAGGTGTTCTTTTTGATGGTTCTAATGATGCAATTGTAATACAAGATAATCAGGCGTTACAATTTGGGACAGGAAATTTTAGCGTATCTGCCTGGATTTATCCAACTGTTACAGATCTAGGCTGCTGCGATCAAAGCACTATTATTTCTAAAAACTATACTGGCTTTGAATATATTATTCATCAAGGTTTCTTACGAGCATATCTTGGTGGCGCTACAGCGGTAATAAGCGGGACACAGCCATTATCTTCAAACAGGTGGTATCATGTATTATTAACTCGCTCAGGTTCAACAGTGACTTCTTATATTAATGGAGAGGTAGATTCAGTTGGAGTAAGCTCATCTTCGGTAAGTAACATAGGTACGAATGTAAATATCGGTCAGCGTACAGGAAATGCATTAATGGCTTTTAATGGAATTATTGATGAGGTTAAAATATATAATTTTGCCTTCACAGCAGATCAAGCAAAAGTAGAGTTTAATCAAGGCAATGCAATAGTACTTGGTGCAGGCTCAACCGATGTGGGTGGAACTTCTCCCTCAAATTCTGCCAGTCGTGAATATTGTGTTCCTGGTGATACATCCTTTTGCGCGGCACCGGTTGGGGAATGGAAGTTTGATAGGCAGATTGGGGATACTACACCAGATACAAGTACAAATGGGAATCAGGGTAGCCTTCACAACGGTCCTGTACAGGTGAAAGGTAAGGTGGGTAGAGCATTTAGTTTTGATGGAGATAATGATTATATAAACATTGGTGATCAATTAGAGGAAGATTTACCAGTTACGGTTTCTAGCTGGGTAAAACCGAGGAGTTTATCTGAAACTTTTGCTATATTTACTAATGATAAAACTAATTCTACTCATTCCGGCATTTGGTTTGAAATCAATTCAAACGGTTCAGTAGGGATTAATTATGGAGATAATACTGGCACTTCTTCCTCTGACCGTAGAACTAAAACCAGTCCTTCAGGATTAATTTCTACCGGTCAATGGTATCATGTAACTGCAGTGTTGCGAGATGCAACAGATATGAATATATATGTGAATGGAGTAGATGTGGGCGGTAATTATTCTGGTTCTGGTGGAACACTTGCATATAGTACGAGACATGCAAGGATTGGACAGCTTCATGATGATATATTCGCCAATGGCCTTATTGACGATGTACGTATGTATAATTATGCCCGTACTCCAGCACAAATTGCCTGGGAATATAATCAGGGAGGGCCAATAGCGTATTATCCACTTAATGAGTGTAGTGGTACAACCGTATATAATCACTCAAAAAATGGGAACGGTGATTATATTAGTATGAATGGTACTATAAATCTTGGTTCTGGTGGTACGACATCAGCAGGAACCTGTACCACATCGGGTGCCTGGAAAGATGGGGCTTCAGGAAAGCTAGAAGCTAGTATGTATTTTGATAACAGTGATGATTATATTTCAATATCAGATAACGATATACTTAACTTTCCTAATGGTACAGATTTTTCCATAGGTGCATGGGTCAAAGTTTCTTCGCTTGGAGATAATAATGCTGTTGTCTCTAAAAAATTGGGAAATGGAGATGCACAAAGTGGGTATATGATGTATGTTAATAGTGCAGGTAAAATCGCTGCGTATCTGTCTGATGGAACAGATGCAATAAATAAATTTACAGATAGTACTATTACGGCTGGTACATGGTACTATATTACTTTGGTATACCGTGATAATACTTCTCTAACTTTGTATATAAATGGCAAAGATGGAGGTGGCAGTGTAAGTGGCACTATTGCTAATATCGATTCCTTAGCAAGTGGGACTGGATTAGCAATTGGTGGAGAGTCAGACGGTGGTTTGCCATTTGGCGGTCAAATTGATGAAGTAAAGATATTTAATTATGCGTTGACTCCAGCCCAAATCAAAACCGAGATGGTAGGCGGGGCTGTCCGATTTGAGTAAGTAACTTACTCTCATTTTTGCTACACTAATAATATGGGATTATTGCGTAATATATTTAGTCCTGTTGGGCGACAAAGTAGTACCAAAATCAGAATAACTCCAGAAAAGATTGCATTCATTTTTTCAGCAAGTGTCTTGATATTCATAACTGGCATCATTTTTAGAAATCAGATAGCAACTTTTTTTTCGAATACAGGAGCAGATCCGATTGCTTATTGGAAGTTTGATGAAGGACAAGGTTTGGTTGTTCGTGATTCTATGGGGTCAAATAATGGAACTTTAGGTACCGGCAATTCTGCACCTACATGGGTGAGTGAAGATCAATGTATAACTGGTAAATGTTTGCGGTTTGATGGGACAAATGATTATGTGAGAGTCTCTGACGACTCAAGCTTAGATACAACAGATATTACATTTCAGGCTTGGATTAAATTTAATTCAACAAGTGGAAATCAAACAGTAATTAATAAAAAAACAGCATGGAATAGTGCAAGTGGTTTTTATATTGAATGGCAAGGTTCATCAAATACTTGGTCTGTCAGAGGCTCTGATGGTGCTACTTCTACAACAACAACAGATACAGTAATTGCTAATACATGGAATCAATATTCCTTTGTTATATCTGGTACAAGTGTATCTGTATATAAAAATGGAATATATCTTGTCACGACTGGAAGTATTGCGCAAGTCGTAACAAATACTCAATATATAAATTTAGGGAGTTTTAATGATACAGATGCTTTTTTTAGAGGTTATATAGATGAAGCCAAAATTTACGACTATGCCCGCACAGCAGCCCAGATAAAAGCAGACTATGCAGCACGAGGGAGCACAAAAGGAGTTTCTGCCCAGTTTGGAGATGATAATATGAGTCGTAGATTATCAGATGGGTTGGTTGGGTATTGGAGGATGGATGAGACAACATGGAGTGGTGCGAATGCAGTATTAGATTCATCAGGTAATATGTTGAGTGGTACTGCTCTGGGAGGTGCTGCTCCTACGGGAGGAAAATTCGGAAATGCAGGATCATATGATAATTCTAATAATCAAATAAATATACCATCAAATAGTATACTCAGGCCTACTGAGAGTATTACCGTATCAGCATGGGTCAATAGTAACGGATATGCAAATGGTGACTGTGTCCTCAATCTGGGTAGTCCTGAATATGGATTTCATGGCTATTATTTGCGTTGGAATATATTTGGATTTCAAACTCTTATCGGAACAGGTTCTACATACAAAGGTGCATGGAGTCCTACTTTTAATACTGCTAATACGTGGGTACATGTTGTGGGTATGTATGATGGCCAATCTGTTAGGACATATGTAAATGGAGTTTCAGGAACTCCTACTTCCTATACTGGATCCATTAATTATTCAGGTTCACCAGCGTTATTAATAGGAATTAATAATAGTTCTAATTGTTTAGCTTGGAATGGGGAAATAGACGAAGTTCGTATTTATAATCGCGCCCTTGATTCTTCAGAAGTACAAGCTTTGTATGAATGGGCACCTGGGCCGGTTGGATATTGGAAAATGGATGAAGCAAGCGGGAGTACTATTGCCGACAGTTCAGGAAATGGGAATAATGGAACAACTACCGGATCTCCTACTTTTGCAGAGGGTAAGTACGGTAAAGCTTTATCAACTTCTGGTTCTACACAATATGTAACTATTGCAGATAGCGATGAACTTGATTATCAACAAGCTATAACTATTTCCTTCTGGATGAAGCCAGCAAATGCGACAGACATACATAGAATTATCAGAAAAGGAAATCCGCATTCTGTTGGTGGAAAAGGGTTCAGCTTGCTTTACAGAGGAGATCAAGCAAATGATCCTATCACAATGCAGTTTAATGATAGCAACAATAGCCATACTGTCTCAGTATTTAACTTAGGTGATATCTCAAATACGTGGACACATGTCGCAGTTGTATGTGATAAATCTGCCTTGGCATGTTTTGGATATAAAAATGGAATACAAGAAGGGAGTGGGAATCATGTAATAGGCGACTATACAGTATCAGATGATTTTGAGATATCTTCTCCTAATACAGGATATAATGGTCTTCTTGATGACGTTAAGGTCTATAATTATGTGCGTACTCAGGAACAAATAGTAAGTGATATGAATGCAGGGCATCCTGCAGTTGGTTCTCCAGTAGGTAGTACTGTCCTGCATTTAAAGATGGATGAAGGTTATGGCAATATCGCAAATGATTATTCACCTCAAAATAATAATGGAAATATATTAGGATCATCTGCACCAAGCTGGACAAATGATGGCAAGTTTGGGAAAGCTTTGAGTTTTGATGGGGGAGATTATATCCGTGTTCCAAATAGTACAAGCTTACAACTTGTAAACGAAATATCAGTTTCCGTATGGATAAAATTAAGTAACTTGGCAGATGCTGGCATTGTTTCCAAAAGCGGATTAAATAATTCAAATGGAGATTATGCTCTTGCAACGGGTTGTGGATCTGCTAATAATAATCAAATTACATTTGGTATTAACGGAGAGTGTGGACTCACCTCACAGACGACAATAACAACAGGGGAGTGGTATCACTTAGTAGGAACTTATGATGGTACTGCATTACGGCTATATGTTAATGGAGATTTGGACCAGACATTAGCCGAAACAGATTCAATTAATACCAACTCAACAGATCTCATAGTAGGTGGTTACTACAGTTCAAGTTATCTTACACAAGGAACTATAGACGATCTTCGTATTTATCCATTTGCTCTTTCTGAGAGCCAGGTTAAGACTGTAATGAATCAAGGGGAACAGATTGTGATGGGCGCAGGTAGCACGGATATAGATGGAACCACATCAAGTAACTCAGGAGGACGTGAGTATTGTGTGCCAGGTGATACAAGTGTATGTAATGCACCAATTGGAGAGTGGAATCTGGATGAGAATACAGGCACTTCCGCATATGATACCAGTGGCAATAATAACACAGGAACTTTAACGGGCGGTCCGAAATGGATTATAGGAATCGGAGGAAAAGGTTCGTCCGTTCACTTTGATGGTGGAGACGATGCAATTACTATTCCAGATGATTCAGTCTTGGATATAGGTACCTCTGATTTTACACTTTCTGCTTGGGTAAAAGGAAATAATCTCGATCCTTCAGATGTCATTTTTGCTAAAAGTAATGGAGATGGGTGTTCTGCAAGTTACGGATTTCATTTTGGTGTTTTTACTGGAAATTTAAATCCAGCAGTACATTTTTGTACAGGTGGTGGATCGCATGCACGAATATACGGTAATTATTCACTTACAAATGGGGTATGGTATCATATCTCGGCGGTAATAGATCGTGACAGCTCAACAAATTCATTAATATATGTAAATGGAAGACCTGTTTCGACATCAGTCTCAAATTTGTCCAGCCATACAGGATCTATAACCAATGCTGTATCCTTAGCAATCGGTGCTGAATCAGATGGTAACAATAGATGGAATGGAACTATAGACCAGATAAAGATCTATGACTATGCAAGAACATCAGCACAAATCGCATGGGAATATAATCGAGGAGCAGCAGTTGCACATTACAAACTTGATGAATGTACAGGTACAACCATATATGACTCATCAGGAAATAAATTGAACGGAACCCTCAGTTTAGGTAGTAACGGGGTAACCAGTGCTGGAACCTGTAGTACGAGCGGAGCATGGGCTTCTGGGGCTCAGGGAAAGCACGAATCAAGCTTGAGCTTTGATGGAAGTGATGATTATGTAGATATGGGTAATAATCTTGAGTATCCAATACCTGTAACGGTCAGTGCATGGATTAAAGTTAATAGTTTGTCCTCAGTTGGGTCTCCCATTTTTGTTAACGATAAAACAACCACCACTAACTCTGGCATATGGTTTTTAATAAATCAGAATGGTAGTTTAAATATTAATTATGGAGATAATACTGGGACAGAATCTTCAGACAGACGAAGTAAGACCTCTGCAGCAGGGTTAATAACAATAGGCACCTGGTATCATGTTGCAGGAGTGATAAGAGGGCAAACCGATATGGACCTTTATATTAATGGAGGACTAGTAGATGGTACTTATTCAGGAACTGGTGGAGCTACTATTGGATATAGTACAAGAACGGCTAGAATTGGAATGGTTGGAAGTACTCAAAATTTATTTTTTAATGGACAGATAGATGATCTTAAAGTTTTTAACTATGCTCTCACAAAACAACAGATACAAATCGAGATGGCGGGAGGTGCCGTACGGTTTGAGTAGTTACACATATGTAATATAAAAGATATCGTAATTCCGTATAAAAATTGCTACACTAATTAACATGGGATTATTGCGTAATATCTTTCATAAAGTCCGACTGTTTAAGCCTGTTTCAGTATCTTTCTTCAAAAAAATATTACAGAATTGGAAGGAACCCAAAACAATTGCAATTATTTTTTCGGGATTATTTATAGCAATTCTTAGTGGTCTTATATTTAGAAACCAGATTGCAACTTTTTTTTCAAATCCAGGAGCAGACCCAGTTGCTTATTGGAAATTTGATGAAGGGCAAGGAAGTACCGCATATGATAGTAGTTCTCAACACTTAGATGGTACTTTGAACAATACACCCACATGGCAGACTGAAGAGTATTGTGTATCTAGTAAATGTCTATATTTCGATGGAGCAAGCAGTGAAAGTATCTCAAAATCTGACGATGCTAATCTCAATTTTGCAAATGATGCTAGTTTCACCATTCAGGCATGGGTTAAAAGGAGTGGTACTATATCAGCGGATAGCTATATCATCAATAAGACTGTACCAGTTGTGGAAGATAATCGCGGATATAACCTGATCATGAATTCAGCAGGAGATTTTTGTTTCCAACTGTATTACGGAGCCAGTGGAGAGCCTAATGAAGTTTGTTCTTCAGGAATAAACTTTAATGACAATAAATGGCATCTGGTGACTGCTGTAAAATCTGAGTTAACTTCAAGCACTTTATATGTAGACTCTATACAACGGGCTCAAGATACTAACTTGACAGGTGGATTAATAACCAATACAGGAACTTTTTACATAGGAATTTATAGAGATGGAGTCAGTAACGGATGGCACGGATTTATAGATGAAGTAAAGATATACAATTATGCGCGTTCAGCTTCACAAATCAAAGCAGATTATGCATCACGAGGTTCTGCTAAAGGGGTATCTGCCCAGTTTGGAGATGATGATCTAAGTAGAAGATTATCAGATGGGTTGGTGGGATACTGGAAAATGGATGAAGGGACAGGTACAAGTGTCGCAGATTTGAGTGGAAATAATAATTCTGGAACTCTCTCTAATGCAACTTGGACAAATGGAAAATTTGGTTCTGGAATTAATTTTGATGGCAACAGTGACGTAGTTATTCTGACCGGCTCGAGTACAATTATGCCTGCATCAACAAGAGAAGGGACTATTTCAGTATGGATTAAGCCAACTTCCTTATCTAGTGATATGAGAGTTATATCTTTTGCTAATTCTACTAGTACTCAGTTTGGAATAGCGGTAGGAAGAACTAGTAACAAGTTTACTGGGTTTGTGAGAGATAGTGGAGGTAATCTTATAGAAATTAATTCAATCTCAACGTTTTCTGCAGCTACATGGTATCTGGTAACTCTAACTGGTTCTGGAAATACTGCTACCTTATATGTAAATGGAGTAGTAGAAGGAAATTCTAATTCAATGGATCCTGTAAATACTTTTGGTTCTATGACTTCTGATACAGCAAAATTGGGTGTATCTCCTGGAGGATCAACTAATTATTTAGACGGTCAATTAGACGAAGTCCGCATCTACAACCGAGCACTTAACCCATCAGAAGTCCAAGCACTTTACAATTGGGCGCCTGGGCCAACTGTACATTATAAATTTGATGAAGGTACTGGCACTTCTACTGTTATTGATTCTTCTGGAAATAATGCCACTGGTACCTTAGGTGGAACAGTAACAGAAAGTAATTGGGTTTCAGGTAAATATAGTGGAGCATATGATTTTAGTGGGGATGATTATATTGAATCTACAGAAGCAATGAGCGTACGTGGCCTAACTCAATTTACTATCTCTTCTTGGTTCTATATCCATGATCTAAATGGCAGTCCTAATTTTTTTACCGAACCAATTTCATCTAGCGGAAGTACAAGAGCCACTTGGGGGCTAAATGGCTCAGATCAGATAACGCTTAATGTTCGAGATGATGATAGTGATGTTAGTGTAACTAATTGTCTTACAGATACAAGAACATTGCCAACTAATGAGTGGGTACATATTGCTGTTGTATATAATGCAGACGAAAACGATCATAAATCATATATTAATGGGGTTCCTTTCTCTGATAGCGGTAGTGGCGGTTGTAATAATCCTTTCGGATCAGATATCAATTCAAATCATAATCCTAAAATAGCCAGTAATCACGACGGTAGTGACAACTTCTTTGATGGGTATCTAGATGATTTTAAAATGTATCACTATGCCCGTTCTGCTGAACAGATTATCGAAGATATGAATGGAGGACATCCGGTTGGTGGCAGTCCAATTGGTTCGCAGGTTGCATATTGGAAGTTAAATGAAATGCAGGGTGTCACAGCATACGATAGCAGTATAAATAGAAATGATTTAACCCTTTCATCTGCCTCGTGGACTAAATCTGGTAAATTTGGTAGTGCCTGGACTGGAACTGGTTCTAACTGGCTTTCTAGAGCAGATGATGATGACTTTGATGTTATGGAAGGAGAAGATTTGAGTATTTCAATGTGGGTGAAATCGAGCTCAGCTAGTAATCCAGCTGATGAAGAATATTTTTTCTCTAAAACAAATGGATCAACACCTGGCTATTTATTTGGTTTTTCTCCAGATGGATTTCCTGTATTTGCTATAGATGATGATTCCAACTGGACTTCCTTAGATGATGTGGCTTATGATACTACAGATTATTATGATGGTAACTGGCATCATATGGTTGCGGTAAAAAAAGGGAGTGAGCGAATCGAGATTTATGTTGATGGAAAAGCAGGGTCTACACCAGATACATCGATCTCTGCAACAAATAGTCTGGCAAATTCATTACCAGTTGTAATCGGTGCTTTAACAACTACAGATCTAGGGTTAGAATTTAATGGGCAAATTGATGAAGTCAAAGTCTATAGAACTGCATTAACTGCTGACCAGGTAAAGATAGAGTATAACGGCGGTAAAGCTCAAATCCTTGGAGCAGGATCGACTGGTGTAGGTGGAACTTCTCCTTCCAATTCAGCCAGTCGTGAATATTGTGTGCCGGGAGACACCAGTACCTGTAATCCACCTGTCGGAGAATGGAAGTTTGATGAAAATACAGGTACTGGCAGCGACGCAGTTAAAGATACATCAGGCAATGGATACGATGGCGATATGCATGCGAGTATGACAAATAATAACTGGACCTCAGGGAAAAAAGGATCGTCATTGTATTTTGATGGTTCTAATGACGAGGTTACCTTACCTACATTCTCAGAACTAGATGGTAAAAGTGCAGCAACAGTTTCTGTCTGGATAAAACCTTCCTTTGATCAAACGTATGGTTCTGAAGCATGGATCTTTAGCATATTACGATTTACTATGCGTTTTTCATCAACCCAGGATGATTTCAATGCTGCGCTTTGGACTTCAAGTGGGAATGTGCAGATGAATACTTCAGGGTTAACCTGGTCACCAAATACATGGCATCATCTGACATTTGTATATAACGGTACCAATATGTATCTCTATTTTGATGGCGAATTGGAGACAACAGCAAGTCAAACAGGTACTATCCTTGCGGCATCAACCAGTCGTATTGGTCAAGGAAACCCGGCCTTTTCATGGTATGGATCTATTGATGAACTGCGAGTATATGATTATGCACGAACACCAGCCCAGATTGCGTGGGATTATAATCGAGGCGCACCCGTTGCTCATTATCAGTTTAACGAATGTGCTGGAACCACTGTATACAATGCTGTTAGAAATAGTAATAATAAACCTATGGGAAGTAATGGAGTCATAACTATTGGCCCAAGCGGCAGCCAGACTTCTGCCGGAACCTGTACCACAAGTGGCGCATGGGCGAATGGAGCATCAGGAAAGCGCAGTGCGAGCTTAAGTTTTGATGGGACAGATGATTTCATAAATATAGGAAGTAGTTCAATTATAGATGATATATTTAATGGAGGAGGAACAGTAGCCACTTGGATTAAAGTAAGTGGTTCAGGACAAAGCGAAGCTGGAAAAATAATTTCAAAAGCGAATAGTGGAAATACCACCGGATGGCACTTAGGGATATCTGACGAATTAAGTGGGACATACAAATTAAGATTTGCGAGCCAATTTAGCACACAGGATGGAGAATGGAAAACCACTGTAAATCCTTTAGAACAAAATGAATGGGCCCATATAGTAGTATATTGGGATGATGATAGCAGTAGTAATGATCCAGTTTTTTATATAAACGGAAAACAACAACCAATAACTGAAATAACAACACCAAGTGGTACATACCAAAGTGATGCGAGTAACGATTCGCTGATAGGCGAGCATGCAAATGGACTTAGTGGATTTCATGGACTTATTGATGAATTGAAAATGTTTAACTACATTCTCACACCAGCACAAGTACAAACTGAAGTAAATGGCGGTGCTGTAAGGTTTGAGTAAGTGAGATCCCAAAATAAGTTAAGCATGACGACTTCTTTTTTGCTACACTAATAATATGGGATCATTGCGTAAATTTATAAGGAAATTACCTCTTTTAAATAGGAAAAATTATACGCCGATTCCCTTTCAGAAAAAGACAAAATATCCTTCTGTTTTAGTACGATTAAAAGATATGGTTGCTTTATTTTTTTCACGTAAGAAAAAATTTTCTTTAAAAGAAGTGATATCTGCTAAATTCACTTTTAGAACATGGGCAATAGTAGTGTTGTCATTTTTCATTATCGGTATTGGATACCTTATGTTCGGACGAATAGTACAGATTTATAAACAAGCATCAGGTGCAGATCCTGTTGCGTATTGGAAGTTTGATGAAGGACAAGGGGTTACTACCAATAGTGCGGCTGGAGAGGAATTCACAGGGCATTTAGCTTATGCAGGTAATAGTTTTGCTACTAAAGTAGATTATACAACCGCAACTCAGCCATACTCTGTAGCAATAGGAGATATAAATAATGATGGGTATGCAGACCTGGCTG
>CAZOSM010000004.1:0-16718 GCA_964582715.1 uncultured Gammaproteobacteria bacterium
TATTATGACAGTCCACTTTAATTACATATGTTAAAAATAAGTGTGATTAATATAAATGTTCTAAAAATTTAAAATTGGGCAAAATACTCTCAAAAATGCACTATTTTTTGCAATTTATTCAATCAGGAAAGCCTAAAGTAAAAATAATTTATGGAGAAGTGCAAGGTATAAATATAGCATAATAATTGTTTTTGTTTTGCTTTAAATTAATTTAGAGTTAGTGGAAAAATAAGATTTTAAGGAGTTTCATAATATGATAACAATAAAAAGAGCAAGGAAAATATTAGGACAAAAGTATAAAAACCATACTGATGAAGAGATTGAAAAGCTGATTACTCATTTAACTTATATTTGTAATAAGGTAATTGATGATGTAGTGAAAAAATAATTCTAATATAACTCATCAAATTAGTAAGTCTATAAAGGGCAATATTAAATATATTGAACGAAGGTGACAGCTCATTAATATTAAATTGATAAGTGAACAATCATTTTGTATGATATTGTTATCAATTGGTAGGTAATCTGATATGGAAAAGCTTTTAAAACTTAAAGAGGCAGCAGAAATATTAAACGTTCATCCGAACACGCTTCGGCTCTGGGATAAAAAAAACATTTTAGTAGCAGTCAGAATCGGTGAGAAAAAAATCAGGCGTTATCGTCTTAAGGACATTAAGGAGTTCATAAAGAAAGAGTAATATGACACAAAAATCTACTCAACTACCATTTTCTGTCTCTGCACGAACTGCAAGATTGATTGGCCGAGAGAATGTTGCTCAAGCGGAGAGTGCAGTCATTGAATTAGTAAAAAATGCCTATGATGCCGATGCTCCAATCTGTTTAGTTTTGTTTGACAATCGGTATTCAGAAGTACCTGAGATGTTAACTCAAGAGGAATATGAGAAATTTTCAAAAGAAGAGAAGTTAGTTGAAAATTCTTATGATGAATATGATCATAGTTACAAGCTCAAGCTTCTTTTGGAAGATTCTCATAAAGATTTACAAAGATTTTTTGCTAAAAAATGCGACATATACATTGTCGATAACGGAGAAGGCATGACGACTAAGGTTCTTGAGGATTACTGGATGACAATTGGAACTGATAATAAGCTTTACGATATTAAAACATCTAAAAACAGAATTAAGGTAGGTGCTAAAGGAATTGGTCGTTTTGCATTAGACCGATTGGGAAGTAAAACAGAAATGTGGACTTTTTCTGAGGATAAAAAAAACAAGAATTATTGGGTAATTGACTGGTCTCAATTTGATAAACCTAAAGCAAGATTAAATGATATTTATGCTAGCTTGGAGCGTTTAGAGAAAGTTGATTTGGATTCATTCCTTGATCTAGAAATTTCAAAGCAGATTCAAAAAATACTACCAAAATTTCAAAAGGGGACAATTTTAAAAGTATCTAATTCAAGAGACGTGTGGGATCGTAAAGCTATTAACTCTCTTTTTGAAGGTATGCAAGGTTTAACCCCACCAGAAGGTCACAAGTTTTTTCAAATTCATTTAAATGTTTTAAAGGGAGAGAGTTTTGGAATTGTCAATAAGCAAGATCCTGTAGATTATGATTATCGAGTAGACGCCAAAATGGATGAGAATCAGAATCTTAAAATCAGAGTATTTAGAAAAGAATTTGATGGCAATAAAATCCCTAAAAGTTTTTTTTCAAATAAAGATCTAAAGAAATTTGAACATATGAAACCTGAGTATTTTAATGAAGACAGTAGTTTTGATTTGCAATTAACTGCAAAAAATTTACTACCTGGAGAAAGCAATAATGAGTATAGCTATATTAAACAAATTGGTCCATTTAGTTTTACTTTCTTTTTTGGCAAAGCAACCTTTTCCAAAACTGACCAAAATATATATAAATATAGATCTTTTAATCAAAAGAGTCGAAGTGCTTGGTTTGATCAGTTTGGAGGCATCAGAATTTATAGAGATAGTTTTTTAGTAAGACCTTATGGGAGAAAGGATAATTATGCGTTTGATTGGTTAGAGTTGGGTAAAAGAGTTGCTTTAAGTCCTGCGGGACTTGGTAAAGGAGGAGGAGGCTTTCGTGTGAGGCCACATCAGGTTGCTGGTTTAGTATCAATTTCCAGAATAGATAATTCTATTTTTGATGATCAAGCAAATCGTGAAGGAATTCAGGAAAATAGAGTTTTTGTGAAATTTAAAGAACTGCTAATTGCCATTATAAACCGAACTGTTGAAAAAGATAGATCGTTTATAGGAGTGAATTTGAAAAAGATATCTGAAGAAGAAAATAAAGATGAATCAAAAAAACAAGATGCAACGCGTCTAGCCCAGGAATTTACAAAGGAACCATCTACTTTATTTAAGTCATCAGAAGATGCTGAAAAAATAAAAACACTCTCTGAGGGAACGTTACTAAAAGATGAAGAGCTAAAAGAAAAGGACCGATCGTTAAGAATGAGTAGAGCACTTTCCAGTACTGGGTTAATTGTTACTTCCTTAGCTCACGAACTGAGACATTTGGGAAATACTTTAACTTCTAGAGTTGTTGAGTTAGAAGAGGTTTTAAAAAAGTGTATTTGTGATGAAAAAATAAAAGAATTAGAACAATATGAAAATCCATACACTTTGTTATCAGATATGAAAGAACAGGATGAACAATTATCTCACTGGCTCAATTTTGCATTGGGGGCAGTTTCAAGCGATAAACGCACAAAGAAAGATATACTACTCGAGCATTACTTTGACCAGTTGGGAAAAAATTGGAATGCCATATTGCGAGATAGAAAGGTTCAGCTAAGAATAGATATGAAAAATCCAGAAATGAAAGTTTACACTCATGGACTAGATTTAGACTCTATATTTAACAACTTAATAACTAATTCACTAGATGCTTTTATGAGGGAAGGATTTACAGAAAAAAGAATAATTAATATCAATGGAAAGTTATTAAATACTTCAGAAATACAACTTCTCTATTCAGATAGTGGGCCAGGTCTGCTAGAAGAGATCGATGATCCAGATATTATTTTTCAAGAATTATTTACTACTAAAAGAGTAAATGGAGAAAAAATTGGAGTGGGTTTAGGGATGTCTATTGTCAAATCTATTATTGAGGCGAACAAAGGGGATGTGGAAATTATCTCTAGAATTCCTTTTGAAGTAAAAATGCTTTTTAAGAAAGAGAGTTAATATTATGGATAAATCAAAATTTTTTATAATCTATATTGAAGAACGAAGAGATGAGCAGCGACAATTTATACGCAATGTTATGCGTGTAAGCCAGGATATCAAGGTTCAGCCTGTTGATCCTAATCCTAATATAAAGGAGCTAGTACAAGAAGTTTTTAAGCTAAAACCAGACGCATGTGTTGTTGACTATAAATTGAATGAGTCTCGTGATGATATAGGTTATTTAGGTGATAAAGTTATCGAGGAGTTAAGAAAAATTCGTTCTAACTTTCCCTGCATATTGTTGACTAATTATGAGTCTAGTGCTGAAGAGCAATCTTCTACTGAGCCGTTTAAAATTTATGATAAAACCAAATTATATGAGCCCAATGATGGAAATAGTTTTGAGCTATTTTTAAGGAAACTGACAAAACTGATTCAATTTGAAGAAGCAAGACTTCATGATATGACAAAAAGGTTTATTAGTTTAAAGAGTAAATGGAGACAAAAGAAACTAACGCCTACTGAATTAGACGAACTCTCACAGTTGAATGTGGAAATAGAAAGTACTTTGGATAGAGAAAAACTTATACCGAAAGAGAAGATAAAAGCTCTTTATGATACCCGTTCACATGAACTACAGAATGATCTTAATAATGTAATTCAATCAGCCTCTGAGCTGATAAACAAATTTAATAATGATAATTAGAAACAAATTTAGAGAAAAAGTCCCTGTAAAAAGAACTCTTCCTGCAAAATCTAGTTATGAGGATTACCGAAGTGATTTAAGACAGGATTTTTTTGAGAGATGCGGTTACTGTAATGATCCAGACCATTTTAGAGGTGATTACCATATCGACCACTTCGCACCTCAAGCAAGTTTTGATCATTTAACTAATGAGTATAGTAATCTAATTTATTCATGCCCTGTCTGTAATATGGCTAAAGGATGTGATTGGGTAACAGATACTTGCGATGTTTCTTGCACTGAAACTGAAGGTTATATAAATCCATGTGATTCAGGCTATGATGATAACTTTGAAAGAGATGAGTATGGGGAAATTGTTACTTGCTCTCCAGTTGCAGAATATATGTACATGAGATTAAAGTTCTATTTACCTAGACACGCAATATATTGGAATTTATATAGAGTGCAGAATATGGTTAAAGAGTTGGAGAAATTAGCAAGCAAATATCCCAGTAATAAAGAGATACAAGATTGTAAGATAAAATTGCTTGAACATCTTTCTAGGTTTATTGATCAGATGATAAGTCTATAATGGAATTATGAGTAATAAGAAAACTAATGGGGTTTATTACACACCAGATAAGCTTGCAGCTTTTTTGGTGCTTCATAGTTTTCAATATTTGAAAGCAAAAAAAATTTCGATATTGGAGCCAGGGTGTGGTGATGGAAAAATTGTGGGACAACTTCTTGAATACTTAAAAAATAATAATAGTAAAGAAGTCTTGTTAGACTTAATAGAAAAGGATGAGATTGAGCTCATTAAAGCTGCAAGTAAGCTGAAAAATTATAATGGTGTGCTTGATTCTAGTTCAAGGATTTTAAAGGGAGATTATTTAGAATTCCATTTTAATGACGACGCAAAATATAATTTAATTATTGGCAACCCTCCATATATTAAAAAAGGTCATCTCACAAAACAACAAAAAGAGTTAATTAAGAATATTCATGAGCAAGCAGGACTTAAAGGGTTTGTAAAGAATATTTGGACGGCATTTTTAGTAAGTGCTGTTCTGAAAATTAAAAGAGGAGGTGTACTTGCTTTTGTACTCCCTTCAGAGTTATTACAAACGAGTTATTCAAATGAGATTCGAGATTTTGTTCTAAAAAGATTTGATAAAGTTCAAATATTTTCTTTTAAAGAATTAGTTTTTGAGAATATTGAACAAGATGTTGTTATTCTTGTTGCGGCTGGAAGATCTAAACTTGGATGTAAAGAGCTTGAATATATTCAGTTACAAAATCTTGATTCTTTAGTAGATACAGGTCAACAAAAATCTTCTGTCCATACACATGTAAACGGAACTAAATGGACAAATTATATTCTCACTGAAGAGGAGTTAGATCTTATAAAATACTTGAAAAAAAAGTTACCCAAGATTGGCGATTATTGTACTACGTCTCCTGGAGTCGTAACAGCAGCAAATTCTTTTTTTATTAAAAATAATGAGTTTGTAGAGAATACAAATTTAATGAAGTATGCAAAAAAAATTCTACAAAAAAGTAGTTATTCTCAGAATAAAATAATATTTGGAAAAGAGGCGTGGAATAATCTACGAGATAAAGGTTCACCTTGTTATTTACTAGATTTTACTGTTGAATCTACCCTTTCTAAGGAAGCTGATATATATATCAAACATGGTGAAGACGAAAATATCCATAAAAGATATAAATGTCAAAGGCGGCATCCTTGGTATTCAATACCTTCTTTAAATACAACTGAAGTTGTTTATGGTAAACGTTCTAACCTATATCCTAGGATGATAGTAAATAAAGAAAATTTTCTTGTTACAGATTCTTTTTATCGAATTTTTATGAAGGATGAATATTCATCATTAGATCTCGTATATTCTTTTCATAATAAATTAACATTTATTTTTGCTGAATTAAACGGTAGACAGTATGGTGGAGGAGTTTTAGAGCTTACACCAAATGAATTTAGAAGTCTACCAATTCTACTTATAAAAGCGAGTTATAAAGATATAAAATTTTTAGATAACAAATTAACGACAGAAGGGATAGGTAGCGTTTTAGAGCTCACAGATAAACTTATTCTTCAGGATGTTTTACAACTCTCTGCAAAAGATATAGATGTTCTAACTCATATATATAAAAAATTGTTAGGAAAAAGAGTGAAAGGAATTCCAGCACAAATGTTTCCAAAAAGTAAATCTAGAATATTAGAAGACTCATTTTATAGTCCGATATCTTCCAGTGTTCGAGAATTTGTTTAAGCTTAAAATAACTCTTAACTATAAATACATATAATTCATGAATTCATTTCACTATTTAATTCAAAATATCATTTATATGAATTATATTTGCTCTATACAGATAAATAATTTATATTTTGCATGATGGAAACTTTTAAAAAAGGTGAAATTGTAATCGGAACTTTAATGAGTCGGGATGAAGCATATCATCCAATTATTTATTGGGAAAAGCATAAAGATGGAGCTTTTTATGGGCTAGTTCTGACTCATTCTAAAAGAAATGACAATATCTTTTTTCCTAAAGAATTTATCACTGATGGGAGACTATCAAATAAGGAATCTTATATTGTGGGTAGATTTTTTATTAAACCTGATGAATGGGGACCTTATAAAAGAATAGGTCAAATCTCAAACGAGGGGATAAATTTTATTGAAAAGATTATTATAGATAAACAGCCCTTATTTTGGAGCGAATATATATAGAAAAATGAAATGTTTAAATTGTTGTTAAACGTTGAAAAACTTTTCTAACTTTTTAATCTCATTCCATCGTTGTCTCATCTCTCCAACATACCGTAAATCCTGAAATGCTTTGATAATCAAAGAAAAGTCTACTTGTATACTAATTCTAGGCTCAGGGAGCAAAATAAAATCGCTTTATCTACTTACTTTAATTTGCTATTATTACTATATGGCTACAATAAATCCTTGGATTAACTTCAATGGTAATGCAGAAGAAGCATTTACTTTTTATAAATCTGTTTTTGGTGGAGAGTTTGCGAAGGTACTACGTTTCAAAGACATCGCGAGCACTGAATTCCCAGTGCCAGAAAAAGAAGAAAATAAAATAATGCATATTGCCTTACCTATCGGTACAGGTACTATGTTGATAGCAAATGATGTTCCAGAAAGCATGGGACGAGTAAATGAGCGTGAAAATAGAAGCAAGATTTTAGTAAGTACGGAAAGTAAAGAAGAGGCGGACAGATTATTTACTGGCCTTTCGGCTGGTGGAGACGTAGAAGGATCTATGGGAGACAGTCCGTGGGGCTCATATGCGGGTATGTTTAGAGATAAATACGGTATTGAGTGGATCATTGAATTTTCTCCTGATAAATAAATACGTTATCTAAGGTTGTAACTAGGCTTGATATGTTTCCTATAAAGGCATGGACAATAAAGGCTGTCTGGATTGATTAGTTGTAAAAGTAGGTTCTAGTCTTTTCCTTGAGGTGGAGCCAATTAGGTTTAGGTTTTTATAACAATCTGCTATTTTTGTAACTCAAATTGTACGTCGGAACTTTTGGTATACTTAATTTAATGTTCAATAATCTTCGCTACCTAAAATTAATCCTACTATCAATTTTTTTTATAACAGCCTTGAGTATTACAGAAAAAGTTCAATCTGTATCTTTTGCTTCGGATATAGTCCATGTGTATGAAAATGGAAAACAGATCACTGACAATTCTGTAATCTGGAAAGCAGATTATGGATATACTGAACTTTGCAAGAACGGAGTATGTAGTATTGGACAACAATTTTATCCAGTTACTATCTATAAAACTTCTCAATCAAATCTTACAGAAGGTGATATCGAGTTTGATATGAAAATAGCAACAGTATTACAAACGACATTTAATCCGGGCCAATCAATTGGTGTGGAATATTGTGAAGGTGAAAATTGTATTGGAGGAAGAATTGGTTCAACAAGAACTTATAACGTACATATAGATACTGGTAAAATTTTGAGAACAGATTTTGGAGGTATTATAAACAAAGGAGTAATAATCTTAATATTAATTTTAATATTTTTAGTAGGAGTCTTGTTTTTAAAGAAAAAAAAGGTAAATTAAATTTTTATTTAATTTTTCGATAAAAAGTTCCGACAAAGTCAACCAGAGCGAGCAATATAAACCTGGGATAGGCTTACAGAGCTTCTGGTATCAGTATTCTGACAAAACTCCTACAAAAAGGTTCTTACAATGTATTAAAATAAATAAAATGAGTAAACTAATTATATGCATCTGGTTTGCCAATAACAACGGCGAAGAAGCTGCAAAATACTACATAGATACTTTCAATTCAGCACCTGGTGACCACAGTGCAAAAATGGGCGACATCACAAAAGCCCCCAAAGCAGGAGAGGAAGTTTCAGGAAGACCAGAAGGATCTATTTTGACAGCTGAATATGAGCTTGACGGAATAAGCTTCATGGCTCTCAATGGTGGACCAGTAGAGCAGTTCAAGCTTAATGGTTCAACATCTTATATAGTTGAGTGCGAAACTCAAGAAGAAATTGATTACTTCTGGGAAAAATTCTCAGCAGTTCCTGAAGCAGAACAATGTGGATGGTGTACCGATAAATTTGGTGTCACATGGCAAGTAGTTCCAAGAATTCTGGATGAAATGATGAGAGATCCTCAAAAAGCTGATGCGGTACAAGCTGCTTTTATGCCAATGAAGAAAATTGACCTTGAAACAATTAGAAAAGCTGGTGAATAAAGGAAAGACTATTTTATATTTTCTATGAGTGGGTTATTGAATAAACCGTACATAGCTGCATTATGAAATCAAAAGAATCAAACCTAAAGAGAATGGATAACACGGGGATAGTAGTAGAATCACTTGATGAAGTTATCGATTTCTTTACTGAGCTTGGGTTGAAGCTTGAGGGGAGGACTATGGTTGAAGGAGAATGGGCTGGGCGTGTCACCGGCTTGGGAGATCAGAGTGTAGAGGTCGCGATGATGGTTACTCCAGATGGCCATAGTAGACTGGAACTGTCCCGATTTCTTACTCCTTCAACAGTCTCTGATCATCGTAAAGCACCTGTAAATTCACTAGGATATTTACGTGTAATGTTTACGGTAGAAGATATTGATGATACACTCAACAGGTTAAAAAACATAGGTGCCCAACTTGTCGGTGACATTGTTCAGTACGAAGATTCCTATCGACTCTGCTACATCCGTGGACCAGAAGACATCCTCATTGGTCTTGCCCAAGAACTAGGTAGTTAAATTTTTATTATATTTGTTAGAATGAAGACATGACTAACTATTCAGTCAAAAATGTTGATGAATATATCGCAGCATCCATAGAAGAAGCCCGTCCTCATCTTAAGACAATCAGAGAAGCAGTAACGTCTGCATTTCCAGATATTGAAGAAAAGATAGGCTATGGCAAACCTTACTATAAATATCATGGGTGGGTAGTAGGTTTTGACGTATTTAAGAAACATATTAGTTTTGAAGTCTGGGATGGGTTTGATGACCAAACTCGTGAAGAGCTTGAAAAACAAGGTTATAAAACCGGAAGCGTAACGTTTCAGATAAGATATGATCAACAAGTGCCAACTTCTGTAATAAAAAAGCTTGTAAAAGCACAGGCAAAGTTGAATGAAACAAAAGCTGCGAACAAAAAGAAATAATTATTACTACAATAGTGTATGTTACCTAATTTAATCATCTATATACTAGCGTTTGCTGGAATTTGGATTGGCTCTGGACTTGCAATAGGTTCAGTAGAGCGCCTTTCTAAAATACTGAAAGTATCTTCATTTGTCGTATCTTTTATTGTTCTTGGATTTTTCACCTCAGTAAGCGAATTATCTGTTGGAATTAATGCTCTTATTGAGAATGATCCAGAAATTTATGTAGGAAATCTTATTGGAGCCTCTATCGTTATATTTATGCTTATCATACCGCTTCTGGCGATAACAGGTAATAGCATTAAAATTAATCCCGAGTTACAAGGATTTAATCTTCCGGCATCATTGGTGGTGATATCATTACCCGTAATTCTTGCAATGGATGGTAAAGTAGGGAGGGTAGACAGTATTCTTATACTTATCCTTTTTGGATTTCTCATAGTATCTGTTCAGACAAAAAGAGGATTAATTGAAAAAATCAAAGATATAGGGATACTCCCAAAAGTTAAAATTGGTAAAGAGCTTTTAAGAATTATTTTTGGACTGGTTGTAATATTTATTGCTAGTAAATTTGTAGTTGAGCAAACTGTGTACTTTGCGAATCTTCTCCAACTCTCTCCATTTTTTATCAGTCTTATGCTTATCGGAATTGGTACTAATGTCCCAGAATTATCGTTTATCTTAAGATCAGTTTTTATGAAGAGTAATCAGGTAGCCTTTGGTGACTATGTCGGTTCTGCATCATTTAATACATTTCTTATGGGTGCCTTAACCTTGTTTTATGGGAAGACAGTAATACTTACAAATAGCTATGTAGTAAGTTTATTATTTTTAATTGTAGGGCTTATTGCTTTTTATTATTTTGCAAGGACGAAAAATACTATCTCTAGACTTGAAGGAATTATACTGCTTGCTATATATTTACTGTTCCTTTTTGTAGAGATATATATACATAAGGGCACTCTTCTTCCAGCATCTTAAGATGCAATATAAAGCAAAAAATAGCAACATATTCTTTGATATACTGAATTTATAAAATTTATGGTTATGTTATGAAGTCGCTTAGAAAATTACCTGGAAAACTGCTTTCATTTTTCAAAAAGCAATCACTAAAAAAGAAGATTCTGATAATTACTATCTTGATTATATTGGGTATGGTTATCTGGGGAAGTATTTCAAATGGTAATGGTACTAATTACAATGTTGAACGGGTACAGCGTGCAGATATAACAGAGACCGTTGATGAATCAGGTTTGGTTAAGATATCTGGACAAACAGATATTTATTCCCCTACCAATGGAATCATTGAAGAAATATATGTTACAAACGGTCAGTATGTAGAAAAAGATCAAGAATTATTCAAAGTACAAAGCACTGCAACCGAGCAAGAACAGCAATCTGCCTATGCAACATATCTTTCTGCAGTTACTACACTGAATGCAGCACAATCCAATTTAGATGTTCTTCAAGCAGACATGTTTGCTAAATGGGATACTTTTAAAGAACTGGCAGAAAGCGATGAATACGAAGATGGAGATGGAAATCCAAGACATGATCGCCGGGCAGTTCCAGAATTTCATATCCCTGAAAAACAGTGGCTTGCTGCGGAACAAAAGTATAAAGATCAGCAACAGGTCATCGGGCAGGCACAAGTTGCCGTTAATGCGGCATGGCTTCAATACCAGGCAACCCAAACAACTGTTGTAAAATCAACAGCAGCAGGTACAGTTGCCAATTTGTCTGTCGTATTGCATGATACTGTACAGGCTTCAAGTGGTGGAACCCCAGTATCTCTCGCTAGTGTAGGTACTGCCATTAAACCAATTTTGACTATAGCAGACTATACGGTCATAGGAGTACTCCTTTCTATAGGTGAATCTGATATTAATAAGGTAGAAGCAGGAGATACGGCAACAATAGACGTTGACCCTATAGATAATAAAACATATGCGGGTATTGTTACCCGAGTTGATGAAATTGGTACAGATAATGCCGGGCTCATACAATATGACGTGTTTGTTGAAATAAAGAATCGCGATGATCAACTTAAAGCAGGTATGACTGCTGATGCAGAAATCATTACCGAGAAGCTTACTAATGTATTAAGTGTCCCCAATACAGCAGTCAAACCATATGAGGGTGGAAGAGCGGTGCAAATAGTGAATGATAAAAATGAGCTTGAATTTATTCCAGTGGTAGTTGGCGTACGAGGTGAAGAACGTACAGAAATTGTAAAAGGACTTACAGAAGGACAAGAAATTGTCGTTTCTCTTACAAACGATCAGGTAGAGCGACAAGGATTATTTGGTAATTAATCGCATGAATGGCAAACAAAACTCCACTTATAGAATTACAGGACGTGACAAAAAAATATCCACTTGGTAATGGTGAATTTTACCAATCGTTACATGGCATCTCTCTTAAAATTTATGAAGGTGAGTTTGTCGCAATCATGGGGCCTTCGGGATCTGGTAAATCTACCACAATGCATATTCTGGGTGCTTTGGATACTCCTTCCACCGGTACGTTTTTATTTAAAGATAAAAATATAAGTAGTTATTCAAATGATGAGCTCGCCGAAATTCGCAATCAGGAAATCGGTTTTGTGTTTCAGTCGTTTAACCTTCTCCCAAGAACTACAGTTTTTAAAAATGTTGAAAGGCCGATGCTCTATGGTAAAGTCCCTCCGGAAGAACGGGAGAAAAGAGTTATGGATGCACTCAAACTTGTTGGAATTGAAGATAAAGCTCAGAATTTATCTAATCATATCTCTGGTGGGCAGATCCAGCGTGTTGCTATAGCACGAGCAATTATAATGAACCCGGCAATAATTCTGGCAGATGAACCAACTGGTAACCTCGACAGTAAAACAGCACATGAAATAATGGGCTATTTACAGGATTTAAATGATAAAGGAAGAACGATTGTTCTCATCACTCATGAAGAAGATATTGCGAATTTTGCTAAACGCATTATTCGTATTGTTGATGGCAAAATAGTTTCAGATAAAAAAAAATAATATTATGGAATATTCAGAAATCATCAGATCTGCTATTGTTTCACTGAGGAGTAACGTTATGCGGACGGGCCTAACTATGCTTGGTATCATTATTGGAATTGGATCAGTAATTATGATCGCCTCAATTGGACAAAGTGCCATTGCATTTGTGAACAGTGAATTATCTGCCTTTGGTACTAATTATTTTCAAGTCACACCAGGAGGAGATATCTTTAGTTCATTCGGAGGCGCAAGCCAGCAGCCTATTACGTTTGAAGACGCAGAAGCCATAGAAGAATCTGGTATAGAAAATATCCTATCAGTAGCTCCTATTGGGTATGCAACTCGTATAGTTACTGCAAATGATGAACAGGTAAATGTATTTGTATATGGGATTACCGAAAGTGGGCAAACTTTGCTTGCTCCAGAGTTAGTGTATGGCAATTTATTAAGTGATGCAGATAGTAATAGTCGAGTTATTGTATTGGGCATTGATGCTGCTGAAGAGTTATTTGGTGTGGGGGTGAATCCGGTAGGAGAGGCGGTTCGTATTGATAATGCACGGTTCCGTATTATTGGTATTACAAAAAGTGATTCAGCCTTGGCAGGAAGTTTTTTTAATTCTGGCGCTGTGATTCCGCTTGAGGTATTGAGTGAAGATATCCGAGGAGATGAAGAACTTGCAGAAATTGATGTCAGTGTGGAAGATACACAATATCTAAACCAGACTATGAGTGAAGTAGAGTTATTTTTAAGAGAAAGGCGAGATCTAGATGAAGGGGAAGATAATAATTTTACCTTAACCAGTTTTGAAGAATCACTCGAGACAGTAAATACAGTTACCACGCTTCTTACCTCTTTAATTGCAGGTATATCAAGTATATCGCTTGTCGTTGGAGGTGTTGGCGTCATGAATATTATGTTAGTTGCAGTTACAGAACGTACTAAGGAAATTGGATTGTTAAAATCGATTGGTGCAAAAGAAAGCGATATTCTCACTCAATTTCTGATTGAGGCTATTGTTATGAGTCTCATTGGAGGTGTAATTGGGATTTTACTCGGAATCTCAGGTGCTTTTCTTGTTTCGGTAATAGTGAATATACCTTTTGTTCTTAGTATCTCTTGGATCATTATTGCGGTTGTTGCCTCTACTCTTGTTGGTATTATTTTTGGATTGTACCCTGCCCGCCGCGCAGCAGCTCTTTCTCCTATCGATGCGTTGAGATATGAATAATACCGAGGTTATTTTTCAGAGAAATCAACAATATTTTGTATAAACTGATCTTCATCAAAAGGAACCTGCAGATTACGGATTGTAGTAATAAGGGAACCCAGATACCAATCAGGATTATTGGTCTGATATCTATCTTTAATAGGGTCAAATCCAGTTACTTCAGCAGGTGTAGTAAGTAGTGGCCGCATCAGGACACCTCCATATAAAAGAAAATGTTCTGTTGGTAAATCATAAAAAGATCTAAGGCGGTTTGCATGGGTTGTTGTATTTGTGGCTAGAAATCCAGCTATCTCTCCGGTAAGACAAAGCAGTGTTTTTGAACCCATTGGTGTATTTTGTATTGAGACTTTTTGAATTGTATTTGTTTCCCAGTAATGAAATCTATTATCGATACTCACTATACGACTATGTTGAGATTGAAGAGAATTCTGGTTTTGTTGGGCTGAAAGGTAGGTAAGCCACCACCATTCTGCATCCTTGCATGTTGGAGCTATATCTTTATACCCGGGAAAATGTGGTCGGAGTTCATTTAGTGGCATAGTGTATATGTTTAATTTGCAAAGACAATAATCTTATATATTTGGTAAGAAATTATCCTATAATATTTTATCAGTAATAATGATTATTGCAATAGAAAAGGAAGGGACAGTAAAAATATATAAATAATCCTAATTCTGTCTGGAAGTATAACTTTATAAGCTGTATTCCCTATCTGTTAGATGTAAATTAAGTAAAAATAGAGAGAATATAATGTATACTATACAATTAGTTATAGAACTCATAATGAAAAAATATATTCTTTACATCATCGCATTTCTTTTTACTATTCTGTTTGTGCAACCACTTCATGCAGCAACAGATTTTAGTGCGGAATATTTTAATAATATTAATCTTTCTGGAACACCTGTTTTTACAAGAACAGAATCAACAATTAATCATAACTGGGGGAATGGGAGTCCTGATGCTAGTATAAATACCGATCAGTTTTCTGCAAAATGGACAGGGAGTATTACAACAGAAGCTGCTGACTATACATTTACAGTCACCGCAGATGATGGAGTAAGACTTAAAGTAGATGGTCAAACTATAATTGACCAATGGAAAGATCAGGCCCCGACAACTATTCAGAAGACCATTACTCTTGCAGAAGGAGACCATACGGTAGTGCTTGAATACTATGAAAATGGTGGTGGTGCAATGGCTACGCTCGTATGGGAGAAACAAAGTAGTAATCCATCAACTGTTTTAAAGATAATGCCTCTTGGTGATTCTATTACAGATGGTTGGGATATACCAGGTGGATACAGAGTGGAATTGAAGAAATTAGTCTCAGATACTGATCTTGTAGGATCTATGCAGAATGGACCTGGTCAACTTACAGATCGTGAGCATGAAGGACATCCAGGTTGGAAGATACATGAGATCCATGGACAAGTAGTCGGGTGGCTTAATACGCACAATCCCCAGATGATTCTTCTTATGATTGGAACAAACGATATGATCGGTAATCATGATGTTGCCAATGCCCCACAGAGACTGAGTTCTCTTATAGATACCATTACTTCAACCGTTCCTGAAGCTGAGGTTTTAGTTGCTTCTATTACACCACTCAGTAATTCAGAATATCAACACAGAGCAAACTCCTTTAACCAAACTATTCCTGGCATTATTCAGCAGAAAAGAGATGCCGGAAAAAAAGTCCATTACGTTGACATGCATACTGCAATAACAACACCCGATCTTCCAGATGGAATTCATCCAAGTGCAGCAGGATATCAGAAGATGGCGCAGAAGTGGGCAAGTGCTATTAATACAGTTAAAAATGGATCAACTCCTGAAATGCCTGATGAACCAGAAGATCCAACGCCAACTCCTCCACTGGGAGATGGAGTATTTACAGCTGAATATTTTAATAATACTTCTTTAGCGGGTATTCCAGTTTTGGTACGAAATGAGAATGAAGTAAGTTATGATTGGGTTGCAGGTTCTCCACACGTTTCCGTAAACAATGATAACTTTTCGGCACGATGGGCTACTTCACAGACATTTGATGAAGCAGCGTATCGATTTACAGTAACTGCAGATGATGGTGTAAGGCTTATCGTTGATGGCGTTACAGTTATTGATCAATGGAAAGACCAAGCTCCAACAAGTTATTCAGCGTTCGTACCAATGAGTAATGGTGAGCACACCATTATTATGGAATATTATGAAAAAGGGTATGGGGCAGTAGCTAAACTGAACTGGGAAAAAGTACAAACAGAACCAGAGCCAACTCCAACAGAAGATCCAACTCCTACACCACCTGTAGATATTCCAATAGATGATGGTTTTAGAGTGAGTTATTTTAATAATACTTCATTAAGTGGAACTCCAATATTAACAAGACAGGAAACAAAAATTAATTATGATTGGGGAGCTGGTTCTCCACATACAAGCGTGCCTACCGATAATTTCTCCGCTCGATGGCAGGGTGATTTTACCTTTGATCCTGGTACTTATACGTTTAACGTAACAGGTGATGATGGAGTAAGACTTATAATTGATGACACTATCATTATTAATAAATGGATTAATCAAGGACCAACCACATATACTTCTCAAATAGACCTTTCCGGTGTACATCGCGTAACATTTGAATACTACGAAAGTGGTGGTGGGGCAGTAGCCGTTGCCAATTGGACTAAAGAAACAGAGGAAGAGCCAACAGAACCAGAAGCGGACCCTGCAGATCCAGATATTGAAGTACCTTTTAGTTATACAAAAGGAGAATATTTTAATAATACTAATCTTACGGGTACTCCAGTATTAACAAGAGTTGAATCTGGTCCAAACTATGATTGGGGACTCGGATCACCAGATGCCTTAGTACAGAATGATAATTTTTCAGCTCGTTGGACTTATACCGACAATTTTAGTGAGAATCTATATGAATTTAAAG
>CAZOSM010000004.1:16818-170199 GCA_964582715.1 uncultured Gammaproteobacteria bacterium
TAACTGCAGATGATGGGGTAAGACTTAAAATCGATGGAGTAACTGTTATTGATAAGTGGATTGATCAGGCCGCAACGACTTATACCGTTGTAATACCAATGACAGCAGGAGAACACACCATTGTCATGGAATACTATGAAAAAGCCTGGGGTGCTGTTGCAAAACAGGAAATTAAAGTTATTGAATCAGAGACTCAAACTCCAACTCCACAGAATGGAGAATTTACGGTTGAGTACTTTAATAACACCTCATTAATCGGTGTGCCTGTGTACACAGCTATATCACCATCAGTTAACTATGATTGGGTTTCTGGATCTCCACATCCTACAGTGAATAACGATAACTTTTCTGCAAAAGCAACTAAAACTGCTGATTATGAAGCTGGGACTTATCGATTTACGGTAACTGCAGATGATGGGGTAAGACTTAAAATCGATGGAGTAACTGTTATTGATAAATGGATTGATCAAGCTCCAACATCATATTCATACCAAACATCTTTATCTGAAGGTAATCATACGATTTCTGTGGAGTATTACGAAAAAGGATATGGAGCTGTCCTCAAGCTTCAAGAAGTGAAACTTTAATGTGTTTCTTTATCTAAAGATAGCCTTTTAATTATCTTAGCCGGAACTCCACCGACAACTGTATAAGGAGGAACATCTTTTACAACAACCGCACCTGCAGCAACAACACTTCCTTCACCAATAGTTACACCAGGTAAAATAATTGCTCCCGAGCCAATCCATACATAATCTTTTATCGTAATAGGTTCTAAATATTTTTTTCTCTGTTTGGTCCGATGATGAACTAGAGCTTCATAATTTGATGTAATTAACATTGCACGAAACCCAATTTGTACTTTATTGCCAATCACTATGTCCTCATCTGCGGCTAAAATACATTGTTGATTAATAAATACATCATCTCCTATATGTATGTTACCTGGAACAAAAAATTTAGAGGTAGTAATAAAGCGAGCTCTTTTGCCACAAGAGCCAAGTCGATTTGCAATAAAAGAAGTATATATGTGTTGTATAAATGAGTTAATCTTTTCCATAATCTTATTCACTTCATTTACGATGATACGTAAATACTATTTTAAGCAATTATCTTTTACCTAAGATGAATTTAACATCCTATGATACAACGATGGAAGATTGATATTCAATATCTGATTTTTCCTTTATGCATTTCTTACTTCTTTTTTGTTCTCAAACAGTATGGTAAGGGTAAAAGGAGGTGAGGAATATATGAATCATACGAATAAAGGTAGTAACACATTTTTGATTTCTCTTTTAACTTTCATTTTAGGAGGACTATTAGGATGGGTGATTGGGATAAATCAGATGGGAAGCACTGTATCAAATGGACCACAACTAGGGATTGGTGGTGCTCCACCAACAGCAGTACCGACGATGGCGGAGCATATTATTGTTGATTGGCCAGAAGCTCAACGTGTTGCTGCACAAACATTTATTAGTACCTATGGACAACCTGATGAGATGACAGAGAGTCGTCTTATCTGGCATAATAGCAGCCCATGGAAGGAAATACATCTGTATAGAGATGCTATTCAAGATCTTTTTCCAATTCCACACAGTGGATTTATAGTCCAGACGATTAACTATAACGTTCCAGTAGATCGTATGGATGAAGTAGCTACATTTGATGCGAGTATAGTTATTGATCAGGCAACAGGTGAGATATCTGCTCGAAGTAATAACGAAGCAATTAATTTCTTAGCTCTGAACCTTGTAGATGAGATAGTGAAAAATGAACGGTCCGTCGAAGAAGCAAGAGATTTTTATACAGCAGAAGCAGAACGTATAGCTAATGGTGAATTTTCAGAATATACAAGTGGTTTGCGGTTTACACTGTAAATACTTGATAAAGGCTCGTATTAGTAGTATTATTCATACTATATGACAGACTTAGCACATGGCGTTTGTATTCCTTGCGAAGAAGGCGGAGACCCAATGACCGAGGATCAGATGTCAAAATATACACATCAAGTTCCTGAATGGGAAATTATAGATAAAGATTCAGTAGCAAAATTAAAAAGAGAATTTAAGTTTAAAAACTTTGTAGAAGCAATGGCATTTGCAGACAAAGTGGGTGAGTTAGCAGAGGAGAATGGACATCATCCAAGGCTTATTGTCGATTGGGGAAAAACTACTGTGCTTTGGTGGACACACGCAGTGAAGGGACTCCATAGAAATGATTTTATTATGGCAGCAAAAACCGATGCTCTGTATACCACATGAGAGTTATTGTAATAGCACACCCACATGCCAAACATACTAAAATTGAAAAAGACCTGGAAGGTAATCTGCATATTTATGTAAATGCACCTCCATTAGATGGAAAGGCAAACAAAGTAATTATTGAAACCCTCGCAGAATACTTTCACGTTAAAAAAAACATGGTAATGCTGATGCAGGGAGATAAATCTAAACACAAGGTATTTGAAGTACTTAATGACTAGAAAGCTTTATAACTTTTCCAAAAGTTCGAGGATTTTTTTTGTGGTGTTGAAGTTTCTGATTGTCATTTCCTGATATATTTTTGTACCGATAAGCTTATTAAAAGCACTTTTAGTACGCCCACTCATAAGTGTTGTCATGTATACAGCTCCAGGGCCAGATTTAAGAGAATCGACCTTCTCATTTACTTTTATTTCTTTTGTAGCTTCGTCAGCATAGATAATTTCAGAAAGAAAGCCAATATAACACCGTATATCCTGCTGTTTGTTCCATTCTTCTGGTACATTTTTAATAATCTCTTTAATCTGTTCATCAGATTTGAGAATAACACGAGCTTTATAGGTAAAAGTATTCGAAAGCATCTCTTCAAGCTTATTAGTAAGTTTCCTTTTATTTTTTTCAGCAGATTCAAAGATAACATTGCCACTCTGAATATAAGTAACTACTTTCAAAAATCCATTTCTTTCAAAGCATTCTTTAAGTTCTACCATCTTAATAATATTTTTACCTCCCACATTAATTCCGCGAAGAAGTGCGACATATTTCATATTAGTTTACTGATGCTATAACTTCCTTTGCCCAGTTGTAAAGTATTTTATCTATATTTTCGTTGCCGTAAATTTCCTCTTTCATTATATCTCCAACGATCGTAGCATGACGTATCTTTAGTTCTTTTTCAATTGTATCTATAGCGCCACAGAAATGAGGATAAAAAGTTTCTCCAATACCAAATAATGCAAATGTATCTCCGTTAAAATCGGCAGAATCATTTTGTATTTTTTTTATAAATTCTTCAGCATCTGGGTTTAAATCGCCGTCACCTGTGGTTGAAGCAATTATGATTGTTACATCATGATCGTGAATCTGAGAAGGTGTAAGGTCTTCAACGTTTGAAATTTGAAATGTGTGTTCTTTGAGCTCAATCCGTATTTGTTCGTATAAATCTCGTGATATTCTTTCAGCTTCTCCCAGTAATGTTGAGTAGGAAATCAGGATATTCATATCTACTCATTAGTATACCATTCCGTTATAGTTTATTATTTAAGTATTGACTTATTTAAGTGATTACTTTAATATATAATATATGGATACATTTTATGCTCTTGCGGAACCAAGACGAAGACAAATAATTGAGCTTATTGCTAAAAATGGTGAACTTTCTGCTTCAGAAATAGGGAGTAGATTTAAAGTAACACTACCTGCTATCTCTCAACATTTAAAAGTACTCCGAGAAGCGAACTTAGTAACAGTAGAAAAAAGAGCACAACAACGCTTATACAAAATTAATCCAGCACCAATGCTAGAAGTGGAAAACTGGATTCAGGAACTCAAAAAAAAATGGGAGGAACGTTTTGATGCTCTTGATGCTTTGTTGCAAGAAGAGAAAAAACGATTAGACTTAAAGTCAAAATAGCAATTATTAATTTATTATTAATTTCATACACATATATGGAAAATACAGAAAATGGGGTAGTCATTACAAGAACATTTAATTCTCCACGAGAGCTTGTCTGGAAGGCTTGGACAGAACCAGAGATGATCATGAAATGGTGGGGTCCAGAAGGATTTACTTCACCATCTGCAAAAGTAGATTTACAAGTTGGCGGTAAATATATTTATGCCATGCAAGGACCAGCGGGTTCTGAGTGGGATAGAGTAATGTACAGTGCGGGGGTTTATAAAGAAATTGTTCCTCATGAAAAAATAGTTGTTACAGATTATTTTTCAGATGCAGAAGGGAATATGATAAATCCGGACCAGGAAGGTCAGGACTCTAACTTTCCAAAGGAGATGACTGTCACTATTTTATTTGAAGAAGTAGAACCTGGGAAAACTAAACTCTCTATAGTCTATCCAAAGCCAGAAACTCAAGAACAGTTTGAAGCTATGAAGAAAAGTGGAATGGAAGAAGGATGGAGTACAAGTCTTAATAAGTTAGAGGTTGCTTTATCACAATAAACCTATCAGTACAGTAACGAGTCGATCGAGACCAGAAAAACATAATAAGCATAAATAGCTAATTATCAATTAAATATAAAATATGAATACAAGTATTTTCGTAAACATTCCTGTAAAGGATCTCAACAAATCTATGGAGTTTTATAAAAAACTTGGCTTTTCATTTAATTCACAGTTTACTGATGAGAATGCAGCAAGTATGGTTGTAAGTGATACCATTTACTTGATGCTTCTTACAGAAGAGTATTTCAAAACCTTTACAAAGAAGCAACTGATAGATGCAAAGTCATCAATTGAAACAATGTTTGCACTCAGCGCAGAAAGCAAGGAAAAGGTAGATGAGACGTTTACGAAAGCAATTGAGGCAGGTGGCAAAGAAGCCCGTGAAGCTCAGGATATGGGATTTATGTACGCGAGAAGTTTTGAAGACTTAGATGGCCATATATTTGAAATTGTCTGGATGGACCCAAAAGGTATGCCTGAGCATCAAAACTAATGTAGCGATTTCGTCCAATGAAATGTAGAATTTTATATTACTATTTTTAGTATTCGAGTGAAATCGTATATTACACAGTACCTTTTCCTTTAAGTTTGGCTTTTACTGGATGGTACAGTATCCACCTGAGCATAATATGGAAATTCAAGAATTGAAACAACAATTTTCTGGAGAAGTTATTCTTCCTGGCGACAGTAATTATGAAGAAGCAAGTACTGTATTTGCATTACAAGGACATCCAAGAATTATCTTCAAACCTAAGGATGAAAAAGGTATTGTCACTGCTATTCAGTATGCAAGAGATAATAAAGCAATCCTATCAATTCGTAGCGGTGGGCATAGTGGAACAGGTTGTAGTACCAATCATGGTGGTGTTGTTATTGATGTCTCGAATATAAATTCAGTAGAAGTTATTGATGAAGAAAAGCACATTGTGCGTATTGGAGCAGGTGCCAAATGGGGAGAAGTTGCACATACACTGCAAGAAAAAAACTTAGCTATTACCTCTGGGGATACGAAGTCTGTCGGTGTCGGAGGCCTTATTCTTGGTGGTGGTATTGGTTGGCTAGTTCGTAAATATGGATTAACAATTGATAATGTAGTGGCTGCTGAAATAGTCACAGCAGATGGAGAAATGGTACGTGCAACAGAACATGAAAACGCAGACCTATTCTGGGCTCTCCGCGGTGGTGGAGGTAATTTTGGTGTTGTTACCTATTTTGAAGTAAAGGCTCAAAAAGTAGAAGAGGTATTTTTTGGAAACATGATGTATTCTTTTGAGAATGTACCTGATCTTCTTAAGAAGTGGCGTAATTATATGCGTCGTGCTGACGAACTCCTTACCACAACTCTTATGATTATGCCATCAATAGGTGGAGCTCCAACTGGAATTATATTGCTTGTGTGTTATGGAAGTAGTGACGAGCAGGCCGCAGAAAAGGCAATTGAACCATTGAGAACAATAGGGAAAGTAGTTAAGGAGACAATTAGAAAAATGCCTTATTCTGCTACACTGCAGGATGCGCATGCTCCCCAAGGCGTAAAAATGTTAGTCAAAAGTACTTTTGTTGAAGATTTTAGTGAGGGGCTTATTAGTGCTATTGATGCAAAGTATGGTATAACAAGTAATAAGTTTCTTATGATGAGATATATTGGGGGAGCTTTAAATAAAGTAAAGACAGAGGATACTGCATTTGCTTTTAGAGATAGTGAGATCCTTATCATTGCACCAGTATTTATGCCTCCAACCTTATCGGAGGAAGACTGTGCTCATTTGCTTAAACCTTGGGAAGCAATAGCTACATATGGGAAAGGTGCTTATTCAAACTTTTTAAGCACGAATACAGAGAAAGATGTACATGGAATTTATCCGGAAGCCACCTATAAACGATTGGTGGAAATTAAAAAGAAATATGATCCACAAAATCTATTTAGTCAAAACTATAATATAAAGACCTCTTAAGTTATTATCTGCTTTTCAAGACAAAGCTGACAACTGCTGAGATAACTTACCAAAGCATATCTGGCAATATAACCTGAGTTTTAGAGTACCTTATCATGTTATACTAGCCTTTATGAAAACTTTTTATCAGCTTTTAGTGAATGCACTTATTGCTGGAGTGACTAATAACTTTGTTTGGTTTGCACTTACTTTCTGGATTTATTTAGAAACAAAATCAGTTATAGCTACAGCATATCTTGCTGGAATGTATACGGTGGCAACAGCAGCTACAAGCTTTTGGTTTGGGTCAATTGTTGATCATAACAAAAAGAAGAAAGCAATGCTCATATCGAGTATGGCTACATTGATATTTTTTGTAGCAAGTCTTATTTTTTATGTGCTAACACCTCCAACTGCCTTCAGTTCAATAGAAAATATACAATTATGGATACTTATGTTCCTTTTAATGGGTGGCGTAGTTGCAGGTAATATCCGAAATATAGCAGTTCCAACAACTGTTACTTTTATGGTAGATGAGGATAAACGAGATAAAGCAAATGGTTTGGTTGGGTCGACGATGGGTGTTGCATTCACTATAACTTCATTTGCAAGTGGATTGGTACTAGGCTATTGGAGTATGTTGGCAGCCTTACAGCTTGCAGTTATTTTTACTGTTCTGGCTTTAGTTCATTTATTTTTCCTCCCAATGGAGGAGAAGCATATTGTGCATTTAGAAGATCAGCCAAAAAATATAGATATAATGGGTACACTAAAAGTCATACAAGGAATCCCTGGACTTCTCGCGCTCATATTTTTTGCAACTATTAATAATTTTTTAGGTGGTGTTTTTATGGCTCTTTTAGATGCATATGGACTTACTCTGGTAAAAGTTCAAACTTGGGGAATACTGTGGGGATTCTTAAGTCTTGGCTTTATTGTGGGAGGTCTTATTATCTCTAAAACAGGGCTTGGCAAAAATCCATTAAGAACTTTGCTTCTAGCCAATACCGGTATGTGGATCTCTTCAATATTTTTTACAATTCAACCTTGGATTGTGTTGTTGTCATTAGGAATGCTTATTTGGATTACTTTAGTACCTTTTGCAGAAGCAGCAGAGCAAACTGTTATTCAAAAAGTGGTCCCTCCAGAACGTCAAGGACGTGTCTTTGGCTTTGGTCAGAGTGTAGAGCAATTGGCATCACCAATAACCGCGTTCCTCATTGGTCCTTTGGCTGAGTATATCTTTATCCCATTTATGACAACAGGAGCCGGAGTAGATCTTATAGGCGGTTGGTATGGTGTGGGTCAAGGGCGAGGAATTGCTCTAGTTTTTTCGGCAGCAGGTATAGTGGGTTTGATCATTACGTTATTAGCTTTTCAATCAAAGCCGTATAAAAATCTTTCTCAGGAATATCTGAAATAATTATTTAAGAACCTCAAGTAGCTCTACTTCAAAAATAAGTGTTGAGTTAGCTGGTATCGGACCCATTGTACGATCGCCGTATGCCATCTCAGGTGGTATAACAAGTTTACGTTTCCCTCCTACTTTCATACCTACTACACCTTTATCCCAACCTTCTATAACCTGTCCAACACCTATTACAGTTTCAAATGGTTCATTTCGATCAAGAGAGCTATCAAATTTAGTACCATCAGTAAGAGTGCCTGTGTAATGCATCACAACTGAGTCGCCACTCTCGACAGTTTCACCTGTCCCGACCTGAAGGTCTTCGATCTGTAGTTCTGTAACTTGGTTTTCTGGGGCTTGTTGATTTGCCATATTGGTTGATTGTGATGTCATGTCGCGGTTTAGGAATATAAAGCCAGCGATACTTAAAATAATAATTGCGATAATTACAAAAAAGATTGTTTTATCTGACATACAAGATATGTTACTACATGAGACCAAGAATTGTAAGTCCACGAGCAGTATCTTATACTAGTAATATATGTTAAACCTCAACTCAATCATGGTTGGAACCATGCAACCGCAAGTTATGGCAGAGTTTTATGGAAAAGTATTTGGAAAGAAAGCAGATATGGTTGAAGGTAACTGGTACGGATGGCAAATTGGTTCGTGTTTTTTTAGTGTTGGTGAACACTCAGAAATGAGTGGTAATGCAAAAGATCCAGGCCGAATTATGTTTAACTTAGAAACAAAAGAAGTAAAGGAAGAGTTTAACCGGATGAAAGAATTGGGGGCGACTATTATTAAAGAACCTTATGAAATGGGAGGTGGCTGGATTGCAACTCTTGCTGACCCAGATGGTAATTATTTCCAGCTCATGACTCCTTTTGAATAAGAGGGAAGATATATTCTTTGACTATTACCTGAGATTGATCTACTGTTACGATATTCATCCGTGACATCTCGTCTCGTATAAATGTTACTTCTTTGTCTTCTGGATAATTACGAAATTGTAAGCAGGTGCTGCCTGTACTATAGTAGTTTACATTGTCTTTTGTAACGGTGAGTGTACGGTGAATATGTCCAAAGAAAACTCCTTTTATCTTTTCTGCATAGCTCGCAAAAAGATTATGAAGTTTTTCTCCGTTTAAAATAAGCAAGAGATCATTGACCCAGGGGCTATCTAGTTCAATTGGAGGATAGTGCAGGAAAAAAACCATCTCATTCTTAGAAGACTGTAATTGATTTTCGATAAGTTGAAACTGAGCTTCGGAAATCTGTCCATGTGGATCTATTTCATCTGTCCCTCTTGCATCAATACACATAAAGGTAATGCCGCTTACTTCAAAAGTATAGGTTAATAATTGTTTGTCTAAATCGGTTTTTGGACCCATTGTAAGATACTCTTTTATATGTGGAGAATCATCATGATTTCCAGTGGCATAATAGATAGGTTTTTCAATCTCTTGAAATAATGATTCGACCTTTTTATAAATCTCGGGCTTTGGAATAATAGCGGCAATATCGCCGGTATGAAGTATAAAATCGTAGTCAAAAGGTAGTTGCTTTATCTCGTCAACAAGACGGCGTGCATATGGATATGTCTTTACCCGTTGAAGTTCTATATCTTCATGTTCTCCTATATGAGTATCACTGATATGAAGAAAACGGACTGGCTTGTTCATACCCATTACTATACAGTAAGTTATAAGAAAAATACAATTACTTACATATTATTGTTTTATTATTTACTTCAGTCATAGACTGCATTGATATCCTTGTAATATTTAGAATTTCTCAATCTGAGAGGGGGTGTAGAAGTATGGCAGGAGGTAATAATACAAACAAAAAATCGAGAAGACAAAACTCGAATAATTCAAATAGAAACCAAGGACAAAGAGATAGGGATAATACATCAAGTTATGACGATATGTAAACTTGGCAATGACTATAGAGAACATTTCTGGACAGAAGGAGGTTTCTGTCCAGTTTTTATTGAGTACAAAAGAACGTGACCTCATTTTTACCATATACCTCTTCATACATAGTGTACAATAAACCCATGCAGATAACATTCATGGGCGCCGCTGGAACAGTGACTGGTTCATCTTACATTCTTACTTCTGGATCTGGAAGATCAATTCTTATTGATCTTGGTATGTTTCAAGGCACACCAGAAATTGATGCATTAAATTATCAACCTTACACGTATGATTGCAGTAAATTAGTTGGAGCGATTTTAACTCATGCTCATCTGGATCATTGTGGCAGACTTCCGATACTTCTTCCAAAAGGATATAAAGAAAAAATCTGGATGACACCCGCAACGCGTGATCTTGCTCATATTACTATTCTTGATAGTGCCCAGATTGCAAAAGATGAGAAATCTAAAATTCTTTACGATAAAAATTTAGCGCAAAAAACCATTGACCGTTTTAAAACAGAAGAATATCGGACAGAGTTCCAGGTAGGTGACTTTGCCGTGGTCTTTCGAGATGCAGGGCATATACTTGGTTCAGCTATTTTAGAGATAGAAGACAAAAGACCAAACTCAGATTTTAGAAAAATTGTATTTAGTGGGGACTTGGGTAATTATCCAGAAGACCTGGTTGAATCAACGGAGTTTATTGATGAAGCTGATGTTGTAGTTATGGAATCAACTTATGGAGATAGACTTCATCCTGAGGAAGATGCAATCGCAATGATCCAAAAAGAAATTAATACTATCGAGTCAACTGGTGGAACACTTATGATTCCCTGTTTTGCATTAGAGCGAACTCAAGAGGTTCTACACATGATTATGCATCTTAAAAAAGAGGGAAAAATTAAAGCAGGTACACCTGTATTTTTGGACAGCCCTATGGCAGAGCGCGCAACTATGGTTTATTCTGATTATCCACAACTTTTTAATGATCATATTCAGAAAGACTTGGAAGAAGGAGGAATGTTTGAGTTTGTTGGTTTAGATTTTATTGCAAAACGAAGTCAGAGTAGAGGTCTCCATTTTATGGAAGGACCTAAAGTTATTATCGCTGGAGCTGGAATGATGACGGGAGGTCGTATTGTGGGCCATGCGGCTCATTATTTACCTGACTCAAAAAATAGATTGCTCATTGTTGGATATCAAGGAGAGGGAACGTTAGGTAGAGACCTGATGGAAGGAAAGAAGCAGGTCGTTATTGATAGAGAATTGATTGAAGTACATGCAACAGTCACTGCTACTCATGCAATGAGTTCACATGCTGATCAACACCAGCTTATAGATTGGCTGAAGCACATCAAAGGAACTCAAAAAGTAATTCTTACCCATGGTGAAGACACAGCCCGGGAAGTACTTGCAAAGCGTATAACCGAGGAGTTGGGAATACAAGAAGTTGAGATGCCTCATATCCACGAAGAAATACGTTTTTAACTCACATATTTTTAGCAGCTCTATTTTCAAACAAGAACAATTGTAAATAAAAATTGTATTTATCAGGTATACTATTTTTTTATCTATGAATATTGAAAGTAATTTATTTATTCTCTTTAGCATAATTGTCGGCGGATTTCTTATAGCCGACCTTGGCTACTTTAATAGAAAAGCACACAGAATAGAGCCTAAAGATGCTCTTATACAATCACTCTTCTGGATTGGTATCGCCTTTGGTTTTGGATTCTTAATATTTTTATTTATGGGGCGTACTGTGGCAGCAGAATTTATGAGTGCCTATGTGACAGAAAAAATGCTTTCAGTAGATAACTTATTTGTTATCATGCTTATTTTTAGCTTTTTCAAGTTAGAAGAAAAGTATCATCATAAGGTTTTGTTCTGGGGAATTATGGGTGCAATTGTGTTTAGAGGGATTTTTATACTTGTTGGTTCTTATATTATTAGTCAGTTTCATTGGGTATTGTATATCTTTGGCGCGATTTTAATATTTACAGGAATAAAATTATTCTCAGAGAAAAAGGAAGAACATATTGATTTCAATAAAAATCCTGTTGTAAAGTTTGCAAAAAAATATTTACCTTTTACCACAAATCATCACGGTGGCAACTTTATTGTCAAAGAAAGTGGAAAGAGGATGTTTACTGTTTTATTTTTAATCGTTCTTTTGGTTGAATCGACTGATATTATTTTTGCAGTTGATTCTATTCCTGCAGCTTTTGCTATCAGTCAGGACCCATTTATTATTTTTACATCAAATATTTTTGCAGTTATGGGATTGCGTGCACTTTTTTTCTTACTTGAAAGTGTTCTCCATAAATTTCATCATCTCCAGAAGGGTTTGTCTTTCATCCTTATTTTTATTGGTGGCAAAATGATGTTAGGCCTTTTTCATTTGCACATTTCTTCATTAGCATCTTTTGCAGTAATCATGGGCGTTTTGGCTCTTTCTTTGCTGCTATCAGTCCTTTTCCCCAAGAAAATATAAACCTTCAATGCCTGTTATAATATGGCTATGAAATGGTTAGACAGCTTAGAACGCCGGTTTGGTAATATCCCTCATGTCAATATTACTTATTATCTTATCTTTGGCCAGATCTTTGTATTCTTTCTTGTTACTTTTTATACAAGGTATGAGGGTATGTTTACATTGCGGGGAGATTTAGTAATGCAGGGACAATTGTGGAGAGTTGTAACTTTTATTTTTGAACCAATTACGCGGAGCTTTATCTTTGCTGCATTTACCTGGTATATCTTTTATATGTATGGAACAGTGCTTGAGAGGTTGTGGGGCACATTCAGATATCTAGTGTATATCTTGATTGTAACTCTGGGATCAATAATGGTTTCATTGATTTTTCCATATATGCCTATCTCAAATGGTTATATTTTTACATCGATTTTTTTGGCTTTTGCTCACTTATTTCCAGATTACCAGCTCCTCCTATTTTTCATTTTGCCAGTAAAGGTGAAATGGCTTGCTCTTATTACTTGGATTGGTATCGGAGTAACCTTTCTATTTGGAGATATTCCAACCAAAGTACTTGCTTTGGTCTCTGTACTCAATTTTTTGTTGTTCTTTGGAGATGAACTTCTTGATATAGCGAAGCGGACTTCAAAAAAATCTGGAAAAGGCCTGACCCAAAAAATAAACTTAACAAAAGAAAAACCAGAACATGTATGTAGTGTATGTGGCAAAAATAATAGAGATAATCCTGACATGGGAATCCGGTATTGTAGTAAATGTACACCAGAGAAATGTTTTTGTGAAGAAGACTTTTTAAAACACGCTGGAACTCATGCAAAGGTTGTTAATTGATCTTCCTTTTTTACTTGCTGAGGAATAAAAATCTGCAAATCTTGAATAAAGAACATAAATTGGACTAGAGGGAAGAGCGTCTGAACAACGGTATCATCATATTTCCCAAAAGTATCATTTTTTAGCTCTTCTGGCGATACATCTAATTCATTAGTAAAATCCATATCTGTTGTAAAAGAAGTCTCTTTGTTTGTATTCTGTAGGAAAGCTAATATATCTGTAATTTGTTGAATGAGTAGAATAAAGCTTATTACTTCTTCCTGTTGTAACATAAGAATATTAAATTTCTTGTCTTCTTTTGGAGTATTATCTACTTCTGGTGAGATCTGTCCATCTTTTATTTCTTGAGAAGGATCTGTGTATTCATCTACTGGTAAAGCAAGTATCATAACTGGGATAATTTCTTGATCTTGAACAAGTTCCTCGATCACGTCAACAAGATTTGCTTCAGTTGCTTCTACAGGAATAACTTCGATTTCTTCATCAGGAACAATAAACTCTCCAACTTCTGAGGTAACTGACACAGTAGTCTCAACAACTGCCGGTATATCTTCAGTATCTTGAGGACCTTCGTCAGATAGTTCAGGCTCATTTTGTTGAGTAATCTTCACTTCATTATCTGCAACAGCCTTTGGCTCATGTTGATCTGAAAATAATTCCATGAGAAATTGTGCAAAGGAGTCTTCTTCAAGAGGAATAAACGTGGGTGTTATGTCCTCTGCTGGATTATTAACTAATGTTTCCTCACCCACTTCATCGAAAGTATCGAGTACGACTTCATTTACATCTTCATCTATTTTTTCAGAAATAACTGGTGAGATATATATTGTTTCTGTATCTATCTCTTGTTGTTCTGCTACTAATACTTCTGGATCTCCATTTTGCTGTAAATCAGTAGCCTCTAATATTACATCTGTAGATTCAGCTGGTGTTTCTTCAGTAAATTTTTGTACATTTTCTAATTCAGATCTTTCAGTCTGAGTACCCAGCTCAATATTAATTGATTCAGCAATTTCAGAAACTTCAGTCAATTCCATCTCTTCACGGGCTTCTTCCGTTTTATCATCAAGTACTCGATCAACAACTTCATATATTTTTTCGGCAGGATCTGAAGTAATTTCAATGGGCATCTCTTGATCTTTTGTAAATTCTATTGCTTCAGGTATATCTAAGGTTGTATCTTCTTGTATTAGAGATACTGTTTCATTTACACTTTCATCCGTCAGCTCATCAAGAGAAAAAAGCGTTTCGGTATGACCGCTTGGAAACTGATCTATGTCTTTATTCTCTACAGTTGGGATTGATTCACTTGAATCCAGAGTATCCGTTATTGGTATAGCTTGTTCAACCGTTACGGTATCAGCAGTATGATCGCCATTACTTATTGTATCTTCAATTGATTTAGATTGAGCATCTGTTTTGGGAATAGATATAGGTGGAGCATCAGAGTTAGCCCCATGATCAGTTTCATGAGATATGGGTTCTGGAGATTGTGTCTCTTGCATAGGTGATTGTGGAGTGTCTTCTTCTCTGATCACTTGTGGTATGGGTATGGTTTGTTCAAGAGAGTCAACATGAGGTTCATTATCTGGTCTGATAAACGTATGAACTTCTGATTGTTGGCGAGCTGAAGTATCTGCTTTTGTCGCTTGTTCAGCTACAGGAGAGGATGGCTGTTCTTCTCCAAAAGCAGGAATGGGAATATCTTGTTCTAAAGATGTAACATTATCGTCTGTCCTGTTATTGTCTTCAATAAACCTGTCTTGCTGTCGTGGAGTAGGTGGCGCTGGTTCCTGATAAGCTGGTTGATTGGTTTGTTCCTGAGGAAGTCTCACTTCTGTATCTTGAGATAAATAAGGTGGAGATGCGACAGAGGTTTCAGACTCATGTGTATTCCTCATTTTATGTCGTTCTATACGTTGTTGAGTTGCGTTATCAACCACTTGTTCTACTGTACGATACTCTTCTGCATCTGATTGTTTCGAATCGCTTACTTCATACGTTTTTGGTGGGTTAGCAGTGGCCTCAGTTTGGGCCTGAGAATCTTTGGTTATGTTGCTAGGTATCTCAGTATTATTCAGTGAATGTGTTTTGTCGGCTATTACATCATTTTTTCTAATATCTGATTTCTGTTGAGGCTGTTTCTTTGAAGCTACAGTAGATCGATCGGATGGAGGAGGACCTGAGGGCCTTGTTTGTTTAGGTTTAGATCTATTTGAAGGTGGTTCTGGAGCTACATGAGTATTCTGTGAATTATGCTCTACAGTTTCAGCTAGCTTTACTTCTGCATTTGACTCATACGTCGGTGTAGGCTTAGATTCTGGCCTGCGTTGCTGTGTCTCTTGATGATTTATACTTCTGGAAGAATTTTCATTTACATCAGGCGTTGGTTTAGATTCAGTTACTGTAGATACAGTAGCTCTATCCTCTTGATGTTTTTGTTGCTCTTCAGTTTGAGATCTACTATTAGTTGGCTCAACTGGTGGAGATGAAGGTTTTTCTGCAACAGGAGGCACGGGTTGCGTGTCTGGTTGAGCATTTCTTGTCTGTTGAGTTTTTTCTCTCATCATTTGTTGGATATGTGGTGGAATAATTCGTTCTTTTGGAGTGGATATCTCTGGAGCTAGGTTTTCAACTGGAGGTATTTCTTTTTCTCTATCTTGAGGCTGTGATGCTTCTTCTTTACTCCCATCAATTGCTGCCTGGTTTACCATTTTGGCAATATGATCAGGTATTGTCCTTGTTGGAGGTTTATCAACATCAGGAAGTTCAGGTTCACTAGAATGAGCAGTTGTTTCTTGCAATGATTTTGTAGCGGATTTTCTGTTAGATACATTTTCTTTAGGCTCTGATATTGTTTGTGATGTTTCTGTTTTTTGTGCTGTCATTTTTTTTTGCAAATGAGGAGGAATAATACGTTCTGAAGGGTTAGTAGTTTGAGTTTCCTGGCTATTAGTAGTTAGTGTTTTTATTTTATTCCCTTCTATTGAAGTTTCTTGTTGTCTTGAAGTAGCGCCATCTTCAACTGAAGGACTCTCATCTCGTTTATTCATAAAACTTTCACTATCAGGTATTTTTTTACCTTTTACATATGTGCCTTCTAATTCACTTTTGAGTTTTTCCATTTGAGCATTATTGGAGCTTTCAGTAGTGGTCGTAAGTAGATCTGAATCAGCAGCTTGTTTCTGTAAACAAAGAGCTGCCAACGCACAAATATCACAATTTGTATGATCTATGGTAGGATCCTTCGACGGATCATAATCTTTATTTGTAGTTTGAGTTATTGTGCCACCACTAGCAAGAAAATCACTTCGTTTGGAACTAAAAACCGCTCCCTCCATCAGAGCTGGATTCATATTCATAATATCTCGAGCTAAACCGATTGAAGAATCAACGGTTGCAATTTGTTCTTGAGTAAATTGCACTTCTTGGCCTAATTGTGCTTCTAATAGTGCTTCGTCTTCCATTAATAATCAAAAAAACGCCCCATATAAAGGTCGTTCATTATAAGTTGGTAAATAAAAATAGGATCTTTGAGGCTGGGAGCAATTCCTCAATGCTTTATCTCCCTTTAGGAAAAAAACATTGCAAATATATATACACAATAATCTAATTCAACTAGAACTATTATAAAGAACTGAGTAGTCTTATTCAACCTGGTCCATCTTTGTATTCGGTCTACAATTAGTGTATAATGGGTTATTATGAACACTACTTTACCCAGACTAACTTCTCGTACATGTCATCGATGTGGCAGTAAGCTTATTCTAGTGGATGAAAAGATAGAAACTGTACCAGGGCAATATGGCCCAGTGACTACTTCAACATATCATTGTTCCGATGAAGAGTGTCAAAAAACAATAGATAAAGATATAGAAAAGATGAAAAAACAAAAAGAAGAGAAAGAATTAGCAAATAAAAAAAGACAAGAACGTATTACAGAAAGCAGGAAAAAAGCTAAAGAACAAAAAGAAGCAGCGAAAGCTATTAAAATGTGATATAATATATCATTGTTTGATAGCATCTGCTGACTTCATAAAATATATCTCTGCGGGTTCTACTCTACAATCATTTTAAATTTTATTCTCATATGTACAATAAGTCGTATAGACGTAATTCCTTTAGAAGGAAACCTAATTTTAATAACCGTTATGGAAACAGAAGATCTTCTGTTGTTTCTTATGAAGCTAAATACATTAAAAAAGCTAAAGATGTAGTTCAGGAGGAAGCTTATGCTCCAAGTAAGCCATATGCATCATTTCAGATTAATGAAATATTAAAAGGAAATATTGCTAAAGCTGGTTATGTCAATCCAACTCCAATTCAAGATAGTGCAATTGATCATATCTTGGATGGTAAAGATGTTATTGGAATAGCTAATACAGGTACTGGTAAAACAGCAGCATTTTTAATCCCTCTTTTGCATAAAACTGCACAAGATAAAAGTAATAGAACTCTTATTGTCGTTCCAACTAGAGAACTTGCAGCCCAAATTCGAGATGAGATGAGAAAACTTTCGTATGGAATGCAGATGTATGCAACTCTCATTATTGGAGGAGCTGCTATGCGACAACAGGTATTTGAACTGAGGAGAAATCCACAGTTTATTATTGGTACACCTGGAAGAATTAAAGATCTTATAGAGAAGAGAATTCTAAATCTTTCACACTTCAATAACATTGTGTTGGATGAAGTAGATCGAATGCTCGATATGGGTTTTATTCAAGATATACGTTATCTTATCTCACTGTTACCACAAGAAAGACAATCATTGTTTTTCTCAGCAACCTTATCTAATGAAATAAGATCTCTTATTAATACCTTTGTTAAAAATCCAGTCACTGTTTCTGTAAAGACTCATGATACTACAGATAATGTTGATCAAGATGTCGTTCGGGTAAAATTCGGGACACCAAAAATTAATGTTCTTGAAGATCTTCTTAAAAAAGATGAATTTAAGAAAGTACTTATTTTTGGAAAAACCAAAAGAGGAGTAGAATACTTATCTCGTGCATTATTTAAAAAAGGTTTCAAGGTAAATTCAATTCATGGTGATAAGCCACAATCAAAACGAAATATGGCAATACGACTCTTTGAACAGAATGTCATAGATATTTTAGTGGCAACAGATGTAGCTTCACGCGGTATAGATATCTCAGATATAACTCACGTCATTAACTATGATGAGCCTGCAACCTATGAAGACTATATTCATAGAATTGGAAGAACTGGCCGTGCCAATAAAAAAGGTACAGCCCTTACCTTTCTTGAATAATCTTTCTTAAAACACTAAACGCCAGATCATAATTAGGATTATGATTGCGGCAATGGTTCCTAAAATATTATTGGGTAATGGAATAAAACTAAAAAATATATTCGCAATTACTATAAATAATATGAGTCCTAGAATAAGTTCAAGTATGCCCATGTATTCACCTCGTTTCTGAAGTTAATTTATAATGTGTTTTTCTTAATATAGCTTTATAATAAAGTACAAAAGTAAGAGTAATGTAAAATATATGACTTTTTTTGAAAATGTATACGCTCAGCTTAGGAAGGTCCCAAAAGGGAAAGTGGTTACTTATGGACAACTGGCTAAAATGGCTGGAAGCCCAAAGGCAGCCCGCGCTGTTGGAATGTGCATGCGTAATAATCCGGATGCACCACGTACTCCTTGTCATCGGGTGGTTGCCTCCGATGGTAGCTTACATGGCTATTCTGGTGGTGATGGTATACCTACAAAAAAGAACATGCTTCTTGAAGAAGGAGTTGTCTTTAAAGGAGACAAGGTTGATTTGAATAAATCACAGTGGAAGATTTAAAGCCCTGCTATTTTACGTTCTGCTACTTTACGTGCCGATTCTGTAAGATATTTTTTTCTGAGTCTTAAACTTTTTGGCGTTACTTCTAAAAGTTCATCATCACCAATAATATCTAAGTATTGTTCTAAACTAAGCTCGGTAGGCGGCTCAAGAGCTACTTTTACACCTTCACCAGAAGATCTATTATTCGTTAATTTTTTAGCTTTACATACATTTACCGGGATATCTCGTTCTTGTGAGCTAATACCAACAACCATTCCTTCATAAATATCAATACCTGGTCCATAAAAGAGCGTACCTCGAATTTGTGCATTTGCCAAACCATATGAAAGAGTTTGACCACTTTGGGTTGCAACAAGAGCACCATTTCTGATGCCTTCCATTGCAGTTCCTTCTGGTTCATATCCAAGAAGATATGTGTTAAGTACAGCTGTCCCTCTTGTATTGGTAAGGAGGATACTTCTGATACCAATAAGGTTTCGACTGGAGATTTTATATACAAGACGCATCCCAGTTTCTCCAACGGAATGCATATTAATAAGCTTACCTTTTCGTTTCCCAAGTTCATCTGTGATAGCACCCATGTAGTCTTTATGAACATCAATAGTGAGTTCTTCGTATGGCTCACATGTCTGTCCATCTATTTTTTTATAAATAACCTGTGGTTTGGAAACTTCCATCTCAAATCCTTCACGGCGCATTGTTTCAATAAGCATGGCTAAATGTAGTTCTCCACGTCCACTTACTATAAAAGAAGTTGTCTCAACATCATCTTCAACACGAAGTCCTAAATCTGTCTCAATTTCTTTATATAAACGTGCTCTGATCTGGCGAGACGTGACAAATTCTCCTTCACGACCGGCAAAAGGACTTGTGTTTGGGCCAATCTTAATTTTGATAGTTGGCTCTTCTACTTCAATTGGTGGAAGATGTTCGGGCTTTTCGGGATTGGTTACAGTCTGACCAATAGTGAGCTCAGGTATACCAGCAAGTGCTGCAATATCTCCTGCTACTATTTGATCAACTTCTACCTTTTGTAAGCCTAAGCTAGTAAATAATTTGGTGGCTGTATACGTACCAATTACTTTTCCCTGATCAACTAGAGCAATACGGTCTCCTTTGTTGAGAACACCACGTGACACTTTACCAATACACAAGCGACCAACATAAGGGTCCTGATCTAGAGTTGAGATGAGCATCTGAAATGGCTGATCTTCTCCTACGTTACTATTTGGAATTTCATTTACGATTGTGTCCAAGAGAGGAGAGAGATCTCCCGTAAGTTCTGAAGAATAATGTTCTGGAAGCTCTGTAAATACTTTTCCATCTCGACCAACTCCAAAAAGGGTTGTAAAATTGAGTGCTGCTTCATCTTCTGCCAATTCTAAAAAGAGGTTTTCAACTTCTCTCTGGATCTCAACTGGTCGAGCATCTTTTTTATCTATTTTATTTATGAACAGAATGATCTTGAGTTTTGCTTCCAATGCTTTCTTAAGTACAAAACGTGTTTGGGGTAAAGGTCCTTCTGCGGCGTCCACAAGCAAAATTGCACCGCTTGCCATATTAAGGACCCGTTCTACTTCTGAACCAAAATCTGCGTGGCCCGGAGTATCTATAATATTAATTTTATCGTCTTTGTAATGGATAGCGGTATTTTTTGCCAAAATAGTGATACCCTTTTCGCGTTCAAGGTCATTTGAATCCATAAGAAGCTCTTGCTGCATTTCTCTCTGATTGTCACGGAAAATATGCGCCTGCTTAAGCATTGCATCGACTAAAGTAGTTTTACCATGGTCAACGTGGGCGATAATAGCAATATTTCGAATATTCATAAAGTTAATAATTTTATTTCGGAAAGATATAGTATATCAGAAACAGCTTAAAAAAGCTTTCTATTATATGTAAGTTGACAGATAGAAATATAACTGGTTATAATCGAGTAACCATTAACAAATTACTATTTGTGCAATGTTTTTTCTCTAAAGGGAGCGAAAGTTACTGAGGCAATCTCCCATCCTCACAAAATTTCAATACATTTTACCTCCATTAGACTCCTGACTTCTTTCATTGTATTTGGATTTTCTATTATTAATTTATTCTATATCTTATGTTACCTGCATTCTTAATCACCTTGCGTGAGGTTATTGAGGCAACATTAATTGTTGCTACTATTCTGGGGATACTAGTTAAACTAAACCAGAAAAAAGGAATACGTACCGTGTGGTATGCTACTGGAGCAGCTATAGTGGTGAGTGTTTTCTTACTTGCACTCGGTAGTATTGTTGGTGTAAAAGTCCAGGAAGTGTATACAGGAGCAACAGAAGAGATCATTGAAGGAATTCTCATGATCATATCGGCAGTATTTATTACCTGGGCAGTATTCTTCTTACATAATTATTTTGCAAGTTATAAAACCAAGTTACTCCAAAAGATTAAAGATCAGGTAGAAAAAGAAGAACAAAAAGGCCTATTTGTGCTGGTCTTTACTGCAGTATTTAGAGAAGGAATAGAAATTGTCTTGTTCTTATCTACCATCTATCTATCTTCAGATCCACGAAGTATCTTTACCGGATTTGTGGGTGGTGTAGCGGGTGGGTTACTCATTTCTGCACTTTTATTTACTGCAACATTCCGAATGCCTATTTATTATGCTTTTAAGACCACAAGTATTCTGCTTATCCTGTTTGCAGCTGGACTTTTGGCAAGAGGGGTACATGAGTTTGCAGAAGTTGGTCTTATTCCAGAATTACAGTCCTTTACGTTTGGTTTCCTGCCAGCAAAATCAACAGTTGCAGCAGATATGATTAAGGCCATATTTGGTATCACTCAAACAATGGATATTACTCAACTCATTTTATATGTTGGTTACATAAGTATCATGGTCTGGTGGCTTTTCTTAAGGAAGAAGATGGATATCGTTAAATAATTTATTTTTTAATGAGTTCCTTATATCGATCCTGGAATTTAGATACTTTGGGAGCAATCACTAGCTGGCAGTATGGTTGAAAGGAATTCTTTTGATAGTAGTCCTGATGATATGGTTCTGCTTCATAAAAAGTTTCAAGAGGGACAATCTCAGTGACAATTGAGTTGTCATACTCAGGCTGAAGCTTTTCTTTCATACCTTCTGCCTCTTTTTTTTGTTTCTCTGAGTTATAAAGAATTATTGATCGATACTGCGTGCCCACATCAGCACCTTGCCTGTTGAGTGTAGTAGGATTATGCGTATGGAAAAATACGTCAAGTAGTTGATTATACGTAATTTCCTTCGGATTAAAAGTAATCTGGAGTACTTCTGCATGTCCGGTATCACCTTCAGAGACATCGTAGTATGAAGGATTTTTGGTATGGCCTCCTGCATATCCAGATTGTACTGAGCTTACTCCTTTAAGCCGGGCAAAAATAGCTTCGGTGCACCAGAAACATCCATTTCCAAAAACGGCAATTTCATTCTGGTCTTTTGACATAGCTCATTATAGTACACAAATTGCATCAGGGCAGTGATCGTAGTATACTCTTGTCATATGAACACAAGACTTATAATAGGTGCACTTATTGTAATCATTGGTATCAGTATTCTCCTTGACTTAAATTTATTCGAATTTTTAATACCGCTCCTTATTATCTGGATTGGTGTGCAGATTATAATGGGGAAAGATGGCACTAGTAATTCCTCCAAACTAACTGAAGCACAAGAAGATAGTATTAAAAGAGTCCTTGTTTTTTCTGGCCTGAATCAGGCTGTACAAAGTGATAACTTCAAAGGTGGAGAAATAGTAGCTGTGTTTGGTAGTGTAGAGCTTGATTTATCACAAGTGAAAACAAAAGAGAAAAATCTCAAGCTTGAGCTTGTTTCCGTATTTGGTAGCGTAGAAATCAAAGTGCCAGAAAACTGGACCGTGAACTCCGAAGGCGTTGGAATTCTGGGGAGCTTTGATAATAAAGCGAATGGTGGACAAACCAAGAAAACAGTTACTGCAGATATTAAAGGAATATCTGTACTTGGGAGTGTTGAAGTGAGAAATTAATATACATTTATATGTCAGAAGGCGGTGGAGATATTCCAAAACCACAAGATATGAATCCGGGTCAGGCTTTTAATATCCCTCAGGAAACTCCTGCCCAAGATGTTGATCAAAATCCTGGTCAATTTTTAAAAGAACACGCCGAAAGGCCTTTAGAAGATTATTCACTTTGGTTTGGAGATGTCATTACGTTCGGTGAAAAAACTGATCCCAACCCAAAGCGCTCTGTTATTGTGGATGTAAAGGACCCTAACGATTTAGATTTTACTGTACTTCATATTAGTAAAAAGGAAGACGGAAAAGATATGGTAACGGTGGGAGCAACTTCTACTCAAGGAGTCGAACAACAATTTTATGTATTAGATAAATGGTCAATTGACAAGATTAAGGATTCAGTAAGAGCAAATTTTGAGCATGAACGTAATCTTGCGAAAAGTAATTCAAATCTTTCAGAAATAGATTTAGAAAAAAGAATGAAATTACTGACACTCATGGAAGATAGAGAATTGAAACGGGTAGATACTTGGGCTTTGAAACAATCCAGACAGGTAACTCAGGATGATATCCGAGAGGGAAAAAGGAAAAAAGTTTAATATAATTCTTCTATATGCATATCTTCTTCCATCTCATCTAGATGACTTTCTCCATGACCATGCACAAACGTTTGAGAGATTAAAACAATGAGAAGTACTCCGGCAAGGAATGGTACTACTTGCTTCAGAATTCCTCCTTCCTTATATTCTTCGTGCAGTGAAGGAATAAGATCAGCGCTTGCAACATAGATAAAGATACCAGCTGTTATGCCAAGAGCATATGGAAGTATTCCTTCAAATGAATTAACAAAATAAAATCCAACAATTCCTCCTAAAATAGCAGTTAATGCTGAAAAGAAATTAAAGCGTAGTGCCTTTTTTGTAGATAATCCGGAATGACGCAGTATAGAAAAGTCTGCAATTTCTTGTGGAATTTCGTGAGCTGCTATTGCTAATGTGGTTGCCCATCCCATAGCTGGAGAAGCTACAAATGTTGCTGCAATAGCCAAGCCATCAATAAAGTTATGGACAGTATCTCCGATAATCACTAAAAAAGCAGAAGGATGAATATTATGCATATCATCATGATGGTGATGATGCCAAACAAAGAATCGCTCTAAAAAGAAAGAGAGAATCATTCCAATAAGAGTCATTAATAAAACAGTATATGTTTCACCATGTTCAAGAGCTTCGTGAAGGATATTTATAAATGCAGATGCAAGCAGTGTCCCAGCGGCAAAGCTTACAATTACCCCTGTCATTCCTTTAGACTTTAATTGTTGTGATGCTAAAGTAACTACTCCCGAAAGAGAAGTTAAGCTAATGAGTGTATTCGCTACAATAATTGAGATAAGTGGTGACATGAAATGAAGTATAATGCAACCGGTTTGCATCTGCAATACTATTTTATTTTTATTGCTTGATCTATAGAAAATGTCCCGACAGCTGTTCGGGTAAGTCCACTTAAATATGCACCAGTCTTTAAAGCAGCGCCAATATCTCGTGCTAATGAGCGAATATACACACCAGATCCTACTTCTGTACGAATTGTAAGTTCTGGATATGTATAAGAAACAATATCTATCGAATAGATTATCACCGGTTTGGGTTGTAGTTCAAATGGTATTCCTTTTCGTGCCAGTTTATATGCCGGTTGACCATTTATCTTAACAGCAGAGTAGATGGGAGGAACTTGTTGTATATTCCCGACAAACTGTTTTAATACCGTCTGTACAGTCTCAAGATCTGGTTTAATGTCTGTACTACCTTCGGTTATGGGGCCTTCAGCATCATCTGTAGGTGATGTTTTCCCGAGTGTAACTTGTGCCTCGTAAGTCTTTTTTACCCCATGCAAAATATCGTGTAGTTTTTTTGTGGCTTCTTTACCAATGCCAATAACAAGAACACCATCTGCCAATGGATCAAGCGTCCCACCATGTCCCATCTTTTCTTTTGGATACTTACTCCTGAGTTTTCTGATAACATCGAAAGAGCTTATTCCTTTTGGTTTATAAACTGGAAATATTTTTCCGTTCATATGATATTGTAATACATCTACATTTGAAGGAAAATTCCTGCTACAATATGAGACAGTATGATGAATATTCAAGATGAAAATACAAGAATATTTATAAAAGCCTATCGGTCCTTCCTAACTGCAGAAGGTGAAATGTATATTGATCAAATAACCAAACTTTATAAAGATATGCATCCTTCTCTGCATACCAAAGCAGCAACAGAACAAGTAGATATTGAGGCATTTATGTATTCATTTCTCCGGCTTCCTCCACTCATGCAAAATATACGTCGGGTGATTATGGCTCAAACTGATGATATTTTTCACAGAGAAGGATATAAAATTGAGTTCTGGAAAGAAGTAGAAGCATCCGCTCGCCGAAGGAAAATATATTATGATGGTCATGAAACACTTGCTGTCTTTATCAATTCAGTTACCGATTTAGATGATATAGTCTGCCTTCTTACTGCTTTTCAGATTGAATGGAATAAAATGCATGAAAAACTGAAAAATGTGAATCTTAAGAAAGAAGATGAAATATTAAAAGCATTCCAAATTGATGAGGAAAATTGGGATCGTATTAAAAATATCTGGGATGATAGCTTAACATATTGGCTTGAACAGATAAAAGAACAACCAGCTTCTTTTGAGGCGGTTTTACTTCGCGGTTCGTATGTCGACTACAAAAAAGCAACACAACGGTGGTTTGAAAACATTGTTGAACAAACTCGTTATAAGGATCTTCGCACCAGACCTTTATATTTTGTATCATCCAATACACATAGCTTGGTAAATAATATGACCGGTTGGGTGATTAAGCTGGAAAAAGAGCTCATTGACTATTTAAAAGAACAAAAAATGCAACGGTTTTTAGATTACTGGGATCGTATCGATCAAGGAGAGCATCCAGGATCCAGAGAAAATTTTCTCTGGTATATTCTTAAAAAGTATGAAGTAGATCATCCAGAAGTAAAAGAGAAAAGAATGGCATTCCAGCAAGAACACGGAATCGATTTTATAGAAGCAAAACACTATTTAGATATTGATGCACAGGTGATATCTGTTGGAGAGCTGGCAAAAAGTAGCTTAGGAAAAAAACTCGGTATTGATTTATCTAAGATCAAAGAATCTGATGCCCTTATTTTGAATATTGATTATCCACTTGGTGCTGGTGCCTATCAGGTACTATCTACTATCTTGCAAAACGCAAATTACATTAAGGGTATTTATATTTTAGGGAAAGCCTCTTTTCTTCATGCAAATTTAGGAGATGTGGCATTACCAAATAATGTATACGATGCCTATGGCGAAAATACGTATATCTTTTCGAATGCATTCGAAAAAACGTATTTTGAAGATTTTAAGGCTGGAAGTATATTGACAAACCAGAAGGTCGTTTCATCTAAAGGGACATTCCTTCATCCATTGGAAACAATTCAAAGATATTTTTTAAATGATTATACGATTATCGAGATGGAGGACGGTCCATATCTAAATGCTATTTTTGAGATGACACACTTTGGACGTTACCCTCAAAATCAAACAGTCAGTTTACTCAACACACCAGTAGACATCGGCATTATTCATTACGCGTCCGATACACCTTTTACTAAAGCTGTAACTCTTGGAACAAGAAATTTGGGATATGAAGGTGTTGAAGCAACATACATGTCATCTCTTGCCATCTTGAAGCGAATTGTAGAAGTTGAGATGGAGTCATAAATTATTTCTGTATAATAAAGGCGTATGCCAGACATAACTACTTCACCTAAATTTACACTACCAACCATTATAGTCATCTTTGGTATAACGGGCGATTTAGTCCGTAAAAAAATTCTTAAAGCACTCTATCATTTATACCTAAAAAAAGCACTACCGCAACGATTTAGAGTGTATGGTTTTTCAAGACGTGAGTATTCTGATGAGGATTTGCGAGCGTATCTTCTGAACATCATGGAGAAAGGTAATTATCCTCATAAGGAACAATATAATAAGTTCCTTTCAGAGTTTTTTTATGTCCAGGGAGACTTTTATAATGGTGAAGCTTATCAGAAATTAGCAACTACATTGGGCCAGATAGAAGGCCAATGGAATGTCTGTTCAAATAAGTTGTTTTATTTAGCGGTGCCTCCTGCTGCATATGAACAAATATTCTCTAATCTTCATTCTACAGGTTTAACTATCCCCTGCAGTCCAGAAGAAGGCTGGACACGAGTTATTCTCGAGAAACCTTTCGGTACAGATTTAAAAACAGCAAAACAGCTTGATATGCAACTAGGGAAACTCTTTAAAGAAGAACAGATTTATCGAGTAGACCATTACTTAGCCAAAGAAACAGTACGTAACATTATCGCGTTCCGCTTTAGTAATGTGTTTTTAGAACCTGCATGGAACAATAATTATATTGAGAAAATAGAAGTAAAACTGTATGAAAAAGGTACTGTGGCAACAAGAGGAGATTTTTACGATAAAGTTGGGGCGCTGCGTGATGTTGGACAGAATCATTTATTGCAGCTTCTTGCCCTGTTTATTATGGATGAGCCAGCTAAATTTAAGCCAGAAACTATCAAAAAAGAACGTGCCGATGCACTTTCATCATTAAAAATATTATCTTCAGAAGAAGTAAAAAAGAATACGGTTCGTGGGCAGTATGAAGGATATACAGCAGAACGTGGTGTAGAAGCACAATCTCAGACAGAAACCTATTTTAAGATTAAAGCCTACTCGGATAAACCTGATTTTCGTGGTGTGCCTTTGTATATAGAGAGTGGTAAAGCCATGAAACAGAATTTAACAGAGGTTTTTGTTACGTTTAAGCCCTCCACTTCACCATTTATTAAGGAAAAGATAGCACCTCATAATGTCCTACATTATCAGATTATCCCAGAAGAAAAAATTAGTATGAATTTTTTGGCTAAAATGCCAGGATTTGAGTTTGTTGTACAAGAGCACGAGCTAGGGTTCCATTATCGACAGGCATACTCGGGAGATTTGTTTGTAGATGATTATGAAGCTCTCCTGTATGATATCGTAAGAGGAGATCAAACTCTGTTTGTTTCTACTGAGGAAATTATCTCTCAGTGGCAATTTATTGAACCAATTGTAAACGAATGGGAAAAGGGGACTCCTCCGTTATTGAATTATCCAAAAAAAGCATATGAAGGACATGAACTCTAACACATTAATGGAAAAGGAAGTCGGTGTTATTGGCCTGGGCAAAATGGGGAAAGGAGTAGCAGAACAGCTTGCCGAGAAAGGATGGCGGGTGATTGCTTATAACCGTACCGCAGAAAAAACAAAAGAACTAGAAGCATCAGGCATTGTGGGAACATATTCAATTGAGGAATTTATGAAGGCGTTTCAATACAAGCCTCGTGTTATCTGGATTATGCTTCCTGCAGGTGATCCAGTTGAACAGATGATCTTTAGTCCAGAAGGGATTTATAAATTTTTGGAAAAAGGTGATATTGTAATAGACGCAGGTAATTCTTTTTTCAAAGATGCCAAGCCTCGTGCTGAGAAATTAGCACAACAAGAGGTTGAGTACGTTGATGTCGGAGTTTCGGGAGGGCCTCACGGCGCCCGCCATGGTGCTTGCCTTATGATCGGTGGATCTAAAGAATTATTTTATTGTTTAGAACAATTATATAAAGATGTTTCTTTAGAAGAAGGCTATGCTCATTTTGAAGGAGTTGGTGCTGGTCACTTTGTAAAGATGGTACATAACGGTATTGAATATGGCATGATGCAGGCTATTGGAGAAGGATTTAATGTAATGAAAAAATCAGATTACCATTTAGATCTGCAAGAAGTTGCTCGTATTTACAATACAGGAAGTGTCATAGAATCTCGATTAGTGGGCTGGCTAGAAAAAGCTTATAAAGAAAGTGGAGTAGATTTATCTGATATTTCTGGATCCATTAACTCAACTGGTGAAGGTGAATGGACTGTCAAGACAGCAGAAGATATGGGAGAGCCTGTTCCAGTTATAAAAGATTCGTTTGAGTTTAGAAAACAGTCAACAGATAACCCAAGTTATGTTGGACAAGTCGTTTCGGCACTCCGTGGCCAGTTTGGAGGACATGCAGTTAAAAAGTAATATGAATTATTCTCAAATCTTAGACATCTCTTTACCTCTTCATGAAGGAACCATTGTGTATCCAGGAAATCCCTCTATAGAATTAGAAGAGATGGGAAGCGCAGCAAGTGGATCTATCCTTTCTAAAATTATCTTTGGTTCACATACTGGAACTCATATTGATGCACCAAAACATGTGATATCAGGTGGCAAACCTTTGGATCAGATTCCTCTGGAAGCCTTTATTGGACCATGCCGCGTGATTGATTGTACTCACGACGAGATTTCTGTTAAAAAAGAAACACTTGAGCAGGCAAACATCCAAAAAGGAGAACGCATTCTATTGAAAACGACTAATTCTCAACGTGGATATGATGTGTTTTATGAAGATTTTGTATTTGTATCAGGAGAAGCAGCTGCATACTTGGCAGAAAAGGAAGTAGCACTTGTAGCAATAGACTATCTTTCCATAAAACAAAAAGGATCAAAAGACAATACACCTCATACCAATTTACTTTCAAAAGATATCCCAATTGTGGAAGGTATAGATTTATCAAAGGTAGAAGCAGGAGAGTACTTTTTAGTCATCTTGCCACTCAAGTTTATAGGAATTGATGGCTCACCTGCTCGTGCAATCTTGCTGAAGTAATTATTGCCCCTTTGCTTCCATATATTTTTTTCCATGACCGACAGTTGTATTAACTGGTTTTCCTTCTTTACACATGGGGCATTCTTCTTCTGTAAAAGATTCTACCGGAAGTTCTCCTAAAGCAAAATATGGAGCGCCAATTACTTCTTCAGTTACGTTTTGAGGATCACGATTTACCATCACACCAACTCTAACTACGTTTCCTCCTACTTGTTTTACAGTATCCACAACTTTGCGTACAGAACCACCAGTTGTGGTGAGATCTTCTATCACCAAAACATGTTTATTTGTTACTAACTTGTCATATCCTCTCGTGAATACTTGATTTTTTTCCTGGTCTTTTTCTGTATACACTCCTAATACCTCTTTTCCTTTTAATTGAGAAAGATGATTTGCAGTCCATTGAGAAAGAATAATCCCACCCAAGGCGGGAGCTGCAACCACATCAATATCTAAATCTTTAGTTTGTTCGGCAAACATTTGTCCTACTTTGGACGCGAGTTCCGTATGAGGGTAAAGCGCATCTTTATTGATGTATACCTTTCCATGGCGGCCAGAAGTATACACAAAATGATCATCAGTAATAACCGCACCAATCTTTTTTAGAATATCAATGACTGATTGTTCCATAGACTGTTATAAATGTGTTAACGGAAAGAATTAATGGCTTTTTGTAATTGCTGAGCTTCTTGTTGTGGGTTTTCGGCAAAGATAATACCTCGAGACGAGTTAATTATCATTCCACTTTTCTTTGAATTCAGCCCGGCTTTAACTGTTTGTTCTATATCTCCCCCTTGAGCTCCAATACCCGGGACTAAAAATGTCATCCCATCAGAAAGAGAACGGATCGTTTGCATCTCGTTTGGATAAGTTGCTCCAACAACAAGTAAACAGTTATGATGAGTATTCCATTTCTCAATAACTTGCTTTGCAACATGTTCATATAGAGGATGACCGTTTATTTTAAGATCTTGAAGTTCTGTGGCGCCAGGATTAGAAGTGCGACAAAGAATAATTGCAGCTTTATCGGTTCTCTCTAAAAAAGGTTGTATCGCTTCTTGACCGAGGTAAGGATGCAAGGTAATTGCATCTGCTTGAAGATAGTTAAACGCAAACTCCACATAGCCATTATTCGTATTACCAATGTCACCACGTTTGGCATCCAGAATAATAATAACTTCTGGATAGGTAGTACGGATATAGTCACAAGTGAGCTTGAGCTCTTCTATACCCCGTATTCCTCGTGCTTCATAAAATGCAGTATTTGGTTTAAAAGCACATACAAGATGAGCGGTCTGATCAACGATCCATTTATTAAAGGAGAATTGTGGAAACGTTTCCTCTTTAAACTTTTGAGGAATTTTTTCAAAATCAGAATCAAGCCCAACACAAAGTAATGAGTTATTTTTTTCAATAATTGTGTCAAGCTTACTCTGAAATGTCATTATCAGTTATTATATCACCTTTAATGCGTTCCACCAGTTTTGAATATACTCAGGTCTTTTATTCTGATACTTAAGGTAGTATGCATGTTCCCATACATCAAGACCAATAAGTGGTGTGTGACCCTGCAAGTATGGTGAATCCTGATTGGCTGTAGAATACAGCTCCAACTCGCCATTGTTATCTACAAGCCAGGCCCAACCACTTCCAAAACGAGAAATAGCAGCATTTGTAAATTCTTCTTTAAAGGTATCTACTGATCCAAATTTGGATTTAATTTTTTCAACAAGTTCTTCATTTACTTGTTTTTCTGGTCCCATAATTTCCCAGAAGAAAGAATGGTTTAAGTGACCACCGCCATTATTTTTAAACATAGTCTTGTCTGCTTCTGGAATAGTGAGTGAATCAAAATTCATCATAAGTTCTTTTAGATCTTTATCTTGAAGCTCTGCATGCTTTTCTGTTACAGCATTTAATTTATCAATATAAGCCTGGTGGTGTTTAGTATGATGGATTTCCATCGTTTGAGCATCGATATAAGGCTCAAGCGCATTATACTCATAAGATAGTTGAGGAAGTGTATATTTCATAATAAAAATGTGAACTCTTAACGTGTAACTATATTAGCATATATTCTTACAAAAAATATAAATATTCAGTAAGAAGATGTGAAGAAGGCTCCAAATTACTGAATTTTCATATAGTGTGACGTATAATGAGTAAGACATGAAGAAATTTATTTCACTCATTACATTCGGTTTATTACTTGTTGGAATCATCATCTTACGTCTTGAGGTAATCGATGTAAATACTTCTAGTACTGCTTTCGTTTTTATGTTGCTTATCACTGTATTAACTTCACTTTTCTGGGGATTTTTTGCTGGAGTAATAATGCTCATTGCAAACGCTGTACTTACTGCTTATGCATTTATGTCCCCTTATGACCTTACACAACTTACTCAAACAGAACTGCAGGAGCTTGGTCTATTTATTTTGGAGGGCATGGTAATTTTACTGCTTGTTTATATTTTGCAAAAATCAAAAGAAGAAGAACATGAGTTGAGACAACGATTTCAGGTAATCCTTTCCAGTATTGGAGATGCGGTTATTGCTACTAATAAGCATGGGAATATTACGTATATGAATGCAGCTGCCCAAAAACTGCTGGGATTAAAATTTCATAATGCTCATAAAAAGAAGTTATTTTCTGTTATTAATATTGAAGACAAGAATATCCATACATTCTTTAAAGAGAGTGTATCTGCAGCAATACATGAAGGTAAGCAAAAGTCAGTAAATAAGCCGGTGAAAATAACAACGCACCGAGGAAAGAAAATTGATATCCAAGACACGATAGCTCCATTACGCGATATTAAAGGGAAAATTATTGGTGTTGTGATTATTTTTAAAAATGTTTCTCAGCAACGGGAGATGGAATTGCAGAAAGAAGTACTTCTCGGATCAATTAGTCATGAACTCAAAAATTACATTACGAGTATTCAGGGGTATAGTATGCTGATACAAAAGAAAATATCCGAAACAAATGATGAGAAACTTATTTCTTTTGCTAGCAAACTAAATAATAAGGTAGAGACTATGAAGAATATGGTAATTAGTATGCTTGATTTATCGAAATTAAGCGTAGGAAAGCTGGACATGAATCCAGAAAAGTTTGATATAGAAGAACTCATTCAATCTACCATAAACGATCTGGCCATAGACACACAACACATCATTAAGATGAAAGGGGCAGTAGATGTCTATGTAGAAGGTGATAAAATTCGTATTGGGCAAGTACTCACAAATTTGATTTCTAATGCAATTAAGTACTCATCTGATGATAAGGAAATTCATGTGAAGGTGGAGAGAAAAGATATGGATGTTATTGTGAGTGTCACAGATTTTGGTAGTGGTATTTCTGAAGAACAAATTGAGAAAATTTTTAATCCATTTTATCGTGCTGGGAATGAGCAAGAAAAAAAACAGATAAGTGGATCGGGACTGGGATTATATATTTCTAAAGAAATCATTAAGCAGAATGGTGGCGATATCTGGCTTGAAACAAAAGCAGGTAAAGGCTCTACTTTTTATTTTTCACTACCAGCTATCATTACAGATGAAACAGAGGTGATTGAAGAATCAAAGAGTATTATTAATAAGATCAAACGGCTTCTTAAATTCAATCTGGCAAGAGTGTAACTCACTTTTATTGAGAAGAAAAGATTGATCCTACATAATGAATGAATTTTTCTACCCAAGAAGCATTCTTAAGTCTCATATACTCTTTACGTTTTTTTATATCAATTGAACCGGGTAAAGGTGGATCTACCCAGCAAGAGATTAGGATCCATTCTTTCCGGTCATTTTTAGTGGCGATAAGCGTTATAGTCAGGTCTTGATATTTCTTTACATGCTCCGTGGTATTTAGTTTCTTCCCTTTATGAATAGAGTCAGGGTACTTAAAAGCTCGCCAGGCCCATTCTTGAGGTATTTTACGTTCTTGTAATCGCTTTATTACATGATTTGTCCAGATTAACCCTTTGAAGTGAGATGAATAACTCATAAATACTGTTATTGTAGCATAAAAAAAAGCCCCCTTCTTAAAGGGGGCTTTAATAACTTACAATTATGCTGATGTTCGTAAAACTCTTCCTGCCCAGATAAGTGCAACTGCACCTAATGTGGCAACTATCAGACTGTAAATATTAAATCCTGTGACACCTGATTGTCCAAAAAAATTCATAAGGAATCCTCCTACAAATGCACCGATGACACCAAGAATAATATCAGTAAACATACCTTGCTGACTATTTGTTCTCATGATAACGGATGCAAGCCATCCTGCAATTAATCCGAGTAAAAGCCATAATAAAATGTTCATATATTTCCACCCCCTTTCCATTATCAGAATTTATAATGCTATTTTTATCATCGTATGCTCAGTATAAAGTCGTTTAATAAAGAGGCAGTTAAAGAAGAATTAATAATATGTAAGAAGCAAAAAGCAAACTAACAGCAGACTCTTACAGGATGTATACCATTTTTTGCCTGATTATTTAATAACAATATCTACACTTAGAGTGCCTCAATCTATCCGCTATTTGGGACGAAAGAGGGAACCCCGCTATTATCATTAGATGCAAGCAGATATGGCGGGGCATTTTTATGGTATTTGTTATCAGGATAATCTAATAGTATAATTATAAGTATGATGTCCAAAATGAAAAAATATATTGCGAGTATTCTTTGTCTTTTTCTGTTGAGTGTCAGCGCTTCCATAAACTATGTATTGGCAGATATTATTGATGTTGAAGATTTTACTATAGAGGTAAATGGTGTTATTACCACTACACTTAGAGATGAGGACTCCTTTTATATAGGTGGAAGCTTTGAGGAGATAGAAGTGGAAGAAAATCAACCTGTTGAGCGTATTAATTTAGCAGAAATTGATTTAGAATCAGGAAATATTGCTGCTTGGAATCCACGTCCGGACGGGCCAGTTCAGGATATGGTGTTATATGACGATACCCTTTTTATTGGAGGCCAGTTTACAACATTTAATGGAGTAGAGCACCCTTATCTAGTTCAAGTTCACACAGATACAAAAGATGTGGAAACTGGTCTTATTACCAGTGATGATCCCATTTACGGATTATTTATAGATGAGGATATATTATATGTCAGTGGGTCATTTACTACTCTCAATGAGCAAAATAGATCGTATATCGCCTCGTATAATTTAGTAGATGATAAACTAACCTCCTGGAGTCCAGAAGTTAACGATACAGTGTACGATGTAGTGGCAGATGACGAAAGAATTTATATCGCAGGTGCTTTTACTGAGGTAAATGGTGAAGTGAGAAATCAAATAGCTGCTTTTGATAAGGATACTGAAGAGCTTATTGACTGGAATCCTTCTTCTGATCTTATTATTACTAATATAAGTGTTCTGGAAACAGGAGTCGAAGTAACTGGCTTTATACGAACAGATGATGAAATAGAGGCACGAAGGGTACTCTATGATACAGACTCAGTTGAAGAAATAAGGGTTGAGAAGATACCCATATCATCTGCCACTTCATATAGTGCAATATGGAAACAGGAAGATAGAGAAAGTACAGAAGAGGCTCTTATGATAGATCAAGAAAAGCTTGGATTCCAAATTCCCACGCTGTCTGACATATTAACATTTGCAATTCGTGCATTTTTTGTGATTGCTGGATTAGCTGCTCTCTTTTTTTTATTACTTGGTGCTTTTGCCTGGGTCACCTCTGGTGGAGATCAGGATTCGATAACTGCAGCGCGTGAAAAAATTCAGGCAGCAGTAGTTGGATTACTCATGATGGTTGCAGTTCTTGCTGTGGTATGGACATTGGAACAGGTCATTTTTAACAGGAGAATTTGTTTGGGTCTTTCATGCCCAGTTACGATACCTGCACTCTTGGAACCTGTAGAATAGTTATTTCGTATCTTCAGTAATAAGATGAATTGAATCTGTAACTGTATAGTTTCCGATTGCAACTCTCTTGATGGAGAGAGTAGTTGCTTTTGTTTTTAATACGTTTCCAAGTTCATGCACTAATCCTCGTACATAAGTTCCACTACTGCATTTTACTTTACATTTATATACAGCAACTTCAAGAGGAGATATCTTCTCAAAAAAATCTTGCCATTTAGCTAGAATTTCCTCCTGTCTAAAGTTCCCTTCAACTTGTGAAATACGTTTTCTAATGGATGTACGTAATTCATCAGTATGTATATATCTTTGACCTTTTATTTCAATAGAGAATATCTGTACCTTTTTTTTGGGAATAGTAATTTCATCAAGCCTATTATGGTAAGCCCAGTAAAAAAGCGGTTTACCTTTTACTCGTGCTGATGAAAATGGTGGATATTCTTGCTCTTTTTTATGGAGTAACGACTGAAGTGCTTTTTGTACTTTATCTGCTGGGACTTCAACAGGGAAATGGTCAGATTGTTGTACTATTCCTAATACATCATAACTATCTGTTTCTATTCCTAGTATAAGTTCAAATTCATATATCTTATCTAATCCTTCATAAGCTTTTTTTTGTTTATTTGTATCACCAATAAGAAGAAGGAGGAGTCCTTCTGCCATGGGGTCAAGGCGACCGGCATAGCCAATTTTAGTGTGTGTAAACTCTGGATATACTTCTTTGACTTTTTGTACTAATTGAAGTGGTGTATAACCTACTGGTTTATATACATTAAGATATTTGAGCATGATTGTAAGAAGTTATGATGTTACTTACAATTATAAAGCATAGATTTAAATTAGATTGATATAAAAATATAATTCTGATTTTATGTCAGCAATATGTATTAATAAAAATGAGTCAATATGCTCATATTTAGTTTATTATTAGGTTGTCACCATAGTCTACTTACAGTATGTTTACATTTCCTTTACGAAAACTTGACATTAAAATAGGGTGCTGATATAGTTTGCAACATACGTTTATAAACTGCTTGCATCAAATTACTAGATTACTTCAGAGAGAATCATAGTAGCTCATCTTAAATATATACGGCTGCACCCTCTGACACTTTGACTCATGTATGAAAAACCAGAATTATCCCTGGAATATAATCGGCTTAGGTGCTGCTTGGGCAGTATTTTTGTTCGCGTTATTTTTTCAGCCAATTAACCAACATATTATTTCTCCAATAGCAAATTCAATATTGCCACTTCATTCCCTTGAAGAAGGTCAGTTAAAGAGTTATTCTCGGGAAGTGTTTGGATTTCTACCATATTGGAACTTCCATAATGCACACAACATTGATTTTGAGACACTTACCACTCTTGCATATTTTGACATCAAAATAGATGCCCAAGGTAATATCCTAAAGGAAGATGTAGGATATCAGTCCTTTGTAAGTGATGAGGCAACACAGATCTTTAAGAAAGCCCATCAACATGGAACAAGAGTAGTTCTCACGCTTACTCTGATGAATAATAGTGATATTGAAGCTTTCTTAGATAATGAAGCTGCACAACAGCGTACTATCAGAGAGTCGGTTTCTCTTGTGAAGCAACGAGGCATTGATGGAATTAATATAGATATTGAGTATGATGGGGACGCGGGAGATCATTATAGAAGTAAATTTACTACATTTGCTGAAAGTTTAACGAATCATATGCATGAGGAGGTTGCTGCATCGCAAGTAACTGTCTCGGTATATGCGTCTGGCGTAAAGTATCCAAAAGTTCAAAACATCGGTGATGTCGCTCGTGTCACCGATGGGATCTTTATGATGGGATACGATTTTGCTATAACATCATCTGATGTCGCGATGCCAACTGCACCACTGGGAGGGCACAAAGAAGGTAAGTACTGGTATGACATTTCTACTGCTGTCGAAGACTTTTTAGTTGTTATGCCTGGCAATAAGCTTATTTTAGGAACTCCATGGTATGGATTAAACTTTGAGGTATATGAGCCGGGCTTTAAGGCTGAGACTGTTTCCTGGTATTATTGGGGAAGAAGAGGGGAAATTCAGACTTATGACAATGCGAAAGATAATGTTGCAGATGCAAATTTAGTAAGTACAAATACGGTGCGATCTGGTTGGGACGAAATAAGTCAAGTTGGATGGACGGCATACTATAATGCAGCTTCTGGAACCTGGAGAATGGTCTATATGGATGATCCACGTTCACTTGGAGCTAAGTATGACTTAGCTAAAGAAAAGGATTTACTTGGTGTTGGTATCTGGGCACTTGGTTTTGAAGGTGAACATCAGGAAATGTGGGATGTAATTCGTGATAAATTTGGCAATAAGATTGCCGACGTTAGAATTTCTCAAAAACCTATTTATGAACTTCTCTAATTTTAAAGTAAGCTTTTCTCTTGATACAGAAAGTTTTACAAAAATAAACTATAGACCATTTATTGCAGGTATGATTGCAGTATTTGTATTAAAAATATTCACAATAATGGGTGTAGAAGTACCTATATTTAGATCTCCAGTCCCAGAAACTATCGAGCAATTCGATGTAGTGAAAGAAAAATTAATGCAAAAAAACAATAATTTTACAGTGCAGAAGTCCAACTCACTTATACCTGCCGCTTATGCTGCAGGAGAGTTTGATAATGCATCAGGATATATTGTGTTTGATCTTACAACAGGAGAAGTAATTGCAGACAAGAATATGTCCAAGCAAGTCTCGATTGCATCTATTACAAAGGTTATGACTGCAGTTGTCGCACTTGATCTGGCCTCACCAGAGGATGTGTTTACTATAAATGAACAAGCCGCCTCACAGATCCCCACAAAAATTGGGGTCGTTGTAGGAGAAAAGATGACGCTCGAAGAACTCTTAAAAGCCTCATTACTTACATCGGCAAATGATGCGACAGAAGCAATCAAAGAAGGTATAGATGCTCAATACGGAGAAGAGGTCTTTATAAAAGCGATGAATGAGAAGGCTGAATTGATCGGCATGAAAAATAGTAGTTTTACTAATGTGCAGGGATTTGATAATGTGGATCATTATAGTACCCCAGAAGATTTAGCGATACTTATGCACTATGCACTCACTCAGTATCCTGAAATAAGAGCAATTGTAAAGATGGATTACGACCTTCTACCAGAGAACACAAATCATAAACAGTTTGATCTATATAATTGGAATGGACTTTTGGGAGTATATCCTGGTTCATATGGAGTAAAGATTGGGAATACTGGGGACGCTGGAGTTACAACTGCAGTTGCTGCAGAACGTGGTGGTACACATATTGGCGTTGTTCTTTTGGGAACACCAGGAGTACTAGAACGAGATTTATGGGCATCGCAGCTTTTAGATCGAGGTTTTGAAGCAAAGGGATTTGATCCAATTGAGGTGACAGAAGAACAACTAAGAGAGAAATATGCTACCTGGGAATTCTGGAATTAATTTACATTTGATATCTGCTTGTTTCTACCCCGCTTTTTAAGCGGGGTTTTTCGTAATTCTTACATGGTTCTTTCAGCCTGTTTATAGGTGTTTGTTTCAATAAAGAACACATGAGCAACAGGCAACATACTTTCATCAAAACAATTCATAGTTTTTTTCCTGCTTTTTTTGCACTTTCTTTTGTGATTATCTCGATTCCGGTATTTACTTATTATTCCTTTGCAAAAGACTTAGGAAGTAAAACCACGATCATGAATAAGAAAGATACAGGTGTAGTATTGCTTGATAGAAATGGTGAACCCTTTTTTGAATTTTATGAAGCCACGTCAGCAAAAGAAGTACCTTTATCGCTTATTTCTCAACATATGCAGGATGCAGTGGTTGCAATTGAGGATAAAGATTTCTATAGACATGAAGGATATTCTATATGGAGTATTATTCGTTCGGCTATTGCTAATATTCAAGAGAAAGAGCTAGCATATGGCGGATCTACTATTACACAGCAATTGGTTAAAAACTCTCTATTACATTCAGAAAAAAAGTTTTTAAGGAAATATCAGGAGTTGGTTCTTGCTGTTGAAATTGAAAGGCGTTTTACAAAACAAGAGATTCTTGAGATGTATTTAAACTCTGTGTATTTTGGAGAAGGTGCATTTGGTATTGAGCAAGCTGCTCTTACTTATTTTGATAAACCAGCATCAGAATTATCTCTTGCAGAAGCAGCAATACTTGCTGGGCTTCTTCCAGCGCCATCTTCATTTTCACCTATATCTGGAAATAGAGAAAGCGCAATAGAAAGGCAGCAATTAGTCATACAACGAATGTATGAAGAGGGTTACATTACAAGTGCTGAAAGAGATAAAGCATTAACTACGCAGCTAAGTTTCAATCAAAACCCATCGAATATGAATAGTATTGCACCTCATTTTGCGGTTATGGTACGAAATATGCTTATAGAACAGTATGGAGAAGAACAAATTGCCAGATCTGGAATGAGGGTAACTACCACCCTTGATCCTGAAGGTCAGCAGATTGCACAGCAGGTTGTGCAAGAACGGGTAGAGGACATGGCAGGACAGAATGTGAGTAATGGGGCGGCTGTAGTACTTTATCCCGAATCTGGTGAAATACTTGCTATGGTGGGGAGTAAAAACTGGAATGCAGAGGGGTTCGGAAAATTTAATGCAGCTCTCGCCAATCGCCAGCCAGGTTCTTCATTTAAACCAATCGTATACGCGACAGCTTTTAATCAAAGAATTATCACTCCATCTACCATATTAAAAGATGTCCCCACAGAGTTTGTCCCGGGATATAAACCTCAAAATTATGACAAGAGATTTAGAGGAAACGTTACAGTACGGAGATCTTTAGCCAACTCCCTTAATATTCCCGCAGTTGCAACTATCATGAAGGTAGGGTATGCCAATGTTTTAGAAAAAGCCCGAGAATTTGGTATTACAAGTTTAGGAGCCGCAGATCAGTACGGCCCTTCACTCGCACTGGGTGCTGGTGAGGTAAGTTTACTTGAGCTTACTAATGTATATGCCACATTTGCAGATGAGGGGCAGTATAAAGAGCCGGTAGCAATATTACGTATAGAAGATAAATACCAACATGTGGTCTATGAACATGAAGTGCATAAAGAAGAAGTTATCTCGAAAGAAGCAGCTTTCCTTATCTCTTCAATATTATCTGATGAATATGCCAGAGCAGAAGCTTTTGGGAATGCTCTCAATACGACAGTAGATGCTGCAGTTAAAACCGGTACCACAGATGATTACCGTGACTCTTGGACATTGGGATATACACCCAATATTGCAGTAGGGGTGTGGGTAGGGAATAACGATAATCAGCCAATGGATACTGTAGCAGGTTCATTAGGTGCCGGACCGATTTGGAAAGATATAATTGGATATTATGAAGAAGATAAAGTTGAGTTTACTCAGCCAGATGGGGTTATTGCAATACAAGTTTGTAATAGTGGTTTGAGAGTACCACCTGGTAGTTCTGGTAATGCTGGGTATAGAGAATTTTTTATAAAAGGGACTGAGCCTACGCGGTATTGTAGCATAGAACCAACTCCAACAAATACCCCCTAAACCGGTGGTACAATATATTCATGTATCATTACACGCAGAAGGATCTTGCTAAGCATTTACGTAAGGAGCATAAACTTTCACCTTTTTCAACTTACTTGCGTGAAATCGTATATGGAGGAAATGATGGCATTGTAACAACCTTTGCTGTTGTTGCTGGCTTTGCTGGAGCTAATCTTTCTGCTCATAATGGTTTAGGGTATCTTACTGTTCTTCTTTTTGGTCTGGCGAATTTATTTGCTGATGCATCTTCTATGGGCTTAGGTAATTTACTTTCTATGAGAGCAGAGCAAGATAGATATAAAAAAGAGAGAGAAAAGGAAACCAAAGAGATTTCTCAAAATAGTGAGATTGAAAAAATGGAAACAGAACAACTCCTCATGTCGAAAGGTTTTTCTCAGGAAGATGCAAAAAAATTAGTTACCATTTATTCAAGGAATGAAGATTACTGGGTAGATTTTATGATGAGATATGAGTTTGAAATGAATGATCCTACAAATGAAAATCCGCTCTTAACTGGTGGAGTTACATTCTTATCTTTTATTGTATTTGGTGCTATCCCCCTTACCCCATATATATTTTTCGGGAGTCATGAACATACTTTTACTTACGCTGTTATTGCAACAATTTTAGCACTTACCCTACTTGGATTACTGCGGTGGCGCGTAACCCGCGATTCACTCTGGCGCTCTGTTGGAGAAATCCTCCTTATTGGAGGAACCTCAGCTTTTATTGCTTATATAGTCGGAACCTTGTTCCGACTATAAGTGTATTATCGAGCTGGGCCATTAAGCAGTCTCCCAAACCATATCAGTGCGATGGAGCCCAGTCCCACCACCGCTAAGCTGTAGAGGTTGAACTCGCTCAGTCCTGGTTGACCCAAAATGTTTAGCAGTAGGCCTCCGACAATTGCACCCACGATCCCCAGTGTTATATCGGTTATCAGTCCTTGTGTGGCTCGAGTACCGAGTATGATCGAAGCTATCCATCCTGCTGTTATTCCTAAAAGTATCCATAATAATAGTGTCATTTTTCCACCTCCTAACTGTGGTTTAACTGATGAACTATTACTAGTCTACTTATCGTTAGTTAATATGGATTCAAGGTAGAGTTAATAATGAGTAAGACTATTTACTCTTTTAACATATAACCAAACCCTCGGACTGAGTGTATGATCTTTTTATCAAAACCTTTATCTATTTTTTTCCTTAAATAACCGATATACACATCCACAATTCGAGTTTCAATATCAACAGCAGATAACCAAAGCCTGTTTAAAATCATATCTCTTGTTAATATACGTCCTTTATTTTGCATCATATACTGTAAGAGTTTTAGTTCTTGTGGTGTGAGAGGTATTTTTTTCTCACCACGAGTTACTTCGAGGGTTTTGGTATCTAGTACCAGATCAGCTATCTGTAATTTTGAATCTTCTCCTCCTTTATTACGTAGTCGGGCATTAATACGAGCCATAAGTACATCTGCAACAAATGGTTTAGTGAGATAATCATCTGCACCTAAATTGAGCCCTTGGATCATATCATGTGGGGTATCACGTGCGGTAAGCATAATTACCTGCAGATCGGGCAGATCCTTTTTAATCTGAGCACACACGCTCTCTCCACTCATATCGGGAAGTCCGAGATCAAGTAATACTAAATCGGGAACCGATTTTTTGATTATTTTAAGCCCGGATACACCATCCGATGCAGTAAGCACATTATAACCATTATCAAGTAACAATTCCTTTAAATAGGTTTGAATACCTTCATCATCTTCAATGACAAGGATAGTGTAGATCATCGACATAGTTTCTTACGTAAATTTAAGTGAATATTTTCTTCTCTTTAATCTCTATTGGATAATATATTGTTATGATTTTACACATATTCACCTTGGGAAAAACAATACATTTTACCAAAGGACTTAATATAAAAGATAAAGACAAAAAATATTCACAAGAACTTATAAATATACTTCCTCATATTATTGAGAAAGGGAACATATCTTGACTGCATTAACTATAAAAGTGAACTATGTAAGATTTATAAGAATAGTGTTAAAAACGTGTAAGAGCATTATCCATTGATAATCTCTCCACCATTTGGATGAATTACCTGACCCGTAATATAAGAAGCGTCATCACTTGCTAAAAATGCAAACGCTGGGGCAACTTCCACGGGTTGCCCAGGCCTGCCCAGTGCAACATCTGTACCAAACTTTGCTACCTGCTCCTTTGGAAAGGTAGAGGGTATAAGTGGTGTCCAGATTGGACCAGGAGCAACTGCATTTACGCGAATCCCTTTGGATGCTAAATTTAACGCAAGAGATCTGGTAAAAGATACAATCGCACCTTTTGTTGAAGAGTAGTCTACTAAGTGTGCACTTCCTCGATATGCAGTTACTGAGGTTGTATTAATAATGGAATCTCCTTTATTTAAATGGGGAACAGTAGCTAGCGTTATATAAAACATAGAAAGAATATTGGTTTGAAAGGTTTTCTCTACTTGTTCCGGAGTAATTTGACTAAAATCAGGTTCAGGATGTTGTTCCGCCGCATTATTCACCAAAATATTAATGGTATTAAATTCCTGTACACACCTTTCAACAAGCTCACGACAAAACTGTTTATCACCAATATCGCCTGGGATAAGGAGATATCGTCTCCCTTCTTGCTCAATTTGTCTTCGTGTTTCTATAGCATCGGTATCTTCGTTTAGGTAGTTCATAATAATGTCTGCTCCTTCCTGAGCAAATCGAACTGCAACAGCACGCCCAATACCACTATCTGCACCGGTAATGAGAGCAACTTTCCCTTCCATACGTTTTTTTGTTATTTCTTTTTCAAAGATGGGCTCGGGATTCATTTTATATTCTTTACCGGGCTGTTCATTTTGATGTTGTGGAGGTATGTGTGCTTTCTTCATATAGCACAATCATAAAAAGAAGAGTTAAAACACACGTAAGAATCAGATATAAAAGTAGTAAATAAAATGAAGAACCTTTAGAATCCTTGTGCTTTTGCGATAGTTACTACGATCATGAGAATAGCAATTAGTGTAGCAATAAAAGCCATCTGACCTACATGATAGAGTACTTCATCACGTTGAGATTTTTTCTTTGATTTAGCCATATCTACATAATACGCACTTGTAGAAGTTGTTGTCAAGAGCTAGATAAAAGATTGTAGTTTATTAAAATCTTCCTGGATAAGTTTTTGATACTTAGGAAACCTGAGCCCAGCTGCGGGGTGAAGAGTAAGTAAATAGGTCCTTTCATCTTTTTTTATAATTTCACCATGGTGCTTGAGAATAGGGAGATCCTCTGCAAGAACAGCATACATTGCAGTTTTACCCAGTAATACAACTACTTGAGGATTGATAATATCCATCTGTTTCATAAAGTGTATTCTTGCATGCTCAATTTCTTTTTTTCTGGGAGTACCATGTTTAGGAAGGTATTTAACTGGGCTTGTGATGTACACATCTTCTTCTTGTAATCCTTGTTCTCGAATAAATTTGCGTAGAAGCTGCCCCGAGCGCCCGATAAACGGTCTGCCGTTTTCTGCTTCTTGCCTTCCTGGTGCTTCACCTACAAACATAATGTTTGCATTCGGGTTTCCTTCACCAAACACCATCTTCCCGATAGAATCTTTTTTACATTCTTGACATGCACTCATCTCCTTTTCAAGCTGTTCTAGTTGTTTTGACTTATCCATAGAGCTGGTTACATGATATCATATATCATGCGAATTGGAATCATTGGAGCTGGTTTTACAGGTCTATCAGCGGCACTAGAACTACAGAAAGATGGTCATGAAGTGCACTTATTTGAAAAAGAAAAGGTCCCAGGAGGGCTCGCCGTAGGATTTAGTGAAGAACAATGGGATTGGTCACTCGAGAAACATTACCACCATATCTTTACGACAGATTCTGCCATACGTCATTTAGCAAAAGAAGTAAAACATCCTTTTGAATTTAGTAGACCCAATACGTCCTCGCTTATTGACGCTGATATCATTCAGCTCGACTCACCAATTAAATTACTTCAGTTCCCCAAACTTTCTCTTATTGAGCGGCTACGAATGGCAGCAGTTCTTGGCTATTTACGATATCTGGCAGATTGGAAGCAACTCGAAAATTTCAAAGCTCACGACTGGCTTACCAAAGCAATGGGGAAGAAAGGCTATTCAATGCTCTGGGAACCTCTTCTGAAAGCAAAGTTTGGATCATATTACAAAGATATTTCACTTGCATGGTTTTGGGCTCGTATTAAGGCAAGATCTACTCAGTTGGGTTACCCAAAGCAGGGTTTCCAGGGATTTGCCGAGCGTCTTGTTGATATTATTCTTGATAATGCAGGTGTTATTCATTACCAAACACAGGTTACAAAGCTCGATCAAGTAGATAAAAAAACAGTACTAACCTACCAGACAAAGGGTGTAAAACAACAGGAAATCTTTGACGTTGTGCTTGTAACTATTCCAAATCTTCAGTTTGCTGGTATAGCGCCAAGTCTCCCAGAAAACTATAAAAAGAAATTACGGGATTTTAAAGGTATTGGTGCGGTAAATATGGTGCTAGAACTTACCAAGCCGTTTTTGCCAAACAAGGTGTATTGGCTCAGTATCTGTGATACTCAGAATCCTTTTTTGGCGGTTGTTGAGCACACCAATTTTATTGATAAAAAATACTACGATAATAAGCATATTGTGTATGTGGGGAACTATTTACCTCATGGTCATACGTATTTCTCTATGAAAAAAGAGGAGCTGCTTAAAGAATACGATCCTTACCTACAGAAATTACATGCAGGTTATGAAAAACACATTGTGAATAGCTATGTCTTTAAAGAACCATTCGCTCAACCGGTTGTGACACCAGGCTTTTCAAAACAAATTCTCGATTTTGAAACTCCTTTATCCCATGTTTTTTTGGCTAATATGCAACAAGTGTACCCTTGGGATCGCGGAACAAACTTTGCAGTTGCAAAAGGAAAGGAAGTCGCGAGTGTGATTCGTGGTAAAATAAAGGCATGAAATCTTCCTCACAGACCAGTTCAACAGGAGAATTGCTTTTATCAATTAGTCTTATTGTGCTGGCCTTTGGAGGTATCTTCGATGCATTTTATTTAACACTTAAACATTATTCAAAAGAGATTCCACCTTGTGCAACAGGTATTTTTGCAGATTGTGGAACTGTCTTAACAAGCCAGTATGCAACAATCTTCAACATTCCTCTATCTCTTTTGGGGATGGTTCATTATGCATTACTTACAACTCTTATCTTGATATCGATTATGTCTGCTAAGCAGTTGTTTATTCGACTTGCTTTTCTTGCTTCTGCCATTGGGTTTGTATTCTCTTTATATCTGGTATTCCTTCAGGTAGTTGTACTCAAGGCTTTGTGCCAGTATTGTATGGTTTCAGCGCTTATTAGCTTTATGTTGTATGTTCTTATTCGCATCAGATTCTCTGCAGAGTATCGTAATATGATGCCTAAAAAGGTAGAAATGTTGTACCAGATTTTTGGTAAGCCAGCTTTCTTTTTGTTTAACCCTGAATGGGTACACGATAACGCAATGCGTTTTGGAGAATTATTTGGAAAAGTGCCTTTTATCAGATCACTATTCCGTTTCCTTTTCTCATATGAACATCCATCACTCAAGCAGAAAATAGGTGATATTACCTTTCAGAACCCTGTTGGTTTAGCCGCGGGGTACGATTACGAAGCTGCTTTTACTCAGGTATTGCCATCAATCGGTTTTGGTTTTGAGACGATCGGAACTATGACAAACAGCCCTAGCGAGGGGAATGAAAAACCACGTTTAGGCCGTCTGATTAAATCTAAATCATTGTTGGTAAATAAAGGATTTAGAAACCCAGGTGCTCAAAGAGTCGTTAAAAAATTACAAGGACACTCCTTTGAATTCCCTTTAGGAATTAGTGTTGGAGTAACCAATGACCCAAAAATTGCTACACTCAAAGAAGCTATTAATGATATTATCAGTGCTTTCCAAACCTTTGAAAAAGGAAGACTAAAAAATGCCTATTATGAACTCAACATAAGTTGTCCGAATTTAAAAACAGCAGTTTCTTTCTATGATCCCAAAGGATTACACCAGCTATTAACTGAGGTGGGAAAGCTAAAACTCAAGAAACCTCTATTCATTAAAATGCCAATAGAGAAGTCCAATGAAGACGTAAAAAAGATGCTAGATATTATTGTGAAACATAAGGTTGTAAAAGGAGTTATATTTGGTAATCTGCAAAAAAATAGGAAGGATAAAACACTCCTTCCAGAAGAGGTGTCAAAAATGGGCAAAGGAAACTTTAGTGGTAAACCTACTTTTAAAAGGTCAAACGAGCTTATCAGATTGGCTTATAAAGGATATGGAAAGAAGCTTGTTATTATTGGCTGTGGTGGTATCTTTAGTGCCGATGATGCTTATATAAAAATAAAGTTAGGAGCTTCTCTCGTTCAGCTTATTACGGGTATGATCTTTGTTGGCCCTCAACTCATTACTCAGATTAATAGAGGATTAGTGGAGCGGTTAAAACGTGATGGTTATAAAAAACTATCCGATGCAGTTGGAGTTGATGCGTAGTATGAAAAAGATACTTATCATTCTTGCTTTATTCCTTTATATCTTTCCAGGTTCTCTTCATGCTCAAAATAACACTGGTAGGTACGAAGCAGAGGTGACCAATATCCAAAATGGTGATGTTACTGTTATGGTCCTTGAAGAAGATAAAAAAGGTCAAGAGTACAAAGTTGAGTTGTTTGATGAAAGACAGCAACTTGAGGAGGGTGATAAAGTAATAGTGTCCATCATAACAGGCGTGGAAAGAGAGCCGTCGGTTATTATAGAAGATCATATTAGGCGATTTCCGCTCATTGTTCTTTTTGCCATATTTTTACTTATTGTCATTATTGTTGGTCGAATCAAAGGAATCCTTTCATTTATTGGAATGGTATTTTCTTTTCTTATTATTGGCCAGTTTATAGTACCACAGATTATATTAGGCAATGATCCGCTTCTTATTTCATTATTAGGAGCATTATTTATTATTCCATTAACATTCTATATTGGTCATGGAGTCCGTTGGCAAACAACTATAGCAGTGATAAGTACATTTATTGCGCTCTTTATTACAGGTATCCTTGCTTATATTTTTGTTCCTTTTGCAAAGCTCACTGGGTTTGCTGCAGAGGAAGCAACTTTTATTCAAGCCATACCAGGAACTTCTATTAATATTCAAAGCCTCCTTCTTGCTGGAATTGTGATTGGTGCTATGGGAGTTCTTGATGACATCACTATTTCTCAAACCTCTATTGTCGATAAACTTGTTAAAGCTAATCCAAAGTATTCATTTAAAGAAGTATTTGCAGAAGCCATGGATGTGGGTCGAGATCATATCTCTTCATTAGTCAACACGCTTATTTTGGTTTATGCTGGAGCCTCGCTCCCTTTATTCGTCTTATTTCATAATTCTCAACTGGGAAGTTATACAGATATTATAAATATGGAGATTGTAGCAACAGAAATTGTGAGGACACTCGTGAGCAGTATTGGAATTATCTCAGCTGTCCCTATTACAACAGTCCTTGCAAGTTGGTATATAAAGAAAAAGAGTTAATTACATGCCTTCCAAAGCCCTCGTTCTTCTTTACGAGCTGTTTTTTCTGCATCTCGAATGAGCGTGTCATATTTTACATCGGGAGGATAGGTATAAAGTCGTGCATAACCTTGCTCAACAAGGTACTCATTAACAAAAATTGCTTCATCGGTAGCTTCTGGATTAATAATATATACATAACGAAGATATCTGTTATACCTATCTGTGTTGGTGACATCTTTTTCCATAAAAATCTGTTTACCTTCAACCAGCTCAGTATTCTTTTGAGAAGCTTCGCGACCAAAACACTGCACAGGCTTATTGGGGTGTTTTGTTTCTGGCGTGTCGATGCCAATATATCGCACAGTTTCACCTGTTTCGAGCTTAATGGTGTCACCATCAACAACCTCTGAAACAACACCTTGTTCCATCTGTCTTATATCCACCTCTGCAAGAGCATTGGTCTCTTCGGCAAGCGTTTTAAAAGACTTAAATTTATTGATTTCTATTGTTATCTGTTCAAACGAAAGGATGAAGAGGATTATCAGAAAAGGTAGTAAGTAGAGTTGAGGTAACTTTACTCTAGGTATCATATAGTACCTATTTTAGGTTCTTTATGATCTGTTTTGTGAGGATAATTTCTTTAAATAAATCTTTTGCTACAGATAATGCAAGTGTTGCTGCCTCTTTATTGGAAAGCTCGGTTCCATAATTTTTTGTTTTTGCACGCTCCAGAATAGTATCGGAAACAGTTTTTCTTTTTGCAATCATGTCTTCTAGAGGTTCAATGAGAGGAAGAGATTTTGCAGGTATACATTGTTTACCCAGTTCGAGTAAACCTTTACAGTATTCATAAATCATATTGTCCTGGAGACCTTTGTATGCGGCTTTATACTGTAATTTTTCTCTAACATGTTCTTCTGGTGGAATATAAATGGTGTTTCCAATTTTTTTGAATGGATATTTAATAGCGTCTTTGGAAACTGCAACCTGGACAAACTTTTCTTGCACATCTCGGGCAATATATTCAATAAGCGTTGCAAGAGCAATGATAATCCGTGGATTGTTAATATCAAGTCCTCTATGCTCGAGCGTTCCATGGGAATTGAGCTTTACGGGGTTCCATGCAGTATCTAAAATAGAACCTCTTTTTAAAAGAGCCTTAATATTAATATCAAACTGGCCAATGATAGATTCCCAATCTTCAAATTTATTTTTAATAACAGCCATTAAATCGGTACTGCTATCTCTATACTTCTGTAAAGCACCAAACTGAGGATACTTAGCATATAAACCTTGGGGGTAATTGAGTAAATCGCCACCTCGATACACAATCATGCGGGCATCTTTTCCAAGCTGCTTACCCTGGTAATAAGGAGAACTTTGAGCAAATGTAGTGAGTGCTGGATCCATCGCAATAAACAAGTTATACATGTTGAGCATGCTATCCTGGTTTTTAGAAGAAATAAGTGTTTTTATAATCTTTTGTTCATAATCAAATACGCCCCATGGGAGTGAGAAATGAAAGTGAAGGCCTATACATCTTTTTGCAATAGCAAATTTTTGTTTTCCAAAAATTTGTTCCTTTACTTTATATCCATGCTCATCTTGAGTTTCGGGATTATGTTTCCCTGGGTAGGTGCCATATGAATAGAGAACAATATCTTCTTTATCTGCGCAAAGGAGGACACTCTCAAAATCTTCAAGAAATGATTCCATGAGTTGTGGGATGTTGGTACTCGGTTTACTAATAACTTCAACCATATTTTTACCACATTCACGCTTGATATCGATATGAGGATACATGTTTTTTACTCGTTCTATCAACCTGTCTGCAGCATCAATCATATAGCCAGATCGATCAAGGGTAAAAAGTTCTATCTCGATACCGAATTTTAGTTTTTTTAATACTGAATTTTTTTTCGCCATAGAAACAACAAACTATTTTTGTTTTGGGATAGTATATTATACACGAAATTGTAATATTTAGAGCATATTAACACAATGCATCAGATGCAAAGAACTCCCCACTCTTGAAAGAAATGTGATAAAATTAGTCTCACATTCGGGGCGTAGTTCAGATGGCTAGAACGTACGCTTTGGGAGCGTAAGGTCGCGAGTTCAAGTCTCGCCGCCCCGACATTTGGGCTTTCGCAGTAATGTATATAGAAGTTGTACTACAACTTAATAACTGATTAATTGTGGATCTACATTTGATAAAGTACTTCGTCGTTGTTGTTTTTCAATTTGAGCTATGGCAGAGTCGATCCCTTTTATAAATGATCTATTTTGGGATTTTGCAATTATTTTAGCTCCAGCAATCGGACTAAGAATCAGTGATGTATTAAACAAAGTACTGCCTCCTGTTGGTGTTTTTGGTTCCTCAAATGTTATTTCTATTTTATCAATTGCAATTTTTTTACTCATCTTTTGACCGAACCTAGCGAGATGTTCTTTTCCTTTCTTCACATCATATTCAGAAACATTACTGGTTGGGTTTGTCATAATAAAATTAATTCTTTCCTCAGGTCGTAATGATGCAAATCCAGCTAGAATATCGTGCATGGATAAAAACCCCACTGGTTTTTTATAATTATCAGTGAGCACAACACTATTATGATCAGATGTCATAAGCTGCTTTATTATCTCTGTCTGCTCCGTATCATTTGATAATGAATATACCCGATGAGTAGCATAGTTTTTTATTGGGTCATCAGATCTATATTTTTTTTCAATATCAAATGCCCGATCTGTCTTTTGTATACCATTTTTTCCAAATCGTTGTCTATCCGTAGGCTTCATATATGCATTCAGCAAATCTTTTCGTGAAACTATACCCGAAAGAATTCCATGATTACCAACTAATATAACTCGTGATACACTTTTTTTCTTCATTATTTGGAATATGTCTCCCACAGTAGAATTATTACTAGCAGTGACTGGTATATGTGGTTTTATAGTAGAGCTTATATACATTAATAAATCTTGATCTTTCAGTAAATTTTGAAATATATATTTACTACTTATCACTCCTATAACTTGTTTATCTTCATTAAATACTGGAAGGACATACATGCGATTTTCAAGCATATATGAGGCTACATTATACAGTTGAGTTTTTTTTGTAATAAGTGGGGGATTTATTGCAATTGATGAAACTTTTGTTGTATAGGGATATCTATGTTTGTAAAGTGCTGTGTATGATGAAATAAGTCCGATAAATTCACCTTTTTCTGTAAAAACAAATAAAGGTGAATGACTTGAAACAATACGCGGTAATACGGATCCCAAAGTTTCTTCTGCATCGATTTTTAGATTATTATCAAGTGGTGAAATATATGGAACAATTTGAAATTGTTTTTTTAAATCTCTATCAGAGCCTTTTATATGTATTATGTTATTCATAAGTTTGTTATTTAATGCGTTCTATAATATTCTTCTGCATCGTCCATGTTTTTAGCAATATTTAGTTCTTTGGGATGTTCCAAATCCGCATCTATTGCTATACCCATCCTGTGTACGTTTTGAAGCGTATCATCGTCGGACTCTAAATCTGGTGTAGAGCCACTGACAGAGTTACTTCCTCTCACGCTTGGAGATTGAAGAGATGAATTATCTTCTTGAGCCATTTCTTCCATATCTTGTTTGTAAGTACCGTTATCAACTGGTTTATCGTAAGAAATTACTGTAGGTTTGTTTGTTTTATTTTTTGTTTTCATAATATAGTATTTTAATATTTAAGGAAAAGTCTTAATAATGAAAATTTCAAACTAATTTATAAATCGATCTGTTTAACTTATTATAGTTCTTAATCAAGGTAGCAATGTAGTAGTCATGTAAGTAACCGATAGTGTTTTGCGTAGAAGTTACTTCTATATTAATAAACAATTTATTTTTTAATCGGCAAAGTAAAGTAAAAAGTTGAGCCCTTACCTTCTATACTTTTTACCCATAATTCTCCACCATGTTGTTTAACAATCTCTGATGAAATAAAAAGTCCGAGTCCAAGCCCAGAAATGGAACTTTCTTTTTTACCTTTCGCTCTAAAAAATCTTTCATAAATCCTGCTCTGTTCCTCTTGAGGAATACCCATACCAAAATCTTGTACAGAAACAGTAACTCTACCGATTTCTGGCTTTTGTGAAACTAAAACTCTCTTTGCTTCAGGTGAGTATTTAATTGCATTCGAAACTAAATTTACGAGTACCTGATGAATTCGTGCTTTATCTGCATAAACTTTTACTTTAGTACTATCTGTTCGTTCTACAATATGGGAACTAATTGTGTATTGAAAATTACCTACAACTTCAGCAATCAGTTCCTCTAATTGAAATCGAGTTTTTTTTAATCGAAGTTGCCCAGTGCGCATTTTATATACATTCATAAATGATGCAACGAGTTCAGTTAATCTATTCATCTGTGAGTCCATTTTAGCAAGCATTGAGGACGCTTTTTTATCACTCGTGATTAATGGATGTTTTTGCAATAATTGTGTATATGCTTTCATACTCGTGACTGGAGTTTTTAGTTCATGTGATGCAATTGAGATAAAGTCATCTTTCTGTTGTTCTATATGTTTTTTTTCAGTTATATCTTCCAGAGCCAAAAGTATCATTGGCTCATTGCTGTTTTTCTGAACTACCTTACGTGCGTTGAGTAGAATAATTCTTTTTCCAATAACCGGAAAATCATGCTCTATTTCAAAATCTTGGAAAAAAGACTTGTTAGGTATGATATCGTTTAGTAAATAACGGAGTTTTGGATTGTCCCATTGTCCATTTCCCAACTTATAAATTAACTTTTTTTCTGTTTCTTTTTTAGTAACATGGAAAATTTTATAGAAAGACCTATTGGCAGTTAACACTCGGAGTTTTTCATCAAGAATAACGAGCGGTTCTCGTACGGTTTCTACGATCGCTTCTGCATAATCTCGCTCCTGTTCTGTTTTATGTAACGATTTTGGCATATATTATCCTTCTAACTAGAAGTTTACTCTTTATTTGGGAATGTACAACTATTTCATACAAATGAACGCTGATAAGCTCAATTTTATGGAATATTTGTAAGAGAAGACAAAATGTAACAGCGTTAATGTAGAAAATATAGAGTGCTTGTTAAATGAACAGAAATTTAGTAGATATACTTAATAGCTATTATATTATTTATAGAGTTATAAAAATAATTTTTATCAGTTAGTTGATTATTCCAATATGCCCAAATAGTATTCGCCAGTAGTTCAAGATCAATCTCTTCTTCTCGACAAGTTAGGCCTCTTTTCTAATCTCCTCCATACTTTTTCCACTGACAGCAGAAAAATCGTAGTCATTGGCATCATAGCCTTCTTTTATATGTTCATCTTTATGTTTAATAAGAAGCCAGGCATTTGGCCCGCCAAATCCTTTCGTTTTAATAAGAGCAAATGAGCCTTGAATCTTTTTACCGAATAAAGTGAATTTCAGCTCTCCTTTTTTAAGCCCTTCTTTCACGACTTTTTGTCCTTCATCATAGTCTTTAATAATTTCACGAACACCTTTTGAAACTTCAATCTCTGGCAGGTAATAACCTTCATCCCAGATCATCACTGGTCCGGCACCATACTTTCCTTCATTAATAACACCTTCAAAATTACGGTATTCCATACTGTGATCTGTTGTTTGCATAGCAAGTCTTTTCAGGGAGTTATCTAAGGTTGGACCTTTCGGTATTGCCCAAGATGGCATAACTTTTCCAATTTGCAGTCGAAAATCATAATGAAGTCTGGTTGCGGCGTGTTTATGTATAACAAAAAGTAATTTTGAAGTTTTTTGCATATGAGAATTATACAAACATAACGTAGGAAAGTAATTATTTACAAAAAGAAGGACAATTTCCCCGGACCGACACCTTGTAATATACCAGCACACCGCATTGTGTGGCGTATATGTAGTGAGTATCGATCCAGGGATGAGCTGTCATCTTCGATCAGAAAGTGGCCTTGCATCGCCAACATTTGTGCAAGCCATAGTTGACTTCAGTTACTAAGTCGTTCTTATGACATAGAGGGCAGTTTGGTATCACTTTCCCGATACAGCGAATTAGCCATTTCATCCTTACACTCCTTTCTGCTATATACAGCTCATGACTAACTCAAATTATATATAAATGTATCGAAAATACAATACTATAGGAAATTAGGTATTATCAAGTGAGTTCCACAAGATACGACAAGCATAGGTCCGGTAAGGTTTCCAGTTTTCGCTTATCTCAAGCAGTTTCTCAACTGTCGGATCCTTAATCTGGTAGAGTTTTTCAATAGCTCGTTTAAGTCCAAGGTCTCCTGTTGAGAATAAGTCTTCTCGACCCAATGAGAACATAAGAAACATCTCAGCTGTCCAACGGCCTATGCCTTTTACTTTAGTCAGCTCATCAATCACTTCCTGTTCTGTCATATCTTTTAATGATTCAAGGTGTACTTGTTTGGTAATCACCTTATCTGCTAAATCTAAGATATATTTAGCTTTCGCATTAGAGATACCAAGTGCACGAAGTTCTTCCACAGAAAGTGTATGCACACGCTCTGGTTCAATGACATCATCTAGTAGTCGTTTAAACCGGTTATAGATTACATCACTTACTTTTACAGAAAGCTGTTGTGAAATGATTAATTCACAAAGTGAAGCAAAATAGTTGTCAGACTCAGTTTTCACTATTGTTTTCCCATGCTGCATGGCGGCTTTATACAGTATTAGGTCTTTCTTCTTGAAGTGGTTGAGAATTTGTTTGTTCATTTGCGGTTTGAGTACTATTTTTTAAACGAGAAATCCATAATGCTATTCTAAGAACTATCACACTTACTCCTGCTACAAAGACAAAAATACTGAAAGGTGGGAATAATGAATCTCCTCCACCCAAAAGCCATTCTAACCAATCAGTATAGAGTAGCATTCCAAAATGTAAAATTGAGAGGGCATAGGCAATATATCCCAGCCGTAGCAACTGTCTCCAGAGTTTACCTCCTAACTTCTGGACCATAGATTTTCGAGAAATATAAACCATTCCCGCATACATAATAATTGCGATCACAGCGCTGAGAAAAGGTATAAGGCGATCTTCCTGAAGGTAATAGATCACATAAGGTTTAGCGCGAGAAGACATAAATAATGCAAAATAGGTATGAAATAATGCATATATAAACCCAATAACTCCCAGATGTTTACGGTAAATGATAAAGTGATCAGCGAAGTTCCAGAAGTAACATAGGCCGCTTAGTGCAAACGAGAGGCCAATAAGTAGAATGCTCACATCAGCTGCTACTCTATTTGCTATGAATAAACTAAAAGTACCTCTTTGTACAAAATAGTAAAGAGCAACAACTATATAGACAAAAAGACTGTAAATAATCATATTTCGCCAAAGAGATAGCGTTGTATTAGATTGGCTGTTGTCAGGATTCATATATTAGCCCAAGTATATCGAATTTCTGCCATTCTATCTAGTATTATTAAAGTGACATGAAGAAACAATATCTGATTGGTATAGTTTTGATGATTCTGTTAATTGTACTGGGTGGATATGTATATATGCAGAAACAAAGGGTACACACTCAGCCAGAAGATGCACTGTGGGAGAATTATGAAGTAAGAGAGGTGGAAATAGAAGGCAAAGTATATAAACTGATTGTAGCTGATACTCCAGCAAGATGGCAAAAGGGACTTATGTTTGTCAGAAAACCAGTAACAGGGTTTGATGGCATGATTTTTATTTTTCCTTCTTACCAGTATCAGCGTTTTTGGAATATGAATACTTTTGAGAATCTCACTTTATATTGGATGAAAGGTGAAGAGGTTGTAGGGAAAAGCCAGCTTCCTTCAATTGAAGAGAGTAAAGATATTGTTCGTGTTTCTTCTCCGGAGCCAGTAAATATAGTTGTAGAAATAATTAATTAAAAAACCGAGGTATGACCCTCGGTTTTATGACTCATGTACGGTACTTTAAATCAAAGTGCGATTGATCCATTGTTTTTAAGCTTTTTAGAAGCTTTATCTTGGATGTTATCTTTTGTGTGTTCCGCTCTACTGCTGAGTAGGTTAAATGAATCCTGTGTTTTTTTCTTAACATCATCTAACCTCTCCATGACTTTCTTTCTATTATCTTTGTTAGATAAGTAAAGAGTTGCTGCCGATCCAAGTGCAATACCTGCTGCAGCTCCCACAACTCCTGCCACAAAAGGATCTTTCGCTCTTTGTTCTGCTAAATGGTTTTGATCTTGCATAGATAAATAATAAATTAATAACGTATTCTTATCTTATATTCATAATTACAAAATAGAATAAAGAATATGATAAAGTATCGTAAGAACAGTATTACTAATTAATTATTTTATTTATGCCTTTACCAATAGGAATGCAGGCACCAGAATTTAACCTGCCAGATCACAATGGAAAAAATCATAACATTACTCAATACAGAGGAAGCTGGGTGGTTGTATACTTCTATCCAAAAGATGATACACCTGGTTGTACAAAAGAAGCTTGTTCATTCCGTGATCATTTTGAAGTTCTGAAAGCACAAGGGATAGTAGTATTGGGAATTTCAAAAGACACACAAGCATCACATAAAAAGTTTACTGAAAAATATAATTTAAATTTTACTCTGTTGAGCGATACGGAAGGGGAGGTTATTAAAAAGTATGAAGCATGGGGAGAGAAGAAAATGATGGGGAAAACGTATGAAGGAATACTACGTATTACATATATTCTCGATCCACAAGGCATTATTCGTAAAGTATACGAACAGGTCAAGCCAGATGATCATGCCCAAGAGATACTTACAGATATCAATGCTTTACGACAAGAATAACTATTACTCCTCTTGGTGATGAGTAATAATATACCTCACAGTGCCTGAGGTTTTCCTCATTGCAACAGATTGAGTTATTATTGTCTCTGGTGTAAAAACAACACCTGGGAGAAGAGGCCCATCGATAACGCCTGTTGCGGTAAAGGTGAGTAAATCTCCTTTTGCCATATCTTTTGCTGTCAATATTTGTGTATCGTTGAGACCCATTTCCTGTAGTTTCCTCTTATCCTCTTCGTTTCGAGGTTTAAAGCGACCTAATATCTCACCATCAAGAATACGCAAAGCAACAGCAGCAAGTACTCCTTCCGTGCTTCCACCACTGCCGATAAGCATATCAATAGGACTTTCTTGTAAACAGGTAGAAACAGCTACAGCAACATCTCCATCTGTTACTAACCGTATACGAGCACCAGTTGCTCTTACTTCTTTGATTAGGTTTTCGTGTCGGGGTCTATCTAGCATACTTACGGTTAGTTCTTCAATATCTTTTCCGAGAGCTTTAGCAACCTTTGTAATATTGTCTTTAACCGGCGCATCAAGATCAATAACGCTTTTTGCTTCTTTTGAGACAGCAATTTTATCCATATATGTATCTGGAGCAGAAAGGAGGCTTCCTTTTGGACCAGTAGTAATAACCGTGAGTGCATTATATCGCCCATATGCCACACTGTCAGTACACTCAAGCGGGTCAACAGCGATATCCATCTCCGGACCAGTACCTTTGCCTACTTTCTCACCAGTATATAGTTCGGGCGCTTCATCCTTGCTCCCTTCACCAATTACAATAGTTCCTGAAAAATCTACTTGGTTAAATCGAGTCCGCATAGCGTCAACTGCTGCTTTATCTGCTCCTTTTTTATCTCCGCGACCAATCCACTTTGCTGATGCAATTGCTGCAGCTTCGGTAACTCGTACAAATTCAAGAGCTAAGTTTCTATCCATAGGGTTTGAGAGAATAATAATTAATCTTTATAAGAATTAGGTAAAAATTATAAATCTTTATGCTTCTTCTTATTTTCTATGAGTGCTTCAATACCAGGTAAAGTGCCGTTTTCTATAAACTCAAGCATAGCACCACCACCAGTTGAAATATGGGTGATCTTTTCTATATATTCTTTTTTAGCAATTGCAGCAAGCGTATCGCCACCACCAATTACCGATACTGCCTCTGTATTTTCTGTAATTGCATAATAGAGAAAATCGGTGCCGTGTCTATAGTGCAAATTTTCAAAATACCCAATTGGGCCATTCCAGATAATTGTTTTTGCTTTTGAAATAATAGCACCAATTTTTGCTTGCGTTTCTGGTCCAATATCTAATATATTTCCTTTTGCAGGTACTTCTGTCACTTTGCAGATTGTACCTCCATGTTCCAATTCCTGTGGATTCCCAATTACACAATCAAGAGGTAAAATAAGCGAGCATTTTTCTTTATCAGCCTTTTTCATAAGAGCTTTAGCAATACCTGTTTCTTCTTTTTCAACAAGACTGGTTCCAACAGATAATCCTTTCGCCAAAAGAAACGTATTTGCAAGTGCCCCTCCAATAATAAGATGATCCGTAAGAAGCATGAGTTTATCTATAATATTTATTTTGGTTGAAATTTTGGATCCACCAATAATGCCAACAACAGGTTTCGCTGGTTTGTCTGTTACTTTCAAAATCATCTCAATCTCTTTTTTGAGAAGTAGTCCCCCGTATGAAGGAAGAAATTTTGTGACACCCACAACCGAGGCATCTGCCCTGTGAGATACGCCAAAGGCATCATTCACAAACACATCAGCCAAGGAAGCAAGTTTTTCTGCAAAATCTGGATCATTCTTTTTTTCGCCAGGATAAAACCGTGTATTTTCTAACACAATAATCTGCTTTGAAGATTGTTTCGCAATTGTATTACTTTTGTCAGTGATAAAGTCATCAATAAGTGTAATCGTATTATCGGGAAGGTATTTTTTTAGTTGATTGCATATTATACGCAGAGAATATTTCGGATCAGGTTCGCCTTTTGGTCTACCCAGATGGGAGGCAATAATGATCTTATTATTATTTTGGAGAAGAAGTTGGATTGTTGGGATAGCTTGCCTGATACGGGCATCATCTGCAATTGTCAGCGAATTTGGGTTGAGACTGACATTAAAGTCTACTCTTAAAAGTACCCGCTTATTTTTAGGTTGTCTCTCATCAATAAATCGTATTTGAGATAAGTGCATATATGCTAACAATTAGACATAATCAGATACTTTTTCAACAAGATCGACAAGCCTTGTTGAGTAGCCCCATTCGTTGTCGTACCAACCATATATCTGAACAAAATTTCCATTAATTACTTTGGTATAGTTTGCATCAAACGTACATGAGGCAGGTGAGCCAATGTAATCTGAGGAAACTAATGTTTCATTTGTATAGTAAAGAATACCTTTCATTGAGTTGTCCGAAGCCTGTTTAAAAAGCTCATTCACTTCTTCAGCAGAGGTTTGTTTCTCGACAACAGCTCCAATAATAGATATCGAACCAGTAGGGACCGGAACGCGGATGGAACCCACCTCAATTTTCCCCAGCAATTCAGGGATGGTCTTAGCAACAGCTTTTGCTGCTCCAGATGTTGAAGGAACAATATTAAGCATTGCAGAACGAGATCTATCAAAAGATTTACCAGTATCATCAAGCATTGCTTGAGTCATAGTAACAGCATGAACTGTGGTGAGAGTACCAGAAACTACTTTCAAAGCATCTTGTAATACTTTAAACATAGGACTCGCACAGTTTGTGGTACAAGATGCATTTGAGATTATTTGCTCATTTTGCCAATCAATTTTATCGTCATTAACGCCTAAAACGACATGAGTTGTCTCATCATCTTTAGAAGGAGCAGTAAGGATAACTTTTTTCACACTGTCTGTGAGATGTTTTGCTAAATCAGCTTTTTTAGTGAATGCACCTGTGGCATCTATAACCACATCTACATCATGTTCGCCCCAGGGAATTGCTGTTGGATCATCTGTCTGTGAAGTAGTAATTAATTTGCCATTAACTTCTATACCCTTTTCTACAGCTTTAACATCTTTATCAAATGTTCGATATACAGAATCATGTTTCAAGACATATGCCAACATTTCATTTGCAGTCTTTCGAGTGTTGATATGTACAATTTCATATGTATCGCGCAGAGTAGAAATACGTGTAAATGCTCTCCCGATTCGTCCAAATCCGTTTAATCCAACTTTAATTCGTTTCATAGAATATTATGCGTAATTGATAATGAATACATAGTCATTCTTTAGTTAACTATGTGTTTAGTCTATATCAGATTTTCCTTCAGAAAATTCTTGTTTTGTAGCTGCTCCTTCATTATAAATTTTCATAGCTTCTTCAACAGATTTATCCTCTACGGTTACTGCATAAATTGCATTTGTAAAGCTTACTGCCTCAGCAAGAGGTCGTTGGTGAATGTTTCTGCCTGTTGCATTGCCACTTGCACCACCAACATGTATCTGTTCATATAATCCTTTAAGAAACTTTTCAGCATCAGTAGAAGATCCACCTGCACACACAACTCGGGTTCTACCTGCTGCGCCAACTGCTTCTTGGAGAAGCTCGGCTGAGTTTTTACCTTCTTGTTTTGGTGCATTGACTTTTACAAAGTCAGAACCTAAACATGCTGCAACGCCAGCTGCGCCAGCAATAAGATGAGGATCTTTTTCATCTGGAACAGCTTCACCTCGTGGATAAATCCAGAGCACAGTAATTAATCCAGCAGTATGAGCATCATATATAAGCTGAGCTGCCTCAGAAAGCATCTGTGCTTCAAACTCACTTCCTAAGTAAATGGTGTAGCCAATACCTGCAATCTTCAGTCCACTATTTTCACGAAGCTCCATAACATGATCAATACCGTACCAGGCCATACTAAGCGGGTCTGATTGTTCTGTGTTAACCAAATGAGATTTTGAGTTGAGCTTCACCATATAGGGGATATTTTTGTAATCTGGGCCATACTTTGCGATCATACCAAGTTGAGTTGCAAAAACGCCAATATTGCCTTTATCTGCAATACGGAAAATATGTTCTGGATCGTTATCTTCTTTGGCAATATCTGGGCCATAGAAATCATCATTTAAATGTTCGACCTTTTGGTCTCCTGCAAGAAGCATGAGGCGACCTGTATCGTGAGTTACTAGTCGATAGTTTTCTTCGTATAACTGTTTCATTTCAGAAGGTATGTAAGCCGGAACGTGGATTTTCATACAAATTATTATGAATTAATAATCATGAAGCTCACCAAATTAATCTCTCATACACCATCATACATTCTTTAAAAGCATTGTCAATAGTTACATTATAGTGTAATATTCAAGTGTATGGAAGAAACATGCATCTTTTGTAAGATTGTAAAGGGAGAAATGCCTAGCTATAAAGTATATGAAGATAAATCTTTTTTGGCATTTATGGATGTATTTCCTCGAGCAAAAGGTCATGTACTCGTGATTCCAAAAGAACACTATCGATGGGTGTATGATGTCCCAGAATTTGGACGTTATTTTGAAGTTGCAAAGGAAGTTGGACAGAAGCTCCAGAAGGCGCTCGAAGCAGATTTCATAAGCTTTGTTACCGTAGGAGAGGAAGTTCCACATGCACATATTCATGTTATTCCACAGATGGAAGGACACATTAATGGGTTCAAATTTACAGATGTGAAGGATATTTCAAAAAAAGAGCTTGCAGAACTTGCAGAAACTGTTAAAAATATTATATAACCTTATGTAAACTTCTACATTGGCTATTAATAAAAAATTATGATTACTATTTATTATAGAAACCTCCGCGATAAAACTCTTCAAAAGCTAGATAAATTCCGCATTGGCGCCTGGATTCATGTTGAAGAACCTACTTCCGAAGATTTAAAGCAGATTAAAGAACAATTTAACCTCGATGAAAGTTTGCTTATTGATGCAACCGATCCGTATGAAGTCCCTCGTATGGAGGTAGAGGAAGGGATTGCATATATTTTTAGCAGATACCCTTTTACAAAAGAAAAACAGATCACAACCTCCCCAATTTTATTTATCTATGGAAAAGAATGCTTTATAACTATTACGAGAGAGAAGTTTCCTATTTTAGAAGGATTTCTAAGAAGTGTTTTCTTTACAACCCAGAAGACTAAATTATTCCTCCAGCTTTTTGGCATTATTAATACTTCATACAGTTCTCATTTACATACAATCAGCCGACAGATTAGTAGTAGTGCTCATGAAATTGAAAAGATTAGTAACCAAGATATTGCACAGTTTGTAAGATATGAGCGGGTTTTAAATGACTTTCATTTAGCACTCGTACGTACCAATGCAGTACTGAATAACCTACTTTCACATAATTATATTAGGTTGTATGAAGAAGATCGTGACCTTATGGAAGACTTATTCCTAAATAACGATCAGCTTATTCAGCTTTCCAAGGAGAACTTAAAGAGCATTGTAAATATCCGTGATGCGTATTCTACGATCATCACCAATAACACGAATAGAGTAATCCGTTTTTTTACTTCAGTAACTGTTATTCTCACTATTCCGACTATTGTTGCAAGTATTTACGGTATGAACGTTACCTTGCCATATGCAAACAATCTGTATGCCTTTATAGGGATCATGATTTTTATTGGCATCATCTCACTTGGACTGGTCATTATGTTCCTTCACAATGATTGGCTGTAGTTAATTAGGCTTCTCAACAGATATATCTATTTTTCCTGCTTTATAATCAGCAATAACTTTATCTCCCGGTTTGATATTCCCCTCCACTATCTGTAGTGCAATTTCATCAACAACCAATTCATTCATTATACGTTTGAGTGGGCGAGCGCCATATACAGGGTCAATTCCAACCTTTTGTAAATGATCTACGAGCCTGTTGGTAGACTCAAATCTATAACTTTGCTTTTTTAAGCGTTCTTCAACTTCCTGAAGCTGGATGTTCACGATCTTTTCCATCATCTGTTCGTCAAGAGGGTTATACATCACAATAGAATCCAGCCTATTGATAAATTCTGGTTTAAAGTGAGCTTTAACCCGATCCATTATTTGCTCATCTCGTTCTTTGCCGTTTCCAGTTTGGGCATAAATCTCACTTCCGATGTTTGAGGTTAAGATAATAATAGTATTTTTAAAGCTTACAGTTCTTCCCTTTGCATCTGTAATACGTCCATCATCGAGAATCTGAAGGAATGCATTAAAAATTTGTGGATGGGCTTTTTCCACCTCATCTAAAAGAACAACAGAGTATGGTCTTCTCCTTACTGCTTCTGTAAGCTGCCCTCCTTCTTCATATCCAACATAGCCAGGAGGTGCACCAATAAGTCGGGCAATGGTATGTTGTTCCTGATATTCGCTCATATCTATACGGACCATTGCTTGCTCATCATTGAAAAGAGCGAATGCAAGTGCTTTGGCTGTTTCTGTTTTACCTACACCAGTTGGACCCAAAAATAAGAATGATCCAATTGGCCTATTTTCTTCAGAAAGGCCAGCACGAGAACGGCGTATTGCGTTTGCTACTTTGTGAAGTGCGGCATCCTGGCCGACGACCTGTTTTTTTAGCTCATCTTCCAGATGAACAAGTTTTTCAGATTCGGTGGCAAGAAGTCGCGTAACGGGGATATTCGTCCACCGGGCAACAATGCGGGCAATATCTTCCTCATCAACCTGTTCTTTGAGCAGACGATCTTCTTCTGGGATTTCATTCCATTTTTTCTCAACTTCTTTAATTTCTTTTTCAATTTCAGGAATTTTTCCATATTGAAGCTCAGCTGCTTTGTTTAGGTCAACATCGCGTTGTGCTCTTTCTAATTCGACTTTCAGTTTATCTAGTTCAACCCGTTTACTTTGAAGTTCCGAGATAAGTTTTTTCTGTTTCTCCCATTTTTCTTTTAAATCATCTAGTTTTTTCTGAAGTTCATCTCGTTCATTTTTAAGAGTTTGCTTACGTTCTTCCAGGTCTTTTTCTCGTTTTAGTGCTGCAAGTTCAATATCAAGCTGCATTATTCTTCTTCTTATTTCATCTAGTTCAGTAGGCATGGAGTCTATCTCAATTTTAGTAGAAGCAGCAGCTTCATCAATCAAATCTATTGCTTTGTCGGGTAAATATCTATCGGTGATATATCGAGTAGAAAGGTCTACTGCTGCGATAAGTGCGTCATCTGAGATTTTAATTCCATGATGTACTTCATATTTTTCTTTAATTCCTCGTAGAATAGCGAGAGAATCTTCTTTTGAAGGTTCATCGATGAAAACTGGTTGAAAGCGGCGCTCTAAAGCCTGATCTTTTTCAATATATTGTCTGTATTCTTTAAGAGTGGTGGCACCAATAGAGCGAAGCTCACCTCGAGCTAAAGCAGGTTTGAGCATATTACTTGCGTCCACGGCACCTTGTGCACCACCAGCACCTACTAATGTATGAAGCTCATCGATAAATAAAATATACTTTCCATCACTGTCTGTAATTTTTTTGATTAAGTCTTTCAGTCTTTGTTCGAACTCACCTCGGAATGCAGCACCAGCCAAAAGACCAGCCAAATCAAGTGAGACCACTTCTTTATTCTTTAAGGTATCAGGAACATCGCCAGCCACAATTCGTTGTGCTAACCCTTCAATAATTGCCGTTTTCCCCACACCAGGGTCACCCAACAGAACGGGGTTATTCTTAGTGCGCCGAGAAAGAATCTGAATAACACGACGTATTTCATTATCACGTCCAATTACCGGATCAAGTTTCCCTTTTCTGGCAGTTTCGGTGAAATTAATTGTATAGAGTTCGAGCGGATCACCTTGTGTTTTTGGTGGCTCGTAGTTCATTTGCATAGGTGTATTAGCAATCAAAAATGTTAAGTGCTAATTTTTATTATAGAGCTATGTTTGAAAGATTTCAAGTGTATATATCCTTTACCCAAAATTTACTAAATGACATAATTCCTATGTTAAAATGATTATATGGAAAAAGAAAATAGAAGAAAAAATAAGCCAGTATTAGAAAAAGCAGGAACAAAATCGTTAGAAGAAGTATTAAAAGTAATAAGGATGGTCCAAAAAGAAATTGAAACTAAGGATTATGAGAGTAAAGTTGATCCAAATGTCCGCGTATTATAATCCCCAACTGACTGCGTTAATTAAAGATAAGCAACTAGTGCTAGATACTAATGTATTAATTTCATGCTTTACAAATGAGGAGTATTTTAAAACATTCTTAAATGTATTCGAAAATAATCCTTTTCTAATTGATTCAATTGTAAAACTCGAATTTATGAGAAATGATTATTTGTCTGATGACATGAAAAAGAAGAATATTTTTTTAAACTTTGATAGATTTTATGTAATTACTGAACATCAAGATATTTTCAAAAAAACAATTGAAAATAGCTATGATATATCTCGCATTTACTCTCATAAAGGTAATCCTCGAATTCCATTAGGAGATATCCTTATTATTTCACGATTAAAACAATTTGCTGATAGACAATTATTCCTTACTCTTGATAAAAGTGATTTTTCAACAATTCTATTTGATCGAATAGGTGTTGTTTCTATAGAAAGAAATTCTAGGAATAATCATAATCTTTTAGAACATATAGTTATCCTTCAGTTTAATAGTAAAAAATATACACAATGCATTAACCAACTTCCTTAGTTTCTTTTCTTAAAATTTAACGAAGCAGAATTAATACAGTATCTTTGGCCTCCTTTATCTGTTGGTCCATCGGGGAAGACATGCCCTAAATGAGAGCCACAATTTCCACAAGTCACCTCAATACGTCTCATTCCAAAGCTGTTATCTGCATTATATTTGAGGGCGTCTTTAGAAACTGGATCCCAAAATGCTGGCCAACCACAGCCTGAGTCGTATTTTGTATCCGAAGTAAAGAGATCAACTCCACAGACTTTGCAGTAGTACATTCCTTTTTTAAAGTGATGGTCATACTTATTAGTAAAAGGAGCTTCAGTACCTTTTTCCTGGGTAATACGATAGGTTTCGGGGTCAAGTTCTTGCTTAAGTTGTTCTTTTGTTTTGGAGAATTGAGGAGATGTCATACTTTTATTATACTCCTGTGTGTCAAGTGGATTCTGGAACCGGGTCAAAACCGCCTTTGCTCCATGGATTACATCGCAGTATTCTTTTTAATCCAAGATAACTTCCTTTTAAAGCTCCATACTTGTCGACTGCTTCATAAGTATATCTCGAGCAAGTTGGTGTAAATCTGCAACCGGCATTGGTATTAAACAGAAATTTAAACACGCCTTCATATATAAATGAAGTGTTCTGATAGATTGTGATGAGGTTAAGAATTATTTTTTTCATACGATATCATACTTATCTGTAATTCATACATATTTTTTACAAGTTATATCTTTTATACAAGCCAATATATTGTAAAATGGAACTATGAAAATATCTATCATAACCCTCTTTCCAAACATGGTAAAAACTTTTTTTGATGAAAGTATTATCAAAAGAGCACAGGAAAAGGGGTCGGTAGAAATTGAGATTATTAACCTTCGTGATTTTGCAATCGATAAACATGGCACAGTAGATGACAGACCATATGGCGGCGGAGCAGGGATGGTACTTCGTCCCGAGCCACTTGCAGCTGCAATCAGAAAAGCTAAAGAGTCAGATAATAAAAGAGAAAATGCCTCTACTTTATTGACTTCACCTAAAGGTACAACTTATACACAAAAAAAAGCATTAGAACTAGCTGAACTAGATCATCTTATAATTGTCTGTGGACATTATGAAGGTGTAGATGAACGTATACGGGATGATGTAGATGAAGAGATTTCTATTGGTGATTATGTCCTCACAGGTGGAGAAATTCCTGCTGCAGCTATTGTAGATTCTATAGTACGCTTGCAGCCTGGGGTATTAAAAAAAGAAAAGGCAACTATAGAAGAAAGTTTCTTTGAAGTACCATTAAAAGAAATCATTGATCTGGTCGGACCTACTGAAGTGTTACTCGCCTTAGAAGATAAACATGTTACTACAGTACAGATGCTTGAGTATCCTCACTACACGAGGCCAGAAGAATTTGAAGGAAAAGTGATACCAGAAATACTCACACATGGAAATCATGAAGCAATTCGTAGATGGAGGATACAGGAAGCCTATAATCAGACTGTTGAAAAACGTCCAGACCTTCTTAAAAAGTGAGCTCAATTTTACTTGACAAATGTTTTCTACAATGCTTAAATGTCATATCCAAGTTAATATTCTTTCTATGAAAAAAATCTATTGTTGTGGAGGAGGATGCCAATGTGGAGAAGAATGCGGATGTGATTCAGAATAAGTTTGAGTACAATGAACCTATGATCTCTTTGACATCTGTCACCAAACAATTTAAAACAAAAACTGCAGTAAACGATATATCTTTTACTGCAAAAAAAGGTGAAATAATTGGTTTTCTTGGACCAAATGGTGCAGGGAAGACTACAACCATGCGCCTTATTCTTGGTCTCATCAAACCCACAAAAGGAGAAGTAACAGTCAATGGAAAAGATCCAATTACAGATAGACTTAAGGTTCTGGATGATATAGGTTATCTTCCAGAAAATAATCCTTTATACGGTGAAATGAAAGTACGAGAGTACCTCCGGTTTATGACAGAAATAAAAGAAGTGCAAGATAAGGAAACGGTCAATAAGATTGCAGAAGATGTGAATGTGTCAGATGTCCTTGATACTAAAATAGAAGAGCTTTCTCGAGGATACAAACAACGTGTTGGACTCGCTGCAGCTCTGCTTGGATCTCCAGATATACTCATCCTTGATGAACCAACCTCCGGCCTTGATCCTTTGGAACAGGATAAAATTAAAGACCTTATTAAACAGATTGCTAAAGAAAAAACAGTTATTTTTTCTACACATATTTTGTCTGAAGTAGAAGATATTGCGACGCGACTTGTTATTATTAAAGAGGGTGCGGTAGTATACGATGGTAAAAAACCAACTGGAAAAGGAGAAGTCGAAAAGCTCTTTAAGAACCTGATGAGTCCTACTGTATTAGTCAAAAAGGCAGCAACAGAAGAAGAAAAGCCTAAAAAAAAGCGCCTATCAAAAAAAGCGCCAAAAATTTTAAAGTAATATGAAAGCGTTATATAAAAAAGAAATACAATTTTATCTCAATAACCCAATTGGTTATATTGTCATTACACTATTTGCCGTATTTGCAAACTTTCTGTTTGTAAAAGATATTTTTGTCGCTGGATCTGCCTCTTTGAGACCTTTTTTTGATATCATCCCATGGCTGATGATGATTTTTATACCAGCCTTAACCATGCGATCAATTGCTGAAGAGAAGAAGAATAATACACTGGAAGTATTGCTGAGCTTACGAGTTTCTGAAACACAGATTGTTGTTTCAAAATTTTTAGCTTTACTTACTTTGGTTGCAATTGGATTGCTCCTTACTGTAAGTTTGCCTTTTTCGCTTCATTTCTTAACTTCAAATGCTGGATCTAAAGTATATATCCCAGAATTCTTAACAGGATACTTAGGAGAACTCTTAGTTGCATCGGCATTTATAGCTATTTCGTTATTCTTTTCCTCACAAACAAAGAATCAGGTAGTTGCTTTTTTGGCATCTGTTATAACACTTTTCTTTTTAATTGTGGTTTCAGCTGATTTTGTTGCAGGCATCTTTCCTTCATTCATTCACGATTTTATTGTATATATAAGTCCTATAACGCAGGTCAATAGCTTTTTGAAAGGAGTAATAGATTTACGTAGTATCTATTATTTCCTTAGTTTTACAGCAATATTTTTATTGCTTACAATTATTGATTTAGAACGAAGATCATAACATGGAACGTACTAAGATCCCTTTTACAAAGAAAATTGTTGAAGCCCTACGCAAGGTCCATATCATGAGATGGTTAGGGTTGGACCGCTTTAAAATGCAACTTGTTATTGTAGGTGCTCTGGCTCTTTTTGTCGTGACCAATATCCTTCTTGCACCAGTGTCTTTGAGGCTGGACCTTTCAAAAGGAAAAGCATACACACTTTCTAGTTCTACAAAAAAGATTATTAACAACCTGGATAATACAGTTACAATAACTTTCTTTGTTTCGGGCGATTTACCAACTCGACTACAATCGCTACGTCGAGATGTTGTAGATTTACTGCAAGAGTACGACCGAACAAGTGGCAGAATTGAGATACAAATCCTGGACCCCAAAACAGATACTGATGCTGCTCAAAAAGCACAATCAGCAGGAATTCAGGAACTCCAGTTTTCTCAATTGCAACAAGATAGTTATGCTTTAAGCACTTTTTATTTTGGTATATTAGTAAGTCAGGGTGAAAATCAGGAATCATTACCACAAGCTACTGACTTGGGTAGTTTGGAGTACAATATTACCTCAGCAATTTATAAACTAACTCAAGATTCGTTACCACGTGTAGCAATTATCGGACAACAGCCTCAAATTATTCCACAGCTCCCCAGTGCATTAAGTACATTTCAAGCAATAGCTGAAAGACAGTTTACCATTGAGTATATTTCTCCGCCAGAACAGCCCCCGGCAGAAGAAGGAGTTCCAACACCAACACCGGTTCCACTAAATCTTACAACTGACTTTAAAACGGCACTTATTTTTGACAAAGATGGAGGAGACTATTCAGATCAAGAAGTCCAAACGATAAAAGAGTATATCGCAAATAAAGGAAATGCCATTTTCTTTGTAAACGGTGTACAAGTTGATCCAAGGCAACTTACAGCTTCGGCTGGACAAAGCAAACTTGTTTCTTTGTTAAAAGAGTACGGTCTTGATGTACAAAGTAATTTAGTCTTATCACAAAATTCTGAGCTTATTAATATGGGAAATCAATCACTAGGATTGAATGTTTTCCTTCCATACCCATTATGGCTTACTACAAGTAATTACAATTCAGAGGCAAGTTACTTTTCTAATATAAATCAGCTTTCTTACCTTTGGGCATCTTCTATTAATCTTACAGAAGGAGATAATATAAGAGCTTTGGTAAGCTCGACTCCAAATTCCTGGACCCAGTCCAATAATTTCACATTAAACCCACAACAGATCCCTGAACCAACACAAAATCAATTTAAGGAGTCTATTGTTACCGCCGAATCAACTTCAGATACAAGAGGAGATGTGATGGCAATTGCTTCTTCACAATTTATTAACGATGCATACCAATCACGCTCTTCAAATAACCTGGAGTTTGTTTTGAACGTCCTTAATGATTACGCTTCAGAAGGAGCGCTGAGCGGTATCCGTCAACGACAGGTAGATGTCTATCCACTTCCAGAAATCCCTGAAAATATGAAGCAGATATTTAAATATGGGAATATGGCATTATTACCTGGCCTTTTTGCTCTTTATGGCGCATATAGACTCACAAAAAGGAGTAGAAAAAATATCTCTTAAGCTTCTGGAACAACACGAGTTTGATATGACCTCAATAGTTGTTTAATAGAGTCAAAAGCTATCTTTCTAAAATCAATATCTTTTGGTTTTACAAACTTCACTTCTGCAACATCATCTCCTATGTTGATCTGAGTATCTGTATGTAGTTTAGCTGTAAACACAGAACAAATAGTGTGGTAATTGAGTCCTTTATACTCATATCTATCGGGAACAGAGGTCAGATACTGTATATGTTCTAAAGAAATTCCTAACTCTTCTTTTATCTCGCGAACGACAGATTCTTCAATTGATTCATTAATATCAACAAAGCCACCTGGTAAGTCCCAAAAGCCTTTTTGCGGATCGTATTTTCGCTTCACGAGGAGCACTTCACCTTTTTCATTTGTAATAATTACTGTATTACAGGCTTTTGGATTTATATAGTAATGCAAATCACAGTTGGTACAGACAAGTAAATTTGCTTCTTTTAACTCCATTTTCCCACTACACTTTGGACAAAAAGAAAAATCGTGTTCAGCTATCATGGCTCCATTATAAACCACGTATGTTGAATTGAAATGAAGATTTGAGAAGAACTTTGTATAATAGAGCACATGATAAGAACACGTATCGCTCCATCTCCAACAGGGCAGGATATACATATTGGTAATTTATACACTGCGTATATTAACTGGGTATTTGCCAGAAAGCACAAAGGTAAATTTATTATTCGTATCGAAGATACTGATCGTACCCGCTATGTAGAAGGAGCAGAACAAAAGATTTTAGATTCATTTAAAGCATATGGTTTAGACTATGACGAAAGCGTAGATAAAAAAGGTCCCTTTACGCCATATCGCCAGTCAGAGCGACTGGATATTTACAAAAAACATGCAGAGGAGCTTATTGATAAAGGAAAAGCATATTATTGTATCTGTACTAAAGAGCGATTAGACGAAGTACGAAAAGGCATGATTGCAGAAAAGAAAGTTCCTAAATATGATAAACATTGCCTATCGCGACAAGAGGAAGTAAAGAAGGAAATAGAAAAAGGTACAGCATATGTGATTCGTTTAAATGTGCCAGAAGATTATGAAGTAGTATTCCAGGACTTAATTCGTGGTGAAATTAAAATCAATACCAATAATATTGATGACCAGGTTCTTATGAAGTCTGATGGCTTCCCTACATATCATCTGGCTGTTGTAATAGATGATCATCTTATGGAAATCTCACATGTTATACGAGCAGAGGAATGGATCTCTTCCACCCCAAAGCACATTTTATTGTATGAGTCATTTGAGTGGGAACTACCGATCTTTGCTCATTTACCTATTCTGAGAAACCCCGATAAAACCAAGTTATCTAAACGTAAAAACCCGGTTTGGGCATCATGGTATCTGGAGCAGGGGTATTTACCAGAAGCAATACTTAATTACTTGGCTCTTATGGGATGGTCTCACCCAGAAGAAAAAGAGATTTTTGATAAAGATGAATTTATTAAAGTCTTTACCTTGGAGAGAATTTCTCCAGTTGGCCCAGCTTTTGATCCTCGCAAACTAGAATGGATGAATGGACAATATATTATGAAGCTTTCCGATGAAGAGCTTACTGAAAAGCTTATGTCTTTTTATAAAGAGAAAAAGTTGAGTGAATCTTTTGTTAGTAAAACGGTTCCACTTATTAAAGAACGAATTAAAACACTTGCTGATTATTATCCACTTATTTCATTTTTACTCAATCGACCTAAAGAGTACGAAGTAGATCTTTCTGAATCAAAGGAGTTCCTTTCACAGGTGGTAACTAGGATGGAAGCTATTTCTGAATGGAAGGCAGAGACTATCGGTGCAGAGATGATAGCTCTGGCCAAAGAACTTGGTATTCCAAACAGTAAATTTTTTATGGCTCTCCGCGTTGCAATTTCTGGAAAGAAAATTACTCCACCACTCAATGAATCGATAGAGTTGCTGGGTAAAGAAGAATCTATCGCAAGGCTGCAAGCAGTTTAAGAAGTAATTAGTGCCTTTTCTAACTCTTTCAAGCGTTCCATTTGAGGTTTGGTTGGTTTAATAAATGGTCGTATCTGTTTAACGAGCATAAATGCATCTTCAAGGAGCATGCCTGTACTGATAAGATAGGCTATGGCCATAGTCGGTCCGCGTCCTTCACCCCAATGACAATGCACATATACTTTGCCTCCTTTACCTATTTCCTGTTGAATAAATGCTATTCCAGTTTTTAGATCTTCTAAAGAAGGTGCATGTAAATCTTTAGTGGGGAGGTGCAAGTGATGTATTTCTTCCATACCTTTTTGATTTTTTATACTATGTTCTCTCATATTTACAATTCCTGTTATACCAATCCTTTTTAAAGTGTTAATTCCTCGTCTATAATACTGCCCTCCTAAATAGAGATGTGGAGTAATTTCACTTCTTTTCATTGTTGGAGCACCTGTTAACCTCCTCAAACTGTGATCCCAAAGACGAATGAGAGCAATATAACAATATGTAATGACACTTTTAATTTTTGTTAACAACATACTAAGTCTGTGGTATAAGAACTTTTAGTGCTTGAGGTAATATGTGTGCCGTAAATGTTTGTGGCTTAAAAGATGTATCATCAAATATTGCAGATTGATTAGGAGTAATGGTCACATTAATGTGTTTCCCCTGGTAATGAATTAAGGGAGAAGTGGATTTGTCTATGATTGCTTCCTTAAGAACTGATGTGATATATCCCAAGTCAGACATCTTCAGAATAAAAATATCAAATAAGCCATCATCTATAGTAATTGTTGGTAAGAAAGAAAAACCAGCAAAGCCAAGATTGCCAGAGTTTGCAATAATAAGTGAGATGCCTTGTTCTTCGATGTGTTTTCCATCTATTGTAAGTGAATATGTAACTTTGGGAGAGTTTTGTAATTCCTGAATCATACTAACACCATAGGCAATCTGACCAACAGTTTGTTTTAGATTTTGATTTGCATTGAGGATCATATCGGCCAAAGGTCCAGTACTAATTCTGAGCATAAATGGAATATTGTTTGCTACTCCAACATCAACTTTTTTTAATATAGTTTCAGAGCTCGTAATGGCTTTAACTGCCCCTTCCATATTTTCTGGAATTTGTAACTCTTTTGCTAAGATATTGGCAGTTCCCCCAGGCAGAATAATGAGTGGAATATTCTTATTATACAGATGGCCAGCAATACTAGTTACAGTGCCGTCACCACCATATACAGCAATGCGTTTGTATGTATCTATAGAAGGATCGTTAAAGATAGTCTGTATATCTTTTGGTTTGGTTAGTACTTTAATATCAATTGGACTATGAGCAAGGTCAATATGCTGTTGTAAAAAATGTAGTATCGAGAAATTTTGTCCTGCTGCCGGGTTAATAAGAATTAAAGTTTTTTCCATTTATGCTGCACTTATGGTAAAGAAAAAAGATGAAGATTGTGTAAATCATTTTTTCCCAGTTATAAGTTTCTTTCGTGTTTCACGTACCGCAATCTTTGGAAGTGAGCTTGCATACTGATCAAGAAATCTACTTACTTCCTCACGATTTTGCTTAGTCATCTCTCGTAAAAGCCAGGAAATGGCTTTAGTAATGAGAACTTCTTTTTCTGACTTTAAAAGGTTAATATGCGTAAAGGCAGTTTGTACTAATCGTTTATCTCTGGAGTTTCTTAGAGGTTTAACAAGAAGCACCAAACTTGCTCTTCTTTTATGAATATTTTTATTTTGCACTAATGTGGAAAATAAAGTATTCCAAGTATCCCAATCTGCCAGGAAAAAAGTACTATCAAAAGAAGACTGGCACAACGAATCAACTTCTGCCCATCCTTCTACCTGTTCAAGCCAATGATCAAGATGTGAAGGTTGTATCTGTTTTAGATATTTAGGATATCGGGCGAGTAAAGCTGGCCCTAACACTTTTTCTTCAAACGATGAGCCTTTATACAATGAATCAATGACTTCAATAAGTTCTTTAAATGATATTGAAGGATGCGTTTTTTTAAATTCTGAAGATACAGTCTTAATTTGTGCTGAGGTTAACCCCAGAAATGGGTGTGTTGTACCCAGATATTTTTGGATATCAAAGAACCCAATCTTTTTTTTATCCAGGCTGTGTATTTTAGTAAGAATTTCCTTATGAAGTGAATTCATGCCCTTATTATAATTGGCCTTTGTGTCAAATTAGTTCGTAAGTTGTTTTTCTACCCTAGTGAGCAGATCATCTATATCAAAAGGTTTTGGAATAAAATCATCAGCACCTGATTCTTTAATGGTTTCTTTAGCTTTGGGATGAGCAGAAACAAGTATTACCGGAATGTTTTTTGTACCCATTTCTGATTTTAGTTTTTTACATAGTACACGGCCATCGCTACCGGAAAGAAGTATATCCAGAATAATAACGTCTGGTTGAAATGAACTGACTTCCTTAAATAGTTCTTCCCCTCTCGGATTTGTTTTGGTTTCAAAGCCTTCCATTTGGAGTGTGAGTTGTAAGACTTCTAAAATATCAGGGTCATCATCAATTATGAGAATTTTAGCCATACTGGTCTATTGTAACTATCAATTGTAAAGATTCTGCAATAAATTATTGTATAGGTAATGAAAAAGAAAAGGTTGAACCTTTTCCTTTGGTGCTATCTACCCACATCTTACCTCCCAAAAGCTTTACTATTTCATGCGAGATAAAAAGCCCCATTCCAAGCCCAGGAAAAGTTTGTTCAACCAATTCATTTGCTCTAAAGAAACGTTGGAATAATTTTTTTTGATTTTCTTTATCTATGCCAATACCAAAGTCTTGGACCGATATGACAAGTTTGTGATCGTCTTCCTTCATGATAATATATATGTTTTTTTCTTTTGATGAGTATTTGATAGCATTGGTGAGAAGATTAGTAATAACTTGACTTACACGTTCTTTATCTGTGTGGATAAGACGATCTAAAGATTCTTTCAATACTATCATATGTGATGTTGTTTGTTGAATTTCTTCTATCGTATCACGGACAATATCTTTCATATTATATTTTTCCTTATTTAATACAAGTCTCCCACCCTGGATTTTAGAAGCATCTAATAGGTCGTTTACGAGCCTAGCTAGTTTATCTGTCTGATCACCAATTTTTTTAATATATCTTTTATATTGAAAATCATTATTTTTATCTATCATTTGTTCAAGAAGTTGAATAAAGGCACGTTGGCTGGTAAGAGGAGTTTTCAACTCATGACTTGTGGCGGTTATAAAATCTTCTTTTCTCTGTTCAAGCTCTTTTCGTTCTGTAATATCATGAAACTCTAGTACAGCCCCTTTTATTGCATTATGATGAAGCAAAAGAGAGATTGCATATGAGACAGGGAATACATTACCATTTTTTTTTGTAAACCAGGCTTCACCTTTCATATCCTTTTTTTTGCTGTATGCCATTTTCAAAGGACATTCAGAATTTGCATAGGGACTTCCTGGATAATATTTTTGAATAAAGTTATATAAAGGTTTGTTATTAATTTCTTTAAAAGTAAATCCGGTTAGATCTTCTGCTGCCGGGTTCATAAATGTTGTTATACCCTTTTCATCTAGCATGAAAAGAGAAGAAGCTGCATTGTCTGTTACGATCTTTAATCGTTCTTTCATGCTTTGTAAATCAAGCTCAAATTTTTTTCGTTCAATTGAGTACTGAATCGTACGCACAAGCAGTTCTGTATCAAATTTACCCTTAATAAGATAATCCTGAGCACCACTTCTTATTGCCCCCATAGCTAAATTTTCTTCAGATGAAGTAATATAAATAATTGGCTTAGTAAACTTGATCCTTTTGAGGAGTTCAAATGTAGGTTTATTCCCAGTAAAGAATACATCAGATAATATAACGTCAATATTGTCGTTATTCTTGAAAAATTCTATTCCAGTATGTAGATCTGTACAATAATCTATAGAATACATATATTTACCTTCTGATTGTTGGAGCATTGAGATTATGCGTTTTGCGTCTTTAGGTTGGTCTTCAATCAACAGGACTCGTACAAGTTCTTTTGGATTCATGGAAAAATAATTCAATATGAGGAATTGATAATATAAATTGAATATGACTTCGTGATTTCATTTATAACAAATCAGTGTAAGACTTTAATAAGAATTCGTTATATAGCTCCGTTGACAGCACCTGTTTTTCTCAATACAATCAAAGATGATGGACATTTTACAAGACATTACATCTTTAAAAGAACAAGGCCTACCTGATGATAAAGTAATCGATCTCCTTGTATTGAAGGGGGCAAAAAAAGAACAAATTGAAGATCGTTTAAAAGTATATTATTTAAATCTGCATTCAACGGAAGTCTCCTCTAAGCAGGGAAGTCAGGTACCAGTTTTACTTATCGCGATAAGTATTATACTTCTGCTTATTGCACTCGGACTAGGGTGGGTAATATATTCAAGTAGTCTGCAAATTCTTTAGTTTGGATCAAGAAGCTTCCAATTTTTTGATACATAGGGTTCGCTACATAGACTTCGATTAAAACAGCAAGGTCGCCTCATTCCTTTGTTAAGTTTATCAAGCATAACATCTAGATGTTTCTGGCGAGTTTCTTGAGTCTTAACAGCTCGGATCCATCGAATCCAGTCCCAACGGGCAATAGGAGTAATATCTTTCCAGATCTCTTTTGCTTTAGGTGAAGATTCTAGTGTTTTTTTAACATCTTCAGGGATTTCTGGTTCAATCCATTCTTTTGTAGGCTCAATGGTAACTTTGACAGTATCTCCTGCTTTTGCGGAAGCTTTCTTTAGTAATTCTTGATCAGGTTTAAACCAATGGCTTGGTTTCGTATCAGACAGATATCTGCCATCTGGCTCAAGTACAGCTTTAAAAGGAACTCCATTCATTGTGCCAGCAACCATTGTCATGCCGCGAGAGGGGAGTTTTTCACTTGCACTTTGTGGTAGGTGGAGAATGGTCCAGTCTTTAATTTGTACCAGTTTTGTTTCAAATTGAATTGGGGACATATAAAGTATGATACCAGATCTGGCTTATTTGTCGAATTTAGATGAAGATGTCTTAAAATGGGTGACCGACGGGGATCGAACCCGCGACAACATGCTCCACAGGCATGTGCTCTACCAACTGAGCTACGGCCACCAGTGAAGGTAATTATATCAAAAAGAAGCTGCTATTGTAAGCTCACGGTTAATCAGATAAATCTTGATTAATGGAAATTAAACCATATCTTTGCAAAAGAAACATGGCGTATTTGGGGTTTATAATGAATAATATCTTCAGTATGGCATATTTCAAGATGTGGAGCTATTTTACGTTTCCTAAACAATTCTATTTATGAGTATAATGAAATTTAGATGGATATAAATGCTCTTATATCGCAACTAAAGCAGAATGGTGAATCGGATGAAATGATTATGGTCCGATTGCAACAACAAGGATATGCTCCTGACCAGATAAAGGCAGGTATTGATATGTATTATCAACATAACTCAACTTCCATTCAAGTAAAGCCGGATAATTTTAAAAGGATTTTAATTATTGTAGGAGCTCTTTCAATTTTTTTAACTGTAGCTATATTTTTTGTCGTTAAGACATTTTATTTGAATTCACAATCGCAAGATGCAGATGCAAAATTCAATGAATCTACAACTTCTAGGCCCTCTCAACAGAACTTGCAAACTGAGACAAATACCCCCGATGCAAAAAAACATAGTACGAATAATATAATTGTATATGTAACCACCTCCGAACAAGAAGATACCCTCCATTTTTTTGATTCAACCACTAAAAGCGAAATTACATCTTTTCAAAAACCATCTTTAAAGGAAGGTGTCACACTTTTATCTACGTGGTCACCCGAGGGAACATATTTACCGATCCTTTTTTTACAAACAGTAGGTACTCGTGATTCAACTCTCTATTTGTATAATCATGCATCAAAAAAAATTGCATCCATTTACACTGCAACTGATGCTGAAGCAGAAGTAGGACTACGAGATACTGCTTTCCCATATTCTTCAGGGTGGATAGATAATGAAAAATTCTATTTTTCAAAAGATCTAAGAGGAGATAAAAACATCATGAAATATATAACAACAAGTGGAGTAATGGGAAGTGAAGAACGAGGAAATGTGACCGGGTTTTTTAATAACCGTTTAAAGTATACCTATGAAGTTTTAGGGACTTCCATAAAATCTACATTAGAAGTTGATGGAAAAGTACTGCCTATCGCAGAAGGAACATCTATATTTGCTATGCGAAAGGATCTGATATATGGATTACAGCTTGAACAAGAAAATGTATTGGAGAAAACTGAAGCATTTATGAAAGCTAATGAAGAGCGATTTAAATCAATGTCTGAACAAGATCAACAGAAAGAAATTCAGGCTTTTATGTCAAAACCCAGTGGTGCATCTATTCAAATTATTGATGCTAAAACAGGAGCTATTAGTAAAACAATTAATCTAGCAGATGAAAATTGGCAAGTTGTATCTGCTCAACTGCATCCAACTAAAGAAACGCTAGTTATTCACCAAAATAATGGGTTATTCCTTTCTACAGAAGACCGATTTCTATTAATAGATATCACGACAGGAGAAACAAGAGAGTGGTTTATTCAAAAAAGAGATGCAGGAGAGGATAGAAATGCATTTAATCTTTTACAATTTGGTAAAAGTTTTTTTGTTACTGATAATGGTGAATGGCTGGTTCTATATAGACAAATACCTAATACTAATCCTGAGGCAGTATCAATTATTATGAAAAACTTTAATACAAATGAAGAGTTTACCGTATGTAATGAAAATTGTGATGAATTCCGTGTTTATAATTCGAGCTATCTACAACCCATTTATTAACTATAAATAGTATCTTGCCAGTTTTCATCAACTTCTACTGTAAGATCAAGGAATACTTTTTTACCAGTGGCAAGCGCAATCTCTTTTCGAGCATAGCTGCCCATTTCTTTAATTTTACGACCACCTTTACCAATAAGCATACTTTTGTAGCGGTCATGAGTTGTAAGGATGCGAGATTTGATATACAGCATGCCGTTTTCACGTTCTGCGATTTCGTCCACTACTACTGTTATGGTATATGGGATTTCTTCACCCATCATAATAAATATCTTTTCGCGAATGAGCTCGGCAATAAAGGTTTTACTATCCATATTTAAGATTGGATGAACTAATCCTTCCAAATGCAGTGAGGATTCTTCTACTTCTGGAAGAAGTTCAAAAATACGTTTCATAAGGGGAGCAATATGCTTTTGTTCTATAGCTGAAATATGAAATACATCCGCAAATTCTTCTTCTAGATATTTATATTGGGCCATATACTTAGGATTCAAGTCTGCTTTATTAAAAACTAGTATTACAGGTGCTTTCATTTGGCGGGCTAAGCCGAGTACTCTTGCTTCTTCAAAGTCACGCTTACGAGTAGGGTCAACCATATACAACACAACATCAACTTTTTGATTGACAGTGTGTAAAGTCTGTTCATTAATATTTCGAGCTAAGGAATCAGATGCTTTTTGGAAGATACCTGGTGTATCAGTAAAAATGATATTTCCTCGCTCATCAGAATAAAGCCCTTGAATAGGGAAACGGGTAGTTTGCGGTTTTGGTGAAGTAATAGCTACTTTTTGGCCAACAATATTATTTACAAATGTAGATTTACCTACATTTGGGCGGCCAAGTAAGAGCACAATACCTTCTTTCATGAGGTAATTGTACCATAAAAGAGGGCTTTCTGTTAAGTTATTCTGTAACAATAAGTGAACCAACCATACCTTGCTCTCTATGATTCATTACCGAACAGTAGTACTCAAATGTTCCTACCTCATCGGCAACAAATTCAACGGTGGTAGTTTCACCAGTATCGACAACTTCTGAATGAACATTCAATTCATCTATATTAAAGTCATGTGTGCCATTCACACTGGAGAAAGTTATAGTTACTCTATCACCCTTTTTAACATTCAGCTGTTGGACATCATAAGAAAAGCTTGTCCCGTTAATGGTAAATTCTTTAGCACCATCTTCTTCCACTGTTACATCACCTTCTATAAAGCCAGTTAAGTTTCTCTGTGGAGCCGTTTGCTCTTGTGTATTTTCAGTAGGAGACATGGTATCTCTATTCATATTTCTCATAAGTAAGAATATAGCAAGGGCAACAAGAATAATCCCAATGACTGCAATAAGTATTTTATTATTCATAATAATTTGGAATGGGTAATATACTTAAGGTACCTTATTTCTTCCTTCCATGTCAATATCTTTTACAGATTTAAGGTGTATTTTAGCCTTACATTTGATAAAATAGTGTCTACCTGCGGGATCGTCTAATGGTAGGACAACGGACTTTGGATCCGTTTATCTAGGTTCGAATCCTAGTCCCGCAGCAAAACTGGATTCGGACGGGAGTGACAGTAAAGATCAGACTATTACAGTAAGCTATAGTCAAAACACTTCCATAATTTTCTTCATCGGTTCTAGACTTATCGGAATACTTCAATGTTTATATTTATGCTGATAATACAGTCTAAATTAGAATAAACTAACCCAGTTAGGATTCGAACCGTTTAGACCTATAGTGACAAGTCTTAAACTCTTCATCACTGATATAATAATGTAATGAAATTTAATTCAATTCTTCCAGAATTATATGTAACAGATTTTAAAAAAAGTCTTCATTTTTATGTAGATATTATTGGATTTAAACTTGAGTATGATCGTCAAAATCCAAATTTTGCATTTCTTTCATTAAATGGAAGTCAAATAATGATTCAGGAATTAGAACCAAACGAAAGTGGCGAATATGTCACGGGAGTATTTGAATATCCATTTGGGAGAGGAATAAATTTTCAAATGAAAGTCACCGATGTAAATAAAATTGTACAATCACTTAAAAATAATAATTACCCATTAAGAAAAGATATATTTGAAAGTTGGTACAAAGTAAATAATATATTAAAAGGAAACAGAGAAATATTAGTGCAAGATCCTGATGGCTATTTATTCAGATTTTCTCAAGATATTGGAACTAAATCACTATAAATATTTTTAACAGATTGAGGACATTTTATACTTTTATTGGCTAGATAGAAAAGTAGATAATTTTGCTGAGAAATGACGAGGAGAATTTTTTATTGCTAATGCTACATATTCTTCCAGATACTGTTCTTTTCCATACCTTTTTAGTAATCTAATAGAAAATTTAGTATGCCCAGCACCACCTAATCCATTTAGGTAATGAATAACAAATCCCATCTTTTCTAGTGCATTAAACCATTGTTTTTGCAGCAATCTCTGCCATCTGATAATACATCATGAATCTATCTTCGCCTTTTATTTTTACTAATCCTTCATTCGCTAATACCCAAGCATCATTATATTGTTTAGATTTTATTAAAGATTGGATCTTATCTAGATATTGTATAAATTGATTCATATTCGAGGTAAGTATAACATGTATTAATTATCATTTAGAGCATCCTGTAGAAGTTCGAGTCGCACCTTTGCAGCACTCATCTTCTTTGCTATCATAACTGTATGAGTAAAACAGTTATCATTAATATTCTTATCAATACAGTAATAACTTCAGTGTTTGTTTTGCACCAAATGTGGGCATTGCAAAATAGCTTAGAAGAAACTTTTATCTCTTTTGCTATTTTATATGGAATCGTAGTAGTTATTGTGAATGCTTTTTATTTGGCTTTGAATAGTAACCTCAGACCTGCCAAATGATCTGGAAGTTGTAATAGCAGATTCAATGATTTTTGAGTATATACGATGATGCATACGTAAAATACCATAAAGAGAATATAACCAATAGCGGCACAAGCTATCTTGAATATCACACCATCATTATCCGGGAGGCGGAAGAGAATCAACATTATTTTAATTCTCAATACTTATTTGCGTAAGATTTTTTCCATAGCCTTTCCTTTCGCCAATTCATCAATTAATTTGTCTAGGTAGCGGATATTTTGCATAAGTGGATGACTGATTTCTTCAACTCGCACGCCGCAGATCACACCTGTTATTAATGACCGTGCAGGGTTAAGTTTTGGAGCTTCTGCAAAAAAAGTTTCAAAGTTAGTTTCGTTTTCAAGGACAGTTTCTAATTCTTTTTGAGAATATCCAGTTAACCAGCAAATAATTTTATCAACTTCTGCTTTGGTACGTCCTTTTTTTTCTGCTTTTTGTACATAAAAAGGATAGACACTAGCTACAGACATTTTATAAATCCGGTGATTCTCTAAATTATCTTGTTTCATGATTGTAATACTATCTATTAGTTACTTCATATCACAATTTTTTAACCTTGGTATTCTGGGCATAGATCATCGAGAGGACAGTCTTCACACTCATGAGGACGGGCTACACATTTATGTCTGCCATGTAGTGTGAGCATACTGCCAAAGTGAATCCATTTGTCTTGTGGGAGTAGTTCCATAAGGTCTTGTTCTATTTTTTCTGGTTTTTTTTGATCAGATAGTCCAAGTTTATTCGAAAGACGGATACCATGAGTATCGATAACAATTCCTGAAGGTATTCCATATGCATGACCAAGAACTACATTTGCTGTTTTTCTGGCAACACCAGGTAGAGCGTCGAGTTCTTCCATAGACTTTGGGACTTCGCCACCATGCTTTTCCATAATAATTTGTGCACATGCTTTAATATTTTTTGCTTTATTTTGAGAAAAAGTTACTTTGCTAATAAGTGCTGCAATGTCTTCTATTTTTGCTCCAGCCATATCCTTGATTGTTGGATACTTTTTAAAAAGTGCCGGAGTAAGCGTATTAACTACAACATCGCGAGATTGGGCAGCCATAATGGTTGCGACAAGGAGTTGAAAAGGAGACTTATAATCAAGTTCTACAACGATATCGGGATATACTTTTGAAAGACGTTTATAGATTTCTAAAGCTTTTTCTTTTTTATCCATGAGCAAAGAATACAATATTAGGCGTTAAAAATCATCCATAGAAAGTATCTTCAACACTTTTAAAAGTGGCAATATATATATTGATTATCTATAAAGCATATTATTACTCAACAATTATTTATTGAAAATCGATAAATGAAATGTTACAATAGATCATCAACTTATTAATTGAATTTCATTATATGAAACAAAAATCAGCATTATTTTTGAAGTTTGTTCTTATATCAATTGCACTTGGAGCAGCAGCTCTTATGATCTGGTTACCTCAAACAGAAGGGAGAGCTACAAATTTAAATCTCATTCAAATTTATAGTGATCCATTTGTTCTGTATTGTTATATCGCGACAATTCCCTTCTTTGCAGCACTGTATCATGCATTTAGACTGCTAGGGTATATAGAGAAAAATAAGGTGTTTTCACCCGTTGCTGTACAAATGCTAAGCAATATAAAAAATTGTGCGCTTGCTATTATCGGATTTTTGGTTGGAGCAATACTATATATACGATTTGTGCTTCAAGGGGATGATCCGACAGGACCAATAATGTTGGGTATGGTTGCTATTTTTGCGACAACTGTCATTGCAACTGGAGTGGCTGTTGCAGAAAAAATGTTACAAACAGCAGTTGATATAAAATCTGAAAACGATTTAACAGTTTAAAAAGAGATTTATGGGAATAATAGTCAACATTGACGTGATGCTTGCAAAACGAAAAATGAGCGTTACTGAGCTTACAGAAAAAGTGGGGATTACTATGGCTAATTTGTCTATTTTGAAAAATGGTAAGGCAAAAGCTATACGGTTTTCAACTCTTGAGGCAATCTGTAAAGCGCTAAATTGCCAACCCGGTGATATTTTGGAATATAAAGAAGATGAAGAAAAGTGAGAATTTTTTTATAAAGAAAGGTGGTGATTTTATGAAAACAAAAGATATTAGCATGCAACAAAGTATATTAAGAATCACAGTGGGAACAGTATTATTGTTACTGATCCCTCTTATTGCGCAATGGCCATGGAGTACCAGTGATTTTGTTGTGATGGCTGTTCTTATTTTTATAGCTGGCTTAGGCATTGATCTGTTCTTGAGAAACAAATCTTCTCAAAAACAAAAAGCTCTTGTTGGCCTCGCAATTGTTGTGGGAATACTCTGGTTATATGTGGAACTTGCTGTGGGCTTGTTTACTAACTGGGGAAGTTAACACATGATACGAATATGCTGTCGGAATGAGCGTACGTAGTTCTCGACAGCATGACCGCTTAGCTTATAATCTGAATAGAATTCAATGTTGTAATTGTGTAAATTTGTCCTTACAATGACAGTATGTTTTCATTTTTACGTCCATTATCTGTTTATTTCATAGCTATTTTTGTACTATTCAGCTTCTTATTTATAGCACCTATTGTTAAAGCAGAAACACTTCTTGAAGGGTCAAATAGTAATTTATCTGGAGATGATAATTATGTGGGATCGATAGGTATTGGCTTTAATTTTGATTTTTATGGTAATTCTTACTCGCAGTCATCCATCAATATCAATGGTATGTTAAATTTTGGATCAGGATCGTCTGCATATAGTAACACTGGTATTCCAAATGCAAGCTCTCCAAACAATTTTATAGCTCCATTCTGGGATGACATAATTACGCAGGATTTTAGTAAAGAGACTATTTACTATACTACAACTGGTTCTGCTCCTAATCGTAAATTTATAGTGCAATGGACGAATATGTACTTTTATAACAATCCAACTCTCCAGATGGGTACATTTCAAGTAATTTTATATGAAGGGTCTAATAACATCCAAGTGCGCTATCTTGATTTGTATGGTAATGCACAGGCCTTTGGTAACAGTGCTTCAATTGGAGTAGAAAATAGCAATGGTAGTTCTGGAGTACAATATTCATTAAATACTGCGTCCTTAACAAGTGGACAATGTTTGTTATTCTCACCGAGTGATGGTACTTATTCTATTGATGATGATGCAACCTGTGACGAATATAGATTATTTGATCCGAATGCTCCTTCTGCACCGACATTGACTGCTCCGGATGATGGTGTTAATGAAGAAGCTTTAATTCCAACTTTTATGTGGGATGAAGCCAATAATACTGATAGCTACACAATTTTAATTGCTACAGACGCTAATTTTGCAAATATTACCTATAATCAAACTGGAATAACTTCAACTAGTTATACACCTCCCAACCCCCTATTAAGTGATACGTTATTTTATTGGCGAGTACAATCGGTGAATGAAACAACAACGGCGTTATCTGAAGTCAGGACATTTACAACAAGACATGCACCTCGACTTTCCACATTTGGCCCATCGGCTATGGTAAACGGGAGTTATACAACCAATGCTAGTCCGGGTGTGACCTTTAACATTACAGATAGTGTTGATGGACATTCAGTTCAATACAGGATTCAAATAGATAATAATAGCAATTTTGGAAGCCCCGAGGTCGATTATACTTCCGGACTTGCTAGCACTGGTTCTACATCTTTTACAGTTGGACAAGATGCTGGTTCTGGAAGTTATACAGTGGGCAGTGCAGGTCAACAATTGTCTAATGCCAATTATTATTGGAGAGTTATGGCAATAGATTCAATTGGAGAAGAGTCTCCATACACAACAGCAAATAGTGGAAGCATCGCTTTTCGTGTGCTAGCTGGATCTCCCGAAATATCTGATATGAATGCTATAGCTAATAATACTACAGCCACAATCACGTGGACAACAGCCCAGGAATCATCTTCTAAAGTTGAATATGGACGAGTTACTACCTATGGGTTTACAACAACTGAAACCAATACTTCACCTCGAGTGACCAGTCATTCAGTGAATCTTACCGATTTAACACCATGTAGTCGCTACTTTTATCGTGTGAGATCTAAAAATGCTGCAAGTAGTGAAAAGGTGAGCACACAAGGAACTTTCTCTACAACAGGCTGTGTGACTACCATTGTTGAAGGTTCGGAGGAAACTATTGTTCCGGCCAGTGGTGGATCTGTTACATATACAAATAATAACGCAACAATTGGTATTACAGCGCCAAGTAATTTTGTAAACGAGTCTAGTACGACTATTCAAATTAACAGGTTAGAAACGAATTCTGTACCAGTAGCACCACCATCTGTGAGCTTAGTAAAGGATAATCTATATAGTTTTACAGTTGTAACAGATGGCAGTGAAACTATAACGGAGTTTGATGAGCCAGTTATTGTTGTTTTTACATATGGAACAGATATAGAAGCACAATATAAAGAATCAACTTTAGACTTATATAAATATCTTGAAGATAATGATGAGTGGGAGTCTAAATCTTGTATTGTGGATACAAATGCAAATACAGTGACATGTACTCTTTCATCTTTTTCGACATATGGAATAATGGGTGAAGAAAATACACAACAATCCTCTGGAAATCGTCCTTCAAGCTCTCAACCTGGAATTTCGACAAAAACATGTAGTAATGATCGTCCAGAAGGGAGTATTGATTTATTCCAAATCGATATGATAGATACAAAAGCTACCTTGCATTTTACACCTATTAATAACAATATCAGTGAATACTTTATAAGTTATTCTTTAAATAAAGATGAATATATGTATGGAGTAGTCTTGCCACATGGTCCTTCATCTGGTGCAATAAATTACACCATTAATGAGCTGACACCCAATACAACATATTACTTTCAAGTCCGCGCTGGAAATGGATGTATGCCAGGTGAGTGGAGCAATCAGATGGAAGTTAAAACGACGGTAAAAAATGGAGAACAGAAAGTGTATTATAAAAATTTTGTGGCTAAAATATTATCAGTGTTACCCAACACACAGAGAGTATTAGGAAAAACTACCACAAAACCTGTAAAGCAACAAAAAAATACTAATACCAAAACTTGTTCATACACAATTGCTCCGAATGATACATTATGGAATATTGCAGAAGCAAAGTTGAACAATGGAGCACGCTATAAAGAAATCATGGATCTAAATAATATGGATTCAACAATACTTACTCCTGGAGAAACAATTAAAATAGCTTGCTCATAATTTATTTATCTGTATCAAATCTTCTTTAAAGATGGAAAATTAACTATGATATATAAAAAGCATATTAAACTGATATAGTCTCTAAATTATGCAATTTTTGTTATAGTCTATGTGTAGCAGATTCTGCTTGATCTCGATGATATATATATGTTGGCCATATAACTTTTTTCACTTTAAATGTATCAATTGCTCTTTCAATAAAATCAGAATCTGAAGCATAAGCCATTTTTTTAAATCCATTTAAGGTATGAAAAACACGTTGTTTAGCAAAAATGGTACCTCCAACATAAACAGTTGGGTCGTATAAGCTGATCTTTTTTGTGATATCTCTTTTATCTGGTACAAATTCATCACCAATGATTAATAAACCTCCATGCAGCATATCAGTATCAGGATTTCTTTCTAATTCTTCTACACGCAGTTTCAAATGTTCTACAGAATATTCATCATCAGAACCCAGTAATGTTATGTATGTCCCTTTTGCAGCAGATATCCCATCATTGGTGGCCTTAGCTTCACCCGCATGACTATTCAAGATAAGTCTAAAACGTGCGTCTTGTTTTACAAATTTTGAAGCAACACGTGCCGTATTATCTGTACTTCCATCATCTACAATTATACATTCCCAGTCATGAAAGGACTGTTTTTCAACAGAAATAAGAGCACGTTCCAAAAATTGTGGGCGATTATAGACAGGAATAACAATAGAAACAGTTGGATTAGACATATTAATATTGAGGATATCCAGGAAACCAATCCTGTTTAATATTGTTTTCAGAAATACCCATTTCTTTTAGAGTATTCCCCAAACTCTCCACCATTGGTTCAGGTCCTGAAACATAAAAAAGAGGTTTCTGAATATCTGGAATCAGTTCTTTGATCTTGTTCTCATCAATATGTTCTGGTGAAAATATATAGTGAATTTTAAAGTTTGGGTTTTCTTTTACAAATGCTTCAAGTTCTTCTTTATACACAATGTTTTGATCACGGTTAGCGTATAAAAGGGTGATATTAAGTAGTTTTCCTTCATGATTGAGCTGTTTAAGAATTGATCTAAATGGAGTAATGCCGATTCCTCCCGCTATAAACACATATTCCTTGGAATAGTCTTCAATAACAAAATCTCCTTCCACCACAGAAATTTCAATAGATTTTCCAATTTTGAGATTCTTCAGTTTATTTTTAAAAGAACTACTTCTTTCGTTATTAAATCTGGTTGTCAGCATGATATTACCTTCTATAGGGGCAGCTGCATTAGTAAACCATCTATCAGAACCTCGATCATCTGTTGGTTCATGATGCAAGACATAATGGAGAAACTGTCCTGGTTTCCAAGTAATCTTTTCCGATGGTTCAAAGATAAATGATTCTACATCGGTTGTTTCAGATTTTTTTTCAATGAGTTTTAATTTCATATTTATTTTGAAAATAATAATTTTTTTAAGTCAATTCCATGTTCCTCCAAAAACTGCCTGTTTAAACTATAAAACCAGAGGACACCTTCCTTTCTGTTAGTGATAACGCCTGCATCAACTAATTTATTAAAGTGATGAGAGAGAGTAGGTTGCGTGAGAGAAAATTCTTTCATTAACTCCTGACAAGCCATTTCTTCTGTATGTATAAGTCTTTTAAGCATAGCAAGGCGGGTTTCGTCTGCGAGTGCTTTAAAAAGTTTGACTGTTTTTTTATCCATATATTTAATTATTGAAATGTTTCTATAATATACCCTTGTCAACAATTTGTCAATAAAGCGATATACTATTTATATGCTAAAACTCAAACGGATATATGATTCATACCATAAAGAAGATGGATATAGGATATTAGTTGATAGACTTTGGCCGCGTGGTGTATCTAAGGAAGATGCTCATATTGATCTCTGGATGAAAGATATAGCGCCAAGTGACGAGCTGCGTAAATGGTTCCATCATGAAGAAGCTAAGTGGGATGAGTTTAAGAAAAGATATAGTAAAGAATTACAGAATAATTCGCAACATATTAAAGAACTTAAAGATCTTGTAAAGCGACATAGAGTTATTACACTGCTGTATGGTGCAAAAGATACGGAACATAATCAGGCAGTCGTACTTAAAGAATTTCTAGAACATTAAGAAATAATGAGAGTTTATTGTTGATATAATCAATGTATATGAGAAAAATAATTGTACTTACTTTTTTATCTTTAGACGGTGTTATGCAAGCTCCAGGAGGTCCGGAAGAAGATCCTTCAGGAGATTTTACATATGGTGGCTGGACTGTTCCATACTTTGATGAAGAATTAGGTAAAGCAATGGGTTCACAAATGGGACCTGCTGACCTCCTTTTGGGAAGAAAGACGTTTGAGATATTTGCTGGCTACTGGCCCGAGCATGAGAACGACTGGCCTGGTATTAATAAGGTAGCAAAGTATGTTGTTTCTACCACTCTAAAAGAACATAGCTGGAGTAACTCCGTTTTTATAAATAGCAATGTAGTTGAAGAAATTAAAAAACTTAAATCTCAAGAAGGTTTAGACTTACAAGTTCATGGAAGTGGCAATCTGATTCAAACATTATTAGAGCACGATCTCGTAGATGAGTTTTGGCTAAAAATATTCCCTGTTACGTTAGGAAGAGGGAAGAGATTATTTGATGAAGGAACTCTACCTGCAGCTTTTACATTAATTGATTCAAAATCAACTCCTTCTGGTGTTATTCTCGCAAAGTATAAGCGTGCAGGAGAAGTAAAGACAGGTTCATTTTAAAGAGGTGCTAACACTTCATCTTAAGTCTCTGTCCAGGATGAATAAGGGTAGAAGGGAGGTTATTTCCCTGCATTAATTCTGTATATTTTGATCCTTCTCCCAATGTAGTCTTGGATATATTCCATAAGTTATCTCCTGATTTTACAGTATACTCGCATGAGTTAGTATCTGGGGTTCCTGTAGTATCTGGTGCAGTAGGTGGTATGTGCGTTATCTGAGTTGGGAATACGGCAAGAATACGTGAGACAAAGTTTTTATAGTATGAAATATAACTTGCGGTTGAATTGGTCGTTTTAATAGTCATTTTGTTACTCCAGTCACCTGACATGCACCCGTTACCTCCACGGATCGTAAATGTATAGGTGGTATTGGGGGTAAGCATATTAATTGTATAGGAAATTGCCCCAGTAGGCTTTCCTGTTTCAAACTCGACACCATACTGGTGTGTGTTTTCATCCAATCCATAACTTACGAAATACTTGTGAGCACCTGTAGCTGGTGCGAAGTATAGTACTGCCTGAGTATTACTTACATCAATCTGAAATAGGTTGGGCGCTTCTGAAGGCTTAGAATCGGAACAGGATGGAGGATGTGAAGTTACTGAGGAAGTGTTGGTATTCTTAGTGGGTTTTGGTGTTGAGGTTGGTGCATCTGTAGGAGCAGGAGTATTGGTTGGCGTTGGTGTAGGAGTAGGTGTGTTGGTTGGTGTTGGTGTATTTGTTGGGGTAGGCTCAACATCTAAAAATACCTGTACACGATCGTTTCCTGTATCTACAACCCAGATTGTACCTGCATTGTCCATTGCTATACTGAAAGGATTATTTAATTGACCGTCTCCAATTCCAGAGCTTTGGTATGTTTCAATAAGTGAGCCGGTTAACGTATATTTATTTATTTTATGATCATCAGGACACGCAGCATATACGTTTCCATCGTTATCTACTTTTACATCCCGAATACTTGAGCAAGCAGACCATCTTCTAATAAAATTGCCATCAGTATCAAATACTTGAATCCTGTTATTTAAGGTTTCGGCAGCAAAAATATATCCTGTTCCTTCATGGTAAAATACACTGTTTACACCTCCTATATTTTCACCTCCAAGACCTACCCAGTTAGTAATAAAGTTACCACTACTATCAAATTTAGAAATGCGATGATTAGTTGATTCTGCAACATAAATATTGCCTTCGCTGTCAACTGTCGCAGAATATGGTGTTTGTAACTGTCCATCACCTGTACCGCCTGTTCCAAACTTCATAATAAAATTACCATTGTTATCAAATTTTTGAATACGATTATTCGCAGAATCTGCCACATAAATATTATCATCTGAATCTATGCCAAGCTTTCTTGGCCCGGAAAACTGACCGTCTCCAGAACCAGTTGTGCCCCATTTCAAAATAAAATCACCATTGGAACTGAATTTCTGTACATTATTACCTGCTGTATCTATTACAAATAGGTTTCCATTGGAATCGCGTACAATACCCTGTGGACTTTGAAACTGGCCGTCTCCAGAACCGCTGCTTCCAAACTGTGACTGATATATAAGAACAGCATAAATGGGAGATGCAAAAGAGCTAACAAAAACAAACAATATCAAAAAAAATACTACAATCGAGTAAATAAGCTTAACTGGTTTCACATATCTACTATAGCAAATAATAGAGAATTTGTTTTCCATATAAGAAAATACTTGAAGTGAATTAGGGAACAATAGACTATTGTAGATAGAAAATGCTTGATCTGGTACACTAAACGTATGGAAATATTTTTATGGGGATTATGGAATGGACTAACTGCTTGGATTGTACTTATTGCTCATGTATTTGGAGCCTTACAACAGTATCCAGTTTATAATACTGCACTTGATGGAGGATGGTACCAGTTTGGATTCTTGCTGGGTGCGGGATCTCCACTACTTGGATTATTTGGAAAAAAACATTAATTTTCTTTCAATAATTCTGTTCGTAATTGTTCGGAAAAATCAGGTTCTGCGTAGTATTTTTTCACTAAATCGGAAATATAATAGTTATTCTTAACTTCTTCAAAAGAAATATCATTTTGGATAAAACCCAACTCGTATAACATCTCATCAGAATACCCAGGAAAAATCCAGGCTGCATGATAGGGAATTGTGCCTGGTTTACTTGCATTCGCATTTTTAGCGAGCTCATTGGTACAGTTACTGGTTAGACTATTATAAAAACGGGGAGTGGTTTCCAGACTTTGTGTGGTTTTGGCAAGCTGTAGAAACAATCGCCGTCCTTGTTCTTTAGAAATAGTGAGAGGATACATGTATACACTATTATCTTCAATAAGAATTCTTCGTTGTGTTAAGTCTTCTTCTGTGCCCCAAACGTACATGATTTCAAAACTATTCAGCATGCCTTTTAATAACCCAAACTGTTCTTCTTTTTCGCGGCGAGCTTCTACAGAAACAACTATTGGTTTTTCATCTTCAAAATCAAAAACAAAATAGGTGTGCGCAATCCCGCCAAATTTGATGATCGGAAATCCTTCGAATGGCTCAACTAAAAACCACACACGCTCCAGTTTAGAAATATTAACTTCACGATCTATATACCCGGCAGAAATAAATTTCCCAGGCGCATATCGATAATCACGCAGATTTGTAATACCTACAATATCATCATTAATTTCAATTTGTGGTAAGGTTTCAAAACCAACTTCCCAGTCTCTATCATTATTTGGCTTCATAACAAAGAAGACGTAAATCAGATAAGCAACTATAATGGTTAAAATAGTTACTAAAAAATATGATTTACCGTGTCTCAGTTTTTGTATATTCATAGCATTATTATAATTGCTTTTCCATTTCTTCCATAACTTTTACGTTTCTTTTTTTTAAAGGAGTTATACTATTGAGATATGCCGAGGAACCAGAACAAGAATCCTGCTATGCAAAATAAATATATGCTTATACAACAACCTAATTTAAAAAAAAACGTAAGTCACATCATTAATCCAAGTGTTACAACGAATGAACTAAGCAGTTATGAGAAACTGCTTTACTGGGCTGCAATTATTGAATCATCAGATGATGCAATAATTAGTAAATCCCCAGAGGGTATTATTACCAGTTGGAATAAAGGAGCAGAAAAATTATATGGTTATACTGCTCAAGAAGTAATTGGGAAACCAGTATCTATTATTATGCCTAAAGGAAAGGAAAGTGATTTCTCTTATATGATGTCACAATTTTTAGCTGGTAAACGTATTGATCATTATGCAACTCAAAGGCAAAGAAAAGATGGTCGTATAATTGATGTTTCTATAACAGTTTCTCCAATTAAAGATGCAACTGGAAAAATTATTGGGGCTTCAAAAATTGCACGTGATATCACAGCCCAGGTGGAAGAAGAGAGAAGAAAAGAAGATTTTATAAGTACTGCAAGCCATGAGCTGAAAACTCCCCTTACAAGCCAACAGGTATATGGCAAACTTCTCGAACGATTAATAGAAAAAAATGATGACTCAGAATATCTTCCTTTAATTCAAAAAATGAATAAACAAACAAAAAAATTAATTAAACTTACAGAAGATCTCATAGAGTTGTCACGCACAGAAAAAGGTAAATTAGAGATGGATATGGAGCCTTTTGATTTTGATGATCTGGTACAAGAAATTGTTGAGAATTCACGGATGATTTCAAACCATAAAATTGAAATAACTAGCACTGTAAATCAGTCTATTGTAGGAGACAGAGAACGTATAGGTCAGGTTCTCACTAATTTAATTCTGAATGCGGTAAAGTATTCTCCCCGTGCAGAACAAGTTATTGTGAATACTAATGTCATTGATAATGAGCTGCAGGTATCAATTAGAGATTTCGGAATTGGTATACCAAAAGAGTATCATGAGAAAATTTTTGAAAGATTTTTTAGAGTATATGGTGAAGATGAAAAGACCTTTCCTGGTATGGGAATAGGTCTCTATTTAAGTAAGGAAATCGTAACCAGACATGGAGGCACTATCTGGCTCGAAAGTGATAGTAATAAAGGATCCACTTTTACTTTCTCTTTACCTCTAGGGTAGTTATTGCCCACCTTCCCCTTGGTTTACATTCACATCGACTTCGTCAGGTACATTAATTTGTGGAGTAGAAGTAGATTGTTGGATCATAGGCAAACCATAATATATAAATAAGAATACAAAGACACCTAAAACAATAATTCCAAGAAGAAATCCCATCCCATTACTATCTGAATTTCCATTGCCTGGGTTATTAACAATTACTGGTTCTGCCATAAGAATATTAACAAATTAATAATATAGAGACATAATACAAATGAACGTTTAAGAATGAGTGTGAGAAGTGTAAAAATTTGTTAAGAAGATGTCGAGGTTTTCTTTAAGGGAAGACTAAAACTGAATGTTGAACCTTTAGCTTTTTTACTTTCAACCCAGATCCTCCCACGATGTCTGTTAATAATTTCTTTAGCAATATAAAGCCCCATTCCAAATCCAGGAAATGTATTATCCTTATTATCTTTGATCTGATATAAACGCTCAAAGATACGCTTTTGTTGATCTTTTTCAATACCGATACCTTGATCTTTTACATGAACTTCAATCATATTTCCTTTTTTACTCATGCTAACTGTTACTGGCTGACCATTGCGGGAATACTTCATAGCATTGGTAATGAGGTTTGTTATAACCTGATAAATTCTAAAGCGATCTGCATACACTTCATCAGATATTTTTTTTGTAAAGGTTATTTTGTGTTTAGAAGAAGAAGCCTGAAATATCTCTACAGTTTCTTCTACTACTTCTCTTAATGAAAAAATTTCTTTATTAAAACTCAACTTACCTGTTTGTAAACGAGAAACATCTAGTAAATCATTAATGAGCTTCTGTAACCTGTTCGTTTGTTTATGTATGTTTTGCACTGACTTTATTACTTTTTCATCTTTATACGTATGCATGAGCTTCATGAGTACATCGATATAGAGTTTCATACTGGTTAGCGGGGTTTTAAGCTCATGGGAGGCCATATTTACAAAATCATCTTTACGTTCTTCAAGTTCTTTTTGAGCTGTAATATCATCTACTACACATACGCATGCAATTACTTCATTTTTTCTGTTATGAATTGGAGTTGCACTGACAAGTAAAATAACTTTCTTTTTATCCTTGCGGATGATATTTATTTCAAGCCCAACAGTCGATTTGCCTTGTGTGAGTGCTGTAATAATTGGTCCTTGACTAGTTGATAAAGGTTTACCATTATGTGTCGTAGGTAGGAGAGGTCTATTTTTGCCTACTTTAAAACCAATGGGAATAGGTACTCCTATTATTTCATTTGTTCTTTTATTGATGTTGGTTACATAACCATCTTTATCTGTTATGATGACACCCACCGGCATTTCCTGAATAATACTTTGCAGTCTTTTTTTCTCATCAGTTTCTCGAAGAATGAGTCTATCAATAGTTTCTTTTAGCCAACCTATAACTCCGGCAAGAAGGAAATAAATGATAGCTAATATCATTGTTGTTTCTATCCCTGATTCAAGATGTTCCCCTTTGTAATTTCTGGAGTAAATAATATATAAATAATAGCCAATAGTAATAAACGTAGTAGTTACACCTCCTAATATTCCTTCACGGAAAGAGAAATAAATAATAAATGTTAAAAAAAGAAAGATAGCAAAGGGGGCAACCAGGTCTGGATTATGTATGATCTGATTGGCATACAATTCAAGGAAAACTGCAGTAATTAAAGTAGTAAAAAAAGGAAAGAAAAAAGAATATTTATTATCTCCCAGATGAGCAATTGGGTTGAGATACGTGTATATTCTTTTCATAGACGAATTTTATATTGTATCATGGGAACCTTATACTAATTTGTAAGTAACCTGTATGATTTCTGTGCAACCTATCCACATAAAACAGTATATAGCTCAAGATAGAAAGCAGTATACAAAGTCTTTGCCATACAAATTTTATATCTCCTGGGAAGATGCGTTATGGGATATTATTAATTCTTTTGGTATTCCTAAGGGTAGTAAGATTTTAGTCCCTTCTTTTTTTTGTACCGATGTCATGAATAATATGAAGGATCATGGACTTTCTCCACTCTATTATAAAGTGGATGAAAACCTACAGCCAGATCCTCAAGAGGTGAGAAAGCTTGTCAAAACGTATAATCCTTCATTTCTTGTGCTGTTTCATGCAGTTGGGATCCAGAATGATTGTATGAATAGCCAGTTTATTAATACATTACCGTCGGAGCTGATTATTATTGAAGATGGTGTGCATCGTATAGTGAACCCTAGTGAAGTAAAACTATATGCACCACATCATATAGTTATTAACAGCTTTAGAAAAGTAGTTCCGTTACAGGGAAGTTTCCTTTTTGGACAAGCAGCCTTTATTAATAAACTAAAAGGAGCAGCTACTTCTACTTTTTTTTACTCATGGTCGATTATCTTTTTTTGGTGGTTGATGCAGATATTTTTTACATTACAAAAATATACTCCAGTTCTACCTATATCTTTGCTTTTGGGGAGGTTAGGTGAGATCTGTATGTTACGACGATATGATATTATCGGTGATGAAAAGGCTGCAGGTTTTTGTCCTGCATTTTTTAAAAAGATGTATTTTCGATTAGACTTTAAAAGAATTAAAGAACATAAAAGAAAACAAGTATTGGAATATGAAACATACCTTAATAGCTCCGCAGTATATAGAGTTCCTGGTTACTCTCATGATGATAGAGGAGAACTGAGAGGATATCCAATTATTGCAAAAAGAGACATGGCAAAAGCAATAATCTCTTTTTGTCGAGAACATGGATTACTCATACGAGCTGAGCTTGATGATTCAAAATGGGCAAAAAAAAGAAGTATTATGTACCTACCGCTTGGACCACACGTCGAAATAGAGGATATTAAAATAATCTCAACTATATTCAATAGAGCAGTAAGCTCGGTACATAATACTTCCCCCTAATTATTAAATTTCTGTTTGCTCGCTTTCGGCGATCTCTGTTAGTTTTTCGTTAGTTTCTTTTTCTTCCTGTAACGTTTCTAGGAGTAAATCGAGGACTTCATCATATCCTAGCAGCTTTGCATACGTTGCCGCGCAACCGTAACCGGCAATTTCATAGTGCTCAACACGTTGAGCTGCACCAATCAGGGCTTGATCTAAAAACTCATTAGCATCTTCTTCTAATAATTTTTTACCTTCTTTTATAAGTCCTTCCATTCCTTCACATTTTTCTCCTTCGAGTGTAACTTCTAGTTTTTCAGCAATCTGTTGTAATCTTTTAATCTGTCCTTTAGTTTGTTCGAGATGTTCATTAAACCCGTCTTTCAATTCCTGATTTGTTGCCTTTTCGGCCATTTTAGGTAATGCTTGAGTAATTTGATTTTCTGCAGAATATAAATCTTGTAGTTCATGCAGTAATAGATCATCATGTGATGTAAATTTCATATGTAAAATCGAAATTAATAATTTCCTTAATCATAGAAGTAGAAATTCAATAATTACGTTATAAAGAGGTAATAATTACGTAAGAGGAAGCAGGTTAAATATCTTGAATGTAGTACCTTATTTCTTCTTTTGTGGGATTCAAAAGATTATATAAGTATGTTATATCCTCATCGGTGTGGCGAATACACCCAGAACTACCTTCATTTTCTGTGGAAAGTTTGCTTGGATCACCTGCCACGCCATGTAATCCAAAGTAACCAGGAAGTTCCCAGTTACATTGACCATCACATTCCAGGTAAGGTGAAGGTCCATATGGTTCTTCATCTCCAACTGGGACATCAAGGGTTAAAAAGTAGGGTGCTGTTTCCGGGTTATCAAATGCTTCTTCTTTACCAACAAGTAGCCAGTACTCTCTTCCAACGAGTGAAGGTAATGGAGTGGGTTTTTTACCTGGTACACCTGTTTTGACATAAAACGTTTTGATCAAAGAACTATTAGATGTATTTCCCGGCTCACCATAGTACAGCATCTCTACCTGAGATTTACGATGAAGCATAAACCAATATTGTTTAGGTGGCTCTTGAACTCCAGCAATATCACCTTCTTGGGTTTTTTGACCTGATAGGTAAAAAATACCTCCAAGAATGACGAAAAAGATGGTAAGAAAAGCAATTTTTTTCATAAATATGATATACACATGGTAAAATAGAAAGCCATGCGTACGATAATATTAGCAGTCAGCATCACTATTATACTGTTTTCAGGATATCTATTTTTAGGTTCTGAAAAAGGCGAGGATATTATTGAAAGAGTTCAAGTTACCCAAAAGGTAACTATTACAGTAACTCCATCTCCTACTATGGCAATTATTTCGCCACCACCGACCTATATTATTCCACAAGAACTGCAAGTATTCCAGTCATTTAATAATTGTGGGCCTGCAAGCTTATCGATGCTTCTATCGTATCATGATGTGAATGTATCGCAGGATGTTGTTGGAGGAAAACTAAGACCTTATCAGAATGCAATTGGAGATAACGATGATAAGTCTGTAACCCTGCCAGAACTGGCAAAAGAAGCAGAAACTCATAATCTTATAGCGTACCACCGACCAAATGGGAGTATAGATCTTGCCAAAAAGTTTATTTCAAAGGATATTCCTTTTATCGTGAGGACCTGGCTGAACCCTCAAGAAGATATTGGACATTACAGAGTAGTTCGAGGATACGATGATACGACGCAGGAATTTATTCAGGATGACTCCTATCAAGGAGGGAATCTCCGCTACTCATATGACCAGTTTATGGATATGTGGCAACCTTTTAATTATGAATTTCTTGTACTTATACCTCCAGAGAAGGAAGATGTAGTACGGACCATATTAGCTGAAAATGCAGAATGGGAAATTGCTTGGCAGAACGCATTGAAAAAAGCACAAGAAGAACAACAAGAGAATCCCCAAAATCCATATCCGGTTTTTAACCAAAGTGTTGCATATTATCATTTGGGTAATTACCATGCCTCAGTCGAAACCTATGAGAAGGTGGCTTCTCAATTACCTGGGAGAATGTTGTGGTATCAGATTGAGCCGATTAAATCGTACGTTGAAGTTGGACAGTATGAAACAGTTTTTAATCTTACCAGTAATATACTCAATAATCAAAATAGAGGCTTTAGTGAATTGTATATATTAAGAGGGAAAGCCTACGAGGCTCAAGGCAATAAAGACATGGCAAGACAAGAATATCAGCAGGCTGTCTTTTACAATCAATACTTGGAAGAAGCGCAGCAAGCTCTATCTCGAATTAATTCTACCTAATATATAAATAAATATCCTCAATTTGCCTAACTGGCTTCCAGTTAGGAAACATCCAGTGATGTGAAACAATATATGCGTCTTCCTTAAGTTCTTTTTGTAATTTTTGTTCTAATTTATCCATGACAGTATGGAACTGAAACGTAAATACTTTATTAAATTGTGATAAATCTTGTTTCCAAAAATCTGCCTGGTAAACAATTGCTGTTTTAGATAGGTTTTCTGCTACTATTTTTTCTATAGACTCTTGAACCAGCCAGTCATGGAGTTCATACCCATATGCAACTGCTCCTCTTTTAGCCATTTCAATGACAATTCTTCCGTCACCAGAACCCAAATCTACAGCCCTATCTTTCGGTTTTATATCAAGAAGTTGAAATATGATTTCCATCTCTTTTTTCCCTGAAGGCTCGTAATGTGCTCCTAATAAAAGGTCGTGCATTTTATCCATAGGTATGTTACATTCGTACTACTAGTATATATTATTACATTACATATGAATCATTTGGATCATGTATCACTTTTGAAAGAAGCAGATATAAAACCAGGTACAGTTTGGGCCGATTTTGGATCAGGAGAAGGTGCATTCACTTTGGCTTTACGAGATATAGCCGGTCCTAATAGTGAAATTTATTCGATAGATAAAGATGCAAAAAGTTTAGAGAAACAAAAACGGGCTTTTGATGCTCAATTCCCTGGAAGCAACATACATTATATGACCAAAAACTTTACTGAAGAAATTGTGCTACCCGAACTTGATGGGATTATTATGGCCAACTCGCTTCATTATGTACGAGATAAAAAATCACTTCTTGTTACATTATTATCACATCTTCGTGAAGGAGGCAGTTTTATACTTGTTGAGTACAACGTAGACAAAGGTAACTTCTGGGTACCATTTCCTATTTCTTTTAAGTCGTTTCAAAAACTTGCAGCATCTACTGATCTTGCAGAGCCAAAATTATTGGGAAAAATTCCTTCCACTTTTTTGAAAGAGATTTACTCTTCTATCACGTATAAAAAGTGATGACTAATTTTTAATAGTCACGCCAGAACCATGATGTTTTGCATACATGTAAGTAAAAGCACAACCAAAGAGGAAAATAAGAGAGGTGTAGTATACCCATAATAGAAAGGCTAATACTGTTCCTGCAGTCCCGTACAAAGTGCCAAAGGCGATATGTGCTAATACATAGCTGATAATATTTTTTCCTATTACAAAAAGGAAACCAGTAAAAAATGACCCCAATAAAATATCTGGCCAGGCAAGAGTAGCATCTGGTAAATAACGAAGTAATAAAGCAAAAAGTATCGAGACGGTAAACAGAGAAATAAACTGGTTAATAATGAGAAGAATGAAAGGATCGTATCCAATATAAGCCGATAGATACTGCCCAATTGAACTGAGTAATGTATTAATAATGAATGAAATGAATAATAGTAGTCCTAAAATGACAAGAAAGATAAAAGAGATAAGTCGTTTACGAAACCGTTGGGATACTGAGAGAGAATTTGGTTTAATTTCCCACATAACATTAATGATTTTTTGAAGCTCTCTTACTATGGTGGTTGAACTAATAAGTAATATTATGATACTGATTGTTCCTGTTATGTTATTGGGTGAAGGATAATCTGCTATATGAATAATGATATTTTGGATAACTTCTACGATTTCTGGTGAAAAAAGCGAATATGCTTCTGATATGATGGCATTCTGAGTTTGGGTGTTGGAGAGAAACAATTCTAATACAGAAAAAAGGATAAGAAGTACGGGAGCAATTGCAAAAAGAGAATAATAAGAGAGAGCTGCAGCCATCTGAGAACTATTTTTACTATTAAAATGGCTGAGTGTGCTTTTTAAAAAGGAAATAGTCCTCATGGGAAAATTATACAGCCTTATAAGGTTATGTGGTATCATAACCGTAGACTAATTTATTTACTAAATGAATAAACTTAACTTACGTCTTATCAACGATATTGATCCAGAACGTAAAGAAGCCTTTCTCAATACTATTCATGATCATACACAGTTTTCAATCAGCTATATTAGTCTCCTTGTTGTTTCTACCATTATTAGTACTCTTGGTTTATTAATCAATTCACCAGCAACAATTATTGGAGGAATGATTATATCTCCGCTCATGTGGCCACTCGTCAAAATATCAACGGGCATTAGCCTAGCGAGAAAATCATATTTACTCGAAACTTTATATTTACTATTTGGTTCTCTGGCATTAATTGTTATAACCGCCTCAATGATTACATTGATTTCTCCTTTAAAAGGTCTTAATGCAGAGATATTAACGAGATCTCAGCCCACACTACTGGATTTAATTATTGCATTAGCTGCTGGGGCTATCGCAGCCATGGCACTTATACATAAGCGTATTTCTTCAAGCCTGGCAGGGGTTGCTATTGCTACTTCTTTATTGCCTCCATTGTGTGTTACCGGTATTGGTTTAGCATTAACTAATTTCTCTATTGCATCTGGAAGTTTCCTTTTGTTTGCGGCCAATGCAGTATCTATCATTTTTATATCAATATTTGTATTCCAGTTTGCAGGCATTACAAACCATAGTCATGAAGAATTTAGGAAGGAAAGTATTTTATTTGTAGCTATAATGCTTGCGATAACTGCATTACCATTATTTATTTTTTTGCGAGAATATTCGTTTAAAACGCAGGTATTCCAGAAAACTGAGCAGGTCTTAGAAGAAACGTTTAATGAAGTATCTCCTGAGATTGTGATTAATAACATTTCAACAAAAGTTTCAAATCAGAAAAATAATATTCAAATTTCGGCAGATATTCTTGTTCCAGAAGGAATTACCTTAAGTATTGAACAGAAGGAGCAAATCATAGCTCAACTGGAGAAAATACTAGATAGAACAGTTCAACTTAACTTACTTGTTCAGCAGACTATTGCTTTAGAAAGTGAAACTGATCTTATAACTGAAGAACGTAGGAACAAGTTGAGAGATAGTTTAATCGGAATGATAGGAAGTATATCTGAATCATTGGCAATTGATGCTATCAATATCTCGTATAATCAAGAGAAAGCCAGCTGGGATATTCATACTGTTATGAGAGCAGATCCATCGATAGTCTTGACAGAAGAGCAAAGAAAAGAGCTGCAATCTATGCTTTCAGCACAAATTGAGCAACCTGTCTCACTTGCTATAGAAATCATTCCACGAATTCAACTACAAGAAGGGCAGAATGCTGTTTATCAAAGTATAGAACAAGATATCTCTGCATACCTAACGGCTCTGAATGAAGATATCGAGACTGTTTCTTTCTCAATGAATGAGGAACAGAGTCAAACAGTTATTAATCTTGAGATCCAATCTCCTCAATCTTTTACTCTTACCCGTCCACAGATGAACACACTGATTTCTCAATTAGAAAATACATACGATACTACAATAGAACTTCATATTTCTGATATAAAAAGAGATATCTATACTTTTTAAATCCTTCTTACCAAACTTTTATTGAAGATACACATTGTCTTTTCAATTGATTCTTATCATAACTACATGCCATATAATCATAACTCTGATTTACCAGAGAGCGTAACAGATAATTTGCCCGATCATGCACAAGACATTTATCGTGAGGCATACAATTCTGCTTGGGATCAATATGATAAGCCAGAAGAAAGAAGAGATGAGGCTTCCCGAGAAGAGACAGCGCATAAAGTAGCTTGGAATGCAGTAAAGAAAAGTTATGAAAAGAATGAATATGGCCAGTGGGTTAAAAAGTAATTTAATGAACTTATGAGTTTTACTTCAGACGAAAGTCCAAAACGAGAAAAATTAGGAACTCCAGATGGGAGATACGATACTTCACTTGATACTAATAATGATGTGCAAGAGGAAATTGAGCGAGTAAATACGAAAGATAGTGAAATTAATAGCCATGATTTACACAGTAAGTCAGATGATTATATAGTTAAAGAATAAAGGAGGTGATAGATATGGATCCACACATCGATAAATGGAAAGCAAAAATCCAGGAACTTGAAGCTAATATGAAAGAAGCTTCGGCTGATGCCCGGATTGAGATAGAAAATCAAATAAATGATTTAAAGCGAAAAATTAATGAGAAAACTTAAAGAGTATGTACTGGCTGGCCAGCCATAAAGGAGTGAATATTCTTTAATTTATATAGATATGGTAAAATATAGGCTTACGTATGTGGTTATGGAAGAAAAGAGCATATGCGTTATGCCTTCTCTTTTCGCTATACATAATAAGTGGAGCAAGAACTGTATCGGCCGATATGAAAGGAATCCCAAGAACCGACGAAAATTTAATTTGTTCAGCTGTAGGAGCTGAAAAGCCATCACCAGCCAAGGTGAAAGCAGCAGCAACTGTTTTGCTAACCGTTGAACCTACAGCAACAACTTCTGTCCCTTCTACGGCCGAAAAACCCCCTTCTTTAAACTCAGATCTCCTTCTTGAAATGATTAACAACCACAGATCTACTATCGGTAAACCAGCATATCAAAAAGAGGATAAGTTATGCTCTCTTGCCCAGGAGAGAGGTCCGGAATTATATGATGAGGTGTTTAACACAGGGAATGTACACGGTGGATTATATGCAAGAAACCTCCCTTACTGGATTACTGAAAATATGAAACATGGACCAAATGAAAGCGATGTCTTTAACTGGTGGATGGGCTCTTCGATTCATAGAAAAGCAATAGAAGGCGATTTTACCTATAGCTGTGGAGAGTGTTATGGTAATACCTGTGCTCAACTTTTTACTAGCTACCAACCAAAATGATTATCTCCATTTTACTCCCCTAAAGATATAGGCAATAATACCAATAATAAGTGCTAAGACTACAATATTAGAAAAGCCTGATATCACGATAATTCCAAAAAAAGCAAGAAGCCATAATACAAGTAAAACCATTGCAAGGCCTCTAAATGGCCAGGGCAATAATTCTATAACCCACAAAATGATAATGAATATAAGTAAATCATATAATGTAATGGCTTTACCAAATAGGTTAAATAAGATTGTGTTGTGCAAAGGAAGAGCAGGTATATCTATATAGCCAAAGATAAAAAGTATTACAAGGAATGCAAGTACAAGTCCTAACATACTTTATTATACTTGCGAAATAAAAGCCGTAGCTTTTTCTTACTGATTATTAACATTAGTCACATTGACTGGATATTTTTCTTCTGTTACGATTACTTATATGGGACTTATTGTACAACTGCTTATTAATTCGGTAGCTGTTGCTATTACTGCATATATTCTTCAGGCAGGTGTTCAGATAGATAGTTTTCTTACAGCAGTTATTGTTGCAGTTATTCTTGGCGTTATTAATACCTTTATTAAGCCAATCATTACCCTTTTTACACTGCCAATTAGTATTTTGACTTTAGGACTTTTTTCCCTTATTATTAATGGGCTCATGATTATGCTTGTGAGCGCCTTAGTTGAGGGATTTGAAGTAACAAGTTTTCTCTGGGCAATTATATTTAGTATTGTCCTTTCTCTCATAAACACGTTTCTCAGCTCACTCTCTAAGTAAGTAATTATAACCATTTAGCCAGTTGTATGTCTGACTCTATTATCTGTCCACATTGTAAAAAACCGATCCAACTTACAGAAGCCTTAACACATGAGATAGATGAAAAGTATAAAGTTATGCTTGAGGAGGAACGTAAGAGAGCAGAAACAGAGCGTGAACGTCTTATTGCATTAAGTAAAAAACGGATCGAAGAAGAGCGTGAAAAAGCAGCAAAAGAGGTTGAAGGTACAATTAGGAAAAAAGTAAGTGAAGAAATGGAATTGAAATTAAAAGATACACAAAATGAGTCAGAAGAGCTTAAAAAAGAGAAAAGGGCAATGCAGGAACAGCTATTGGAGCTTAATAAAACCATGAGAAAGCTTCAAGATCAGAATAGGGAGAAAGAAATTGAACTCACTAAAAAATTTAATGAAGAACAAGATAAATTAAGAAAAGAAGAACAAAAAAAAGTTGAAGAACAGTTTAGGCTTATGCTTCTTGAAAAAGATAAAAAACTTCAAGATGTAGTAAAAGCAAATGAAGACTTAAAGCGCAAACTCGAGCAGGGATCACAACAAATGCAAGGAGAGATATTAGAACTTGCAGTAGAGGAATTACTTCAAAAAGAGTTTCCATTTGATGATATAAAACCTGTTCCAAAAGGTATAACTGGCGCAGATATTTTGCAAATAGTACAACCTCTTCCTGGGAAACAGTGTGGCACCATCATGTGGGAGATGAAACGTACTAAAGCGTGGAGTAACCAATGGATAGATAAACTCAAAAGTGATCAAAGGCAGGTAAATGCAGAAGTTTCTGTAATTGTTTCACAGGTTGTCCCAGATAGTATCAAGCGTTTTGGAGTCATAGATGGAGTTTGGGTATGTGAGTTTGATTGTATAACGGGCATGGCATATGCACTGCGAAACCAACTTATAGATTTACATACAGCAAAATCTGCTTCACAAGGTCAAAAAGATAAAATGAGCATTTTGTATTCATACATTACCAGTACAGAATTCCGCCACCGGGTTGAAGCAATTATTGAAGCATTCACTAACATGCAGGGTGAAATAGAAAAAGAACGCAGATGGTTTGCTCAGAAATGGTCACGTGAGGAAAAGAATTTACGTAATGTCTTGGATAACACGCTTGGTATGCATGGTGATTTACAAAGCATTATGGGTAAATCTATTGCTGAGCTTAAATCTATGGAAGAACTCCCTGAAACTATTGATGGACAAAGCGAAGGGAAATTGTTCTAAAATGAAAGTATGAATTTAGATTACAGAAGACTCGAGATACTTACTCGATTTATCATTTTTCTTCCTTTAATTGTTGTACTTATTTTTATTTTTAGAGAAAGTAAAACCAATACAGCACAAACAAACTCTTTCAATCCAACAATTCCAGTTGAAACTTCTCAGGTAACCACTCCCAAGAATATAAAAATAGATCTCAATGGTCCATATGCATGTTCATATACTCAAGATGGTACTCAGGTACAACTGTCTATACAAAATAAAAATGTGGCTGCAACTTACATAGAAGGAAATAAAACGACACATATGATTGTAGCTAATGATTGTGGGTATATCTGGCATGAAGGTGAATTAACGGGTCAGAAGTTATGTAATATTGGGCCGTATCTCTCTATGGTAGAGATGCTCTCATCTTTTGATATGCTGGATGTTGATTCTATTCTTTCTATGGCTCAACAGGTAGATCCATCTATTGATGTAAGTAAAGAAGTCTCGGAGAATATTATGAATACTTGTGTTAAAGAAGAAATTGAGGCAAGTGCATTTTCTGTCCCGTCGACTATTACTTTTACTGAAATCCAATCTCTGTCTCCATCCACAGCTCCATAATTTTTGCCAAAAAAAAAGCCTGGCTACGACCTACTTTCCCAGTTCTCCGATTTGGAGCTAGTATCATCGGCGCTAACTTGTTTCAAGACCCTGTTCGGGATGGGAAGGGTTGGTTCCAAGTCGCTCAAATAACCAAGCTTTATGATTATATCTTATAGGCCCATGAGATGCAAGAGGTTTTGCTATAATTATGCAAGATGGTAGATATAAAAAAACCAGCAAGTAATATATCACATTCATTTATAGTACGACCTCAGGTTGAGTTTGAGTCTCAACACACGAATGAAGAGGTTGTTTTAGTAGTCCGCAAGCATCCGGTTACTCAACTCACGTGGATTATTAATAGTATTTTATTAGTTATTGTTGGATTTATTCTAAGTGCATTTATCTTTCCTCAATTTTTAGCTCCTAATCTAAATTTTGTATTTATTGTATTTCTTCTTATTTTTACCTTTAGTTATTTTTGGTTGAATTTTTTATTTTGGTATTTTACAGTTGGCATTATTACGAATGAAAGAGTCCTGGATTTAGATTTTTTGAGTATTTTGTACAAAGAATTTACTGCTACAACGATTGACCAAATAAGCGATATTACGACTAAAATTGGTGGTTTTGCCGGATCGATCTTCCATTATGGTGATGTCTTGGTAAAAACACAGGGTTTTCAGCAAAATATTGAGTTTGATGATGTTCCAGATCCCTCAGAAATTGTAAAAGTCATTAATGAACTTATGAGAAATTTTCAAGATCCAAGCTAATATGACATCTTTTTTTGATTTATTTACCATTGGTAATACAGAACTATTTGTATTATTCGCAAAAGCATTTGCGATCTTGTTTTCCTTTTTATATTTAGTGTATGCTGTAATTATGACAAGGCAAACGCAGGTCATGAATAAAACATTTCATACAAGATCGTCTAGTCTCTTATTTTTCATTTCTGCGCTACAGATTTTTCTAGCCTTTGTCCTCATATTTGTTTCAATCTTTTTCATTTAATATGCTTGTAGCTCAATCTGTTGGATATAGTGGTGCACAATCGAATTCAGGTTTTATTGGATTTTTGCATGAGGAAAATCTTTTTGCTGCCATTTCAATAGAAGATGGGACTACTATAGAAGCTGGTGAAGCTTTGCTGAATGAGCTCAAACAGGAACTACAAAAAACGCAGATTACTAATTTATCTACATTTGAGTCACAGATTACCAATACCATTGTCAAACTTAATTTTCCGACCCATTTTAGTCTCGCAATAGGTTATTTATATAACGACGCACTCTATATAAAAACTGTTGGATCAGGACAAATCTATTTTAGAAGAGGAAAGGATTTTGACCTATTGATGGATGGGGATAAAAGTGCTTCCGGGTATTTACAAGAGTATGACTTGGCTATTTTTACAACAGCAAAAATAAATGATCTGTTGGGATCCGTAGAAGATATTAAAGCATTTGTTGATCTTAATCCTCCTAAAGAGATAAGTGAAAAAATGATGAATGAAGATTATGGAGAAGATGCCACAGGGTATGTGGGTTTATTTGTAGAATTCTTATCTCAAGAGGCAGCAGAAGTGCTGCCACCTCCGGAGACAGCAGAAGTTCATGTCAATTCTACTCTTGTCTCAGAGCAAGCACTTGAATCATCAAAAGCGTCAGACCCTGCTTTTGCATCTTCTACAGAACCATTGGATCAACAGAAACCTGAAGGTACTCATCCGCCACCAGTTACCGTACCACCATTTCCATCAACACCCTCTCCTGTTCCTCCTTCTCAACCTACAATTGAGGACCGACCTGAAGGTACCCCAGCTACACCTCCACCACCTGTCGCTGAACCTCCTAAGCCCCAAAGAGGAATCCCTTTCTTATCTGGGTTTCAGTTCAGACAATCCAGAAAGATCTCTATGGTAATTGTGGTCATTTTATTTGGTATTTTGTTATGGAGTGTCGTCTTTGGATATCAGAGACGTATTGCCCAGGAACAACAACAAAAGCTAGAAACAACTAAAGAACAAATTCAGACTAATTTAGAAAAAGCAGAAGCAGACGCATATCTAGATTTCGAGGGTTCTTTACAACTTATTGAAGAATCAAAAGAACAACTTGATATATTGAGAACTGAACTCGGAGAAGCAAAGGCAGAAGAAATTGCTAAGATTGCTACACTTATTGATCAAACAGAAGCAAAAATTGTAAAACGCGATGAAAAAGAGGCAACGGAATTTTATGATTTAGGACTAGAGTCAGAAAATGCTCAAGGAGACAGTATCTATCTTGAGAATGAAAATGTAGCTATCCTAGATAAAATAAATAACACGGTTTATATTCTTTCTCTTGAGAGTAAATCAATAGATAAGTATACAGCGCCAGAAGTTGGTGGCGCGATTAAAGTGGCAACATATGATGGCAGTGTTTTCTTTTTAAATCCAGAAAAAGGAGTATACGAATTTAATACTGCAACAAAAGCAGAAGTTGTTATTGAACCAAAAGGGTGGGAGAACGTAGTGGATATGCAGCTGTATAACGGTAATATCTATGTTTTAGATCAGGGGAATGATGAAGTATATAAATATTTAGTAGCAGCTAATGGATACTCAGATGCTAATCCGTATTTTGTTGAAGGGCAGTCAGTCAGTTTGGCAGATAGCGTAGGAATGGCAATAGATTCTGCTATCTATATAGCTCGCGAACAGGATGTTCTTAAATTTGTCAGTGGAGCGGCTGACCCATTTACTACAAAATACCCAGAAAGTGGACCAATGCTTTCTGGGATTTTTACCTCTGCAGATATTGAACAAGTATATGTGTGGGATAATAAAACTGGTTCTATTTATATGCTTGAAAAAGATGGAGAATATATCAAGCAAATTGCTTCAAGTGTTGTGCGTGAGGCAAAAGGAATATTTATATATGGAGAAGATGCCTATATTTTTGATGGCAAAAAGTTGTATACTGTCGCTTTGGATTGATATAATATCATAGCTTATGGAGAAATATACAGATTCAATACTCATTAAAAAGTTGATAGCACGCGATGAGCAAGCGCTTTTTATATTGTATAAAACCTATCATAAGCCAGTCTTCAATTTTATTAATAAAAAACTCAATAATAAACAGGTTGCAGAAGAACTCACTCAAGATATATTTTTGCAAGTTATTGAAAGTCTTCGTGATTTTAGATATCAATGTTCACTAAAAACGTTTTTGTATACCATTGCCCGTAATAAGGTAATAGATTACATGCGAAAAAAGAAAATAAAACGAATACTTTTTTCAGCACTACCTTCCTTTGTAATTGAGGGATTATCTTCTGTTGTTATGGATGATGAGATAGAAAAAAAGGAGCTTGAAAGAAAGATAGAAACGACATTTGAAAAACTGCCGCATGAATATCAGATCATTTTACGACTAAAGTATATGGAGAACAGATCTGTTCAGCATATTTCAGAACAATTAGTGAAAACATTTAAGTCGACTGAAAGTTTGCTTTTTAGAGCACGAAAAGCTTTTATCAAAACATACTCTGCTCTCCAATAGAGCTATGAATTATTCGTACCAACGTAAGTTACAAGAAGAGTTTCATCGCGTATTTTCTTTACCTCCCAATGATTTAGGGAATAAATGGTTAACTCATATCTATAAATACATAACACACCCTTTGAAGAAAATGCCTTTTGTGTACATTGTCCCTCTCTCAGTAGTTGCTGCCTTAATGATGTATGTCTTGTTTGGGCAACTGGTTGTAAAACTTGTTTCAATACTTCAATATGGATTTTAGACAGATTGGTATTAGCTCACTCGCCTCACTTCTTCTTGTGCTACAACGTACCCTTTTTCTGGCAATTTCTCCTTATAAAACAATGAGAAGGATAGCAGAAGAAACAGATTATATGCAGATTTTTGTTATCTTTGGGATTATTTTAGTTTATTTTGTTTCTGCAGATAAATTTCGAGAATATAATTACGAACCTGGCATTTTATTCTTGTTAACTTTTTTTCATTATGCTGCTACTGTGTTCTTTTTTTATATGGCAGCTACTATTATGCAAAAAGGACGGGAGTTTACTTTCCAATCATTCCTTTTTACATTTGCCTATGCATTAATCCCCACAATTATCTGGTTTACTGTAACTTCATGGCTTTATGCAATAATACCCCCACCTCGTACATTATCAATGCTTGGGAAATCGTTTAGCATTGTCTATATTAGTTTTTCGATCGCAATACTTGCATGGAAAATGATCCTTCAATATTTAGCTATTCGGTTTTCTACAAAATTTTCTTTTTATTCTATCGTATATTCAATCCTCATTTATCTTGTTATCGTAATCCCTTACGCTATATTTATGTATTCGTTACGCTTTTTTAGAATCCCTTTTTTATAAATGAATGATTTAGCCTATAAATACGACTAAAAAGAATATGAACCTCCGCACTTTTGAAAATCAAGAAGCAAGGCGTCGTGCACTTGAACAAGAAACAAATGTTTCACTTGGAACTATTGGTGAGGTTATGAAAGACGACACTCAAAATGTCCATTGTGAGAATCTTATTGGTGCGATATCACTACCACTGGGAGTTGCCGGACCGGTAAAAATAAATGGTCAACATATAAAAGGAGAATATTATATTCCACTTGCGACTTCGGAAGGTGCTTTAGTTGCTTCAGTTGCTCGTGGTTGTAAAGCAATTACTCAGAGTGATGGAACTATTGTACATACGGAGCATGTGGGGACAACAAGAGGTGCATTATTTGAGGTCAATGGAATACAAGAAGGAGCACTATTTAGAGACTGGCTGGATAAATCATTTGATCACATTGCTCAGATTGCAGCGGAGACATCTTCTCATTTGGAGCTTATTAAAGTCGATAGCGCACAAAACGGAAGAAATGTATATGTCCGTTTTTATTATGATACATCTGATGCGATGGGAATGAACATGGTAACTATTGCAACAGATGCTGTTTGCGAGTTTATTCAAAAAGAAAAAAATATTAGAAGTCTTGCTGTTGCGGGTAATTATGATATAGATAAAAAGCCAGCTTGGCTTAATTTTATATCGGGACGCGGGAGAAAAGGCTGGGCAGAAGTTGTGATTACTAAGGAGATAGTATCGGAAGTACTTAAGACATCACCTGAGGCACTTGTGAATATTGTAATTAAAAAATGTTGGGGAGGCTCAATGATGGCTGGTTCACAAGGGTTTAATGCTCATTTTGCCAATATAACTGCTGCATTTTTTGCGGCAACAGGGCAAGATCTGGCCCATGTAGTAGAGGGAAGCCAGGGCATAACTTCTGCAGAAGTACTAGAAAATGGTGACTTGTATTTTTCTGTATATCTGCCAGACATTATGCTTGGGACAGTGGGAGGCGGAACTAAATTAAAAACGCAAACAGAAGCACGATCTCTTATAAAAGTTCAAAAAGCAGCAGAGCTTACTGAAGTATTTCTGGCAGCAGTTTTAGCTGGTGAATTGTCTTTACTTGCCTCAATTACAGAGAACACTTTAGCAACAGCACATAAAAAGTTAGGAAGATAATATGGTAGGAATTGTTTCATATGGGTATTACATCCCAAAATATAGAATAAAACTTGAAGACATCACAACACAGTGGGATAAATGTAACGATAAAGTAGAGAAATCTCTTAAAATACATGAAAAAGCTGTTGCGGGTCTAGATGAAGATATCCTTACTATGGCCTATGAGGCTTCAACAATGGCATTCGATACGTTTGAAGATATTAAAAAAGATATCGGAGCAGTGTTTATTGGCTCAGAGACATTCCCTTATGCGGTGAAACCAGTCTCAACCTCATTGGCAGATTGGCTTAATTTATCAAACAATTATTTGGCATATGATACTCAGTTTGCCTGTAAAGCAGCAACTGGCGCATTGGCTTCTGCACATGGTCTAGTTAAATCAGGAGATATCGAATACGCTTTGGTTTGCGCATCAGACAAAGCTAACGCCCGTCCGCAAGATGCTCTAGAGTATTCAGCAGGTTCAGGATCAAATGCGTGGATTGTAGGTACCAAAAATGTTGCGCTTGAGATTGTTGATTGGTCTTCATACTCTTCAGATACTCCAGATTTCTGGAGAAGAGCAAAAGCAGAATACCCATCTCATGCAGGGCGATTTACGGGTGGACCAGCTTACTTTAAGCATATTATTGGATCAACAGAACTACTTTTAAAGAAACAAAATGTAAAACCATCGGACTTTACATATGCAGTGTTCCATATGCCAAACGGTAGTTTTCCTCTGAAAGTTTCTAAAATGCTTGGGTTTACTAAAGAGCAGGTTGAGCCATCTTATGTTGTTCCAAAGTTAGGTAATTCCTATTCTGCGTCAGCACTGATGGGATTAGTTGCTACTTTAGACCAGGCTAAACCAGGTGATCTTATTTATTTTGCATCATATGGCTCTGGAGCTGGTTCGGATGCTTTTATATTTAGAGCTACAGAACATATCGATAGTATAAGGAAAAACTTTAAAAAACAAATAGAGCAAAAGTCGTATATAAATTATGCGACCTATTTACACTTTATGAATAGTATTGTTATGTAACTATGAACGCAGTAATAGGTTATTATTCAACAAAATTCGGAGAACTCTGGGAACAGAATCTTGATGATCTTATTCGAGATGCCCTTCATGGTGTCTTGGCCAAGACAGATTTGGAAAAAGGTCAAATCGATGCTATCTTTTTTGGAAACATGTTGGGAGGTATAGTGGAAGAGAATTTACTTTTATCTGCACATATTTCCGAACAACTTGGGGTGCATATCCCAATTTATCGTGTAGAAGCAGCTTGTGCTTCTGGTGGTATGGCATTCCAGATGGCGAATGATTATCTGAAATCACATCCTAATGCAACGGTTGTTGTGTTAGGCGCTGAAAAAATGACAGATATTGGTGCAGAAGAAGTAACCAAGGCACTTGCAGCCGCAGCTGCAGAAGAAGAACAAGCTGTTGGACTCACCTTTCCAGGTGTGTATGCTCTCATCGCACAGCTTTATTTAAAAAAATACAATTATACAGAAGAGCATTTGGCTTCTGTTACTGTCAAAAACCATTCTCATGGTGTCCTCAATGAAAATGCTCATTTTCGTAGATTAGTAACAGTTGATAATGTTCTTGAAAGTCCTTATGTCGCATTTCCATTAAAGGTTCTGGATAGCTCTCCTATCTCAGATGGAGCAGCAGCACTTATTATTTCAAATAATCAAGAACTTATTAAGAAGCAAAAAGTAGCACAGATCCTGTCTTCAGAGATCGCAACAGATTGTGTTTCTATTGCAAAGAGAGCAAATTTAGATGAGTTACAAGCAACTAAAATTGCAGGGGAAAAGGCATTGAAAGCAGCCGGAATAACGCGAGATGATATTCGAGTTATGGAAGTTCATGACTGTTTTTCCATTGCAGAGCTTTTAGCGATAGAAGACTTAGGTTTTTGGAAAAAAGGTGAAGGTGGTGCTCGGGCACAGGAGATGTCAACACAACTTAATTCGGGAAGTAATCTTATTGTAAATACCTCTGGTGGGTTAAAAGCTGCAGGACACCCAGTTGGGAGTACTGGGATTAAACAATTAGGCGAGATATACTTGCAAATAACAGAACAAGCAGGGGAACGCCAGGTAAAGAATGCTCATTATGGATTAGCCCACAATGTTGGAGGCAGTGGTGGAGTTGCAGTTGTTTCAATTTTAGGAAATACATAATATGAAAAGTGCAGTCACAATTTGGAGAAAACAGAAAAGAGATAAAAAGGCCTTGGGGAAAGAAGGTACTATCCTTACATGGACTAAAATTAACGTTGCACCACCTAAGTTCCGTACTATAACTCCTTATGCAATTGTCTTGGTTGAGCTTGAAAATAAGGAAAAAGTATATGGACAACTGGTTGATTATAAAGAAAAAGATCTCAATATAGGAACAAAAGTCATTTCAATTTTAAGAAGATCAGGTTCAGTAGATAAAGAAAGTGTTATTGAGTATAGTGTAAAGTTTAAACCGTTATAATCGTCATGCTGAACTCGTTTGGACATCCAAATGAAAAGGGATTTTAAATCAGGTCCAATATGACGTCGTACAATTATGTCTAGAGTTTCATATTCTGCTCCAGGGAAAATAATTTTATCTGGTGAACATTCTGTTGTGTATGGTAAGCCTGCTTTTGTAACTGCAGTTGATTTACGATTAACTGTTACTGTAGAAGATGGTGATAAAGGTACCAAACATCAGTCCGTTGATCATATTGAAGAAGTAGTTTTGTCATATCTACGAAAACATATTACAGTTTCAAAAAAAACATTTAGTTGTGAATACACATCAGATATCCCAATTGGGAGAGGAATGGGATCCTCTGCTGCTTTTTGTGTGGCTACTGTTGCGGCACTTCTCCATTTTTATACTGGAAAACAATATGATAAACAGGTCATTAACTCACTTGCATATCAAAGCGAGAAATATTTTCATGGGATGCCATCTGGTGTTGATGTAAGTGCTTCCTGCTTTGGAGGACTTATTTTCTATAGAAAAGAATTTGAATTCTTAAAACACATCTCATCACTTAATTTCAAAATTCCAAAAAAGATTCAAGATAACTTGTATTTAATAGATAGTGGAAAGCCATCAGAATCGACAGCAGAAATGGTGAAGTTAGTAGGAAAAAGATATAACGAATCTCCAAAAGACATGGAACAAACACTGGTACAGATAGAAAAAGTAACAAAGCGTATGGTAATAAGTATTGTGAAAGAAGATAGTACGATGTTTAAAGAGGCATTACAAGAAAATGAAAAGCTTGTTGAAGATTTAGGGATAGTGTCTGCGCAAACAAGAAAGTTGATAGAAAGTTTGTCTCCTATCGGGATAGGGAAAGTAACAGGTGCGGGCGGTATTGCAGAAGGTTCAGGGATGATTTTGTTTTATTCTGAAGATAGAGATACATTCAAGAAAGTACTACATGAGAAAACTATTCCATATGTTCCATTCCATCAGGATTTTGATGGAGTGAAGTTATTGACAAGTTAATTTCCCTGAGCCGTCAAGTTTTGGTACACAAGACAAACCGGCATCACAAGGAGCTCCGGAAGTTGAACATTCACAACCCGCACTTGTACAAGAGTTTCGAATAGATGGTAACTTGAATATCCAGTTTCCATTATTATCACGTGTCACAATACCAAGGATATTGCCTGCAACTACAAAGAAAATGGTAAGTGCAACAATAACTAGAATAAGGCCAAGAACTGCATGTGTCATTTTAGCTTGGGCAGCACCGATTTTATCTGGATCCCCGCCAGAGGTAACCCAGTCAAAAGCACCCCAGAGGAGATAAATAAGAACAGCGATTGCGGCGACAGAAAAGAATAGCTGTAGCCCAACAACAAAAAGTCTACTTATTCCACCAAAGGTATCAGACAGTGCTGGGACGGGAGCTTCTACTGTACCAAATATGCCTGCCGGTGTAGTGTTTGCGATTAATTTAAACATACGTTAAATAGGGATATTAATTCCTAATACAAAACCAACTATTTTGACAAGTAAGTACGCAGTAATAATAATGACAATACCAAGAACAGCATAAGTACCAATCTGGCGAGCTTGTGAAACCTGTTCCTCATCAGAGCCTGCGGTAAGCATTTTAAATGCCATAAATAAAAGCATGCCACCAAATATAATAACAGCACCAGTTGTAAGCAGAGGCCCTAAGATATTTACTAAAGTTCCTATGTCGCCAAACCGGGCTGCAGGGAAGGTTGTCGCATTAATATATGGAGTGGGGGTGAGCGTTTGGGCAAGTAAAAACAACAAGTTCATGTTACAAATGAGTGTATAATAAATAAAAAATAAATGCAAGAATAGTAATTAATTGTTATAACAGTACTAACTATGATTAAACATATTGCCCTGATCCCGGATGGGAATAGAAGATGGGCAAAACAACAAGGTCAGCCTGCAGTACAAGGGCACAGACATGCGGTAGAAAAAGTTCTTCCCCAGATATATGATGTGCTTCTTGAATTAAATATTCCTTACTGTACATTCTGGGCAATGTCACCAGAAAATTTTAAAAAACGGAGTAGCTTTGAGGTAAACAACTTGTTTGGTCTTCTTTTTCATTTCTTTGATGCACAATTAAAAGATTTTAAAGAAAAAAATATTCGAGTCAAAATAATAGGTAATATGGAAGAACTACCAGGAAAGGTTCGAGAGCATCTGCAAAGAGCAATGGATGAAACAGCACATAATACTCGTATGACATTTATTATTGCTATGAATTATGGAGGCCGTGATGAGATTATCCGAGGTATAAAAAAAGTAATTGCTTCTGATATGTCTGCAGACGAGCTTACTAAAGAATCGTTTGGTCCATTTTTAGATACAACAGGTATCCCAGACCCAGATATGATCATCCGTACAGGTGGAGAGCAGCGGAGCTCTGGTTTTTTACTTTGGCAGTCTGAATATACAGAGTATTTTTACCTGGATAAATTTTTTCCAGAATTTACTCCACAAGATTTGAAAGATTGTATTGAAGAGTATGAGCAGAGGCAACGGAGATTTGGGAAATAATTCCCGCAATAATTGAAGTAATCATAATATAATGTATTTGTATGTTTAATCCGCAGTTTCAAATTTCTAATAAAATTCTTAATTACATCTCCAAAATCGAAGCTGTTGAAGAAGTTATTCGCCATGCTCCTATTTTACCCTTATGGGAGAAAGAGTTTAGAGAGGACGCAATTGTTCGTTCTGTATACCATGGTACCCATATCGAAGGGAATAAGCTCCAAAAAGATGAAGCACTCAATGTGCTAAAAGGAAAAGATGTTATGGCGCGTGCTCGCGATATCCAGGAAGTTATTAACTATAGAAATGTCATAGATTTTATAGATCAGCAGGCAAGAGATGGAAATCAAACATTTACAGAAGATCTTATCGTCGAAATCCATAAATTAGTTGTAGCTAAAATTCTTCCACCTGAGCAAGCCGGGCAGTTCCGCACAAAACAGGTTGTTATTCGTAATTCGCAAACCGGAGAAATTACCTTTAAACCACCTATCCCAGTTGAGGTGCCTTATCTTATTAAAGAATTTGTTCATTGGATTAATAGAACAACCAAAGATGATCTCCATCCTATTCTCAAAGCAGGTATTGCGCATCATGAGTTTGTGCGTATTCATCCATTCCTTGATGGGAATGGGCGCGTCGGAAGATCTCTTACTACATTGCTTCTTCAAATGGGTGGATTTGATATTAGACGGTTTTTTTCTTTAGAAGAATATTACGATCGCGATGCTCTCAGATACTATGAACACCTGCAGAAAGCTTCCAATGGAGATCTCACTTCATGGCTTGAGTACTTTTGTTATGGTGCAGCAAATGAGTTTGAAAAGGTAAAAGATAAAATTCTACGATTATCTAAAGATGCAAAGCTTAAAGAAAAATTTGGTGGAAAGCAAATTTTCCTTACCGAGCGTCAGGTCAAAATTATTGAGTATATTCAGGAAATTGGCTATTTACAGAATCAGGCTTTTGGAAGTATCTTCCCAGATATCTCAGAAGATTCTGTCCTTCGTGATATAAAAGATCTCATTGACAAAGGACTTATTAAAAAAATTGGTAAGACAAAAGCAGCAAGGTATGTTTTGACTGGATAATAAGGTATAATCATACACATCTATGCTCTTTAAAGAACTTGCAATACATATTCAAAAAATCGAAACTACTTCTTCACGATTAGAAATAACGAAGACACTTGCAGAATTATTCACTAAGCTCAAACCGGAAGAATTACATAAAGCAGTGTATTTACTTCAAGGTAATGTGTCACCCAAGTTTAATATCGTTAACTTCGGAATGGCAGAAAAGATGGTTATTCGAGCCGTTGCATCGGCACTGCAGGTAGATGCTGCAGATTTCACTAAAGAGTTTAAAAGTGTTGGTGATATTGGCGAGGTTGTTGAGAAGCATAAAAAACACCAGCCGTCACTTACAGAAAAAGATGTGACTATTATGGAAGCATTTAGCCGCCTATTAGAAATTGCAGAAGCAAATGGTGCCGGATCTCAGGAAAAAAAGATTCAACTTTTGGCTGCTCTAGTAAATGAGCTTGACCCACTCTCTTCTCGTTATATTGTTCGCATTCCATTAGGTGTTCTTAGGTTAGGCTTTTCTGATATGACCATACTAGATGCTCTTTCATGGATGGAGAAAGGAGATAAGTCGCTCCGACCAGCTCTACAGAAGGCATATCAAGTGCGTCCAGATCTTGGCCTGATCGGTCAGTTATTAAAGCAAAAAGGTATACAAGAGGTAGAAAAGATTGAGCCAGAAGTATTTACACCAATTATTATGATGCGTGCTGAACGATTATCATCTGGTGAAGAAATTGTGGACCAAATTGGTAAATGTGCTATTGAACCAAAGTTTGATGGATTCCGTTTGCAGGTTCATAAAAAAGGGAAAGAAGTGAAGCTTTTTACGCGAGGTCTTGAGGATGCGACTTTTATGTATCCAGATATAGTTGAAGGTGTTCAGAAAGAAATTAAAGCCAAGGAAGCAATCTTTGAAGGAGAAGCCTTGGGCTTTGACACACAGGCGGAAAGTTTTTTGCCATTTCAGGAAACAGTACAGCGAAAAAGGAAAACAGATATTGAAGAAAAGGCAAAAGAAATTCCACTCAAAATGTTTGCCTTCGAACTGTTGTATGTAGATGGCAAGAATTATATCAGTGAGCCATTTATAGATAGAAGAAGTAAGCTGGAATCAATTGTCCATAACTCTGGCGAACTCGTGAATGATACGGTCATAGTAGCAAACAATCAAATAGAAGACGATCCTAAAAAGATAGAGCTGATCTTTGAAGAAAATATTACAAAAGGTTTAGAAGGTATTATTGCAAAAAAACTAGATGGAACATATCAACCAGGTGCTCGTGGATGGAATTGGATTAAGTTTAAACGAAGTTATTCTTCTAAAATTGAAGACACTATCGACTGTCTTGTCATGGGCTATGACTATGGAAAAGGAAAACGGGCAAGTTTTGGAATTGGCGCATTTCTTGTTGGGGTATATGATAGTAAAGAAGATAAATACCTTACCGTTGCAAAGATTGGAACTGGTTTGAAGGATAATGATTGGATTTCTTTAAAAGAAAGATCTGAGAAGCTAAAAGTGGCAAAGCAACCAGCTCGTTACGAAATAGATAAACTAATGCACTGTGATGTATGGGTTAACCCGGAAATTGTCGTAGAAATAAAAGCTGATGAAATAACAAGATCACCGGTACACACGGCAGGTCGCATTATGAAACCGACTAAATCTGGTAATGCTATGGAAGTTGAGGTCGCTGGTTTTGCACTTCGATTTCCACGACTTGTTAAGTTCAGAGACGATAAATCTCCAGAAGAAGTAACTACGGTCAAAGAGGTTCATAAGATGTTTGAAGACCAGAAATCATGATGTAACTTCTCTTTACTCATTCGAAAGAATCTTTCCAATAGGAATTGCCTTTGTAAAGTTTTTAAGTTTATGATCTGCAAGCATACGCATGGTCCTTATTAAATATTCACCAAAAAAAGACTCAGGATGGCTTTTAATTCTTCGGGCAGATATTGGGACTACTAAATGAGGATCAAATTTAATATTCTTTTGTGGATCCGGTATATGGAGTGCCAGATCAAAGTCTTCATGAACCTTAGTGGCATCTGTATGTACTTTATCCTTTACTTGTTGCCATACACTTCTTCGTACTGCAAAGTTTGGACCGAAAAGTAGGTATTGATTAAACAAAAATTTAAGTTCATAGGTAAATATGTTTGAGAGAAGAGGGGAGTTAAGTGGGAGATCATAAAAAGTAACAGGGCCTGTGACTGCAAGAACATGCTGCTCTTGAAAATCTTCTATAATACGTTCAATCCAATTTGCAGGAACTCGAGTATCTGCATCTGTCCTCGCGATAATATCAAATTTTGCTTCATCAAATCCTCTATTTCTGGCTGGAATAATACCTTGTTCCTTTTCGAGGATATAGGTTACGGGATATGTTTTAATAACTTCCTTTGTTGAATCGGTTGAGTTATTATCTACCACTATAATCTCGTCCGGCTTTACGGTCTGATTCAATACATGCTCTATACAAATACCAATATATCTCTCTTCGTTATAAGCCGGAATGACAACAGATATCTTCATATCTTAATTGTATCAAACTTGTAAAGTAATTAATATGTAGCTTTAAAAGTTATCCACATTAAATCTCCTATTATTTTTGTGTTATTTCAACAATCTAAACATGTCATTAATTTTTATAGGATATCTTATAATTCAGTCGCTATTTATTATAGGACTTGACGAATAAAATCTCCTAAATTAACATGTAATTATGAATCTGAAGTATATTTCCAGGAACTTGGGATCGAATAAAGAGAAAAAGGCAGAAAAGAAGTTAAGTGAGCTGAGATCATTTGCAAAGAAAGAACTCTTTGCATTATCTAAGAAACATTTAAGTGTACCTATTTACATAGGTCAGTTATAAAAATAAGGCAAAAAAAAAGAGCATCACTACCGCTCGTATAAAGGGGACGACGTGTAGTAATGCTCTTTTTTTATTCGTTTCTGAAATCAAAAACGAATATGTAAAACGATATCATAATTATAAAACCTTGTCAATACTTTCCTTTATTTAATCCTATATAGAGCCCCAAAGCCATTAGATGATTCAAACACTTTTGTACCTATCGTTTCAAACTTTTCTTCATTAAGTTTAGTATATTTTTCTCGTTCCATATTGGATACAACAACATATTCTATATTGTATTTTTTAATAACATCTCGTGTGGCATTTAAATCTTCAGATTCATAAAGAGTGACAATGTCTGGTATGCGATTTCCGACAATATCAGCCGATCCACGCCATAACCATTCATGTACCCACCACCCGGCAACGGTAGGTACCCCTGTGTACGCAGAAATGCGGTTGTAGTCGGTGTAGGAATCTCCTTGAGCTTCCATAATTACCGGTTGTCCTGGGATATATTTTTCTATATATTCCACAAGCTCTTTATCCTGAGGAATTTCTCGATCCATCCACATAGATCCATCAAGTACTGTCTTGTCAGAACCCAGCTCTATTTTTGGGTAATATGAAGGGAACGCAATAAAAGGATATATAAATACTAAGAAGAAACATACTGCATATATAAGCTTAAGAGCAAACTTCTTAAGTGAGTCCCACTGGCTAATTCTGTAGAGTACGAGTGCCGAGGCAATACTCATAATGATATATGCCTGGTAGCCCATTTTAAACATTGTGTTTGCCCTAAAATGAGCGGGGTAAATATCTTTAATGTAGAAGAATTCAGGAATCAAGATAAGAAATGTTCCAAATCCAAATGAAGCAAGTAACCAGTAATCTAATGAAGAAAATAGTTGTGTAGATTTTTTATTTCGTGAAGAAAGATACACAAAAAGGGCATAGAGTATAAAAGATATCCAAAAGAATCCCCATAATATGAATAGCATCCAAGGTTGAGATACTTGGCAGTTCCCTTTTTCAAACATGAAAGGACCTAACTTTTCCATTTGCACTAAGAAGTCTGGACTACAGTTTACACCTATCCCAGAAACAAAAGGTGAAAAGAATGTAGAGAAAGGAATAGAGAAAACAACAAATGAGAGCCCAAGAAGTATCGCAAGAATAAAAAAACGGGTTGATAATTGGTAGAGAATAAAAAATATAATTACACCAAATAAAAAGTAAATGGGGCCATCAAACGCATTTGTCATGTAGTGAATTGCAATCATAAACCCAATAAAGATCGTAAAGATCATCTCGTAAGTTGTTAACTCCTTTGGTATAAAATTCAGATCAAATTTTTTGAGCTTTTTAGGCATATGCTTATGAAGCCATTTAATAAAAGAATCTTTAGATTGGAGCTCCTTTACAGCAATATGTATCAGAAAAATAAACAAGAGGGCAATTGTAACCAGTACAAAAGGAATATCAAAAACATGTCCATGTAAATCTGCTACTACATATGAATAGGAAGGAAATTCATGAATGGTAAAGGGTATAAATCTTGTGGCATTGGGGTACCAATAACTTGAATTCTGCAATAATGCTTCAAAAAAAGGTTTATTGTAAGTCGCCATTGTCTGTTGTATGTCTGCACTTGATTGGAATAAATTCCAAAATGGTTGTGGATCTTCATTAGGATATCCTTTGGTAAAAATATAAATAGTATGAAAATTGCCGGCTAAATTGACCAAAAAACTTCCGACTAATCCAATAAAAATCATAAAAACAGGATGGAGGAATTTTTTGACAATATATCGCTGCGTAACATATATGGCGTTCATGGTAATAGAAAAGGCTAATGTGACTCCCTGGGCAAAGATTGTTGCAAGAATGAGGTTATATGTAATAAATGGTGAGATATCGGTGAGCTTAGTGAGAAAAGTACCTGTTAAATGACCAAAATAGTAATAATTAATAGGATATCCATTTGGATGAGTTGGATCTGCTGAAAGCCACATATCTAAAGGAGGAAAATAGTCTGTTCGGTTGATTGATTGCATAAATCCAAAATCCATGAACTTTTCAAGTCCACGAATAGATGGTTCATGTGCGCGGACGTATGTTAAGAATATTAAGGCGCCCAAAAACAAGAGCTCTTCACCTAAAAGTAGCAACTTTTGTTTTGTTGTCATCTGTTTTATTTTTTTGAGCTCAGGACCACAGGTCTTATAAAACAGAAAGGCAAATCCAACCAGCAAGAATAAAATTGCTTCGCGACTAAAGGGGAGAATATGTGCGATACCGAGTAGATATATAACATAGCTTGCAATGATAATCCCTAGTGTTTTAGCAAATGGATATCCTTTATCTACAAAGATATGAAATATTCTTGCTGTAATCGGAAAGAAGATAATCCCAATTGCAAGTAAGTAAAAGTACCAGGTAAAACTTATAGTAAGCCACTCCATATCCTTACAAAGATACTATGATTATATTGCAAATTCAAGCTATTTTTGCTAATATCACGGCTAGAGGTGTGCATTTATGATGGATTCAAAATATAAACCAGATCAGTACCAGGAAAAGCTCTATTCTTTTTGGGAAACAAATAATTACTTTAAAGCAAAAGTAGATTCTTCAAAGAAACCATTTAGTATTATTCTTCCACCTCCAAATGCTAATGGGAACCTCCATTTAGGTCATGCCATGTTTGTATACGAAGATATTATGATCCGTTACAAAAAGATGATGGGTTTTGAAACATTCTGGCTTTTGGGGTTAGATCATGCTGGTATAGAAACACAGTTTGTATATGAAAAACATCTTAAAAAGCAAGGTAAAAGTCGTTTTGATTATTCGCGAGAAAAGCTTTTTAAAAATATCTGGGACTTTGTAATGGAGAATAAAGGTACTATCAAAGGCCAGATGAGAAGGCTTGGTTTTGCACTTGATTGGTCAAAAGAAAAGTTTACGATGGATGAAGACATTGTCCAGACTGTATATACAACCTTTGAGCACCTCTTTAATGAAGGTTTAGTATATCGAGATTTTAAACTTGTCAATTACTGTACTTCTTGTGGAACTTCGTTCTCGGATTTAGAAGTGAGCGATAAAGAAGTCGAAGGTTTGCTCTATCATATTAAGTTTCCAGTAAAAGGAGGAGGAGAAATAATAATTGCCACGACAAGACCAGAAACGTATGTAGGCGATGTTGCGGTTATGGTCCATCCAAAAGACAAAAGGTATAAGGACCTAATTGGAAAGACAGTGATACTGCCACTAACTAATCGCGAGATTCCTATTATTGCTGACGAATACGTTGATATGAAGTTTGGAACTGGTGCAGTAAAGGTGACTCCGTACCATGATTTTAATGACTTTGAGATTGCCAAAAAGCATAATCTCACCCGTGATCCAGTGATTGGTTTTGATGGCAAGATGAAAGATACAGGCATTGAGGAATTAGATGGATTATATGTTACAAAAGCCCGTAAGTATCTCATAGCAAAGCTTCAGGAAGAAGGTTACTTAATAAAAACTGAACCACACCATATGGTTTTAAAAGTCTGTTATCGCTGTGGAACTACTCTTCAACCTCTCCCAAAAGAACAGTGGTTTATCAAAATTAAACCACTTGCAAAGAGGGCAGTTGAGCTTGTAGAAAAAAATCAGATTAAAGTATTCCCAAAACGATTTAAGAAACAATTAACAGCTATATTAGAAAATTTTATTGACTGGAATATTTCCCGTCAGATTGTATGGGGGATTCGCATTCCAGCCTATCGATGTCTGGAAAAAGGTGAATGGTTTGTATCAAAAGAAAAACCTAATGACTGTCATATTTGTCATGCTTGTCCATTTGTCCAGGATGAAGATACCTTCGATACCTGGTTTTCTTCTGCCCAGTGGCCCTATGCCACATTAAAATCAGCTGGTAAAGAATATTTTGATTATTTCTATCCTACTTCTGTGATGGAAACCGGTTATGATATTCTGCGGGCTTGGGTAGCTCGTATGATTATGATTGGTTATTTTGAAACTAAGAAAGTTCCTTTTGAAAATGTATTTTTACACGGTATGGTGCGCGATAAACATGGCCAAAAGATGAGTAAGAGTAAAGGTAATGTGATTGACCCGTTACTTATGGTAGATAAATACGGAGCAGATGCACTGCGTGCAGCTTTGGTATTTGGCACAAAAGAAGGAGGCGATGTGGTTCTTTCTGAAGATAAAATTATTGGAATGCGTAACTTCGGTAATAAAATTTGGAATATTGGAAGATTTATTGAGATGAATCTAGAACATGTATCAAAAGATCAGAAAACTTCAAAAGCTGCTCAGGATGAATTAAAACAGCTCGAAAAGGAATTTAAACAGTTAAGTACCAGATATCATAAGCATTTTGAAAAATATGAATTTGCAAAGGCATTTGACGAAACATATGAGTTTTTATGGCACCGATTTGCAGATTATTACATAGAACAGTTGAAAGAAGAGATGAGAAATGGTAGTATGGAAGTTTCCGAAAAGCTTAAAGAAACTTATTTCAGTATGCTTCGGATGCTCCATCCTTATATGCCGTTTGTTACAGAGGCAGTATGGCAGAGTTTTTATGGAGAGAATGGGTCAATTATGGATAAGTCTTTTATGTCCTCATGACATTATTTATCATTTAATATATAACATATGGCAAAACGCACATATCAACCTAAAGCTAAAAAAGCAAAAAGGAAACATGGATTTCTTTCTCGTATGGCTACTTCTAAAGGACAAGATGTATTAAAAAGAAGAAGAGCAAAAGGTAGAACTAAACTTAGTAAGTAATTATCAGTTTCAATTACGAATTACGCATTGATCATTTAAGTGAGATACGTAATTGGTAATTTGTAATTTAACACATTTGTGCTTGAACTATTTCACGTTGTTTTTATACAACCAATCTTAAACATTCTTGTCGCCTTTTATAACTTATTCCTGACCATTGGTCTCCCGGGTGCATTCGGATTTGCAATTATTGCAATTACTATTCTTGTACGTATTGTCTTGCATCCTTTCTTTAAACAACAGTTAAGTACTGCCAAAAAAATGCAGGACATCAAGCCCGAGCTTGATAAGATTACAAAAAAATATAAAGGTGATCAAAAGAAGTTGCAGCAAGAACAGATGCGTATATACCAGGAGGCTGGTATTAACCCTGCTGCTGGTTGTTTATTTGCCATAATTCAGATTCCTATCTTCCTTAGTTTGTACCAAACGCTCCAGCTCTTTTTACGTACAGATAATCCAGCAGAAGTTGTACAACAGATTAACAATGATTTATATTTCCCAGCGCTCCGTATTGAGTCGATAGATCCTAATTTCTTTGGAATAAATCTTGCAGTGTCTCCAGCAAGTGCAGGTAGTTTGCTCTTTTTAATTTTCCCAATAATTACAGCCGCATTACAGTATTACCAAACTAAAGTAACACTGCCATCTATGCAACCAGGCAAAACTGAGGAAAAAGATGGTGAGAAAAAAGAACCAAGCACTGGTGAAGAGTTCCAGAAGGCTATGAATACTCAGATGAAATATTTCTTTCCACTTATGATTGGATATTTTTCATATACATTACCTCTCGGTTTATCGGTATACTGGAATATCTTTTCTTTGTTTAGTATTTTTCAGCATTTTCATATAAATAAAAAGGGTAAGCCGGAGATTATCACAGCAGATGAAGCCATAGAAGAAGTTGAAGAAGAAATAGAGGAAGCTATGCAACAAAAGAAACCTAAAAAAAAGAAGAAAAAGAAATAATTACATACTTTTAACAATTATTAATTACAATTTGAATATATGGATAAAGTCGAACTTATAAAAACTAATACGCAAGATTTAGTCAGCCGCATGGTTGACGCAGCAGAGATTGATGTTATACAAGAAGGAGACGTATTTCATGTAAATATTAAAGTAGATGAAGAAGCACCTACTGTTATCGGCCGTCATGGAGAAACTATTCGAGCACTCCAAAAGATTTTAGAAGTAATGGTTTTTAAGCAAACCAACGAAAAAATCGACTTACTCATTAATGTAAATGATTATCGGGAAAAGCAAATGAGCAGACTTCAATATATTGCTTCTGAAGCTGCTAAAAAAGTACAGGAACGAGAATCAGCAACCTATTTGCGTGGATTTTCTTCTTATGAAAGAAGAGTGATGCATGAATACATTGCTACAAATTACCCAGAACTCACTAGTTTCTCCATTGGAGAAGGTCGTGATAGAAGACTCGTTGTAGATTTACAATCCAACCAGACGGATCGTCAGCCAACTCAAGATGAAATGAGTGAAGAAGATCAAGTATAATGTGTCCATGTCGAGATACGTTTCTTGGTTCTTTGTTTTATTACTACCTGTAATTTTTCTTTTTGATCTTATTGTGTTCTTTGGAACCAAGACTAATATGACGTGTTTAACATGTGATCTGTCTAACTATTTCCGGACATCATCACTCTCTTTTATAGTTATTAGTCAGACTTTTGAGTCGTTTTTGAAAAGAAAGTAAACATAATCAAAAGTGTCTATTTTGATGTATTAAATTGTACTATGAGAAGGCTTAAAATGATATAATTAATATATGGCAGAAAATGAAAATGGTGGTAAAGCACCATTAGAAACACAACTCAGAGAAAATTTTTCTACAGAATGGAATAGGGCAGACACTCCAGATAAAAAGAAGTCGCTCATGCGTCGTCTTGTTGAGATGCTTCGTGATATGGTGGCAAATGCTCGAACCGCAGTAAGCGAGGCTGAGAAAGAAAATTCAGGAGCTGTGCCAGATAGAGCAAAAAGTGCAAAAGAAGAAGCTGCAAGACCTGTAATCCAATTCCTTCAATTTTTAACAGGCAATAATGGTCAACCTTTAGATAATGAAACTCTTCAATCACTTGGGCTTGATGAAAAACAAATTTCATTTCTTCAAACGCTGGGAAATACAAGACATAGTGCAGATTCTGCTACATTCTTAAATCAGGTAATTAATCGGGCAATAGATGATACAGAGTATTTAAAAGTCTCCAAAGAGGGAGAACAAAAAACTCAGCTCGAAAAAGATTATGACTTAGTTAAATTAAACCAAGTTGCAGCAGAAAGTTTTCAGGAAAGTATGAAGAAACTTGCTCGTGAAGGGAAGTTACAAGATACAGAAGGAAATAACTTAACTGAGGAAGATGTTGAAGATCGTTTTTCAGTAGTAGAAAGACAGCAGCATCAACGGCAACAGGCCACACAGAATCAGAGTGCTCAACAGGGAGGACAAGAACAAATAAATCCAGTAACAGGCAGACCATATAGAAGTGGAAAAAGGGGAGCGGAGGCTACTCCTAATCAGATGGCATATGGACAGTATGTTGAACAACTGAGAAGAAGTATTGATCCTGTTTATCAAGAAATACATGACGCACTTGAGTCAAATAGAGAAACTTATGCTGCTATAGAAGAAGATCAATCAATGAGTAGAGACGCAAAAGAACAAAGATTAAATGAGTTGCAACAGCAACAAAATGAGCTTAATTCAAGACTAGATAGTTTTAATAGCCGAAGAGAAGCAGCGCTGGAATACTTATCTTCTGGAGAAGTACAAGAGCCCTTTTTAGATGCAGATGAAGTTCGCCAGTACCTTAAAGATAACCTAGGTATAGATGAATCTGGACTCAATACTGCTATGGAAATAGTTAATAGCGCAATTAATGAAGGGCCATTAGATGGGACTTATGAAGGTTATAGTGATCTCGCAAAAGAAGTGAATAGAAAGTATACAACAGAAAGAATAAGAAGCGAGATTATTAAAGATGGCAGATTAGATTTAGAAGGTGTGAGGAGGCTACAAGGAGATATTGAAGATACCATCGGAGTGCTATTTGAAACTTTATATAACAGTCCTAAAGCAGATTTTAATGACGCATTCTCTCCTTATTCAGAAGGGCAAATGCTGAGAAAAGTTGTACAACACCTGAGGGTTCGTATAAATGAAATAAGTCAGGAGATGGATACCCAAGAAGGAAGAAAAAGAGTAAGAGACATTTTAAATGATATGATTATCTCTCAAATCCAGCGAAGACCCGCTTTGGAAAGAATAGTCCATCAGTACCAGCAAGTAGGAGCAACAATTGATTTAGAAAAACTTAGAGATATCTTAAAGACCTACAATATCACTACACTTCAAGAATTTTATAACGATGATTTAACAAAAATAATATCTGATTTAATGCCTCAATTTGTACAAAAGCTTTTTATTCAAAATGGAAATAATATGGTCAATGACTTGTTTCAGCTTATCCAAGTAGATAAGAAGGTAGAAGATGAGTTTGTAGTAGGAGAACGTGATAAAAGATATAAAAGATTTGTAGTGAAATATCGTGAGGAGTGTATTGACTATATGCATAACGTTATAAATGAAATACATCCCGAGTGGAACGTTTCTAAGGAACGGATTAATGCACGTTTTTCTAGAGCATACCTTGATAACTTTCTTCTCTCTTTGAGAGGGATTAAGGTAATGTCGAAGGCACTCCCAATGCATCATAAATTTGCAGATTTGCCCTTTGTCAATCTAATTACTGGTGTGTTTAATCCCTTACAAGGGTGGGGTAAATTTGGCTTAAGAGGGAGAGGACATCAGGAGGCAGGAGATGCAGAAACAACCGAATATCAAGGCATGGATAATTTTATGTTCAACGAGGTAGCTGGACATGAATACATTAAAAAATATGGTGATGTATTTGATGACTTTCATCCTGCACAGACGAAGAGAGAAGGAGATAAACGTATTTTATATGAAGTATACCCTGGTAATGATCAACTAATGCAAGATCTCCGTACTGGTAGATGGGATGTTTATTATAGTATGTTGGAAGTATATAAAGGGATGGTATTTGGAAATATAATTGATCAAGCTGGATGGACTTTTGATGGATTCAATGAAACTACAATAAACAACCTTTCACAACAATTTATGGGAGGGAGAAAATATGGAGAACTATCAAGAGAAGAACAATTAGAACTTAAATATAAAACTTCCGGTGTAATTACTGCCTTTTGGGATGTAGGCGGATACGCTTCTGAAGATGTCATGAATAGATTTGTGAGGTATCTTTATAATCAAGAACTTGATTTCGAAGGTGCAATCGCAAGAAAATCTTCGGAAGAAGGTAGATCCTTAACAGACGAAGAAAAGGAAGCTGTAAAGAAAGGAGAAATTGACAGAGTAAGGAGTACCAAATTAAGTGATATGGATTGGAACAAGAAGACTGGAGAATATACAAAAGGAGATAAGCGTTTTGAGAAGATATTTGATGTAAAACTAGGCGATAAGCAGACTAAGGTAGCATTTAGAGAATATAGAATGTATCGAGAAACAGCTTTAATGGGACAAGTATTCCATCAACTTCTTCTAAAAGATCCAAATGCCTGGTTGGGAGAATTGGTACAAGCCTATCCTCAACTTCTACAAGGTTATGTAACGTATACAGATAATAGTGGTAAAACTCAGACTGTGCGTGGATCAGACTTTTATTTTAACTTACAAAATATCCCAGATAGCGCAATTTCAAAAGATGATAAAGTAAAAAGAGATCGATTTAGATATGAGATACTTCCAAAATTTAGAGGAAAAGAAGAGGATGATTATTTAACAAATGTACCTCATTTACAGAAGATTATGAATTTCTATGCTGATTTGGTACAAAGACACATGGAAACAGATGAAGTACTGTCAGAGGAATATAACAATCTAACAAATGAGGATAAATTGAAAGCACTTGCAGAAACTGATAACTTAAATAAAGCAATAGATAGATTAAATCTTCAACTATCTATTGCACATCAAAAAGCAGTGGATAGACATGAATCCGCAATTAAAGAAGAATATATTGAAGATGAAATGGTGAAGAATGCCATGTTTGGTGATAGTGGACTCATTCCTTATTTTAATAACATGGTAAACAGTAGATCTAACTATTTTGGTGACGGAGATACAGACTTAGGAGAAGAAAATAGTTTCTATCAACGTTGGGCTTTTTCAAGAGAACAGAGGAATGATCGTTCGCTACCAGAAGGTGATACGAATATGAAATACTTGTTTGAAGATGTGAGAAACGCACAAGCACTAGATAGGCGTTTGTCAACAGATATGGCTTTTGCTAAGGCACAAGAGGTATTAAATAAGGTTCCAAGTACATGTAAAAAAGCAGCAGACGCAGATACTTTTGAAGCTTGGTATGGAACTATTGAAGAATTACATAGCGAAATGAGTGTAATTGCAGACGAAGATCAAGGTCAAGAACAAAAGTATCAGCAATTGCTCTACCAGACTATTTGTAATTGGTTTTCAGTAGATAGTGATGCTGAGAGAATGTTTACTGGTTTCCTGCATCAAATGAAGTTGGGCACAGATGTATCAATGGCTACACTTAAGTCAGATAATATGACTAAGTTTCTGCTGGATCAAGATAATAGAAGACAATATCTTAAAAATCTTCGGGATAAATCCTATCTGAAGGGTAATTATGATATGATTGGAGGTTGGGGGTTTGATACAGCAGAAATGGTAGCAGGTGTAAATCTTGGTGAAATTATGAGAAGACAGGCAATCTATGCCTTAATGGGCGCGATTGTTATTACTATTGGGACTGCTATTAAGGAAGGCTATGAAGAAGAAGTAGAGGAAGATTAAACTTCGGCTAGACAGTAACATCTACTTAAGTATAATGATTATATGAGTTCTTACTTTAAGCTAATTGTATTTAGTTTTTTTCTTCTTATAATTATTCCTTTTTTGAATATAGTTAATGCTCAAGATTTAAATAGTGCTGATTACAAGGCCTGTATTGAAAATTCCTATGAAGTACCCAGGAGCTGTGAAAATAGAATTCAGAGTGATAATGAAAAAAGTGCATATAGCTGTCTAGCAAAGTTGAGTGCAGATGACACAATATGGAATTGTGAACCATTTGATGGGGAAACGGTTCTTGTAAATAATTGTGCAGAAACTTTTGCAAATAATGTATGTGCACAAATCCCTAGTGGTATGATTTCAAGAAGTTGCACAGATACCTGCAATCAGCAATATAAAGAACAATTTAAAGCACTTTATACAACAAAATATCATGAAACTAATACATGTCCAACTACTGTTAATAATAGAATAGCAAGTGTAAATAATGGTGCCTATGATGCGTTTATGAGAGTAACATGTAATAGCTTTGATTTACTAGACTGTCAAGATAAAGTACTCAACCAAATAAAGACAGATACTCAAAATCAATGTAATCTGGTAGTAGATACCAATAAATCAGAGATTGCCTCAGCAGTAAGTTCAAGATTTACTATTGCTATACCTACACCAATACCAGAAGCAGTGAATGCTCTTGATACATTAACTAATATAATTGATAGAAGTCAACGAAGAAACTGTGATCCTAATGAGAGTTATCTAAGTCCAAATTCATTGGATCCCTTAACTTGTTATGAATATAGGTCATGTATCTATTCATCACTCTCCGAGGTATCATATGCTGATGATATCTGGTCTTGTACGGATTCTGATCAATCATGTTTAACATATTTTAGACATGCTTTTGAAAATATATATAAACAATGGGTAAAAACGTTATCTTCTGATAATCAAATTACCTCTGCAAAGCCTGAAGCAATGAGTTGTTCAGGATTCTTTGAGAGTTCTATGATTATTGAGACACAAAATTTTGAAGAATTGTATAGATCAAAAAGAGATGAAAGGAGAAATAATAACTTAAGTGCCCAAGATAAGCCTGTATTTAAACCTTTAAGTACTACAGATGATTTTGAAGAGCTTTTGAATTGTGGATTTGCAGATAATAAGAATAAAAATAGATGCTGTCCAACTGATATTGACTTATCAGACTTGTCTTCGCAGTTAACTATAAATGAATTAGAAGGTAATCAGTGTATGATTCCATTTGTTAATGAAGAAAATTGCCCTTCCTTGTTAACATCAAGTGGCTTACAGGAAAAAGTAGTACAGTTGGCTGCAGGTGATTTCCAGACTAAAATTGATGAAATAAAAGCGTTATCGGAACAAGATGGGGGTGAAATACGTGAATGTTATGTAGGAACATGTAATAGTAATGGGTTTTGTGAAGGTGGAGGTGGTGCTGATGTCTGTATGAAGTATATAGATGAAAGTGAAGCAGCATATAATGCCTGTACTGTATGTATGCAAGATAATATAGGTGCTCTTCATACTAAGAAAATATATACAGCATTAGGTTGTATTGATACAAGCTTTGATGGATTTATAGGTAATGTATTTAATATTGGTATCGGTATTGCAGGATTAACTGCTCTCTTTTGTATAATTTATGCATCCTTTATATTGCAGACTTCTCAAGGTAATCCAGAACGTATTCAGCAAGCTCAAGAAAATCTTACATCATGTATTACTGGATTAATTTTGGTTATCTTTTCAGTATTAATTTTAAGAGTCATAGGTGGAGACATACTAAGAATTCCTCAGTTTACCCAAGATGCAAGTTCTAGTATAAGTCCTACTGTAACACCCGCAACCACTGCTCTTCAACCAACTAACAATATACCTGTTAGTACTTCAACACCGGTACCTCCTACACCAACTGTAACTCCACCTTTTCAAGGAGCTGTAACAACTAGTACAACTTTTTTTGTAAATGAAAGTAATAACTATCCCGTTCAATCTGGACAAAATATTGAAAGAATTATTGGCATATCTCCTGATGGTAGATATTTACAAGTAGATTTAGTGTCGAGTGCAAATATTGCACCTCGTATAACAACAGGTTATATCTTAACTAGTACAGTAAATTATAATGCGACAACTCCACTAGTAAATTTTGATACACAATCCTGGTTACCGTAAAACATTATTTACACCAGATATAAAGAATTAAACTTAGACATATAGTTTGTCTAATTAGGTTTAAGGTGATTGCTGAACTTGCTCATTTTGTCTTTTGACAGCATTAGCAAGTACTTCGTTTGGATTATCGTTTAACAAATTACCCATCCATCCTAATCCCCATTGCTTTAGGGCGTTACTTTCCTTATATATACCAAACTCATTTGCTAGAGAGCGAGCTCTCAGGAATAATCCTGTTCCACCTGCTAAGGCAATTCCACTACCTCCTAATAATTTACCAGGCGATATGCTTAGAGGTAGATCTTCTACACCAAATGCTTTCTTAACTAGTTGTACTATATCTGGAATCAAAAACAATAAACTTATAGCGACAAGCATAACAAAACCATCAGTTTCTACGGAATATAAATACGGGGGAGACCAGAATGGTGATTCATCCTTATTGAAATGGAGAATTTCACCATCTACATGCACTTGGGCTATGGGCATATTATTACCTACAGCAGTTGAATTAAATGATCTTAAATATGCTACATTCGCGATAAGTCCAGATGTCATTATGAGAATACTTACAATTGGGAATACCATTAAATTAAAGAATAATCCTTTAATCCAGAAACCAAAGGTAGAATTATTTGGCAATGCTTCAAGTAGTAGAATTAATGGTGAAAAAATGATCGATAATAGAATTTTGGTATAGGTTATAAATAACATAAAGAATATTCTAAAGAAAAGGAATAGGATACTAATCCATACTAGCAAACTTAATATATAAGGAACTAAAAAACCAATCGCTAGACCCATAAGCAGTCTTCCAAAGAGAGATCCAAACAGGAAAGCTAGTAATTCTCCAGCAACAGGAATAGAAGATAATACTTCGCCTGATCTAAGTTTATCAAATGCTGGATTTAAACCACCATATATCATGACCGCCAGAGTAACAATAATAAATCTAAAAGAATACTGAAGAGCTGAAGGTACTAAAGATAATAAAGCGGCACCAGATCGAAAGACATTGTTATTCCCAATTGTTCTTGTAAAAAGGTTCCAAGTACTTTGATTAAATACATCTCCATTCCAACCTAATACTCTAATCACATCTTCTCTCCTCTCTGTAGAGGATATATTCTGAATAATGATATCACCACCTAGCCCCATGGCAAGATACATAAGGTCAATAAGAAAACCTGCTATGGCAAATGAAAATGTTATTAAAATCATTGATAAAACAATTTTAGGTATAGCGTTCTGAATAGATATAGCTGCCTGAGGGTTAATGCTCTTCTGGAACATAATAGCGAAGCCAATTATGATGGTAATAAGTACCAGTATCATATATGCAACATTTCTAAAAACTTTCCATATTGGGGCTAATGGTTGTAATGCGTAAAAACCAATACCTTGTGCATAAGTTTGGGGAATAAAGCCAGCATTAGATAATCCTTCATAAGTCCATATAATTCCTGAAGCAGGAGGATTAGCATAAGGTGAAACCAAAACACTTGTTACCTTCCCCATCAAGCTACCATTAAAGTCATTCACGGTATCATTAGGATTATCTGTACAAAATTCTCCAACCATATAGCAAAAGGTCGACTTAAAAGTCCACATTTGGATTTGACCTATTTCAGTCTCCTGCAGTTTTGGATCATTTATCTGAGCATACATTTCAGCTCTTTTTTGATTAAAAAGATCGTCATTTACGATGATCTTATCTTTAGACATAAAGTATGAAAAAAGATAGAATACAGTGATTAATACAGAAATAACTAATATTCCTTTTCTAATAAATTTTAAGTAGTTTTCAATTTTTTGGAAGAATTGTTTTAGCATGCGTAATTCATTCTACTTAATTTTATGGAACAATGTCAATTAGGGAACTTCTACTTCTACCCGTGGCGGTAGGGAAATTGGGTTAAGACTGCGGTATTCTACTCTGTAAGAATTCGGATCAATATTTAGTTCACTAAAAAACCTTCCACTAACTTCTGTAGCTTGATTTAAATTACCTCGGTAGTACATAAGAAATGTGCCACTGCGTGGTTTATATTCAATAGTCATATTTTCGTACTCAATTGGATACAACAGTTCTTGTTGGACATTCGGTGCTAATGTAGGAAACGTATAATTTATCTGTACGGGAGTAATGGTCGGCCCGAGTGTTTGTGTGGGAGTTATTTCATCAATGGTTTCAGTTGGCTGCGTACGAAAGTTATTAATTACCCATGAAAGAATAACGATAAAAAGTATCAGACCACCGATAATAAAGTAATATTTCATGCGATCCATAGTTATAAAGTACACTGATGAATAATAAACTCACAGTAGGTTCGATTTCCTAAGTGTGCAAAAGGTGTTCTACATTCACCAAAGTATCTTCTTCCAGCTTCATACATTGCATTTTGGTCCCAGTTTCTATCTCCGGCTGGAGTACCACTATCTCGTTTGAGTTTTTTTGCAGCAGCAAAAGTACTATCTCGTAAATTACAGACATGTGCTTGGTGACTTGCACCATCATATTCGTTTACTGCATTACCATAAGAAGCCCAGGCATTGGGACAAGAGTTTAAGCAATTACCTTGCCAACAACATCTATTACATGAAGAAGAACCACGATCATCCGTACCCATAGTCATCTGCATATGCCCAGCAGCAGAACATGAGTTCCATGGGCAGTTTGGAATGACCTGACCGGGCTGAATATATTGATTTACCTGTTCTGGGGTATAGTTAAAAACGGAAGTAAGCTCCATATAAGATATTGCTTCAATAACACATTGAGGCACTCCCACCTGTCCTCCCACATAATCATAAAATGTTTGCAAGGCAGTAAACGTTTGGTCAATTGGCTGACCTTCTGGAGTTTGGCTTGGGACGCCAGATATAATTGGTGAAGAAGGATTACCAGTTACTTGTGGTTGGGTAGTAGGAGAAATAGTATTTGATCCACTTGATGGCGCAGTAGTTGGTCGAGCTCTAAAAAATATGTCTAAGAAGTCTTCAAAAACTTCATCTGCAGGTTTTTTTTTGTCACCTGGATTAACTCCATACCCGTCTCCTCGATCTATGTAGGGACGTTGTGGATTATCTAGTACATTTGGCTGAGCTAGAATTATTGAAGTGCCTAAAAAAAATAAAGTCAAAGTAGTGAGCAATATAAATATGTATTTCATATTATTAGTTTGGCCTATTGAATCTGTCTAACGGAATAGCGGGATACTGGTTATTCTTCCATTCTTCAAATGCAATGCGTGCTGAATCTGATACAGAGTTATAGGTAACGTCAAATAGATCTGTGTCAAAGTTATATTGAACCATAAATTCAGTGGCAGAATATGGAGAAAGTCTTCTGAGTGCTCTTTCCTGATCTATATTATTTTGCTGTTCATCTGTAAACTCATGATCAACAGCGCCAGTTTGAGGAGGTGGTGTTGCAGGAATATCATTTGGATTTGTTGTTATGGTAACTTCAACTAAATTTACTATCGTTGGCTCAGGTTGTGAGTCTGTTACAGAAGATTCTTGTCTTCTAAGAACAAAAGAGATAATAAGTAATATTAATATAAAGACAAAAAGAGCAAACATTATTATATAAATGCGTTTATTAGGTTGATTCATTAATATATTGAGATCCATAATTAGCGTCTTTTAACTGCAAATGCTGTACGATATAATGGATATGGTTGTCTATTTACATAGTTAATGGGTTGAGCACTTGATTCTGGAGGTTCATAATAAGGGTCAAAAGAGGTAACCCTATTATGTTCATCAATATCAGTAACAACATAAAAATGTCCTTTACTGTCATATCCAAAGTTAGCCAGGACAAACACAAACCAGCCGTTCTTTACATAACCACGAATATCATCCGCAACAACATCAATAGATACTGCATTTTTACTTGAATAATTAAAGATATAATTAGAAGTCTGGAGTCCATACACTTCTTCCATGATTGCTTTAGGTGTCATAATATCAGTACCATAACAAGTCATATAAGCACCTCTTGCCTTATATCGATTCATTAAACTTACAGGTTCAACAGAAGGGTCAGCTAATGTTGCTATAACCATTGCAGCGGAGGTAATACCACAGCCCATACCACATAGATTACAGCCAGCAACTGTTTCTACACTTCGATAATTACATTGTCGGTAAACTTTAAAATTTCCTTCATAAGAACCTCCACTCATGGGAATTGTAGGCGCTGGTGAGGATACTGCTCCATTGGTTGGAGTTCCAGTTGTCCCAGGCTGAGTAGGATTTGATCCATTTTGAGGAGAAGAAGTTGGGATTGGTCTTGATTTAAAAAAGATATTTAAGAAATCCTCAAAAACTTCATCAGCAGATTTTTTTTGGTCACCTGGATTAACTCCATACCCATCTCCCCGGTCTATATATGGACGCTGGGGATTATCTAGACCATTTGCTTGGGCCAAAATATCTTTGGGGCTTATTAATAATGCAAAAAAAATAATTATAGTAATATATAACAGTTTCATGTTGACTTTTATCAAATACTTCCACATAATGAATACATGTCTAATATGTTTGATTTTATACGAAAAAAGTCTACTAATGCAAACCCAAATGGGGATGCAGCAAATACAAGTAATTCACAAACTTCAGAAGTAACTGAACAACAGACTACAAATAATGCCTCTGGTGGTTCGTATAACGGCATCGGCACCCCACCTAATGGTCAATCTTATAATGGAATTGGCGCTCCTCCAAGTGGAAAATCTTACAATGGCATAGGATCTACTCCTTCGGGAAAAGATCCATATAATGGTGTCGGACAGACTCCAGCCCCAACTTCAACTGAAGCTCCGTCAGACAATCCTCCAATGGATTCTCAAAATGTTTCTGATAATGCTCCTAAAAAAGAAGAGAATGAATGGCAGGGATTGAATACTCAGAATAATGATGCGCAAGCAAATGAGACCAAAAAACCTAATCAGATGAATGCAATGCCAAATGAAAAGACTGATCAGAACCAGAATAAGAATAATACAGTAAATCAAGATAAAAATGTTCCAAAAGGAGATTCACTCAAATCAAATATCACTGATAAGAAGAGAAGTGATTTAGATATCATGACGCATTTAACTCAGCGTTCCAATAAGGTCTTTTTAGAAGCAAATAATAAAGCAAAAGCTCTGAAAAATGTATATGTTGATAGTGAACATTTACTACATGGTCTTCTTACTGATGGAGAGATTTATAATATTATGGTTGAACTTAAAATTCAGCCACAACTTATTCAGCAAGAATTAGATAAAAACTATAAAAAAGAAGATAACAATGGAAATCCTCAGATTTCTCCTCGTGTAAAACAAATTATCAGTAATTCGTTAGTGGTAGCCCGTAAGATGGGATATGAATTTATCTCTCCTGAGCACTTACTCCTTGCTTTGTTTGCAGAAGGAGAAGGTGTCGGCGCCCGAGTACTAGAAAAGCTTGGACTCCAAAAGGAAGATTTAAATAAAAAAGTTACTGGCAAAAAAGAGGGCCTTTCAGAAAAAGAAGGCAAGACAGCTCAAAAGGCTAAATCAGCTTTAGAACAATACACTATTGACCTTACTGCAAAAGCCGCAAATGGTGAGCTAGACCCAGTTGTTGAAAGATCCGATGTAATAGAACGTGTGGTACATATTCTTTCGAGAAGAATAAAAAATAATCCAGCACTTATTGGTGAACCTGGTGTGGGTAAAACAGCTATTGTAGAAGGGCTTGCACAGCGAATAGTTGCAAAACAAGTTCCTGAAAGCTTATTAAATAAAAGAATCCTTCAACTAGATCTAGCAGGCGTGGTGGCTGGTGCATCTCACCGTGGTGAGTTTGAAGAGCGAATGAAAAATGTTATTGATGAACTCAAAGGAAGTAAAGGGGAAATTATTATGTTTATTGATGAGATGCACATGATGATGGGTGCAGGGAGTGGTGATGGTGCAATTGATGCTTCAAACTTTATTAAACCAGCACTCGCCCGTGGTGAAGTACAGTTTGTAGGTGCAACAACTATTACAGAATATAGAAAATATATTGAAAAAGACGCAGCACTGGAACGAAGATTCCAAACTGTTCTTGTCCCAGAACCTTCTCAAGAAGCAGCAATTAAGATGTTAAAGGCAGCAAAAGATAAATATGAGGCATTCCATAAAGTCAAAATCCCAGAGCACACAATAGAACTTGCGGTAAAGCTTTCTAAGAGATATATTGGTGATCGTTTCCTTCCAGACAAGGCATTTGATCTTATGGATGAAGCTGCTGCTGCAGTAAGGCTTCCGCTTATTTCATTGCCAGAAGAAATTAAATCATTAGAAACTCGTATCGCACAGATTCAACAAGAGGTAGATGAGGCTGAAAGACATGGTGAAAAAGTAAAAGCACGTATTGGTAGATCCAAAATTGATGATGTCAAAGGAAAGCTTAAAGAAAAGCAGGATGAGTATAGTATGAAGAAGGCCCATACAACTACAGAAGTATCAGATGAGATCGTAAAAGATATTATTGCAAAGCGAACAGGTATTCCTGTTTCAAAGATCTCTTCAACAGAAGGAGATAAACTTGTCAACCTTGAAGATATCATTCACAAGAGAATGATTGATCAGGAAAATGCTGTAAAGTCCGTTGCACAAGCTATAAGAAGAGGTCGTGCCGGGCTTAAGTCAAATGCAAGACCAATTGGTAGCTTTGTATTCCTTGGACCAACTGGTGTGGGTAAAACAGAATTGGCAAAAACAGTTTCTGAAGTCCTTTTTGATGAAGAAGATGCTGTCATCCGTTTTGATATGACAGAGTATATGGAAAGACATGAAGTCGCCAAACTTCTCGGGCCGCCACCTGGATATGTAGGATTTGAGGAAGGTGGGAAGCTTACAGAAGCTGTGCGTCGTAAACCATATTCTGTGGTTCTCTTTGACGAAGTAGAAAAGGCACATCCAGATATCTTTAATATTCTCCTCCAAATTTTAGATGACGGAAGATTAACAGATAATAAAGGAAGAACCATTTCTTTCAAGAATACAGTTGTCATCTGTACCTCAAATATCGGTACAAAACTTATTCAGGAAGAAATGATGAAATCAGGAAATCAGGAGGTTACTGAGCCAACTATGATGTCTACATACGTGTTTACACCACGTGGACGCGAAATACTTACTATTGGTAAAAAATATTTTGAAAGAGATGGTGGGAATAATGTACAGACACTCAATGCACAGCTTAATAATGCAAATCAGCAAGACCAGAAACCAGCAGATGGAAAAGCAGAACCAAAGAAAGATCCAACAGCACAAACTAAGTCCAGTTGGAATGACCATTTACTTAATGAGTATTTTGCAGGTCAAAAAGTTGAAGGTGCTGTAATCAATCAACCAGCTCAGAATGAAACTAACACAGATAAAGCAAATGCAGATGCAAAGCAGGAGAGTGCTACACAAGATCAACCTAAAGAACAATCAAAAGCTGTTGGCTTCCCAATGATGGGATACGACACTCATGCAATTGCTCCAAATGGTCGTGAAGTCGTGACAAAAGGAAATACTGTATTTGAAAGAAGTGCAACAACAGCAAAAGTATGGAATACCATAAGCCTTATTGAATATTTTAAAGATCAGGTGGTTATTAATGCCTTACCAGATGCGCCAGATGAACAATTACCAACTGTCAAACTTAAGACGCATGCATTTAGTCCAAATGAAGAAGAGGTTGTAACTTTTAAAGATCGTTATTGGAGAAGAAAAGGCAATTCAACAGATTGGGAAACTGGTTACTTAAAAGATTACTTTAAAGATCAGAAAATTGAAGGAGAGGCTGGATTCCCTATTATTCACTGGGATATCCATACATTTTCCCCAGCTGGAAAAGAAATTGTGATAGTGGCAAATGATATCTGGACCCATGAAGGCACGAATCCATGGAAGAAACAGACTTTGGAAGAGTACTTTGGAGCAGACTTCCCACTTGAAAAAGAAACAAATGAAAAACAGGAAATGGAAGATGAAAACGATAAGAAAAAGTATTCACTTATTAAAGATAAAGTCATGAATGAACTTTTGAAGTTCTTTAGACCAGAGCTTGTAAACCGTTTTGATGAAGTTATTATCTTTGAACCTCTCAAATTCATTCATATGATTGAGATTGTAAAGTTACAGCTTAAAGGTCTTACAAAGCTTTTGGAAGAACAGGAGATGGGCTTTTCTGCAACAGATTCGGCCATAAAAGAGATTGTACGGGATGGTTTTGATCCGATTTTTGGAGCGAGACCTCTGAGACGTGCAATTCAAAAGCTTATTGAAAATCCAATTTCTGAGCTTATCATTGCAAAGAAAGTAAAGCCAGGAGATACCATTATTGTAGACTTCAATGGAGAAGAATTCGTCTTTAATGTAGAACGTATTGAAAGAAAAGCTGGTGTACCAAAGTCTGGTTCAGCAGCCGGAGCAGGGGAAGTTGAAAAGATGTTTTTCTGCGAAAAGTGTGCCAATACATTTACAACAAAAGTAAAGAAGACAGCGACAACAGTATGTTCCAAATGTGCAAATAAAGATGTACAGGAAATATCTGATCAATCGCAACAAACAGTAAAAGAAGCGACTACAACTGAATCATCGAAAGAAGAGTCATCTAAAGGAACTGAAGTGAAGAAAGATGAATCTATGTCTGATACCAATACATTAAAGGATAATAACGTGCAGTCCGGGAATCAAAATCCGGTCGGAGCACCGGACATGAATGGTCAGCAGATGAATACAGCATCATAAGTACCTAATACGTATGGGAGCATTTACTCCATTAGACATTTCTGCGTTAGAAAAAAAACAGTCAAGTGATGGTACTTTGAATGGGATTCTCATTATCTTATCTCTTGCTACTGTTGGTGTAGTTGGCTTTATTGTCTATCTTTTTGTAACCCAGTACTGATACCATTAGATATGCCATTACTACTTTCCTCATTATTCATTGTTCAGCTTTTTACAGTTTATTGGCTTTCTAGAAAATCTATCCGGCAGATATTTATATTGTTGCATAAATTGATTCCTCATAAACCTACTATTTTTATGATCATTGCATTCATCTTTTTACCAGGCACCATTTTACATGAACTGAGTCATTTTTTGATGGCGATTGTATTACTTCTCAAAGTAAGAGCGATTCATATCTTTCCAGAATGGAGCAATACATATCTAAAACTGGGAAGTGTGTTATATGAAAAGAAGGATGTTATACGCAGTATTATTGTAGGTATTGCACCTCTTATTGTAGGTTTACTCTTTTTCTGGTGGATGAGTGTTGTTGGCGTATTGTCTATTGAAGGTATTGGTTTAAAGGCTATTGTTATTTATCTAATATTTGTCATTTCTTCGACTATGTTTTCTTCAAAACAAGACTTAGTTGATGCTGTATATGTTTTGCCAATATTGGTCATAGTTGGGATTCTGTTCTATATATTCCCTATAGATCTCTCATTTATTACACGTCAGGAATTACTCATTGATGCAGTACAAAAGTTTCTGTATGATGTAAATATATATCTTGGGATTTCATTATTCATACACAGTGTTTTACTGTTGATATTATCTTTATTAATATATTTACTTAAAAATTAATATGAAAAGAGTACTTGCTCAAGGATTACAGATAGAAACGGAAGGATCACCAGTAACTGTAGAAGGACCTTTACAAAATATAAATAACTTGGGTGATTTAATAAATCTCCTCATGAACTTTTTAGTACCTCTTGCAGGAATTATCCTTTTTTTTGTTCTGATCTGGGGAGGATATGATGTCCTTCTTTCTCGTGGTGAGGCAGACAGGCTTCAGTCTGGTAAAAATAAAATTACAGCAGGAATTATTGGAATAGTACTATTAGTGCTTTCATACTTGATTGTAAACATTATTGGCTATATCTTTGGGCTAGGCGATGGAGTTATTTAGAAGAGTAAGCTTTAATTGCTTTTTCATAATTATCTGGATTACCAACGTCATACCATTTACCAGAAAAGACAAAACCACTTACCTTCTGTTCTTTTACCAAGTCCTGAATGACGTCTTCTAACGCAAAGGTATCTTTTTTGGGAAAATAATTAAATATCTGAGGATTAAATGCATAAATACCAGAGTGAATTAGATGACTTTTTAATCCTGGATCAGAAGTATTGGGATAAAAATTTACGAGTTTACTACCGTGAAGTTTAAATTGTCCATATTCTGTTGGTTCAGAAATACCTGTGAGCGCAACTGTCGCAACAGATCCTTCTTTTTGGTGAAATTCGATAAGATCAGTAAAAGGAAAATCAGTTAAGATATCTCCATGTACTACTAAAAAAGTCTCATTTCCAATTTGATCTTTTACTTTTTTGATTGCACCTCCGGTAAGGAGATTCTCACTTTCTTCTGAGTACTGGATTTTGACGCCAAACTGTTCACCATTTCCAAAATACGTTTTAATTTTCTCTCCCAAATAACTAATGGCAATAGTTAAGTCAGTAACATTATGTTTCTTAAGTTGCTTGATAAGATGCTCTAAAATAGGAGTTCCTTTAACTGGGAGCATTGGTTTAGGTATCTCGTATGTATACGGTCTCAGTTGAGTACCCCGTCCACCGGCTAAAATGATAGCTTTATGTACGTTTGATTCTGTATACTTATTTAAGACGAATTCAATAGCATGAGATCTGTTACGAATTCTGTTTTTATCTATAAGACGATCGACCTTTTTTAAAAGTCCGCTATCGAGTGTTATAGTAATACGGGATCTCCTCATGTCTGAATCAATTTTAGATGAACTATTGATTTTTGTCAAAGATGAAACTATAATATGTTTTTACATACCCTATGCATATTTCCAACGCACAAAACCTTATTAAATTGTAAATTCATATAAAGATCTACCGCTTATATAAGCGGTTTTTTTTTAGCGAAATATCAAATGTTATTTAATACAAAAGAACCACCCATAGTAATTTCCATAGGAGGTTCACTGATTGTTCCCAAAGAAGGCATAGATCCAGAGTTTCTTACTAAGCTAAACTCATTTATTAGGAAATATGTAAAGCAAGGAAAAAGATTTTTTCTTGTATCTGGTGGTGGACGTTTAGCACGTACCTACCGAGATGCAGGAAAGTCTGTTATAGGTGGTATGTCTGAGGCTGATCTTGATTGGCTTGGGATACATGCAACTCGTTTAAACGCTCATCTTCTCCGTACTATTTTTGCAGATATTGCCCATCCTCGTATTATTGAAAACTATGATCGGAGACTGAGAGGGTGGAAAGAGCCAGTAGTCATTGGCGCCGGATGGAAGCCCGGTTGGTCCACAGACTACGATGCCGTAATGCTTGCCAAAGACTACGGAGCAAACCTTGTAATTAACCTCTCCAATATTTACTACGTATACGACAAAGACCCAAACAAACACAAAGACGCAAAAGCCATTAAAAAACTCACCTGGGAAGAATTAGAAAAACTTGTTGGTACAAAGTGGTCACCAGGTATTAATGCACCATTTGATCCAATAGCTGCACAGCTTGCCAAAAAACTTGATTTAACAGTAATCGTAACTCATGGAGAAGACTTCGATAATTTAGCAAATATATTAGAAGGAGATGTTTTTAAGGGGACTGTTATTATGCCATACCGAATTGACGCAAGTTTTTATGACCGTGAGTACTATATGGGTAATAAATGTGGCTATAAATTTGTGCAGAGTGAATCTGCGATTGGTAAAATGATGCGATATATAGCTCATTATTATCGTGCTGCACTTATCAAAATTTTCCTTAACCCCAAAAGCTGCCTTGATGTGGGCTGCGGTACCGGGCAACTGGTACGCATGCTTAGGTCTTTCGGCATCGATGCATACGGTGTCGAGGTATCTGAGCATGCGCTGGAGCTTGCAGATAACTCAGTAAAGCCATTTCTTAAAAAAGGTGACATTACAGAGTTGCCATATAAAGAAGACGAATTTGATTTAGTAGTTACATACGATGTTTTGGAACATGTTGAACGCTCTAAAATTAAACAAGCTATTAATGAAACAATTCGTGTTTCTCGTAAGTTTATTCTTCATAAAATATATACCAGAGAAAATCTCTGGATGAAGTGGATCCATAACGCAGATAAATCACATATATCTATTTTTAATAAAAAGTTCTGGCAGAAACTCTTTTTGGAAAATGAAAAAGCTACACTTCTTAAAAACTCATTCTTCAGACTTCCTTCGTTTATGGAATCAGTCTTTTTATTAAAAAAGAAGTAAAGAGACTATTCGGAGAGTCAATCATTGATACATAATCTCGAAATAAATTCGGGATGACAAAGCTCATCATCTAGTACAATACAATATGCTACTTACAAAGTTATATCTATCACATTTCCGTAATTTTGAAAAAAAAGAAGTAGAGTTTAATCCTCACTTAACTCTCATTGTTGGGGAAAATGCGAAAGGGAAAACAAGTTTGCTTGAGGGGATTTATACGAGTATTTTTGGAAGAGGTTATAGAGAATCTAGGGAACTTGAATTGATCTCATGGGATGAAGATCAGGGACTTGTGGAAACTATTTTTACACAAAATGGAGATAAGACATTATTTCAGATCAGATTACTGAGACAAGCAAATGATAGAGTAGAAAAACAGTATTATGTCAATAAATCGCAAAAGACTTCTATGCAATATAAGAAGTTTCAGACAAAAGCAGTATTATTTGCACCAGAGCACATTTCAATAGTCGACGGTTCGCCTATTAAAAGACGTAATTATTTTGATATTGTGATATCTGAGTTTGATAACACCTATAAAAAGAGCCTCCGAAACTACGAAAACGCCTTAAGAAGAAGGAATAAAGTTTTAGAAAACTATACCTCAGAGTACCAGCTAGATATGGAGCTTCCGTTTTGGAACAATTATTTGCTTGAGAATGCATCATACATTACAAAAAAACGGGAAGAATATATGCAGTACTTAAATGAGAATCCAACTGTTGATGGCAAAGAGTTTGCGATCGAGTATATTAAAAATGAATTTAATGAGGCTCGCATGAGAAAGGCATTCGAACAAGAGAAGCGTATGAGAAGGACTGTTATTGGCCCTCAAAAAGATGAGTTTATCATAACACTTAATAATGAAAGAGAGAAAAATGTCCATTTATATGGCTCCAGAAGCGAACAGCGGCTTGGAGTATTTTGGTTGAAGTTAAACGAGATTAGGTATTTTGAAGAAGTATTAGGTAATAAGCCAATCCTTCTTTTGGATGATGTTTTTTCTGAGCTGGATGAACATAATAAAGAACTTGTTATGAAGGTAATCAAAAAGTATCAAACAGTAATTACAACTACAGAAGATCATCTGGAAGATCTGGCAGAGCAGCCAGAGACGATTATTCACCTTTAATAGAGCGAAATTTGATGCGTTCGAAACTAGGGTTCGAATCCCCTTGGGGTCATACCCGTGATATAGAGTGATATAATAAGAAGATTAAAGGAGAGGTGCTGGAGTGGTTGAACAGGCTAGTCTCGAAAACTAGTATGGCTATACAGTCATCGAGGGTTCGAATCCCTCCCTCTCCGCTGATTATTCAAATAACTTTTTAAAAAAATCTAAATATACTGCGTAATTTTGATATATCAGAACTCCATTTAATATAATTAACCCAGGAAACACAATATACTTTTCAGTAAAACCTCCAGTTTTCATTCGGAACAACTCAATTGGTGGAATACCAAACTCCCAAGGTAATGGAAAGAAAAGAGGAATACCTTGTTTGGTAAGCGCATCTGCTATAAGGTGTGAACCAAACCCTATCATTACAGCCCACCAGACAATATGCATATCAACCAGAACAAATGTATACACCCAGTTAAGAAGATAATGAAGTAAAAGCCCTAAGATAGCCATTCCGAGAAGTGAGTGTGAAAACATACGATGCTTACCAATAAAAGGTTTTACAATTTTAGCGAGAATATTCCCCCCACGAATTTTATCCCAGAAGTCTGAGGTGGCATTATCTATATCGGGTGCCAAACCGCCAAGCATATTAGCACCAAGTGCTGTAATTGTGGTAGCAAAGGATATATCTGCTGGTATTTTGAGAAGAAAAGCAATATTTAAAGCAGTGAAAGCTGCAAGGTCATGAGTTCTACCTGTCATGTAAAAAGAATATCATATTTAATAAAACTAAAATTTGTATAATAAATCAATTATGTCTGATGAAATCACTGAAATTAAACCTGATCTCAATAAGACTTCTCAAGAACAGAACCTGGCTACGGTAGCATTACCTGCAGAAATCGTCTCTGGTTTTAACTATATCCAAAGTATTAATTGGAAGGAAAAACTAGATAATTTGGATCAATCTTTTGATACAGTAGAAGGTCAGCTGCAAACTTTATTACTTTCTGAGCAATGTAATCAAATATCGGAAGAAGAAGTTGGCTCTTACCTTATTAAAATAATTGAAAAAAAAGCAGCTCTCTTAGAAACAGGTGTAAAAATGGAGAGACATAAGCTTCAAGAGTCTCCGGATGACGTTTTCTTAAAATCTCAAACTGATCTTAAAGTTGCTCTTTCTGAAGGTTATAATGCAGAATTAAAGAAAATGCGTGAGGACCAGAGATATACAACTGAGTTCTTTAATCAGTTCAAGCACAATGTCAACTCGGCAAAAGAGAGAGTAATTCATCAAACAAAAGAAATAGATCAAGGGTTAGAGCAATTTTTCCACGTATATAGACAAGGTCCAGGAGTCCCTCTCGTAGGACGGATTATACCTCTTACAGAAGTTGAATACAGAAATTATATGATTCATAAATTTGGAAAGGTAGGGGACATAGCTCATGATATGGCTCAAACATCTGGTCAGACATCATTTCCCGAAAGCCAACAACCAAGGGGAGCTGTAGTTAAATTAAATACAAATATATCTTTAAGGGATTCCAATATGCCAAGTTCCGGAATAACACTACATATTGATAGTAATTCCGCACTAAATTATGCTGCACATGAGAGTGTTCATTTAATTACTGATCTTACACATGCTGAAGAGGCAGTCGAAACAACCGATGGTTTAAGGATTATAGATAAACGTGGTTTTAGAGAGAGGTACTTAGATAAGGAAACGGGTAAATATGTCCAGTTAAGTAGACTGGAATCTGAGCTTCCGCTTGAAGCACTGGATGAAGGTACAGTTGTTTTTTTTCAAAGATATATAGCATATGGACAAGATCTGCAAAAAGTAATTGAATCACTCGATAAGCCTTATCAAAGGTTATCTCAGAGTTATATCCAATCAGCAAAAGCTATAGCTCAATTAGTGCAAGAAATAGGAATTGCTTCGGTAGCTTCAAATTATATTAATAGTACCCCTGCTGAGTTTTTGAAAGAAGTACGATCTAAATTAGGAGATCATAGAACTGATCAATTTATTCAAGATTTACAGCAAGCACAGCAGAATATAAGAAATTAATTAAAGTTATCTGTATAATATAATGACTTTATGGAGAGGTGGCTGAGTGGCCGAAAGCAACGGTTTACTAAACCGTCGTCTGGGTAAAACCGGACCGCGAGTTCGAATCTCGCTCTCTCCGCAAAGCGATATAATCATCATAAAAATAAGCCATTTGGGGAATAGTAGCAATCTTTTCTTCAGGTTCGAAAATAGATTTTGGTAAATACTTCATTTTTGAAATTTTCGAACTGTTTATAATATTTTGTTTGTCAGATTTTTCATATATTGAAGCCATAAACACTGAATAGTATGGCTTTAATCCTACCATGTATCTATGGTATAGATACATAATAAACGTGTTATTCAAATGGATTTTAATAAGGATTATTACAAACCGATTTGCTATCTCCAAATGGGACATGAACATACACTTCCACAACTTGCTCAATACCAGAATCATGTACAAATAAAACAAGTATTAGAAAATATCCGACATTCTCCAGATTTTATTTTTATATCAGAAAATAAAGAACAAGTATTTTTAGTAGAAGTTAAGTTTAGATACGAATTAAATCAAACTAAAATTTTGAAACAAGTTGAAGAAATCAATCAAAAGTGGCAACCGTGCTTTATGTTTGTGGCAACAGAGGGAAAATTTTATTTTAGTTTTTGTACAGAAATTATTACTCAAAATGGAGAAATGAACGAGTTAAGTGAGTATTGGATAAGTAAAAATATTCAGCAATTATTCAGAAATGTGTTAAATGAGTTTATATAATAGGAAAAACCAATGTTATACTTTTGTAAGAAGTAATGTAATATTATTTATTATGATGAGAGGAGGTGAAATATAATGGGAAAAATTCTAAAATGGGGAGGAATAGCTTTATTAGTCCTAATAGTTATTGGCGCTATGTCTTCTATGGGTTCTGATGAGGCAAAAAAAGTTGGAGAAACAACTAATGCCAATTCTCAAAATGCTGAAACAGTATCTAATGAGCAAGAAACACCAACTACTCAAACCTACAAAATTGGTGATTTAGTAGACTTAGACGGGAAGACAATGGCTGTAAATGCAGTAGAGCCATACACAAGTGGAAATCAATTCATGGTTCCTAAAGATGGTAATAAATATGTAACTGTAGATATTACCTTGAAAAATAATTCAAAAGAACCATATACATATAATCCTTATGAATTCAAACTTAATGATAGTGAGGATTATGGATATGATTATGCTATAACTGACAAAGAGCCAACGTTAAATTCTGGAACTATACAGCCAGGACAAACAACAAGAGGGTTTTTAACCTTTGAAATTCCTGAAGCAAATACAGCTTCACGATTAGTGTATACGCCAGGATTTTGGAGTACATCACAAATTATTGTTGATTTAGCACAATAATTATCTTTTTTACAACTGGATAGGATTTATTCCTATCCAGAATTGAAGGGATAATAAAAAATATGAAAGAAAAACTAACAAATATACTACTTGGAATTATTACTTTCTTATCTAGCGTAATAATGATATTAAATTTTTCTTCAGGAATAGTCGGTGGTATATGGTTGGCTTTTCTGGGCGAGTGGGGATTACTTATTTATGGATTTTTATTAGGTATTTTAATGCCTTTTGCTTATACAATAACACTTTTACCTTCAATGCTTTTCATGTTCCTAATAGGATTTGCTCAAAAGCATAGAAATTATTTCTTAATATCGGTATTTGGATTTCTAGGTTCATTAGTTTCTAATCTTATAATAGCTTATTGGACATATTTTGTATTTGTAACATTTTTAAATAGAGCTGAACCTGTAAGTGTTATCCCAATACTTTTATGGGGCTATTCTACTGTACTTGGACCACTGTCGTATATGGCTCAAAAAGAAGGACCAGATAGTACTGGTAGCTATATGGGTGTTTTATTAGCAATCATTTGTTATCTTGTACTCACAATAATAGCCTTTATAGGCTATCCTTCGTTTAATCATTTGATAATAGTAAGCGCAATATTTTCATTCATTACTATGACTTTAATATCACCTGCTTTAGTGGATGAAACAGAAAGCAGGTACACAAATAAATAAGATTATGTTTTTAATAAGATTAGTTTTATTATTACTATTAGCTCCCTTTAGATTAATATCAAATGCTTTTACCCCAAAAAAGAATATATTGGAAATAAAATTAAACTACTCAAACAGTTTATGTCATATAAATGTAATCAAGGGTGCAGATAAACTTTCAGATGAATTATTGATATCTACATATATCCTTTTCCTTGCAAGATACTTTTATATATGTGATGATAGACAAGTGGAACCATTAAAATCCTTTCTATATGAAAATACACACTTAACTAAATTTGAAACTGGAAATTTTGTATCTGCTATCTATGCTACTGTATTGCCAACACTAAATAAAAATGAAAAAAATGCTTTAAATCATATATTTATGTTTGGAATTCCTCCAGTGTACTATTCCGAAGAAGAAATATCAGGAAGAAAAATGGCAGAATACACAATAAAAATAACTGATAAATTACAATTGTATTTTTTAATGTCATCAGGCCCAGATATTATTCTTTTACCATTATGCGTGGGAATACTTTATGAATATACGATGAATAAGTTAAAAAATACTAAAAATAAAGAAAAATTAAATAGATTGATTAAAAAACTAATTGAAGGATATCACAATGTTGACAACAGATCACATAATGGGATGTATCAACTACCAATGGAAGTTTTAGTGCAAGATTTTCAAGAGCATAAACATTCATGTCATCTACTCAATGAAAAAGAAGTAAATCAAGAAGACTTAGCTAAACTTAAAAAGATTCAGTCTATTGTTGATTCTGAACATTTGGATAGATCAGTATTAGAGTGTAACGAATGTGGGCAATTATATCTTTATGAGTTTTATGAAAATGTGGATTTTAAAACGGGGAAAGATAAAATTTATACTACTTATATCCCGATATATGATACACAAATAGAGGCAATAACTAACAAATCACCTATGGAGCTTTTACAATTAAAACCGAGGATTCAAGTAGAT
>CAZOSM010000005.1:0-51937 GCA_964582715.1 uncultured Gammaproteobacteria bacterium
TAGGGTAAGGTGCTAATCATGGGGCACCAAGTGAGCTTTGGCGGGATACTAGTTGTGGGGGCCTTGGCTCAAATAACGGTAAGGTTGGGTGCACGACAACCACTGTGCGTTAGCGGGGCAATGTATGGAGGAGTGAGGGGCTACGCACACATTGCACCTGAGTTCTAGGAGGCGGCTCAGGTGGGGCCAAGCGGCAGTGATGTGCAGGACGCAATCCTGTATAAGCGGAGGCCGCAAGTCTCCTCCGGCGCAGTGCGGTGTGATTGGTCCGCACACTCACAGGTATGAGGTAGCACCTCCCTGTTGAGAGGCTGAGGGTTCAATTCCCTCCACTGCGGCCAAGTGGGTAAGGCTTGCCATTAAAGATGAGGGCAGGAGAGCGTGCAGGCGGGTTTGGGGGCTGTGTACGCACATGGGGCGAGTGGTGTAATAGGCGCACACTGGCGGGTACGTGGTTCGCCCACTCTGCCGGGGGAGAGGGTTCAATTCCCTCCTCCCTCCACCAGAGGGTAAGCCTTCATTCACACAGACGCAGGAAGAAGGCGGCACAAGGGCGGGTTGCCGGGGGATCATGGGGGCCACTTGTGCACATGGGGAGATAGCTCAAAGGGTAGCTGTGGGGTGGCTGGAGCCGTACAACTCCGGCTGGTATAAAAACACTCTCACAGACTCCTAGAGGCAGAGCACTGGGCAGATAACCCAGGTTTGGTGCAGGTTCGATTCCTGCTCTCTCCACCACATGGAGAGTAGGCACACAACGCTCTTGCCGGAGCGGAGTGGCTAGGATGACGTAGGGCCAGGAGGCGGCAACCTCCAAAGCACGCTAGGCTCATACCCTAGAAGAAAGGGATGGCCTCCCTTCCCTGGCTTGGGGCCAGGGTAGTGTAAAAGTCATTGTGGGTGCAAATCCCACTACTCTCCACCAATTTGAAAGGGGCGGTTGCACTGGAGTGGTTAGTGGATAAGCGTACAGGCGCACGGGTGAATCCACGGCACATTGTCTCCTTGGAATACACCTCTTGGCCTGCATGGGAGAGCGAGAAGGAGTCAATCCAACGGCAGGGACGCTTCAAGCACTGGCTCCTTGGGAAGAAGCGCATAGGTCACAGGGTGCGGCTCATTGCCAACCTGTCAAATGGTGATTGGGCTGTGCTTGAATCCTCCCTGGAACAAAAGGATGAGGTGCCAGTGTGGATGGGACGGCTCAGGCGTGAAATTGAGTATTTCATTCGACGTGATGAGGGTGCGGTAATGGAGCGTGAGCCATGAAGTTAGCAGACAGGTTGAAGAGGGCCTGGAGAGGGTACGGCAAGCGGCTCAAGAAGCTCATTCTCTGCGATAGGTTGGGCTTGCATGTATATGCAACTCCCTATGCAGTGTATGCAGGGAAGTTTGTCTCCAGGTGTCCACGGTGCACCAAGTTCTACTTGTCGAAGAAACGGAGGCGGGAGCCATGAGGTTCCTGCTTCTTCTCGTTTTGGCGGCTCTCTTGGTTGGGTGTTCTCCTTCTTCGCAGTTTAAACAACAAGAGTATTATACGGTGGTGGGCCGGATCAATGACGAGTACGGCAGGGCTATTCCAGGGGCCAAAGTCATTGTGCGGCTGGAGATTGGTGACATGGTTGAGCAGAGGGTGGACGAGCAAGGGCGATTCTCCCTCACAGTTCATGGGCCAGTGGAGTTGAGGGCCGTGTGCGGCACGGTGCAGTTCTTCCCTCCCAAGTATAGCATTGTGGGGCCAACAGACACCTTTTTCCCATTTGGTGCTCAGGTAATGAGTGATGTGAGCCAATGTATTCCCTGACACCGAAGAAAGGGGGCGGTTGCAGTGGAGTTCTACGCTATCCAACACATTCCCTCTGGTGACTTCCTTCCTACGCATGACGGAACAACCACCAGAGGGTACACAGGTGATGAGCCTACCTCTGGCAAGTACATACCTCCCAGACTGTTCCAGAATGAGGGGGCGGCAAAGCGTGCTCTCACGTGGTGGCTCAAGGGGGAGACACGGGTGAGGCGTGTGGGCGGCGGTATTTGGGATGAGTATGACGAGACTTGGCACCTGCACGAAAGGCCGGAGCGCAAGGCTGAGGACATGCGAATTGTGAAGGTGAAATTGAGAGTCTGCGTGTAGGTGACGCAGACTCTCTGCCAATGTAGTGTGTGAAAGGGGTGGCGATATGCCAGAAGTGATTTACGAGAAGGGACAGCAGAAGCTCCCCATTAAGGTGTGGGGCCAGAAGGATCAAGTGGACGCAGGGACGCTGGAGCAAGCTCTCAACATGGCGAACCTCCCATTTGCATACAAGTGGCCTGCACTCATGCCGGACTTTCACAAGGGCTACGGAATGCCAATCGGCGGCGTACTGGCGACTGAGGGTGTGATTCTCCCCAATGCGGTAGGTGTAGACATTGGGTGTGGCATGGGCTATGTGCAAACGAACATTCCGGCAAAGCTCTTGCGTGAGGTTGTAACAGGCGGCGGTGCTACGCTGGCGCAAGTTATCATTGGGGCCATGATGCGGAGCATTCCTGTGGGCTTCGCACACCACAAAGAGGAGAGGCCGGAGCTTTGGGATGAGAAGCCGGGGCTGGAGTCAGAACTGGAGGCTTTCACTAAAGCGGTTCCGGTGATGGGTGAGAGCCAAGAGAGCCGGAAGTTGGAGAATGACCTGCGGAAATACACCACGGCGTTTGGCACTCTTGGCGGCGGCAACCACTTCATTGAGTTGCAGGAGGATAGCCACGGCAACCTGGGCATTATGATCCATACAGGATCACGCTCACTGGGTGCGGCGGTACACAAGGCTTACAATGACAAGGCCAAGGTTCTCAATGAGCGGTATTTCTCCTCCGTACCTACGGAGTGGGGCCTGTCATTCCTCCCTGTGGACACGCAGGAGGGCAAGGAGTACATTGCATGGATGAACATGGCCTGTGCATTCGCCAAGGAGAGCCGGAGGGAAATGCTAGGCCGCACAGTGAGCATTGTGTTTGAGCAGGTGAGCAAGCACATGGACGTGCACCCTGTACAGACTGAGTTAACGCTGGACGTGCACCACAATTATGCGGCCATCGAACACCACTTCGGCAAGAACGTGTGGGTGCACAGGAAGGGTGCCATTCGAGCACGCAACGGTGAGCGGGGAATCATTCCAGGTGCAATGGGTTCCTTCTCCTACCTTGTCATGGGCAAGGGCAATGAGGACGCTTTCCACTCAGCTTCTCACGGGGCAGGCCGTGTGATGAGCCGGACGCAGGCCAAGAAAACCTTCACGGTGCAGGAAGTGGTGGAGGACTCACGTGACTTTGTACTTGGGAAGCACAAGAAAGATGACGTGGCAGAAGAGTACAAGGGAGCGTACAAGGACATTGATGAGGTACTAGCCAATGAGACTGACTTGGTACTACCAGTCAAGAAGCTCCAAACGGTCGCAGTGCTGAAAGGGTAATATCACAGTGGAGGTTATTGCACTGGCATAACCAAGTACACAGGAGGGTGGGGGCCTGTGTGCACTGTACACACGGAGGTGGGGTGGGTGTATAGGTTTTGGAGCAAGGTTTCCAAGACAGTTGACGGGTGCTGGCTGTGGACGGCGGCAACACGGGGAAAGACTGGTTACGGTGCATTTAAGTATGAGGGCAAGGTGATAGATGCTCATAGAATGTCATGGGAATTGGCGCATGGGCCAATACCAGAAGGGCTATTTGTATGCCATACCTGTGATGAGCGACTCTGTGTAAACCCTCAGCATTTATTCCTTGGGACATCTCAAGAGAATGCTCTGGACGCAGTGAATAAGGGCCGCATGAAGCCTCCAGCATATGAGCCACACCATAAGCGTGCTAAAGGCACAGAGAATTCTGCGGCAATTCTGACAGAGGAACAAGTTGTGGAAATTAGGGAGCGGTATAAGGCTGGTGGAGTTTCGTCTAGGTTCTTAGGCCGTGTGTATGGAGTGTGCCACACAACTATTCAACGAATCGTAAAGGGCAGGTATTGGGCGCATGTGCCTGGATAGCTCAAATAGTAGAGCGGAGCACTTGTAATGCTCAGGTTGTGGGGGCAGAACCCATTCCAGGCTCCAGAGGGTCCGTGCATCCTCCTACAGAAAGCACGGGTAAGGCTCTGGTGTCCAGGTTGGGCACTGGAGCCTTTAACTTTTTGCAGATCATTTTTAGGTACTAGGAGAGCCGTGCCAATGTATCCTTTGCAAAACGGAACACCACACACAAAGGAGAGGGTAAAATGGCAATGGCATTAGGGGCGGCACAGCAGGACATGCGGCAGATGAGCCACGGGCAGTTGGATTCGGCGGTGCAGAACGGGTGGGACCACAAGAACTGGGTAGAGGCGAAGGCGGCGGCTGAGGAACTGGTGCGGCGTGAACAGGAGCAGGCGGCTGAGGCCACGGTGTACGTGGATGAAGAGGGCTTGCAACGGTTGGCAGCGTGGTTCTCCAACAACGGCAGAGGCCGGGGCTACTTCTCCGGCTTCACAGTGAAGCGCAGTGCTACCCCAAACAATCCCATTGAGGTGCGTTTGCAGAAGAGTGCACTCCGGCTGGCGGCGCATAGTCTTTTCTCGTATGCCTTGCACTACACGGGGCCTGAGCCAAAGGTGCATGTGTACACGACTCCACAGTTGGCTGACCATGCGGAGAACGGGCGTGGGTTCGGGGCACGCACAGGGCAACCGGGAGTGAGTGGCGGCGGGTATCCTGGCTGGCTCACGGAGGGGTTCCTGGTTCCCATTACACGGGTGGAAGTGGACACGGCTGACGGCTCCCGCAACGGTGACAGGCACCTGGTGATCAAGGGCGGTGCACCTCTCAAGCGCATTGCAGGCCGGGACATGGAGCAGGCGCAGACTCCGGCTGACTGGGCCAGCAAGTTTGCCTCCCTGGAGGAAGTTGCCGACGCTCTGTATGAGGCGTGGATTGACGATAAGTGGGAGGAAGCGGCGGCTCTGGCGGCACGTGCTCTGGAACTGGAGCAGGAGGCGGCATGCAAGGCCGAAGAGAAGCGGCTGGAGGCTGAGGAGCTTGGCCGCAAGGTTCAAGGCTTCCGTGAAGCCGGGGCAGAGGTGATTGTCACGGTGTACACTGACCCTGACGGTTATATGTGTAACCAGATGGGCGTCACGTTCAATGCGGCGGTGAAGCCGGGACAAGTCAATTCCAAGTTTGTCATTCCGGTACAGGTTGACATTGAGCGGTTTGGCTACTCAAATGACGAACTTGAGGGCCACGTTCGAGTCACAGCCAAGCAGTAAGACCACACCCACCCACGTGATGAGGGCCTGTTGGCCGGAGCGTGGTTTTTCTTTTCTTTGGAGTAGGTACGGCATAAGTTATGCCAATGTGTTCCCTGGAGGTGAGAGCTTTGGACATGGACATTAACACGGTGGAAGGTGCAACAGTGAAGGGTATGGAGTTCCTCTCGCAGACTGACAAGCACCTGCACTTTGCGGCTGGCTTCTTCACGCTCTTGCTGGTATGGGTACTCTCTGGCAGGCCGGACATTGCAATGGCAGTGGTCACGTTCTTTGGTGGGGCGAAGGAAGCGGTTGACCAAGCCAAGGGCGGTAAGTTCGACTGGTGGGACTGGATTTTTACGGGTGCCGGGGGCGTGCTGGCTCTGGCGGTACTCTTTAGACTGGGGGCGGTATGATGAGCAACACAGAGAAGCGGCAAGAACTCCTCTTGGTGGGCACAAAGCTCCGGCAGGTGGAGAATGTGCTGGCACAGGTGCCAGACAATTACACGTATGTGCGTGAGATACTGGAGCCACTGGCTAGAGGTTTGGACGAGCGGCGGCTTGAACTCCGCAAGGAGGTATTTGGCTAGGTGAGCGTGACGGAGCAGAAGGTGGACGTGTCGGACTTCTGGGAAGCGGAGCACATGCTGGCTGAGACAAAAGCGGCTGTGGAGGCTCTGCGTGACGCAGTGGGCAAGGCTTCTGAGGCATTCGCAGGCTTTGCAGTAGCCTATGAGGGCCTTGTCATGGCTGAGGCTGGTATGCAGATGGCACGGGAGCAAGTACAGAAGGGGGCGGTTGAGAATGAAGAGGGCTAAGGCGGCATTGTTGGCACTTATGCTGGCGGCGGCAGTGGTCATGGCAGGGTGCGGTGCAGGCTCAGAACGGGTATTCAAGAGCTTCCAAAGCAACTTTGGTGGCGGCTTGGACAGGGAGGCGGTGCTCTACGATTATGAGGGGGAACCCATAAAGACGTATGAGGGACGCTTTGATATGCACCCAAGTGACCCAGGCAAAGTGGTGTTTGACTTGAACGGCAAGCGCACCATTATCCACGGCGGTATTTTCGTGGTGGACGAAAAATAACACTTCGGCTGTAGGTTCGCACACCTCCGTGCCAATGTGTCTGGTGCGGAGGTGATACTTTGGAGCCTAAGATTCTGAGGACTGAGGCAGGCACACCGCTCAACATGGCTTGTGTTGAGACAGTGTATGTGCAAGAGGTGCAATCCTCACAGACACATGAGGTCACAGCTTGGGCAGTGATGGCTGACTGGGCCGGTGGGCAGTGCATGATGCCACTCAAGACGTGCAAGACAGAGGCAGAAGCCAAGCGGGTGCAACGGGACATTTACTTCTGGTGGGCACCTGCGGAGAATCGCATGGACTTGATGAAATAGGAGGGCGGCGCATGTTCAAGGTTGGTGACAGGGTGAGAGTTCTCCAAGCCTACGCAGAGAACGGTGACGGTAACATAAACTGGGTAGGCAAGGAAGCCACGATTCTCCGCACTAACATGGCTACTGAGTGGCCTATTGAGGCGCACGTGGACGGAGAAGCGGAGCCGGAGCATTTTAAAGCCTCAGAGCTTGAACTTGTTCCTGGTGAGGATGAGGTGCAAGTCATTGCGGAGAAGCCGAACTTCCTGCCGGAGTACAAGAGCGCAGGGGCCGCAGGCGCAGACCTGAAAGCAGCTGAGGCTTTGGTACTTGAGCCGGGAGAGCGCAGACTAGTACGCACGGGTGTACGCTTTGCCATTCCTCCGCACCTGTACGGCAAGATTGAGGACAGGAGCGGGTGGGCCGCAAACCACGGCATTACCACCCTGGCAGGAGTCATTGACCCTGACTTTAGGGGAGAGGTGAGGGTGGTGCTTCTCAACACAGGCTCTTTTCCTCTGACCATTGCGGAGGGTGACAGAATAGCACAGATTGTGTTTAAACCCTTCGTACAGGTGGACTTCACTCCAGTGGAGGCACTGCCGGACACGGAAAGGGGAGAGGGAGGCTTTGGCTCCACAGGAGTAGTGTCCTGAATGTTCAAAAACTCAGAAAGGATTGGTGTGCAGATGAATGACCGATATGAGGGGAAGCGTGACGCACGGGCGGCTTTGGAGAACAAGACGATTGCACAGGGAGGCGTGGAGTTGGAATACAACTCTGTGACCCTGACTTTCACGGACGGTTCCACAGCCAAGTTTGACTTGGACAGCGCAGATGACCTGCGGCTGACGGTTGAGCGGCGTGACCGGGTACAGATTGACCTGAGCGCATTTTAAACAACAGAATGCCAGAGGCACAGGGGCCGCTTTTGAGCGGCTCTTTTGCTTTTCTGGTTAGGTTTACCTTCCTCAGTGCCAATGTGGTGCCAGGAGGGATGAGCTTGGACGCTCTTATGAGGACGCTGAGAAAAGGGTATGTCAAGGAGACTGTGGGGCATCACACGGTGCTACTGCGTGAGCGGTTCCACGTGGGAACGGACGCAGACATGGAGCAGTTGCGTGAGTGGCTCAACAGTGGTGAGGCCAGGGTGGTTGGAAATGCGGGTGGGTACACGTGGTGTGTCTCAGATCACACCCATGAGTACATTCTGGTGTCAGTAGGAGTGATTGAGTAGTGACAGGGACGGTGTCAAAGACAGGGCGTGATGAGCCTTCACGGTGGCATGTGGAGAGGTTGCAGTTTAAACAGGGAGAAGCCAACCTCTTCATGCTTTACTTCTGCGGTAAGATTGTAGGCATGTTCACGCAGGACGAGTGGGAGCAGTTGAACAGGCAGGTGGGCCTGAAAGTGGAGGTGGACAACGGTGGGCTTGAAGAAGGTGACGGAAAGTATCACCCTAACTGACGCAGACACGGACGCAACCATTATGCAGAAGGTCAGTGAGCGCATAGGCCGCAAGATTGTGGCGGTTGACTGGGCCGGACAGAGCGGCTCAGGGGCACGGGGCCATGTATACCTGGAGGTGCCAAACGGCGGTGAGCCGGAGAAGGTGCCATTCAGGGCACAGGCCAAGCGGGGCATTGGTGGAGCCTTTGAGGTGGGTGACTGGGTGGTGCCATACACGGAGCCAAGCAGTGACCTGGAAGTGCTCCACGACCGAATTGACCGGAAGCTGGCGAAGGACGGCACACTGAGGAGAGTGAGGAAATGAGCTTAGTTTCATCTATTAGTTATGACCAAGAGGAGATAATCCGCAACATTATGGAGTTGTTTACAGGTGGGAAGATTGACTGTGACCCTACATACTCTAAGGGCGTGTTCTACAAGAACATTCCTGAGCCAAGGTACAAGTTTGACATTAACCCACAGGCTGAGGGCGTAGTGCAAGCAGACGCTAGGGACTTGCCTCTGAAGGACGGGTCTGTGGAGTCAATCATGTTTGACCCTCCGTTTCTCCACCAAACGGGCGCGGGCAGTATTATGAAGGAGCGGTTTGGTGACTACCGCACCATACCAATACTTTGGGATTTTTACAGGGGTGCTTTAAAGGAGTTTCAGCGCATTCTTGCTCCAGAAGGAGTATTGGTGTTTAAATGCCAAGATACAGTGAGCAGTAGGAAGAACTGGTTCTCGCATTGCGAAGTAATGAACATGGCTGTGCTGAGTGGGTTCTACCCAAAAGATTTATTTATTCTTTTAGCAAAGCACCGTATTCCACAACACAATTTAAAACGCCAAGAACACGCAAGGAAGTTTCACTCATATTTTTGGGTGTTTGAGAAGCGAGAGAGCCGTGTCTCCTACAGTGTGGCTTAGGCAAGGCATAGTACAGAGCACGGCAGGCCGCACTACCTAGTGAGAGGACGTGCTGGAGGTGTAATGCGTGGCGAGTGACAGAAGCATGGACAGGATTGACCCAAAGACTGGGAAGAAGGTGGCTAAGAGCTACAAGAGCGCACAGGAACGGTTCCTGAGTGATGAGCCTTGGGGCACCTCTCTCATTAAGGTTGACAGCATTGACTGGGAGAAGCTGGAGAAGTGGGCGAAGGAGAATCTGCGGTGCATTGTCTGTGAGGGCAAGGTTGCAATGGGCGACAGGGCCAAGATGCACATGCAACCAGCAGAGGAAGGCATGGAGGTACGCATAGCGCATTTTCATTGCTTGGGACGTGAAGCAGACGGCGTGACTCCATACAAGCCAAAACTCCTGGTGCCAGTAAGGAAGGCGGTGGGGCGGTAGTGCTTTGTTTGGAGCTTCGGTACTTGGTGGGCCTCTTGAGCTTCCTGGCTCTCATGGGAGCAATGGGGGCGAACGTGGAGGGTGAGGCAGGGGCCGCAGTGGGGTACTTACTCTTTGGCGGCTTAGTGTTCGGCGTGTTCTGGACTGACCTGGAGAAGAAGAAAGGTTGGTTTAAACCCAAACGGAAGGGTGAGCGGCGTGCCAAGACACGGACCAAAGCTGATTGACGTAACGTGCAGTAATAAGAAGTGTGGGAAGTACATAACGGCCACCCTGCCGGGGGCAGTTGTTCACTGTCCCAAATGCGGCAGGGCGACCAAGGCCAAGGCTTAGAGGTTGTCAACTAGGGAGAGGAGCCATTGCACAAGGGTGCGTGGCTCTTTTCTTTTGGCTCCATAGAGTGGAGCGGAGCAGTGGCGGCAGAACTCTTCAAATGCAGGGTTAGAGTGCTTGCATGAGCGGCACTTCAAGGTGTTTTCACCTCCGTGTTTTGGTTCCAAAGTCTAGTGCAGATTCAGGGGCGATCCACAGGGGGAAGCAGTGTAAAGTTTATGTTACAAGGCGGTGGGGCCAGTGTTCACAACCTGTCCAATATGCGGTTGCGACAAAGCCAAGCCTGTACAGCATTATAGCGTGCGACGGAAGGAGAACATGCGGCTTTGGGTGTGCGTGCAGTGTTGTACATTGTTTCGATTCAGGAGTGATGAGCATGAGTTGGAGAATAATTCAGGGTGATTGCCTAGAAAGGATGCAGGAGCTAGATAACAACAGTGTGGACTTAATCCTCACTGACCCTCCATATTTCAAGGTAAAGAATGAGCCTTGGGACAGGCAATGGGATAAGCCGGAGGTATTCCTTGAGTGGATTGGTAAGCTGTGTGAGCAATGGGAGCGTATCCTCAAGCCTAACGGGAGCCTTTATGTGTTTGCTTCTCCAAAGATGGCGGCACGGGTAGAGGTCACGATTGCAGAGCGGTTCAATGTATTGAACCGGATTACGTGGAGAAAGCATGACGGTACGAAGAACGAGGGTGGTCTTTGGAGTAGGGCGAATAAGGAAAGCCTTCGACGGTTTTTCGAGCAGAAGGAAGAGATTATATTCGCAGAGCATTATGGCATGGACAATGTAGCAAAGGGAGAACCAACCTTTGCGGCGAAGGCTGAGGAGATACGGGGATTCGTCTTTGAGCCTCTACGGGCTTATCTGGAGTCTGAGCGTAAGCGTGCAGGATTGACACGGGAGGATGTTCGGCAAGTCTTTGCTGAGAGGCTAGGGACCAAGGGGAAGATAAGCGGCCACTTTTATGACCGCTCTCAGTGGATGCTTCCTACCGAGCAAATGTATCAATGGCTTAGGGAGTGCCACAATCCGCAGGGAGGATATGAGTACCTACAGCGTGAGTATGAGGAACTCCGGCAGGAGTATGAGGAACTCCGCAGACCGTTCTCGGTAACGGCTGACGTGCCTTATACGGACGTGTGGGACTTCCCTACAGTTAATTCCTACAAGGGTAAGCACCCATGTGAAAAGCCTCTGGAGTTACTCAAGCACATTGTGCAGACTTCAAGCAGGCCGGGGGCAGTAGTGCTTGATTGCTTCATGGGGAGCGGATCAACGGGGGAAGCGGCTCTCTCATTAGGCCGGGAGTTCATAGGTATTGATTACTTAGAACACTGGTGCAAGGTAGGAGAGGCGCGGTTGAAGGCGGTGAGCTAAGTGGATAACACTATACAGGAACAGATTCGAGAGGAAAAACGTCGCTACTTGAAGTGGGCAATACAGAACCCTGACCAGCTAACAGATGAGGAACTGCACGACATTATCCTGATTTACTTCGGGTTCCACATTCCCAGGAACAAGGTGTGTGGTCACCACTGCGCGCCTTTTGATTTTGTTGCAGACGCATTCTTTGAGCGGGTAGACGATTGCATTGTCATGGCGAACCGGAACGGGGGCAAGACGCAGAACTTCGGGATTAACAACGCTTTGGACATTACATTCAAAGGGGCCGAAGTAGTCAGTGTGGGGGCTATTGAGGAGCAGGCCAAGAAGTGCTATGCCTATTCCTCCCAGTGCATGAGGTCAGAGGGATTCAAGGATTACCTGGAGGATAATTTGGTGACAAAGACCACCACCAAGACCGGGGGAATGCTCTCTGTTCTGGCTGGTACGCGGTCGGCGGTAAACGGTCCTCACCCTGCCAAAGCTAATCTGGACGAGGTAGAGCTAATGGCGTGGGACGTTCTCCAGGAGGCCATGAGTATGCCGAAGAGTTCCCCAAAGGCAAAGGCGGCTCTGCGGATCACGTCAACACGCAAGTTCTCGTATGGACCTATGCAGAGGCTCTTGGATGAGGCTAAGGAGAGGGGCCTCAAGGTGTACCAGTGGTGCATTTGGGAGGTCATAGAGCCGTGCCAGGATGAGCGGAGCGGGACGGTGCCAGTCACCCTGGACTACTTGCCATATGGGGCCAAGGACAAGAGTGAGCGGCGGCAGGTGGAGGTGCTGACGAAGGACGAGAGCCTCAGAGGGCAGACATTCCGGTTGGAGAACTTACAGGCTCACTTTGGCACAGGTAAGTTCTCAGGGTGTTTGGATTGCCCACTGGTGGAAGTGTGTCAGACGAAGGCCAAGCGCAGTGACGGCTATTACTCCCTTGAGGACACAATCAAGAAGTTCTCCAACCTGGACAGGAGCGTGTGGGACGCTCAGTGGGAGTGCAACAAGCCGGGGCGTGAGGGCCTTGTGTACCCTTCCTTCTCGGAGGAGGAGAACGTAAAGCCATTCATTGTGCAACCGGGGTGGCGGGTGTATGCGGGGCAGGACTTTGGCTTTTCCAACCCGTGTGTGGCTCTATTCCTTGCCATTGACCCAGAGGAGAACGTGTATGTGTTCCATGAGGAGTATGACACGCAGACTCCTATCACGTCACTGTGTGAGAACAAATACAAGGGCCTGAAAGAGCGGTTCAATGTGCAAGGCTGGTTCTGCGATACGGAGGCACCTGACTCAATCGCAACCATGAACCTGCCAAGCTATGGCTTGGGTGCACAGAAGGCTTACTCCAAGGCGGTTGACAAGGGCATTAACGTGGTGCGGTACTTCATACTGACACCCAACGGCCAGCGCAAGCTCTTTATTCACCCAAACTGCAAGCAACTCATTCAGGATATGAACACATACCACTACAAAGAGGGCACAGACAAGCCGGAGAAGGATAAGCCTGACTCTGGCGATCACGGGCCGGATGCTCTCAGGTACGTGCTGGTGAGCTTGTTCCCACACCTGCTGGAAGAATTGGAGGGCGGCACGGGCGACTGGGTAAACGGGCCGTACCCTGACTTTGAGCAGGTGGGTGTGGATGCGTTTGCGGAGAACCTTCACGGTAGCACCACAGAGCCGGATGAGGATTTGGACTTCACCTTTTAGGGGGAATGTGGTGTGGCACGGACGCTGACAATTTTGATTGAGCGCACGGAGAGCTTGGAGCACGGCAAGTCTTACACGTGGGAGATTGACGGCGGCGGCTTTCCGGTGGAGCTTGAGGACGTAGTGGCAACCCTGGAGCGGTTGAAGTTCATACTCCAGCTAAATGAGGAGTTCGGGGCGGTAGAGGGCGGTGAGGACGATGGCGAAGAAGGAGAGACATACGGCTGACGAGTGGGCCGATAGGTTCGATGTACAGACCAGCATTGAGCACCCTGGCCTCCTGACGTTTTGGGAGTTCGCAGAGCTAATGGTGCACGGGGAGTATTCCTTTCTCTCACGTGAGGGCCTGCGGAAATTCAGAGAGTTTCAAGGCTAAAACTGGGGGATTGACAACGCTTTCCAGGTGTGATATAATAGACCCAGGCCGGAGCCACGGCCAAAACCACACGGGAAAGGTTGGTTCATGTGAAGTGTCGTATTGAAAAGAAGTGGGGTACAGAGTGGAAGAAGTCTCAGGAGTTTTCTACTCTTAAAGAAGGCCGAGAAGCATTCACTACTGCGATTCTCATGGCGAAGTTTAACGGTGCCAAGGGCGTGCGTTTGGTAGACTCAAAGGGCACGGTGAGAGAGCAGGAACTCCTTGACGGCTCCTCCCTTTTGGGAAAATACTTGAGAGGGGGCCTCAAGTAGTGCAAGAGGTTACGGTGCGTGTAACTCCAGGTGTGCGGTGGGTATACAACGATGGTGGCAGGAGAGCGGCAGGGTTCAAAGGAGACACGGGTGACTGTGTAGTGAGGGCCATTGCCATTGCTACTGAGAAGCCATATGCAGAGGTGTATGCGGCTCTCTCAGTGATGATGGGCAAAGGTAACTCTCCCAGGAACGGTGTGCTCCGCAAGTTCTATCAGAAGTACCTGGAGTCAATCGGTTGGGAGTGGTTCCCCACTATGCGAGTGGGGCAAGGGTGTACGGTACACCTGAGAGCGGAGGAGCTACCAAAAGGCCGGATCATTGCACGGTGCTCTAAGCACTTGGTGGCAGTGGTTGACGGCGTGGTGCATGACACGTATGACTGTACACGGGCAGGGACACGGTGCGTGTACGGCTACTTCAAACATTCTGAGGTTTAAACCCTAACCACCCTAAAAACTAAGGTTTTTCAAGCACGTGCTTGTGGATCACCTCCGAATGTGCACTAAGTAGTGAGCGCATTTCGGAGGTGATTTTGCTTTGTCTACAGAAAGTGAAGGAATCGTTACACAATCTGAGGAGTTGCCGGAAGGTGCCACGGCGGTGTCTCTTGAGGAGGTACAGGAACGCTCTGTATTCACCACACGGCATGGCGGCGGTGAGCAGGAGATTGGCGTGCTCCCCATCGGCGCACCTTGGGGAGCATTCGATGCTGAGGAAGAGATAAGCCTGTCAGACGTGGCTATTGAGGAGCTAGACAAGATGTGCCAGAAGGACGGAACGGCACGCTCCCTGTACAACATTCTCACGCTCCCCATTCGAGCGGCCAAGTGGAGCCTTGTACCTGCTGAGGACGGTGAGGAGGAGCACGCTTTTATCAATGCCATGCTGACGGAGCCACCACACAAGGGCGGCATGAGCACTCCCATGAACTACGTCATTGCGGTTGCGGCTAAGGCCGTGCGGCAGGGCTTCGTGGCTTGGGAGAAGGTGTACAAGATAGGCTCCATTCAGTACCCAGATGCAGAGGGCAACCTTCGCACCAAGGAGAATGCCATTCTGCTCAAGAAGCTGGCACCACGGCCAAGTCACCAAGTGACGTTCAAGACGGACGATCACGGCGGCTTTAACGGCTATGTGCAACGGGTGTATTACAAGGGCAGGTACATTGAGGCTGAGATTCCCAAAGAGAAGGGGCTTGTGTACACGGTGAACAAGCATGAGAACCCTCTCTATGGGGAGAGCATTTTCCTCCCTGCTTACTACCACTATGACAAGAAGCACAAGCTCTATTACGTGGCACACATGGCCTACATGATGAACGCCATTCCTGCACGCTTCGGCAAGTACCCTGCCACGGCTAAGAAAGCCTTGCAGGACGCTTTCAAGAGGGCACTGGCTAACTTCGGCATGAACTCCACCATGACGGTGCCGGAGTTTGCCGGAGGGGATGAGGTAGGCCAGTACAAGGTGGAGACATTCGAGAGCCGGAGGCCACTGGCTGACTTCACGCCAATGCTCAACCACCACAACGCTGAAATGGCTAAGAGCGTGCTGGCGCAGTTCATTGAGCTTGGGCAGGGTGGTAACGGAGGAGCCTATGCTCTTGGTGCAGAGCAGAGTGAGTTCTTCCTCATGGCCTTGGAGTCACTCATGCAAGAGATTGCGTACACGTTCAACACATACCTAATTCCAGAGTTTGTGGACTTGAACTTTGGCACGGGGCGGTATCCAACCTTCCAGTTTGAGCCTTTAGTTGACTCCACCAAGGAGCTTCTCAAGTCTACGTTTGAAAAGCTGGTGGCGGCGGCTTCAAAGCAGGTAAGTGATGAGTTCATGCTGGAAATGGAGAAGCGTGTGGCTGAGGAATTTGGCTTTGAGGTTGATTATGAGGCCATTCAGAAGCGCATGGAAGAGGAAGCGGAACTGGCACGTGAGGTGTCCAAGGCTCAGTCTGAGGCGCAGATTCAACAGGCCAAGAACCCGCCAAAGCCGGGAGAGAGCGGCGCAGGAGGGCAAGGAGGGCCTTCACAGTTGTCTGAGGGAGGTGAGCATATAAGTGAGTACCTTGCAGAACTCCATGAGGAGCTACGGGCGTTTGAGGCGGTCATTACGGCTAGGCCGTCAACTACTGAGTGAGGGGCTGGACTTCCCTGACCAGGGGGAGTTCCAAGAGCTTATTGAGTTGGCGGTGTCAAGCTCTCCAGTTGACCGCATGTACTCTCACTTGCAGATTGACAAGAAGCGGCTTGCACGTGTGGAGGCTGTGACGGCACGGCGCATGGCAGAGCAATACCTGGCCATGATGCGAGAGCTACGGCGGGAACTCACAGCACTACGGAGGCAGGTACTCGGTGATAAGCCAACCATTACCCAAATGGTGACTTTCGTACAGAGCACAGAGGTGCTGGCTACCATTGAGCGGCGGCTGGTAGAGCTTGAGCCGGGGCTTGAGCGGTTCATTACAGAGGGCATTCAGGAGGCCGGACTTAGGGGAGCGGAGAGCTTTAGAAAAGACATTGAGATTATGGCAAGCATGAACGCCATTGAGCCGGAGTTTTTGGAGCGGGTTCGTACCCTGACCACACCAAACTTGGCGGCGGCTGAGGTTACAATTCCCTTGGCTGTAGCTGACACCAAGCGGCTCACTCCCTTCTTCCTCAACAGGATTGCGGAGCGGCTCCGTGAGGGGGCCATTCGGGGGCAGAGCTTCCGTCAGATCATTAACAACCTGACGGAAGTGGACGGCATAGCCAAGACACGTGCAGAACTCATTGCACGCTGGAGTATGGTAAAGGGGTACAATGAGGAGCGGCTGGCACGGTTCAAGCAGGTGCGAATCCCACGGGTGTCCAAGATGTGGTTAGCCACAATGGATTCTCGCACGTGTCCTCACTGTCTTGCATTACACGGCTCCCTCATGCCACTAGAGGGTGAGTTTGACGGCAACAGAACCTTTGCACGCAAGCCGATGGGCGTGTACTTGGGCCTGCAAACGCCACCAAGACACCCGCGTTGTCGCTGTAGTCACGTGCTCTGGCGGGAGGAGTGGCGTGACCGCTCCACCATTACACCTGAGAAGCTCTTTGCAGACGCTCAGGAGCACGCACGGAACCTGGACAAAGAACTCAAGGCCGCAGGGCGAAAAGAGCAGTATGTCAATGTGGGCAAGGTAACACCTCCGCAACCCGTACACAGGGCACAGAGGCCGCAATCAGGATCACGGGAGCGGCCAGTGCGAAGGGTGACAGAACCTCCCACACCTGGGCCGGGGGAGCGGGGCGTGCAGTTCGAGCCTGCTAAGGATATGCGGCAGGCTAAGAAATGGGCAACGGATAACGGAGCTTATATCCTCCCAGACACTCCGGCGAAGGCGGCAGAGGGGTATGTTAAGGCGTTAGCAAGAACAGACGCTAATCTAGCACGGGATGAGGCACTGAGGGAGCGGGTAACGAAAAACTGGATGGGTAAATTCAGGGGCCGCATGAAGGGAAGCACAGACAGTGCTAGAATGCTGGATATGCAAAACGCCTTGAACTATAATCATACTAACCCTGTTTACAGGGAAGTCATGGAAAAGCAAGGGGAAAACCATGTGGTATTCCTCAAAGCAGAGCCGGGGCGATCACTTGCGGGTGAGTTTGTAGGCAATTCACAGTTTGTGTATGATTCTGCTTTTGCGGCACCCTTTAAGGTGGGGGCACCATTACCAGGAGGCACGACTGTGGCTGAGTTCGGTGGGCAGGCGGCGGTGATTCGGCATGAATATGCTCACTATCTGTGGGAACGCCGATTGAGTAGCTCCTTCAAGCAGGAGTTTGTGGCCTCCCTCCCAAGTAGTGAGGAAGTCACGGCGGGACTGACACGGTATGCCGGAGTCAATAGGGCGCAGAAGCCAGATGAAGTATTCACTGAGCTATTTGCCACAGTCACTAACCCTGACTATGACAAAGCGGTATTCCCACAGTGGGTGCAGGACTTGGGTGATAAGATTATAACGGAGGTGCTGAAGTAGTGCAATTCATTGTACCTTGCTACAGGTGTGGGCACTACAGTGGGAAGGCTAAGTGTAAAGCCTTTCCGCAGGGAATACCTGACTTGATCCTGAGCGGGGAGGATCAACATACGGAGCCATTCCCTGGTGACGGAGGCATTCAGTTTGAGCCGAAGGAAGAAGAAAACTAAGGTTTAAACGAAAAAATTCTTCTCAAGGGGTTGCATGTTCCACAATAACTGTGGTACACTACAGTTGCAAGGGAACACAACACCTTTGAGGAGGCGGCTTCTAGTGACCATTACAGCGAAGTTCGACAGCAAGTGCACGGTGTGCCAGGGTACGGTGTTCGCAGGCGATCCTGTTGAGTGGGAGAAGGGCAAGGGCGTAACGCACATCGCTTGTGTGGGCCAGGAGCCGGAAGCTCCCAAAGCTGAGAAGCCAGAGGCTCCCAAGGCTCCGGTGGCTGACGCTCCGCTCTACAGCGCACGGGTAGAACTCAAGGGCTGGTTGGCACGGGAGAAGGGGTGCCCAAAGCTCATGGAGGGTGTAGTGCTCCGTGAGACAGCCAGGGCGGTTTACTTCCGTGGCTCCGGCTACTTCAACGGTGACACCTGCTGTGAGTGCGGCAGGCCACTTACCAACCCACTCTCAGTGGCCTTGGGGATTGGGCCAAAGTGCGGCGGGACTTACGCAACACCTCCCAAGCTGGAGGACTTGACTCCAGAGCTTGTGGAGGCGTACAGGGCCAAGGTGGTGCAATCCTCCACCATAGAGACTTGGCTTCCAAAATCCAAGACAGACATTGAGGTGCTGACAGAGGCCGGGGCATAACGCTCCGGCTTTTTTCTTTTCGTACCACAATTTTTGGGCACTGTCTTGTGGTTTAAGCTATAAACTGCCACTGTATTATGAGAGCGAGTAGTACAGCCACGTGCCAGCAGGGAGGTGAGACTGTGAAAGGAACAATCAATCATGTACACCTAGCAGACGGAACTGTGGTGGAACTGTCGGGCAATATGTTCCGCAAACAGTTGCTTCGCATAGGTGAGTGGGTGCACCCAAATGACCCTTCAAAGAAGCTGACCATTACCAAGAGCCTCATTAAGCGGCTCATTGAGAACTTCAAGAAGGGTGTGCTGGACAAGGTTCCAGTGCCGGACACCCATACACGGTCAACCCTTGCCAATACTGGCTACGTGGTGGGCCTGGAGGAAACAGAGGACGGACTGGACGGAATCCTACAAATTGAGGATGAGGACGCATTGGGGAAGCTCCGAAAGAAGCTGATCCCAGGTGTGTCTGTGTCGTTCACTGAGAACTATGTGGACAAAGAGACAGGGGAAAACGTGGGGCCTGTTCTCTTCCATGCGGCATTGGTTGACAACCCATACCTCAAGGGTATGCGGGACTTTGAGCCAGTGGCATTGGGTGAAGAGGATGAGGACGCAGAGCACATTCCCTTTGTATCACCACCCAAGAAAGAAGGAGGGAAACAACGTATGGATAAGGAGCAACTCATTACGGCTCTGAAAGAGGAGCACGGTATTGACGTGGCGGCTTTGAGTGAGGCGGCTGGCAAGTTCGAGCAGGCGCAGAAGGACGCAAAGGCCGCTCAGGACACCCTCACGGACATTCAGAAGGTCGTGGGTGAGCGCATTGAGCTTTCCGACGATGTAAGCGTGTTGGAGGGGGTGAAGAAGTTGGCTGAGGCGACGAAGGAGAAGGAGACTGAGGCAACCAAGCTGGCTGACCGCATTGAGAAGCTGGAGAAGGAGGGCCTCAAGCGGGACGCTAAGGACGCAGTGGCCTCTCTGGTACGTGACGGCAAGGTGAAGCCTGCTGACGCTGAGATATATGAGAGCCTGTACCTCAGTGACAAGAGCCTCTTTGAGAACGTGACCAAGACACTCACGGCAAAGGTTGTGGAGCTTGGTGAGCGTGGGTACAACGGTGGACAGGAGCCGGGAGAGGACGAGATTGACGAGCAGGCTGAGATTGACCGCATTTCCAAGGAGCTTGGCCTGTAAGTAAGCCACCACTTTACGGGGCACGGGCTGGACTCTCGACAGTTTAACGGTTTAAACCTGAAAAAGAAAGGAGTGAGACAGACATGGCAGAGGTTCGCAATGGAATCCCAATGCCGGGAGTGACGGAGACTGACCCAGTAGGCGAAGGCAACCTTCTGTACTCCACGGCCAATTTGGTGAAGGTGGGCTTCACCTTTGCACAGGACGCTGACGCAGGGCCGGAAAGTGACGGTATTGTTCCGGCTGGCACGGTTGTGGGTGTCATTACAGCTTCCAACAAGTTCGCGGAGTATGATGACAATCTGGCTACTGGTGTGGAGGTTGCGGTGGGTATCCTCTTGGATGAGATTGATATTTCTGAGGGTGACGCTCTGGCGAATGTGGCTCTTGGTGGCGAGTTCATTGAGAGTGAGCTTACTGGACTGGACGCTAACGCCAAGACTGACTTGGGCGGCGTGAGCGTGGACGTGGGTAAAACCACGGTATTCCGCTTCTAAGGAGCGGATCAAGCACAACGCTTGACACATTAGCCTATCGAGGTTAATACCTGACAATTAGCCTCTCAAGGCTAACACAGCAAACACAAACAGGGCACCCAAAAGGGTGCTTAATTTTTTGGAAAGGAGTGAGACAGATATGGCGGGAGCACTGAGCATTTTGAACCCTACAGTGCTTAACGGGGTTCTCAACAAGTGGCAAGCTCCTGAGTCTTTCATGGGCCAGAGCATTTTCCCACGGGAGCCTCATCCATTCCCTACAGCGTCGTATGACGTGATTAAGGGGAGCCGACAGGTTGCCACGTATAACGTACCGAACAGTGAAGCCAACATTGTGAAGCCTCTCAAGGTTGGAAAGGTGAGCTTTGACTTCCTGTACACCAGGGAGAAGAAGGTTCTTGAGCCTACCACCCTGCACTGGCTCCGCACACCTGGGACGCTGGCACAGAAGAACGCAGAGCGTGCGGTAACACGTGAAATGCGTGACCTGGACGGACGGAATGAGCGGCTTGTTGAGTACAGCATTTGGCAGGCGGTTTCCGGTACATTGACCGTGGACACGGAGCGGCTCCAAGTCACCATTGACATGAAGCTCTCCGGTACACACAAGCCAACGGCTTCGGCTTCCTGGGGAACGTCCAACACTGACATTATCAGTGATGTGCAGACCTGGAAGCGTGTCATTCGTGAGGACTCCCTGGCACGGGCTACACGGGTGTACCTCAACAGCAAGACAATGGAAATGCTGGTGAAGAATGACGGAATCAAGGAGCTTATGAGTGAGGGCATGAAGGCACGGTTCCTCACAGACGGCGTGATTCCGAACCTTCTCGGCATGGACTGGATTGTGAACGATGAGGTGTATCATTCGGACGAGAGCGAAACCATTGCGTACTACGTGCCGGATGACAAGATTCTCATGGTGGCACCACAGAACGCTGACGGTTCCTCACCCTTCAACCTCTTGGATGGGCCTTCTGCCGATGATGACGCTCCGGCTGGCACCATTGGTAAGTTCGCCAAGACTTGGAAGGAGCCTGACCCTTCGGCACGGCAGATTCTTGTTGAGCGTACTTGGTTCCCTGCTATCAAGTACCCTGACAACCTTCTGTACGCTGACGTTACTCCTTAATAGGAGCTAACGCTTCTTGGCACGGATAATGGTTCTGTGTGACGGCTTAACCTTTGGGGGTAAGGTTTGGGAGGCCGGAGACATTTGCGTGGACGTGGATCACGTGCAGGGCTTCCCCAAGGAAGTCAGAGGTGTATCCACTCTTGACCCTGACTTTAGGGACAAGAACGGGCGCAGGTGGTTCCGTGTCCTTCCAGACCCAGAGCCGGACACAGAACAACCAGAGGAGCCGGAAGCAGGGGCAGACGGCTCCGAAGATGACGGCGCAGAAGGCTCTGAGGACTCGCAAGAGGATGAGGCAGAGCAGTTGGATTGCCAATACTGCGGTAAGCCTTATAAGTCAGAGCAGTGGCTCAAGAACCATGAGGAGCAGTGCACGCAGAACCCTGGAGAGTAATGAGCGGGAGGTGAGGGCATGGCCTACAACTATGACCTAGAAACGGACGTGGGCAAGGTGCGGCTCCTAATCAAAGACACTGACGTGAGCGGGAACGAGAACACAGCAGTGTTTAGTGATGAGGAGATTCAATTCTTCATTGGCGAGACAGCCAATGAGGATGACGAAGCGCAGAAGTATCTTGCGGCGGCTCTTGCTCTCAGGGTGAATGCGACGGATGCCGCACGGCTGGCGAAGAGAAAACGCATGGACGTTCTTTCTTCGGACACCACGGAGATTGCAGGCCAGTTGACCAAGGCCGCAGAGCAGTATGAGAGGCACCATGCCATGACTGCCACGGACAGTGGTGGCAGTGGAGTTCCTTGGGGCACCTCTCTACTGGACGCAAACAAATTTGCGGCGGCTCTCTTGGAGCTTGAGCTTACGGGTGACGCTCCAGAGACAGACACGGACTTGTCAAAAGACTGGTTGCCGGAGGTGTAGCCTATGGCGGCTTATGGTGGCACGGTTCATAAGGACTTACGTGAGGACTTTAAGCACAGGGTGACTGTTACGGCCACACCTGAGTCTGAGGATGACCAGTATGACAGGGAAGGAAACCCTGTGGAGGGAACACAGACCACGGGTGTACCTGCTCTCTGGGTGGAGAAGGTCAAGACGGTTGTGGCACCTGACGGTAACGGGAGCATTGTGGCATACGTCACAGTGTACCTGCCACATGACATGCCAGTGGCAAACGGCTACAAGGTGCAGAATGAGGCCACAGGGGAGGAGCGCACGGCGGTGTCTGTGCGGCCACCCATTTACGACGATGATGAGAGCATACCATACACGGCTTGGCTGGAGTGATGAGCCTTGGAGAACTACAAAGGCTTTAAGTTATCAGTTGAGCTTGAAGGGTATGAGAAGCTCTTGAGCACTCTGGATGGGAGTGAACTGGAGGAGCTAATGGAGGCCATAGAGCTTGAGATTGAGAACACACAGCAGTTAGTGTTCACTGAGTCTCAAGTCTTGGTTCCGGTTGACACCAGTTTGCTCAAGCAGAGCGGTAGGCCGGAGCCTATCACACGGGACTCCAACGGCATTGAGGCTCTAATTACCTACAACACACACTATGCGGTGTGGGTGCATGAGCGCATGGAGTTGAGGCACAACGCTCCCACTCAGGCCAAGTTCCTTGAGAAGCCTATGCGAGAGCAGGCAAGCCACTTCACCAAAGCACTGCGGGAGATACTTGAGACTTATTTTGGAGGTGCAAAGTGATGGCGGTACTTGCAGACGAGTTGGCAACCAAACTGGAGGCCAGCAACCTTAATGCAAAGATCACCATTGGTGAGGCACCTCCGAAGCCTGACAGGTGTGTGACAGTGTTCCATTCTCCTGCCGGGGGCTTTGCTCCTGACAATGACATGGGGGCCGCAAACCCAGTGATTCTCTTTCAGTGCCGGGACTCTGGTGAGGTTGACACAGAAGAACTGGCTTGGCAGGTGCACAGTCTGTTCAATGACCAGCAAATGTACACCCTGACGGAGATTTATGTGGTGCAATCTGAGGCGACTCTGGCACCCATACGTGTTGGGCGTGATGACGGCAACCGGACGCTCTTTAACGTGAGCATTCGGTTCAAGGTTGAGACACCGACAGTTTAGAAAGGAGGTAGGACAATGGGTGGAATGTACCTGCACCCACGGGTGTACAGGTGGCTCATGGAAAATGTAGGTAAGGAACAGATGAAGCTGTATGAAGCTGAGTCTGCACCTGTCAATGCTGTAGCGGCGAGTGGGACGCTCACCTTTTCTGATTCAGTCAGTGACGGTGAGACTGTCACCATTGGTGATGATGTTTACGAATTTGATACTGACAGTGACGTGGCAGAGGGCCACATTGCAGTTGATGTTTCAGGAGGGGCAACGGCTTCTGACGCTGTGACGGCTCTTGTGGCGGCGATCACAGACAATGCCACAGAGGGCGTGTCTGCTGTAGACGGTGACGGTGACACAGTAGTGGTTACGGCTGACACAAAGGGCACAGCAGGCAATGCCATTGCAACCACCACAACGTGTGTAGACGGTTCCTGGGCAGAGGAGACTCTTACAGGCGGCGTGGCTGGTACGGTTGGTGAGCAGTGGACACTCTTTGTGGACGCTTCTTACCTGTATGTCTGTGTGGCAGACAACGGCGTAACCGGGGCGAACTGGCGCAGAGTTGCACTTGGCTCTGCTTACTAAGGCGAAAGGAGGTAATACACGATGGCTGTAACGATTGCAAATATCATTGTGGGGGCCGGGGCGCTCTCCGTGGACTCTAATGACGTGGGAGGCACACGTGAAGGGGTACAGATGAGCCGGGAGGCTGAGTACCTTGACGTGACGGCTGACCAGCACAAAGCCACACTCAAGAAGTTCCTGACCGACGAAAAGCGGTTCCTTCGGACTTCTCTGCTTGAGGCAACCCTAGATAACCTCAAGATTCTCTGGGGTGGCGCAATCACTACTGACGGTGAGGACGAAATCCTCTCTATGGCGATTGACGCAGAGCCAACGGAACATGCCTTGAGCTTTGTGGGGCCTGCTCCTGGTTCTGCGGCTACACGGACATATGCCCACACCAGGGCTGTGCAGATTGGTACGGGTGAGCACACTTATGCGAAGGACAACGAAACGCTCCTCCCTGCGGAGTTCGAGATTCTGCCGGACTTGAGTGAGCCGGGAGAAGAGTGGGGCACGATTACGGACAACACTCCGGCTGGATAATAACGGCCACGGACGCTTGGACGGTATAGGAGCCAGGGGTGTACTGGGTACGCTCCTGGCTCTTTGTTCTATCAATTTTCCATTTTTCCTTTTGGGGGCGGTGCTTTATGGCAAAGTATTTGAACTTGGACGAACTTCTGGGCGAAGTGGGCAAAGTCACGTTTAAAGGCACGGACTATGCCATTCCTGAAATTGAGGTGGGCCAGTTTGTACGGCTCCTCAAGGCGCAACAGGCCGCAGAGCAGAGTGAGGATGAAACGAAGGCTTTGGACACGGCGAAGGCTCTTATTGCGGCGGTAGTGCCGGACATGGGCAAAGCCAAGGTCAAGTCTGACGGTGAAGAGGTTGACCTGCTCGACACACTCACTCTCCGGCAGTTGAGGGCACTCATGCAGTTCATTGTGGAGGACGTGCAAGGCTCCACGGACGATGAGGACGATGAGGGAAACGCAACCGGGGGAGCGGCCAAGGGCAACAAGTAAATAATCCTGTAGACTTCGCATACATGGTTGCGAAATACTGCCGCTTCTACAGCGTGTCTGATTCCTATGTGATGAAGATGCCTGTGAAGCGGTTTTTTCTTCTCTACAGGAATATTCGACGCTTGCAGGCTGAGGAAACGCTTGTTCTCCTTCGTGTTATTTCCCAACCCTACCTTGACCCAAAGAAAAACAGCAATGACCATTTTGTTGATAATTTGCGAGAGGCCGCAGGGCTGGAGCCTGTAAAGCGCACAGTTGACCTGACCGCTCCCCAAGACTTAAAAGCCTGGGGTATCGGTGTCAAGAAGAAGCCTGATCCTGGCGACGGAGGCGGGAAAGGCTTCTCGTTTAAACGTAAAAAAGAGTAGGGAGGAGGTGAACCCTCCGTGGCTGGACAGCTAGTGGAAACCGCAGGCATTGTGGCAAAAATCCGTGCAGACACACGGGGCTTTGTCTCCGGCTTGCGTCAATCGAAAACTGAAATGAAGGGCCTCAAGGGAGTAGCAGACAGTACCAACCGGGGCTTTCAGGTGCTAGGCCGCACGGCTGACTCCCTTGGCAGGGGCCTGGATAGGCTAAACAAGCAGATTGCCAGCATTAACCGGGGCCTGCGTGACGTGAGCCGAAAGGCACGCATTGGGTTTGTCGGTGTGGCGGGTGCCATTGGCGGCGTGGTCAAGGTAGCGGCTGACTTCGAGAGGCAAATGGTGCGAGTGGGACAAATCAGCAGTGCCAATGTCAAAGAGTTTAGTATGCTCGAAAAGACGGCACGTGACGCTGGACGCACAACTGTGTTTTCTGCGACAGAGGCGGCTATGGCTCTGGAGAACTTGGCACTTGCCGGATTCAGTGCTACGCAATCCGCAGGTGCCTTGAACGGCACCTTGAACTTGGCGGCGGCGTTTAATTTGGACTTGGCTGATGCAACTGAAATGGTGGCGGCTCAGATTAAGTCATTTCAGCTTGAGGCAACTGATGCCGGTAGAGTGTCAAACGTGTTGGCCGCAGGTATCTCTAACTCAATGGCCTCATTCGAGAAGCTCCAGTTTGCCATGAGGTACACGGCACCTCTATTCAATGCGGCGAATAAAAGCATTGAGGATAACGTGGCGGCTCTGGGCCTCCTGTTTAATGCAGGTTTCCGTGGTGAGCAGGCAGGAACAAGCCTTCGCATGGCTATGACAAGGCTGATTAAGCCAACAGCAGAAGGTGAAAGTGTACTCAAGAAATACGGCATTGCTCTGGAGGACGTGAACCCAGAGACAAATGATTTTGCTGATGTGTTGCGAAGGCTGGAACCTCTTGCGAAAGATACCTCTGCGGCTATGGCTCTGTTTAGTGTCGAAGCAGGGCCGGGAATGCAGGCAATGTTGGCACAGGGCGCAGATGCTTTTGCCGACCTTCGGGACAAGATCACAGACACGACCAAAGCGCAGGAAATGGCTGAGGCACAGAACAACACTCTGCACGGGCAGTTTAAGCTCCTCCGCTCAGTGATCGAAGAAGGGGCTATCGCTCTGGGGAACCAGTTTATCCCCTTTGTGCGAAACTTGACGCAAGGTGCAACAGCTTTGGTGGAGAGGTTCAACGCTCTGGATGATCCTACCAAGAAGCTCATTGCGAAGTGGGCGGCGGGGGCAGGCATTGGCCTCCTCTTGGTGTCTATGGTGAGCGCACTGGGCTTTGCTCTCTTCGGGCTTCAAGTGGCTATAAACGCGATTCTGCGACCTATCCAATTAGTGCTCAAGGGCTTTGCGGTACTAGGCACAGCGATCACCTCAGTGGTGTCTGCTGTGGGCCTTGGCACCATTGGGTGGATAGCTCTCATTGCGGCGGCTTTGGTGGGCATGTACTTGGCATGGAAGAATAACTGGGGCGGTATCCGTGACCTAGTTATTGGTGTGTGGGAGGCGATTAAACCACACTGGGAGGCCATGAAGGAGCACATAACGGCTCTCATTGAGGCCGTCAAGGTGGGCGACTGGGAAGAGGCATGGAACTCTATTCAGAGCCTTGCCATTGACGCATGGAACGCAATCAAAGACGGTGCGGCGGCTGTGTGGGACTGGTTGGAGCCTAAGCTCAAGAGATTAGATGAGCTAACGGGAGGCGTATTCACGACCACATGGAAATGGGTTGTGGAAGCCTTCGGTCCTCTGTGGGAGTTCATTCGTGATGACGTTCTTCCCGTACTAAGTAAAGCCTTCTCCACCACATGGAATTGGCTGATCGAGGCCGGTGGCGCGGCATTCGCATGGATTAAGGACACAGCTATTCCGTGGATGCGTGAGGCCGCACAGACGGCATGGACGTGGACTTTGAAGGCCGCAGGCGCATACCTAGACTGGATTAAGGACACGGTAATTCCCTTCTACACTGACGTTCTTAGGACAGTGTGGAATTGGGGCCTGGACTTTCTTGGGACTTCATGGACATGGCTACGAGACACGGCATGGCCGGTGATTAGCAACGGGGCAAGTACGGCATGGGCCTGGAGTCTGGAGTTTCTCGGAGACGCTTGGACGTGGCTTAGGGATACGGCATGGCCTACGATCACCAAAGGAGCGGCCACGGCGTGGAGGTTCACGCTCAATGCTCTGGGTGACTTGTGGGCATGGTTGAAGGATACAGCGTGGCCTGTGCTCTCCAAGGGCATTGCTTCCACGTGGGAGTTCTCCGTCAAGGCACTAGGGGCCTTGTGGGAGTGGCTCCGTGGGCCTGCATGGAGTGTGGTGAGTGAAGGGGCCAGGAGCGCATGGAACTTCACCCTCAACGCTCTGGGAGGGCTTTGGGCGTGGTTGCAAGACGTATGGCCTGACATTAAGGCAGGGCTTTCCTCTGCTTGGAACTTCACAGTGCACGCTTTAGGGGAGTTCTGGGGCTGGCTTCGAGATACGGCATGGCCTATTATCTCGAGCGGCTCTCAGAAGGCATTTGACTTCACGCTCAACCTGCTAGGGGATATGTGGGCATGGGTGAAAGACACTGCATGGCCTATTATCACCACGGGAGCGGCGAAGGCGTTTGACTTCACACTCAACCTTGTTGGCGACCTGTGGACATGGTTGAGAGATACGGCTTGGCCTATCCTCACAACGGGGGCTGATAAAGCCTTCAAGTTCACCCTCAACCTTGTGGGCGACTTGTGGGAGTGGCTGAGGACTACAGCATGGCCTGTGGTGTCAAGCGGCGCACAGAAAGCCTTTGACTTCACCTTGAACCTTGTGGGTGAGTTCTGGACGTGGCTCAAAGACATTGCATGGCCTGTCATTAGCAACGGGGCTGAGAAAGCCTTTGACTTCACGCTCAACCTCCTGGGCGATACCTGGACGTGGATCAAAGACACTGCGTGGCCTATCCTCACGGAAGGCACACAGAAAGCCTTTGACTTCACGCTTAACCTGTTGGGGGAGACTTGGGACTGGTTGCGGAATACGGCATGGCCTGTCATTAGCACGGGCCTGACAAAAGCCTGGGACTTCGGACTCAACTTGACAGGCGACCTGTGGGACTGGGTACGCAATACGGCATGGCCTATTATCTCAAGCGGCTCTAAAATGGCCTGGGACTTTGGCCTCAGTCTATCGGGAGACACCTGGACATGGGTAAAAGACACTGCGTGGCCTATCATTACCCAAGGCTCTCAGATGGTGTGGGACTTCGGCGTGAACCTTGCCGGGGAAACCTGGGAATGGGTGCGGGACGCATGGCCTGTGATTACAGAAGGCGTGGCGAAAGCCTGGGACTTTGGCCTCAACCTCACAGGGGGCGCATGGGAGTGGATTCAAGACACGGCGTGGCCTGTGATTGTCAACGGGGCTGACAAGGCGTGGAACTTCTCTGTGGAGCTTGCAGGCGAACTGTGGGAGTGGGTACAAGACACTCTGTGGCCTATCCTGGTGAACGGTGCAGAAAGCACGTGGCGGCTTGGAGCAGAGCTTCTGGGCGACGTGTGGAACTGGATTCGCAACACAGGTTGGGACGCTCTCACGAAGGGCACCAAGACATCGTGGGAGTTCACACTCAAAACACTGGGACCGCTCTGGGACTGGGTGACAGGCACGGGTTGGGATATGCTCACCAAGGGTGTGAGTTCGGCTTGGGAGTTTACACTCAACACTGTCGGGGCCGCATGGGATACGCTCAACGATGTGTGGGACGTTCTAACAGTCGGCGCACAGAGCGCATGGAGCTTCACGCTGGACGGACTGGAAGCCTTCCGAGAGGGTAAAGGCTTTGAGTTCATTCAGGAGGCATGGAACAGCCTCAAGACCTGGGATGGATGGGCTGACATAGGCCAGTGGCTTGTGGACGCTCTCAAGGGCGTAGGCCAGTACATTTGGGACGGACTCAAGGCAGACTGGCAGGCAACTGTGGCCTTCGGCAAGCTCATTGTGGACTCTGTAATGGCAGTTGTGGATGACCTGAAAACTGCCGGGGTACGTGTGGCGGCTAATATGTGGCTTGCCATTACAGACTGGTGGGACCAGAACAACCCATTCAAATCCATTGCAGGCATGATTGACATAGGGCTGGAGTGGGGTGCGGCGATTGTGGACGGTATCCGTCAAGCCTTCTCCAACACGAAGAACTTCCTCCTGCAACTGGTGTCAAACATGATTCCTGACGGCTTTTGGGGCAACCAAATCCGCAACGGCTTTAAGATGCTTGGCCTTGACCTACCAGAAAAAGCACAGTTTAAACTGGGAGGGCCAACAGGCGCAGGGCCAACGGACGCTGTGGCGGGTGTTGTCCACAGGGGCGAGTATGTCATTCCGGCATGGATGGTGAAGAGGTTAGGGCCATTCATTAAGATGCTGGAAGGGGTACGCACTAAAGGCTTCAAGCGTGGTGGCTCTGTAGGCTACCAGGAAGGCGGTAATGTCCAAGGCGGCATTGGTGGACTCCTTGCCAGTATTGGTCTGGGCGATCTGGGTCAAACGCTCCAACAGGTAATGAGCCAGTTGGGGCAGTTCTTCAAGCAAATGGTTGACTTGCTCATGGAGCTTGTGCCGGAGGACTTGAAGGACAAGGTGAGGGAGCTTTCAAACTTCTGGAACGGACTCTTTGAGGACGTACAGGAGGGCCAAGAGACAACCGCAGAGGGCCAGAAGAAGGTGGCAGACGCTCACAACGATGCTACAAAGGAGCAGGCGAAGAACATTTCCTGGCTCCAAAAGCGGCTCAAGGAGTTCCGTGACTGGCTCACCACTTCTTTTCCAGAAGGGTTGGGTGAGTTTGTGGGAGCGGTGCAGGCCGGACTCCAAGCACTCACCACAGGGCTAGTGGAGGCCAAGAATGGCTTCGTGTCCTTCATTGGCGAGCTTGGGAACGCTGTAACGCTTATGAGCACAGGCAAGGGCATTGCGATTGACTGGAAGCAGACGCTCATTAACATAGCACAGGCCGGAATCACTGAAATGGGCAAGGCCATTGGCACACTCCTTGGAGAAACGGCTTTCAAGGAGCTTGAGAAGTGGGGCGCACGTGGACGCTCCAACATGCCAAACTTCACAAAGATGGTGCAGAACTTCAAAGACTGGGGCACCAACATGCAGAAGCTCAAGGGCCTGGAGAGGCAGAAGGCTACCAACGTGGTTGGTGGCGGTGCGGCTGGCGGTATTCTCGGATTCCTGCTTGGTGGGCCTCTTGGCTTACTCATTGGAGCAGGTGCCGGAGCACTCGCAGGGAATGCGGCTTCTAAGGGGATCACTGAGCAAATGGACGAACTCCAGCGCAAGCTGGAGGATACCTTCCAGCAAATTAGTGAGTTCCTTGGAACCTCCGTGAATGATATGGCTGGAGCCTTGACGAACGCATTCAGTGCAGACACTTACACTGGATTTGTGAAAGGGTTCTCCGGCTCCCTGGAGGACATGACACGCAACGCTCTCATTCAGGCATTCATGGCTTCTGAGGCTATGGCTCCGATACTGGAGGACTTGAGCCAGTCTGTGACACGTGCAGTGTTTGACGGCATTGTGGATGAGCAAGAGCGCAGGAAAATCCAAGATGCGGCCAACCGTGCGAAGCAGGCGGCAGGGGAGTTTTTCAATACTCTGCGTGGCTTCTCCTTGTTCGATGGCGGTACTTCTGCACCTAATAGTGCAGGCGGTAGAGCGGGAACAGTGCTCCAGAATCTCACGGGGCCTGCTCTCAGCGAGTTCAAGGAAATGCTGGCACCACTCAGCAGGTTTGGGGAAATGCTGGAACTCCTTGGCTCTATGAATATGCACCTTGCGGCTCTTGCCGGACACGCTGACCTAGCAGGAACGGCAGGCGGTGGCACGGTGTTCCACGTGGAACATTTGGAAGTGAACATGCCAAAAGACTTCAAGGGCATGGATGACTTCCTTTATGAGCTTGAGCTTGGTGCTCAAGGCAAAGCAAGAGGGAGGGGTAAGTAAATGGCTGTAAAGCTAGTCACACAAGGCGGTGACGAACTCACCCTTAACCAGTCTTTCCGTGTGAGGGGCCTTCCGGTAGAGCGGGAGGTTCCCTCTCTCACGGTGGAAGGCCAGGACGGTGAGCACGTTCACGAAAAACAGATTCGAGTACGGCCACGGACATTGGTGGCTACAGGCTACATCTACGGAGATACAGCAGACGAGGCGCAGGCCAACCTGGACGAACTCAATACTATTTTGGGTCAGCTTTCAACGTTTAAACTATATAAAACAGACGATGACACACGCTACATCAATGTTCGATTCCAAAACCTGAGCCACGATTTTGAAGAGGGTACTGCCAGAAAAGCGGCACGTGTTTCAATTACATTCATTGCCCATGACCCGTATTGGTATGGAGCGGAACAGACTGTAGAGGCGTATCTGACTGGTCCCTCTTTGCGGGTGGAGGCGGAGAATGCTAACAGGCCGGGTGGGTTCCCACAGTATGTGAAGGTGGAGTTTCACGGGAGCGGGTGGTCTCCGGTCAATCACGGACTGGCTAGTGGGGGCAAGGTTATTGAGTCAGGTGTAGTCGGGGACTACGTTGATGTAGCTTTCCAAGGCGTCGGAGTCACTGTCATTGGCTATTTGGGCGGCTTTAGAATTTTCAACGTTTATATTGACGGTGTACCGGATGAAGGGAATCCTCACGCTGTTTTTGGTTCAACATTCGCGCCGCTCTATACTAAGTTGGGCCTTACTCCAGGAGAGCACACGATTAGGGTTGAGGTTGATAAAACAGCGGCACAGCCCGTGGTATTGGACGCCTTCGACATCATTGGCTCCGATCAGGTGACAATCGACAATCCTGGTAATGCTCCGGTCTATCCCACCGTGTTCGTGGAGGCGCAGGAACGGGAGCACAGTGGGAACTTCATGGGTAAGGTCCGCTTGTCGGCCACAGAAAACCCTCACACCTCCTACGCTGCCAATAGTGCGACTGACTTGGAACCTGACTCTGCATCATGGTTGGAGGTCGATCAGACCGGATACAACCAGATTGGGATTGAGGACGGTGTCACGGGATCCAACTCGACCCAAGTTGAAGATGAACTCCCGCAGAGTCGTTTCACCTTCCCTCTCACTGACATCGCTGGTGGAGTGGTCCAAAAGATCAAGGACTTCGCCAAGTCGATTAGGCTCCGGTGGGTCGGGGAATCCCGCGGCGTCAATAATGGCGTTCGTAATTGGCAAACTGTCCTCAAGATATGGAACGCAGTTCAATCACTGTGGGAATCTTTCATGCTCATCGGACCCTCGTTCGCTCGCTCATCGGTCGCCTACCTGGAAGATGGTACGGAGGTAGCGGCCAATGTGCCCCGGTTCGAGCGGGGGAATTGGAGCGGGTACTTTGATGGTACCGACGACTATATCCAAGTTCCTGATAACGATGCCTTGGACATGGGGGCAGATTCATTTGCCATTGAATTTCGCCTAAAGGCGGACGGCGGTGGTAATGCGGGCGTGGCTGGAATACTTCACAAATTGGTACACACTGGAGAAGGCTCTGAGCGGCATCAAGGGTATGCTGTTCGTCTTGGGTCTGGTGGGCGTATCAATTTGCGCCTTTTTAATAACAATTCACGCCAAGACATTGACAGTACAATTTCCAACCTCAATGACGGACAGTGGCACGACGTGACGGCTATCGTGAACCGACGCGAGATGAAAGTCACGTTTATCATCGACGGGGAATCTGAAGACGTGGACCTCGTCCAAACAGGCACTTTGTCGAGCCCCGCTTCTTTATACATCGGGCAAAACCTCGTAGGACCGAGTGTATTTTATAAAGGCTGGCTAGACGAGATCAGGATATGGCGTAGAGAATATTCTAAAGCGGAAGCTCTGGCCAATCGTGGGACAAAACTGACTGGCGACGAACCCGGTCTCGTAGCGTATTACAGCGCCGACGAAGGCGACGAGGGCGATGGACTTGCCAAGGACACCGCAAAACCGATTAACCTGCTCACCGAGAATCAAGCCAATGGTACAGAGGACGGTACGACTGATGGTTTCAACGGGGTTAATTCTGCTACCATCGAATCGTCAACTGCGGAAGCGTGGCAAGGTTCTCGCTCGATCAAAGTTGTTACTCCTGGGAGTGTTGTTCAGGAAGGTGCCCGTGTTGATACAACGACTGCCCTTTCTGGGTTCCAGTACACGGGGACCGTATATCTCAAGGGGGAAGTAGGTGGCGAAGAAGTTTCTCTGGTTATTGCCAACCAGGCCGGTACAACACGCGGCAGCAAGGACATTATACTCACGACTGATTGGCAACGATTCGATATTACGGGCACATTGTTGGCTAACGAAACAGGTGTTCGGTTGTACGTCCTCACAAGAGGATCAGCAGCATCAGTGACGTTTTACATGGACGGACTCCAACTCCAAAAAGGCGATACCGCTACACCCTGGGTCCCAGTCAAGACGACTCCCTACAACGGCACCATAGTTGGGGCGACGTACTCACCAGACAATGCTTTCGGAATGCCATTTGGACATTCGATGTTGATTGAAGAGGGTAGTACGAATTCATTATCAGAAAATCACTCTAGTTTTGAGGTTGGCACGTCTAATATTAGTGCGGTTGGAACAGCATCTTTTACTCGAACCAATCTTTGGGCCTGGCACGGTGATTACTCCTTGATGGTTACGGGAGCCGATAGTGAATCAAATTATGTTAGCTTGTTTCTCATTCCAGTCCAATCAGGAAGAACCGATACAATCAGTTTGTATGCTTATAATCCAAACGATACCGATATTACCGTTTACCTAGGATTAGCGGGACTCGGTTACGAGGGTGAGGGAAAGAAAACCATTGGTCCTGGTCAGGTAAGCCGTGTAATTGCAACTAGAACATTAGGGGTTACTTCGTCAAATAGCACGATTAGATTCCGGGAAGAAACGGGTAAGACGTTTTTCGTGGATATGGTTCAAAAGGAAGATGGAAAGGGCTACCCCACCTCCTGGACTCTTGGCGGCACGACAAGAAATAATGAAACGCTCAAGATTCACACGGCAGGGGTATTTGATACTTCCCAAGGGACAGCAGAGGCATGGGTCTATGCGCCTCTGAATAATTCAGGCGGCCTTAATAGAGCATGTTTGCTGAGTGATTGGCATGGTACTTCTAGTTCTGCGAATCGCTCGTTCGATTTAAGGGTAACTGACGGTGGGAGATTATCTTTTGCCGCGACAGGTGTTAGCGACATCCAGACGGACGCTGGGAAAATCCCATCTAACGTATGGACCTATGTTGCGATTGCATGGGACCACGGCACGTATAAACTATATGTAAATGGGGTTCTTGAAGCTACAGGAACCGGGGCAGCTTCACTAAATCCGTTTTCTCCCACAATCGCTGTGGGTAGTTTTGATTTTGGATGGGCTGATTCTTACAGGCATTACTTGAATGGATTTATTGGCGGTCTCCGTATTTCCAATCGTGCTCGGACGGACGAAGAAATCGCAGTCCAATATGACAGGCCCTTCGAACGGGATGCATCCACAACGCTCCTGTTACCGTTCAACAAAGACCTTTCAGGCATTTACGCATACGAGTCTGTCCTAACGTCACCAGCGAATTACATCGATGGCGATGGCGCAGTCCATATTCTCGCACGTCCGAGGTATGCGTCAGATGGAGTCGATGATGCGGCGATTCTCACGGATTACGTGGACTTCTCGGTGGTCCATGACATGGTGAAGAATCCTTCACTGGTCAACTTGGGAAAGAACATGGTGGCGAATGGGGGATTCGAGGAATTAGAGAACGGCGTACCTGCGGGGTGGTCTGTGTTTGAAGGTTCGCCTTCGCTGGAGCGAATTGATCCACATGGTGGCAACGTAGCTGTCAAGGTTTTCGGGTCCAACAACTACTATCAGGACGTGAGTGTTCGACCCGGAGCCTTCTATGCATTGAGTCACTGGATAAAAGGCTCTGTCAGCGAAACACAAGCGACGCTTAATGTTCAATGGAGAACAGCTTCGGGGTCTGTTATCCAGACCAAGACAACTTCGGTGGCGATCAGCACTGGCTGGCAACGTGTCCAGGCGACGTATCAGGCACCCAGTAATGCCGCCGTGGCACGTGTGGTAGCGTTCAAAAACGGAGCGGAACCGGCGTACATTGATGACGTGCAATTCGAGGAGGTCGACGCCTCCACGGACACGGCCACCGGCTACGAGGAACAGCGCACCCAGACGGCCACATATACGGGCGAATTGGTGACCGGCGACGTACTGCGGCTTGAGGGAGCACGTAGGACGGTGGAGCAGAACGGTGAGAACGCTCTCGCCTCTGTGAACTCCAGCTTTGTGGTGCATGGGTTTAAACTAAACCCAGGCAAGAACGTGCTTAGTTTAGATTCTGACATTGGGGCATACAAAGCCACACTACGGTACACACCCAGATGGTTGTAAAGCGGGAGGGGCCTTTCGGCTCCTCCTTTACTGTATGCAAAGGGAGGTAATGCTGATGACAGACACAGAACGTATTGAGCTTATAAGGGCCGCATTGGAGCGTATTGCGGTGCAACGGGTGGAGACAATGGCACTCCTTGACCAAGGCTTGGGCGACTATGACACAGCATATGTGGATGAGGAGACAGCCAGGGAGCGGAGAGCGCAGGCACGGGCGCAGGTGGGCGCACTCCGCACTAAACTTGCAGAGCTTGCGACGGCTGAGACACGCTACAAGAACACCTTGGCAGGACTCCGTGACGCTATTCAGGTGACTGAGGAGCTTGAGGAAGAGGCTCCAGTTGAGGAAGAGGCTCCAGTTGAGGAAGAGGAAGAGGCTCCAGTTGAAGAAGAGGAACCTGTGGAGTAAAGGGGCCGGAATGGTGAGGAGGTGAAGCGCATGAGCAGACTGTACACGGCAGAGCTTTTGGACATGAGTGGAAACAGGGTGGTAGTGCTGGAGAATATCCACAACACTCAGTGGCGCAGGCAGTTTAACAGGGCCAATGTTTTGAATTTCGCTTTTCCTGCTTCGGACGCAAAGAAAAGTGAACTCAGCATTGCCAGGAGCTTCAACCTGTACAGGGATGATGACAAGGTAGCACGGGGTAAGATCACACGGCGTGACTTCTCCGGCAACCCTTTGGTGCTCTCCTCCATGTCTCCAGAGATTCTGCTTGAGGGTTTCCAGACTCCTCCGGCGTGGGGAGAAGTGTGGGAAGGCCAGGAACTCAGGGACGTGCTTGACGATTTACTCAGTGAGTATGAGCTTCTGTATGCCAACACACAGAGCGACTTTGAGGCGGGAGTGGATTCGTCCCAGGTGGACACCTCCACGGAGCCGGGAAAGCTCATGCTGGCAACGCAGGCCGGGACAGACGGAGCCACGGGCCTGCCAACACGCACGTATTACTCCAGTGGGTACGTGACTCTGCAATTCGACTGTGGAACCCATGACGGTTTTGAGCGGCTCCGATGGACGCAGGAAATTGGTGACGTGGTACACGTAAAAGTGGCCTACCGTACCAGTGCAGACGCAGTGACCTGGAGCGCATGGAGCAGTGACCTGGAGAACAGGGTGGATGCTGACACAAAGGGGATTGACTTGAGCATTCTCCTGTCTGGGAATACAGACCGATATATTCAGGTTAAAGTGACCCTGACAACAGAGGACACTAGCAACACCTTGTATTCTTGGGACGATGCTGGAGTATATGGTGAGCAGGTTTATGGGTTTACGCCCATTTTTGAGGGCCTTGAGCTTGTGTACAGGAAGGCCGGGACCATTACCATGCACGCAGATGTACCTGTAACTTTCGGCACTACTGTGCGGGGTGTCACAGCGAACTCTGAGAAGCACCTGGGCGTGCTCATTGACTTGGCTGAGGCGTATGGGCTGGAGTTCTATGTTGACCCAGACCTAAAGCTCCACGTGGCTGAGAGGCCACAGGGCGTTTCCACCTTCGTGCAAGGCACACACCTTGGCACGGATCGAAGCAACGAAGTGCTCTTTATTGAGGGCGAGAACACCAGCATTGACGTGCTGGAGGACGATGACAGCGAACTGGTGAATGTGCTCTATTGCTATGGGGCTGGACGTGGGCCAGGGCAGTTGACGCTTTCGGGGCCTCTCATTGACCAAGACTCCATTGACACATACGGAGAGCGGCCAGGGACGTTTGTGGACACCTCCATTACAGATAGGGCTACGCTCCAGGCTAAGGGGCAAGCGTACCTCAATGAGCACAAAGACCCAAAACAAAGTTTTAGGGTTCGCACGCTGTGGACAGATGACATGCCAGAGCTTGGAGCGGGTGACTTGGTGCGAGTGGTTGTGCCGGAGTCTGAGACAGTCACCACAGCACGCATTCTTGACATTGATTACAGCGAAACCACAGACGGAGAAGTGCTCACTCTTGGTTTAAACACCAACCTGCGGAACCTTCTGGACAGGTTGAGTGATGCAGAGGCACGGCTCCAGAGGACTCCAAAGCCTCCGGCTGTGGCTCCAGATGCACCCACCCAGTTTAGGGCGGGGGAGCATTATGGGTATGTCTCACTGAGTTGGGTGGGAGCAGGTGACTTCTACGTGTTGGAGCACTCCACAGATGGCTCCACATGGAGCATACTGGAGACACGGCTCACAGAGACACGGTACAGTCACACAGGACTGACTCCTGGCTCAGTGCATTACTACAGGGTGGCACGCTCTAAAGACGGACTCTTGAGCGCATTCACCACGAAGAGAAAAGCAACGGTGCTAGATGAGCCGGAAGGCACCAGCAGTGGCTCTGAGACTATTCCAAGTACGGCTCCCACAATCCTTGTGGGCAAGAAAGCTCTGTCTGTGCTAATCACGGGCGCAAGCACATGGGCTGTGGATGAATACGTGTTAGAGCGCAGTGAGGCCACGGCAGACTATGACGCAACCACCAACACGCACAGTGTTCCGGCTTCTCCTTCCTGGGGAGCCTGGGCACCAGTAACCGGGGGAGAGTTCAAGGGTAACAACTACGTTGACCACAACGTGGCCTATGACAAGGCATATCGCTACAGGTATAAGGCCAAGTTCATTGGCGGCGGTGAGAGTGGGTACTCCAATGCTTCTGCCGGAGCGGTTCCAGATAGGATGGGCCTGGAAGATGCTTATTACCAGTGGATTCAAGCAGAGCACTATGTTAATGTGCGGAACTTCTGGCATGAAGGGAGCTTGGAACCCATTGACGGTTCCAAGGACATTATTTTTGACTTCTACATTCCAGGGGAAACCAGTCACATTGAGAGCATAAAGCTCAGTGCCAAGGGCTTGAAGTATAGGGCATACGCTACTGCGGCAGAGATTTGGGACGCATTTGGGACGGCTACCAGTACAGAAGATGTTGACCACACCCACAGCTTTACGACCACAAGTGCGTCAACAAGCATAGATGGAGCGCATATGCACTCATATACGGCTCCTGGTTCCCTCACCGATAGTGCAGGGAGTCACTCTCACACTATCAGTACACTAAGCTACAGCACAGGTACAGATGGGAGCCACTCACACAGTTATAGCGCACCCAGTTCTTCCACGGGTAGTGCAGGGAGTCACTCCCATTCTGTGAACACAACAGGCTCTACTTCTGGGAGTAATAGCGGCGGCGGTATCAGTTCTACAGAGGAAGCTGGCGACCCATTCGGAGGAAGCACGCCTGACAAGCACTCTCACGGAATTGGTGGATTTAGCGGTGCGGCTCCGCAAGGGCATACACACAGCTACAATGAACCTTCGAGCACTAACTCAACAGGCTCTCACAGTCACTCTGTGACCACCACAAGCTCCAGTACAGAGAGCGCAGGGAGCCACTCACATACCTATGATAAGGCTTCAAGCATTAGTACAGATGGAGCGCACACGCACGGTATTAACACCAGTGCGGGAACGACTGGAAGCGGCGGGAGTCACTCACACACTTATGACAAGCTCTCCACCATTTCTTCAACTGGTTTTGGGGATACCGACCACTCACACGAAGTGAACTTGTCACACAGTCACTCTCTGGTGTTCGGAATTTTTGAGGACACCACTCCAGCAAGTGTGCGACTGTACACAGATAACGGCTCAGGGTGGGTTGATAGGGGGTTACTGGCTGGTGCTCCAGACTCCACGACAGACTATATTCTCACCTCTGACAAAGACCTGACCAGTTACTTTGCCGATGGTAGCGGCAACCCAATAAACGGGACAGGGTGGAAGCGTATCCGGTTCACGTCCAGCAGGCGTGGAAGGATCAACTACAAGCTCCTGTTCCACATTGACGTAACAGCATAAGGGGGCGGCAGTATGGTAGAAGGAGAGAAGCAGGAAGCACCTGTTGAGGCCGTAGGAGACAAGGAGCCTATTGGCCGCATTGTTGTGACCATGAACGGTGATTTGTCACTGAGTATGCACTCCAATGGAGTGCTTGACATGCCACACTTCATGGACATGGTGTGGAAATACCTGAAACGGGTAACAAATGCCAGATGGCAGAGCCAATGGCAAGAGCCTAAAGAGGGAGGGACTGAGTAATGGGCAGACCTACGTTTGTGCGAAAAGGTGACAAGGTGGAGGTTGTGCGAGAGGTCAAGAAGGAAATGAGCCTGGATGACCTGCACAACAAACTCAATGACCTAAAGCACCAGAAGGAACAGTTGCAGAACAAGCTGGAAGAGACTGAGGAAGAGATTCTGGCGATTCGGGAAGCCTTGGCTGACATTTACGGGAGTCAGAGCTTTTAAAGAGTCACCAAGCGGCCAAAGTCACACGGGGGTTGGGACGTGATGAGCATAGAAGAATCAGTTGTTTTTCGTGAGCGGCTCAGGGCTGTAGAGTCTGACGTGTCACACATAAAGGACTGGCAGACGAAACAAAACGGGACCATTCAGAGGGTGGAGCAAAAAATTGATAGACTCATTTTCTGGATGATGACGGCGGCTCTGGGCACGCTTGGTTCTCTTATTATTGGTTTGATCCTCTTCTTTGTCAATAAATGACAAAGCGAGAGGTTTAAAGTTTGCTCTCCCAATGGGGGAGCGCATGGGAGAGGGGCACTGCCGCCCCGCTCCTCTCCCATTTTTTGTAAGTGGGTGGCGAAAGGAGGCGGTACATAATGGAGGCAATTCTTCAAGGACTATGGAGCGCAATCCAGGGTGAAGTGGTGCAGGGCGTAGCCACGGTTGTCATTCTTGCCATTGGTTTCTTGGTTACATGGGTGACAGCTAAGATTGCGAAGGCGCAACAGGCACTTGCAGACAAGAGCAAGAGCGACCTGTTAGACGCTCAGATTCAACGGGCCGGAGAGTTCGCAGAGAAGATTGTTCACAGGATTGAGGAGAAAGCGGCCAAGTATATCCGTGAAGCCGTCAAAGACGGTAAAGTGGACAAAGAGGAACTGGAGCGGCTTGGTGCTGACGCTTACAACGAGCTTGTCAATCAGATTGGTGCTGACGGTATGCTAGTGCTCCAAGAGGGAGTAACAGACGTGCAGAAGTACCTCACTGACTTGATTGAGCAGAAGGTGCGTGAGGCCAAGGCGGTTTCTCAGGTTAGCTCACGGCTAGGAATCGAATCCCCAAAAGTTTAGGGGTTCCTGTCGGGCCTCTCACGGTTCACGTTGAGCCTGACAGGTTCCTGGTGAGGCTTGACCAAGGAACCCTGGACAAGAGCATTGGAGCCGTCTTTGAGCAGAAGAAGGACGGTGAATGGAGCGTAGGGGCCGGAGTAAGCCTCCGGTTTTAGGTTCTCCTCCTTCTGTGCCAATGTGGGGGTATAGAAAGGAGGAGAGCCTATGTGAAGAATTTACTGGTGCTAATACTCACGGTGCTCTTGGTGTGTATGCCAGCGAGTGCCGGAACCCTCAGTATGCACATTGCAGTGGGCGACTACCTGGGAGAACAGTCACAGACGAAGGTGGAGGCTTTCCTCTTGGGGGTAGCTTCACACGCTGTGTTGGATAGCTTGCCACGGCACCAATACGTGGTGAACTGGCAGAATGCACAGAGCTTGCGGAAGGACATGGACGTTCTCCTGCTGGACGGTGTTCTCTCACTCACACGAACCTTGGAGGCTGTACGCAGTGGTGATGAGACACGGCTCTGGGGAGTCATTGGGGCCGTCATGCCGGACATTGTAGACGGCTTGTATGCTCTCCACTGCCGGGAATGCTGGATGCGTGGGGAGCTTCTCCTTCCCTGGCACCAGTCAGAGAAGATGAAGCCACGGCTCACCAAGGGTGAGACTATGCTCTCAATTCTTGCTGTGCAGATTGCTTTCTGAGGAATAAATGCAGGGAGGTGGGCAATACTCTAGAGCGAAAGGAGGCCATATAAAAATGGCTAAGTTCGCACTGGTGTTGTTGTCTGCTTCTCTGATCCTTTCCGGTTGTTTACCTTCAATCACAATAGGAGGGGCGGCGGTGCTGACAGTAATAAATGAAAGAAGCGGCGTGACGGAGGACGGCAGACCCTACGTGTACGGCAAGGTGCAGAACTCAGGCGGCTCCACGGCTGAGAATGTGAGTGTAAAGGTCACTTGGTATAACGTAGAGGGTGACGTTCTAGGCGAGACAGGGCAAGGGCTGGCTCCTGCTGACATTCCGGCAGGGGAGGCCGTGGGCTTCCACATTAGGCTGGAAGCGGCACAGGAAACGGAGCACTACACAGGGCCGGAGGATATTGACAGGTACGAAGTGCTCATACTGAATTAGGCAGAGTTGCCGGGGCTGAAAAGTTCCGGCAAATTTTTTATGTTTTTCTCTTGACGTTTAAACCACAACCGTGTTATACTGTAGTTGCAAGGGAACACCACACCAAACACGGAGGCGGTTGACAATGTTTGTGACGATTGAAGAACTGCAAAATGACACGGAGCTTCTGGAGAAGAAACTGCGAGAGTGGGAAATGCGGCTTCACCACTACAAGGTAAGGGGAGCCAAGAGCGGGGCCACGGTCCACCAGCACGCAAACACCCTGGCAGTGATTCAAAACCTCATAACCCTGGCACGGAAGCGGGGAGAGATCACACAGGAACACTGGGACGTGATGATGCGAAAACTAAAAGAGGCGGCAAGGTTGAGCCGATAGACAAGGGGGAGCCGAAAGGCTCCCTCAATTTTTTCTTCTGTTTTTGTGGTTTAAACGCTTGACGTTACACAATAGCCGTGTTACAATGTAGTTGAGGCAAGGGAAACACACCAACCACACGGAGGCGGTACAAATGAACGGACGAGCGATTGCACACACGACGCTGGCACAACTCGGAGGAAGCGGCAAGCTCCAGGCCATGATTGGGGCACACAACTTCACCTCTGACGAGAAGGGCACCTTGGGATTCCACTTCAAGGGTTGCCGGAAGGCCAACATTCTCCAGATCGAGCTTGACCCTTCGGACACGTACAATGTGAAGTTCCTCAAGTTCAACAAGCGCACGCTGGAACTCAAGGACGTGAAGGAGTACACAATGGTGTATGCGGATCAACTGAAAGAGATTGTTGAGAGCTTCACGGGGCTGTACCTGAGCCTCTAAGGATCGCAAAGGCCGGGGCCGAAAGGCTCCGGCTCCCACCACCCAGAAAGGGGAATGCAGAATGGAGTCATACGTGAGCGAGTACGGGCACACGGTTGGGTACGTGAACATTGAGGGCGGCGGCACATACTTGACACTGTTCAACAATCGGTACTACAGGCAGAAGGCACTCAAGAAGCTGGATGAGGTGGACGGTGTTCTGGCTTTCGCAGTGAATGGGAACCACAGACTAGCACAGAGGGCACGTATGGCGAAGTGGGACGGCAAAGCCTTCCGCATGACCGTGGGCGGCATGGAATTGGAAGTGGTGAAGCTAAGATGAAGAAGCTACCAGAGCGCACGTCAGACTATGACAGGAATGAGTCAAAGGCAGGGGATCACCTCCCTTGTCTGGTGTGCGGAAGAGGGATTAAGAATGAAGGCAGGGCCAAATGGGTGCATGTGATTAAGGGCGGTAGTTACGCTTGGGAGCCAGGGGATGCAGTTGACCCTGCTGGAGACTTGGGAGCCTATCCCATAGGGCCGGAATGCTCCAAGAAGTACCCAGACCTGCCATACTTGCCGGAGGAATAAATTCCTCCGGTTTTTTTTCGTTTAGGGGTTGACGTTTAAACCTCACCTTGTTATACTATCATTGCAAGGCAAACACAACACAACGGAGGCGGTGCACGATGGCAGTTCGCAAACGGCAGACGGTGAAGGTCCAAGAGGTCAAAGAGCGAGTCAACGCAATGATTAAAGCGCACGCTCACAACGCACCTGAGAATGACCAGTTTCGCATGGGCATGGCGGCAGTGCTGGAAACGATCCTCCACGAAAGCGGCCAGTACAAAGGCTTCAATTACAATGAGTGGCTGGAAGGCGGCTTCACCAAGTGGCGTGAGGATGGAGAGCCAGGGTTCCCTGAAAAAGAGAAGTACCTTGGCGACCAAACCAACCGCACATACCACTAAGGACAGAGAGCCGGAGGGAAAAATTCTTCCGGCTTTTTCATTTTTAGGTGTTGACGTTTAAACCTAAAGACGTTATACTAAGATTGTAAGGCAAAACAAACACGGAGGCGGTACACGATGACTGGTTATGAGAAGGCAGTGCAGATCAAGGAAGCCGGACAGGGCGAAGCAAGGGAGCGGCTCCTGGCTCTGTGGACGCACCTGGAAGATAAGTGGAACCAAGCGGGAGAGGGCCGGGAGCAGGATGCACTGAGCATGGAGTTGCGGGGCTTGGTGAACGGGGCTATTGCACTAGGGTACAACACAGGGGAAATGCAGGAAGAGGTTTGGCGGCGACTAGGGACGCAGGACTGAGGCAGAGGGCCGGGGCGAAAAGCTCCGGCTCTTTTTTATTTCCGCAGGTATAAGGTACAAGCGGGGCCACGTATGGTGAGGTAGAGCGTGAGGTTGAGGGCCGTGGTTCCTGAGATAACCACAAGGCGAACCTACCCAAAGGGCGGTGCTCTCAGAGATTCGGCTCTCACTCCTCACCTCTACTCTCCACCACTGGAAGGAGGTGGCTCCCTTGGAGTCTCAAATTACCCAGGTGATGAATGAACTGTTCAACATTTTGCTCAAGGTGTCTGTTCCTGCGGCTTTCCTACGGCTGGCAGTGGCAGGACTCAAGCACCTTGCAGGTGATGGTGAAAGCGTGTCAACGGCTCTGCGGCAGGTAGGCATTGGCCTATTTGTTATTATCACGGCCAAGACCACTGTGAGCTTGATTCAAGGCTTTGCGGAGGCCGTGGCGGTGTTTCAAGGTGGTTGGTAAACGATGGAAGAACAAAAGGGATGGCTTGCACTCATTTGGGACTTCCTCAACACTCCACCACCAAAGCCGGAAATTCCCATATTCACACAGGCTGTGGAGGGCGTGGAGGGAGCACTGTCTCAGTGGATCGCAGGGCAGGTGCTTGGTGTCACTCAGTGGCTCTCAACGCTCCTGCTGTACACTCCCAGTGCATTCTTACAGTCTGAGGCATTCAAGGAGATACACGGGTTTGTGGCGGCTCTCGCATACGCTGGAATGGTGCCAGTGCTGGCATGGGCCGGAATACGCACAGTGGTGGGGAAGCAGACGGCAGAGGAGGCCGTGCGGCAGGTGGCACGGTTCGCAGTGGTGCCAGTGGGCATTCACCTCACACCTCCGGCTGTGCTCATGTTCCTCAACCTGTTCAACAACCTTGCGGGGATGATCCTGCAAGCGGCTCCACTCAACCCAGAGCAGGCTCTCACTCCTCCGGTGTTTGACGTGACCCTGCTCATTTTCCTGGCCTTGTATGTGTGGCTGGCTGTGCAGTTGGTAAAGTTTTACTGTTACAGGAATTATGCCATTGCTGTGCTGGTGGCACTGTCTCCTCTCATGCTCCTTGCATGGGCAGTGGATGAGGGCCACAAGTTCCAGAGGTGGCAGGGGGAGGTCATGGCTCTACTCACAACCCAGGTGGCACACGCTCTCCAGCTTGTCATATTGGTTGCAATGACTGTGGGAGCCGGGAGCGTGGCAGAGGAAGGCGTGCCAATTATCGCAATACAGGTGGGCGCACTCATGTTTATGACTCGCACACCTGAGTGGCTCAAGGAGTATATGCACACGGTGCCAGAGGGCCTGTCAATGCAGGGACTCCGGCGCAATACTCTGACGGTGAACAGACTTCTAAGGAGGGTGAAAGGTGTTCTCAAGTCTTGAAAAGATCATGGGACGGACGGCCAAGGAGCTTTTTGACGATGTGCCACACTTGCTGTGTGCATTGGGCGGTGAGCTTCTCACAGAGGGCCAGAGAGTGGTGTCTAAGGCTTTCCTGGGTGTAGAGGCCAAAGAGGGGGAGAAGGACGCTCAGGAGGCTCCCAGGCACCTCCTGCGGGGCACTGTGCCACTGGGCAAGGTACAGGGAAAGTGGAGCAGGCGCACGGTGTACTTTCCCAAGGGTGACAACAGGCACAAAATTGTGGTGGGTGCCACGGGTGCCGGAAAGACGGAGTGGGCAAAGAACTACGTGGTGAGCAGGCCAGGAGGCGTGGCCTACATGGACAACACAGACGGCTCTGGTGCTGAGTCAATCCTCAAAGCTCTACCACGGGAGCGGCTGGAAAAGACGGTACTCCTTGACCACTCCAACAAGCACTGGCCTCTCCCAATGGGCATGGCTGAGAAGGCGGGTGACGTGTTCGCAGAGGATGCTATCACGGCTCAGTGGGTGGCCTTCTTTGAGGCTAACTTTGAGGTTGAGGGCCAGTATATGACCACAGAACTCATTGCGTATGCGTGCAAGGCTGTGTTTTCGGTTCCAGGGTGTACCATTCTGGACGTGGTGCGAATCGTACAGGAGGAGCCTTTCAGGGAGTGGGTGCTCAACAGGGTACACGACAAAGACACGCTCAAGTGGTGGCGTGAGCGGTTTGGGCGGCTCAGTGAGAATGAGCAAAAGCAGGTGAGAGCCTCATTCCTCCGGCGTGCTGGAATCCTCTTCCAAGACAGGGTACTCAAGTACACCTTGGGGCAGGCACCTGCGGAGCCTCTCCCATATCGCAAGTGGATGGATGAAGGGTACACGGTGATTATAAAGGCCACAGAGGGCCTCTCTGCGGCAACGGTTCGCACTATCATGGCACTGCACGCTCTCAACTTCTGGAGGGCCGCACTGAGCCGGGAGGACACGCAGAAGCGCACACCCTTCATGCTCATTGCAGATGAGCCTCAGACGTGGCTCTCAAAAAACGCTGACACGCTGGACGATATTTTCAGCAAGGCCAGGAAATATGGCTTTGGAATCATGTGCTTATTCCAGAGCTTTAAACAGGTGGCGAAGGAGTCACCTGCATTGCTTAGGATCATGCTGGACAATTACCCTGACTTGGTGGTGTTCCGTACCAGTAAGGAGCAGGCACAGCTACCCTTCAACCCAGAGGAGCTTCCCAAGTATCATTTTGGGGCCAGGGTGGACGGCTCCGAATGGTTCACGGCCAAGGCTCCGGCACTTGCAAAAGCAGTGCGGCAGAACGTCATACCCTTCAAACAGGCACAGAGAGAGCGGTGGAACCAGGACTGGCAGAGGGTGCAGAATGACATTGACAGGAGGGAGCACGTATGCCAAGACGCAGTAAATATAAGCGGCCAGGGGCCAGAGTCACAGAGCAGTGGTTTAGGCTCTACGTGGAGCCACGGCTCACGGAAAGAGACAGGCGAATCCTCCGGTTCCTCTCTCATTTTCGACTAGCCACAAGTGACCAGTTAGCAAGGGTGTTTTGGCCTGACTGTGCGAAGGCTCAAGACCTGTGCAACCGAAGGCTCAGGGTGCTCTATGACCTGCACTGCATTGACAGGTTCTTTCCTCCCACAGTGGAGGGGAGCGCACTGCAACACGTGACGCTTGACAGGGCCGGAGCCAGGACACTTGGCTTAGAGAACTGGAAGAAGTTGGACGCACTCCCTCTCACGTTTCGGCACACAGTGCTTGCGGGTGAGTTTCGCATACAAGCACGGCGGCACGGGTTCCCTTGGGGCACCTCAGAGCACTCCTTGGGGCCAGTGGTGGCTGACGTGTACTATCCAAGGGAGCGCATGGCTGTGGAGATAGACACAGGCACGGAGAGCCACACAACGCTCAAGGAGAAGGCCACACGATACAAACGCATTAGGGGCCTGGGCGTGCTTTTGATCGTAACCACGGGGCCACGGGAGAGGCTCAAGACGTTCCTTGACGGTGTGGACGGCGTAGCAGAGAGGAAGGCCGGGGCACGCTTTGAGCGGCTTCCAGAACTTTTGGCGGCTCTGGCGAAAAAAGAACAAAAAAGTGCTTGACGTTTAAACAGTAACTTGTTATACTATCATTGCAGGACAAAAGGAGCGTGAGCGGTGCTGAAAGAATGGGAAAGTGCTCTCCTCCAGATCAAACGGAGGGGAGCACGGAGCGGGGCCACCATTCACGGGTGGGCAGACGCAGTGGCAACGGCTGAGACACGGCTCCAGCTAGTGAAGCGGAGGGGGTTGCGGGACGGAGACAAGGAAGTGATTGAGGACAACTTGGAGAAGGCACGGAGGTTGGGCCGCTAAAAAGTGGCTCAACTTTTTTCATTTTAGAGGTTGACGTTTAAACCACACGATGTTATACTGTTATTGCAGGACAGGGAGACACACCAAACACACGGGGGCTGACGCAAATGACTGGGTTCACGGTGAAGGGCGCACACAACACTCCGACACGCTACGAGATTATTGCCACACTTCCGAATGGGGAAAAGGTACGCTTGGGCTTCCTCACCCACGTCAACAAGCAGACGCTCCTCAAGATGGCACAGGATCAGAATGAGAAGTTCATTGAGCACCTGCCGGAAGAGTTTGACATGGCATATAAGGCACAGGCTTGGACGTTCGGAAATGTGACGGTTGGTAAGAGCGGTATGACAGAAAAGACACTCCGCACCTTGGAAGGGGAGGCGTAAACGTGGCGCAAGCACCAGACACCAAAGAGGGTAACTACTACGTGAGTGTAGTGGACGGACCACAGCACGCATTACTACTGGGACCATTCTGCAACGATCACGCAAAGGCTCTCTCCCTGGTGGAGAAAGCCAGGGATGAAGCAGTGAGGATTGACAGGAAAGCGTGGTTCTATGGCTTCGGCACCTGTCGGCTCCCATTGGACTATGACAAGCCGGGAAAACTCAATTACTTGCTTGAGGAGGACTAGGGCATATACACACATAGCAGGGAAGGGGGCCGGAGGAGAAAATTCCTCCGGTTTTTTCTTGCTAAGTGCTTGACGTTTAAACCTCAACGTGTTACTATAATAGTGCAAGGAACAAACACACCAAACACGGAGGCGGTACACAATGCTGGCAACGATCAAGGACACAGTGCAGTGGACGGCGGCGGCACTGGAAGAGACGCTCAAGATGGCGGCAACCAAGGCCAAGTACAGTGGCGAGGCAGTTTACCTCAAGGACACGGGGCGCAGGATCAACTACAAAAACACAGGTGTTATGGTTCCGGTTTACAGGTTCCAGAGCAAGGTGGATGGAGCGCAGTACAAGGTAAAGCCTGACGGTGATGTGAGGATGAACCTGGAGCACTGCGACAACCTGGACTGAGGAGCGGAGGGGAGCCGAAAGGCTCCCCATAATTCCCTCAAAAATTTGTGGTTTAAACGCTTGACAACGTACCACAATGGTTGTATAATGAACTCAAGATAAACACACGGGAGGCGGTTGGCATGGCTAAGGTTGCAGTGCAAGACGCAGGGTTGGCTCCGGCGATTCAAGAGTTTCACAGGATTTTTGAGGCAGTGAACAGGGAGAAGTACGGCAGTGAGCTTCCTTCTCCGATTATCACCATTCAGAGCCAGGGCCGGAAGCAAGGCGTGCTTGGCTGGTGCACCACGTGGGAAGCATGGCAGAAGGTGAAAGAGGACGAAGAGGAAGCCACAGAGGGCCGCTTTGAGATTAACATGAGCGCAGAGTATATGAGCAGGACTACAATGGAGCTTTTGGAAACGCTGGTGCATGAGATTGCACACATGGCAAATGCTCACTACGGCATTAAGGATTGCTCCGGCAACCAGTATCACAACAAGCACTTCAAAGCTCAGGCAGAGCACTTGGGGCTTGAGGTGGAGAAGGTGCAGAGCCGTGGGTGGGCATTCACAAAGCTCACACCAGAGCTTGAGGAGTGGCTCAAGGCTCAGGAGCCGGACGAAAAGGCTTTCGAGTTCGCACGGGGAGCGGCTCCGCAAGGCAAGAAGGCCAAAACGAAAATGCGAAAGTGGACGTGTGGTTGTACCATCGTTAGGGCGGCGGTCGAATTGGATGCAGTATGCCAGAAGTGCGGATATGAATTCACAAAAGAGCCGGAGGATGGAGAGGAGGACTAAAATGGCACGGAAGCAAAATGAGTATTACATTCAGGGAGAGGTTACAGTCATCCTTGTCCAGCGCAAGGATGGCACCTCCCTTGAGGTTTTGATTGACACTGAGGAATTGGTTAAGGTCCAAGAGTTTTACTGGTGTGCTATGAAACGTCCCAACACATGGTACATATACGCAGGTACATGGGACAAAGAAAAGAAAAAGAACGGAAAGCATGTATTACTGCACAGGCTCATAATGGATGCAGAGCCGGGAACTCTAGTTGACCATGAAAACAGGAATGGCCTGGATAATAGAAAGCAGAATTTGCGGAAGGCTACAGACAGTGAAAATGGTGCTAACTCAGTGCGGAAAGGAGATAGCTCCAAATATAAGGGCGTGGAGTTATTCCGTAATGGGAAGTGGAGGGCACGTATTAAGGTCCACAGGAAAGAGATTCATTTGGGATACTTCCACGATGAAGAGGAAGCGGCAAGGGCTTACGATAGGGCCGCACGTGAACACTTCGGGGAGTTTGCACGCACTAACTTCTGAGGAGGAATGCCCAATGCTCTATGACGTGTACCGAAGGAATAAGGCCACAGGCCACTTGGAGCGGATCGCAAGGAGTCTCTCCAAAGAGAAGGCCAATGAGCGCATGACAGACGAAAGGGCACGGGACAGGATAATGGGCAACCCTGTGTACACATACCGGAAGTCTCCGGCAGAGGCACGTTCTGACCTGAGAGTGTGAGGGAGCTTTTGCTCCCTCATTTTTTCATTTTGGGGGTTGACGTTTAAACCACAAGGTGCTACAATGTACTTGAGCCGGGAGACAACGGCTCTACTCTCTCCCTTGAAAGGGGCGGTTCTGTTGTTCAATATCGGTGAGGTTGTCAAAGGCAAGCACGCTGGCACGTTTCGGGTTCTGGGATACCGAAAGGTGGGTACTCAGGACATGGTGGAACTCAAGGAGGTTCACCCTGTGACGTTCCAAGAGGGGCCGAATCCTCCAATGTGCTTGCCAGAGGATGCTCTGGAAGCACTCCCTTGTAAAATCCAAAAGACGGCACGGGACTTTGCTCTCAAGCACAGTCTCCGGCTTGGGCGGCTCAGTAATGGGCACTACTTCCTGACAAATGAGCAGGGAGAGCAGACTCACCTGAGCATGTACCCAACGGCACAGAGTGCTGTGGTGATGATGAGGAAAGCACGCAGGGGAGCCTAACGGCTCCCTTGTTTTTTTTTAGTTTTGGGCTTGTAAAAGTGACATTTCCGTGCTACAATAATAGTGAGGAAAACATAAAGGAGGCAATCACATGGACGGCAAGACATTTGAAGGGCTTATGGCATGGCAGGCAGAGAAGGAAAGCCGGAGCGTAGAGGTCAAGGTTGAGGGTCCACGGTACGGTGGGGAGCGAATAGTCAATGTGTGGGTATATGACTTTGATCTGGGAACAGGCCAGCACGTGACGTGTGCGGAAGAGATTGACCTGGAGGCCACCAAGGACGAACGGGAGCGGCGGGAGTATGAAAGGCTCAAGGCCAAGTTTGAGCCGGGAGCCGTAGAGAGTGGGGCTGTATGACTGAGGCCAAACTGCGGGAGCTTTGGGGGAGGTTCTCCTCCCTCTTAGCCTCCCAAGGGATCACGCTGGAGGAGCCGGAGCCGGACGTGGAGCGGATCACAGTGCCGGGAAACCGGAGTGACGTGCTGGCATACCTGCTCATGGCACGGCTCATTAACAAGCTGGCATGGAGAGCCACAGACAAGGCCGGGAGCAAGCTCAGTTACCTTGGCTTGCAGGAAAGGGCGGCTTTCATCATGCCGGAGGCCATAACACTGACGAAGAAGGCCAAGAGGGGAGAGCTTGACAATGGTGGGCGCACTTCTCCTGGTGCTCATGGTGATAGGTTGGGCGACCACCAAGCACCCAGTGAGGCGGTACAGGAACAGAGTGGCACACAGGGCACTGAGCAGGTTTCTGAGGAGGATTTAAGGTGATCGGGTGGGACGTACCTCCTGGCGTGACTCTTGGAGGTCGTACAGAACTGGTGGAGCACAGGTGCAAGAATGAAGAGTGTGGTCACGTTTGGGAAGCGGTAATGCACACAGAGCTTGGCGGCTGGTTCTACTCGCACGATGACGCAGACGGTGACTGTCCAGAGTGTGGGGCCGAAGGGGAGCCACAGTAAAAAATTTGCGTTTAACCTCAAAAACTTTGCCGGAGGGGGTTGCATAACTCTCCGGCTTTTTGTTATACTATCATTGCAGGACAGAGAAAACACGGAGGTGCGGCAAA
>CAZOSM010000005.1:52037-54021 GCA_964582715.1 uncultured Gammaproteobacteria bacterium
CGGCTTTTTGTTATACTATCATTGCAGGACAGAGAAAACACGGAGGTGCGGCAAATGATTACACTGGCGAAAGAGCGGAGCGGAGACATTGCGGTGGCCTTCCGCTACAACCCAGAACTGGTTGACAAGGTGAAGCGGGTTCCTGGGCGGCGGTGGAACCCTGAGCGTAAACTCTGGACGGTTCCAGTGGCCTCTCTTCCGGCTCTGGTGAAGGTGTTTGGTGACAACTACACGGTGGCGGGTGAGCTTCCTGAGCTTGACCTGCTCCAAAAGACTGTGGACGTGACGGCTATCCCCACCACTCCGGTTGAGAAGTTCACCTTCAAGACCAACCCGTTTGACCACCAAATTGTGGGTTGGAACTTCGGCATTACTCGGAACATTATGCTCCTGGCAGATGACCAGGGCTTGGGCAAGACCAAGCAAGTCATTGACATTGCGGAGCACCGTGCCAATAAGGGTGAGGTCAAGCGGGTGCTGATCGTAGCCAAGGCCACCCTCAAGTATAACTGGGCACAGGAGATTGGAATTCACGGCAACCGGGACGCAGTGGTGGTGGACGGCAAGAACCCTGCGGAAAAGCTGGAGAGATTCCGGCAGGCCATTGAGAGCGGCACCTTTTACATCATTATCAACTATGAGCAAATGCGAGTGGTCAAGGCCGTGCAGAAGGCTCTCAAAGAGGGCAAGCGGGTGACTGACTCAGACATTCTGGGCCTTGAGATTGGGCAGACTGACTGGGACATGGTGGTGCTCGATGAGAGCCACAAAGTGAAGAATCGCAAGAGCCGAATGGGTGAGGCCATTCACGACCTGGACGCACCCTTCAAATACGCTCTCACGGGAACGCCAATAATCAACAGGCCGGAGGAGTGCTTCAACCTCCTGAAATGGTTTGGCATGGAGCGGCGTGGGTACTGGAGCTTTGTCAAAGAATACTGTGTGCTTGGCGGCTTCTCTGGTTGGGAGATTGAGGAGTACAAAGAGGGAGCCGTCAAGAAAATCAGTGACAACCTCCGCTCTGTGATGCTCCGCAGGCTCAAGAAAGACGCTCTGGACATTCCAGAGAAAATGCGGCGCACGGTGTGGGTTGACATGGAGCCTGCACAGCGCAGGGTGTACAACACGATTCTCAAGGAACTCAAGACGGAGCTTCTCGACAAAGACGGCAACCCTGTGGGCGGCACCATGATTGCACTCACCAAGATTCTCCGGCTCAAGCAGGCGGCAGGTTCCCTGGAACTCCTGGGCGGCAAGCCTGTGAGCGCAAAGATTGCCACCACCAGGGAGCTTGTTGAGGAAATGGTGGAGGCAGGCCAGAAGGTGCTGGTGTTCACTCAGTTCCTTGGTATGTACAAAGCACTCAAGCGGGAGCTTGCAGAGTACGGAGTGGTGGGAATTGACGGCTCCATGAAGCCGGAGGACAGAATGGAGGCAGTGAATCGGTTCCAGAATGACGCAGGCACTCAGGTGTTTGTGGGAATGGCTCCGGCGTGCCGGGAAGGGCTGACGCTCACGGCGGCACAGAACGTCATTTTTGTTGACCTGGAATGGGCACCTGCTTACGTGGCACAGGCTGAGGACAGGGCGCACCGAATTGGGCAGAAGAATCAAGTGCTCATTACCAAGGTGCTCTGCAAGAACAGCATTGACGAAGCCATTGAGAAGCTCCTGGCTGAGAAGCAGAGCGTATTTGACGCAGTAGTGGAGGGCGAAGGAGCAGAGGACATGGCTGGCTCCCTCATTGCAACCCTCCTGGCGGCATAGGGGAGAACATACGGGAGGGGCCTCCAGGTGCCTCTCCTTGAAGGAGGCAGAGCACAATGGGGCGCACGAACATGGCAGGAATGCTGTACACGCTGGAGCAGGTGGCACAGTATTGCGGCAAGGCATACGAGACACTACGGACTTACTACACATTTGACGGCTTTCTCCCTGATCCTGAGCACACAATCAAACACGGGAAAAAGACCACCAGGAAGTT
>CAZOSM010000005.1:54121-55255 GCA_964582715.1 uncultured Gammaproteobacteria bacterium
GTTGGAGGCCGTGCGGCGGCAGATTAAGGAACTCCAGGCCGTGGAGAAGGAACTCAAGGGTGACATTGAGGCATACCTCCGCAACCAGGGAGTCGACAAGACTGAGGCCGTGGATGAGGCCGGGAACAGGTTCCAAGTCATTTGGGAAAGCCGGGATTACTCCAAGCTCAATGAGGAGAAGCTGGAGAAGCACCTCCGTGAGCGTGGCCTGTGGCCTGAGCTTCGCAAGCAGGTGGAAGTGGTGGATGAGGCCAAGCTCCAAGAAGCCTTGGAGGAAGGTATTCTCTCACCAGAGGAACTGCGTGACAACGCAATGGACATTTCCATTCGCAGGGCACTCAAAGTCAAAGCACTCAAGTAGGAGGGGAGGGGCCGCAAGGCTCCTTCTTTTCATTCCACAATACACAGGGAGGCAGTAACAGTGCAAAGAGAGCTACACCCAACCTTGGCAGATGATATAAAGGAGCAGGCTGAGGTATGGCTCCAGACAGCCAAGGAGCGCATTGAGGAACTGGACACAGAACTCAGGGACATGCACAAGCTGGAGCGGGAACGCTCTGAGCTTCTCCAGCAGGTGGAGCAACTCGCTAAGATTCTGAGTATTGAGCCACACGTGATGTATGTCAAGACAGAGCGCACCAAGCAGACACGGGGCCGGAAGAACGTGACACCAGACGGCAGACCTATTGCGGATCACATTGCGGAAATTCTGGAGGAGGAGCACCCAGGCTCACTGCACTGGAAGGGAATACTCCGCAAGCTCAACGGCAGAGGCATAGGGGAGTATTGGAAGTCACCTCTGGCAAGCATTCGCATGGCTATAAAGCGTGATGAGCGGGTGACGCAACTCCTAAATGGGGAGTTCACGCTGGCAAAGGAGTACCTCACGGGGATCGCAAAGGAGGCGGCGGCAAGCAAGGACGAGAGCAAGACGGCATAATTTTTTAGACTTGGGCTGTAGGTTTCACCTATAGAGAGCCAATGTATCCTGTGAAGGGTGCATTGGCTCTTTTTAGTTTACATGGATGGAGGGAAGCCTGTGGCGAAGGTCAAGGAAATCAAGGTGGGTATTGGCGCAACAATCAACCTGGGCAACTATGAGAACGTGAAGCCTCATGCTGAGGTGGTCATGGA
>CAZOSM010000006.1:0-43273 GCA_964582715.1 uncultured Gammaproteobacteria bacterium
ATATTATATATAATTCGCTGCAAGATGAAGATAACAAAGATTGATATATTAACATTGAATAAAAAACATGCTACAGATATTGCTATGCTTGTAGATCAACATAAATTCCTTCAAGAGATACAAAGACTGAGACAAAAATGGAAGATTTCTAAACTATACCCAGTTTCAAATATATACGAACCTCCCACAGAAAAACTTCATTTAAAAGGTAAAGAGAAACAATTCAATCATGATATAGAGACTGTTCTTAAAAAATTTCATAGAGGTAAAAACTTTAAAAATATTGTTGAATATGCTCTGATAAATGGGATCATCCCTGACGGAGTATATCTTAGTTGTTACTTTGATGTTGTTATGGTCAGTCAAAAAGATGATCTAAGTAGACCTGAACAATATGAGTATGTAATTATTATGTCTGCTCGCACAGAAAAAAAAGAATTGGAAGCTGCTTATAAAGCATTTCAAGAATTCATTAAAGGACATGAACCAACTAATGAATTTGACAAAGGTATAATAGGTAAAATAAACTTTCAAAACTCTCCTAGCATCAATGCAGAGGTCCCTGATCACAGAGAACTAATTGAACAGTTTCACAAAGGAACAGTTTATGATTCTGCTGATATTTCGAAATACAAAACTAAAAAAGAAATAGAAAGAACTAGAGAATGGTATTGGACAAAATATTCAGATATCTTTAATGGCTTATCAAAAAAATCTCTTACCTATGATGAAGTTCTGAATAAATGGCAACAAGAGAATTGCCCTGTAAATATGGATCATGCTGACATTCTAAGTAAAAGAAAATGTGATTTCTGTTCTATTGAGGACATAAATATCATTGAAAAGGCAATATCTTCCTACAATCGACTTCTGAAATCATCCTGACGTTTTAACTATCTCCAACTTCAGGGTGTTTATATCTGCAATGAATTAGATTTAATGCATGAAGATTAAAAATACAAATACAGATAAATATATTACAAGTGATATTAAACTCCAAGCCTTCCTTCGTTTAATGATCCCTGATTCCTTTATTGGACTTAACAAAAGTAATCCAAGTAAAGTTAATTTCGTCTTCAACAAAAGTAAAGAACTAACGGAATTCATAAACGGATATTTATATCGTAAGCAATATCTTATTTCTCCACTGGCTTTTGCTGAAAATATAGATCAAGGTAAAGCAATGATTTATGGAGACTATTAGAAACTAAGTTTAAAAGATTAAGATTATATGGAAAACAAATATTTCATCAAGTTTATAGAACATAGCGTTGAATTTTACGAACTGATTAGACAACGACCAACCGCTTTTGTGTTACTCTCTCTTATCGCTGATAGAGCAAGAAAAGTCCCCTTAGATATAAATGATGGTATTGAAGTTGGAGAAGCATTTATTGGTGATTATAAAGAATACTGCGCGACACCACAAAGTTACAGAACTGATAAAAAATATTTGGAAAAGTTCAAAATTGTAACATTCAATACAACAAACAAAGGTACTATAGCAAAGATTGTCAAATCAAGCATATTTAATATTTCAAGAGATTCCTCAACAGACAGATTAACAGATAAACAACAAAAGATTGATAAACATATAACAACTAAACAAGAAGTAAGAAGTGAAAAAGAAGGAAGAAAAAAAAGCAAAGCAAAGCCTATGAAAAAAAACGATTTTTCTCATGAATCAACTTCTGATAATTACTTAAATCCACTAACATCTGCTCAATACAAGAATCACGTAACCGAAAATTATTGGAACTTATATGCTCCAGCTATAGCAGATCGAATAGAAGTATCAGAGGAGTCATTGCAATATGCAAATGCAAAAAGAGATTGGCTAAAAAAAGCAAAAGTAGCTTCTATTAGTTCTGTACTAGCATTTTTAGAGAATGCTAATGATTGGGAAGACGAAGATATGAGTGAACGTTATTGATTAATAAATTTAAGGAGGTGATAAATATGACAAAAAACGAAATGATTGACATTATTGTAACTGAGTTGATGATTGAGAAACAAACAAAAGATAAAGAAGATGCAATTGAAATAATGCTACGAAAAGGTTGGAAAGGTTTTGAGAATTACTCAGATAGTGAATTAAAAAAAATTATAGATGAATATGATCAAAATAGAATTGAAGGTTTACTTTTGGTAGCTGAAATATTACGTGAGAGTAAAACAGCACCTGATCAAAAACAAAATTAGTTTTTATAAAATTCAGACTCTTTTCCCAATTTAAAATTGGGGAAAGGTGAGGCAATTTTATTTGATACAAGTGAAGTAAGAAAATATTCAATTGGATTAAATAGCTGTTTAGTTGAATTTTAGCCTATAAATAACATCTAAACTAACAATCTTATTATATAAAAACCATTAATTATTTGCAATAAACATTAATAGACATAACTTTTTGTTAGATTAAACAGCTATTTTGTAAAACACTATGGAAACAGAAATTTTAACATTACAGGAAGCAGCACATTTACTAAAGGTTTCAGATGCTACTCTTCGCAGCTGGATTAAAGCTGGAAAAATTCCGGCTTTGAAAGAAGGTCGTGCTTATAGAATAAAGAGAATGGATATCGAGAAACGATTTAAAAAACAAAAATATGAATAATTCCATAACAAATCACATAAAAGAGTTTCTTCATTACAAAGCTAATGTTGAAAATTTAGCTGTGAAGTCATTTGATGCATATGAGCATGACCTGCTAAATAGCTTTCTTCCATTCTTAAATTCAAAAAAGATTCTAGATATTACAAAAGTGACCCAACTTGATATTGAAGAATATCTTACTCAAGTAAAAATCAGTAGCAAAACAGGCTCAGTTGCAAACAGGAACAGAAAATTAGCTTCAATTCAGTCTTTATACGTATTCCTGCATAAACGAGCAATCACTCAAAACGTAGTCATGGATATTAAGCCATTAAAAACTCACGCAAAAATAATTAGTTATTTAACCGAAGATGAAAAGCAACATTTAATACAGACTGTAGAGAATTTAGCTACTCCTTTCTATAAGACACGAGATATTGCTATATTTAAACTCTTTCTATGTACGGGCATTAGAGTAAGCGAACTAACAAACTTAAAAATACCAGATTTAGAATTACATTCTAAAGGCATCAGCTATATTCATGTTAGAAGAAAAGGTGGCAACGAAGTACAACTTCCAATTAATAATAAGACTGCTTATGCAATACGAATATACTTGTCAAAGCAGAAAAGAACTAATCTAACTGCTCCAGTTTTTGTAAGTAAAAATAATAATCCCTTAGAAGCTAACTCCGTTTATCATCTTGTAAAACATTATTTAAAAAAAGCTGGTATTACAAAGAAAAAATGGGGGCCGCATATCCTTCGCCACACAGTTGGTGTTAGCCTCCGTAGACAAGGAGTAGATATCGCTACTATTCAAAATCTTTTAGGTCATAAGAAGCTAGAAACAACCGCTATTTATTTAAACGTTGAGCCACAAGATTTAGAAAGAGCAGTTCAATTATTATGAATTACATTTTGAAAGGGGGTGAATATAACATGAAAAAAATAATAAAAATATCAGTAATAATTTTATGTATTTTATTCGTATTTGGAGTGATTCTAGGTTTACTTTCATCTGATGGTCAAGAAAACTTTCAAAAAGGTCGAGAAAAAGGACAGACAACTGAAAGCGAAGATGCTATCGATCAAATGAGCTCATTAGAAAGAATGGAAGTTGCTTTTATAGGCAACCCCTCTCCAGAAGAGATTAAACATAGCCTTGATCAAGCATTAAAGCTCTATGGTACGGAAATTACTGAGGAGAACTACAATCGAGCAGGCAGTGTATTAGTAGCACTCAGGAAGGAAAGTAAAACTGGTGTAACAGAAATGGAAATTCTTGAGTATATGATCCAATCATATGTAGAAGACATAAATATGTCTTTTCAAGATATTGCAGCAATTTCATTTACTGCTCTTGAGAAAAATATTGATGGGAATTAATAGATTTTCTAAAACTATGTTAGGATTCCAAGGTGGAAATTAACCATCTTGGAATCCTACATCATACTGAACTTTCAAAACTTTCCAAATTCAGTGTTCTTTACCCATTAGTTAGGCATAATGCCTACTATGAACGATGAAGATAAAGATCTAGAAAAAATTGCCGATCAATGGGTCAACCTCATGTTTGCTCATATTGAATCTAAAAAGCAACAAAAAAATAATGACTCTAGTAATAATGAGAATTTAAATATTAAAAAACAAAATATTAACAGTTAAGATTGAATATGAAAAATTGTTATGTATACATAAGAGTTTCGACTGAAGACCAAAAAAATAATGGGTATTCACCAGATAATCAAATAAGACAAGCAAGAGAATACGCTTCAATGAATCAATATCATATAAAGGAAATATTTGATGATAGCGGCAAGAGTGGTAGATCAACTAAAAATAGACCAGAACTACAAAGGCTTATAGAGGCTGTTGAAGAGGATCCTGTTGACGCCGTGATTATTTATAAGATTGATCGATTTGCTCGTAATGTGACTGATTTTTCAAGGTTGTATAACGATTTCAAATTAAAAGGTATAAAATTGCTTTCAGTAAATGAAGGAAACCTAACTGAAGGAAATAGCCTGATAGCAAATATCTTTGCAAGTGTTGCTCAATGGGAGTCTGAAGTAAATAGTACTAGAACAAAAGACGCTTTAGTTCAAAAGTTTGAAGAAGGTTGGCAACCAACAAGACCACCTTTAGGATATAGAAGTGTTGGTGGCGAAGATGAAAAAAAAACTTGTGAACCAGACCCATATGAAGCTCCTATAATTAAAGAATTATTTGAACTGTATGCTACTGGTAATTATTCAATACTTGAAATACAAGATTGGCTTGCAGACAAAAATATAGTTTCAAAAAATGGAACAGGCTTAGGTCACAGTGTCATAAATAATATTCTAAAAAATCCTTTCTACTATGGCTTAATACGTTGGCATGGCAATTCTAAAATAGGCAAACAAGTACCAATTATTTCAAAAAGTCTGTTTGATACTTGTCAGTATGTATTAGCGAAACATAGAGATTTTCTTCTGAGAAGGCGTAAACACGATTTTTTACTTAGAGGTTTCATAACTTGTGCTGAATGTGGTCAAAGGTACACTGCTGAATGGCATAAAAGCGAACGTTTTAAGAAACATAAAGGGAAAATAGCTTATTATCATTGTCCAAAGAGGAATAGGAACAATTGTCCTTCTCCATATGTTGAAATGTCTGAACTTGAAAAACTAGCTGCTCATCAATTTAAAGATATGCAATTCTCACAAAAATTTATTGATTTGGTAGTAAAGAAAGCGAGAGAAAAAGTTGAGTTTAATCGAAAAGCTGCATCATCAAAAAGACAGGCTATTCTAAACTTACGGACATCATTAGAAATGCGTAGAAATAAGCTTGAAGATGCATTGCTTGATGGCACCATTGACAGAGATACTTATAGACGTAAGCATGAAGAGATTAAACTCAAAATACAGTCTACTGATGAACACTTACAAGAACTGGAAGCAAGTTGCAATATTGATATGGATTTAATTGAAGAAGTCCTAGCATTTAGTAGGAATATATACAAAACATTTGTTGATGCCCCACCTTTTTTGAAACGACATTACATGAGGTTCTTCTATGAACGTTTCGAAGTTAAAAATAAGACTATTATCAATGCAGTGCCCACACCAATATTTTTGGTACTACAGGCTAACCATGCAGTTATATTTAGAGCGTCAGGGCTCCCCGACGTGGACTCGAACCACGAACCTTGATGTTAACAGCATCCTGCTCTACCATTGAGCTATCGGGGATAGATAAAGGATATTATATCATCCCGAAATTCATTTAAAAAGGCAAAGTGAGAGGCATATCATTCCCTCCACCATCTTCTTCTATATACTTCTTCCAATCTACTTTTATAGGCACTTTACCCACTTCATTCAGATAATAAATCTCCCCTTTTTCAATTCCATAATCAAACAGTTTTTTTGTCACAAGTACATCATCTAAACAATATTTCTTTAACTCATCCCACTTACCTTCTTTGTAATAATCAATAGCCATCAGGCCATGTCCTGTTTTTTTCTCATTAAGGGTAGCAAAGGCGACATCATTTAACCCAACTCGCTTCCCGATTTTTGCTTTAATATCATCTAAAATATCAAACTGAGAAAAATTCTCAATATTTCCCGGGTAGTATGCTTGTAAAACGGGTAAATCAAAAGTTCGGCTGTTATAACCCACAATATAAGATGCGTTTTCTAGGATGGGGTAGAGTTGATTTAATTCTTTTTCAGTAAACACCTGGCCTTTCTCTGTAGCATAATCATACACAGCCACAACAGAGATACCAAGTTGCTTTGCTTCACTAAACTCACGGAAGGTATGTTTAGTTTCAAGATCGAGTACTACGGGAAACTTCTTCATACTTAATTCACCTGAGATACATTTTCTTTATAAATTTCTATCTCAAAAAATAATTTTTCACTTTTTGGAGATTCATCAGTGTTATATGCTCGATTCAGTTGCTGCTGAAGAGAAACACGCATATCGTCTACCAGCTTAAAGAAAATCTCTCTATCCTCATCTTCCACATTGGGGAATTCATCCTTAAAGAACTCATCAAGCTTACCTAAACTCCAGAGAGCATTTATAAACTCACGGTTCGATAAATTTAATTTTGAGATATTCCCGTATACTGGCCTTACTTTAAAATTCATCATACGAACTTCACTCATCATCTCTTCTACTGTTTGGGTGTTTGAGATTGTACGCTGTTGAAATAGCTTTATCTTTTCGTACAAGTCTGTTTTGTTTCCAGTTTTCATAGGGTATAATTATGAAATGATAAAACAACAATTGCAAGCAGATCAAATTGCGGCTATGAAAGCCAAGGATTCTGTAAAACTTCAGACCCTTCGTTACATTTTAGCACAAATAAAAAATATTGAAATTGATAAAAGAGTAGAGCTTTCAGAAGAAGAAGTAGTCAATACACTTCGAAAAGAAGTAAAAAAATTACAAGACTCAATAGATTCTTTCCAGAAAGCAGGGAGAGATGATTTAGCTAAAGAATATCAGGCTCAAAAAGATATTATTGTACAGTATTTACCTACAGAACTTTCTGATGAAGAATTAAAAACAGAAGTCCAAAAAATAATTGATGTAAACAAAGACCTTTTTGAGAAGAACCCTAATGCACTTATTGGTATCTGTGTAAAAGAGCTTAAATCGAAAGCAGACGCCGGAAGGATTTCTACAACTGTCCGTTCACTTCAATAACCTCTTTGCATTTGCTATAGTAAAGGTATGCATAATATTAGAAGAATAGTATTATTTTTAGTGGCATTCTTTTTTGTATCTGCTTTATCAAAAAGCATCTTTGACTATAGAAAAAACCTTGCCTTTTATGAACAATATAAACAAGAGTTTGAGGCAGAAAAAAAACGTAATATAGAACTTAAAACACAACTTGTGAAAACAGAAGATTCCTATGAATTTGAAAAAACAGTACGGAATAAACTAAATCTACACAAGGAAGACGAAGTAATTGTAGTGATCCCTAATCCTACCCCAACAGTACTCAGTCCAACACCCACTGTAGTACCCAACTATATGAAATGGCTTGATATATTCATGAAAAATTGACATATTGAAACATTTTCCTTATAATTAGAACTCTATCCGGGGTAGTGTACGGCTGCACAGGAGGCTCATAATCTCCTAGGCTTGGTTCAACTCCAAGCCCCGGAACACTGTTAGATTGTGGTATTAGTCTAATAATTTACTTATTTACATGAAGGACTTCCTTCTCTCACTTATTATTCCCGTTTACAACGAAGAGAATAATATTAAACCTCTCCTATCCACCCTCCTACCTATCTTACAGCCATACAAGTATGAAATTATTTTTGTAAATGACGGTTCGAAAGATACAACAGCTGAAACAGTCAAAAAACATGCTAAAGAAAACAAACATATTAAACTCGTTTCCTTTAACCGAAACTTTGGCCATCAGATGGCATTAATTGCCGGATATCATATATCCTCAGGGGATGCTGTTATCACGATGGATGCAGACATGCAAGATCCTCCAGAAATTATTCCTGAAATGATTAAGATGTGGCAACAAGGAACAGATATTATCTATGCTAAACGTAAAAAGCGTGAAGTTGATGGTTTCTTTAAAAGAATAACTGCTGAATGGTTTTATAGTTTTATGAACTTATTGTCAGATAGCCGTATTCCAGAAAATGTAGGCGATTTTCGTTTACTTGATAAAAAAGTGGTTGATTTCTTGAGTTCACTTCCCGAGCATTCACCTTTTTTAAGAGGACTTGTAGCATGGAGTGGATATACAGATGGATACGTATACTTTGACCGGGCAAAAAGGCATTCCGGCAGTACTCACTACTCTTTGGCAAAAATGATCAATTTTGCACTGGATGGAATTACTTCCTTTTCTGCTAAGCCACTTCGAATGGCAAGCTACTTAGGATTCATTACCGCATCAATTGGATTTTTAGGTATGATATATGCAATTATTGGAAAATTATTTTTACCAATTCCATGGGTTACTGGTTGGACAGGACTTTTTGTAGCTATTATGTTCTTTGGTGGAGTCCAGCTTATCACTATTGGAATAATTGGAGAATATATTGGTAAGATATATATTGAGGTACTTAATCGACCTCACTACATTATTAAAGAAAAAGTTAACGTATGAAATTTGTTAAGATTGTGCTAATACCTGCTATCCTCGCAGTAGCAGTGTATTTTATTTACGCAACAATCAAAGAAAAAAATAAGCCTCATTCACCACTACCTGAAGAAGGTATAAAGGTTATTCAGATAACTCCTATTGATTAAATCTTATTCCCCTATACTAAATCTAAAGATATCTCCTTGTCCACCCAGGAATAGGATATCGATGATATTCAAGATAAGATAGGCACTCACATATACAATAAGACCAATAATTGCCCACTTAAATGTATTTTTTGCGTTCTCGACTTGCTCCGGATTACCAAGTGAAGTAAGATACTTAAAGCTTCCAATAACAAACATGATAAAAAGTACTAATAGAATCAATGCGTTTGTCATAAAAAGCAGATTACCTACAACAACCTCAAAGCATTTAAGAGTAGGAACTCCATTGATCATACATCCCGAGTCTTCCCAATCGCGAATTTGTGCAGAAACTGGTGCAGTATAAATAAATAAAAGACTAAAAACTAAAATAGAGCTTATGTGTTTCCTTATATAAGAAATAGAAGACATAGATTAATTCTACAAGATTTCCTGCTAATTACCGAGGGCTTCTGGATGAACACCAGCTCCAGAAGGAGAACATGCACTTTCATGTACATTGATTACATCTCCAAGCGCACCTGTAGTGTCATTCACACAGACACAACAGTAAACTGGTGCATCATCACTCTCAATAAGGCCAGGTAAAGTAAGAGGACAAGAGAGTCCAAGACAAATTCTTCTATTAAAAATTACTTGCTCAAGTGTCCATATAATGGCGAGTACACCTACTATAATAAGCATCCCTACTACTGCGGCCTGTATCTTACCTTGTGCTGCAGAAACAGCATCACTATCACCACCTGAGGTAACCCACGCAAAAGCCCCCAGCAACATATAAAAGAGTGCTGCAAGCCCTGCAAATACAAAAAATGCTCTAATGACAAAAGTAAGGATATCTCCTAGTGACGGAATATTAAAACCTAAATCTCCTGTATTTATACTAGTACATGCAGGATAACCATCATTCCTTGCACTACCGCCTGCATTTTCACAAACCTGAGGAACTGATTTGGCATAAATAGCATCAATCGTAGCTATTGAAAATGTCAATAAGAGTATCGTAATGGCTGAAAGTATGATTTTATTTAGTATATTCATTTTCTTATTGTGGACAACTTGCTCCAGAAGCAAGATCAATTGTATCTCCGAGAGATCCATCTTCATTAATACATACACAACAGTTTAATTGATCTGTTGGAGTGGTTGGTTCAATAAGGCCAGGTAAGGTAAGTGGGCAAGAAAGCCCAAGACAGATTCTTCTATTAAAGATCACCTGTTCAAGTGTCCAGATGATTGCAAGTACACCTACTATAATAAGCATCCCTACTACTGCGGCCTGAATTTTCTGTTGGGCTGCACTCACTGCATCGCTATCTCCCCCTGAGGTGACCCAGGCAAATGCTCCGAGTAACATATAAAAGAGTGCTGCAAGCCCTGCAATTACAAAGAATGCTCGGATTACAAATGTAAGAATATCTCCTAGTGAAGGGATATTAAAACCAAGTTCACTTACATCTATGGATGTACAGGCAGGTAATGATGCTGCAGGTGCACAAGTTTGAGCTTGAATGTGATTTGTAAAACCCAAGAATACAAAAGTTAGTAATAGGATTGCAAAAAGTGTTGAGGTTAATCTTTTTTTATTCATATAGATAGCAAATTAATTTGCACACTGCTCACCATTAAATGTATCAATCGGGGTTTTCGTACCGTCATCATTAATACATGCACAACAATTTTGTGCGGTATCTGTTGTTTCAATAAGGCCAGGTAAAGTAAGAGGACAAGAGAGTCCAAGACAGATTCTTCTATTAAAGATCACCTGTTCAAGTGTCCAAATGATTGCAAGTACGCCAACAATAATAAGCATCCCTACTACTGCGGCCTGTATCTTACCCTGTGCTGCAGAGACTGCATCACTATCACCACCTGAGGTAACCCATGCAAATGCTCCGAGTAACATATAAAAGAGTGCTGCAAGCCCTGCAATTACAAAGAATGCTCGTATTACAAACGTAAGAATATCCCCTAACGATGGAATGTTAAAGCCAATTTCATCTACATTAATGCTTGTACATGCTGGCATTGTATTAACATTTTGATCAGCACATGCTACTTGTGCGAGAGCTGAATTGGGAGCTATTAAAAAAGTAAAAAGTAAGGTAAAAATGAAAATACTTGTGAGATAAATTACTGTTTTTTTTAATAGCATGTTTATCAGGAAATTAATAGATAATTCATTCTAACCAATTCGTTTTCCTATTGTCAATAGGGTTTTCACTAGGAACTATCTTATTTTGGCTCTATACTGAAGTGCCTCTCCAATATGTGTCACTGATATACTATCACTACAATCCAAGTCTGCAATTGTTTGCGCCACCTTAATTACCTTAAAATAAGAACGTGCTGACAAAGAAAGTTTATCTACTGCGTGTTTTAGTAACTGTAGAGCCTCAGTTGATATGTGACATAACTTATTAATATCTGAAGATTGCATTTCACTATTAAATTGTAAGGATGTATTTTTAAACCGGTCTAATTGCCGCTCCCTTGCTTTCAATACTCTCTTTCGTATTTCACTACTAGGTTCAGCGGTATATTGCTCTGAAAGTTTATCTACCTCAACAGGCGGGACTTCTATATGTATATCTATCCTGTCTAAAATAGGTCCCGATAACCTTTTTTTATACCTCAACACATTCCCAGGAGGACAGGTACAACTTTTGGTGGGATGATTTAAAAAACCACAAGGGCATGGATTTGAGGCTGCAAGAAGTAAAAATCTAGCTGGATAAGAAATACTACCTGATGCTCGAGATACGGTAACAACTCCATCTTCAAGAGGTTGTCTCATTGATTCCAAAATAGATCGAGGAAATTCTGGGAATTCGTCCAAGAATAGTACACCCCTATGAGCTAAAGAAATCTCTCCAGGTGAGGGCTGGCTTCCCCCGCCAATAAGTCCTACTCGAGAAGTAGTATGATGAGGTGAACGAAAGGGTCTTATTCCTTGAAATGTATCGAAAGTTAGACTCCCAACGACTGAATAAATTTTAGCCACTTCTAAGATCTCCTCTTTATTCATACGCGGTAAAATTGAAGAAAACGATTTGGATAGCAGTGTTTTGCCGGCGCCAGGTGGGCCGCTCAAAGATATATTATGAAAACCTGCCGCAGCAATCTCTAGAGCACGTTTCGCTTGTTCTTGACCTTTTATATCAGAGAAATCATTAAGTGATTTATCTAACTCTTCGTACTCTTCTTTTGAAGATACATATACTGGAATCATTTTCTTCCTAGTTATATGGTGTATCAGTTCTGGTAGAGTAGTTACCGGATAAATTTCGATATCATCTAAAATAGCCGCTTCATCTTTATTATCATCTGGGATGAACATTCGTTTGATATTCTGCTCTTTTGCCAAAATCATAAGCGGAATGATACCAGATACTTTCCTTACTTGCCCTTCTAAAGAAAGTTCTCCAATAAACATACTGTCTTGGAGTGATTTACTGTTCACAATACCTTGAGACGCCAAGATTCCAAGAGCGATTCCCACATCAAAACTAGAACCAGATTTAGGGATATCAGCTGGAGCCAAATTGACAGTAATTCGTGAATCCGGCATTTCCAGGCCTGCATTTGTTATGGCAGTACGAACTCGCTCTTTTGCCTCATCTATGGCTTTATTAGGAAGACCAACAATAGTAAAGGTTGGGAAACCTCGTTCTGCCACATCAACTTCTATTTCAACTGCTAGTCCATGAAGTCCAACAATTACACCAGTATTAATAGTTGATAGCATATGTATTATGTTACATAATAACATAACACATGATGTCCGTGTTGGTTATATTTGCGGCTCTTGCATTCTCTTCTTATAGAGATATACACCAATCAAAGTTCCTGCTGTAGCAACCAATAATAACAATATAGCTCCAATAAGGAACAGGTTATTTGTTTGCTGTGGTGCAGTATTCTCTGTAGGTGTTGCCTCAGACACAGGTGACACTTCTGGGAATTCATTCGTGACTGCAGAAATTTTCTGTGGTGGCACATATGTTGGTGTTACATTTCTTCGTGGATCAGTGGTTCGGGTGACTTGACTAAATGGGTTAATCTCTTCTGAAGCAATAAATGCTTCATTTTGTTTAGAAAACTGAGAAGTAGTTATAGTAGATGTAGTTTGGCCATCTGCCGTTGTATACTTAATAACATAATCAGAATTTGGAATATTTTCAGAAGTTATTTTGTAATAACCATTTTCATTAGCCGTTGTGTAATACACTGGCTGATCCATCATCCCTACATATAAACCCACTGTTGCACCTGGGAGTAAATTTCCTTCTGTATCATAAGCGAATCCTTCTATATATGAAATAATTGGATAAATAGGTGCACCAGAGATCTTATTTCCGGATTCCTGTGCCTGGACTTCGCCAATAAGTATTTTTTTTACCAGACTTAGTATATTCTCTATAACATTATTCTTTGTGATCGTTGCTGTTACTAAGTTTGCTTTTTGAAAAGTAGGTTTGTAATACTCTCCTGCTTGTAATTTTGATTGATCTAACTGAACTCTATACACACCCCACTCATTTGGCCCTCCATTTTGAGCGTTATAAATAACTGGATTATTACATACTTCTGCACCAGTTTCCTTTGAACATGTTTCAACAGTCAAAGTTGCAAATGGATGCGTGACCTTTCCTTCAAGAATAATATTACTTCCTGTTGTTGCTTGAGCAAGATTACGGGTTAATTCTTCCATTGGATAATCACCTTTGAAATTACCAACAGGCATTAATGGAATATCTTTACGTAATAATTGAGTACCTTGGAAGAATGCTTCGGAATCTGAGTACCAGAATTCCGTTCTCCCTGTTGCATCATCAAAGTAAATTCTCGATGCATTTGCTGGAATCTTGGAAGCATCAGCTCTTGTCATGAGCTGATAATTTATTGCTGATCCATTATTGACATCCAATCTATAATATTTCTGTGGGGTTAATAAGAAACTAAAATATCCAGTACTTTGAGTTTTATATGGATTGATAATTGTAAGATTATTTTGTGAAGCAAGCTCCTGGCTAAAATCTGCTGGATTTAATCTATTTCCTCCTTCTGTCAATTCCTTCACAACTACTTCTGCATTTGGAATTGGTTCAAGAGTTGTGGCATCAAATGCGCGACCTTCTGGATCCCATGTTTCACCCATACATGAAGATGATCTTTGTTCGAAAGTTAAGATGTCTTGTTGCTGTCCACCCAGGCCAGTATTTGAACCACCTGCATTTTGACCTACTGTAAATAATACGAATCTTCTCATCAATTTATCTGGAGTTGAGCTTTGTACTTCAATCACAGATGGAATAATTTTACCCAATCCATTAGTTCTTAATTTCTGAGGAGGATCTTTTTTTACCATTTGGCCATTCTCTTCCCAAAACCATCCATAGCTATCTTTTTTGTTACCTTCATGATCATGGGTAAGTGAGTAATCAATTGCATCTTGGAGAATAGCATATCTATCACAGTTTGGATCACCATCTAAACGCTGTTGTTCTGTACAAAAAAGTTCTGCGTCAAGCTCACTACTTCCCGTGGTACACATAGTTCCGTAACCTGGAACATTATCAAAACATTCCGCAATGTATGCTTCTGAATTTGGAGTTCCATTTTGAGTAGTCGTTGTCAATTTTGCTCTATGGACATTTGAAACAGAACAAGTTTCACTATTATCTCTACACCATGTGATGTCTAAACAAGCAAATGAAGGTCCTTTACCAGACAGTCCTACTGGGTTCACATCGTCTTGTGCAAAAACTGGCAGAATGAATAAAAAAAGCGAAGTAAATAAAGTTAGAAGGATAGCGTTAAGATGTTTCATATATATCTATACTGACAAAATTTAATTCTGTTGTCAAGGTTCTAAATTTATACTAACATGAGTATTATGTGTTTAGTTTATACATATTGTTCATGATACGAAAGTTTCTCGTAGCATTAGTCTTATTCTCGGCTTTCTTATCTCCTTTTGTGCCTTCCCTACAAGCTCAGGAAACTGATTCTCGTATTTATGAATTAGATATTTATGAAATCAAAATAAGTCCCATTCCATGTAAAGGAGCTTCCCCGAGTTGTCCTGTAGAGTTGAATAACCCTGGAGATGGTTCACAGAGTATCTATGAACAACTGGGTGAAAGATGCGCCGAATCATATGAAGATTTTTTATCTGACCCTGTCTCATCTCATTACTGGGTAGAAGATCCTACTATCACGGAGCAGGGTAAAGCCGATGAACGTGCAAGACAGTTTCTATATTGGGTTTTAAGCACCAGTGCAATTGATCAAGCTCCTGTGCTTAGTACGATCTGGCAAACAACAGCAATGATAGCCTTTTTTGGTGTAGTTCTAGTAGCTGCAATTTTTGGCATAGGATATGTGATTAGTCGTAGAACAAGTTACAATTTTAACATCCGCATCTGGCCCACAATCATTAAGCTAGGAATAATGCTCCTTTATATTGCGTTTTCTGCAGCAGTTATATTCCTCCTTATTCAGCTTTCAGAAGTTATGATGCGGTTCTTTATTGATACATTAGGAGGTAGCGACTTATTTAATATTTACTTTTCTTCTCCAGGTGGAGCTGCAGGTGCCATTGGTCAAACAGAAAATAGTTATAAGGAATTTATTGGTTGTCGAGATTTAAATATACGAGTACAAGAAGGTGTAAATGCTGAGTTATTCCTACTTAAAATGACAAATATTACCTATTATGTCATGGGAGTCATGCTCATTTTGAGAAAAATTCTTTTGTGGTTTCTCCTTTTTGTCTCACCATTTCTCGCTTTACTCATGCCCTTCATTCTTATACGAAATATTGGATGGATCTGGATCGGTGTTTTCTTCCAATGGCTATTTTACGGGCCACTACTTGCTCTATTCTTATATGCAAATAGCACAATTTGGAAAAATGGAATTCCATTCGGATTTAACTTCTCAAGAGTTGGAAGTGCCGATGGGTATGTATATCCAACGGGTATTATTATTACATATGGAGGTCCTGCTCAAAGAGCTGCAGGTTCTGGTAGCCAACAAATTGGTGCATTAAACAATGGGAATTATGTAGATACTTTTGCAGAATATGTCATAACACTCATCATGTTATGGGCAGTTACCTTTTTCCCATGGTGGCTCCTACGTATTTTTAGAGACTACTGCTGTGAAGGGATATATGCAATGAAAAATATCCTTATGGCTATGTATGATCAGATGAGAGGTCCATCTCCAAAAGGACCTTCTCCTTCCACTCCACCTACAGGCCCATCTATGAAGCTTGCGACAGATATTCCTGTTCAAACAGACGTACGAGTCTCCCTTGGTTCAATTGAACAAATAAGAAAAACTATGACTCAAGACCTAACAAAGAATCTCAATCTTAAAGCAACAAGAATGGTTGATATTGCTCAAATGGAAACAAATAAACAAACAAGTCAGGTCGTAAAACAAAACTTAACATATCTTTCCCAGCCAGCTAAGCTTCAGAAACCGGCTGAACGTCAACAGTATATGAATTTACGTTCCGAACTGTTCGCTCGTGCGATTAAAAGTGATGAAGTAGCACAGACAATTCTAGCATCTATCTCTACTTCTCAATCAGAAAAAACCCGTATTCGAGAAAAGATTGTCAAAGCAATCCCACAGGCAATTACCATAGAACAGATCGCAGGCAATGAAACAAAAGTACCTAAAGAAAGAGTTAAAACCATAACTAACAACTACACAAAAACCATTGTGAATAATAATGAGACTATTCAAAATATCGCAAAGACAACAAATATTTCACAGGATAAAGTTAAGAATATCCTTAATAGCTACACGCAACATACCTCCATGCCTCCAAAGCAAGTATTGAATTCAATTGCGAAAGAAAATAATACAACAACAAGTATTGTAAAAAATGTTCTACAACAAAGTGGAGCTATTGGTAAATATGCTGGAGTCATAGAAAGAACTGCGGTTACACAGCAGTTACCAAAAGAGCAAGTAACTCGTATTATTTCTTCGATTAGTTCTTTTACAACAACAACTGTACCGACTGTCATTGAAAAAATCACACAAAGCGCCAATTTGCCTGCTCAATCTGTCAAGCAGTTTATTACCAATACATATAATAACTTTGTTTCAGATCAAACAGCTATCCAACAAGTTTCTCAACAGACCAAAATTTCGGCACCTCAAGTTCAGTCGATTGTACGCTCTTATGTAAATAATATAGATAAGCCTCAAAACACCATCATAAAACATGTATCTGAAGAAAATCATGTAGATGCCCAGACTGTCACGAGCGTTATGCAAGCCTCGAACCAAGTATTGCAAAAATCTTCAAACGTGATTAACTCCACGGCGAAACAACAAAATATTTCTGAACAGAAAGCAGTTGAGATTGTGAATAATATGGCTCAAACGAATGTTGCACAGCAAGAAGCATCAGCTCAAGAAACAAAAGAACCAGTAGTTAAAGTTATCGCTTATAAATCGAAAGTAAGCGAAACTGCTTCAAAAAATATTATTACTAATATCTTGCATGAAAGTTCTCAAGATACCACCATGGTTGAAAATCTCCAGCAAAAAACTGGTCTTCAACCCCAGCAGATACAGAATGTTATCCATACCTTTACTCAAAATATCGATAAACCAGCAGAAACTATTATCGAACAAATCCATGAGTCAGCTGGTATTCCGAAAGAAAAAGTACAATCAGTACTTCAGACCACAGCAGATACAGTACTTTCTGCTAATAATGTGGTTGAAGAAGTAGCAAAGACTGAAGGTGTAAGCGCAGAAGATGTTGCTAATACTATTCAATCAGAGATGAACGTTACTACTGCTCCAGAAGAACATATAGAAAAAACGATTACCATTCCACAATCAGTATCTATTGAAGATTATGAACAAGTGAAAGAAATGTGGACCAAGCATTATGAAGAAGGTGAAATTCCTGTATCAGATCAAATTCAAACTCGTGAAGATTGGATTAGTCAGGAAATTGTATTTATTACAAACACCTTAAACAAGATCCTTTCAAATGATGAAGAATTACGTCAGGAAGGATTAGATGAGCTTGGATTCTTACTCCCAATATTCCTCATTAATAATCTAAAAGGTGAAGAACTCATTGTGTACTTAAAAGCCAAGCTTGAGGCAGCAAAACTTGTTCAAAAGTTACTACATAAGGAGCAAGCGGTACGAGCAGATATGAAGGAAGATGAAAAGGAAGAAGTATTTGTTAAGGTCAAGAGAGAAGAACAAGAAGCAGAGCCACTCCAGATGACATTAGATGAAGATCAACCTGCTCCAAAAAGTATTGAAGATCGTGTAAAAGCGGTACAGGAAAAACTGGAAGAGATTAACAACGAACCAGCAACTCCATTATCCCTTGATGATATTAAAAGTAGACTGCAAGAACAGACCGAAAAAGAAGAGTAAATGATACAATATACAGATGAACTACTTTAAAGAAACGCAATATATTGCACAAGTTGACAAGGATGATAACATTATTGGCAAGGTCGAAAAATGGAATGCACATAAGCAAGGTATTCTTCATCGTGCTTTTACTATTGCTATCTTTTATGAAGATCAGGTGTTACTTCAGCACCGTAAACATCCTGTATTTGATTCAGTCTATGATATAACAATATCCTCTCACCAACTATACACAGATAAAGAATTACAATCAGATGAAGAAGCTATAATGAATACACTCAAACGTGAATGGCATATCACAGAAGGAGAGCTTATTGATGGACTTCACATGAAAGGGAGTATTTATTACAAAGCTCATGATCCATTCAGCGAATATACAGAACATGAAATATGTCATATCTATTCATGCTCCGTTTCTGAAATAAAAATGCCAAACTTAGAGTTTGCCTATGGATTTTCACTACAAAATGTGCTTAAAATAAAAGAAAAGAATAATCCAATCTTCCCTCTTCTTGCTCCATGGGTTAAAAAAGCATTTGAAGACAATCTGTTATAGTTTTTCAAATTCTCCCTTACATTTATGTAATGCGTCCTCATACATTGTTACGAGTTCTTTCACTGTGCTCACGATTTCTGGAAAACGGAAAGCATCAACCTGTTTCACCGGGACTATTTTCGAACTCGTACTAGATAAAATCATACCATCGTACTGATTTAAGGTATGAAATGGAACTGAACGATAAATAATATCAAAATTTGTACTTACAATAATTTTTTCAAGAGACATAAGTGTGACTCCCTCTAAAATAACTTCTTTAGGTGGACTCACAATTGTCCTATCTTTAATAAAAAAGACATTGGTTCTTGTACCTTCTAACATATTTCCTTGTCGGTCAACGAGTAATGCATCATATGCATCTTGTTTTTTTGCTTCTTTATAATAAAAATAACTAGGCAACATATTTAAGGTTTTTGCTTGTGGCATCCACCTTTCATACTCGAATGAGACAAGCTTCACTCCCTTGCTATACCATTTTCTATTCGGATAATACGGTGCAGAAGCAAGGATAATAAGCTGCGCATCTTCTTTTGATACTCCTCCGTATAACAGTACCTTTAGATTACATGATTCTTCATGAAGTTCTTCTACATAATCAGTAACATACTTTGAGACCTGTTCTAAACTCAATTGATGCTTTAGATTAATGAGATAGGCAGAATTGAGTAATCTATCAATATGTTTATCCAGAAAATATACAATCTTATTCCTAACCTTAATAGTTTCATAAACACCGAAGTTATACTGAACTTCGATTGTAGCTAAAGATAAACTCTCTTTAGAAAGAGGTTGCACCAAACCATTAATTGAACATATCTGTTTCATACTTGTTTATAATTAACTATATGCATAAAAAGGATCTTCTACTTCTTATAGCAATTAACCTTATATATCTTACTATATTATTCATTTTCCAAAGACAAATTTTTACCCATCAGTTTGATCCATCTTTAATAGATACATATCTCAAATCACAGGATATTACCCACGAGATTTCTGGTAGAGTATTTTTATCAGATAGCGAGATACATGAAGCAGCCGGATATTTGTATGCTAAAGGAGAGGATCCATCACAATATAATTTCCAGCATCCACCTTTTATAAAATATCTGTATGGATTTTCTACCCTCCTTTTTAACAACCCTTATATTGCACAAATGACATTTGGAATAGCTCTAATCTGTGGTGTATATATGTTGGGAATAAAGTTATATAAATCAACATACATAGCAACCTTTGCATCTTTTCTGATGGTTGTTGATCCGCTGTTTACGGAGCTTTCCACTTCTCTTCTGCTAGATTTAGGTCAAGCTACATTACTTCTTTTTTATATCATTTCGTTTATCTGGTATAAAAAATATTGGTTACTACAAGGAATTTTGTTAGGGCTTCTTGCGGGATCAAAATTTTGGGGTGGAACAACGTTATTTATTATTTCAATCCTTATCTTTTATTCCTTTATCAAAAAAGGAATTAATTATAAAAATATGTTACTGCAACTGCTTGTTGCTGGCGTCACATTCTGCTTATTCTATATAAAAACATTTATAGATCATGCAGGTATGTTTAATATCGTTTTCTTCGAGCTACGTACTTTAAAATATTGGTTAAATCACTCAGTATCCAGTATGTTTGGAGCATCTTTTATACTCTTTGTATCAGGATATGTAAGTACCTGGTGGGGTAATGAAGAGACAATTAGAGTTAGTGACTGGACATTACTATGGCCAATTACTCTTGTTATTTCTTTATATCGAACCGCTTTGTTGATATTTATAAAGAAAATGGTTACTCATGAGCTATTAATAAGTGCTATACCTTTACTCTATCTAGGCTACTTAGGAATTCAGGCACCATTTACTAGATACTTTATTATTATACTTCCCTTCTTATATATCACAGCCAGCGCCTTTATTTTAAGAAGAATTAAATTAGAAAAATAATACTGTTTATACTACTTTTTTAAGCTTTGCCTCTTCGTAGTAATCCTTTTTTCCTAAGAGAATTGCTCCAATACCAATGAGGACGGAGACAAAGGTTACCAACCACCCTACAACTGGTATAGATGTAAGAATAAGATATAAGAATAGTCCAGTGAGGAGAACAATATATGGATTATATTCTTTATTAAAGTATCCTAATAGCTTTTCTCCTAATACTAGAGATATAAAAATCTTAGCAAGGTATATAAAGAAGAAATATGTAAATAATAACGCCATTGCAAGCGGAATACCAATGATCGTTATCAACAGTATAAACGTTGTAATCGGAGCGACGATAAGAAAAAGCAATCCCAAACCCATACTTTTCCATGGTGAACCTGAGACTCTTTTAGAAATATGTTGAGTATATTGAGGGAAAAACTTCAGGAGTAATGATCCGATTATAAATGCAGAAATAACATTTAATAGCTTAGAGCCAAATTGAGCTGCTTGCCCAGCCTGTCTGATATGTTCCTTTTGATCTTCATCTAGTTCTGGTCCTTGAGGATAATCTTTTTTCACAATTTCTCCAGAAACTGATGCTCCTTGTGGAACAAGTAATTCATCTTCACTGTAATACGTTAAATTACCACCTACGCTTCCGTTAGGTGTCATCCTTAAATTTCCTGCTGCAGCAAAAACATCTCCTGTGACAGAGCTTCCTAATTCCACATCTCCACCAGCAATAGTTACACTTCCTGGGACTGGAGCAAATAGCTGTATGGAACCACCAACTGCCACAACATTCCCTTGTATTTCTGCTGAATCTGTTACCTGTACTGATCCTCCTACAACAGTAACATTTCTGCCAATTGCTCCAGAAATGATGATATTGCCACCAACAACTCGAATATCTTGTTCTACTGTTCCTAAAAGGGTAATATTGCCTCCTGCAGCAAGGATATCTCCATTAATAGTTCCTTCAAGAGTTAGGTTCCCACCTGCCACATATAGGTCTCCATTTACTGTTCCTGAAAGGGTAACTGTATCCCCAGCAGTAAAATAATCCCCTTCGATAACTGTATCGCTTGTAATGACGACATGTTCTCCAGATTTTATCTCCGTTGCTAAAACTGTAGGAGTAGCAATACATATAACTACAAGAAGGGTAAATAAAGATTTTATAGATTTAAGCATAATTTCATCTTAAAAAAAACTAACCGTACTGTCAATCATCCAAGCTTCATTTGAGTACATTTTTACATCTTTATTACATTTAATGTACTCTTCTATTCACTTTACGCAAGACTGCTCGGACTACACCATGAATTTTGAGTTCCTGCTCTGGATAAAATGGGGGATAATTAGGATTAGCGGCTTCTAGATAACTTTTCTTTCCCATCTTTTTCAAAATTTTGAGAGTCCATTCACGATCAATTTCTGCCAAGACAATATCCCCTGCATCTACATTCTTTTTTTGCTCTATAACAACCAAATCACCTTCAAAAATACCTGCATTAATCATAGAGTCTCCTCTTACCTTAAGTAAAAATGAAGATGCCGGATTCTCAATGAGATACTCATCAAGAGAAAGATAATTTCTATCTTGTTCGGCAATAATAGGATAGCCTGCTTGGATCATGCCATATACTGGTAATGCAAAAAACATCTTTGTTGGTGAGAGCTTTCGATTTACTTTTTTAATAAATCCTTCATCGATTAGTTTTTGAACATATGTATATACAGTTTTCTTTGAAGCGACATTGAATATCTTCAACATTTCAGAATATGAAGGTAAACGTCTGTTTGTTCTATAAAACTTTTTAAGTGGAGTTATTAAATCGCCTTCCATAGTTCTTTTTTAGATAAATTTTGATAACGTAAATCTAGTATAGGAAACGAATGTTTACCAGTCAACGGGCAAATTTCTATAAGTTATATAATTACTACTACTGTTACTATGCGGACATATAATCTCATATTTCTATAAGCATTTTGATACAATACTTGTATTATCTAGTTTTCATTCTATATGAAAGGATTTATTCAATTTATTCGTGAACAAGGTGTCGTAGGGCTTGCAGTTGGTTTCATATTAGGAGGCTCAGTATCTAAGGTTGTGACTGCAATCGTTGATGATCTGATTAATCCAGTCGTAGGCCTTGTACTAGGCAGCACAAAAGGACTAGAAAGTGCATATATGCCTCTATTTGGAGCAAAAGTTATGTACGGGCACTTCCTCTCGGTTCTCCTGGATTTCTTAATTATTGCTGCTGTGATTTACTATATTGTCAAAGGATTTAAATTAGACAAACTGGATAAAAAGAAAGAAAAAAAATAATATTACAAGCAGCCACTCCATGCATTCTGTCCACCTTTAGCAATTTTAAATGCTGCTGTTTCTATGGCCTCCTTTGCTCCAAAACGCAGATCGGGATTAGGGTCATGTCCCATCTGATTCCGTGTCGCAATCCATGTTTCTGTTGAGAATTGGAACATACCTCCATATTCTCCGTTGGCAGCTCCAGGATGAGCACCAGACTCACAATAAGCTATTTTTTTTAATAATAATTTATCTGCACCATATTGGCTGCTATATTGATCAAAATATGATTCAAAAGAAGTTGGCGGCATTGGAGTTGCTGTTGGAGTAGGGGTTGGTGTGCTTGTCGGAGTTGGAGTTGCCGTTGGGGTAGGCGTACTTGTGGGTGTGGGGGTAAGTGTAGGAGTAGGTGAAGGTGTAATGGTAAGGGTAGGAGTTGGGATAAAAGGCATTGCTTGCACAATTTCCTCAGAGCGTGCATGAACTTGTGAAATAATAAGCAAGGATATAAAAAATGTTAATGCTGCAAGAATGAGTTGCTTCTTAGGTAGCATTTTTTATTATACCATTTAGGTAATAGACTTAAGCAAGCTCATACTTTTCAAGAAGTTTTTGATTCCCTTCAATTTGGTATCTTAAGAGTTCAGAGTAAATACCTTCTTTCTTTGCTAATGTTCCCGGAGCTCCGGAATCTACTATCTTACCTTCATCAATTACCAAAATGCGATCTGCATCTTGGATGGTAGAAAATCTGTGGGCAATGATAATAACTAATTTATCTTTCATCAGTTGTTCTAATGCATCTTGAACAAGTTTTTCGCTTTTAGCATCCAATGAACTGGTGGCCTCATCTAGAATCAGAATAGGTCTATTAGCCAGAATTGCACGGGCTATCTGAAGCCTTTGTTTTTGTCCCCCCGAAAGCTTCACACCACGTTCTCCTATTTCTTCATAAATCCCATTTTTAAATTTCATTACAAAGTCATAGGCATTGGCCTTTTTAAGAGCTAGTATGACATCTTTATCTGAAGCATGAGGACTACCATATGCTACATTCTCATATACAGTGGTTGAAAATAGTTCGTTTTCTTGAAATACCAAAGAAATATGAGAACGTACTTCCTGATGTGTAAGTTGTTTATAATCTTTTCCATTCATGATGATACTTCCAGAAGTTGCATCATAAAACTTAAGAATTAAATGAATGAGCGTAGATTTGCCAGCACCACTATGCCCCACAAGAGCAATGGTTTCCTTTTTTGAAAGCTCAAAAGACACATCCTTTAATACCTTACCTCCATTTGGATATTCAAAAGAAACGTTCTGGAAAGTTATTGATGGATGAGAAAATAATACCTTTACTTTTTTAGTAGGTAATTTTTCTACTGATTGAAGATCTAATATTTCAAAATATTCTTTTGAACCAGTTTCTGCCTGTTGAATCCTTTCCAAAATGAAACTCATAGCAAAAAGAGGTCGTCTAATTTGATTTAAATATTGAATAATCAATACCATCTCTCCTATTGAAATAATACCTACAAAGGTATTTCTAAATACAATTATTGAGACAATAATGAGCCCTAGCTCAAGTCCGAAATTACGCAAAAAATTTAGAATATGATATGTCATTGACTGTTTATCATAAATTTCTACGCTTTGATCCAGTTTTTTTGAAACAAAACTCCATTCTTGCCCTTGAGTGTTATAACTTTTAACTAGTCTGATATTTCCAATTACTTCCTGAATTCTTCCTCTTGTAATATCTTCTATCTTATTCTTTTCAATCTGTCTTTCTCCCCACTTCTTTGTCGAATAGCGACTGACCAGAATATAGAAAGGGAAAATTATAGAGACTAGGAGCGCAATAGGTACACTATAAAAAGCAAGCACAATAATAATGAACACACTGCGCAGCAATGCAGGAACGATAAAGTTAGTGGCTGAACCAAGAAAATCTTGAAGTGCAATAATGCCTCGATTTAATTGATTGATAATTTTTCCAGAAATTTGTGAATCAAAATAATGTTGAGGAAGTGTAAAAATTTTGTTGTAGAAGTGTTCTGTTAAAAATTTACCTATACGTGCTGTCGTGAAATCTCCAATACGTTGATTAACTGATTCCAATAATACTGCCAAAATACTCGATCCGAATAAAAGAGCAATAAGTAAATATAACCTTTGGATATCTCCGGTGCCAGAGGTTATTTGCAGCTCAATCTGGTCTACAATAAGCTTCATGAAGTACGGAGAGACAAGCTCTAAAGCTGTCATGACCACGATTATCCCTGAAATGAGATAAATATATCTATGATAAGATTTCGCTAATCGAATGACTTTAATAATATTTTGCATGTAGATATTGTAGCATGGAAGTTAAGACCGTACTAAAGAAGTTATGTGGAGATGCCGGGAGTTGAACCCGGATCCGCAAAGGCTCTAAAATAAATGTTTTGCTAGAGATAGAATATTTTTATGTATGCTTAAACCGGTAAATATACAAACCTAGTTTAAGCTTCCGATTTTATTAGGTTCGATCAATATAAGATCGAGAACTTACCTTGACCTACATTGGTAAAGTTAGTCTTTTAAGTCCACCAATATAACTTAAAAGAAACTGTCCTTTCCGCTTATGCAGCAAATGCTACATTGTAAGAAAATTGAGAAGCAAATTTTGCTTCAGCAATATCTCTTATTTCAGCTTTAAGTCCAGCTACAGCTTTCTCAAATGAGTTTGCATGTATTGTTTTTCCATTTGTCGGATAGGTCCGCTCTAGCCATTTATAAAAGTGCATATCTTCACGTCGAAGCCGTGCATCCCCTATGTTTTCAAATACTCTTTTACCTCTCTTTTTTGATCTCTTTCTATATCACGAGCTTTGTCTAATCGCTTTGTACCAATCTCTCCTCGAGCTTTTGCTAAAGCGATAGAAAGCTTAATTCTACGTCCTTTAGTATAGCATGCTATAGGTATAATAGTCAACTTCCCAGCGCCCTGAAGTTTTGTCTTTAAACGAATAATTTCTTTCTTATGAAGTAGTAGTTTTCTTTTTCTTACAGGATTATACCCTTCCTGGCGTATAAATTTATAAGCTGGAATTTCCGCACTATATAAGATTGCTTCATCGTCAATAATTTTTACAAATGACCCTTCCAATTTAATGCCACCATTTAAAACCGACTTTACCTCCCCACCGCTAAGCACTATGCCGGCCTCAAATGTCTCTAGTTCCTGATAATTTCTGTGAAAAATCCTGTTTGCAACTTTCATATGGATGATTGTATCATGAAAAAATGATATTTTACAGCTCAGCTTGTTGCTCAAGTACATGTATTTTATAATGAAGCAATGATTGCAACTATCAGGCAACTTTTTACGCTTCTTTCTAAAACGAACAAATTATGGATTATTCCTATTATTTTATTCTTGGTAATTATTGTACTGGTGGTAGTTGCAGCTCAAACCTCACCTGTTCCGGTATTTTTATATCCATTAATTTAATCGATGATTCGGTTGTTTAAAAAAATCAATGAGCTGTTTATTGTTATAGTCCTGATTGCATTTTACTTCTTTGTTATGGGTTTGGGTAAAATACTGCACCTGTTTTTAAGTAAAAAAAGTTCACCTTCTCATTCATACTGGATAAAGCCAGATGACAAAGCATTAGATGTTTACTCTGCATATTAATGTATATACTAGGCATTTCTGCTTATTACCATGATAGTGCTGCAGTCTTATTAAAAGACGGAAAGGTTGTGCGGGCATTTGAAGAGGAACGGTTTACACGCATTAAACATGATAATAGTTTTCCAATTAAAGCTATTGAGAAATGTTTAGAGTTGGAGCAGATTAAGATACATGATATAGACTATATGGCTTATTACGAAAAGCCTTTACTCAAATTTGAAAGAATCATAGAAACTTTTATTGAAACCTACCCTTTTTCTGTAAAACCTTTTATAAAGGCAATACCGGAGTGGTTTGGAGATAAAATAAAAGTTGAAGATATCATCAGGAAAAAACTAGCATATAAAGGAAGAATATTGTTTGTTCCACATCACATATCGCATGCTGCATCAACCTTTTATCCTTCTCCATATAAAAAAGCTGGAATCCTTACTATTGACGGCGTTGGAGAATATCAAACCACTGGATTGTGGATCGGTGAGACCACTAAGTTAACACCTCTTGCATCAATTAACTTTCCACATTCCATGGGTCTTCTTTATTCTACATTTACTGCATTCCTTGGATTTAAGGTTAATAATGATGAATGGAAGATGATGGGACTTTCGGCATATGGAAAACCTACATATAAAGAACAAATATATAAGATTATCGATATAAAAGAAGATGGAAGCTTCAAACTTAATTTAGAATACTTTGCGTTTCGGGAATCTTTTCAGATGTGGTCCAACAAATTTGAAGAGTTGTTTGGAAAACCCAAAGCCCCTGGTGAAACTTTTAACAAACGTCATAAGGATATTGCTGCCAGTATTCAACAAGTAACTGAAGAAATATACATCAGAATATTAAACCATCTATATGAATTAACTAAAACTGATAATCTTTGTGTTAGTGGTGGAGTTGCTTTAAATGCACTTGCCAATGGACTTATTTATTCACAAACTCCTTTTAAGAATGTATATATATTTGGACCAGCTGGAGATAGTGCAGCTGCAGTTGGAGCTGCTTTATATGCGTATCATAGAGTACTCAAAGTAAAAGCGCGACAAGAAATACAAAATTTATACTTGGGGAATGAATATGATGATGTATATATTGAACAGTTATTGAAAAATAACAAACTAAAGTACAAGAAATATAATGAAAAAGAGTTAATTGATAAAACTGCTCAATTGCTTGCTAGAAATAAAATAGTCGGTTGGTTTCAGGGACGTATGGAATTTGGACCACGTGCTCTAGGATCGCGTTCGCTTCTTGCGAATCCTAAGCTAAAAGATATGAAAGATAAGGTAAATGAAGTAAAAATGAGAGAGCAATTTAGACCGTTTGCAGCATCAGCTCTTCAAGATAAAGTCCAAGAACTATTTCAGGTGCCAGAAAAAAATCATAACTCTCCTTTTATGAATGTTGTTTTTCAAGTAAAACCAAAAGCTAAAAATAAAATTGCTGCAATCGTACATGCAGATGGGACGTGTCGTATACAGACCGTGGATAAGAAGACTAATCCTCTGTACTATGAACTTATTAAAAGATTTTATGAACTCACTAATATTCCTTGTGTGCTTAATACCAGTTTAAATACTAAAATAGAACCTATCGTAGAACATCCTGAGCAAGCGATACATGATTTGAAAACTACAACGATGGATTATTTGGTTATTGGAAGTTTTGTTGTAGAAAAATGATTAGTTGCAAAATTTAGCACTATTTTTTTTCATATATGTATACACTTCTTCCGCAATAACTGTATGACCTCTTTCATTTGGATGACCATCATCTGGGATATAGAATTCTGGATGATCTGCAGCATTAGGAAGTCCATTAAATAGATATTTGTTGGGACTATTACTGATATAGCCTTGTAATAAATCTTTAACTTCCCTTACATCATTCTTCAATCCAATCATCATAACTTTATTAGTATAGATCCTATCAAATTCCGCAAGAAATTTTTTTTGCTCCTCCATCAACAGTCGCGGTTCATACGTCTTATATATATCTTTCATAGCCATTGCCCATGAAGGATAAAACACACCTTGACTAATGAATTCATTTCTTTGAGATTCTGTTATTTGCTGATCATAATATCTTTCTTTTTCTAATACAAGTTCGTTAATTTGAAAGACATCATCTGCCTTTATGAACCATATAACTAAATCAGGATTATATTTAGCACCTCTCAATTTATATCTTTCAACTGAATATTGTATGTCATATCCGTAAACGCCTAAATTAATTACTTCTACTTTATTAAGTTTTTTACACAGAGTAGGATTATTCAGCTTATCTTCTAATATCTCCGTCCAATTTTCTTCAAGCTTCATAAATAAGCCAAATGTAAAGGAGTCACCAAGGGTTATTATTCTAAAAGTATTGGGGTCTTTTTCTATTTGATACTCATATCTCTCATGTAGAGAATCTGCATTGATAGAATACTCTATTTCGAGGGGATGATGATCCATACTGGATTGTGTGCTATTAGCTAAAGGTTCATAAAAGTATTTCAATTCCTTTGATCTGTACTGAAGCTCCTTTTTATTAATGGGATTTATGTTTACTTCACCTAATGTATTTTCCTTATTATGAGTAATTCGCTGAGCTAATACTACTATGAATAATAATTGCATTAATAAAACTATGGAAAATATAGTTATTTTAATTGTGTTAGATCTCATCATTACAGTTTACATAATTATTCATAACATATTCTGTAAGCTCTCCTGCGATCAATGTATGGCCAGCTTGGTTAGGATGGCCATCGTTTGGAAACACAAGAGAACTATCTTGTTCCAAATCTGTCTTTAATTGCAATAATGTACTGTTATCATTTCTAGAGATATAATTTTCTAACACGGTAACTAAAAGATCTTGTTCTGTTGGTAAGGCCATTAATAATAAATCTCCTTGGTAATACTTATTAAGTTCTACTAAATTAGTACTCTGAATTTTAATTAACTCATCTTCGGACATATCGTTTTGAAATCTTTTAAATACAGTTTCCCAAGCGAATCCGGCGTTCAAATTACCATGATCACTTATATTCCCCATTGCTTTTTCTATTTTCTCAATACTTGCTCTCATTTTGTCATTTAACTGCCAGATATCTTCACCTCTTAAAAAAAAGATAACTAGATCAGGATTATACTTTTGTCCTCGTATTCGAAATCTTTCTATAGAATACTGAATGTCATACCCTGAAACTCCCAGATTAATTACTTCAATTTTTTTACATTTCACTTCTTCACTCAACTGCTTTTCTAAAAGTTCTGTCCAGTTTTCATGAGTTTTAACAAATAAACCAAATGTAAACGAATCACCGAGGGTGATAATTCTATAAGTATCCTCCTCCTTTATAACTGGATAATCCTTTAATTCATGTAACGTATCACTATTTACATAATTAATGGTATTATATGGAGAATTTGTAATAATTTCTTTTAATTCAGTATTGGCAGGCAATTCATAATAGTAGGTATATGATGATTGATTGTCTCGACTTATTGTTTTTGCAGAAAGGGCATTAATAGTGGGCTTTTCATTTAATTTTTTCTTATAAATGAAAAAAAATAATCCAATGATTACAAAACATTGAACTATAATTAAAATAAGTAGTTTGACCTTCATCTTATCAGTATAAATAAAAGGTTAGCTCGATAAAAGCAACTTACCTAGTATAATGATATTGCTAGATATTTACATTCTTCTATTTTATGCCAAAAGAAGCTATTGTTGCCGTAACTCTAAACTGTAATGCTCGATGCGTGATGTGTAACATTTGGCAGAATAGAATCCCAAATGAAGTCAAACCAGATTTCTACACCCGACTGCCCCCCACATTAAAAGATATCAATATCACTGGTGGAGAACCGTTCTTGAGAGCAGATTTACCAGAAGTACTTCGAGTGATCCATAAACAGTGCCCTAATGCAAGACTGCTTATAAATACGAACGGATATCTAAAAAAAAGGATCAATGATATGATACCTGAAATCTATAAAGATAATCCTAATATTGCACTCCGAGTATCACTTGATGGCTTTGCACACACCCATGACAATATTAGAAGATTGCCTCACTTTTTTGACTTTGCAATGGAATCTTTAGAAATTTGTCGTAAAGCTGGCTTAAAGGATTTAGGAGTATCTTATACGCTCATGAGTCTTAATTTCCAAGATTTACTCAAAATGTATACTTATTGTAAAGAGCACGATATGGAATTTTCCTTAACTGTCGCGACTGATTCTCCTATTTATTTTGGGACTGGAAAAGTATCACTTCGACCTAAAATAGATGATAATTTACGAGCTATATTTGATGAGCTTGTGACCAGTCAATATTCAAGTTATAAACCTAAAAATTGGGTGAGAGCTTGGTTTAATAAACGATTACTGCAATTCATTGAAACAAATGAAAGAGCTCTTACCTGCCATGCCGGAGATGACTTTTTCTATTTAGATTCATTAGGAAGAGTGTATGCCTGCCATATTAAACCTTGGGAGATGGGAAACTTAAATGAAGCATCGTTTGAGGAAATTTATAATTCTAAAAGGTCTGATACTTTTAGGAAAAAAGCAAAAATATGTAATGATTGTTGGATGGTTTGTAGTGCCCGAGCTTCTATAAAAAAATCAATGTTGTCTGTTCTTGGTGATATTATTCAAGAAAAATTAATTTCTCACGTTTAGAGATATGAAAATAGCCATAATAGGTCCTAGAGTATTTCCTACTTATAATAGAAAAGGGGTCAGTGGTATAGAAAAACGGACTGAAGCATATATTAAGTCATTAGCAAAAAACCATAAGATATTTGTATTTATACGTAATTGGGCTTATGAAGAAGATATTGTGGTCGAAAATATTATTATTAAAAGGGTTTTTACTATCAAAAACCTATATCTGGATACATTCATTTATAGCATTTTAGCGACAATTGGTGCTCTTTGGAATCAATGTGATATTTTTATGTATGAAGGAACAGGAGCAACTACCTTGGCTTTTCTACCAAAATTACTACACAAAAAAGTTATTATTTCTATTCATACAGAAGAGTGGAAAAGAGAGAAGTGGAATAGAATAGCAAAATGGTATCTTACCTTTCTTGAGTCAATTATCTTCTTTATTACCGATAATATCATAACAGTATCACACGATTTGCAAAAATATATTTTAAAAAAATACAATAAAAAATCTATCGTAATTCCATATTATTATGAAAAGCCCACACCTTCTAAAGAGAATGCTATTCTTAAAAAATATAATTTACATAATAGAGGATATCTTTTATTTTTAGGTAGATTAACAAAAGAAAAAAGAATTGACTGGCTTATTAAAGCATATAATCTTAATCTAACGGACAAAAAGTTAGTAATTGCTGGAGACAATGATTTGGATATACACTATGTTACTTTTTTAAAAAAATTATCCAAAAATAACTCAAATATTATTTTTACAGGTTATGTTGATGGGAAAGCTAAAGAAGTATTATTACAATATTGTTTTTTATTTATACTGCCTTCATCTATTGAAGGGCTTTCTCTTGCATTACTTGAAGCGATGTCATACCAACGACCTATACTGGCCTCAAACCTACCCCAACATAGAGTAATGCTACAAAAAACTGAATATCTCTTTAATACAAACAGCTATTCTGACTTCCTAGCTCATTTTCAACAACTCTTGCAAAGTAAACAGAATACCACTACTTACAATTATTTACAGCAACTTCCTTCGTTACATGAATTTCAAAAGACTTATGAAACACTTATTAAGAATATATAACACCATCGATCTTTATCTCAATAATCTTGCTCCTTATCTTTTGGCATTTTCTATTTTTCTATTACATATTCCTTATTATGAAATACCTTTACTGAATACCTATATATTAGCTCGACTTATTACTATCCTTCTTTTTGGATATCTATCAATTTCATATTTCTTTCAAAAAGAAAGAGGAAAACTGAATAAAAACATAACTATAAAATTATTAGTTCTATTTACGTTCACAACTGGCCTTTCCATTATTACTTCCGAAAGTATCTCTGCATTTATCTCAAATTATGAAGATATAGTGCTTTCAACTTTGTTTTACTCAAATTGTTATTTATTACTATCAAAAAATTATCCAGTTGTTTTTAAATATATTGTAATAGCTTTCATTGCATCTACTTTTGTTAGTGTCTTAGATGAATTTTTTTTACTATTGAATCCTCATATATATTTACAGATCGCAAAATATATTCTTCACCCAAATCAATATGAATTTATTCAATCAAGTACCTTTAGGGGTCGACTATTTGTTAATAGATTTAATGAAATTTTCCTGCCCTTGATGTTTGTGCTCCTCATCCATGGCAATAAATTGAGAAGAATTTTGCTGAGTGTATGTATATTTTTTATTGGAATCCTCGCTCTTTTTTCTGGTTGGAGAATCAGGTTAGCTGCTGTTTTTGTAGGACTATTATCTGCACCTGTACTCCTTATGTATAACCTTAAAAAGAAAATACTAATAATAAGTATTAGTATTATCGTCCTGATATGTATGGTCATGGCTAGTGATTTTGTGATGAGAGAAATAACTGGATATTCCACCGTAGGGAGGTTAATACTTGAAGATGATGCTGATGTTACCGCTTTAACAGTACGACTAGGTTTTTTTGGTAAAGCTATTGAGCTTTTTAAATCATCCCCTCTCATAGGTGTGGGATTGGGACAATATAGTTTATTAGGCGATCGGCCTTATGAAAATTATTACTCTCTCTTTATTGAGCGCGAAATTGAAGCAGAACTACTCAGTGTTGGTCCTCATAATATTTTTTTCCATTTACTTGCTGAAACAGGCATTTTAGGATTTACTGCATTCCTCATACTTATACTGTATTTTATTTATTCAGATTGGCATACATGGAGATTAAAAGGAAACAATCCTTTTTCAATCTCGTTTATATTAGGATTCTGGATACTATTTTCATTTGCACTCTTTCATTCCGAATTTGGCTTCCAGTTTTATGCATTATTATGGACGTTTAGGGCTATTAACGAGACTGAAGAATAGATTTAAATATTTTGGGTATAAAAGCTCAGTACTATATTTATCTGCATTTTTTTTAGCATTTATACTTAAAGAAGCATATAGTTTTGGATCCTCCATAATCTCTAATATGTATGTTGAAATAACTTCTGGATTATGTGAGCTTATTAATATACCATTTTCCTTATGTCGAATAAGTTCTCTTGGTCCATAATCCACATCTGATGCAATAATTGGCTTACCTATTGCTTGCACTTCTAATATTGCATAAGAAAAACCTTCAAAATGGCTTAATAAAATAAATATATCAGCAGATACTAACTCTACGAATGGATTTTTCTTCCAACCTGGAAAATGAAGGTATTTTTTTACAAACTCGTTAGAATAACTATCTTTTATTTCTTGCGAAATAGCATCTATACCAAGAAAGTTCATCTCAACATCTAAACCTTTTCCTCTGAGATACTCTACTACTCTTGCTAAACCAAGCACATCTTTTTGGCTATCATTCCTAACTATTGTAACAAGCTTTATATTCTTTTTATCTAGAGAATTATGGGATTTTCTATATCTTTTTATTGCATTTATATCGAACAAATATGGAATCCACCTTATTTTCCAATCTTTTATATTAAATTTTGAAGTCAATTGTTTTTTTAATCCTTTTGAAGGCACTATGTGGATATCTGCTCTGCTATACATATATCTAACAAGGAATTTAACAAATGTAGAGAATAAAGTTTTCCGTTGATTCTGGATATGTCTTTCAATATTTACATGACTACTATTAATCAGTTTAAATTTGAGAAAAAAAGAAATGATATCTCCTACAATATTGGCAAAAATATCCAAAGAATATACAATGTTCGGAGAAAATCTACTTATATATATAAAGACAAACACTACATTGACTACAGATTTAATTAGATTACCTATGGAGATTCCTTGTTGTTTAGGTATAAAAAAACCTACTTTACTATATGGGAAAGAATAAGGATAGGATTCAGTATGTGTAATGACTTGCACTTCAAAGCGCTGATCCTGAGATAACGGCTGATATATTTGTTCAATAAACCTTCCGGTACCACCATTTGGATCCTTGATATAAAAGAGAATGCGGATTTTTTTCATAATAATCACACCATTCTTAATCTGCAGGTGTGATCACTATTGTACAAGAATTATGAAATAGCTTCTTTTAGAAATGCATCATATACTTTTCCTGGTTTCAAGCCATCTGCCGTATTCTCATACAACAAAGGACTGTTACCTGCTTCACTTGGAAGTACCTTATGCAACCATGAATCATCATCGCGATATCCCCACATATGAATACCGGCGACTACTGTTTCCCCATATCTTCTATTTACACTTTTTGCTGCTCTTACTATCCACTGCGCCATCTGTGCTTTATATGATTCATCTTGCTCAGTGTTCACATGCATCCAGTCAAGCTCAGTTAATCGTGTTTGATACCCAGCTTCTGCAATTTGAGAAAAAATTCCCTCAAGAACTGCTTGTGAAATACGAGTATCACGAATACTGGTATGAAACTGTAATCCAATCGTATCCACTTTTCCTCCTGCATTTCGTATAGTATTAGCTCTTTCTATCATTTTTGAGATATACTGAGGAAAATCCTGTCTAATATCATTAAGTACCAACTCTGCATTTGGATCTACTTCAGCTGCTACTTTGGAAAATTCTGCTAAATAATCTACTTCATCTGTATTTACTAAGTCTTCCCAAAAATTAGGCTCTCTATGAGTATCTTCCCAATCATTTGGAGAATCATATCCTGGGAGAAATTCATTCCCTAATACATACTGATTAATTGTTCCTTTATAGCGGTTCATAATTGCACGGATACGATCTTTACCGAAAGTGAGATACTTCTCCCGTATCTGCGCCCTTAGTTCTGAGTTATTTGGCTCAGTGGCAAGTGCTTTCCTGTCTGCAGATACTTGACCCATTAACCATGCGGGCATTCTTTCTGAAGCAGCCTCTATAAGATGATGAAAAAATACTTCTTTACCTGCATCCTTTGCAAAATTAACTACTTGATCTAATCTACTCCAATCCATAACTTCTGAAATATCTTCATAATCCCATTTCCCATTTTCATATTTAACTGGTCTTACATGCATGTATCTAAATTCACCTGCTTCTTCAGTAACAATCATATTTGCATCCTTCACAATGATTGATGTATCTTCCTTTTTACCTAAATTATTACCTCTATTATGGACTGCGATACCAAAATCTATACCATATTTTGACTTTAAATAGTCACCTAAGCCAGGAGTATTCCAAACCCATTCACCTCTTGATGCTTTGTTTGCTTTATAACGGCCTTCTCCGGTCTGGGGATCATTAACCCAAACTGTATATCCTTTATCTTCATTCCCGTATTCTGAAACTTGGATCTCTAAGGGAGCTTCTGACGTATTACTTGTGCCTGCTGCTTGTGCTACTTCTTGAGTAAAGCTTGGGATAACTACCCATTCTTCAGTATCACGGCTTGCAACAGCACTCTTTACTTCACCTTCTGAACTAGTTTCTATAGCCTGATATGTACCTTCACCCACTCGTGTATAACTGGCTTTATTTCCTTCTTGTACAGCGATCTTATTTAAAAATTGAGAATTTCTTGGCATACCAGGTAAGAATATCTTTGCATGAGTATCTTTATTGAGTCCTTCAGCAAGAGAAGATACGTTATTTCCATCTAAGGCAGTTATAGAATTTACCATTTCAGTAGCTCTTTCTACACCATATGCTGATACTAATCCTTCAATTGTTGTAAAACCTATTGAACTAAAGGAAGGATTGAGATCCTCAATGGTTTCTGCATCTTTAAATGACCCTCTTGCTATTGCAAAGATAGTTTGTGCATCTTTTTTCATAGCAGAAATAACATCTACAGTTTCATTTTCAACATTAACAAATAATGAAAGTGGTTGTTTACCTAATATTGTCCCAATATCAAAAACTCCAGATCCATTCTTTTCACTTAAAACACCTACTGCAGAGGTAAATACTGCTCTTTTATAAGCAGTAATATCTTCACTTTCCTTAGAATCCGATTCTGACGTTTCCCAAGCAGCGCGAGCATCAGCTTCAAGTTCAGTTTCTAATGCACCACCACCTACTCCTTCAAATAAATCAGTGATAGCCAAAGAAGCTGTTGATTTAACTTCAGGGAGTTTTACATCTTGTAATTCTTTTGAAGTAACATTTGCTGTTACAGGTAAGGAGACACTTCTACCTGTTTGGTCAACAAAATTGATATTGCCGGATTGATCAACACTTACCTTTTCTGTTAGGTTAACTGCGGTATATACTTCTTCTGAGGACAATTCTAATGCCAAATCTCCGGATTCTGGATCAGTTGTAGTTCGTACTTCTTTAACAACATGCCAATCATTTGTATCTGGGTCTTCAACATCTCTCTCTAACTTTATTAATGATTGATATGGTAAATCACCTATATCATTCCCAGCAGCTGAATCTCTACTATTTAAATGTGGGTTAGCTGTAACCTGTCTAATTGAATCTAAAATGCTTTCTAGTGGTTGTCTCATTATTATTTCTCTTTGCCCTCCTGCTGGTTCACCTTGTACAAAATCAATATTCCATTCAATACTTTGAGGAAGTGCCTCTGGATCAGCAGGAGCTGCTTGTAATGGTTCCGGTATTTGAGCTACAGCGTTAGCAGCAAGCGCTACTCCTGCTGCTTGTAAAAATCTTCTACGAGAAAACTTAATATCAGTTAAACTATTTGGTTTATTCTCTGTCATATAGTGTAAAAATATATAAACAACCTATAGTATACAACTGACGATGTCAAATTACAACTATCTTCGCACCATAGTAGGCTATTTTATTACACACTCAGTATGTATAATAAAGTGAAAAATAGCCTATAAATTACGTATCGCTTACTTATTGGATTGAAGTTACAACAAAATCATTGAAAACAAACGATTTAAGAGGTAAGGTAATATGCTTACCAAGCACAAGTGGAATTTCTTCCCTGAAGACATAATGATGAGGGGTGTCTTTTACTGTTATACGCAATGTAGCCTTTATATTGATCGGTGGTTCTGAAAAAATAGGATAGTTATTACCAGTAGCACTATATATAGCATAAGTATCTTGAAAATCTTTTTCTAAAACTTCCACTACAATCTCCTCCCCATCAAAATATGTAGCACCTTCTTGAATAGCTTGATATTCCCATGGATCGGCATCATTTTTTTGAATAGTAACTATCTTTTCTACATAATTCTCGGTTAAAGGTTTCTCAGAAAATTCCATTATGGTTCCTGATATTACTGCTTTTTGAAATTCAAAATCAATAGGTCCACCTGTTAATACGGGCTCACGTTTATACATATATTGATTTGCTCTCTCACTTTTATTCACGACCATTCTGACTACTAAATACGTATCATATTGTTCACTTCCATTTATAATATATCCTACTGGATACACTCGCACTTCAAGAATTTCTGCTATTTTTTTGCCAGTTAAACTCCGTTCTACATCTCCTTTTTTTATTGAATCTACAAACCATACAGAAGGTTTTAATGTACTTGCCCACCAAAATCCCTGTGATACTTTAACACGCACATAGATTACTTCTTCGTTATCTGAGAATAATTTATAGCCTGCTATACTACAGATAGTAAGGACTATCAATATAAGGGAAACCAGAACATAATTCTTTTTTATATAGCGAATAAAACGCTGTATTAATTTAGGGGGTGTAACCATAGACTGAAACATTATACTCTAGAAAACATGCATGATACAATAATTCAGATCTATGTTTCAACGATTACTTGCATTAGTGTTATTAATCTTACTGTTACCTCTATTTGGACTGTTTTATATTTTGATCACCTTTACATCAAAAGGTCCTTTTATTTTTCGACAAAAAAGACTAGGGAAAAATAAAAATCCGTTCACTATTTATAAAATAAGAACGATGATTCATAATGCCGATGAGCTTAAAAATACGTATCTGCATCTTAATGAAGCTGATGGCCCGGTATTTAAGATTACTAATGACCCAAGATATACAACAATTGGTAAAATTCTTTCTAAACTGGGTCTTGATGAGCTACCTCAATTGATTAATATTATTAAAGGAGAAATGGCATTTGTAGGACCACGTCCACTTCCTGTGTCTGAAGCCATAATGATTCCTCATCAATATCAAAAAAGGTTTACTGTTTTACCAGGGATAACATCATCATGGGTTATTAATGGCTCACATCATCTCTCATTTATAGAATGGATGGAATTAGATCTAAAATACATAGAAGATAAATCACTACATTATGACGTTCTGATTGCGCTCAATACCATAAAAGTCATAATAAAAAATTTATTTATTCAATAGATTTATTACATTTGCTTTTAGTACATGTACTATCATAGAGAGCACTTGATAATCAGTAAGAATCAAAATTTTTCTATAGAATGGTCTTCCTGATAAGATGAAGATATGCTTAAATCTATCAATACCTGCTAAAATCCGCTTCTGTTCAGTAAAGATATCAATCGGTAGTATATTCCTTTTAGTATATATGAGTTTGTATCCTATTGGTTTTATGGAAGTTAAGAAATAGCTTGGAATTGGAGTTTTAAAATATTTTTTTAAAAAAATAAAACTTGGGTAGATAAACGATTCAAGTTTATATTTTACTATTATCAATAGTATCTCTTTCCATAATAATTTACGTTGCTGGTTGCTCCTCTTTAATAATTCATTTCTAATTATTTCATCAACAAGAGCTAAACGATAGGATCCTCTAAAATTGTGGTGAAAAAAATGAAGACCTAAATACACAACCAGAAATGCAACGGCCAACATGGGATATCTCTTTTTTTTGAGTATAATAGTTCTTCTGGAATTAAGCATTTCGATGGTCATCTCTTCTATCAGGTGTGTAGGATATAGATGATCTAATTTGGATACTTGAGTCAGCAAAAATACAGGTTGTGTATGAATATCAAATAGAACAGGAATTCCATGAACATCTGTATAGAATGAATATTCAGGCCGAATATCAGTCTTGACATATTCATTCAATGAGATATCAATATACTTATAATTTAATTTTTCTAAAATAACCATTACTTTTTTCAAATCATGTGGAGAGATTAAGATATCACAATCATTATAGATTCGTTTTGGATTGTGTCTTGAGTAATATAAATGTAATGGAAGTCCCTTTAAAAATATAAAAGTAATATTATTTTTTTTAAGCTGTTCACTGACTCTCTGTATCTCATTTGAGTAGAATAAAGATTGTAATTTATATACATCATGAGGTGAAAATATCTGTTTACCTCTCTTCACCTTAAAAACTAATCCATATACTTGCTCAGGATATATTCTGCCATCATTATCAATCGTATTATCTCCCTTTGTCACAATATATATATCATTTTTATATATAATACGATGTGTTCTATAACGTTTCTTTATTTTTATAATTACAATATCATCAATAGTAAGCTCGTTAAACTTTACTCGTCTATAATAAACAACATCTCCATCTTTTAATAGAGGTGCCATGCTATTCCCAAACGTTTTTATATATCTGCCTCTGCTTAAATCTGGAGTAAAACCCATACATTAATCTGATAAATCCATTCCTAATATATTCCTTTGGGAAATTACTGTAGAATGCCACTTATTATCTTGTAGTCTGTGAAGTGTTATAAAACCTTGATCCGATGCTTCCCATCCAATGTTTTTATCCGGAAATGTTGTCATCCCTCCAGTTAGGATATCTCCTTCCTCATCAACAAGTGTGGACATAATATTATATTGTCCTGACTTGGAAATGAGATGAGTAATTTGAATGACTTCGGATGTTTCAAAAGTATTATTATTCCAGTTCATAATAAGTATTTTTGCATTTGGGAAACCTGTACCAATTACTACTTTTTCTAACTCACCTTGCATTTTACTCATTGCTAATCCTTTCATATTTTTTTCGTTAGGATCGTTATATATACGCTGCTTCACCCACTTATTATTATCATAATAATAAGTGTAAACAGATCCCGTAATATCGCGTGGACTACCTGTACCTATGACTAATATTTTTTTACCATTATGGTATATATCTCCTACTTCTATACTTCTAAATTCAATGTTATCTTGACGATCTATAATTTCTTTTTTCCAGATATCTCCTTGCTTTTGATATCGTACGACAAAACTAATTTCATTAATATCTTTTAATTCTAATGGAGAAGATATAGTCGCGATAATCTCATTAGCTCCGTCTTCATCTAGATCAACAATTTTGACTATATGGACAGCTGATTGGATAATACACTCACTACAAGGTAATTTTTCATTAGGAACTCTATGATTTGTACCTTCTTCTTGATCAATAGCTGCAATAAAATTCTTGTCGATTTGTTCTTTCTTCCAGGCTCCATTAATCCAGCTATACATATGTATTAAGCCTTGTCCATGGGTTCCCAATATAATATCGGTTTCCCCATCATTATTTGCATCGCCAATGGTAAGATCTTTACAACGAAGGTCTTCGATAGTATCTATTACTGATAAATGTTTTAGATTTAAATCATAGGTAATAATTTGACAACCATAGTTATCATCGTAAAAACTATTACTGACACCAGCAATTATAGCCTGTGACCCATCGTTATATATATCACCAATCCTAACTGTATAAACATACTGAAATTTCGTATCTACTTTTTTGATGAACTGTAATTGTGAAGATTGTTTGGTATACAACATAATTTCACCAGGATTAGCAGTACCTACGACAACATAGTTTGTACGAGGAGATATCACCTTCTTTTCTAATATTGTTCCAACTACAATTAAGAAAAAGATAATAAGAAGTATGTAGTAGTCTTTCATCTTTATTTAGTATCCTAAGCTTTTTAGCTCATCAATAAGCTGTTGCTTTAATTTATTATCTGCCCTATCTACTTCTATAGTTTCTATATCATATTTTGATATATAGTTCATTAGGCTGGTTTTTAACTCTTTGGTGGTATAAGGTTCTTCACCTATGAGATTCTGTTGTTCTTCTGGATCAATCTTTATATTATACAATTCTTCTTGTTGACCTTTGTATAGACAAGCATGAGGTAAAGAGTAGATATATTTATAATCACCTTGTCGAATAGCATATTTGGTAACATTATAATTTGTAAAATACATAGCCTTGTTATCTTCCTCTCGAGCCCTTTTAGAAAAGATGTATGGCGATAGAATAAGGCCTTTAAGACTTGTCCCATCAATTGACTCTTTATCGTACTGAACTGACAAAAGATCAAGAATAGTTGGGGCAATATCTACATTTGAAGTTAAAGTAGAGATAGTCTTTTGCTTTTTTATAAATGGATGTCTCATGATGAAAGGAATTTTTACTGTTGACTCGTATAATACCTCTCCATGTGCAAAATTATAATTATGTTCAAAACTTTCTCCATGATCAGAATAGTAGACAATTAAAGAATTTTGATCTAATTGATTGTCTCTAATTTCCTGTAATATTTCACCAAAGAGATTATCTGCTATTTTTATTTCGGCATCATACAGATTTTGGTAAAGCATTGCAGTTTCTAATGGTAATGCTTGATCTGTGCAAGCATAATATCTACTCTTAAAACTATTAAGATCTTCAAATGACTTCTTCTGTAGACTTAAACAACTTTCACCATCTTGGTAGATACATCTTTGATCTTCTGGAGGATAATAAGGACTATGCGGGTCCATCAAGTGAATCCAATAAAAAAATTTCTCTTTTTTATGTTCAGCCAACCAATTTTTAGCTTTTATTATAAAATCAATATATTGTTTTCTATCTTGCTTCCACTCGTTAATATCATGTACCTCAAATTGATTAAAGGTATCAAACCCTTCATCAAGGTTAGTAAAGTCTTTATGTAACACTCCACTCGTTATAAAAGCAGCTGTCGAATAGCCTTCATCTTGTAATTTCTTTGCAAGAGTAGGTACTCCATGATTAATAGGCGTTGTATAATTCATTGATAGTTCACCATCATCTGTTACCAATACATTACTATAGACCCCTGTAGATACAGGTAATCGCCCTGTAAATAACATAGCAAATGAAGGATATGTCTGAGGAATATGAGTATACATATTTTGGAAAATAAAAGATTCTTCTGCAAACTCTTTTAGAAATGGATCTGTTTGGGTTCGGTAACCATAAGTAGAAAGATGATCTGGTCTTACTGTGTCTACTGAAATTAATATTACATTCATATTTTGTGAACTATATTGAATATACCAATTACTGAAAAAGTGAAAAGAAATTAAAATAAAACAAATCAGAATGAATATATATATATATTTAAAAGACTTAATCATAGATTTATTATCATATATAATAT
>CAZOSM010000007.1:0-13817 GCA_964582715.1 uncultured Gammaproteobacteria bacterium
CCGATTATCACTTCTTCAATAAGCCTATTTAGATCATTATAGTCCCTTAATGCCATTCTGGCTATTTTCCTTCTCTTCACACCCTTAATCTACAAAAAACAAACACTCAAACACACATAGCAAAAATTAGCCAAATTCAAGCTAGATAAATAAAATAATTTACTGGCAATCACTATCACAAGCTATACCGTCCTTGTCTGCATCCCTTGCCCCGCATCCGCAAACATTCAACTGGTATTGAGCTTCGGCACAAGATGACATTTGAGAGCAAGTTTTTGAGCAATCGCAAGCGTAGCTCCCTGAAATTTGGTTAGATGGTCGAGGCTGAGTAGGAGTAGTGGTCTGCTGAATAATCTGAGTTGGGGTAGTAGTCTTTTGCTGGGTTTGAGTGGGTTGGACATTACAGACATCTCCCCATAACCCTTTTTTCTCCTCTCTGGCTTGTCTTTGGGCTTCAACAAACTTATCTTGATACTTTACATCTGGAGGGTAACTGCTTGATTGAGCATAACCTTCCCTAACTAGGTATTCATTCACCAACACATCACCAAGCCAGATATACCTTAAAAGTCTGCCATACCTATCGGTTTCAGAAACATCTTTTTCTAACCTAACTTCCTTGCCTTCAACCAACTCCCTATTCTTATCGGAAGCCTCCTTGCCAAAACACTGGACTGGTTTACTGAGGTGAACTGTTTCAGGTGTATCGATTCCAATATACCTGACTACTTGACCACCTTCGATTTTGATGGTGTCGCCGTCAACAACATTGATTACTTTTGCCTTATATCTGGAAGGGTTAAAGTTCACAAAAGTCCCGCCAACCGCACTCTCATTGCCAACAGCATCGATTGCCTTAACACTAATTGTATTAGCACCTAAAACCAAACCGGTTTTAATCTCAAACTCGCCTTTATCGTTGGTTGTAGTAGCGGATAACTCGTTATCCTGGATAGAGGCGACAATTTTTACGTTAGGCTCAGAAACACCCTTGATAGTAATTTCTTCTTCGCTATCATCAGGAAGATTGTCGGGTAAAAAAATTTCTGGCTTAGAGGGAGAGGTTTGATCTATCGTAATGACGATGTTTTCATTCCTACACTTTCCTTTTTCTTCTGAGCTACACACCTCAACCATATAGTTGTAGCTGCCATCGGTTAGGTCATTCAAGACAAAGAAAAACTTCCCGCTGGAATCAGACTTAACTGATTGGATAACCTCATTATCTTTGATAAGATACACGGGTTTTCCTGAGTAGGTTTTACCAGCGATAGAAACAGAGCCTTTATTGATTGGGTCATTTTTTTCTAAGGTAAGGGAGGGAGCGGAAGGAAGGATAATAACCATCAAGATTACAAAGACAAGCAAGTAAAAACCAGAGGCAATTATAGATTTCCACCACTTGCCAGATCGAAAACCAGGGACTCTCCTTAACCAAGAAAACATTTGCCGCGATTATACTATCTTACTTGAAGAATTTGTATAACTACGTCCTGGCCACACACTTTTGTCACAAGCTCCGCACTGTGGATAGCGTTAGAAACATTATACGACAGCAAAATGAGTATATTTACATCCCAGATTTGAGAGAGTACGCTCATGCCTGAACTTACCCCACCCCTCGTTACACTATTTCTTTTGTTCCTGTTAAAATATGCTGGATATGAAGATTAAATTAGGCTTAATCGGCGTAGGAATTGTCGGGTTGCTAATTGGTTATTTTATAGGAAGTACAAAAAACGCTTCCATTGAAAATACTGTTCCACCAAAAAAAGTCGAAGTAAATACAAAGAATTGCCCCTACATCATAAAAGTAGATTTACCCGAAGACCAAGCAAAAAAACTAAGGGGTTTTGTTAATGAAGTTCAAATATCTGAACCGCCAGAAATGATCCATGACGGTGAAGTCGTAAAACCGTCTGGAGACTTTAATTTTAACGAATTTGAAAAAGACTTATACGAGATTGGGGGCAAAAAAGACTGGTTCACTAAGAAATTTGATGTTAACGGGGACGATGTAGAAGAAACAATTTATATTGGTAGTGTTGCCATGAATCACACTCCACATGTAATAGAAGTCGTCGACAACGGTAAGATTATATTTGAAGCTGAAGGAGCAAATATTGGAATATCACCCGTAAACAACGGTGATGGGTTTACTCTTCATGAAACAATTGATTGGAATAATGGCGAAGAAAAATTAACAAGATATATTTTCGACAACGGCGGCTTTAGACCTGTATGGGAGCAAAAAATATGTTGGGTAGATTTTGAACCTAACAAATAACGATTGTGCTGTGCTACTTATTTAACTTTTCTCTGGTAAACCACTTTCCAGCTTTTTCATTCATAACCGCATTGTGAATTTTGTCGATGTGGTCTTGTGTCGGTTTAACGAAACCGCCTAGTTTTTGTATTTTTTCAGCCAACGCAATTGCTCTTTTACCCCTCTCTCTAATTTCCTTGGGTAATTGTTCGAGAGTCAGATGATGAGAGTTTAAATAGAAACCACCCTTACCATACGTTTTATAAAAATCGTTTATGTCCTTAACATATCTACTACTTTGACCTCCAGGGTTTCTTGTATAAAGCACAAATTCTTTATCTTGTTTCCCTTTATTTACAATAAAGTCTTGTTTAAATTTTGGATTTTCAATCTTGTAATCATAAGTATAGATACCAATAACCTCGTCTTCAGGATAGTTTGGGGAATATGAGGTGACTATTGCACCTAAAGCTATAAACCTATTTGAGTAAATTACCTTCAAGGCCTTTTGAAACTCTGAGTGTTTTTTACACCAATCTAATATCTGCTTAGAAAACGGCATCATTTCTAAGACCAATTCCTCAAAAGCAATCTTGTTTTTTCTTTGTGGCATAAGGTGTTGACCCCACTATTTTCATACTAGGCTTATTTTACCTTATAAGCACCGATTGAGGGCATACACCAACACCTATTGATTTTTTACTCTTTGGGATAGGGACAACTAAAATATTCAAATTATCTTCAACCGCTGTAACTAGCGGTGGATCACTCTCTTAACGTATTGATTTGTAGTTTACGGCAATCGTCTTTTTTCAGGAGGATCAAAATGTCTATCTCGGAAAAGATAGGCGGCAATAACACCAAACAAAATCATTACAACAAGAATATCTTTGAGACCGAAAGCACGTCCAGATAGAATGAGAAAGCTGACGGATAGGAAACAAACTAGGAGTAAAACCCCTATCGCTTTTGTCCAATTCATACTTAATAATGCCCCAATATTTGTTTTCTACACCAACTTGAGATGTTCGCACCACATGAGTTGTTGGGGGCAACTAACGGACAACCAAAGGTTTTATTCCCTGACTGGCAATTCTGCCATTCAATCATTTTAGTGTTGTACCGAATTAAACAACTATTGTATTCTGCTTGTTGTTCTTGGCATTTTTGTTCCCTGTTCTCAAGGATCTCGTTTCGTGGTTCGCTAACAACTTCTTCCTCTTGTATGGGTATCTGCATCTGCTGGATGTCTCTATTTTTATAGCGATCGATTAGAAGCTCTTTATTCTCTTCGTTCTTGTTTTCTACCAAATCAATCAAGACTTCAATCCTTTTTTCTTGTATATAGTTTTGCCTCCACAAAAATCCAGCAACGGTGAGTAGAAAGACAAACAGAACGACAATAAGTAATTTAATTCTCATGGTTTTATTCCTTGTAACAACATACAAGCCTCGAATTTGTTTTCATCAAAGCTCACTCTTTTTCCTAAAAATCGAGTTGCACCAGCCTGTTGTTTTATACAATTTTTTCTCGCCTCTGCTGGCCTAATCTGAAACCAGTAAAAAAGACCAAGAAGAAAGACCAAAATTACTACGACGATAGTAACCAAAGGGGAAGCAGTGAATAATTTCGCCACAATGTCTTTCGTTATTTTCTTCATAGCCTAAAAATCTTTGATAAAAGCCCTTTAACAAAACTAACTACTCTTGTGATGAACCCTTGTCGAGGTTGTTCTTCCGCTATCTCCTCTGTTTCTATCCCTGAAGAATTATCCTCTCCTAGCTCACCCGCATCACTGGCTTCTGGGCTATTAGCAGGCTCTGTATTTTTAGTCTGTTGTATTGTAAGAGGAGGTGTTTGCTTATTCTGCTGCAGCACAAAGGGTGAAGGTGTCGGCTCTACCTTAATACATCCTGTCAGAGTCGAGTTATTTGCATAGCCTGCATCACACCAGCACTCATCTCCTATCTTCGTTGAATTTGATGGGCAACTATTTTGTGAATTTTGCAATGCTCTTTCATATTCCGCCCAAAGCAATTTTGTTTTCTCATCTTCAATTTGCCACAATCTTTCTTGAAGCCTTTGAACTTCACTCTGAGTAGATTGAGAATTATCGACAGTAGTTTTTAACTGATCTGCCTCATCTGCTCCAATTGCCGCACATTCCCTTTCTGCAGCTATAAGAGATTGTTCATAGTGGTTTTTATAAGCATCGTAAAGAGTTTGATTAAACGAAGATGTGTTAGTAAGTTCCCGCATTTTAAGAAGCAATGTGTCCAAATCATATTTCTGCTTTATCCGATTCCATTCTGCTTCTCCACAACTTTGCGCATGGATACTTTCTGGAGTAATAGAAAAACCAACAAATAGGATGAGGGCAAGGAAAATTATTTCGATTTTTATATTCTTCATTTTCATACTTATTGTTTAAGCGGGTAATAAAAAGCTCCCCGCCGGCGATAGCTTTCGCTACCCATACCCCTTTCGGGATATGACCTTGTCAGGTGCTCCAGACGAGGAGCTTTTTCCTGACAAGGTTTTATTGCCATGCCCCGCAAAGCGAGGTTTAGGCAGTTAAATTATCAATTTATGGCTTATCCTTGTTGTTCAGTAATTTCATTATATCTTCTTTATTATACCGCCTGTCTTTTCTCTCACCAAAACGAACAGCTACCAAAATGCCCTTCTTGTCCCACTTACGCAGTGTGTTGGGGTGCACATTTAACAGCTCCGCAGCTTCTGATAGTTTGAGTAGTTTGTTATTTTTTTTCATTTGCTTAAGCCGTGCTGATTCAGACACTTCTTGTAATAAAAATCGTAAAATTCTTCGTAAGTCATGCCAGCATTTTCGTCCTTGTTATATAGCATTGTAGGCTCAAATCCACAATCACTTCTGATTTTGGCGGGTCTTACCTGAAACCAATAAAAGAGAATGGTAAATATAACAATTACTATCCAAAAAATGCTTTTCTTCATATCACTTAAAATACTTGCTAAAAAATTCACAATTCCTGTATCTGCTATCTGATGTGAGTGGGTTTTTATATTCCCTTCCGTAATTGTCTGGGTCGTCAATAGTTCTTAAAATCGGATAGGTGAACATCCTTTCTGCATAGAATCCTTTCTGCAAATCGCAATATAAAATTTGATTGTCAATATAGTTTTTTATAGAAAACGCCAACGCTAAAAGGCTGGCAACTGTAATGACAATGAGTAACTTTGTATTTACCACCATTTCATTTCCTCCAATCTATAAATAAATTTAGGAACATATTGGACTTCAAATAAGTCGTCTGAGGCTGACTCTACACCATAAATATTTTCACCTAACGAAACTTCCCAAAATTGACCATTGTCAAAACCAAACTCAGCAGACTCGTCATTGTATTTACAAGTCCAATTTTTTCTATCTGAGACAGAACATTTGGTTAGGGTTTCCCAAGAACCAATAGTTGAATAAATGACCTCTTGTCTTGCTGCACTAGGTTTATATGTAGTTGGGTTGAGTGGTAACCGTTTTTCTGTGCAACGATAATCAATATAATTCTCTCTGTCACAACTCAAGGGGTAAGCTGTAATTTTACCGCTCAAAATACCGAAGTCGAAAAAATACAAAACAGCTATAGCAAAAATTGCCCCCAAAATTAATAAGTATTTCATTTTCCTTTATCTTTTATTGCCAGCGTGCCAAATACACCTGCAGCTACAGATGTTAGAGCGACTACTGCTTCACTTGGGATGTATCCAAAAATGACCAAAAAGAAAAAAACGAAGATTACAGATATGAAAATAAATCCAGACTTAAATTGACTAACAACCTTTGGATAATTCTCGTGAGCAGTAGAGCCGCCCGCCCGCAATATCCAATGATTACCCAGAAAAATAATCAAGCTGTAGAGAAATAGAATTGCCAGTGGCAAAGCTATAAGTAGTTTTAAGACTGTTTCAGGTGGTTGCATAGTTCCATTGAGTTTGAACCTAACTTTTGGTAACATTAGTTTACATTCTTAGCTTCATAAAAGCAAGAGAATAAAAATTACAATGACTATGAAATCAGCAGAAGAAGTAATTTGGTGGGTACTAGAAGCAATAAAAAGAGAGTTGGAATTGCAAGAATATGGACTTCTAACTGTTATTAACTTTAACCTCGAAGATTTAACTAGCAAAGACCCCAACTCACCATCCATTGAAGACGCAAGAAAAGCCGTTTACTTATTAGAAAAAAAATACAAAGCACTAGAGATCGCCGACATAGACAATCCCAAAGAAAGAAAGGTGCATAAAAAAACAGGTCTTGATTATCGTCCCACTAGAGGAACTACTACGCTGTTTGTGTTTGAAATGCCTGACAGGACAAAGTTTAATGAGATTTATCGTGAGTATGAAAAAAAATTCCCTCCAGGCGTGGACGAAGTTTATTATCCTGAGGTCATTCCTGATAACATGGATGAGCTAATAAAGAAAGCAGAGCAAGCAAGAATTAGACAACATAAAGAAGTGCTTGCAGAGAGAAGACATGGGCAAGATCTCAAACAAAAAAGAATTTTGGCAACTAAAGAAGATAAATTCACCCATGCCATAAACCTCATTATCGAGCGGGCAGAGTATCAGAAAACAAAAAGTGATAGTTTTAGTATTGACTATCACGATTTCAATTTTGCAGACACAATGGACGAGTCGAGAGTTTTAGAGGGTTTTTTGGATAAACTCAAGAAAGCTGGATGCTTCAAAAATTGGAGTAGAACAAATTACACTGGTGGTACAAGATTTGGTTTTGTAGGAGTTAGCTTAAAGAAGCTAAAATCTTACGCCGTTGCATATGGGCAGAGAAACGAAAATAAAACCTTAGAAGGTCGTTCTTTAGAATCTTCATCAGAGAAACACCTTAAAAAAACTATAACTAAGCATAAAGGTGTTGGTGGTGGTATTAAATTCTTAGATAAAAAGGCTGCGCTTGTTATGGGAGGTAAAGAATGCCTCCTTCCCCCTTATAAAAATGAGCATTTCCTTTGTAGAGCAATGTTTAAGCATCCAAAAGGTGAGCCTGTTGACTGGTCGGCAGCTTATGAAGAAATAACAGGTTATTACAAAGATTCCTATGGCAAGTCGCCCAAGACCAAAGAAAATTATCACCGAGTGTATGATCCTGTACGACGAATCAATCAACGAGTCGAAAAAGACTTGGGCATAAAAAAGCTTTTCCAATGGCGAGAGTTGACAATCACCAGACTCCTCTAACACATTGTTGAACTTGTTGACTCAACAAATACCAAGTTGAGCCAAACCTCCTTTTTATAAAGTCAAAGCATAAACGCTTTGGCTTTTTTTATTGCCAAAGCTCCAGAAATTATATGACCAACCAATTAGACCAACAACAATACTGGGCTACATACGACCTCGGCTGCAGTGCTTCGCTCGTAACTGAGGGCTTTGAGCTTGTTTCATTGGTGCGGGATAACCCCAAAAAAGTTAAGTTTGTATTTCTTCGATCCAAAAACCTTGAAAAGTGTGTGAACGACTACTTTGCTGGTCGCCTTCTTGTGAGCGCCCGATCTCTCTTTGACAACACAAAAATGTTGAAAAACAGAATTTACAGCTCTGTATGAACCTATGCTTACTGAACAACAAATTACTAAATTCCAAGCCATCTACAAGGCAAGGTTTCACAGAGACCTCAGCCGAGAGGAGGCGTATGAACAGGCTGTGAAGCTAATGCGGTTAGTTGAATTGATTTACAAGCCGATAACCGAGGTGGAATACCGAGAGTTGCAGAAACGCCGCCGAGAGACTGGAGACTTAAAACCTAACAAAACTTAACTATGAATAATTTCGAACAAAGAACAATGGCAAATAAACACAAATATATCAAATCTGGCAAAACCGCAAGGCTAAAAATGCGCTTTAAAGCGTGGCGAAACGACAGGTTGGTAATTGATACCACCAGAAGCAGTAAAGGGCGTCTAAGGGGCATAATGCAGGCTCAAAAAGCCGATAAATACTACATTAAGATAACTTATGGCAAAGGGTGGACGACCGAGGGATTTGAGGAAATCTACAACGATGGGGTTTATACAAACAAGAGAGACCTCCTAAAGGCATTTTCAATTTTTACCTCAAAAGACGAAATGATTGACTATCTAGAAAACTTCTCGACTGAAAAGGAGGATGACAAAAGATGAATATACTCTCCTATTTAGACTCCAAAGGGATTGACTATAAAATCACATCAGGTGGACAAGAAGCAACCTTTACCTGTCCCGCCTGCGGTAAAGCTAATAAGTTCTATGTAAATACCAGCACGGGGGCATATATCTGCTTCCGAGGAAGCTGTGACACGCAGGGAGGTTTGAAAGACTTGATTGAGCTACTTGGTGATAGTGGGAAAGAAGTCAATATCAAGGTCTCAAAAAAGCCTCGTGAGATACAAGACCCAGAGCCAATTGACCCAGAAGTTTTAGAGGAATATCACAAAACCCTTTTGGAGCGATATAGCTCTTTCAAGGATTACTTGGAGGGAAAACGGGGCTACACGATTGGTACGGTTAAGCAATTCAAGCTAGGTTGGGGCAACCGCAGCATTTTGATACCTATTTTTGACGAAAAAGGAAACTGTGTTAACTTTAAACACAAACCAGACCCGACACATCCGAACCCTGCAAAGGGTATGTTTTCAATAGCGGGCAGAGGAAGAAACAGGCTTTTCAATTCTATTGTTTTAACGGGCGAGCAGAAACCGCAGGAAATAATAATTTGCGAGGGCGAGTGGGATTGTATGAAGCTCACCCAAGAAGGCTATACAGCTGTGAGTGCTACTGTGGGAACGGGCAATTTCAGACCTGAGTGGATACCGCTCTTTCAGGGCGTCGGCAAGGTTTATATTTGCCAAGACAACGATGCAAACGGGGCTGGGCAGAATGGGGCGAAAAGGATAGCGAAGATGTTTCTTGACCAACAAATTACTACTTACATAGTGAACTTGCCAAACCCCAAAAAAGGTATAGAGGAGAAAGTTGATGTAACGGACTTTTTCGTAAGACTTGGAAAAAATAAAGAATATTTTGACTTGTTATTGCAAACCGCACAGCCCTTTGTGGAGGAAGAAAAGGAAGGTGATGGAAAAAGGCTTGTAGATTATCTTTGCGAGCTGGCAATTGGAGCGGGTGTAATTGTTTTTCTTGACCAAAACGAAGAACCTTATCTAATTCTTCCAGAGCAGCCACTTGTTGCGTATCCAATTTACGGCGGAAAACTTCGTGGCTGGTTAAGTTCACTTTATATGGAAAATTCAGGCAAGAGTTTTAGTGGGGACACATACAAGGAGGTAGCTGATTATCTCTACGCAAAGGCAGTCCACGAGGGTAAAACACTTCAACTTTGGAATAGGGTTGCTATGCTTGATAGCGTAATTTACTACGATTTAGGAGATGGGCGAAAGGTTGTAAGGATTGATAAAACAGGATGGAAAGTAACTCATAAAGCACCCATTAGGTTTAAGAGATTTACGCACCAGCTTCCGCAAGTAGAGCCAGTTGAGGGTGATTTGGCAAAAGTATTGGAGTTTGTAAACCTTAAAAACGAAACAGACAAACTCCTATATTTGACTTACTTAATTACGGGTTTGAACCCAATTATTCCCAGGGCTTTACTTACACTTTTCGGCGACCAAGGGAGTGCTAAGTCAACTGCTTCAAGAATAACCCGCTGTATTTTAGACCCGTCAAACGCAGGAACACACCATCCTTCAAGGGCTGGTAATTTGCTGTCCCCTCCAAAGGACGAAGCAGACCTTGCCAATAAGACATTGCGACATTACTGCTTGTATTTTGACAACCTGTCTTATTGCCCCGATTGGATGTCAGACGCTTTTGCACGCATAATTACAGGCTCAAGTTTTTCAAAAAGAAAGCTCTACACCGACACAGACGAGATAACAATAAACACAATGCCGCTTTTGGGCATGAACGGGATTAACTTAGTAGCTGAAAAACCCGACCTCTTGGACAGGCTTCTTATCCTTGAAATGGAACGCATACCAGAAGAAGAAAGAAAGACAGAGCGTGATTTTTGGGAAGAGTTTAGAGAAGCACTACCTCGTATACTTGGTGGTCTTTTTACAGTCCTTTCAAAAACCCTGGCTGAATTAGAAAACTTAAAACTTGGACATCTGCCCCGTATGGCTGACTACGCCACTTTTGCTACTGCCGCCGCACTCGCCCTCGGAGGCACGCAAGAGGAGTTTTTATTAGCATTTAATCAAAATATTAAAAAGCAAAACCAGTCCGCTATTGACTCCTCGGCGGTAGCTCAAGTCGTTTTGCAGTTTATGGACGATAGGGACGAGTGGGAAGGAAGCAGCTCGGATTTGCACAAAATTTTACTTAAACTTGCCGAGGACTCTAATCTTAAAATAGGCGGTAGCGGTTTCCCTAAAGCTTCCAACTGGCTTTGGAAGAAGATACAAATAGTCCGTCCCAACCTAAGCTCGTTTGGCATAAAATCAGAACATGGTGAAGATAAATCATCGTCAACCATAAAACTTACCAAGTCCTCCAAAGATAGCGAAAATGCTTCCGATACTCCCAATACTGCCATTTCAAGTTCAAAAAATGGTGGCAGTAAAGGTGGCAGCATATAAAACAAGGAAGTGAATACTGCCACCAACCCTGAGGCTAAAGTGGCAACAGAGGAGGTAATGGCAACAATTCCTCTTACTTTGGAGGAAGCCCAAAAGAAAGAAGAGACTAAATATGGAGACGAATACCAAACGAGTTTTAATCAACACAATGTTAAACAGGGTAATAACAGACAAATATGACTAAAAAAACAAAAAATCAAAGTAAAGAGCTTACAAAAAAAGAAGAAAGGCAAGCTGAGATTGAAAGACTACGCAAGGCACTTACTGAGGATGGGGTTTTCTCTATTGCTTACTCTAAAATGGGAGAGCTAGCTGATCTATTGGATAAAAAGAAATTGACCGCTAAAGAAGAAGAAAAGAAAACTATGCTTCAGTTAGATATAACAAAAGCATTCGGACTCAAAAATGGTTTATGGGCAACTAATGTGGGCTATGGTAGATACCATGAGTTTTTAGCCACAACACGAAGTATGTTGATAAAAGAATATGGCTGTAAAACACCCATAGAGCTTATGCTGGTTGACAGAATCGTGGCGAACTACTGGCGTTCAATGAGACTAGATACAACCTTAAACCAACTCATAGAAAGACCAGAAGGCGGATACACTTTTAATGATTCAAAAGTGAATGTGATAAGAGAATTAAGTAAGGGGTTGGAGTCTGCCAGTAGGCAGTTGAACACCAGCATCATGCTTCTGAAAGAGCTGAAACAACCAGCACTAAATGTGAAGGTAAAAAACGCCATCATAGGGCAAAATCAACAATTTAATGTAAACAGGCAGGATAGCCAACAACAAGATGAAATCATTGAACCCAAATAATTTAGGACTTTTGGTTGAGGAGTGTAAGAAGGTCGAAATCTCTGATTTTCTAAAAAAGAGCAAGACTGAACTTAAAAAAGCCCTAATTAAATCCGAGTTAGAAATAGACGGCTTAAACATAGCGCTGACAACCTCAAAAACTAATTACAATGGTACGAGATTTTGGTTTAAGTGTCCTCTGTGTAATTTGCGTGTAGGGGTGCTTTTCAAACATCCTGCTAGTGATGTAATAGGTTGTAGAAGGTGCTTGAAACTGGAATATCGAAAAAGGCGGTATAAAGGGATGGTTGAGAATAAATTAACTGATGAGGCAAAAATTAAAGACTAATTCCAAACTTAAAACCAAGTTAAAATACAAAATAAAATGATAAGAAATTACCACTACTTGACATTACTTAACACTTACCTTAAGATCAAATCACAAGAATTACTATGATACAAAACAGCTCAAAAGTTAAATACTTCCTTTACGCCAGAAAGTCATCAGAAAGCGAGGATAGGCAGGTACAGTCTATTGACGACCAGATTAACCGCCTCAAGAAGCTCGCCAACGACACCAGCTCGGATATTAAAAAAATCTACACAGAGTCAAAATCAGCTAAAAAGCCTAATAACCGCCCTGTATTTGATGAGATGATACAGCGAATTGAGAATGGCGACGCAAATGGTATTTTGTGCTGGCAGATAAACAGGCTTTCAAGAAACCCCATTGATAGCGGTAAAATAAGCTGGCTTCTCCAGCAAGGAATACTCAAATCAATTCAGACAATAGACAGGCAGTATCTCCCAGAAGACAATGTGCTTTTGTTCAATGTAGAGAGCGGCGTAGCCAATCAGTTCATTTTGGACTTAAGCAAGAACACTAAAAGGGGCATGATCTCCAAACTAGAGAAAGGCTGGCAAACAGGAGTAGCACCACTTGGCTATCTCAACGACAAAGAAAGTAAAATCATCATCAAAGACCCAGAGCGATTTAACCTCATCCGCAAGATGTGGGATTTAATGCTTACGGGCAGCTACACGCCGCCGAAGATTTTAGATATTGCCAATAATGAGTGGGGTTTTAGAACTCGCAAATTTAAGAGAATAGGCGGCAACCCCCTTTCAAGAAGCGGCATTTACAAGATGTTTACCAGTCTGTTTTATGCGGGGATTGTTGAAAACGCAAGCGTGCAGTATCAAGGGGCGCACGAGCCAATGATTACCCTTGAGGAGTATGACCGAGTGCAAATGCTTCTTGGCAGAAAAGGCAAACCTAGACCCAAGCACCACGACTTTGCTTTTACTGGCTCTATCCGTTGTGGAGTATGCGGTTGTCTTTATACGGCGGAAACTAAGAAGAAGTTCATCAAAAGCACTAGTGAAGTCAAAGAATACACCTACTACCACTGCACCAGGCGAACGACAAAAGTTAAGTGTAATCAAAGGAAAAATATTGCTGTAGATGACTTGGAGCTTAAAATTGAGAAAGAAATAGAAAATTACACTATCCTGCCAGAGTTTTTAGAGTGGGCATTGGAAGGTTTGAATAAGAAAAACGATACAGAGATTGAAGATAGAAGTAAAATCCACGAAACGCAATCCAGAACGCTGCTCGACACGCAAAAACAACTTGATGAGCTTACCAGAATGAGATACCGCCAGCTTATTGACGATGAGGCTTTTATCAGAGAGAAAAATACATTACAAGGCAACATCACTCAACTGAAAGAACGCTTGCGGGAAACAGAAACACGAGCCGAGAAGTGGCTTGAGCTTACTGAAAAGACATTTGTCTTTGCAACCTATGCAAGAGCCACTTTCCTAAGAGCTAACAAAATGGGCAAAAAAGGGTTAGAACTGAAAAAGGAAATTTTACTGGCACTTGGAAAAGTGCCGATAATAAAGGATGAAAAGCTATCTATCGACTCTAATGACTGGCTCGTTCCTATCAAAAACGAGTATCCTGACCTAGAAAAGAAATACAGAAGGTTAGAACTGAGCAAAAAGCCCATCACATCGGCACAAACAGAGACTCTTAACTCCATTCGTACACACTGGCTCCCCGGGCTGGATTCGAACCAGCGACCTTGAAGTTAACAGCTTCCTGCTCTA
>CAZOSM010000008.1:0-12108 GCA_964582715.1 uncultured Gammaproteobacteria bacterium
CGCTGTTTCGCTTCTTTGAGCCGCAACTCCAACTGCTGATTCTGTCGTGCAAGGTCGGCGGCTCGTTGCTCGGCGGCCTTACGGGCTTTGACGGCCTCGGCCAGTTCCCGGGTGGTCATGTCCTCGACGCGTTTTGTCTCGCCGGTGGAGGGGATCGGTTGGGGTTCTGCGATGAACTCTTCGCGGTCTGGATCGGGGAGAGAGGCAATCGCGGCCAACTTCTCGATACCGAGTTGTGCAGTCGACTGCACACTGCCCACAGACTCCAGGACACCTAGCGCCGAAATGAACTTGTATGCTTGACGGCGCTTGATCCCGACAGCACTCTCGGCGTAGCCTTCGAACGTCTCGTACCCAAGATCGGCGTACAGCTTCTCGTCCCGCATCGTGCGAAGGTCTCGGGCGACAGCCACCAAAGCCTCGCCAGCAAGATTTGCGTTTGCGATTATGCGTCCGTGAACTTCGTGAGCCTTGGCGACTTGGAGCACGTTAGCTTCCCCTTCCGAACCGAAGCATCAACTCGGCCGCGATGTGCGGCTTCAAACCAACCTGCCGCCCGACAATCTCGGCCATTCTCTTGATCGAAGCATCCTTGCCGCATTGCGCTTCGCCTAACTCCAACAACTGTCTCGCCGTCTGGCGCTGCAGAACGTTGATCTCGGTGGCGAGTTGTTGCAGGCGGTTCGTGTCAAGCGCTGTCTGCATCGGCCTGCCCCTCTCGCTCCAACGACTTTCGCCTGCGTACCGCCGCTTCGATGATCTCGCAGGCTGCGAGGTAACGCTCCGCGCTGATCCGGCCATACACCTCGCCGGTTTCGCTGTCGTAGATCGTCGCGTATCCCTCGACCCTAGGCTGCTGGCTCAACGCTTTTCACCTCTCGATCGCTTGGTGTAGCCCTTTCCCTCCAAGCGCTTGTGCCAACGCTCGTACACCTCGGAGGGGCTGATGCCAAGCTCCTCACACCGGACGGCTATATAAGTCTCGATGGAGCACTCTGCGCCCAACACCGGGAAAAGCTCGTCCTCAAGCACCCGTTCCTTCTCTTCGTCCGTGAGCGGCTTTTGGGGCCGGTTCACAAGATCCACTCCCTTGATCGCCTCGACCGCTTCGTCCAACTCCTCCAGCAGCTTTGCTTTGACGCTGCTGCGGTGCAGGTCGACTGCATCGCCGTCGAGTTTGCGGTGGATGAATGTGAGGCCACATAAAGCCTCATGTGCAGCTTTATAAAGCCAAGAACAATCGAGCGTCTCTGCAATTTGCCGCAACGTATCGGCGTCGTTCAAGTCACTCCCGCTCAAGAAGCGAGAAACCCACGTGCGATGCCGATGAAGTTCCTGGGCGATCGCCTCCTGCGTAATGCCCTTGATCTTGATCGTCTCTTTGATCTCAGCAGCCAGTGCGTTCACGTTGTCACCTCCATGTGTGTGAAAAGTCGAACGTTTGCGTTGTACTCATTGCGTTCGCGGCGGTATAACATGGTACCGGGACGCTATACGACGGCGGTTTTCTCCTCGGGGAACACCTCCTCGATCGACTCGCCGAACGCAGAGGCGATCTTCCGAGCAATATCCACTGTGGGCGAACGGCCTTGGGTTTCGATGGACCAAAGGTTGCTCTTTGAAACGTTGGTGCGTCGGCATAATTCGTCCAGGCTCCAACCGTTCTCCAGCCGCAGCGCTCTGACTCGACTCAATTTAGATCACCTCCGTTCGTTATTAGTGAATCGTGGTTCATCTGTATCGTATCTCCATAACGAACGGATGTCAACACCAAAGTTCGTTATTAGGGACTCGTTTTGGCGAACAATGTTGTTCATAATAGAGAACAGGAGAACGTGAATGGCGAGAGGGATTCGATCTATGACTCTTGGCGAAAACGTCAGGCGCATGAGGATTCAGCGCGGGTTGTCCTTGCGAGTTCTGGCCGCAAGGGCCGAGGTGTCGCCGTCATACCTTAGTGAGATCGAGCGAGACAAACGTGGCGCGCCCACAGCGCCTGTGCTTGAACGTCTTGCGAACGGATTGGGCGTTACCGTAGACGCCATTCTCGGCCGCGAGCCCTCCGCCACTCCCCTCCTCGACGAAGCCGAAGCAGCCTTTGCCAACAAACTCCGAGAGCTTGACGACGAGGATCGCCAACACGTCGAACGCTTCTTGGAGTTTCTCATAGACAAACAAGAGAAAGAAAAGCGCCAAGGAGGGTAGGGTAAGAAATCCACATAAGCCATTCCGATCGCCTCCATCCCGGGGGCATTTATGTTATGGAGGCGATTCGACACAAATCGACACACAAGTCGACACATCGAAAAGGGGGATTCACAAAGGGCTTCAGCGCGGGAGGATTCGGAAAGGTGGTAGAGACACGTGAATTGTTCGAGCTTTGCGAAGCGGAGGACATCACTGTCGAATACGGGGACCTGGGGACGAACCTGCGAGGGCTTTACATACGACATCCGCGATTAGAAAGGCCGGCGATTGGTTTGCACAATGTGCTGCATTTGAATGAACGCCTTCTGCGCTGCGTGCTGGCCGAAGAGATCGGACACCACTTCACCGGGATAGGCCGCTATCTCGTGGCCTACAACAACAACCAACGTCTCTATCTGAATCGATTGGAGCACGAGGCCGTCAAATGGGCGGTAAACCGCCTCGTGCCGGAGGACGTGTTCATCATGCGGGTTGGACGATATTCGTTCGAGGAGTTGGTGGACAAGTTCTTTGTGATACCTCAGTTCATTGAGTGGCAAGCGCAGCGGTTGCGAGATACGTTGCAAGAGAAGTGGCGAAAAGACCCGAGGGCGTGGGACTAAAGATAGCGCATCGGTCGCTTCAACGGGGTGGCGTGGACGAGATCGGTCCCGCTATGAGCAAAACACGGGGGTGCAATGAGTGAAAAGTGCCAGGTTGGCGGTCATGTTGGTTGTATTGTCGGTAATAGCGTCCGGCTGCGTCGGAGGAGGCGGCAGATCGTCGTTCGCGAGTTCCGAGGTACGCGCATTCTTCGATTTGTACGCATTTCGAATCGAAACCCAGAACACTGACAAACTCACAGAGATGTATCAACTCCCACTAAAACTCACGGCGGCAAACTCGTCGGTCGAAGTAACTATAAGTTCCGAAGTGGACTTGTATGACTACGTTGACGTTCGGACATACGAAGGCTTGGGTTGGACTGTGGATGATGTACGGCTTGTCGTGGAGTCTGTAAATGGCAGCGGGAACAATGCAAATGCGAAGATCTCTTTGATCATCGATACAACATCCGACGGCGAGTACGATTTCAAGTGGCGCGATGTGTACGAGTTGGAAATGACATTGCGAAAATCGGGTGGCGAGTGGAAGATAGTCGCGGAGCATATCAACAAGTCGGAATTCGGCGCGCGATGACCGGTCGGTCAAACTCTCCGCCGTTACGAGGTGTCGCCCATGAAAGCCCGCCTCTACGTCCGTGTATCGACACACGAACAAGCCAAAGAAGGCTTCTCCATCCCGGCGCAGATTAACAGTCTGCGCCTCTTCTGCCGCTCTCAAGGCTGGGAGATCGTCGGCGAGTACGTCGAGCAAGGGCGCAGCGCCAAGAACACCGACCGACCAGAGTTGCAACGCCTCCTCGCCGACGCCGCGTCGCATACCGACGTCGTCCTCGTGTGGCGCTTGGATCGCCTCACCCGCTCCGTGCCCGACTTGTACCGACTCGTCGAATACCTCGATGGGCACGGCGTCGGCCTCAAGTCGGCAACGGAGGTGTTCGACACCAACGATAGCATGGGGCGCTTCGTCATCGGCCTCCTCGCTCTCCTGGCGCAACTGGAGCGAGAACGGCTCGCCGATCGCGTCCGAGAAGGACTGGCGGAGAAGGTCCGTCAGGGTCAACGGCTGGGCGCGGTGCCCTACGGGTATGCCATCACCGAGGACGACACGCTTGTCGTCGATCCCGAAACATCAGAGATCGTCAAAGAAGTCTACGCGCGCTATCGCAGGGGCGAAGGGATTATTTCGATCGCCAAGGACCTCAACCGGCGCAAGGTGCCGACTAGCCAAGGCGCAAGTCGTTGGCATCGGACTTCTCTCCATTACATGCTACGAAATCCCGTCTACATAGGCGCCCATGAGTATCACGGTGAGATTGTCGCCGAAGGCACGCATGAGTCGATTATCCCGATCGCGCAATGGCGGCAAACGCAGCAATTGCTCATCAAGCGCGCGCAGACACACGCCAGAGTCGGCCAGTACCCTTTGAGTGGTGTCCTCAAATGCGCCAAGTGTGGCGGTCCCATGACCGGAAAGCGGCAGGTGAGTCGCGGTAAGGAGTACCTGTATTATGTGTGCCGAGCGGCGCATGACGGAGCCTGTGACATGAGATATCTGCCTAAACTGAAAGTGGAGGCAAGCGTGCTGAAACTCGCCGCCCGCCCGGAACCCGCCATAAGGCGCGCAATCAAGGCTACGAATCGGCGGGAAGAAGAGCGGGAGGTGCGGCGAATCAAAGCGCTCTTGCAGGACATACGCAGACAGAAAGACAAGCTGTACGCCCTCCTGATGGACGACGTACTGCCCAAGCAAGAGTTGTATGATCGCCTACAACCCCTGCTTGACCAAGAGAGCGCGCTAAGCACCGACCTTTCGAGCCGGGTTCGTGCGGGATCGCCCGAGATCGCCGCGGGTGATCTCGAAGACGCACTCCAATCACTCCGGCGTGAATGGGAACATCTGACGGACGACGAGCGGAAGTCGCTGGTACATGCACTCTTCGACAAGCTCGTCGTAGACGAGAGCGGCAGCATCCGTCCTGTGTTCAGCTTATCGCCTGTGTCCAGTTAGGCCCGGATAGATGTACACAACGAATAAACAAAGCCGCCCCTCGCACTCCTCAATGGGAAACGCCCCGCCGGGGGAGTAGGTTGGCGGGGCGTTTCACTCGGGGGTTGTCTACTTCATTATACCTTACGCCCTCTGCCAGAACCACTCGCCCGTCACGAGGTCACGGTAAATCGTATCTACGTCGGTTGTGACCTGGATGGGGCGAGGCTGGTTTAGGGGGCGAAGACGGTCGACCACAGCTACGCTCCAAATTGCGGCCATTGATCAACGGCCCTGCGCCACAATTCCGGATAATGATACCGGAGCCACGCGTTCATACCGTGCGCGTGAGCCACTTCGCCCGTCGTCCACCATCCTTCCCGGATCCGCTCGGGATCCGGGTGAAGGTATGTACGCTCGTAGATCGGCGACCAAGGCAGGCGGCGCTCGACATGGTACGCGAACACATCTTTCCCCGTCCACGACGAGAGCGGCAGGCACGTCCAGAGACCACGACTCTTGTGGTAGTAACGCACACCATGCGCGAGGACGTTCATCATTCGCGCCCTGCTCTCCTCGGCTCGCAGACCGAGGAACACTTGCCCGAACCCGCGACTTCGTACTTCGCTGGCAATAGGTTCGAAAAAACACTCCCGGTCAATCCGCGACGTTGCCACATTTACCTGCCCAAATGGGCCACCTTCTTCGACCAGTACTTGCCAAGCCGATGGCCCCCTAACGATCACCGCATTAAGCTCTCGATCAGCGATGAATTGGTCGACGAAGGCCTCGCAGTCGGGATACTCGATGTCACTGCGGACATGAAGGACAGGCACCGACGGGTTGACCCTATGAACGAGATCGAGTAGCACGGTTGAATCCTTGCCGCCACTCCACGAAATATATGAGGAGGACTCCTCTGCAAGTGCCGCCTCGATCCGTTCGAGGGCCAATTTAACGCGTCGCCGAAAAGCCGGCATGCGCGTGTACAGTCGATAAGTCTCCAGCCTGTATCGGTCCATCCCACACCTCCACGGGGTAGCGGTTGCGGCGGTGCCAATAGGGCGGCCGGATTCCTTCGTGTCCCTGCGCCTGGTCTTCCGATACCGGAATGTCACGCATGACGCGGGCGTCCGGCCCCCGCTCGCTCCAGTCCTCGGGCCACGGATCAATTCGCCACTCATCGACCCAACCGAACCCCTGACTACGGTTTTTACCGATCCACCCGACCTGGACTAGCATGCGGCGCAACTCGTCCAAGTCGCCGACGACGTACCATGTGATTTCGGGCGTCAGGATCACCGGAACGGGATGGCGATAAATCTTCATGTATCCCGCCGCGACGTTGATCCGCCCCGACTTTTTGCCGGCGAGGTCGATGTATCGCTCCCGCTCCGCGGCAAAGCGCCGGTGCCAGTGGTAGACGTACTCGCGCGTTGTTTCATACTGGCCAAGCGAGACGGCCCAGTACCACGCACCGAGATCATGGACTGAGGCGCGCCGCTCAAGCGGCAGCTCCGCCTCCGGCCAGTCTGACTCTTCCGCGCCGTACGCGAGCAGCTCTGGATGATGCTCCCGAAACCACACCCAGGAGAGAAGCCCGTCGAGCGAGATGCGTCCATCGTAGGAGCAGAGTTGCCCCGTTTTCATGGTCGCCGTGATGCGCAAAGGCTTCATTACGCGGTCGCCCCCAAGAGCTGCTTGAGTTCTGTTTCCGATCCTTCGATGTATGTCTGATACAGCGAGAGCAGAAATTCGTCATACGCCTTTTTGGCCTGCTCAGCGGGACTGCCCAGGAGGCATTTGCCGTCCTCGATCTCAGCGAACGGCTTCCACTCCTCGTCGACGCCAGGAATGGTGTACTCCCATTTCGCTTCGCACAATCCCAGGCCGACATTCGACTTCCCGCCCAGGTAGGGCGATTTGCTCCACTCTGCCAGGCATGAAACCCACGCCCCGAGTTCGAGCTCGGTCACGTCGACCAGTTCGATGCGCTGATAGAGACTCGAACCTGGGGCGAGGCATTCCACTGTGTAGCGCATCTGCTGGGGTTGATCTTTCTTCCTGGAGGATTGGGCAGGTTTTACGGGCTTGACGGACGATCTTAGCCGTTCTGTATCGCCTGATTCAAGCGCCAGCTTCGCTTCCTCGATCTCGCCCTCCAGCGCAGCGATCTCTTGTTCCAAACTCCCAGCCAAGTACCCCCGCAAGCGCTCGTCCTTGGAGTCGTCCTTGCGCGTGTAACTCTGCTCCATTGTCCATCGCCGCCATGACGGAAGGTTTCCGGTGCGGTAGCGTGGCGGCAGGATCCGCTCGCACTCCTCAGTAACAGGATACATTTGGCCGACACGGAGTTTGCCGCCGATGATCTGGTTGCCGGTGCCGCCACCCAGGATGGAGAAGAGAGGTAGCATGCGCCGATACATGCGCGCCTGCTCGATGTCAACATGCGTCTCGCTCCCGAGTGATCCGCCGGAAAACAGAAGGTGGAACGTCTCGACCGGCACAGCGAGCCCGCCCAGTCGATCCAGAAGGTACTTCGTTCCCTGGTCGCGCATCATGCCCCGGAATGCGTTGCCAGAGTATACGAATACCTCGACCGGCTCACCGTCCGGTCCGATCACGATCTGTTCGGCGAGATACGAGTCCGTCCCATGCGATTCGCCGATGTGTGACAGGGGCGCCAACATCGTAATCTCGCCATCTAAACGGTATGTCCTGACCTCATTGGATTGTGTCAACGGTTTCAGCCTCCTCGAATTGTCTCACGATATCCGCTTCGAACGGTTTTTCCCGTTCCAACCGGTCCCGCACCAGTAACACGACATACGCGGTCTGGCGATATGCCACGTCGAGCACGGCCCGGTCGTCGGCCTCGGCGAGCACCCCGGTGAGAAACTCTCGCCGCTCCTGCGACACCTGGCGAAGTTCGCCACCTGGCCCACGTAGCATTGTGACGAGATCCTCGCCGCCGGTGGCCGCCCAACGGGGCGAGATGGTCGAGCACTTGAGCTTGACTTTCAACTTCTCCATGAACTCGTTTATGAATCTAGAACGCTTGGCAACTGACTTAACCGCACGTTCTATTTGGCCCCATATCTCCGGCGTGATTTTGAGTTTGTTGCGGTCACGTGAGCGCCAAATCGCATAGAGGACCAAAGACGCTGTTGCAGCATGCTTGTCGTCTGTATCGAAACCAAATATCAACCCGTTTTCCTCCTCCTACGGCGACCACCGTTTTCTCTGTCGTGTATCCGAATGTGTTCCGCATGACTAACAGCTTGGAGGTGATCGGGATTCACGCAGAGGGGATTCTTGCATTTGTGGTGTACATGCCAGCCCTCGGGTATGCGTCCCACCTTTCGTTCGTAGATCCATCGATGAGCAAGTACCATCTTCTTTGCTTTACCCTCGTGCTTCGGAATAGCAAAGACGCCGTACCCCACCCCGTTCTGGGTTCCTTCCCACAGCCAACATGAATCCGTCACCCTTACTCGTTCAAAGAAGCGAACATCAGCCGGCGTTTCATAACTAGTGGTCAGATCAGCGCGTATTTTTAGTCTTTGATAGTGCATCGAACATAACGATCGGGCGTGTTGAGGTTTGTCGCAACCTTCGACACTGCAGATTCTTCCAGCACGGCGATGTCGAGCGTACCGGAGTTGAGAGTAACAGGTCATGCAGACTTCACCGATTAAGCGCTCTGCGATCTTATTGCACCGCTGGCACGGACGGGGCTCTTTCTTGTTTCGTGGATAGTGGCCGTTGGCAAAGTGCCGCGGTTGGCCATGCGAACCCACGGCAGGTATCTCTGTGCCACATCCGCACTCGCAGAGCTTGACTTCCCTGGTTTGTTTTTGTTCCCGGAGGTGCCTTGCGTAACATCTAGAACAGAGCCCCTTGGACTTGTGTTTCTTGGTCAATCCGCACCCTTGACACTTTACTGGTGGCTTTTTTGGCATTGGCAGGATGATCATCCTCCGCTCCTTTCTGTGCTACATACACGGCGAGGTCGAGAAGTCGCCCGCCCCGCAAGGGTGCGATTTGATCCTCGTGCATTTTCCAGAGTGCCAGGCCAGCCTTCCGCACCCGGTCTTGCCGATAACTGCCTTTGACGATCTCCTCTTTGCTGAACCCCAAGGTATAAAGAGCCTCGACGGGCTCGAGTACGTGGGCGATCCCTTCAGCCGGAATCGGCGTCATGATCCGCTCCACAAGCACCCGCATGTCTCGCGTCGAGCGATTGATGTGCCCGGGAAACGAAATGTGAAGCTGCCCGCTCACCGCGATTGACAACAGCCAGGGAAACCGATCCGGCGGGTCGATAAGCACCTCCCGAATCCGGCCCCTGTTTGGATGCTCGAACACACCATCCACTACCAGGAGCGAGTAGTTGCGAATGTACTTCTGCGACAATATCCATGCACACGCAGAACACAGACTCTTGCTCTGGGTTGCCCTTGCGTGCGGCGTGTTGGTAAATGTCTTGCGGATGATGTCCTTGTGCGGCCGACCTCGGCCCCCAGTCTCCCCGCCGCAGAGCCAGCAGACCGGGTCCGGCAGGTCTTTCATCTCAATTTCCGGCCACTCGGCGGTCTTCCCGTTCGGCAGCGGCAATGGTTTGGGCGTTCGTTGGTATGCGTCATAGATCAGTTGCGTTGGCGTTAGGATGCCTCTTCCTCCTCTCCGGCACCTTCCCACAGTACCGAGAGCCGCCCCACCATGTCGTTGTTGCGCATCATTCGTAGCAGCTTCCCGGGTCTCCTGAACAGGTAGACAAGCCGTAAGAAAGCAGCACGCTCCGGGTCGGAGAGCACCCACTCACGATGGCGCAACATGCGATTCTTGCATGCCTGCGGCGATCGCCCAAGCTTTGCCCCGATCTCGGCATAGGTCTTGCCGGCAAAGCGCATATCACACATCATCTGCAGTTCGTCCTCTGTCCAGCGCGGCTGGATGATCGGTACGTGCCGCTCGATTTGCCTTTCTGTGCGTTGGAGCAGCATCGCCATCTCGCGCATTGTGTAGCCGATCCATCGCATAAGCCGAACCGTCTCAACTTCCCACTCTTCCCAGGTGTGCTCGAATGGCTTGACTGGCCGAGCGCGCTGCTCTTCGACACGGCGGCGATACTTAGCGATGTGTTTGCGTCCCGGATAGACCGTCATAATGACAGGCCACACGTTTTCGGGTCGCGGCAGCATTGATATGTCTGCATCGGATGGCGCTGAGACGACGACCGTAGAGGGTGTATCGTTGATTATCACTGAGTACAAGAGCGCAGGGCCACGCTTTGTGATGTCGATTCTGGCAGCATCGGGGATCTCGGGACGCTGCATCTGGACGTTGAGTATCCATTCCATATCAGCATCTGCTATCGGGCCAAAACGCTCACGAAACCGGACCCTCGTATGAGGAGAGACCCAAAACGGTCGATTAAACATCTTTCGTGCGTGGACGCCCCGGCCTTCGTCGCTCCCTCTCAAGACGTTGCACCTCCTTCTCCGAGAACCACATGCTTTGGCGCGGCGTAATCGGAAACAAAGGAGTAAGCCTGCCGTCCGTGACGTACTGCGCCACTCTTTGGCGGCTCACACCCAGGCGCCGGGTCACCTCCGCCGTGCTCAAGGATTTCACATGTGAAGAGTTCGGCAAACGCACCACGATAATCCTTGTCACGTGACAAGCATATCCGGTATATATTCGCCACGAATTTTAAATAAACCGTTGACATGTGCACATGTGCACCTTATAATATAGACAAGAGGTAAGGAGAACACACCAAACGGGGGGAACCGATGATGACCACGATCAAAGCGAAGAGTTTGACCGGCAAGAACCTAACGATCAACTTCGGATGGGTCACGGAAGAGAGGGTCATTTGGGCAGACGGTGACAAAGTGGCGGTCCCGGAGACGCGGTTCGAGTTGGACGTTGAAGTCGACGGCGTCGGAAAGGTGGAGTTCCCGGTCCTGGGACGTCACGAGAACAACCGGGCTATCATTGGTGAGATCGTGTATAAAGGCAAAAAGCACCGGGTCGTCGTGCAGATCGATGAGGAGACCCACGCAGCCATCAGCTCGGTGGCGAAGCAGGGCGAAGAGGTCGACGCGGCCCCGGTAGTCGCCGCACGCCTCGGAATCTGCCGCCGGTGCGGAACTTATTGCTACGGCGACTGCGAGACGAACTAACGAAACACGGCCTACCGGGGAGCCACAATCCCCGGTTGTAAATCACCACAGGAGGCGATTTGAAATGGCATATCGAGCAGCGTATTGGGTAGACCGCAACACCGGAGCAGAGGTCCGCTTGACCAGCGAGGAGCACGCACACCTATCGGACGAGGAGCTGATCGCCGAAGGCCGACGCTACGCCGAGGAGCTCGGCGACATGGACTTGTCGTATGGCGAGATCGTGATTGTTGAGGGATAACGGCCCCACGGCCATCCGGGGCCTTATACCGGCGTTGGGAGGCAGAGACGATGACCCAAGAGCGACGGCCCCGCGGTTACCGCACCGCGGACGACGTACACAAGGCGTTACGGATGCGAGCCGCCGAGACCGGCGAGCCGATGGAAGAGATTTTGGACCGGGCACTTAGAAAGGAGTTGGGATTGATGGAGACACTCACATACCGCACGGCGCTCGAACGCTTGTCGCGCGATGGGTACGACGTGGTGCGCACCAACGCCTACGACCAGGATATCACCGATCACCTCAACGAGCTCGAGGATGACGGCCCGGAAGTCAACTGGTCGAAGGCGGAGGATGGCACGGTGATATTGGTTGAGCTCGGCAACGACGGGTACGAGGTCGGTGGCTGGTTGGCTAAGGTCCTGAAGGCGACATAAAACGACCGCACCAGAAGGCGCAGGAGAGGCGGGAGAGGGGCGACAGGTCATTCTATACCTGTGCGCCCCTCCGTTCGTCAGAGGGCCTGTATTGCGCTTGTAGGGCCATTCTTACTCTTCGAGGCGTTCGCGCCGCTTTCGAAGCGCTTCTTGCAGCAAATCGGAGCCTTTTGGACCCGTCAGGGCCGCGGAAACGCGCTGCGCGAGCTCGCGCTTCGTCGGCGTCTCCCGATCGATGCGGTTTAGCTCCCGGCTGGTTGTGTACCGCCATTCCCCGGATTCGGGGTCACGATACCATCGGGGCGATTCGGGTGCTACTCCTAAGCGGCCGAGGAGGACTTTCCCAGGGCGTACACCGCGCCTTCGATCTGGGAGGCAATCCATTCTTCCAAGTCGCCGACCACGGCCCGCAGTTGCTCGAGCGCGTGCGTACCCATGCGCGCCTTGAACGTCTCAA
>CAZOSM010000009.1:0-12004 GCA_964582715.1 uncultured Gammaproteobacteria bacterium
TAGGACGCAAGGTTCTCATCCTTGTAATCGGGGTTCGATTCCCCGTGGGGTCACCTTCAGGGACTAAGGCCGCAGCAAACTGCGGTTTTAGTCCTAAATATCGCACTAATTTTGGTGTTCCAGAAAGCAAATCCTGGTAAGTTGGCGTTTCTTCAAAAAGTAGGCTGAAATATTCTGCCTGTTTGAGTGGATTTTGCCCGTGTAGCAACAATTCTTCGAGGTGTTCCAGAAAATATCCTACGTTATCCATCACAACATCCATTTGAGTCTCCTTTCCTTGGTCTGATTTTTCTTGTTTGCTGTTTTCAAGTTGCGTGATTTCCTGCTCGACTTTTACCAGGTCTTCTTCCATATATTTAATTGCCACTTCAGAGGACAGATAGCGAATTTTCTCGGCGATAGCTTTGGCAGTCATTTTCAGTTCGGAGATTTTGGCTTCGATAGTAGTAGTATCTTTTTCCTGCTCATCCTGGCGCTGATTCCACAACTCCATAACGTGCGCTTTGAGCTTCTCGACATATTCTGGCGTTATGTCCAGGTTTTTTACAAAGTTTTCTATGGTTTGATTGAAGTCTTTGTTGGGTACTCGGAAATAGTGACCGCGTTTATTGCAATGATACGCAGGATAATATTTGCCGAGCCTGCCTCTTGATGCACTGCCAAACAGTGGCTTGCGGCAGTGTGGACATAGAACATGACGTTTGTATGGAAAATCCGGATTTTTGACCTGTTTGTTTAACAGCCAAGGCTTTGGTGTTTGTTTCCAAAACCGCACCTCTCCATTTTCTTCAACCAAAACTCTTTTGCCTTTATTGGCTTTGTTGTACAACTCTATAGATACCAAGCCTTCGAATTTACCCTTTACCGGTTGGCCTTCCGTCCATTTTTCGACATTAACACCAGCATAGATGGGGTTTTGAATAAATCTCCAGAATTGTTTTATCTTGAGCTTGTTGTTACCAATTTCACCGATCACTTTTGTTTTGTCTTTTGAGTCACGTTTGTACATTTTTCTGGTACGGAAACCCAACGCATTTACTTCGTCAACGATCTGTTCGTCATTTAAGGTACCCCTAGCGCGTAGCTCGAACATTTTTATAACCCACTCAGATTCTTCTGGATGAGGCTTTAATACCACACGTTTGCCGTGAGATGTCTCAATTTTCTCGTTCACATAGCCAAATGGCGGCTGCCTGACTCTAAATCCCAAACGAACATAACGGATTTCAGCTCCGATCATGCGGGTCATGATGTCGCGCATCTCGTCTTTAGCCCGTTCAGCTTCGAGTATTTCAGCCTTTTTAGTTGGACTGTAAATGCTCCAATCATATTGGATGTTCAAGTGTTCCAATGTGTTCACTTCCTGGCTGCCAATAATGCCGTAGATATCAACCAGTCTCACACCATATTTTGTAAGCTGCATTTTCAAATGGTCATACAAATATGATCCACCGCGAGTAAACCGATCGATGGATTTGATTATGAAAAGCTGGATATCGTTTTTAGGATCTTTGCAGTAATCTATGGCTTCCTGAACAGGTTGTTCTTCTTTGGAAGCTGACTCCATAAAGATAAAGAATTTCTTGATCTTGATGTTGTGTGCTTGGGCAAACCGCTCAATCTGTTCTTTCTGCGCTTCCGGTGAATCGCCCTGCAAACCCTGCTTTACGGATGAAATTCTGATGGCGGCGACGGCATTTTCCTGAGCAGTTTGGCTATTCATACGTTTACCTGATGTTTATTAGTAGTTACCCGTACTATTCCGATTTTCTGGTCTTCTATGATCCGGTCTACTATCAGATGGGCCAGCGTTTTTAGCCATTCTTCATTGTGGTCAGCACTCGAAGTTTTTGAGGTTTCAGATGTTGTTGTAATTTGTTTTACCCGTTTGTCTTGTCTCATACCTGCTCTATACAACTATCCATTATACGGATAGTATAGATACTTTCAAGTAGAGTGTCAAGGCAAAATATGGACCAATTTGGACTGTTATTTCTTTACTCTTGATGTGTTTTGATATAGACTGCTTGCTAATCTGCCTCTAGTAAAAAACTAAGGCAAAATGGACACTCTAAACACTAACCCACTGCTTCAATATCTTATCCCCGGCTTTGATAATTTGTCCTCTAGATTCCAACTGATTTTGTCCATTATTCCTTTCAGTGAGATTGTATTCTGGCTCGTCATATTTTTACTCGCGATAGGAGTTTTTAGCGTAGTGCTTTACCTAGTTCACAAGTTTGTGCTCGTATATCTCCAGCTAAAGGAAACGTATACTTTTCTAGAAGTCACTCCACCCAAAGAAACACTCAAAAGCTCATATACCACCCAACAGCTGTTTAATTTATTGCACGGATTGGCTAGACAACGCTCCTGGTGGCAAAGGTTTATTGGAAATCAAAAAAGCTATGCCTTTGAAATAGTATCGACCAAGGACGATGGGATCAGGTATTTGCTTCGGGTCAACGAAGAAGATGCTGATCTGATTAAAAAGAGCTTACTGTCTTATCTCCCAGGTTTAAGCGTGACTGTGGCTAAGGATTATCTGCCTGAAAGTTTTGATACTCACAAAAGAATTATTGCCCAATTTGGACTGGCAAATCACTTTGCATTTCCTCTCAAAAAACAAGATGAATTGGGTGAACACGATCCGATTGCATATATTACCGGCAACATGACCAAGCTTTCAAAGGATGAATTGGTAGTTTTCCAATTAGTAGCCTCTCCAGTCAATAAGAGTACTATTCCCGATATCAAGCATATCTCTCATCTGATTTATGCTAACAAAGATTTAATTTCCGGCTTAAAGGCAATTAGAGCAGCCGGTTTATTTGTTGGTATCTTTAAGGCGATTGTTTTTCTAGGCTTTTACATACTGACTTTGCCGATAGGCATTGTAGTTTTTCTGGCTTCTAGTGGGCTTTGCCAAAATTTTCAGACTTTGCTGAGATTTCCGCCAAGACCTATCTGACGACAATTTTCTCTATCTTGGTACATGTAGTGGTTATCCAGTTAGCAGCCGCTTTTCTAGCCTTACCAGATCAAGTTGGCACAAACTCACTAATTTCTATTCTGGTAGGAGTGGGGTTGCTTCTGACTCTGCTTAAAACCCAATCGTTTATGGTCCAGCTGATGTTTTATAACTCTGGCCGGACGCTGGTTAAGAAAATGGGCGGGCAAATCATGAATGTATTTAGCAGTAAACAAAGCGAATCCGCACCTGCTACCAAACCCAGGACTGTTAAAACTCCCAGAAAGGTGGTGGCAGCATGAGAAGTACGGTGATCCCGGCGCAAGTGACAACGGTTGAGGATACTATTGCCGGGAATTTAACACTAACGCAAATAATTCTTTTGATTATGCCAGTGCTGTTATCAACAGCCGTATATGCTGTCATGCCGGAGCGACTTGTATTATCCACCTATAAAATCCCTCTGATCATTGTCTTGTTTGCTGTATTTGTTGTGTTGGCTCTGCGTATAAAAGGCAGAATTATCTTGAACTGGCTTTCGGTTTTGGCAATCTATTATTTCCGGCCACATATCTTTGTGTTCAACAAAAATACCGTTTACTCACGGGATATCGTGTTGCCACCTGCAAGAAAACCAGTAGCAGCAAAAGCCAAAGTGTCAGTTAAGGTTCAGGCTGAAGATACAAATGAGGCATTCGATTATGAATCTCTGCTTAGAAACCCCAGTATAAATATCCGCTTTACCAGAAAAGGACTACTTGTCGTCAAAAACTATGATTAATAAAGCTTCATCCCGTCACCAGATTAATATCAAAGAAGTTAAAGACGGAGTACTAATTTTGCCGGGCAACAAATACCGGATGATATTGGAAACTTCGGCAGTCAACTTTGAGTTGAAAAGTGAAGATGAGCAAGACCAAATCATTGACACCTTCCAAAACTTCCTAAATTCTCTGCCATGCTCGGTGCAGATTTTGATCCGAACTCGTGAGATTGACATCGACGGCTACCTGGCTGATTTTATGTATCACAACAATCACGAGACCAACAAAATCTACAAAGAACAATTGAAAGAGTACGGGCAATTCATTAAGAAGTTAGTTTCAGGCAATAAAATCCTGACTAGAAAATTTTATATCGTTATTTCTGACTCCAGTGAGTCCGGCAAAGTCGATTTTTCGATTATCAGAGAACAACTCAAGCTTAATCAGGACATTATCATCAAAGGTTTAGAGCGACTGGGGATGAAAACCAGGAAATTAGGCAACCTTGAAATACTGGATTTGTTCTATAGCTTCTATAATCCCTCAAAACTTAAATCTCAACCTTTGACTCATAAAACATTTGAAGCAATCAACAACCATGCAAATATTCTCTAACTCATACAAAACCATCACTAAAAAGTATAAAACCTGGAATAAAAAACGCCGGGATCAAAAGAAACGGATTGAACTGGCCTTTGGAGATCAGGATCAGGTCGATCTTATTTCCTATTCCAGTCTCAAGGAAAACTCAAACTACATAGAATTGGAAGACAAGTTTATCCGCACTATCTTTGTTTCCGGTTATCCATACATCGCCTCCACCGGCTGGCTCTCGATGCTGACTAATTTCAACCACAACGTCGATATTTCTTACCATATCGAGCAAGTCGATCCTCTGATGGCTCTGCCTAAACTAACCAGAAAAATCACTGAACTGGAATCCACCAGGCGCACTATGCAGCAGCAAGGCAGGATTATTGGCTCAGAAATTCTAGATCCGCTTGAGTCTGCTATGAATCTCAAAGACCGAATACTCCGAGGTCAAGAAAAACTATTTCAGGTATCGATTTATGTGACGTTGATTGCAGACTCGTTGAACGAACTAAATAAAATCACGACACTTCTTGATACTACTTTAGCAACCAAACTTTTCTACACTAAAGTGGCCGGTTTTCAGCAGTTGGAGGGATTACAGTCAATTCTCCCTAGAGGTGAAAACCTATTATCCCAGAAAAGAAATCTTGATAGTTCTTCCGCGGCTTTAACGTTTCCATTTACGTCCTCCGAACTCGTTCAAGAGTCGGGAATCCTGTACGGGATCAATAAATCCAATAATTCCTTGGTTATCGTTGATCGGTTTTCTTTGCACAACGCCAACAGTATTACCTTCGCTCAATCTGGCAGCGGTAAAAGCTACGCAGCCAAAGTGGAGATCTTGAGACAACTTATTCAAAAAACCAAAGTGATTGTGATTGATCCGGAGCGGGAGTATCAGCAGCTTTGTAATAGCCTGGGTGGAACATATATCAAACTTTCGGCTAGGTCACAGGAGAAAATTAATCCTTTTGATTTCTCACTGAGCAGCAGTGCTGATAGCAACAGTCTGGCCGAACATATCCAGGATTTAACTGAAGTAATATCACTGATGGTGGAAGGTTTGTCTCCCCAGGAAAAGGCGGCATTGGACAAGGCGATTATCAAAACCTACAGAGAATTTGGCTACACACTCCACAGCAATCACAAACGGGCAAAAGAGTCGTATCCACTACTTAAAGACTTGTACAAGGTCCTCAAAGCTGACAAGCAAAAGACTTTGGCAACAAGACTGGAAAAATTCGTCAAAGGCTCTCTTTCCAGTGTGTTTGATTCTCAAACCAATATTGAGTTGGATAACCGGCTCATTGTGTTTGATATCAAAGACCTACCGGAGTCGATCAGGCAGATCATGCTGATCATTGTGGCCAACTATGTGTATAACCAGGTCAAGAAGGAGCCACAGAAACGCCTCCTGGTAATTGATGAAGGCTGGTTACTCCTGGAACATGAGGAAAGTGCCAGATTTGTCGCTGGACTTACCAGACGCGCTAGAAAGTACTACCTGGGAGTGAGTATTATTTCCCAACAAGCCAACGACTTCTTAAACAACCAGTACGGCCGTGCAATCGCATCTCAAGCATCTCTGAGAATCTTAATGCGCCAAGATACGACAACAATTAAGGATGTAGCGCGAGAATTTAAACTGAGTGAGTACGAGGAAAAGTTTTTACTTACGAGTGAGCGTGGTGAAGCCATTATTATTGCCGATCAAAACCATGTAGCTATCAAAATAGTGGCATCAGAAAAAGAACATCCCCTGATTACCACTGATCCAAAAGAACTGTATCAACCGTCATGAACTTATTTCTTGCCTGGAATATCTTCTCGTACCGCCGAGAACTGGCGTATGTAGCTACTGCTTTTTTGCTCGTTATTCTGCTTCCGATAATCGCAGTAATAGTGCTGACTCAGACCGGTATCAATGTTGTCTCGGACACACTGGCAGAGATTAACGAAGTTACCCAAGTAGTAGAGCTGAAAAATCCCTTGGATGGCTCCATTTACAAGTCCATAGAAGGACCGTTTGTATGGCCGACTACTGGAGTGATCACGCTGGAGTTTTCCAAATCAAGCCTGTATCAACTTTTTCATACAGGACTCGATATCGCCGGAAAGCGTGGTGATCCTATTACTCCTTTTATGGGTGGTAAAGTTATTTATGCAGGAGAAATCTCGTGGGGATATGGCAAACACGTCGTTATCGACCATGGCGACAACGTAACTTCCATATACGCCCACTTAGACAAGATTTATGCGACTCAAGATCAAGAAGTAGAACCAGGTGACGTAATCGGCACAGAAGGCAGCACTGGCTGGTCCACCGGCCCACACTTACACTTTGAGACAAGAGTGTTTGGAATACCAGTTAATCCAAGGGTGTTTTTAGGACAAGAATAGTGAAATTAGAAGAAGCGAGACAATTGCGTTTACTTAATATTTAGAATGATTTCTCAGTGCCGCATCTTTAAGGTAGATTGGAGTAATCAGTTCGTCTTCACTTGCTTTTAAAAGAGCAATGCTGATATCTTTTGTGCCCCCTGTGTAGTCTGAAATAATTTCATAAGGTTTATAATCTGCTGCTAATTTTGTAAAAAGGCTTTCTAGTTGACTCTTAATTTCTAGTACCGATTTATCGGTGATTGTTACATTAAAAATTTCAACATGTCGGTCACTCTTTTCTATTTCAGTCTTAAAAGTCTCAGCAATTTGCTTTACTTGTGTGGCTTCGGTAACAATTAAAACTACTTTCTCCAGAGAATTGACTGCTGAGTGTCCACCATCATTGTAGATTAACGATTTATAAACGTTATAAGAAGGAATATCTTTAAAATCAGACCGACTATTAGAAACAACCGTTACTAACACCTTCTTTTGACTCAATGGTGTTGGTGTAAATAAATCTTTATGAATGGACCGTATTCTTATATATACCCAGATAGGAATACTAGTAAAAAGCAAAACCAATAGAAATAACTGTGTAACTACCTGCATTTCTAAACTTGCAGAAGTAGCCAGATATTTAAATAGCTCAAAAATCGCATTTGTAAGCAGTCCGAATGATAAGATAAACAATAGACTTAGCCACGGGTGATTCGTGGAGATACTGAGAATATTCCGGAGTAAAATACCTTTTTTGGTAAATTCCTGTTGCTGGTTTTCAATCAGATCAAGATTTTCTTTAAATTTGCTCATAAAATGGCGTTGTTGGTGATATGTCAGCAATTACTTTGACCACCGATTCAAAATCTATCTTTTTATCTGGATAGCCAGTAAGAACTATCGCTGGGAATACTTTTTGTGTGAGATCTGAATACGTATACCCATAAGTTAAACCATCATAAGGCACACACATAGCCACTAATTGATTTATCTGGTCTTCTGTCAATTGCAAATCATCTAAATATGTTTTAAGTAGGGTATAACATTGATCTCGAGACGGACGATCAAATTCAAAAGTGACAGCACTTCGCCGCCGAACTGCTGGATCAATTGCCGAATGTCTATTCGTGGACATTACAATCATCACCGGTGTTGGTAGGTCCTTCAAAGAGTCAATACCGCGAATGAGTGCATTTACGCCGGCTTTATCTTCATGGTGCATCTGTGTCACTTCTCTTGATTGTGCCAGAGCATCCGCCTCGTCAATAAGTAGAATCAGTGCAGTATTAGTTTTTGCCTGAGAATGAGCCTCTTTCCTTATAAACTCAAATGAGTCACTAATTAATTTCGTCATTTCTCCCACAATGCCAGACCCTCTTGCGTTGAGGCTTAATTTATAAAGAACTATTTTGACTTCTTCAGATCTAGCGATTTGATCTCCGAATGTTTCGGCAAGAGCAGTTTTGCCTGTTCCAACATCTCCAGAAAAAATAAATAAAGGAGGCCTATTTTTAAAAAGCTTAATAATTGGGATTTCCCTTTTATAAAATTTTTTTGTCCACTCATCTAAACCGGATGGATTGAGTATGATTGATGCCTCTTTAGCCAATCTTTCCTTTATATGGTCTATCCCAACAAGCGCCAAATACCTCTCCTGTGCAACAGGATCAGGAAATGCAGTAATGTTTTCAAAAGTATCGCTATTCATATCAGTAACTTCTAAATTGTTGACGTATCAGTCCGACTCCATTACGAGAATAAGAATCATCTGTTGCCCACGCCCCATTTGCCGATCCTGGCTCTGTACCATTTGATCGCTTTATTGGTAATAATTGTTCTACTTGACTCAAATCTTCTCTGCTCAAACTAGGATTTTGACGTCTTGTCAAAATGGAATACCAAGATGCTCCGTTAAGGTTCGAAGGAAGATCAATAATGCTGGGTGCATCGTTTGCTGCTTCAACTTGCCCCAGGTTATTTACAAAATACCCGATGGCATAAACCCAGTCCCCATTCTTCTGATAGCCATACTTAACATTTTCCAATAAACCAAACTTCAATAATATCGCAGCCTCCAAGGCAAAATCTTGAACCTTCTGTGGAGTAAGTTGGCCACAATAAACGCGCAATATGGTTAAGCCATGAGCGATACGTGAGGCAAGATATTTTGCGTCAGCAATCGTAAATGTTTCCGACAAGCTTCTAGTTTGGGTATTGCTGTATGTCATGCGTTTATCCTCCAAAAGTTGAGCCCAAAACGGTTCTCCAATTTTCAACTGCTTCTTGTTTCGTTGTGGCATTCATGGCTATAGCAATTGCATTCAACGCTTTTTTAGCTTCATCAACTATTCTTTGCCGTTGATCCTCCGTATATGTGCTTGCTATATTGTTTTTGGGGTTAACCGGATCATATATCCGAATAATTGCGTTATCAGATTGATCAATTTTATCTCTGCTGTAGTAATCATTAAAGAATATTGGCTCTTTGAGGCCAGTTCGTACGATATATGAAAAAAAATTACTTATCGCCTCGGTATAGTTACTAGTGTCGAGACTGTTGTCAGCCAAATGAGAACAAATAAGCTCAATCATCAGCGACTTAAACCTGAAATGATCTCCACGGGCTTTATATTGTTCCTTTATTAGCTTAGCCCAGTATTTTGTAAATCGAACGAATTGTATGTAATGGTCGGGCTGATTATTTTTTCTTTTCTGGATGAACTCAAGATGCTGTGAAATACTTGTCAACACACGCTCGCCGTTGCTAGTAACTAGATAGCCCTTGTTGTCTGGATCTCCTTCATAGAGGACAGGTACAACATCTACATCCATAAGTCCGGGGGTTTTATAGTGAACAGTTACGCAATGATCGTGGGGTTCCAACTGATCTTCATCAAAATCCGAATAAACCTCTTTAAGTCGATCTCGTAACCATGCAATAAGGCCACTGTTGTCTGAATCTGCTACGGCAGCAGCTTTAATATAAATGGCAGCATCAAGATCGTTTAGCTGACGCAAGGCCGAACCTTTTGCAAGACTCCCAGAGTGAAGCATCTTTACCAGATTGTAATCAGGATGCTCATCGATGTATTTTTTCAACCTATCACGAAGACTCTTGACTTGCTCACGATATTTTTTTGCAAGATCTGAGGGGAGGTTTACGTGAGTTGTTGCGTAAGCCAACAGCTCTGTGTTAGTAATTGATTGATCAACCGCAAAATCATCAAGGCTATAGTTTGTATTCATATCATTTAGTGTCTTCTATCTTTGGGAGGGTTGGGATCATTTGCCGGGGGCACAGTATCACTGTCTCGAATAGGACCACTGATGCTGTGGATTCTTACTTCACCACCGCCTGAATTAGATGAAAGTGTTTTCGCCCTGGATTCTGCTGCATTTTGAGTATGAAAATAGCCAGAGGCACGAGATGCGCCTTCTCGCTTTATCCGGTATCCTTCCTTCCTGTTTCCTGAAACGTGGTAGTTTGCCATAATATAGTTCCAAATAATAAACTGTCATTTGACATTATGGTAACACTACCATAAAATTTATGGTATAGCAATACTATGCTTCCTCAAAAACAAAAAGAAATTCTAGACTTCATCCAAAACTATCAACGCACTCACGGACACGGCCCTACACTCGATGAGATAGCATCAGGTTTTGAAAGGTCAATCGCCACTATACATCAACATGTGCGTGCCTTGAGAGCAAAGGGCTTTCTTAAAGCCGCTGGTTCCTCGGCCCGCAGTATAGGTATTTTTGACTCGAGTGAAGAAGTTGAAGAAATCCCATTATTGGGCTATGTGTCTGCGGGCGGTGGACTTGAGAACCTAGAAAATCCAGAGCCAATTAAGGTACAAAAAAGTCTTTTATCGCATTCGGGCAATCATTTTGCCTTAGTGGTTAAGGGCACATCTATGATTGATGATGGCATCCTACCAGACGATATTATTATTGTGAGACACCAGAATCATGCAGACAACGGTGATGTAGTGGTAGCCTTGATAGATTCTGAAGAAAATTCTCTAGCAACAGTAAAAAGGTTTTATAATTTGGGCAATAAAATAGAGTTAAGACCAAGAAATCCAACATTACCATCGCGAGTCTACGATCAGGGTTCAATAGAGATTCGTGGGAAGTTTGTGGGTCTACTGCGACACGGATAAGGGCATTTAGAACCTAATTTTGGTACAATTGGAACTGTACCAAATATGAGTCCGAAAAGTAATAACCCCAAGAATAAACTAAGAGTAAATCGTCTCAAAGCTAAACTCACACAAAAAGAGCTAGCTGAAAAGCTTGGTGTACATGTAAACTACTATGCCAGAATTGAGCGCGGGGAAGAAAATCCTTCATTGGAGACGTTGAAAAAATTAACCAAGATACTCAAGATCAAGTCTTCTGATATCCTATCCTTCTGATTGATCCTCTTTTTCCTTTTGTTTCTTCAAGTCCTCAAATATTTCCAACAAAAGATCGGGGTTAGTGTGACCGAGTTCGTGAACTGTGGCCTGTAAATGCTCCAAAATGGCAATAGCCATCTCTGGTGTGGCATTATCTGGATCAGTTTTCTTGAGAATTTCGAGAACAGTATCGATGTCTTTCTCGTTGATTTCGTAGCCTTGAGGACTCTTGTTCATACCAGGCAAGTATATCACGCTCATAAAAACCTTTCTAAATTAAGAAAATTAAATGTATCTACAGTGGTTTGTTCATCATCTATCCTGCGCATAATTTCCCGGCTCCTGGTCTGGGACAAAATGTTCAGACTGCCTTCCCATAGCACTTTTCGATCAAGTATCGCCATTTTCCTATGATGATTGCCTGTACAAATGAGTACCTGCACACCCAATTCTTCAAACCTCTGAATTTCAGCCTCAGATTGGTATTCTAGGGATTCGGAATGCTCTCTGGGATCGCGGGTGAGGATATATACCTTTACTCCGCGCTCAACCAGCTTTTCAAATACCGGAAACAAGCCCCTCATTCTTTCTGCTGTTATGTATGGACTTTCAATTACGACTTCGCGCGAAGCGTGAAGTAAATCCTGAACAAACTTTGGATAGAAAGTAGTCTCGTCGTAAAGGGAGGACTTAAACATGGTCGCCCTCCTCTCCTGATTCAATTACACAGACTTTGCCGTTATAATAGGTAAAACCGAGTTCCTTGAGTTTCTCGTGGGTGCGAATCAGGCTATCAAATAGCTCTTGGGGTTCCACCTGAGGGACAGCGGGCTCACATTTTTATTCAGTTATTGATTCAAAACGGTATATTTTGTCATCATTATCCC
>CAZOSM010000010.1:0-388 GCA_964582715.1 uncultured Gammaproteobacteria bacterium
TGAGCGCTTGTCTCGTGGGCTCGGAGATGTGTTAAAGAGACAGGTGGCGGAGTGGTGATTCAGATCGGCGTGAAGGACTCGGAAGTCACTGTAAATGCAGGACTTACGGACGACGACCTCCGCCTGCCCTGACGGTCGGCCCTGACGGTCCCTGCACGGGGCCATAACGTGCATTATCAGACCTGCCCGGAATTCCTAACAATCTAGTGCTACCGCGTGACAGGCGACAGGGACGGCTGTCACTTTCGCCTGCCCCGGGCGGAGTTATATGTGTGTGTGCTGTATAACGTGTGTGTGTTGGAGTGCCGGCCGGTTGGACGGTCGGGCGAGGGCCCGGGGGTGGCGGCGCGGAAACCGGCGGGGGCCCCATCCGGCCTCGCTCTCGCTT
>CAZOSM010000010.1:398-10549 GCA_964582715.1 uncultured Gammaproteobacteria bacterium
TAAAGGCCTGTGCTCGGCTGGCTGCGAATGAAAAAGACGGGTATCCTTGTGGTGCCGGCGTGATATTCGCTCCGAGCGGCGCCCGGCTGGCGGGATTTCGAGGGGGTGTTGGGGTGGGTGAGTGTCGTCCGAAGCCGGCTGAGTATGTGTGGCTGTGGTCGGTGGAGGAGTGCGCGGAGGCGCTGCGGATGAGCGTGGGGACGCTGCGGAACCTTGGTGCGGGCGGTCCGCCGAAGGTGCGGTTGGGGGGTCGCGTGTGGTATCGGCCTGAGGGGGTGCTGGCGTGGGTGAAGTCTCGCGAGAAGTGATCATCCGTGAGTTGCGCGAGTTGTTCCGCGAGGACATGGCGGCGCACGACTACTGCATCGGTGCGGAGCGCGTGGAGGCGATGTTCCGGCGGCTGCTGGGCGAGCCGGAGTCTGTGCGGGAACCGGTTGGCCGTGTCTCGAACCTGACGGCTGAGCAGGTCGACGGGCTTCTCCGTGAGTCTTACGCGAAGGTGGAGTGGCCTGAATCGTCCGTTGTCGAGTGGCTGCGTCGGGGGTGAAGCGGTGGGTGGAGCGTCGGGAGAAGTAGCCGGGCCGATCAGCCCGACATTCCGGGTTCACGCGCTGGCGCGGTGCTGCTGGTGCGGCGGTTCGTTCGTGTGGGGGTCGATTGGTGACGACGGCTGCTGGGTGTGCTCGACGCCGCAGTGCCGGTCGCGTCAGTTGTCGCACGCGGTGGTGTCGGTGGTGGAGGGGCGAAAAAAGGTCCTGTGGGTGCCGCTGCCTCGGCAGGTGGAGTTCATCGAGTCGACGGCGAAGTATGTGTTGTTCGGCGGGGCGGCTGGCGGGGCGAAGTCGCACGCGCTGCGGTGGTTTGCGTATCTGTCGTGCCTGAAGACGCCGGATTTCCGGGTCCTGCTGCTGCGGCGGACGTTCAAGGACCTCGAGCGCACGCATCTGCGGGAGGCTGAGCGGGAAGCGGGGCGGTTTCGTGGGGTGCCGGTGCCGTCGGCGAAGCTGGTGCGGTTCCCGAACGGGTCGATTCTGGAGTTTGGGCACTGCGAGGACGGGTCGGCGGCGAGCAACTACCTCTCGGCGGAATACGACCTGATTCTGTTTGACGAGTTGGTCACGTTTGAGCGTGACATGGTGCTGCTGATCGGGTCGCGTGCCCGGACGCGGAAGGCGGGGGTGGTGCCGCGCGTGATGGCGGCGACGAACCCTGGCGGGCCGCAGTCGGCGTGGGTGCGGCAGTTCTACATTGACCGGACGGTGGATGTGGGGGAGTTCCCGCACTACGACCCGTCGGAGTACGTGTACATTCCCTCGAAGCTCGAAGACAACCCGTATCTGAACCAGGATTACGAGCACGGGCTGCTGGCGCTGCCGGAGGCGCTGCGGCGGGCATATCGGGACGGCGATTGGGACATCTTCCCGGGCCAGTTCTTCCCGGAGTGGCGGCGGTCGACGCACGTCAGCGCGCAGCATATCGAGTATCCGCCGGAGTATCCCCGGATTCGGGCGGTGGACTGGGGCTATGTGAAGCCGGGCTGGTGCGGCTGGTTCGTGATGCTGCCCGACGGGCAGGCGTATCTCGAGGACGAGTACGTGTTTCAGCGGGTGCTGGCGGCGGAGGTGGCGCAGGAAATCGACCGGCGCACGCGGGCGCGCGGCGTGCGGGTCCGCTATACTGTGGGGGACACGGCGATGTGGACGCCCGACGGGCAGACGGGCGAAAGCTACGCCGAGACGTTCGCGCGGTATGGCGTGCCGATGCAGCAGGCGGACAAGGACCGCGTGAACGGCTGGGGGCGACTGCGGCACTGGTTCCAGCCGTGCCCGACGGGTCAGCCGTGGCTGATGTCGTCGCCCGAGTGCCGGTACTTCAACCGGACCATCCCGTCACTGGTGAGCGATGCGCGCAAGCCGGAGGACGTGGACACGGACGGGGAGGACCACGCGGCTGATGCGGCGCGGTATTGGGCGATGAGTCGCCCGATGCCGGGCGCGGCGGCGACCCAGCAGGCCGCGTCGAGGAAAGAAGGCACATGGGCGTGGTGGAAAGCCCGGGTGGGCGGTGACCACCCGCGTGGACTCTTGGGGAGGAGATAGCGACCTGATGACGTGACCGGCGCGACCCCTCCGACTGGCAAGAAGCCGTCCGGCGCGATGCTGCGGAAGCTCGTGGAGCTGGCCCGGCGCGAGCGTCAGCGCCACGAGCCGTGGTGGGACGCGAACCTGGCCGCCTACGCGCCGAATCCGGGGAAGGACCCCCAGGCGTACGGCGAGGACGTCAACACCAACCGCGATTTCACGCTGGTCGAGCGCAAGAAGGCCGACCTGTTCTACCAGCGGCCCGACGTCACCCTCCAGCCCACGCCGCTCATCGAACGCCCCATCCCGCAGATCGATCCGGCGACGGGACAGCCGGTGGTGGACCCGCAGACCGGGCAGCCGGTCACCACGTCGGCCGTCCCGGCGCTCCGGGCGCACGAGGAGATCCTGAACGCGCAGTTGGGGCCGGATGGCATCGATGCGGTGTCGATGGTCCACGCGGCGCTGTTCGATGTCCTGTGCCCGGCGGGCATCGGCGCGACGGTGATGGGCTACGAGGCCGTGTTCCGGCCGGTCACGGAGATCGACCCGGAGACCGGCCAGCCGATCACGGTGCAGGTGCCGCTGCACGAGCGGTGCTTTTGGGAGCACCTGTCGCCCAAGCAGCTCATCATCCCGCATGATTTCCGGTCGACGCAGTGGGACCGCGCGCCGTATCTCGGCTACGAGTTCACGCTGCCGCTGACCGAGACGAACCGGCAACGCTACAAGCTGCCGCCGGAGTTCCGAGGCTCGAGGCCCCGGGCGCAGGAGCAGCACTTCGACCACGGCAGCCCGACGGCCGACGAGCCGGCGCTGCCGGACGTGTTTACCGGCGTCGTGCTCTGGTACAAGTCGGCGCTCTACCGCGACGACGTGTTCCACCCGGACCATCTGACCTACGTGGTGATGGTCGACGGCCTGGACGAGCCGGTGATTCACGAGGACTGCCCGTATCAGACGCTGGACGAGCGCGGGCGGCTGACGCCGGATTCGCTGGTGGGGTTCCCGATCCACCCGTTGACGATTCGCGTGCTGACCGATTCGGCCTACCCGCCGAGTGATTGCACGATGATCCGGCCGCTGGTCAACGAACTGAACGTGTTCCGGTCGCAAATGGTCCAGTACCGGGATGCCCAGGTGCTGCGCTGGTTCTACAACACGGACACGATGCCGACGGACGCGGTGACCAAGATCGTGCGGTCGCCCATCGGCGGCATGATCGGCGTCCCGAGCGAGGCGTTCCAGAGCAGCCCGGAGGGGCCGTTCAAGCCGATGCCGCACGGCTCCATGCCGCGCGAATCGTTCGCCTCGAACGACTACATCGACAACGACATCGCGCGGACGACCGCGATCGACGCCAACGCCGCAGGCGTGCAGTCCTCCGCCACTCAGACGGCCACCGAGGCGCAGATTCAGGCCAGCAACGTGAATGCCCGGCTCGATTTCGAGCGGGGCCGGGTGCTGCAGTGGTACGTCAAGGGCGTGACGAAGTTCTCGACGCTGATCCAGCGGTATTTCTCGGTCGAGGACGCGGCGGCGATTGTCGGGCCGGAGCGGGCGCAGATGTGGGATCAGTGGCGCAAGACGGTGCCGGCCGCGCTGGCGTTCACGGCCATGCCGGACTCGGCGCTGCGCGTCGACCAGGCCGTCGACCGCCGGCAGGCGCAGGAGCTGTATACGTATCTCGCCAATGATCCCTACATCGGCGCGGGCCGGGCCAAGCTGCTCGAGCGGCTGCTGCGGAAGTTCCACATCAACCCCGAGGGCATCGTGCATCAGCCGCCGCCGCCGTCGCCGCAGCTCCCGAGCACGTCGTTTGCCTTCAGGGGGGAGGACCTCGTGGGGCCGCAGGCCCCGATCGCGGTGGAGATGCTCAAACAGCTGGGGTTCAACATCACGCCAGAGGCCGTCCAGCTGAGCCAAGGGAAACTGCTCCAGCAGCAACAGCTGGAGGCCGCCGCCGCCGCCGACGCCGCCACGGGCCGGCCGACCACCACGCACGGCGGGAAGCTGGCGCCGATGGAGTCGCTGGACAAGCACCAGTCGGACGGCGGGCTCGGGATGCAGGGCGTCGGGGGCGTGACGCCGCAGGGCGGGAGCGGGCAGGTGGCCTGAGTGTCAAAAATCTGACAGCACGACGTCTTGTGCGTCAGATGCTTGACACGCCAAGATGTTGACGGTAGGCTGTCCGTGGGATGGAAACCACGGTCTGCCCCAAGTGCGGCACGGCCTACGGTGTAGGCGACTACCCGTTCTGCAAGGGCGGTCACGGCCCAGCCTCCCCATCGATCATTGATGACCAGCTCGAGGGCGGTCCCCGTCGCTTCGAGACGATGGGCGACGACGCCCCCTACATCGAATCCAAGAGCCAGTGGCGGCGCGAAGTCGCGGCCCGTGGGCTCATCCACGTGGACAAGCACGACCGGGACTACTACCGGCGCAAGTTTCGCGAGCACGACGAGCAGATCCGGGACACGGGGACGTATGCCGACCGGTGACTGCCCGTGCGCGCAGCCGCAGTGGCACCAGCGCCCCTCGGGGCAGCGGGTGTGCCTGACCTGCGGCGGTCGGCCGTCTGAAGCTCCGGTGAGACGGCCCCGACCGTAACGGTGTCGCGGTGCCTCAGCGCGGTATCTGAGGCAAGGAGCACGAGTGAGCGAAGTATCCAGCGGCGGTATGGAGGCGACGACCTCGGAGTCCATCAGCTTCGAGCAGGCGTTGGCCGCCGATGCCTCGCCAGCATCGGACCCGTCCGACTCGTCTGAGCACGTCGCGCCGACGGCGGAACAGTCGGAGACGACCGAGACGGTGGCTGATCAGCGTCAGCCGTCAGGTTCCGAGCGTGAACGGTTCATTCCGCGCGAACGGTTCGATGCCGTCAACCGCAAGTACAACGAACTGAAAGCGTGGCGTGAGCAGCGCGCGTGGGCCGATCAGATTGATCCGTCCACGTTCCAGCAGATGGTGCAGTTCTACGGACAGGCGTCGCGGGACCCCCGCGCGTTTGCGCTGCAACTGCTGGATGAACTGGTCAACAGCCCCGAGCATGCCGCGGCGGTGCGCAGCGAGCTGGCGCGGCGGCTGGCGACCGGGACGGCGCAGACCGGTGACGGGCCCCCTGAGCCGGACGTGGAACTCACGGACGCGCAGGGGCGGGTCATCGGGCGGACGTACTCCGACAAGCAACTGGCGTTGCGTGACGAGTTCATGCGGCGGCAGATGCTGGCGGAGATCAAGCGGGAACTGCAACCGCAGTTCCAGACGCTGGAGGCCCTGAAGGCGGAGCGAGAGACGATCCTCGCCCACCAGCAGGCGCAGACGTTCGCCACCGGGTTCGTGCAGGAACTGGCCGGGCTGCCGTTGTTTGCCGAGCACAAGGCGGAGATCGGCAAGGTTCTCGCGGGGATGCAGCTCGACTCGGACCACCCGTCCGAAGTCAAAGCCGCAGCCTACCGCGCGTACTTGCAGGTCGTCGGCCCGAAGCTGGGCGGCAATCGGCAGGCGACCAAAGACGTGCTGGCAGACCTCCAACGGAAGGCAGCCGCAGGCTCATCGGTGAATCCGGGGGCTGCGGCCGGGGGCGCGCCGAAACCCATCACGTCGTTCGATGACGCACGACTGGAGTGGTAGGGCGCGGTTCCCCGAGTAGGGAGAACCAGCAATGGCAGACCCGAATGTCGGCCAGCGAATCGCGGCAAATTGGGAACTCGTCGTCAAGACGAAGCCCGAAGATCAGATCCACGACGATTACTGGCTGCTCAACCGCCTCTCTCAGGGCAACGGCTTCGTCGGCAAGTCCGGCGGAGACTTCATCACGGCCCCCATCGAGTATGCGCTGAACGGAACGGTCGGGTCCTACAGCGACCTCGACATCATCTCGACCACGCGCTACGACGTGTTCGACCGCTACGAGGCGCAGTGGAAGGAGCACGCCGGCACGTACGTGATCTCCGACCTCGAGCGGGACCGCAACGCGGGCGAAGGCCAGGTGTTCGATTTGCGCGCGGCGAAGCTCGAGAACCTGCGCCAGAGCATCCGGGCCGACATCAACGAGATGCTGTTCGGCGACGGCACGGGCAACAACTCGAAGGACTTCATGGGGCTCAAAGGCCTCGTGGCGGACTCGCCAACGTCGGGCACGGTGCAGGGCGTCGACCGGGCGGCGTACTCGTTCGCGCGCAACCAGCAGACCTCCGGCGCGCAGACGGCATCGGCGTTCGACAACCTGCGCGCGGCGATGCGGACCATCTACAACCTGTGCTCGAACGGCATCAGCTCGGATCATCCGACGTTCGGGGTCACGACGCGCGCGGTGTTCGAGGGCTTCGAGGGCCTGCTGCTCGCCAACGAGCGGTTCACGGACAAGTCGGTGGGCGACGGCGGGTTCAAGAACGAGGTGCTGAAGTTCAAGGGGATGCTGCTCGCCTACGACAACGACTGCCCCGCGGGCAACATGTACTTCCTCAACCCGAAGTTCCTGAAGCTGGTCTACAAGACCGGGGCCTGGATGAAGGCGCACCCGCCGGCGCGCCCCGTCAACCAGACCGCCGACATCGTGATCATCCGCACGATGGCCAACCTGTTCACCACCAACCCGCGGCGTCTCGGCGTCGTGACCGCGATTTCCTAAGGAGGGAGGCATCATGGCGCAACTGACGGCACCGCCGTCGCTGTTCGGGGCCGACACGTCGGCCGTGGACGAGACGGCCAAGCATGTGCTCGGCACGCGGGCGTTCGACACAGAGGGCCGCGAGTGGATCTACCTCAAGGGCGTGGCGTCGACCGTCGCGGGCTCGTGGGTGACGTTCGACGACACGGGCGCAACGGCGCTGCTCGCGGCCAACGCGGTGGGGCCGGTGGCGGTGGCCGGGGCGGCGATCGTGGCGAACACCTACGGGTGGTACTGCATTCACTCGGGGGCGACGACCGTGACGGCGCGCGTGGCGGCGAACACGGCGGACAACGCGCAGCTCGGCCGGGAGGGCGCGGACGGGGTGGCCGGCGACGGCCGGGCGGCTGGCGACCAGATCATCGGCGCGGTCGCACGGGCGGCGGTGGGCGGCTCGGACGCCGACTCGCCCGTGCAGATCTGGTATCCCCAGGTCAACGACGCCACCGGGTCCTGATGACCGGCACGGCGGCGGGGGCGGACGGGTGCCGTCCCCGCCGGTCGTGCAAGGAGGAGCACATGGCACGGGTCAGCAAGGGACGCCGGGAAGCCTACGACAACATTGCGCCGGGGTCGGCCATCACCTCGCGTGAGCGCACCATTCTCGGCGCACTGCCCCCGACCTCCACGGCGGTGGGCAACAGCGAAAACATCGCGGTCGGCAGCGCCTACGGCGAAGAGCGCGTCGTGGCGGGCTCGGCGCTGATGGAAGGGGAGCAGCTGGGATGACACCCGAGCAGAAGGCGGCCGCCGCCGAGCGGCTGGCGCGTGGGCGCGAGATCGCCCGCCAGCGGCGTGAGGCCGAACGGGCGGCGGCAGCCGCGCAGGAGCAGACCGTGATCGAGACGACGACCCAGCCGGCCCAGCCGGCGTGGACGATGGACGACCTGAAGGCGATCGTCGCGGCGGGCATGCCGATTGGCGAAGCCCGGGCGCTGCTGACCGCGGGGTACGGCGTGGCGGAAGTGCTGGAGCTGGCCGCGCTCCAGCGGCAGCAGTCGTCCGCGCTGGCAGCGGAGGCGCAGACCGCGACCGCCAAGGCGATGCAGAAGGCGATGCGGCCGGAGAACGAGTTCCATCCCGGCATCAGCGCGTTCTCGTATCCCGAAGGCGACCGGGTGCGGCCGAAGTCGCTGCCGTTCGAGTTCCTCTACAACGGCTATCCCTGCCACAAGTTCCTCGAAACCGAGCACTGGCGCGAGGTGGAACTGATGGCGCAGGTGCAGCCGGGCGAATACACGGTGCTGCGCAAGGACGGCTCAAAGATGACCGTCGAGGTGCACGCCGAGCACAACGCGGACGGGCAGGTGACGAAGCTCGACGTGCGCTTCCCGGTGTCGCGTGAGACGAAGTGGCTGGTGCCGCCCAAGATGGTCGTGCTCTACCAGATCGTCCACCACGACAACCCGCGTCGTCGCTTCATGGAGGCGACACAGGAGTGGATGCAGATCGCGTTCGGGGCGGAAGCCGTCCCGGCGTAACGACGTGCCCCGCAGGCGGCTGGGCGGCTCGTGGGCATCACCTTCCTCCCCGGTAGTGACATCCCGAGTTGCGTCTGCGGGCACACCTTTCCCAACGAAGGGCGGGCCTGAATGACCCTGACGGATCTGCTGGCAGCCGTCTACGAGGACTGCAACTACAGCCCGTCGCCCGCGGCGGCGGTGACGACGCGGCTGACGCGGTACCTCAACGAAGGGCTGCAAGCCGTGGTGGCGGAGCCGGGACTGTCTCGGTTGCTCGACAGCAACGCGCCGGCCACGTTCACGTCGGTGGCGAATCAGGCCCGCTACGGCCTGCACGAGTCCGTCAGCGAAATCCTGTCCATGCGCGACTTGGACAACGACCGGTCGCTGGAATGGATGGATCTGCAGCAGTACCGGCGGATGGACCCGGACCCGGCGAGCCGGACGGGGGTGCCGGTCTACTACGTGCCGCTCGGGGTGTCGTCGGTGGCCGCGCAGCCGTCAGCGGCGGCCGAAGTGTTCATCATCTCGACCTCGGCCTCAGACACCCACGACGCGCACCTGGAGTGCGTGCTGTCGGACGGCACGCGCCGGCTCTTGGACGTGACGATGACGGGCACGACCGGCGTGTCGTTCAGCGCCGCGGTCAACACCATCGTGAGCGTCGAGGACGTGTACCTGGACGCCAACGCGGTGGGCACGGTGACGGTGCGCGAAGGCTCCGGCACGGGCCCGGTGCTCGCCACGATTCCGCCGGGCCAGCCGCGCGCGCGCTACCAGAGCTTCTACCTCTACCCCACGCCCTCCGGGGCCTGGGCGTACGCCGTCGACTACCGGCGCACGCTGGTGACGCTCTCGGAAGGCACCGACGAGCCGCCGCTGCCGCTGGAGTTCCACCCGATGCTCGTCAAGTACGCGGCGTTCCGCGAGTGGGAGCACAAGGACGACAGGCGGGCCGTCCTCGCCTATCAGCAGTACGAGAAGTGGTTGTCGCGGCTGAAGTATCGCCAGCACTCGACCGGCGACAGCGTGCCGGCGTCGGGCCGGTATCGCCGGCCGGAGTATTCGCGGCTCGGCGGGTGGTTCCCGGCCGATCGGTGGTGAGCGATGCCGGACCTGACGACGGAGTTCGTCGCGTATCTGGTCGGGCTGAAGGCGGATGCGCCTGAGGCACAGGACGTGACCACGCTGGTGGCGCTGGACCTCCCCACGGTCGTCGCGGCGACGGACGAGCGCGAGGACCGGAACACGCAGTACGCCGAATACTTCGCGGAGGCCTGACGGTGACGACGGTCGTGGTGTTTCTCGTGGGGCTGGTGATTGGGGCGTGGATCGGGGCGCTGGCGTTGGCGCTGGCGTTGGCGCTGGTCCGGCGGGACGCGCCGCTGCCGGAGCCGGGCCCTGAGGCGGCGAGGCCGACGCCTCGTCCTGAGCCAGAGCCGGTTGAGGTGGTCGACCCGCCCTCCCACGCCAGCGACCGTGTGGCGCTCACGCTGGTGAGCACGTCGGGGGAGTGCCTGGGGCGTGTCTCGATTGCGCGACGACTACGCAAGCCGACGTTTTCGTATCGCCCACGCGGAGCGGCGGGGCTGTATCACTTTGTCGCAGAACGAGCCGACGGCGAGGGCTTCATCTACCGGCAGGTCGGGCAGGACCGTGCCTAGGCGGAATGGACACGGATGGATGGATCGCAGGTGGCGATCGCCGCTGGGGGGGTCGTGATCTCAGGGTTGGTGAGCTACTTCACGGCGTTGATCAAGACGCGCGTGGATGTCGCGCAGATCAGCACGAAGCTCGACGCCTTCGTGGATGAGATGCGGCGGAGTGAAGCGGTCCGACGGGAAGACTACACCTACATCCGCGACCGGCTCGACCGGGCGCTGAACGGGAAACACCCGTGATCGAGATCGTCCGCCAGCACGTGATGCCGGCGGC
>CAZOSM010000011.1:0-6931 GCA_964582715.1 uncultured Gammaproteobacteria bacterium
CCCACCGCGCCACTGTTCCCCTGAGAGGGAATCGCCGAACCGGAGCCGCCGTCGCCCGAGGATGCGCCCGTTGCATTCAAATCCTCCAACTCGGGGTCGTCAGTGAGGAAGCCAGGCAAAATGCCCTTCTTGGCCCACACAAACTCATTCGGCTCCGGCAGGTCATCAACATCTCCCTCAATGTCCAGCAGTTCGAGGGCGAGGCCACGCCCCTCCGCCTGGTGGATGAAACCGGACATGAATGACAACCCCGCAGACTGAATGATGCGGTGTATCGGGTCGGAGTCTAGGCGGTTGAAGTTGATTCGACCATCAGGCAGTCCGATAAGGGCGAAGATGCGCCGGTAGAACGCCTCGAAGGCGCGCTGACGCGCCTGGGCGTAGGATTTTTCAATAGCGGTTACAGCGGCGGTGGAGGCGTAGCCCCCCTCTAGCACGTTTGTGGCGAGCGAACCCGTGGACAGGCCCAATGCGGACGCGACGAGAGCCAGAAGCGGGCGACCCGTGTTCAGGTCTACAGCGTTGATGCGGGGAACCTGCGTCAACTCCAAATCCTCGCTGCCAACAGCAATCCCGCCCGCCTTGCTGGAGGCGATCTGCGCCGCGGTTTTCTTCGCCTGCGCCTGATTCTTCGACTTCAGGAGGAAGGCGATGCTGGAGAGGGCGTCAATCAGCTTGGCGCCACCCTTGAGGTAGGTGGAGTATCCGATGGCCCACGGCACCGCCGCGAAGCATGACGGCAGGGCAACAAACTGCTCATCCAGCCGATTGGGCTGGAACGGCACCACGGGCAGACCCCAGTTGACCGGGACTCGCTTCTTTCCATCCTTGCTGGCGAAACTCTTAGGCCTGTCGCCCACTGGGAGGGTTCTGAAGTGCAGGTCAACCGGAAGCCACTCCACCTTCTGCCCTGCCTGATTGCCAATGTCATCCGTGATCGAGTAGGTGCGCTGAAAATACTTCACATAGGAGGGGTCGGCGTCATCCGTGATAACACCCGTGATCTGGGAGAGCGGGATTCGCCGGGCAATTTTCTCCTTCACATCCCAGGCGATGAAAACGTTGCCCGACGTGTACTCCCTGTCGCTGATGGACTTCAGCGCCAGGTCATCAAACAGAACATCCTGGTTGATGGGGTTCTCGATCACCTCACGCCAGCGCGGGGGCAGGGTTCCATCCTTGCGTATTGTGTCAGGGAAAGAGAAGGTGAAGCCGACCCCGACTGCATGGTTGGTTTTCAATTCCCGCCCGTGCCGCAGGAGAGCATTGGCCTCCGTGTGCTCCTCCGTCTTGAGCGCCAGATTCTTGATGTCCTCAAGCCCAATGAGGTTCTGGTTGCTCTGCCACACGCCCGACAGTGGCTTCCACCACCTGTCCTCAAACTCCAGGGAGTACCGGATGGCGGTGTCCAGCGACTCCAACGCCTGCCTAACGTCCGGGTCGCTCGTCAACGACATGGCGCCGTCAATTTCCTTCAAAAAGTAGTCAGATTGCACCCGAGAGGCGCCCAAAAAGTCGTCAGAAACCCGCGAAGTCATGCATAAAGTGTATCAGAGGGTCTACCAGGCGTAACTGTAGAACGGGTTCCCCTGCGCCGCTGTAGCGAACTCGTCCAAATCCACGCTCACCCTCTCCCCATCGCGTGATTCTGACGCATCCACCACAGTCACGGCATACATGGCCGCATCCGCCGCGTCCGGCGAGCGAATACCTTTACGCTTCATCTCCTCCTTACCCATGATCAGCATGGATTCGGCGTAGCCGATGGCGAACTTGTACTCAATGCCCCGCAGTTGGTCAATCAGCGCGCTGTCGGTCGGGTCAATGTCAATCTCGCCAGCGCGCATCCTCCGCGCGAACTCTGAGTACATGTAGGCGCGCATGTTGTACCATGCGTTCCGGTTGGGGGAGTTAGCGGCTGAGTTGATTGGGACAATATTGTAGGCGCCCCCGTAAATGTCCAGCATGGCGTCCACCATCAGCAACCCCATGCCGTTCGCGTCGATGCGCAGTTCCGCAATATTGTGCGCGAGGGCGAAAGCGTGAACATGCTCATTGGCGCCCTCGGCCTGCACCTTCCCGTTCACATCATGCAAACGCTGGAACGGCTTGCCTCGCCACTTATCCACAAACCTGACCCGCACCCCACGCCGGTCGGTTTTGCGGGGCTCGGGAAGTTCATCCCAGTCCCCCGTTTCGGGGTTCCATTCGGTCATCTCCCACACCCAGCCCTCAGCGGCTTCATACAGGTACGAGTAGTCACCTTTTTCGCTGCGAGACACATCAAAACCGAAGTAGACTCGCGCATTGGGGTTCTCGTCGGGACTGTCAGGGATGACGGTAACCGCCTTCCCAACCTCCAGCACCTCGTCAGGGAACAGCACAAACCCGCTGTCGGTGGCCCACTCACCCAACACGCGGGCCTTGTAGTTGGCGGAGTCCTCGCCGTACTCCATCAGCTTGTCGTCAAGGTACTGCCGGTCAACCAGGGCCTTGACGGTATCCTCCGGCAACTCCTTCCACTCGTCCGTGAATTTCGGTGTCTCCAGAGCGGAGATGCTGATGCGTTTCCACGCTTTAGACTTCTCGGGGTCGTGCCACACCTGACCCATGTATGAGCGCGGGTTTGTGGGGTTGGCGATCAGCAGTCGCCTATCCTCGGGGCCGGTGGTGTTGTTGGAGAGGGTGTCAATCATCTCCTCCGACACGCCCACCGCTTCATCCGCGATGGCGAACACACCACCCGGCGCGTGAATACCCTGATAGGTGTCGCCCTCACGCCCACGCGGGGGCGTGCGCCCCGAACCCAGCTCGATGCCGTCATCACTGCGCCACGTCGCCTTCGAGGTGACGTAGCCGGGGAGGGCGTGGTCGGGGAGGTCGCCCGTGGGCTTGCCCTGCGCCTTCAGTTCAAGGTACTGGTTGTGCAGTTGCCGCGACCGGGTGTGAAGCAACTGGATTTCGCGCCACACGATTCCCTGAACCTGCGCAGTGGAGGGGGCGGTGGAGATGACGCGGGCCTGCCCAATGGGGCGGGTGTCAATCCACCAGCAGGCGAGCACGGCGGTCAGGAACGAGTTGTGGGTGGGAATAAGGTTCTCACCAATGAGGTACAGGTTGCGGGGCGAGTCAACCTGGATGCACTGCGTGGGCGCGCTCTCGACCGGCTGAATGTCCACAATGGTGCGCATGGTTCGCTTCAGGCCGTTCTCTTTCGAGTCGGACGCTAAGCGCTCCCACTTTTTACCCTCCTCCGAGTAGGTGGTGAACGGGTTCCATGTGGGCGCGAACGAGGTTCGGTAACGGGTGCCCACGTCGCGCCCGTTCAAGTAGGTGCGACCGGGCTTTATGTTGATCTTCATGCCCAAACCGCGAACCAGCTCAGCGAACCCTTCAATCAACGGTTCGCTCATCAAGTCCATGCCACAGGTGGCAGTGCCGGACACAAACCCATCCGTGTCCATCAGCCCGCGCAGCAACTCTTTACGGTCAGCAATGCTGGCGCGAAGGTAAACCTCGGGAATGTGCTTGTTGTTCAGCAGGTCGTACCGTCTCAGAAAGTCCTTAAACCCTTGTCGCGCAAAACCATAAGAATATTTCCCACTCATCTTGTAGGTTTCGTACCCTGCGCGGTGAAACTCTTCAAGAATGTGCTGCTTCGTATCCCCCAGTGTAATTTGCGCCGCGCTGGAGGTTCCGTCGCCTAGCCATGCCCCTAGAACGTATGGGTCAATCGGCAATGGTTCGGATAATGGCGGAAACTCTAGCGGTGCGTTTATGGGGATGATGTGATTCGATGCGCGGGTGTTGGCACCATTCTTATAGTGAAGGGTTTTCGCTAACTCTTGTGTCTCCAGTGTTTCGGACTCGTCCCAATGATTGCGCCAGTCCCGCGACACCACCCCCCTGTCGCCACCGCGAACACGAAGGCGCTCTCGTATTCTTTTGCTGGAGAGGTGGTCAATGGTATTCCACTCGTGCTCACCGTTCACTTGGATGGTGGCACCGTCTGAGAAAGTAACCTCGAACATGGGCAGGTTGAACACTTCCGACTTGGCGAGCACGCGGGTAGGCTTGCCCATTTCGTCAAACACATAGTCGCCCACACGCAACTCGCCCACGGTGCTCCAGCCTTTAGTGGTCAGAATCTTCTCGTCAAGACGCTGAGCCTTACCGGATGCGTGACATGCCGCAACCATCGTGTTCCTGTTGTCCACAATGGACTGGGCTATCTCGCGTTGCTTGCTCCACAGGGTCACGCCCAGAACATCGTGCGCCCACAGGTCGGGGCGTTTCTTGTACAGGTTTTTGCGGGACTGCACCTCGAACTCGCGTAGCACGTTGTTGCGGAATGAGGTTTTGTAGCCGATGTCGCTGAACCACCGCCCGGCGCCGGTCGGGGCCAGCACGGTTTTGCCTTCATCCCCATAATGAATAATGTCACTCATTTTCGATCACCCGCATTTCCAGCGCCTTCCGGGCGCCCTCCTGGGCGACCAGGCCAACCTCGGCCCACTCCTCGTCGCTGAGAACAGTGTGGATTTCTTTCTCACGAAACTTCGCTTCCAGCCCGGCCCGGTACGCGGCGACTCCCGCCATAGCGGCCTGGACGAACATTTCGGCGTGGGCTTTGCCGATCTTGGAAATCATGTCGTCCAGTTCGGGCATCTGTTTCTGGGTCTGCTCCAGCATCAGTTGGAGGGTGCGGAGGAACTGGTCGCGGGAGCGGTCTTTGCCGAAGTCGATGGCGTCTTCGCGCAGTGATTCCAGGAAGTTGCCGACCTCCACGAGCAGGAGGGAGCGGGTTTCCACGTAGTCGAGGTAGTCGGTGGAGCGCAGGAACTCTTTGAGTCGCACCACGCACTCCTCGGGGGACAGTTGCCCGTTGACGCTTGCGCTCAACTCCTCGGGGCTGAGTTTGCGTACTGCCCCTTCCAGGAGTCGTTTCATCAGACGCGACGGCTCAAGAATCCCCACGCTTTTCCCTGTGCTCATGGGGCTATTGTACCGTGTTGCCGGTATTTTTGGTGTTTGCGCACTATTCTGGCGTCAAGGCTGGGTGCTTGTTTTCCCTAAATCAAGGCAGAATCCTTGACAATGGGAAAACCCCCTACCAACAAGAGAGGTAGGGGGTTTTCGGCGGAGCGTCAACACGCCGTTCCGAATCGCTGGAAGTGTTCAGTGCAGCACGCGGAAAGAGCCAGTTGGTGCTAGCCCCTGAGTCTGCGCTTGGGTTCATGCTCCCGCCAGTGGTGTGAGTTGCGGGTGCCCCCAAGAACCTCCCAGGTCTGCCCGCACTCGTCGCACCTCCACAAACTGCCCACTGCCACTGTGGGGTTGTTGCCCCACCTGTCCACAATGGGCGGAACGGGGCAGACGTGTGGCTCGACATAAGGAATCTTCTTCACCCAGCCCATCAACCCACCTCGCCCCGTATCTCAATGACCGGCTCATCAAAAGCCTTCAACATCCGCTCAAGGTCTTTCCTCAAATCTTCCTTCGTTTCCCCCCACGGCTCAACGGGCACCTCAGTCCACCCTTCTTTTCCGTTCCCATCGGTGTAGAACTCGAAGATGCCGAACCACCCTGAGCCTCGGTCGTAGCCGACCCTGTAGCGCCATGTAGTGCTCACTGTTCTTCCTCCTTTTCTGTCTCACCAATAACAATCACATTCCCGCCCGCACCCTCAGCGGTGCCGGTGCTGGTGCTGGTGCCCTTAAGGTTGCGTATCTCCTCCTCCAGCCTCCGAACCGTCACCCTCGCCTCCTCCAGCGTGTTCAGCAGCGACGGTATCAACGCCACAACCCGCATCGCCAACTCCCGGTCATAATGCGCCGCAGGAGTCGGGCCAATATAGACGAGGCCAGCACCCTCACTCCCGCTCATGGGCCTCACCGCCCTCCCCCACCAGCAAGGCACTCAAAGGAGTAAGCAGAACCGCCCCATCCTCACGCCGCCCCACAGCGAACTGCGTACCCGGCGTGAACCCACTCACCCGGCCCTTCGCATCCGACTTACGAACCTCCATCACCTGCCACCCTTCGTGTCACCAACGCCATCAACTCGCAACTCCCGCGCCTCCCCGCCCGAATACAGGTCAAAAAATATGGCAGTCTCCACCGCCTCTTTCGCGCTCGCCCCGCGATGCAAGGCGCCCAGCGCATACGGCGAACCCGAGCCGACCCCGTAGAAGCCCGATTCGTCCTCCACGAAACTCAGATTGCTAGACAGGTAACCCACCAGCCCCTCCCCGGCTGGAGTGCGATCGCCCTTCACATAGATGATGATGTCCGCCTCAGCGTTGGCCTGCGAGTTCACAATCTCCGCCGCATCCGCCTCCTTGAGTGCCGCCAGAATCGCCGGGCACAATTCCCGCGTCACCCACCGCCGAGCATCAAACCCCGGCTCATACTCCTTCAGCGCCGGAATGTCCATGTGGCGCAAAATGTTGCCCACCCGCCCCAGCCCGGCAACCCCGAACGTTACCGGCCCGTTCGTGAACACCTTGTCCCGCCCCGTCATTCCGCGACCCTGCCACGTCGTCTGGGTATCCCACGCCAAAGCCCCATCCTTGTAAACGATTGTCGTCATCAAAGACCCTCTCCCTATTTGTTTGACCCATGATTGACCGGGCCTCGCTACAGCATACCACAAGTGGGAAAATCCCACATGGTTTGGTGAAAACAAAACAAAAAAAATCACCCACCCCCACCAGCCCAGAGAGAAAGGCAAAAGGATGCTTTCAGAATAAAAGAGAAACTCAGGTGCGGGGGTACCCCCACCGAAAAGCTCAGGATTCCCTCGCCAAAAACCGATTCTTTCCCATTTTCCTTGCGTGATTCTGTCCCCTCCCCGTGGCGCGCGCTAGGTGTGGGAGGGTTGAGCCGTTGAGCTTGTTATCAATCCGTTATCGTTGCTGCCTAGACTTTTG
>CAZOSM010000011.1:7031-9811 GCA_964582715.1 uncultured Gammaproteobacteria bacterium
GCAGTGTGTCAAGCCAGTCTCGCACTGGCTTGGCGCAGTGTTCGCAGTGAACACTATCGAACGATTCTAAGGAGAGTCGAATGAGTAGCCGTAAGTCAATTGAACGTCGAGAGCTTGAGCGTGAGCGCCGCGCTAGTGAGCGTGAACGCGCCCAGTCTCGCCGCATGGCGCGCATTGCTAAGTCACGTGCGCGTGTGTCGTTTGGGGGTGCGCGCTAATGGATAGCGTAGTGCTCTGGGTGTGCGTTGATTGTTGGTATGGTGTGCATGGCATCCTTGAGGATGCTAGCGCTCTGGCGCGCTACCGTGACGCTATGGGACGCGTTCAGCGTGACAATGAACCGTTGGGTGTGTCTATTCGCCCAGATGGCGCGTGTGAGTCTGCCGAATTCTGCGCAATGGGTGAGCATGACTGCGACAGTCTGAACTACTGCGAAGAATCGGCGCGGTGTGAGTCTGGTGAGTGTGACTGCAACACTGTCGCATTCTCGTGGAACAACTGCGAACTGTGTCTATCCTCACTGGGCGGCAGTCGTCACGCTGTTACCCTGTTTGTTGAGTTCTAGGGAGGTTGAGCAATGAGAATCACGGTAGGAATGTTGCACGAGAAGATTGAGACAGTGAAAGCAATGGCAGAACGCGCTAACCTGACGCTTGTCCTCCCCCATTCTGGTGCTAGGTATGATGAGCTGTGGCTGCGTCAGGAGAACGGTACTGTGTGGCTGTGCGCCACTAACGGGGTGGACACTGGCGCGCATGAGGTAGACACTGCGCGCGGTAATCGTGAGGTGGCGCGGTTCCTCGATGGCTTGATTGTCGCGCTTGATTCAGTGGTGCGTCAGTAGCACCACCACCCCTAGCGCGCTAATGGCGCCGACAGTTCACGACTGACTAGGGGACTGTCCGCAAGGTGCGGACTATTGAGAGTCTAAGGAGACTTGACTGATGGAACACTCAAGCTATCCACACTGGCCGGGGTATCTGTATGACTGCCCTGCATGCGAGTCTCGCTGCCACTGTACCGAGGGAATGGGAGAATGCATCTTCGAGGGAGACCACAACGGATTAGGGGTTGAATAATGCGCACACTACGCTACCTAATCGTCAACCTAGCACGCGAAAGAATCGCTACCAGCGTAGGCACCTATGAGGATGCCTTGCGCATAGCGGAAGAGCTTGAACGTGACACTAGGCAGCTGCATGGCATCGAGAGAGGATAGGCGCATGATCGACAACATCGACCCTGAGACTGCGCTAGTGCTAATCCCGCTAGTGTGGCTCACACTGGCAGCAATGATATGGGGGGAGGCGCGCTAATGGGTAACCCATTTACCGCCCCCACTGTCTGCAGTGACTGCAACACCGAGATCATGCAGATCGACGCATTCCCCGGTAATCGTTGTATTGACTGCTATGGGGTTGTGTTCGATTCTTTGCCCCCGGTTGACGTGCAGCGTACCCTCCGGGGTTCTGTCAATCTGTAAGTCCCCGTGGCTTGCCCCCGTGTCTTTTTGGCACGGGGGTTAGTCGTGCTTGCGCACCACCACCACCACCCCCCACCACCCCCCCCCCCACAAAAATTTGCACACCCAATATACCCCCCACCACCACCACCACCACCAGAATGGAGACACACCTATGACCACCCCTACCGCTACACTCACGCGCATTCCATCAACTGCACTGGCAGACACTGCGCATCTTCCCCCCGTTGAGCGCTTGCAGCGTATGCGCGCCATGATGGAGACTGTCGCCACCGGCGACCCTGCCACGGTTGGAGAGCTGTATCGGGCGCTGGAGGGTGAGCGTGCCCCTAACGGATTCAACCCCCCTAAGGTGGTCGCGCTGGACGGATTCACCTACACCTACAGAGTAACGCGGTAGCGCTGATTAGCGCTGTGCGCCATTCTGGGACACTTTACCCCCATTCTGGCACTCCTGCCCATTCTGGGGGTTTTGTGCAGTCTGGGGGCATTCTGGCGCGCACCCATGCCCCCCAGTGGCGCGCAGGGCTCCCGACTTGCCCCCAAAAGTGAGCGGAAGTTTTCCACAGAGTTTTCCACAGGCACCCCCAAATGGGGGTCAATTCCTCCCAGCGGAACGGCCATTCACTTATCGGTTGATAATGGGTATGGGGTTTTTGCCCCCCACATGGGGGTAAGGGGCTTAGATGCGCAGATTTGTTCCGCACATGGGAACATTTTGGGCAAACATGACAGCCCATTCATGTTTTTTCGCTCCGTATAACCCCTAAGAATTGCACAATGTTGTTACACTTGTTGAATTAACCCATTTTAGAACATGTCTACATGGGGTGAACAATTAATTTATGTTGTATTTTCCCTCACCTTTCTTGATTCTGCCCCGTGTTTGCTGGCCTCACTCCCTCATTCTCGGTGCTGCGAGTGCTTCGATTAATTGCACCAATTCCCTCCAGATGTGGAATTATTAGTCAGTTTCTCAGGTGTTTCCCAGGAAAGTTTCCAGTTAGATGTCGTAATCCTTCAATCAATTCAACATTTGTGTAATTACCTGTAGTAATACTGGTAGATTTATTTCCCCGAGTTTCCGGGGTTTTATATGTTTATATCCATCACTATTGTGCAATTAGGTGAAATGGGGGTAATTGCACCGTTTCACGTTCTTTGGTGCAATTCTTTCCACAGTCCACGGGGGGCCTGTGGATAACTGCCTCGCTGCTTGTGCCGCTCACCAGTTCGCAGACCGCCACAAGACGCTGCGGGGTGCGCGGGGCGGCATTATCCTTTCCAACAATGAAGA
>CAZOSM010000012.1:0-8843 GCA_964582715.1 uncultured Gammaproteobacteria bacterium
ACCTGACTACTGTTGTTAACACAAAAATACGGATACAAACCATCAGTCACATTAGCGTTGTAATTAGTATCGCCAATCTTTTGCGAGGTATCACCATCGGCACTTAAAAGAACCTTCGGCAGCTCGTTGGCATAAATGCCCACACGAAGCAAAACAGGGAGTTAAGGAAGGATAAAAATAACTATCCTAGCTACAGCGACGGGGTGTGAGAAACCTCGCCTTTACTTAATCGGGGGGAGTAGCAAAAGCCGTACTTTAACATATCATCTTCTCAGATAAACCTTGATGGATAAACTGTCGGCGGCAGGACATTGCGGTAACAACTGAATGGCCTGGGTAGGGACAAGAGAAATGAAGTTGAGAAAACAAGTGATACAGTTTTCGATGATACTTCAAAGTGGTAAGAACGCCACCTGAGCACTTTCGACTCTTGTTGGTTTGAAGTCAGGCAGTCAAAACCAAAGTTTGCAATTCGTTTTGTAGATTTTGGTTTCTGCCTGACAATATCTATAAACCAGTTTAATCGCAACAAATTCTAAGATGATATGTGCTAAGAACCAAAAATTGTCTTGAGAGTGGGTTTGACATCCCTACTTGATATGGTAGGAGTATGCTTAAAACCTAGAGAGAAAGAAACAAGCAAGAGATAAGTAAAAGAAAGAAATAACAATTTACTTCAAACTATCTAAAAAAGACTTGTAATACCTGCCCACAACACTCTTATGAAGAATCTTATGTGCTTCTATCAAATTTTGCATGAACTTTTCTCTCTGCTCTGATGTAGCATCCTCCAGATTTGTCTTAACAATTTTCCTTTTGTTCATTTTTTTATACTAACTCCCCATATTTCTTTAAGAAATTTTTCTACATCTTGTTTATTCATCTGTCCTAAGTACTTACTCTCCTCGTTTCCAAATGATCCCAAATTTTGAGTTCTAGTACCCACCTTATCAACCAAGCCCAACACCTCTATCATTAATTGATCCTTCTTTATTGAAGATCTAGTATCATCTTCATTTTTGGGAAACCAGAGCTCTTTATATTGTTTTTCAAATTCTTTGATCTTATCTTTCAAGAAATCTACTATATCCTTCTTATCGTGCTTTAAAGCTAAAATTCCAAGATAACAAGCCAATTTCATAATCCTTGGTTCTGTAAAGCCATAACTAGGCCTTTTTTCTTTTTTTATCATCAATGTGGCAAAAAGAGAAATATCTTTAATTGCCTCTATTACTAAGTCATCCAAATCTTTTTCTAACGCATTTACACCAATTTGCAAGACAGCTTTTGGCAATTCTTTAAAAGATAAGTTGCTATCGATAACATTTACATCATGAGTAAACCAGTAAGGTTGGTGAATATACCAGCCAGCAATCCTCTCAAGTTCTTTCTTCTCACGACTCCATTTTTTGTCTGAATATAACTCGATTAATAATGAACCCACATTTCCTATGACGCGTGCCAAATTGTCTATCAATATATGATCTGCTGAGCCCATTTTCTCTGAAAGCCCACGAAGGCTACTTCTAAGTTGCTCGGCGACTACGACGAAGGTGCTATTGTTTTTTCGCAACTCCTCTCCTGTTAATTCATTGCTTCTTTCTGACAATTCGAAAAGAGCCACTTCTAAAGCTTTATAGGGATGTGCAAGCACTTCTTGGGAGAAACGTCTATTTTGAATACTGTCTACTGCCTTTATACTTAAAAAGTTTGTGAGAACCAGATTATCAACATGTTCAAACATGTTCTTTATTTCCATTTCTAAGTTGAAATATTTGCTAGACATCAATTTGTTAAAAATACTGACGTATGCAGTAATCACGTACTCGAATACAACCTGCTGTGAAGTTATTGTTGAAGAAAAGCCGATTTTATAAAGAGTTGAATATATACTAGATCGTTCTAGAGCTAGATCCTTATCAACAGTCATTAATCCAAGTCTCTGATAAGCGTTGGTGCCTTGAAATAACGACTCTTCAGATTTATACGTTATTGCACTATCCATCAACATATCTAAATATCCTCTACATTGGCCTACAACTGGATTCTCTCCCCTCATAGGTGGTGTAAATTTCATTTCACTTGCATTGAGAGATAAGCTTGCCAACACGTTTATTACTTGAGTTATTCCATCGTTGTTATACAAGCGAATATAATTTTTCCCAATTGCAACATATCTTTCCAGTGAAGGTGTTAAAAATGGTTGGGAGTCACTAGTTCTCCCCAAAAAGCCGTATGGAAGGATCAAGGACGAATCTTTTCTAATTTCAAAATACTTTTGAATAACAATTCCAATCTCAGATAAGGTGTATAGTGCTAATTGTTTCTCTTGATTGTTTAATACCTTGTCATGGTAGTCAAACATATATTGGATCTCATTGTTCACACGAGATAATCGTTGAGGCATCTGTCCAAAAACAAATGCAAGTGCCGTTTCGTTTGAAACCTCTTCCTTTGGGTTAATGTTTAGCTTTAGAATTTTTGCAAATTTTTCAGCTCTTTTTCTTACTTCTTCAAGGTAGCTTATTTGCCTGTATTTAATGTCTCCTAATACATTAAAGGGATCTACCTTTTGCCCGATTTTGTAATACAGGTAGAACATTAGATAAAGAGATGTACCAACCATAAATAAACTTGCTTGAATAGCTAGATTTGAAACCCCCAATCCCAAGTTTCCATTTAATAAGCTGAAAACAAATAATCCCAGGATTAAAAATGTTGATATGAAGAAAGCAATATCTTGCACAATATATCTTGTTATTAGCTTGTAAAACCCAGATGGAAGATTTTGTGCAGCATGTTGGATAAGAAAGATCGAGAATGAGAATGCAATTGTTAGCACAGTTCCAATAACGGCCGCTTCACCCAAATATAAGTTAGAAACAAATTCCTTACTTAGATTTGAAGGGATATGAAATCCAACAGCGTAAACGATGACAAAAAGAGTAAGGAAATATACACCTGTCCAAATCCCAAACGCTCTACCTTTAATTTTGTATACGAATATTTCAAATATCGTATCAATTTTTACTTTGACTAAAATGAGCCTGAAATACGATTTGCGTACAAGGTTTTTATAGTCTTCTTTCTTACGCTTAACATTATTCATATCTGTTGATTTTCGATGTACTCACTACCCTTAACAGTTAGCACAAATCGTTTGTCACTTTTACGCTCGACAAGCCCTTTTTGCTCTAAAGCAAGTAAGCTTTCACCATATTTTTTCATTTCCATAGGATTTTCTTCATCACCAAAGACTTTATTTCCAACTTTTACGAAAGAGGGCAAGCGATCAATTTTCATCAAATATGCGTTGCCTTCGTTGTCTCGTTTCATCTCATCCTGCATGGACTTTAATATTTCAAGTTCCTCATTCTCTGGTTGATCTATTGCTTGAAGGGGTACGAATTGTAGATCTTTTAGTTTTCCGAGGTTGAACTTCCCATCGGCTCTGGAATCCTGGCTAATCGTACCCACAGTCTTATACTTTTTGCCTGTTGAAAAATCTTTATAGACTAATTCAAAATTTGGAGTATTTAGTTTTTGCTCAAGGATTTTGAATCCACTTACGTTTAGATGTTTTGTTATTTTTTGTTGAGGGCGTAATGAAAACTCATCGATATTAACCTCATCTTTACCTAATACTAGCTTTTGCACTATTGCTGTGGCACTTCCTGAATTCTCAAATATAAGATCGTATCTTCCTGAGTTGTGCGTGAAGCCATCTGGTTTGATAACAACTGTTGGCAAGCTTTCATTAGCAATATTAGTTTTTGATCCACCTACAATAACATCTCCTCCTGCGGAGATACTATGTCCAGCCTTAACATATGGAGAATTCGTATGAATATTGGATTCCTTATTTTTTTTGAATAACCAAGCTATCGTTCCACCAATGACTGGTACTCCAATAACAATAACAGCAATAACGCCTTGATTCTGATTCAATACATCTATTAGTTCATCCATATTTCATCAATCTGAGCCATAATTTGTTTAGTTTCAGCTAGTGCAACAATGATTTTCTGGTAGTGCTCTATGTCCTCGTTAGTTAACTTTCTGCCTTTTCTATCTTTGAGCCACTTTTGTGCTGGTTGATAACCGCCAATCCAAAATTCCCAAGCCACATCTGGAACATTGCCGAAATACTGATTCTCGTTTATATAGACATTTCCATCCTTAAACTCTATTTTCTCGACAGTATCGGATCCTGATTCTGGGTAAGTAGTGATGAAGTTGTTTGTTTTTGGGGATTCGAGCAAATGTAGTAATCGAAGCTCTTTTCCTAGTTTTGAAAGTTTTTGGAAAGTCTTTTTGTCTGATGGGTAAGGAACTCTAGGAAAATCTAATTTCAAAAAATGACTATACTTTTCTCTGTAGCTTGGCGAGTGTAATACAGCATAAATATAATCTAGAATATCTTCTGGTGTTGTCTTGCCTACAGATTTTTCTATCTCACTAACAATCCCAGGTTTAAGATTTGAAGTCTTCGTGCCATCTTCATGATGGAGGTATAGTGGCACATTTATAGCATTTGTTGCGGTTGTCCCAGAGAGAAAAATTGCCTCTGAAATTTTATTAGTAACAAAAACATGTTGATAGTTTAGATCACGGCAAGCTTTAGTTACTAGCAACCCAATATTATCTCCTCTCATATAGTTAGCCATTACTTTTTCTCTCCATCTCCAAACAACTTTATTATCAAAGTACGTCCATTTCTCATCAAATGGGCGATATTTAAGCCTTGTAACGTTGTGCTCGTTAAATTGAAGCTCTTTGCTATTATCTAAAACAAACTTCGCATAGTTTTTACCAAGCCTAAATTCACTATTTAGAGATGTCACTGTGTAATCTCCATTTGATAACTTTTGCACTCTACTAATAATTTCTTCCTTGCTATCTGAGATTGCAAAATCATCACCCATTGTGACTATCCCTGTAACATTTTGAGGAAAAATCTCGTCTATTTTGAAGCCTTGATGGTATTCGTCTTGTCCTTCTGTATCTTTTGGAAGGAAATAAACCATTCTCTTATCAAGCGTCAACTTCTGCCACTTTGGCGTTTTACTAGATGAAAGCACTTCAAATTTATGCTTTCTAGTTCCATGTAAATCTGCATGGTAAACATCACCTAACTCATCCTGTTTTTTCTTCCCTGTTTTGACAGCCAATATGATTCCTACACCCTGCATGATGTCGAATACATTTTCGTCTTTACCACCTTCTGGAGTTGTTTCGTGTCTCTTAGTACTACCATGTAAATCGTAGACGTAAATCTTGTCAAAGGTTTTGGCTAAGTGCCACCGCATACCTCTGAAAGTTTGATTGTCGAGGTACCCATTGTCAGTTATCATCGCCAAAATCCCATCACCAGTTTTTGCTATCATGCTTTCAGCCATAGCTATGAATTTTACATAATCGTTATTTAGCCAGTGCTTACGTTCTTGCAGTTTTTGTTTTCCGCCTGGTTCAATTTTGTAGCGTTCGACGAGACTGTTTGCATAAGGAGTTTCGTTACTGCTAATTCCAGAATATGGAGGGTTACCTACCACTACCATGATCGGCTTTTCATTTTTAATCTTTGATGCTTGCTTGGCTTCCTCTGCAATACTTGCCCCAAAGTCAAAAGCCAATAGTTCTGGTTGTTTATTGACTTCCTCTAGCGAATTGGTGAGATAAATACCAAGCCGTGATTTTCCAGTTCGAGTCTGATTGAAGTACAAAAATCCTGTTTCCTTTAGAGCCATACTCAATTTCAAATGAGCGATGGTGTATGGAGCCATCATGAGTTCAAAACCATAAATACGAGGTAGTAGTTCGTGATGAACGTAGGCTGGCCATCTACCTTTCTGGCCTCCATCCTTAACACGTTTGTAGATTTTACCTATTACATCACTAATAAAAGTACCTGTACCTACTGCAGGATCCAGTACTTGAACCCTGTGAAGGCCATCCTTGGTTTTAGAGGTATTTGCAAGTCCACCAGTGAGGCCAAATTCCTTTTCAAGCAGGTGATCTACAGATCGAACAATAAACTGAACAACTGGCAGTGGCGTATAGTAGGCTCCCATTCTTTTGCGAAGATCTTCATCGTATTCTTTCAAAAAGTCCTCATAAAAATGAATGACTTGATCTTGTCCACGCTCCGCACCTTTCTTGCTTACCGCCTTAAAATGTTGCTCCATTAGCTCGGCAACATTGGCATGAGTAAACACCTCACAAAGTTCATCGACAATATACGAAAGTCTCTTTTCGAAATTTCTACCTGCTATGTGATCGAAGAAGTGGCCTAGAAATGGATTTGAAGCGGGAATGAGATCTCGTGCCTCTTGTCTACTAAATGATCCTAAAGATGTGTCATAGAATCGGGCAACAAATAAGCCATAAACAAGTGTTTGAGCATACATGTCTGCAAAAGAATCAGTTGTCAGATCTTGAACCAAAAGCCTCTTGATTGTTTCGTAGACATTCATCAACTCCGACTTTTTACCTGACTCAGTGGCCAGAATCTCGCGTATGTTGTCTCGAATACGCTGTCCTTTACCTCCCATGATTTTAGCTAAATGCTTTCCAGACTTAATTGGCTCACGATGTGTTTGAGTAAAATCTATTATTGTTTTGGCAAGATAATCGTAATTTTGAGGGAGTGGGGTTATTTCTCGAGAACGTTTATTGTATTCTGCAATTTTGATTGGTTCGCCGTAGGCAATACCATTTCTGTAGAAACGAAACTCCACATAGTCAGTCAAAACCAGATTGGCGTATCCAAAGTATCTGGCCATTTGTTCAGATTTCTCAATTTTGTCGAGCGATATGCCAATATCTTTAGTTTCAATGTAGAGAATTGGTACATCATCTTTAACAACCACAAAGTCTGGCTTATTGCCTTCTTTTGCTTTTGCATCATGATCGAATCGGGAAACTTTGATAGCTTCGAAAATACCCTTGAGCAGTAGCTCGAAGTCTGTCCTATATCCCATCTCACTGGTTTCTTCATGGGCAAATTTTGAAGAGATGGAACTGATGTATTTTTGTAATAAGTCTGCTGCCATAATTTTCTAAATTTTCTTTAATTGTCTTTTTTGTTTTGGGAAATATACTCCTCAATATCTTTTTTGCGGTATCTTCGATCTCCCACGCCTTTTCGCCTACCCACACGCACTGCTTTTAGTATCCCTTGCTTATCCCATCTTCTTAATGTCTGTGTGCTGACGTTAAGTATTTTTGCTGCTTGTTTGATGGTTAACAATTCTTCAAGTACATCATTCATACGAATTGGACTATATTATACAAAATTGATTGAGAAAATACGACTGAAGATGTAAAATGAAGTCACAATTTAATATTGCCTAACCCTTATGGCGTTTGCCGTAAGGTATGGCACTAAAACCAACCAAGGCAGTAAGCTCCTCGTCAGAGCACCTTGGTTGGTTGTACGCCGAAAGGCGTGCAGGTAGGGGGAAACCCTTATCGCTGGCGGGGGGCTTTTTGTACCCCTGGTAACACGATATGTATAACCAACAACCAAACAATCAGGGGTGTCTGACAGTATTATTTTCTTTCTTTTTTATTGTCATAGCTTTTTTTGTTGTTTTTGTTTTTGGAATATACCTCCTATTACAAAATACCTTCCTCGGATTTTTGTACTTCTTGGCTGCATTTTTACTCTTGAAGTGGTGGGATAAAAGAAGGAAAGCGAATGAGCAAAATCTCAGTAACTTGGTTGATTTCTTCTCTAATCTGGCTAAGGCGGAAACAGAGGATAGAAAAGAGAAAGCTAGAATTGCAAACGAAAAAGAATACCAGCGAAAAAAGGAAGCGTTCAAGAAATTGCCTGTGTGGAAACAAAAAGGATATTCATCTAACAATGAATATCTTGCAGAAAAAGAACGACGATTGAGAAAGCGGGAACAGGACGTCTTGCTTGCTAAGTCTTTCAAACAAAGACGACGCAAAAGCAAGCTAAAGGCATCTCTGGCAACCATCGACAGCCTGCTGGAGCTAACCCCTATTGAGTTTGAGCAATGGGTAAAACTCAATATTTTTGAGATTGATGGTTGGAAAGTCGAGGAAACACGAACAACAGGAGACGGCGGGGTTGATTTGATCTTGACTCGTAATGGAGAACACTCCATAGCACAATGTAAGCGATTCAGGAAAACTGTTGGCGAGCCAGCGTTGCGAGATTTTTATGGAACGATGATAAGTGAAGGTGTGAGTCGTGGGTTCTTTGTTACCACTGGGCTATTTTCTCTCTCTGCCCAGAAATTTGCAGATGATAAACCAATTGTAATGATTGATCGAAGATTACTTGCACAAAAATTGATCTGATGTACATTATCACCCCTACTTATTAACTGGCTTTTTATTAAGAAATAAGACTAATAATTGGATGTTTAGCCTTGAAGTGCAACACCCTATCAGACTATATGTAGGGATGTTTTATAACCCTAGTTACATTTACTAACAGTCTATAAATAGGGATGTAACCACAACATGAGTATGCTTCGTGAAGATTTGATCTAGTAGCTAGTAAGTTTGAAAATGTAAAATCGAGGGGGCGAGGTGGACTGTTTACTACTTCTCTTCATTGGATTCATCTTCATTAGGTTTCGCTTGTTTTTGATACTTAGGAAATTTAACTGCTGCCTTCATGTTTAATTTTGCAATAAATTTCTCTACATCATTCTTTGAAAATCTATATTCTCCCTTTTCGCCTGGTAACTTTATATAGTCGATTTTTCGCTCACGACACCATCTCCTCACTGTTTCTTGAGTTACATTAAACAGCTCCCCGGGCTGGATTCGAACCAGCGACCTTGAAGTTAACAGCTTCCTGCTCT
>CAZOSM010000013.1:0-8416 GCA_964582715.1 uncultured Gammaproteobacteria bacterium
GCAAACTTCTAGCTTGGTAAGCCAGATCTACTTCGTCATAATAAAGACCGGCCGGTACCTCCTCCAGGCGGTAGAACCGGACCACACCTGCCACCAGGATTATCAATAACAACCACCCCCATTTCTTGATTACCCTCATTCTCAACCCATCTTACTTTCCGCCTCGTTTAAATACAACCATCCCTAGCTGTCACTATTTACCTTAGCCAACTTTCTCCCGATCTCTTTTCTTCCCAAACCATCTTGTTCCCACAATTTTATTTGGCGACTTATGAAACTATCTGTTAATCGGATTTCTTCAGGAGTGTTATTTCAGGCCCGTCCGGAATTGTAAAAACCTCAGCCGGTTCTTTATTGGGGAATATTTGTATCTGGTAAATCGGTAGCTCAGTAACCGGTCCAGGCACATGTTCTTCGTTGATAATAAATAGGGCATCGACCTCTATCTCCCGTTCAGGATTTACCGGTTCTTTACCCTTCTTAGTGTACAAAAAGTAACGGTAGTTCTGACCATAGAGATCATGTGAGGAAGCAATGAGGACGATATTATATTTTTCTCCCACTTCTACCCGGTCACTAATCGCTTCAGCTGTCCTCCGTATATCATCAATCTTCCAACTGGCATCCTGGTGAATCATCTTCGGCGCATTGTAATAACCGAAGACAGCTAGAAAAACAACGACGATTGTCAAGCCCAACCACTTATTAAACTCAACTAGAAAGGACAGCAGAGTTCCGATGAACAAGAATACCACCGGTAAAATAAATAGAACATAGTGGTGGTGCACTGGCCGCTGATACAGGGCAAGGCCTATTGCAGTCGGAATAATATAGGCAAATAACACCACTATATGCTGCCATTCTTCCCGTCTATTTTTGTTAACCGCGTAGTACCGGAGAGTCATAAAAGTAAGCGCACCCAACACCGTTATAAAGGCCCGCTTGAATGGAAAACTTTCTTCTATCCCTACCGTACTGAACAGCAGTTCAAGTGTGTTAATGAGCCTTTCGCCAAAGCCACCCCCCGTTCCATCAAAATCCCGTATTGCAAAGGCTCCTTCATTGGCAAACAGGTTCCTGAATGCCTGCGCGTTTAGCCAGTCATGTTTTAAGTCGAATAAAAAGAGCGGCAAAAACGAAAGAAGCATTACCAGGGTAGCTAAAAGTGTATTTTTGAGCAATGCCTTTAGCCGGACTCTGTTATTGCGTTGTTGCAAAAAACTTAGCAACCAAACACTAGCCGCTCCACCAGCCGTGATCAGATTTATGTAGTGCAGCTGAATAAGAGCACTAAAACAGACGGCAACAGCTATCCAGCTGTGAAAATTCCCCCTCCAGGCTTTCCAGGTAAAAAAGACCATCAGCAACGAAACTAGCGGAGCTGGATTAGGGTTCCAGCTGAATCGGGAGTAGACGACAGCAATGCCTGAAAACGCAAACATTGTGGCAGCGATTAGCGCCACTCTTTCTCCTGCCATCCTCCTCCCGAGCCAGTACATTAGCGCAACAGTAAGCACACCCACAAAAGCGATAGCGTAGATTGGACCCATTGGGCTTGGGTATGAAAGCCAAAGAAATGGCAACATAAAATAGTAATAAAGCGGCCCTAGATATATGTCACCAACGCTTGTTATGGGGCCAATAAACACTGGATCTTTTTCTACGAACATTCGGGAAACCACGATCGCATCCCTACCTTGGTCTCCTAGAAATTGCTGAGAATCCTCTAGATTATAGAACCGCAGAAAAAACGCCGCGGCGACAAGCACCACCGCCACCCAGTCAGCGGTAGAAAACTGGTTGAGTTTCTGAACAATCCGCTGTAACCTAGCAGTCATATTTGTCTGCCTACTCACTTTCAAACAGTTAACTGGGCAAGACCATAACAATTCATAAGGCCTTCATAGACACAGAAAACAAAGAACTGTCCCCCGTTCTTCATGAATTTAATGGTAGGTATTTGTATTTCATATAATGAGCTAAGACTCATCAGGCTTCTGTTTGATTTGAGACTCAATATTCTGTGTTTCGTTCATAGCCCCACTCACATTATTGAGTATACCGACAACAAAGAGTTAGGACAACTGATTGTCTCCGTTACCTACATTTTAAATTTAATGATCTTGACGATTGATATTCTAATCTCAACAATTGGAATTACAAAAACAAAAATGGGAGGCGTCACTTACAACACACAGCCATAAGCTCGTTTCTCCCTCGTGATTAAAGCTGTTTTAGCTTAGAACTGTTAAATTATCAAAATATCTATTTCCACTCCGAGTTTAGAAACAGTTATTGCCTTATCCCAATTAGATAATATTTTTCCGAAGAAACAGGTGCTCCCAGCCAAGGATGATTTGATTATTTCAACAACTGTCTTGACGGTCTAACGGCGTTAAAAGTCTCTCACCTTGATGTTTTCTTGCCCCCAACCCAGAATACAGGCTATATCCTGGTGAAAATACCAACCGCTTTCGAATTACGCCTGTTTTACCTCTACCACTCTGTTCGCCTCGGTTAAGTTAAAGATGTGCTGTCTTACTCTTCGTACCGCCCTCCAGCCATAGGTAAACAGGAATTGCCAGTCCTTTTTCTTGAATGTCTTTAGGTAAGTTATCTGTCTCCACAAGAACTTGGGATGGAAAGCAATGGAATACATCTCCCTGATGGCTTGGTAATATCGCTCGTGAGGTAGGGGAGTCTTGACGATTAGCTTGCTCATATCAAAGTCATCGTAATCATCAGTCAGTAGTACTCCTTTGTTAATACACTCCTGGTGGTAAGGGGTGTAATCAAGTGGTGTACACAAAGTTACCTGCAAAGTTCGAGCCAGTCCTGAGAACATCAGGTACTTCACATAATCAATGGTCTCCTGAAGCATTTTCTCAGTCTCCCAGTAATAGCCCACCATGATAGTCAGGTGAGGGTGTAGCCCAGCTTCCGTCATCCACTTCAAAGCTCTCTCAATGTATTTCTTCTGATATCCTTTGTTTAATCTTTTTAACGTCTCATCACTCCCTGACTCAAGGCCGATTAAGACAAAGCGGAAGTTAGCCTTCCCCATCAGCTCTATCGTCTCCTTATCAAGATACTCAAAGCGAGTATTCAAACCAAAATAACACCCTTTTTTGTGAAGTCCTCGATCAATGATCCCCTGGGCAAACTTTCTGGCATCCTCGCCCCTATACCACACCCCCGAGTCATCAAAAATCTCTTTTACTCCATATTCATTAATGAGTCGCTCATATTCATCCAGAGATCTCTCCACCGACATCTTAGAGAAAGTCATCTCCGGCCCGTTGTATCTACAAAAAGTACACTTGCCAAACATGCAGTCTCGAATCACGCTGGTGGCATATGTTCCAGGAGTTTGCAGGAAGTTACCGTTCTCGTACGCGTAGTTTTTCCAATTCACTAAGTCACGGTCAATCAAAGGCGACTTATTTAATGGCTCTACCTGACGGAAGTTGCCCGTATCCCGATACTTACTCCCTCTTACTCTAATGGTTAACCCTTCGATCTTGCAGGATCTTCTCCAGTCCTTATTACTCTCCAAGTAGGGGATCAGTCTATGCAACACAAAATCAATATGGTTGCTTTTAAGCACAATATCCGTCTTGCTGTGATCAAGCGTCTCCTCAGGCTTTCTCATCGAGTGATAGCCTGACATGATAAAGATGGTTTTGGGTAGTTTCCTGTTAAGCTCGTTTATCGTCTTCCAGTAAAACTTCATTACCGGAGTCGTGCTCTCAAACACCACCACATCTGGTTGCCATCTAACCAGGTCTCTAAACCATTTCTCATAGGTCTTTAACTGAGCATTGCCATCATCCCACCTCACGTTATATCCCATCTGCTTAAGCCAGGTTGCCGCCTGAGCCTGGACAACTGGTAGCAAGTAAGTCGGGGTCTTGAAATACTGCACATTGCGGTTCTGAGACACCATTGCCTTCTGCCCCAGCTTGTTAACAATTGGGGGATACGAGATGGCGATTTTTAGTTTCTTTTTTCTAGCCATATTTTTAGAAAAATACCTCCGTTACTATATTACTTCCATTTATCCCAGTCTCACTTAAGATATCATAGACGTCGTTGATCATCTCACTGTTGCCACATAAGTAGTATCTAGCCTTTTTATCGATTTTGTTTGACCTTAGATACTCAGTCACTCTGCCGCTAAAATCTCCACCCTTTTCTCTTGACACACAGGCTACATATCGGTTTTTGGCATAGTCCTTGCGGTCATACTGCTCGTTTGCATATCTGATTCCATGAATGATCTGGTAATCAAGTTTAGGGTATGTTTTGACAAAGGAATGGAATGGAGCTATTCCTGTTCCAGTAGCAATCAGGATATGTTTTTGGTTAAGCTTCTGTTCGTCTAGGACAAACAAGCCATATGCTCCATCAAGAGACACCTTATTTCCTGGTTTGAGTTTAGAAAGCCTAGGAGTTACTGCGCCACCCTCGACTGTTTTAATCAAGAACTCTAGTTTGTCATCATTGGGGGATGAGTAGCTGGAGTACTCGCGGTTAATCGCTTCATTTACCAAACCAATGTTGACACATTGGCCGGGAATGAATTTAAAGTTTTTCTTCTCAATCTGGAGTACAAAAGCTGAATCAGTCAAATGTCTTATACCCAATACCTTATGAGTTCCTTGTTGTCTGCCGTACTCTATTGTTTGCATACTTTTGCATTCTATCACCCTCGTCTCAATTGGTCTCATTCTTGTACCACATATGAGCTAAAATGGTCTTTATGAAATCCGTCCTTCCGTTAGTCTCTGTCGTTATCACCACCAAGAATGAGGAGAAGCACATTGTCTCTTGCCTTAAGTCCATCAAAAACCAGGACTATCCTCAGAAGAAAATTGAGATAATCGTTGTTGACAACCATTCTACTGATGACACCGTCAAGCTAGCTAAGAAATACACTCAAAACGTTTTTACCAAAGGCCCAGAAAGATCAGCTCAAAGAAACTATGGCATGATCATCAAGAGTCATGGTCAGTATGTCATGTATATAGACGCTGATATGGAGTTAAGTAAAAAGGTTATATCTTCTTGTGTTTCTAGGGTTACCAAGAACCCCGATATTATTGGCCTGTATATTCGAGAGATAGTTACTGGGGACAGCTACTGGAGTAAGGTAAGGCGTTTTGAACGTAGTTTCTATGAGGGTACGGTTATAGACTGCGTTAGGTTTATTAAAAAGTCTGCTTTTGTAAAAGTAAAAGGTTTTGATGAGCGGCTAACCGGTCCAGAAGACTGGGACTTAGACAAAAAAATTCGTCAACTCGGGAAAGTTGATTTAATCAAACAGCCTATCTATCACAATGAAGCTGAGTTTAACCTAAAGAAGTATCTGGCTAAAAAAAGTTACTATTCGAAAGGTCTTGACATATATATTAAGAAATGGAGTAAAGACGATTCTGATGTTAAGAAACAGTTCAGCCCCATATACAGGTTAGTGGTGGTATTTGTAGAGAAAGGAAAGTGGAAAGTATTATTATTAAGACCTCACCTCACAATAGGAATGGTCATTCTACGTTTTGCGGTGGGAATTAATTATGTAATTAGTCAAAAAATGAACCACAAAAAAATACTTTCTAAAATGTGGGATTCGGCGATGGATCTCAACAAACAAAATATTATTCAAATGCTAGAGTACAACCCGAAACACAATATCCTAGATTTAGGCTGTGATGATGGAAGTTGGACTATCGAACTAGCAAAAAAAACAGGGTCTAGTAATTTATATGGAGTTGATATAGTGGAGTCGAGTCTTAACAAAGCAAGAAAATTAGGAATAATCGCCAAAAAAGCAGATATCAATAAAAAATGGCCATTCAAAAACAACACCTTTGATTGTATACACAGTAATCAAGTAGTTGAACATATTTGGGATTTAGATTTTTTTGCAAAAGAAACACAAAGAACCCTGAAAAAGAATGGTTATGCAATTATATCTACGGAAAATCTTTCAAGCTGGGTTAATATTATCGCCTTGGTATTTGCTTGGCAGCCATTCAGCTTAACGAACATCAGCTCTAAGAGGCTGGGGATAGGTAACCCATTTGCGATCCACAGAAATAAAAAACACAAGTTCTCAAGCTGGCTTCACACCCGCGTACTAACAATCAGAGCGATAAAAGAGGTGTTTGAAGAGCATGGAATGATAATGGATGGTGTTGTGGGTAGCGGATACTTCCCACTTCCCGCAGTCATTGGGAAAATAGAACCGTTTCATAGTCACTTTATCACACTAAAAATGATAAAAAAATGAAATTTATAGCACTTCTTAACGCGTATTCACAGGGAATAAGTGGTGGCGATGTTTGCTTTATTAATTTTGCGAAAAAAGTATCACGAAAACATCACTTCACAATAATTACGTCCAAACTTGGAAAAAAGCTATGTAAAGAAAATTCCGTAAAAGGTAATTTTATTATTTCATCATACGAACACAAGTTTTCTAGTCCTATTAAAACATACATACTACGAACAGTACAGGCTATAAGAAAAACCACCAATAGATCCACAAAATATGATGTAATTTACTCTTCATCTGATTTTTTACCAGACGTAATTCCCGCCATTTTTCTTAAATATAAAAACCCTAAATCTATTTGGGTCCAAAAAGTCTTTCACATCATCCCACCCTCAAGAACTATTTCTCATTTTTCCCAAAAATTCAGCCTGTTTTTAATTAAACAAATAGCGGATCTGGTTATATTCGACAATCCAGACTTAGAAGAACTAATAAAGAATAGGTACAAAATGAACAACACAATCACAATACCGCCAGGAATAGACTTAAGCATAATCACAAAAACGAAAAAAACCAAAAGCCGATATACTGCGGTATTTATGGGCCAGCTAAGAGAGTCAAAGGGAATTTTTGATCTAGTTCCAATATGGAAAGAGGTTGTTAAAAAAAATCCTGAAGCAACGTTGGGGATAATAGGTAAAGATATAAACGATAATTCCGAAAAAATTAAACAACAAATAAACAAAGAGTCTTTACACAAAAACATTAAAGTACTCGGTTACTTAGAGGAAGATGTTGCCAGATCATTAATTAAGTCCTCAAAAGTTTTTATCCTGCCCTCATATGAAGAAGGTTTTGGTATAGTTTTGCTCGAATCAATGGCCTTAGGAACACAACCAATAGCGTACGAACTACCAGTATACGAGGTAAATTTTCCCAGCTGTATTATGACAGCTCCGCTAGGTGACTATCACGCCATGGCTGATTTAATCGTAAGACAGATAAATAGCAATAAGATTAGTACATTTCAAAGCACAATCGCGAGATATAATTTATCAGAATTAATAAAAAAAGAATATCAAGCGATTGTAAAACTATACAACCATAAGATATCAAAAACTTAACCACAATTTATCTGAAATACATTGATACAAATGCACAACCACAATCATAAAAAAATCAATATTATCCGTAGAGTTATTCAAAAAGTAGACAACTGGCCTGTGTATTTTCTAGATAAAATCTTAGGTCTACCCTTCGCGTACACACTTAGTGTAAATAAAATATTATTCAAAATCCGGCCTAATTCACCAGATAGATGGATAGTTACAGAGAATTTAATACTTGATGATTATCAACTATCCAACCTCTTGATTAAACCTAAAATAATTGTCGACATAGGAGCCAACATTGGAGCCTTTACAATATATGCACTAAAAAAATATCCAACGGCAAAAGTTATCGCATACGAACCAAGACGTGATAATTACTCGCAAATGAAGAAAAATATAAGCACTAATCACTTGCAAGAACGAGTAATTACGGTTAACGCTGCAGTTACTAGCAGGAATACAAAAACTGTAAAACTCTTTTTAAACAATGATCACGGAGTCAGTTCAACAACCATTAACAATGGTGATTGTGTCTTAGTTAAAAACATAAATTTCTCTAAAATTATAAAAGTTATTAACAAAAGATCAAACAATCTTCTAAAAATAGATATAGAAGGCGGCGAACACGAGTTAATTAAAACAAAGTATAAAAAAACACTTAAACATTTTAATTTAGTTTTACTCGAACACCATTATGTTGATACAAAAAAAATCTAAATACCCTAGTAAGTCATCTGCGAGAAATGAACATGAAATACGAAATACATGATAATTTTGTCCACATTTATCCAAATGAAACGATACGCAGAAAAAACTATATAAACACACAATGCCAATAAGAAAAATAAAATAATGCTAACAAAGAATTTCGCCAATCACAAAATACTCGATTTGATTCTCGTATTAACAATAATTCTCATTTCCGTTTTTGTTACCCGAGAGATAATAACTTCTAGTGGAATACCCAGCCTTCGCGATGACTGGAACTTTCCATTTATTGAAGAACAAGTGTCTTCATTATCACAACGTA
>CAZOSM010000014.1:0-6470 GCA_964582715.1 uncultured Gammaproteobacteria bacterium
ATTATATTTTTAACCCAACACCCTTATCTCCTAATCCTTAACTCCCGCTCATATCTTTTGGGGGAAATAAACATTTCTCCCTTACCAATTCCAACAAGCCATTGCCCTTCTTCACCCTCTCTTAATGGATTATAATCACTACCCCCAAAGATTACTTTTCCCCGTACTCTCAACCATCTAACTGTATCTCTTGACAGTGAGAATTTGTCTCCATGCCATCCCATGACGCCATCTATATATTCTCTTCCATCCAAGACCTTTATTATTTCACTATTAGGATCCTCACTCTCAGGGGAGAAAATGAACAAACCCCCAGCTTCATGTGCTACTTTCGCAACATGCCTTGGGCTTCTTTCATTATTAAAATAACCGGGCTTACCCACAGCAAAATATAACCACCAGACGAACTTAGGAGAGGGCCCCGACAAATCAAAAGAAGAATTACTGTATTGATCCGCAAATGTTCTACCATACACTGCCCATAATCTTTCTAAAACCTCATCGTTTTCCGGATTAGAACATACGATTCTGCATAATGTTATTGCCTTCTCATATATCTCACCCGCTCGTAATTTTTCTAACATCGTCTCGGAATCCTCATCATGCGCCCACACCCTAAAACCTCTTGCCTCAAGAAAAGCGATCTGCTTGTCTAAGACTTTAAGACTGGATCCTCTAATTTTGTCATGGCTGTATAAATCTTTGATTTCTTGATTATTGGGATTGATGTTGAGGATAATGAAATCCTTTCTCTGGCCGTTAATGTTAAAGATATCCTCAACCCCAAAGTATAAATCGAGCTCGTGGTCTTGGGCTTTGCTAATTATACTGTCGGTGTTATCAGGCAGTACGCCTCTTCCGATTAAGGCAATTGATTTGACATTCGCCTCAATGGCCTTGTCAATTAAGGTAAGCGCATCTTCCTCTGATGTGATATGCGCATGGAAATCAGACCTGTTTTCCAATTCTTTCATTATTTATCTGTTTTATTTTTAAATATCTGGCTCTTGATAGTTCTCTTTTGGTATTTACTCCCTGCCAGAAACTACCTTTTTCAAGTTGATGACTGGAGACTTTACTTTTTTGAAGATAGGCGATATTAATCAATTCCGGTAAACCCCGTTCGCTTTTGTGGTTTACCTTGATTTGGCTAAAATTATTCTCAAACCATTTTCTATCAATCGCAATTGCTCCGCAGAGAATTTGTAATTTGGTGAGTCCTTTTTCTTGGGCTTGTTTAAAATCAACGGTGTCGATTGGGCGGCCGTTAGCGTCCGAGATGATGCCACCTACCGGTAGAGGTTTTGATTTGAAGGTGAGCAGGGTAAGGACATTATCCTTTTGTTCGTGTTCACGGCAGAGGTCAATTATGTTTTCAGGGGTGTAAAGGAAGGCGTCATCCACGTAGAGGACGAGGAGATGTTGTTGGTCGATGTTGCGGGTGGCAGAGAATAAACTTGTCGCCGTCCCTCCGCCAGGCGGGTTTTGAACAAGCCAATCAACCGTAAGGTTTTTGTTTCTGGAAATGATTTTGTCAGCTTCGTACCCTACCACCACTATTGGATCAGATTGACAAACCTTTTTTGCAAGCTCTGTACACCATGTCAATAGGTTTTTACCCTGAATCTTAACTAAACTCTTGTGAAGTTTTGAATTCATCCTGGTACTCTTACCTGCGGCTAGAATGACAACCTGCCATTTTTTTGGGTTGATCATTTGTTTTTGTCCATTAACACCATTCTTGGATATTCCGTCATTTTATCACTTTTTAGCACATTATCAACGTAATCAAAACATATTTCTTGAACACCTTGATCGTTAGAAAGTCTACAGGCAAAACAAGTGACCATTACTAATCTCGTAATAGCTGAAACCATTTGATTGATTTCCTTACCATATAAACGCAAGAACCTATCGTGATACTTCATCGGTATTTGAAATAGAATTCGTTCAATATCCCATATAGGAGAGCAACCAGAAGCATGTTCAAAATCAATCAGGAAAAGCCTGTCTTTATCGGAAATTATTAAATTCCTTGGTCCCGGATCCATATGACACAAGTACGGGTCTTCCGAATCAAGAATGCTTTTATAGTCTTTTATCAAATGGGCAATTTTATTAATTCTTTCATCACTAATTTTTAGACCCTTTAGCCTAGAAAGCAAATAATCAGAATAGCAGTCATGCGGATACTTCCAATTCAACCTTCCAAAATATTCTATTGGTTTTTGGTGTATTTGTTTGACAACATCGGCGTATTGTAAAAGATACTTTTCAATATTATCAACATCTAATTTGTTGGAAAAAATATCCTCCTGAATGATCAAGATAGAATATTTGCTTTGGTCTATTCCGATAATGTGTTTAGAATTTATGATATTCCAGGCTGAAAACTCAGCATAGGCAAGGCGAGAATCCTTGATTGGATATATTTTTGAAATCGTGTTAATGCCATCTATAAATGTGGGGATGATCACTTTTTCCAAACCAGTAGAATTTCTTTTACCGATTAAAATCATGGCAGTATCTATAACCCACTTTGATAACACAACATTAAGATGTTCAAGACGTTCGATGTTTTCAGAAATCCTCGTTAAATAGATAAGATGCTCTGCCAGTTCGTTCGCGAAAGTTGAATACGCAGAATAATCAATGACGGCTTCACTGACGAGATTACCTATTTCCCTTGGTGAAAATCCATAACCTCGTACTTTCCCCAACCTCCATTGATTGAAATATAGTTTGCTATTCTGAGAAAAAATAATTTCCCACCGTACTTTTTCTAAAGTCCACAATAGAGAGTGAAGCAGTCTAGATCTACTAATTTCGGTTTCATCAGTTTTTTGTGAAAGATTTTTCATTAATAGCTGAACATCATCAAAAACCGCCTTACTGTCATTTTCGTATTTTTCTCGTATCCCTATATCAAGAGTCCGGGATGATTTAATCCTCGTTCCATTTCTGCAAAACTCTATTTCTTGAAAGATGCGTCTCAACCATTTTTTAGATATATTCATAGAGAGGCTTCTTTCTTTAGCCTTATTCCAATTCTCCACAAATTCATTTAAACTTTGAGCCAGGTCAGCAGCCTTTTGGGTATCTGATAACTCATACTGAATTACTCTTGTATCAAAAAAACTGTCAACAAAATCGATTTGTACGATTTCACCTAATTTTTTGGGGTTCAACACCCGGGTATAAAAAATGTTTTGGTATAAAGATGCTTCCTCTTGAGAAAAAAAGCTTGCTAAATGTCTATCTAGATTTGGGTAGTTATATTTAATACCAAGTCTGGTCCTTAAGGCCCTTTCGGCACTTGCAATGTTAGACAACCTTGAAAGATTAACTATAGAGTCGTCTTTGCAAATCAGCCATACATCCATATCACTCGCATTATTAGCATCGTACCTGCCGAAAGAGCCTAAAATCATTACCGATACGATCTCGCCGAAAAACTCAGATTGTTTCAAAAGACTTACATATTCCTCAACTATCTTCTCAATCACAGCCTGTTCCCTAGGCATATTTACCCTATATTATAGGTAACTGTAGGTCTCGTCAACAGACTAAGCTATAATATCTCTATGAATGGAACCGTCAAAATAATGGGTGGCAAACGACTAATAGGTGAAGTTAAACCAATCCCAAATAAAAACGCAATCGTGGCCGCGTTACCGCTATCTCTACTAAATCACGGAGTCACAACATACACATCAATCCCTGATACCACCGATGTGGCTAAGATACTGGCAATAATAAAAAAACTAGGTGGAAGTGTTGAGCGTAGGGACTTTGGAGAGGTAAAGATTAACTGTAACGCAATCAAAACACATAAAATCGATGAAGAACTTGGTGGTTCTTTCAGGGCATCATTAAACTTCGTTGGCCCTTTACTTGCAAGAATGGGAAAAGCAGAAGTACCCCAACCAGGAGGTTGCGATCTCGGCATGCGTTCTATCGAAGCTCATACAAACGCTTTTTCAAAACTAGGAGTAAAAATAAGCCGTCGAGGGAACAATATCGTTTTTGTTGCACCATCGGTAAAAAAGAAAAGACACCAGATTTGGCAGATTGAAGCAAGCGTATCAGCCACAGAAAACATTGCAGGCTACGTCGCCGGAATTAACTCAGATGTTGAGATTATTGATGCGGCAAGTGAACCACACGTAACGGATGTCATTAAATTCCTTAATAAAATGGGAGCAGAAATAACAGGAATTGGTTCTAATCGATTGCGAATTAAGGGAAAGGAGAGACTTCAAGATGCTGTGTTCGTTCCAAGCCCTGACTTTGTGGACATTGTAGGCTACATGATCGCCTCAGCGATAACTGATGGCGAGATCATAATAAAAGGAGGAAATGTTCTTGACGTGATGGATGGAATTATCAATTGGATGGAGTTATTCAATATTAAGATTGACCGTACGGGTGACGATTTAATAGTAAAGAGAGGTAAGAGAGGATTAGAAATATCTAAAATAGGTTTTCCTCTAGCCGCACCAAACTTACCAAAATTTGTTCCGAGACCTTGGCCAGGCTTTCCTGTCGACTGTCTGCCACCAATAGCCACTTTGGCAAGTAAATCAAGAGGAAGATTATTGCTTCAAAATTGGATGTACGAAACCGGATTGGATTTTGTAAGAGAATTAAATTTTTTGGGCGCGGACATTTTAATGCTCGACCCACAAAAAATTATTATCAATGGTCCGGTCAATTTCAAAGGCGGTGAAGTTGCTCCTCCTGCGGTAATTCAAGCAACAAAAGCAATATTTCTCGCTGCCCTAGCAGACCCTGTCCAAACTGTCATCCATGGATTTGATATTCTAAAGAGGCGATATCCAAATATTGTTGATGTATACAAAAAATTGGGAGCTGAGATTGAGATCGTCGAAAATAGATCGACGGGAATTAAGTGAAAGTTTGTCTAGATTCAAAGCCGTCACAAAAAGGTGAATATTTTTTGCCAATGAAAAGCGATAATTTAAACAGTCACTAATTTATTGATGAAGTTGCTGTCGAAGAATGCGTCCGAAATAATAAACTTACCACGACCTTACGGTCGGGATATTAGTTTACTTCAAACAAAGTTTGTCCTGAATCTTTATTGCCCTGGTTCTCTATGTATTTCTTAATAGTTTCTTGATCAATACCAACAGTAGAAGAAAAATATCCTTCTAACCATACTGACTCTGTACCCCAACATGCTTGTTTTATGAAATCAAACTTCTTTTTAACTCTTTGGCCGTGTTTTGTTTAATGATTCCTACTGCTTTACCAACACTAATAGTTGGCGGAATTGACACTAAAAGATGTAAGTGGTCTTTGTCATGATTGACTTTTTTTTAAACCTAATTAGTGGATAGTGTTTAGTTACTTCCGCCAACTTAACATCAAAGTAAACAAATACTCCAGCATTAAATATTTTCCTTCTGTACTTAGTCACCAAGATTAGATGGTAGTTACATTGATAAACACAGTGAGATAGTTGAATTAATTCCACAACCTCATTCTACCCTTCAACCCCAAAAACGATTCAGGAATGGCTCCATCTCTCGACCTTACGGTCGGAGTATTAAGCAGGGATTAATAAATATAGATAAACTTTATTTACGACTCTCCACAAACTTATATATGCGATTCCATCAGAAATCGAGTTTCGTTTGTTCCAGGCCTTCCTTCTCATGACATTCGATACATCTTAGGCCATTTCCAGCATTCTGTTTCAGTATCCCAACTACTTTCGAGACCGACGAGACTAACCAGTACCAGTTCTCTTTCCTAGAGCACCTCAAACAAACGCTACAACTCCTCAGAGAAGATGTTGAATCAACCTCATCCTGGCTCCACCTGTTTAACTCCCGCCGCCAGAAACAACAAAGCTTCTACTGGTCCATGGCCAAATCAAAAGGCACCAAGTTTACCCTCTCTGAGGAACGCTCCATCTCTACTAGTATTGGTTAGACCAACATCAGCCCCACGGCACGAAATATAGTAAAATAATCACACCCGGACGGATAGCTCAGCCGGTTAGAGCACTCGCTTGACATGCGAGAGGTCACAGGTTCGATCCCTGTTCCGTCCACAATTAAATATGATCAACGGTATTCTTCTTCTCAACAAACCAGCCGGCCTCTCTACCTTTGATTTAATTCGAGTATTTAAAAAAGCTGTCAAACCTGACTTCAAAGTGGGACACGCCGGTACCCTTGACGTCTTTGCCAACGGCTTAAGTATCCTCTTGCTTGGCCCAGCCACCAAACATTTCAGTCTCTTTCAGACTCTTCCCAAGACCTATCTTGCCACTGCCCGACTGGGCTACTCCTCTCCCACTCTTGATATTGAGGGTGATCTTACTCCCCAAGTCGACCCACCCTCTGTTGATAGGGAAGAGCTAGAAACCACTTTTAACAACTTCCCTCGTCAGTACGACCAATCAGTCCCGGCTTACTCAGCCGCCAAGCACCAAGGCC
>CAZOSM010000015.1:0-6065 GCA_964582715.1 uncultured Gammaproteobacteria bacterium
CTCAAACCGGCTGGTCTGGACAAAACACTGAATCAAACACCGCCTATACCTCCGGCACCCAAGCCTCGTACACCATCCAGACCCCCCTCTCACACGACCAGACATACTTCTGGCGTTCGTACGCCATCGACCCTGGCGGAAGTAACACCTGGAGTGACACTCAAGACCAACCCATCCGTTTCACCACCATCCACGTCGTCCCTCCTTCTGAGTGTGTTGCTGAAGTCGCCCCCGACTTTAGCAGCATCATCATCCGCTGGGTTGACAACACCCTCAATGAGGATTCCTTTGAGTTAGAAAAGAAAATCAACTCAGGTGCCTTCACCAACATCCAGACTACTCTACCCGACATCACCTCATATCAAGACTCAACAGTCTCTGCCACCAATGCCTATCAATACCGAGTCCGTACCATCATCAACTCCGACCCATCAGTCTGGTGTACCACCGCAGTTCTTGACCTTGGTACAGGTAGCTTCCAATTTGAAGGACTCCAACTAGAAGGACTACAGGTCCACTAGCACTCATCCAAACTGGATTGACCAAATCTCACACAAAAACGCGCAATCCTCATATACTTTTCCTATAACTCTATCAATCTACTATTATCTACCAATCAGCATATCAAAACATAAACTAGGACATCTTTAGACATCAAGCTCCTCTTCCTTTTACATCAATCATCATTAAACATTATCCAGCCCCTACTTACCAAACACATCTCTATTTAATCAGTCCATGCGCATCACTCAAAACAAACATTCTCGAAAGCTCCAAACCCTTTTCTCCAATCATTAGGAAAAACCAACCAAGCTCTTCATCTTTCCAACAACTCACTTTCATGCATCTTTGCAACACATTTTTAAACATACCTTTTTATAGACACCTCTCCCAAAACGTCTCAAACACCATCTAGAAGCGTTCTCAGCCTCAAGCATTCTCTCTCACCCAGGCACAAACCCCATTTACCTACACCAATAAAACAGCTCCCTCCTCTTATTAATAGAAACCCAACTTCACTCACACCACACTACTCCACCAACAACAAACACTAACTATCTACTTCTCGCCAATAATATCTCCAACTCCTAATCAAAAAAATTACTCAGTTCATCTAATTTTCCGTATGCTCACACGTATGCCAATATCTACTCAATACCTCCTCCCTTAATAACTAAAGTGAACACATTTTGTCTACTCACACTACATATCCCATTTCCTCATCCCAATACTCTAAAATGAATCAAGTACCTAAGGTATTTGTATGTCTTGAATATGTCTGTTAAAAGAAATCTTGCCTTCCGTCTTACTCGTACTCGTTTGTTGTTTCCTTTGTTGTTGATTGTCTTGCTTCTTCCTGCTCTCTACTTCTATGCTACTAGACCTAAAGAGACTGCTGCTTGGTGGAATGAAAGTTGGATCTACCGAAAAAGAATTGATATTAGTAACCCAGGTGGTAGCGACCTAACCGATTTTCAGATTTCTTTTACTCTAGATACTACTGATACTAATAAGTTTCAGAGTAACTGTGAGGATCTACGTATTACTGGTGTAGATGGTAATCTCTTACCCTTCTGGATTGAAGAGAACAACCCTGGTTGTGGAGATGCTAATACTAAAGTCTGGGTCAAACTCCCCTCCATCCCCTCCTCTGGTACCTACATCTATGCTTACTATGGTAATCCTTCTGCATCTGTGTCATCGGATCATGATGGGGAGAAGGTGTTCGTCATGTTTGATGACTTCTCAACAGACAACGATAGCTGGAACGACTATGCTGGCACTAGCTCAATAGGTTCAGGTTCCCTAACCTTCTCGCCCGACAGCTCATCCAACTGGAATCACACAACTACCACCCAACAAGACCAACTAACCAGTATTAACAGTTACGTTGTAGAACACCGTTATCGCTCTAATCCATCAGCTGGAGGAACAGTCTTTCGATACTCAGATCAAAGCAACTGGTGGGGTATTGAAATGTACAACAACAGAGTCATCATCAGAGGAATCATCAATGGCAGCGACACGACCAAAACCAATCCCTCCTTCACTTTTACACCAGGTGAGGATTTCATTTTGACTTCAAAGTACAACTCAAATGATCACAGTTTTACCATTCTCGTCGACGGTACACAGGTTGTCTCAACAACCATGACTGACTCCCATCAACTGGCTACTAACAACGCTATCGGGATTGTTGATCACAATGGTTTTGGACCATCAAGCTCTGACTGGATTCTAGTCCGACAACATGCTACTACAGATCCTACCACCTCGACCCAATCAGAAGAAATTGGCCCAGGCCCCATTGCCTACTGGAAATTTGATGAGGGCACGGGCAGTACCGCCAACGACTCGACATCCAATTCCAATCACGGCACCATCAGTGGCACCACCTGGACTAACGAAGATCAATGTGTCTCCGGCAAATGTCTCTACTTCAACGGTGGAACCAGTAGCATCTCAGTACCCCAACAACAATCTCTTGATCTTACCGGTGCCGCCAGCCTCTCTATCTGGATCAAACCAGACGCTATTGACGGCAGAATCTCACTTCTTAACCGATCTAGCTTCACTAGTGACGATGGCTTTTCTTTTGAACTGCATGACGGTACCCCTACCCTCGTTGTAAATAACGGACGAAGCTCAAATGCTGTTCAAAAGTGCAACGAGACGGTCAGCACCGGCCAATTCACTCACCTGTCCTGGACACGAGATGGCAGTAATAACAACAAGATTTACATTAACGGCTCTGAATGCACCTACAGCTCCACCATCTCCACCTCGCAAACATCAGCCAATACCACCCTCGGTATTGGCTCGAGTTTAAACAAACACAATATCTCTCCCTACATGGATTACTCAAATCGCACTTACCAACAAGCATATACAGCCAGTGCTTGGAATGGTGATGCAGCCACCATCTACTACTACCAAAACGGTGGATATGGAGACCTTGCCTACAAAAAACAGGTCAAGACCGCCGCGGGCACCGGAGGTTCATATCTAGATGACAACTCTGACTTCACCATCGAAAACAATCACTCTTACATCATCAGCGCCTGGATGAAAGCAAGCCAAAGTGTCTCAATTGTTTCTTACGCTATTGACATTAATCGTTCAAGTGACAACCAATACAGAACACCAGGTGGATATATTGATCTAGATTCCGACTGGGAAAGAATTTACTGGACCTACGAAGCTGGAGCAGATCACTACGGCACCTCATATCGAAGTCGCCATATCATTTACCATGATGACAACCTACCCATCGACTTTCTCTGGTCAGGATTCACAGTCGAAGACGTTACAGATACAGGATTTACCAAACCACTCACGCCTTTTAAGGGCTACATCGATGAAGTAAAAATATATCCCTTCCAACGTTCCGCTGATCAGGTCTCCCAAGATTACAATCAATACTCCACCTCTATTGGTAGTGGATCTAATACCCTCACCAATGGACTAATTGGCTACTGGAAAATGGATGAAAGTAGCTGGAATGGTACCAGCGATGAAGTTATAGACATCTCTGGCCACAGCCATCACGGAACAGCAACTGGAAATGCCACAACCGGCAGTGGTAAATATGGCAACGGTGGCAGCCTTGACGGAACCGGAGACTATATCACTGCCCCATACCATGGTGATCTCGATTATTTCACTGCTTCCGCATGGGTCTACTATCCAGACCAAGTAAGCTATGAGGATGACGAGGGTATCTTCACCTCAGGAACCGCTTACAATTTTCGTCTCCGCAGACAAAATACCGCCGAAACTGGTTGGCGCTTTGAGTTATACAATGAAAACAACGTCTACTCCGGCAGTACAGCCTGTGAACTAACCGGGGTCCAACCAGACAGATGGAATCTTCTGACAGTCTCTTACGATGGCGAAAAGATGAAAGGTTATTTAAACGGAGACCTAAACTGCGAAGGATCAGTATCCCTTGGACCAGTCAGAAAAAACAACCAAAGTTTTTACATCGGAACAACTACTCCAAACAGTCTTGACTTCAACGGTAAAATCGATGAATTCCGCCTCTATAACCGGGCTCTTACCTCCTCCGAAATCGAATCACTCTATCACTACGCACCAGGACCGGTTGGCTACTGGAAACTAGACGATGCTCAAGGTGACACTGCTGATGACAGTAGTGGCCAGAACAATACAGCCACTCTTCAAAACTCACCCAACTGGTCTACGGGCAAAGTTGGTAGCGCCATCTCACTTGACGGTAACAATCAATATCTTTCCATAAATGACAATGATTCACTTGAATTCATCTCACAAGCCACCCTGGAGGGGTGGGTCTACTTACGATCAATAAACCCGTCTTCATACACCAGTATTGTCGGAAGAGGTGACAACGTCCTTCTCACCCTAGACGCCGGTGGTGCAGCTACTGTCCAATGTTGGCATAAAAATTCCTCTGACGCCTGGTTCAGTTCTCGATCAAGCAATACTGTACCAACCAACCAATGGGTTCATTTAGCCTGTGTCTATAAAGATGATGGCAAATCATACATCTATATTAATGGTACAGAAGCAAGTTACTCGTCTCAACAAACCAGAACAGGAGACCTCAAAACAACAGGTACCGTCCCTTACTACATAGGTAGATACACAGATTACACCGATGGTATTTTTGATGAAATCAAAATCTACAACTACGCCCGCACTACCGAACAAATTAGACAGGATATGACAGGAACCGCCAGCCCCAGCTCTAGCAGCAACACTATTCTTCCCCAACCCATCACCTACTGGCCCTTTGATGAACAAACAGGTCAGACCGCATACGACAAATACGGCAGTAATAACGGAACTCTTGGAGCTAATTCCTCCTTAGGATCAGACGATCCCACCTGGAAAACAACCTCAAACTGCAAAATCAACGGCTGTCTACACTTCGACGGAACCGATGACTTCATCACCATCCCCACCATATCTCAAGTAGACGCCAACCAGTCATACACCATATCTCTCTGGTTCAATCAAGACTCAACCAGTGGCATCAGAACCCTGTTTAATAACTACGCCTCAAGTACTAGAAACGGCATCCTTATCAGTGGCTCCAGTGTCGGCGGAGGCCACTATATATCCAGCTACAACATCACCTCAGGCACCTTCTCAACCAACACCTGGAACCACATCGCTTACGTCAACGATAACGGTACCGTCAAAAACTACCTCAACGGACGATTAGTTACCGGTGGTAGCTTAGGTAATCTGGGAACCAACAGTCGCATTGGTTACACCAGCCCAAATGGAAACTACTTCAACGGCTACATAGATGAAATAAAAGTATATAACTCTGCCCTCACTCTCGAACAAATCAAACAAGACATGAATGCTGGTTCCACTCTAGCTGTTGGTACTACCACCAGCGAAGCTGCTGATCTTGATGATGGAGAAGGTAATCCTCCTATTGCTGAATGGAAATTTGATGAAAAAACAGGCAGTACTGCCAATGATACTAGTGGTAACAACTACACAGCAACTCTCTCCGGAGCAACCTGGGAGTCTTCTCTCTCATGTAAAGAGGGAGCATGTCTTAAGTTTGAAGGTGGATCAAACAGCTACGCCGACTTAAGCTCAGATAGTATCACCGACACAACATACACAATCGAAGCCTGGTACCAACTCCATAACAACACCAGCCGTCAAACTATCTTCTCATTCAACAATGGCTCCGGTAACGGCTATCAATTTCTTAGTGTTGAACGCTGGATGGATGGATCAGGCAGCTTCACAATTTTCATCGGTGATGGAACCAGTTACTCCAATTACGGCGTTACTTCCAACCTAACCGAAGCATACAACTCATGGTCACACGTAGCCATAACTAGAAACGGAAACGACTTCATTCTTTACGTTAATGGTCAACAAAGAGGAACATTTTCTGATACCAAATCAGCCACCATGAGCCGAGTCCTCTTTGGTAGTAGGAACGGCAATAGACTTTACGGCATGCTCGACACCATGCGTATCTATGACTACGTCCGCTCTCCTGCTCAAATAGCCTATGACTACAATCGTGGAGAACCAATAGCTCACTGGAA
>CAZOSM010000016.1:0-5426 GCA_964582715.1 uncultured Gammaproteobacteria bacterium
TACGCCCTACGTTCTCGCTCAAGAAATCACTCCATCACCTGAACCTACTCCAACTGCGGAAACTACTCCCACTCCAGAGCCAACCCTAACTGCAACTCCTACTCCAGAAATCACCCCAACACCAACGTTAGAAGTAACTCCCGAGGTTACTCCAGATACCGATACTGTTGATCCCAATCTGTCTACCACACCTAGTGACCCAGTTCCTTCTCTCACACCATCTGTGGATCTAGACTCTCCTGATGCCCAAGGCAGTGCTCAGCTTACTCCCTCACTTTCCACTGATAAAGATGACTATGCACCAACAGAAACGGTTATCATCTCTGGTTCCGACTATCAACCCAATACCACCTATACTCTAGTTATTTCATCACAGGATGAGCCTACTGTCCGATACGAGACTACTATTACTAGTACTGAAGAAGGTTCTATCTACTACGCCTATCAGCTAGATGGTATCTATCGCCCCAACTATTTAATAGAGGTCTTTTTAGGTTCAAGTTTAGTTAAGTCGATTACTTTTACTGACTCTGTAAGTGAATATCCCAAAACCATCTGTCACCACAACCCCGGTAACGAGGTTACTCTGACTTTTAATAACGCACAGTCATATAACGGGCATCTTGGGCCACACAATGAAGAGGTTTATGACACTGATGGGCCTTGCGGAGACTCCCAACCTACTGAAGAAATAATCGTTGTCTATCACTCAGATCTAGCTACAGACCTTAGTATGGCCAAGCCGCAATCATGGTTCTTCTATAACGACGAATCCGACATTATTGACAACTCACTTGGGTCATTTGTCACCGGACCAGGCACACCGCCTAGAGGAGATGGTAGCGTCGAGATTAGTGTTTCCGAAACCCAAAGAAGGAACCTGGCTACGTATCAGTTTAGCGGCATACCTTTGGCAAGTATCACAACGCTCGCATACAGCACCTACAATCCTTCAGTTGGTAATGGCGGATCTGCCAACCGAGTTGGTTATCTTGGCTTTAATGTTGACTTTAACGGCTCAGATGAATGGCAGTATCGACTCCTGTTCCACCCTACTGCCAACGGAACAGTCCAACAAGACACATGGCAAGAATGGGATGCCATTAACAATGGTAACGCCCTTTGGAGTTGGTCTGGCTTAAGTGGTCATGGCGGTAGTGCTACTGAGTGGCCAGACGGCATCGCCTCAGAATATCGCTCAATTAATGAGCTGGTAGCTGCTTTCCCCAATATCCGTGTCCGTGTTTCAGACTCTTGGATGGGAATTCGGGTTGGCGAACCATATTCAGATAGATATACAGAGAACATAGATCTCTTTAAATTCGGAACTGCCAATCACACTATCATTTGGGATTTTGAACCTGAACAAAGCCAGCCCGAACCGGTTTGTGGGAACGGTTTGGTAGAGGACGGCGAGCAGTGTGACTACAGTTCCCTTAATGGATCATCATCTTGTTCTTCTTCCTGTCAGTGGGTTGCAGAGTGTCGACCAGAGAACATCGCCAATGGCGAGTTTGATATCCCAACAGTCACTCACCCTCAAAAATGGGATATCTTTGAAAACGAAGAAGTACCTGGCTGGACAGCCGAGTGGTATGGTGGGTCATCATCACACTCCGGTCAAGATCGTCCATCACCCAAAATTGAGATCCATGCTGGAGTCAACAACTGGGCACCAGTCGATAACCCGTATGTTGAGCTAGACAGCGACTGGGTTGGACCAGACGGGAAACTCAACAATGAACCAGCTTCAATCACTCTTTCTCAACAAGTTCCCACCATTCCAGGTTATCAGTACACTCTATCCTGGAAACACTCTCCTCGCCCACAACACAACAATAACCATCTTCAGGTTAAAGTTAATGGAGTAGAAGTATTTAATAGCGGCATTCTTTCAGGCTCAAGTGGTATCAACTGGGTCACAGAAACTCATACCTTTACTGCTGACAGTGATCTAACTACTATCTCTTTCACAGAACTTGGGAAGGCTGACTCATTTGGCATGTTCCTAGATGATGTCAGTCTGGAGTGTATAGGGTCATGTCAGGAAATTTCCGGACAAAAGATAGACGGTCGTTCAGAACAAGGTATTGATGGATGGAACATCTATCTCACTAAAGCTATCTCTGAAGAAATCGCAGTTCCAGCTTTAAATGCCCCCACTATTTCAGGACCAGTTCTTGATAGCGGAAAACAGTACATCATTCTCGCTTCGGGCACATATTCAGCTGGTGACACGATTACTGCTGATGCAGAGTACTCAGTTACCAGCAAGTTCTCGGGTGATACTTGGACTGACTTAGTCACTGGTTACGAATCACATGGAGATCACCTACTCGATCTCGAGCTTGGTGGCATTACCGACCCATCATTCTGGGGCGAGTATCACAACTCCCACACATACACAGCACTTGTAGGTGGTAACGACACCGCTATTACCTTCAAACTCAATGACTTCTATCCTTCCAATAACTCAGGCTCACTTACGGTTCAGGTATTCGAAGTTATAGATACACGCGTTACTGGAGACGGTGGCCTGTATACATTTGGCGAGATGTGTTCTGCAGAAACACTGTATATTTTCGAAGAAAATCGTCCTCTTTGGACCAGAAACTCTCCTTCATCAGGTTTCTATCCAGTCGGCCAGTTACAAACATATGACTTTGTCAATAGCGTGGTTACTGGTACCATTTCAGGTCATAAATGGAATGATATTGATGGAGATGGACAACGTGGTGATGAACCAGGTCTAGAAGGCTGGCAGATTATTGTCCACCCAACCAATCAAGATCCGCATCAAACCATTACGCTTAATACCAACGACTCCAATGGGGAAGACAGTCTGCCTCTGACTGCTGGCCGTACCTATCTTATCGAAGCTGAGGGCACCTGGAATAACAAGAATGGTGCTGAATACAATGACGCCGATTACGCCAGCAACGATGCCTGGGTTACCCATTTTAACTACGATGATGATTCCAGTCGTGACCCCAGGATTGTTGATCTAGTCATAGACGATCAAGACGTTGATTGGGGTAGCTACAATCAAAACCATCTCTACAAAACAGTTTTAAAAGGATCAGGGGTAAGTAAGAACTTTAAGATCTCGGAAGCTGGTGGTCCTATTTCTTGGTACAACGATAACTTAGGAACGCTAACAATCCGCATCTACGACGTCACCGATCAAATCTATACCACTGATCAAGATGGTTACTACACTGCCACCAACCTTGAACCGGGAGAATATCAGGTTATCGAGTTAAACCAAGAAGGATGGATTCAAACTTACCCAACCAATCCAAAATATCACCACCTCACCCTCAATTCTCATGATGAACTCACGGCAGATTTTGGTAACCAGCAAGATTTACCCAAAATCTCAGATGTAACCATCTGTAAGATAGATGTCAATTCCACACCTCTTCCCGGCTGGAACGTAGGTCTTTTGGGTAGCAAGATCGATACCTATACCGTTCCTGTTAACAATACCTCTGTCTCTACTACTAATTTACCTGCAGGTGACTATGCTCTACTTGCTCATGGCACCTACCGCTTCGCCAACTGGAGTGATGCTGGTATCGCCGATGCTGGCTACTCTTTACGTATTCCCGGGCAACCCTACAGTGCTCACACCAATCCCTACGATACCTGGGTCAGTGGTGATGATCTAAATACCCCAGGCGCTCTAGAGATCCAGGTTAATGGCAACAATGTTGACTGGGGACTCTTTAGCGGCGCCCATGAATACCTATACAGTCTCAGCTCACACCCTGGTGGATCTCTTAGCTTCAGAATCTATGACGATGTCATCTCAGACAACCTAAACTCAGTCACCAATCCTCTCTCCGTTTCAGTCCATCACGGTTTTACTGGCATTACTTCCGAGGATGGTTGTACTACCTTCGAAGATGTTCCCTATGGTGACTACACTCTTTACGAATCACTTCAAGCTGGTTGGGAGAACATAGAGGGACACGACACTCAAGTTACAGTTGACTCATCCACGGAGGAATTCACTCTCATTAATCTCGCCAACAAAAGTATCTCTGGTTTCAAATATGAGGATACGGGTACGGGTACCAAAATTCTAAGTGATTGGGCCATTTACCTCTTTTCCTGTGCCGCGCTTGGAGACTGTAGCTCTGAGCCAATAATAACTACCACCACTACTGTCAATGGCTATGACTTCCAAAACCTCACCTCAGGCTATTACCTCGTTAAAGAAGAAGCAAGAGAAGGCTGGAGTCCTAAACAATCATTAAGTTGGTTTGTCGATCTAGTTAATCAGCAATCAGTTCAAGTTGACTTTACTAATGCTCGCAACAGCTCCATTACCGCTTGTAAGGTAGAAGATTCTGATGGAAATCTAAGCACTGACAATGATCGCACTATTGTTACCGGTTGGCCCATTAGCTTGTATCAAAATGGCCAGCTTATAGACACTCAAGAGACTGAAGATGGCGGCTGCTATACCTGGACAGATCTTGATCCATATCAGTCATACAAAATATCTGAAAACGTAGAAAACTCAGGATACATCGCCTTAAGTGACACTGAGCACACTTTTGAATCTCTTACACCTGGCCAAGATAATCAATACACTTTTGTTAACTTCCAACTGGGCATGGTTAGAGGGCACAAGTATCATGACATCAATGGAAACGGGTCTTGGGATAATGATGAAAATGAAATCAACGAGTGGGGAATCTGCCTTGTTCCTTATCAGCAAACTAGCAAATCCATATCCGAAGAACCCAACTGTGTTCTCACCGGAGCAGGGAAATGGCCTGATGGTTACTATGAATTTACCAATCTAGGCCCAGGTACCTATCGAATATATGAGACCCCCCAGTCTGGTTGGACTCAAACAGAACCCTCTGACCTTAATGGATACGTACTTCCTGTTACTTCAGGTTTTGGAATTGGTGGTGGTTGGTACAATTTTGGCAACACAGGATCTCCCAATTTAAGTTTAACCAAAACCAACGACTACAAAGGCCAGGTTGTCTCAGCTGGTACCAAAGTAACCTATACCTTAGTTGTCAGTAACACAGGTGATGGTTTGGCCAGCAATGTTGAGATTGTTGATGCACCTCCCACCTATGGTTATTTTGAATATGGCGCTGATACAGGCCAAGTCAGTTGTAGTGAAGGAACTACTCAATCTCTTACCGCCACCGGTACCAATCCCTACATCTGGACTATGCCAGTAAATCTTCTCCCTGGTCAAAGTTGCACTCTGAACTATACCACTACTATCAATGACTCAGACAAAATTCCCGGTACCCATGACAATATTGCTTTCGCTCGTGCCCTGGGTCACGACAAACAAACTTATTTCTCCGATCCCGTCATCGATCCCTTCACTGTCGGCTCTGACTCTGATTTCTCTGGTGGAGTCGGTGGGGGAGAAGAAAGTGGCGATG
>CAZOSM010000017.1:0-2318 GCA_964582715.1 uncultured Gammaproteobacteria bacterium
TGCGGCTACAAGGGCAATGTGGTGAAGCTCCTGCTTGACTATCACCCTGAGATTGAGAACCCTTTGCAGGCTATACGCTGGCTCTTTGAGGAGTTCAACATTGTGCCGGAGCGCAAACCTCTGGACATTGAGCACCTCTTGCAGAGAGGGCCGCAGGAGAGCGTACTTGAGGAGAGCCTGCTTGACGCTTACGACTTCCGGCACCCATACCTGCATGAGCGGGGATTTGTGGAGCGCACTTTGCTGGCCTTCCGCATAGGGTATTGCAAGCACGATGAGTTCACGGACTCCAAAGGGCGGCAGGTGCAGGTGCACAGGGCTGTGACCATTCCCTGGCGGGATCGCAAGGGGCGGCTCCGTGTCATTAAGTACAGGCCGATTGAGGGCGGTAAGCATGGGCGGTATATCAACCGTGGTGATGCTCAAGCCAAGAAGTCAACGGTGTTTGCTCTTGACAAGGTGCTCAAGAAGGGCACGGACAGGGTAGCACTCTGTGAGGGCGAGTTTGACGCAATGTATTGCTGGCAGGCCGGGGTTCCGGCTGTGGCAATCGGGAGCGCATACATAAGCCGGGAGCAGGTGCGAGAGCTACAGTATGCAGGATTGCGGCGCATTGACTTGTTCTTGGATAACCCTGCGGTGGATGAAGCCGGGAAGGACGGACGCAGGCACGCTGTGACGCTCTTGGGGTCTTATTTCAAGCTCTTTGACGTGGTGTATCCACGGGAGGTGAAGGACGCAAACGACTTGACCACAGATGAGATTAAAGGGCTAACCTACACATTTATGTGAACGATGGCGAAAAATTCCTTGACACCAGCATACACGATGTTATACAATCCTAGACATGGAATTTGGCTCAACTTACCATTGTATGCACAGTGGTGGGGGCCTTATTCATAAAAAATCAAAAAACCACACGGAGGGGTTCATTATGTTATCACAGGCGGTGGCACGTTTTCAACAGGGCGACAGGAGCGCATTCACGGAGATTGCGGCGGCTTTGGATTCGGACGTGAAGGCCAAGAGCCGTGCACGCTCCAGCTACGTTCCTGGCTATGACGTTGAGGACGTGGAGCAAGAGATTCTGCTCATGTTAGAGCAGGCGGCTTTGAAGTTTAAACACTCATTCGGGGTACAGTTCCGTACCTTTTTCTGGCGGCTGGCACACAAGCGCATTGCATACCTGCAACGGGCGCAAGGGTGGGGCAACCGGAAGGGACACCACACGGCGGTGTACTACGAGCACTTACGTGACCCAAACACCCATGACGATATTGACCAGGACGATTACAGACTCTTGGGGGCGTATGAGGAAGAGGGTTTCACGGAGGTTGAGCTTTTCGACATTCTTTCCCAGGCAGACGTGACGGACAGGGAGCGGCAAATTGTGCGGCTCAAGATGGAGGGCTTCTCTAACCGAGAAGTCAACGAAATGGTTGGAGGGACGGTGTACACACGCTCCAATGGCTCCTACATTGGGTGTGAGGTTGACCGTGTTCTCTCCAAGCTCAAGAAAAAAATTGCTTCTGCTCTGGTTGCGTAGTTAGGTATTTCCACTCTGGAACCAATGTATGTGTGAGAGGAGCGAGATATGCTCAAAAAATTACTCACCCAAGGGGGCACATTGCATGTCAAATATGGCAGGCGTAGTTAGAGGACTGACTCAGGACGTAAGGGAGGACATTGACGCACGTAACAGTGCCGGAGGCTCCGGCTCTTTCGGCTGGTTCAAGCTGGCGAGACATGGAGACTCCGCTTTGGTTCGGTTCTTGTTCGCAGATGACCAGGACAAGAACCTCATTGCAGTGTATGAGCACGCATTGAAGCGGCAGACGGCACCTTTCAATGTCACGTGCATTGGCAAAAAGGATGGGTGTCCACTCTGCGAGAAGGGAGAGCGCAACTCCCTCAAGGCGTACTTCCTGCTCTGGAACTATGCGGAGGCTGAGAAGAAGGCCAACGGCGACGAGAACGCACGGCCAATTCAGGTGTGGAAGCGTGGGACACGGGATATTAACAACATTCTGGGCCTCATTGCTGAGTACGGCAAGCTCAATGAGCGGGACTTCAAGATTCAACGGCAGGGGAGCACCGTGCAGAACACGGCATATCAGTTCTTCCCCAAAGACCGCTCTGACTTCGCACACCAGGAGGACGTGGCTGAGGCTCTGGAGCCTGTGGTGGAGGGTGTTCTCAAGCTGGTTGCTCCAAAGAGTGTTGAGGACATTCTCACGCTGGCCGCAGGCGGCTCACTCAAGTCTGAGGATGATGACAAGGTTCAAGGGGTGCAGAAGCCTGCTGACGGCTATGACCCT
>CAZOSM010000017.1:2418-5194 GCA_964582715.1 uncultured Gammaproteobacteria bacterium
GCTGAGAGGCTCCGGCTCTGATCGTATGAGAGGAGGCAGTGCATGACACAGACAGAGCTTCTGGAGGGCCTGGACAAAGCAGAGGCCAAGCGGAAGCGTAAGAGTGAGAAGGCCGCAGACAAGGTAAAGGCCGGGGCGAAGAAGGCCAAGCGGCAGACACGTGCACGAAAGCTGAAATACCCAGAAGTGACTCCAGACATGGTGCCAGCATATCACATTTGTGTAACCACTGAGCGGCAGTTCCATGACATGCTGGAGGCAATGGCTTGGGACATATCCCAAGGTGAGCCTTTGACGTTCGACGCAGAGACTCACACATACTTTGACGCACCACTCCCCAAAAAAGACAGGGTGGTGGGCTTCAACTTCTGGACTCAGGCAGACGGCGGCAGGGCGTGGTATGTTCCTTTTGGTCATACAACCGGAGAGGATCAACTTGACCGGGAGTATGTTTTGGAGCGGCTCAAGCCTTACTTCACAAACCCTGCTGTGCGGTGGATAGGCCACAACCTCAAGTATGATTACCAAGTCACAGTTGAGAGTTGCGGCTTCGACATTCCCAACCTGTACTTTGACACCCTCATTGCTTCTCAGTTACTCAATGAGAATGATGATGCAAGCCTGGAGTTCCTGAGCCACAAGTACCTCAAGGCCGAAGGTGACGGCAAAACAGGGTACAAAAAGCTCTTTGGGAAAACGAAGTTCTCAGAGATTCCGCTCACGGTGGCAACGTGGTATGCGTGCAAAGACGCAGAATACACGTTTAAACTCTACAAATTCCAGAAGGCGCACCTGGACAGTGGGAAACTGGGTAAGGTGGCAAAGCTCTTTTGGGAAACGGAAATGCCACTGGTGCGAGTAGTGTCACGCATGGAGCTTGTGGGCTTTCCCATTGACGTTGAGTACCTCCGTGACAAGGTAGGCGGCGGTATTGAGCAGGAGCTTGAGACACTGGACACGAAAATGCGGAGAGCTTTCAGGGTGGACAGTGAATTTAACTTCAATTCACCCAAGCAACTCAGCACACTACTGTTCCAGACGCTCCGGCTCCCTAACCCTGAGAAAAGCTCCACCAATGCTAAGGTGTTGGAGAAGCTCAAAGACAAGCATGAGGGCGTGGGCTTCCTATTAGAGCACAGGAAGGCAAAGAAGGTACATGGCACCTATGTGGAGGGCCTGCTCAACCGCGTGGTGGAGGGCAAAATTTACCCTTCATTTAATCAAATGGGGGCAGGAACAGGGAGGTTCTCAAGCTCCAACCCGAATTGGCAGAACCTACCCAGTAAGGAGGATCGCATACGCAAGGCAATTATTCCTCCACGGGGCTACCTCATAACGTCGATTGACTACAGCCAGATTGAGCTTCGCATTCTGGCGGCACTATCACGTGACCCTGGTATGCTCCAGGCATATGCTGAGGGCTATGACATTCACAGCCACACGGCGGCTCTCATTTTCGACAGGCGATATGAGGATTACCGTGAGGCTGAGGAGGCCGATACTCCCACAGCATGGCACAAGAAGCTCCAGAATGAGCGCAAGCTGGCGAAGAATGCGAACTTCGGCATTATCTACGGGCAGACGGCTTATGGGTTTTCCAGGTTCCACGGAGTCAGTGAGCAGGAGGCACAGGAGGTAATTGACGGCTGGTTCCGTGCTTACCCAATGGCACACCAGTGGCTCAAGGACATTGTGGACTTCGCTTTTGACCACGGGTATGTGGAAACCATGTTTGGCCGGAAGCGGCGGCTTCACAAGTACCTGTACTCAGGGCAAGAGAACCTCATGCGATACGGGGCACGCATGGCACAGAATGCACCCATTCAGGGCACTGCGGCTGACCTGCTCAAGATAGCCTTGGTTAAGGTGGCTCCGGTGGCTGAGAGCGTGGGCGCAATCACGGTTGCAACGATCCACGACGAGAATATGTTCTTCACTCCAGAGGACATGCCGGAGGAGAGCATTATTCTGCTCAAAGCCACGATGGAGCAGGCCGCAGATATTGGCGTGCCAGTAGTTTGTGACTGTGAAATACAAACTAGGTGGGGTGAGAAGGTGAGGAGCCTGTGAGTCTAGCAAGCATTGCAAAACTCATTAAGGATGACCACAAGGAGAAGCAGAAGGGGCCTGCTGACAAGTTCCTGGCGGCTCTTGACAAGTATCTTGTGGAGCACCGTGCACTGGATGACTTGGAGGGCCAGCAGTTTTATGCCAAGGTGATTGAGGCACTCCTTGAGGACTGGGGAACGCACGGGGAACTGATTCCCAAGGGGTTCCACTTCCGTGCGAGTAGTGCGGGGCACTGTCGGCGTAACTGGTTTTATGCCAGGATAGGTGCGAAGAAGGACACACGGAGGGAGAGCGCACTTTCACGGCGCAAGTTGGACAACGGTACCTTTATGCACCTGCGGTGGCAGTGCTACCTAGCACACATGATATGGCTTGGTACATATGGCGTGTCATGGCCTGGAGGATATGGCGGCATTGAGTGGGCCAAGGAGGAGAAGCCGGAAGAGTTTTGGCGGCTCTTTCGTGACTACGTGGAAATGGAGACTTTTGAGGAGGAGGGGAACCACTCAGGCCACATTGACTTCCAGGTGGAGTTCATGGGTATGGTTCTCAACGTAGACTTCAAGAGCATTCTCCATGAGGGCCGGAGTGGGGCGGTAGGGTTCAAGGATTTGATCCAACCGCACCCAGACTACGTGGAGCAGTTGACTTCCTACAGCATACAAACAGGGATACGGCACAACCTCCTGGTGTACGAGAGCAAAGA
>CAZOSM010000018.1:0-5094 GCA_964582715.1 uncultured Gammaproteobacteria bacterium
TATCATAAACTTGATACTTATATCTTCAATCCATCATATTCAATCTGTGTGACCCTAACACTTCCACATCCACACCAGCTCATCGCTGATATCCTCGACCTTTTCAACACCTTTGCTGATGACTTGCGAGGTTTGAGTTATAACTTCGCCGTGTAATCATTACACAAATGGGTATTGCTACATCTGGTGAGGATATGTTTAAGGGTTAAATACATGTGACCTCGCCAGATAACTTATCCCACCTCTGGTGTAAATACTAGTTTTCTCGAGCCATATTTCTAACCTTACTCCTTATACACCTTCACACTATTAGAAACGGCGGTTTTTTTGGATAGCTCACATATACACAAAGAGTCTTACTGCCTACACAGGTCACTACAGTAGGTAGGAGTGATAGGAGGCTTGGAGGTTGTAGGAGTGTAATGGTTACACGGGTGGGTGGCTAGATAAAAACCTTTTGGAGTCCCAGATGGAACAAGCGCCGAGTAAAGATATACAGGTGTACTCGGTCGCTTACTGTTTTTTATAGTACTCGTCTACATCTGCTTTAATTTTTTTTGCAAGAGCCTCGGCAAACTTAACTGGCACAGCGTTGCCAATCATCTTGTAGCCTGTTGCTACATCGGTGTACAAAAACTCAAAGTTATCTGGGAAAGTTTGTATCCTTGCGCACTCACGAACTGACAAACGGCGGTAAAGATGCTCTTTTCCTTTAACAAAAATCCTCTTGTCATACTCTACAAACTCCATCTTGGGTGCTTGAGGATGTATTGGGGCGTGTCTTCCTCCTGCCTGTATAGTAAATGAGGGTTCATCCCAGCTTCTTACACGATTTCTTGACATGTAAATGGTAGAAAACCCACCGTTCATATACTCATGATTAAGTATGGGAAGTGAGTCTCCATTAGTCTTGTTGAACTTTTTCGCCTCTTTAGCTGTTTCTTGCAAGTCCCAGATAGCATCCTTTAGGGTGAGCTTTTTTGTTGAAGGCTTAGGAAACTCAAAAGCTTTGCCCATTTTCTTATGATAACCAACAAAGATTACACGTTTTCTGTCTTGTGGTACGTTGTAGTCCTTAGCGTTCAGCAGTTTGTAATCGAAGTTGTAACCCAACTTTTTAAACTCATCAATCAAATATGATAGCGCTTTCTCATGCCTCTTTGACAACATGCCAGAAACATTTTCGGCTAAAAAGAAAAGTGGCTGTTTATCTCTGATAACTCTGATGTATTCGAAGAAAACCTGACCGCGCTTATCTTCTAAACCCCTACCAGCGCCCGCCTCACTCCAACTTTGACATGGAGGTCCTCCGATAACTCCTATTGCATCTGGTATTTCTGATGATGGAACGTCGGTAATACTTCTATCATCGACAATAGTATCTGGAAAGTTTTTTCTTAGCGTTGGTGTGATTGTTTTATCAAACTCGTTTGCCCAGTTGATATTGAACCCCGCATTGTGAAAGCCGAGGTCAAGACCACCAGCGCCAGAAAACAATGAGACTACGTTATATTTCATATTTGATTAACCTTGCTTTTATTAAATTTGCTGGATTATCTGGGTTGCGTATTTCTACAATTTGATTAACAAAACCATCTTTTTTAATACTCTCAATGACTTCTCTATCAGATTTTGGGAAGGTTTGGTATTTAGTCTCACGCATTAGTAGGTAAAATTGACGGTCATCTGTCTGGTTTACTAATTGACTATACAATTTTGATGGATTTGAAATATGCCACATGCCCCTGATACGCATGTTTGTTATGCCAAGAGGGTCAACTTTATTTACTTTGCCAAGCTCGTTAGTCTTTTGAAAAACCACATCAGGAACAGAGTTGACGCCCTTTCCGATAGCATTAACAAGTTTTTCATACACTTCTCGTGATGCGGCATAACAGTCACCATAGATAAACCAAAGTCTTTGCAACTCAGAGTTATCACTAGTACTGCCGATGGCATAAATTATGTCCTTCTCAACCCAATTTTCAGCTGTTTTTGCGCCACTGGCGACTCTAGTGTCATCAACATAGATTTTATTTTTTGGGTGAGAGCTGTTTAGAGCAATGTCGCTATTTAGCGATTGGATTTTTTTAATCTCGATTGCATCCCCAGCTTTGATGATGCAGTCAGGGGGATTGCCACCGTTTCCCAGCCAAGAAAATGCTTGACTATAGAGTTTGTCTCTCTCGCTATCCATTGTCGAGTCTTTACCAAGCAGACCCACCACAGAGTCTTTAATGTAACCCTCTAGAGCATCTCCAACATTGTTAATCCTATTGCTGGATATTTTGGCAGGATTAATCGTTGCGTGAGGATTGTCTACAATGTTCCTAAATGCTGTGAGGATGTTGTACTGGGTGTTAGTCATATTTTTTACTTTCAGTTTATTACTATAGCTTATATTTCTTACATAAACCTTACTTTTTTGTTTTTCGCTCCTCTAAAAAACTTTGAAGGTCGCTTTCCTTAATCCTTAGCTCTTGTTCAAGCTTATATGCACAAAGTTTCTTAGATTTTATGTACCTGTAAACAGTCATTTTGCTGATAGCTAGTGACTTGGCTACATCATCGACTGTGAGTAGTTTTGGTTGCATTTATTTAATAGTAACACTCATTAACATAACTTAACAATCGTAATAGTGACAAGTTCTTGTGTAACCAATACACAAACAGCGCATTTCTTAATTACAATAATAGTATGGCAATCAAAACTAAACTAGGGCGACCAACCAAATATACTACCTCTGCTAGCAAGCGTGTCACAATATACACAAATGACTGCCTTGATAAAGGCATTTTCCCTACTTTTGAGGGTTTAGCTACATTTCTGGGCGTAGGTACTCGTACTTTGTATGACTGGGAACTCGAGCATGTGGACTTTTCGCAGACGATGGAGAGAGTGCGAGACACTCAGCGCCAGTTACTAATAACCAATGGCTTAACTGGTCAGTACAACACGCGCTTTGCTATGTTCTTACTCAAGGCTAACCATGGCATGAGTGAAAAAGACCCACTCATTTCAGCTACTCAAAATAGTTATATGAACATTTCTCCTGATTTACTCGCTGATGCCTTGGAGCTGATGCAGAGTCGGGAGGCAGAGTAATTTTTTTCTGAAAGTTGGTGTATACTTATTGGTAGACACAACTAGTCTAGTTTCTCAGTAAAATTGCTCAGGAGTCTTAGTCACATACTGAGTCGGAAACAGATATAGGTGCATAATAGGTCACTCGGCGTAGCGGTAAAAGCCCAATACAAAGAGTGTTAAAGGCTAAGTCAGTTTTGCTGTGAAGCCACCGAAGTAATAACTTCTGGTGGTTTTTTTGTACTCCCAGAGTGGAAACAGCAACTGACATGGATACGCTTACCATAAAACAAGCTCGTAGGGTCTTGGGTAAAGACGCGCATGGGGCATCAGATACAGACCTAATGCGCGATATTGAGACTGCAACCTTACTTAAAGACTTGTTCTTTGACTTTCACCTAAAAAGCCGAAATCAACTAGCTAAAAGCTCCCAAAAGTGCCATAATACGGCAGTATATGGAAGCAAATAAGCGAGTAATCATCTACATCCGTGTTTCTGACCCTTCTCAAATTGATAACAACAGCCTTGAAACTCAAGAAAAGGTCTGTCGTGATTTTGCCAAACACAAAGGTTATGAGGTTGTTAAAGTATTTACTGAGCCTGGAAAATCTGCTGGAAAACAAATCGAAAAGCGTGTGGCTCTCAGAGAAGCATTAGCATTTTGTGCTAAAAAGCAAAATAAAATCTCATTTTTTCTTGTTTACAATTTCAAAAGATTTAGCAGAAATGCAGATGAGGGCGTGCCAATTATTAGTTTGTTAGCAAAACATGGGATTGAGGTAATTTCAGCCACCGAGGTGTCGGAGATGAACCCCATCGGTCGAGCAATTAGAACCATTTTTATTGCTCTTGGTCAGTTAGAAAACGAGCTTAAAGGTGAGGTGGTCAAAGACAACATGCAGTCGGCATTTAAAAAAGGTTTGTGGGTCTTCAAATGCCCTGTGGGATATAAACGAAAATATCGTAGTAAGGAAGAAAACAAGGGCATACCTCCAATCATTGACCCCAATCTTGCACCAATCATTTCAAGGATGTTTCAAAACGCCGCTACTGGTATTTACAATAAAAGCCAGCTTGCTCGGATGATGAACCTTGAAGGGTTTGGTGACCATTATCGCGTGGAGGCTGACCACAAGATTGTTGACGGCATCCTTGAGAAAACTTTTTATTATGGACTCATGTATGCCAAAAAATGGGATTTATACGCCCAAGGATTGCATGAACCTCTAACAGATGAGGCAACTTGGAAAAAAGCCTATCACTGCCTCATCTTGAAAAAGAAAAACTATCAATACCATGATGTAGACTTGTACCCACTAAAAGGCGCACTGAAATGTGAGTATTGCGGTCATCCTATGACAACTTCTCCATCCAGAGGTAACTCTGGTGTAGTGACCTATTATGAGTGCCGTCAAAAGGGATGTAAAAAGGTGCGCATCAATGCAAACAATGCACATCAACAGTTTGATGAGCTACTTAGTAGAGTACAGCCGACTAGCAGAGTCATTAAGCTTTTTCAACACATGGTGTTTTCTGAGTGGGATAAGGTCATTGACGATGCCAGAAATCAAGCTGATAACATAGATGACCGCATTTACGCTTTTAAGCAGGAACTAAAGAGTATCCGCAAAGCAAAAGATGAAGGTTTATACAACATTGCACAAGCCAAGGAAGAGGCGGACAAAATAAATCAGGAAATAGCTGTATTAGAAATCGAACGCTCTGAGATTAAGTTTGAACAATACAATACTGAAATAGTAAAAGACTTCACCGAGAGGTTTTTGCAAAATCTAAACCTACTCTGGGAAAAGCTAGACTTACCCAAACAACAAGCGCTACTTAAAAAAGTGTTTCTCAATACTTTGCTTGTATCAGAAGACAAAAAAATCCGAACCAGTGAAATATCGCCATCCTTCCAGCTAATTGAGGCTCTTACTGCCTCTGATGGTGAAAATGTGACCCCACGGGGAATCGAACCCCGATTACCAGGATGAAAACCTGGCGTCCT
>CAZOSM010000019.1:0-4576 GCA_964582715.1 uncultured Gammaproteobacteria bacterium
TTTTAAGGTTTTTTACCCACTTTACCTGCCTTATATGTCTCCAAAACTAACAAAATTGAGTTAATTAGCAAGAGTGTACTCAAGGAATAACAGGTATCTCCAGATTGAGGGTAGAGTGTAATCAGGGGATACAAGCTTCAGTTTGTGGAACCGTAACTAAGGATTCACTTGCTGCCAGCTGTAACGCGAGCGCATGAATTCTTCCGGAGCGGCGGTCAAAAAGTCGGGCCGGTATCTAAAGTACTCCACTGCTGAAACATTGTTTAGGGCGCGCCGGCCTGCCCCGTCATCATAATCGCGCTCCAATTTCACCCCGCTCCAGCCCACAAAGGTGCCTTCACCAACGAAGCGTTTGTCCCCGCCTGTTTCAGCGCTTTCAACGGTTAAGACGCCATCGGCGACATACACGCCTTCGGCGACGGCCTCAAGATTGTTGAGGTCGTCGTGCCCCAAGGAGGCATCAAAGGTAATGTCGCCAGAGGCAACCAGCATAAAAAAGCCACCCGTCTCGACCGTGATGGGCTCTTCAATGGAAATGTCACCATCAATTAGTACGACCAGTTTTTCATCCGACTCAACGCTCCAGGGTGAGTCAATGACCGCTTCCCCAGCGTGGAAGTAAGCTCGCGCCTGATCGCCATTGACAAACTCCTGGTCCTTGTCTGGCTTGTCCAAGCTCGTCGTGGTGCCTTCAAGTGGATCAAAGGGAATGAAGTCACTTTCTGGTGAGGTGGGCAGTAAAGCCAAAACCTTAAAGTAGTGGTAGTCCTGACGCTTGTCGGGAGCACTCCTCATTTGTGCTACCCAGTTGTGGCCACTTTCGTCAATCTGGTCCGTGCCAGAGACGTAACTGCCGCCGGTTAACACGTACCCCTCACTGTCGCCGCCATTCTGGTTGACAATTAAGTAGGGGTTACAGGTGGGAAGCGTGCAAAACTCCGGAATTAAACTTGAAAGCGCTCTTTGACCCGCTCCCGCAAAGGCGGCAATGGGGCCGCCCTCCACCTGCCACCAGGCGTCGGCGGTGGGAGAGACGTAGAAGTTGACGTCACTTTGAGGCGCTAGTAAGTTGAAGCCATAGTTGCATCCAGCCGGACAGGTGCAGGTCCAGTTGGGATTGCTTAAACTAATTCCGACCCGGTTATTACCCGCTGAAGAATACGTGGTGTGAGGCAAGCGCAGTTGATAGGGAGACAAGAATTCACCTGTCGCGGTGAAGCTGGTGGAGTCAGAGTAAGAACCCACTTGGTTAGAGCCACTCACGCTCACGGTGCCGGCTTCAGCTGGCAATCTAACCGTATCTCCTACACACAGCGAGCCTGGCAAACCCGTATAGCGAGCGGAACCAGTCGGATCGTAAAACACTTGACCTGTCACCGGTACCGCCGCCTGGAAGTAGACAAAACCGCTCCAAGGGCTGTACTGGGTCGCGCAAGTATTGTTAAGCGAACGCACCCGAACCCCGTAGTAGCGGTGAGAAGCCGTCAAAATTAAGCTACCAGTAGTGAGGTGCGTGTCAGCGATGAGAGTGCCAGCTGATGGAGCGGTGAAAGGACTGTGGCTGGCGTAAACTTGAACGTGGTAAAACTCCGCCTTAGCCACACTTGTCCAACTGATGGTGAAGCGACTGTCGGTAGATGTGCGAATAGTCTGATTAGAAGCGCTGGGCGAAGTGAAAGCAGGGACGGCGGAGACGCCCGCGTCCGCGTTAGAACAAGTGCCACCACAGCCGTCTGCCTGGCCACAAAGGGGCGAGGAACAAGAAGGCTGACACGTCGGGCACTGGCAAAAGTATCCATCTTGCACTAGGCCCTCACAACACGAGCGCATGCCAACGCAACGACCTCCATTACAAGGCCAATCTGATGCACACGGATTGCCGTTATTGTCGCAGTGGCCGATTTGTTCACCAATCTTGGCACAATTAGGAGGCTTGTCGTAATTGGGGATACAGCCTTCCCAGGTTGAACCGCCACTGTCACTCACACAACAATCTCCTAAGGGACTAGTACAAACACCAGTGCCAGCTCCCATCCAGGTGCCGCCGGACTGAGCGCACTGATCTGGTCCGGTACACCAGTTACAGTTAGAGCCTGGAGGAGGACTCGAACTAGGAGGGCTACCAGGTAAGCCACAATCCTGGGGGCAGGTTTGCTGTGTCTCCGTGCCATTGCATGAGCCGTCACCGCAGTAGTCAGGAACAGTCACCCAATGACAGCTGCCAAAAACCATAAGTCCATCAGGGCGGACGCAGTCAATAACATCATTGTTGCAAGCATAAGGCCCGAGCGCAGTGTTAAGTGGGCATGGATTCCAGACGCTACACTCTTTCACACAAGGGTCTGGACGAATACAGGGCTGACCGTCACAATCCACCCATGATACACATAAAGCTCCAGTGCCGTTGCAACGATTGCGGCAATCGGTAGTACAACACGTTTCACCACCACCACCGCAATAGGAAACAGCTTGGGCTAATTTTACACTACTTAAACTAAGCAAAAGAGCAATAAAGATTGTAAAAAAATATTTCATATCTCAAGGCTTATTGATCCAGACATACTCCTTTATTTGATTGTCAGCGTCTGGCAGGAGAGTTATAAATTCATCACGAATAACTGGGTCAAAAACAGAGCCTTCAATGTTTGGGTGGCGTTTTAATTGTGCAATGAGAGCGTAAAGAATAGAGTTGGCATAAAAAGTTGCTTCCCCTGATTCATAGCAATAATCTGAGTCAAAATTCAAAATAATATCAATCGTTTCGCGCTGATAGTAGAAACTATAAAAGACAATGCAGGTAGCTGAACCGTCCATTAAGGGATAAGGCGTCTTGCCTCGTTCAGGGTCGATGCTCACTTGAAGCCTGCGCTTTTGACCGTACCACATTGAGATGGGCAGGAACTTCTTTGACTCAATGGAGGGGGGTCAAAGAGTAAACTTGATTATTGGGAAGGGGTAGTTTTGGAATGATGATCAACAAAATAACGCTAATAAGGAACAAAATAATGAGATAAAACTCCGAACGCCTGAACATCATTAGCTTTTATTATAAGCATCATTTTAAAATAACTCTAGGCTAAAGGAGGAGATTTCTAATTTATTCCAAAAATTCTTGCCTATTTGAAATAGAATGTTTCTTTGATAGGAGATGAATTTACCACTGATCCAGTTGTAAAATATACATTAAGTGGCCAGGTGTACTGGTTGTTGCCAATGGGGGAGAACATTATTGCGAGAATTTCAGGGTTAACTTCATAACCAGGCACCATCTGAGCACCATGGTGCTCAGTAATTTTTGATAAAGACTGCGCAAGAAAAATGGTATTTGTACCAGAACAAATAGAAAATTCAGTAATCTTAATTGTTAGTCTGCCTTGGTTATCAATGAAGATAAGCGTATCAGGACTGAGGGTGTAGGCGCGACTTGCGGCCATTTTAGTGTATTGCTCTGCAGTGAAGTTCCGACCGATAATCAGGTGAAAACCATTAGAGGGATCCCAGACTTCTCCGTTAGGTAGCTCAACAGCTAGTGGCTGTTGGGTCTGTTGGGCGGCAATTACTTCAGAATAAGAAAGATTAGCGCCAACTGAGACAAGGTGAAGTAGGGTTGCTGCCATTTGTTCTTCTCCGCTTTGGGGAGGCTTTTGAAAAGTGGGAGCAAGTCTGTCTGTTCCCCTTAGATTAGCCATCCAGCTTATATCAGAGTTTAACTGTTTAGATGTGTCAGCGCTTTGGTGCCAGCTCATGTCAGCGGCAGCGGTAATTCTACCTTTCAAATCAGATGCATATACGCTAGCTCCAGGAGTGCTTTCCAACTTACTGATTAAGTCATTTATGCTGGTTGGATCGAAAAATCCATTGCTAATTGAAAAATCCATGGGAATAGAACCATACTGAGGTAATCCATCTGAGTGAAGGGTGCGAATAAACCATTCATTTCTCATTTCTATATCGAGAATTTGCTCCACTAATATTTCTCCCTGGTCATCTACACCTACCAGTTGTTCTCCCCGACGCTCGTAATGATCTACTGGAATTGTTACTAAAGTGCCATCAATAAAACGCTTTATATCTAAAGGGGCTGATTCAGGAGGCGCGACTTCTTCCCCTAGCGGCGGCACCTCACCGGGATTATCGATCCCCGCAATGTTACTTAGACCACTCGCCGATTCTCCGGAAACGACTTGGGCTAGCGGGGCTGGTGGTTGATCTTTTTCTCCACTACCATCCTGGGCGGTTGCCTTTTCCGCACCAGACATCCCACCGAAAGCAATAACGCCAGCGGCTACCGTTAACCCGATTTTTCGCCTGATTTCCTTGAAATTCTTCATCTTGGCCCCTTAAGTGTTTTTTGTGATTCACAGAGGCAAAGAAGGAAAACAACGGCGGACTCAACTGCTGCAGCGTTAAAGCTAGTATTTATCGCTAATGGCGCATGCATCATCTTAAATGTGCATTATAGCAAAAGTCACGCTAACTTTCTTATAAATTTTAGTGCAACCACTATCCCCAGATTACATCCTCCAGATTGAGGAGAACACATAATCAGTGTTACAATACACGACTATGGGAGCAT
>CAZOSM010000020.1:0-4416 GCA_964582715.1 uncultured Gammaproteobacteria bacterium
GAATAGTTACAGACTTGCAAGGAAATACCATCACCAAAAGCTCGCATTCAATTATCGCCACTAACGGCCTGGTGCATGACAAAGTAGTGGGTTATTTTAGGTAATTAGTGTTGTCACGATAGTGCACATGTTAGACTACTAACATGTCTACTTATCCCACCAAACAAGATAAAGAATTAGTTCGAGCAATTTCCCATCTCAAAAATGAAAAAGAGATAACTGGCTTTTTACGTGATCTTCTAACACCCGCTGAAATTGAGGAGTTCTCTCGACGCTTTCAAATTGCTAAGTTACTTTGGTCTACTAACAATTCATATGTGGATATCGCTAAAGTAGTGGGAACTAGTACCACTACAGTTGCCCGAGTGAGTCAATGGCTCTTTAAAGAAAAGTGGCATGGTTATAGGGTTGTTCTCCAGAGAATGTATGGATCTACACGGCGCTAATCTTATATTAACGTATTAACACGTTGACATATTTAATTTTTTCACTTATAATGCCTCTTTATGTTAATCAATAATGTCAGTTTACTAGCTGAACATCATAGCCTCGCAGCCAGCGGGGTGATTTAACGTACAAAAAAATAATACAAACGTAGTCCCACCCCGCCATAGAGCGGGGTTTTTCGTTCCCCCAAAAACGATTGGACTACGTTTTTTAATTAAAGAAAGGATATGTATGTCATATCAAGAAAATAAACCATATGTAGTCTCCGCAGATAGCCGAGGCTTATTAAACCAATGGGCTAAAAAGAATCGACTTACTCTACCGGATGACGATTACTTTGAAGGAATGCTCAGGGATCTTGAGAATGCTCTAGGGCAATATTTTGCCAAGGTAGATATTGTGCCAGAGGATTTCTTGCGTCAAGGGCTCAATGGGCTCATTAAGAACTCGCCAGTTCCAGTGGTATCTTTAGATCGCGCCTACATTAATCCCAAACAAAATAATCTGATTGGATTCCTGGATGCAACTAGAACAGTTGATAGCAACCTTAACAGTACTGGCCTGGGTAGCCGAGCTCTAGAAATCACGCTTGAACGACAAATTGGGCAATTGGCGTCCAGTCAAAGTGGGAAAGCGATAGCGCTCGCCGACGACGTTATTTTTGAGGGGAAAACTATGCTGCAACTGGCACAGAAGCTCAGAAGTAAAGGAATCATCGTAGATACGATTTATTCTGGAATCACGATCAAAGAAGGCAAGGAGCTATTAGAGCAGAATGGCGTTCGCGTTGATTCACTCCTCGAGTATGACCAAGTCATAGATGAAATTTGTGAGCGAGACTTTGTTGTCGGTAGTCCATATTCAGGCAGAAGCGTAGTAAATGGTCAGGGAATAATTGAGGGCGCACCTTACCTTTATCCATTTGGCAAGCCAGTGGAATGGGCTTCTATTCCGCAAGAGGACGCAATTAACTTTTCTCTTTTTGCCTTATATCAGTCGTTACAATTGTGGACAAAAACTGAGCAACTCTCAGGTCAAAGCATTCCCACGCAACAGGTTGCCAAGCCAGTCTTTGGTTTGCCGCAGGGAATATCTATGAGCAAGGCTATCGCCCAGGTAATAGGAAATTTGAAATAAAGGATCATTATGGACATAAAACTTAGAAAACAATTATTTCTAGCAATCCGTGATTTGCCATACAAAATTGGCACCAAATCGGAAGATGCATCATGCGTTGCTAAAACAAAGCTCTTAGGAGAGCTACTAAGTAGAATCGGTTTAGAGTGCCAAGTTTGGAAGGCGGTGGTGAACTGGGTGGATACGGGAATCCCTGCAGAATTATTAAAGCTTGCGCCAAAACCAACAGTAAACCACCTCTTTCTTAAGGTGTTTATACCTGAAAGAAAAAAATGGGCAATTGTTGATTCTACTTGGGACCTCCGCTTTGATGGCAAGTTACCGGTCAACGACTGGGACGGCTTATCCGACACCATTCTTGCTTTTCCCAGTATTCAGTTTGAACTGGTTGGGTCAGTTGATGAGTTCGAGTTTCGTGACTTTGACTCTGAAGAAATCTTTACCAAAAAACTAAACGCGTGGTATGAGTCTCTTACAGAAAGGAATATATGACAGAGCAATTTAGGCCAAAACAACCGGAGATAACTAACACTCCATTAACTCGTGATTACACTCGCCAGAACGATGTTACTCAGGCTATTGAGCGACTTGTGGCTGGCTTGAAAGAGGATGGTGATGAGTACCGGATGTTTGAATTATTAGGCACCGTTTTACAACAAGACCCAGAGATACTGATGCCGGTTGTGCGAGGCAGCATTGATCTAGCTCAACAGAAACTAGGACAGGACAGGCGAGATGGATCATCAGCTACTCTGCTATATCCAGTAGATGCAGCAGTGCGCGTAATGGCGAATAGACTTCAACTTCTTGCAACCGACCCACTGTCGGCAAAAAGTTGGGATGCCCAGAAAGTAGCAGCTGTTTTGCGAGAATATAAGTCTGAAGTAATTGATCTAGCGGGCAGTAATACAACTTCAAAAAACCTGCCACAGCGAGCGGCGCACATATTATGGCTATTAGATCAATGTCCATTAGTACAACCAGGCCAACAACTTTCATTTTTGGAAATTGGCTCTAGTGGTGGACTGATTCTTGATGCTTTAAAACAGCCAAGCAAGTTTCGCAAGTGGATGGATCAAAAAGGATATCGCTCAGATTATGCACAAAAAAATAATTCAGGCCAGATCAACTCAGTATTTGGGATTGATTTAGTTAAGCCAGAACTTGATTGGTTGCAAGCTGTTATTTTGGAAGACGATTTGCGTGATGAAACTACAGAATTTATTAGCGAGTTCGCTAGGTCTCAAGTTGTAGTAGAAGAAGCAACTAACCTAACTAGATCGACTGATGTTAACGATTTCATAAGCCAAAATCGCTCAGCACTGCCGATTATTTTCAGCTGCTTTGTTTTCTACCAACTTGATGACAAAACGAGACAGGAAGTAACCGAACAAGCTAGATCATTGCTAAAACAACAAGGTGGTGGATTACTCATCGTTTCCGACATAGCCAAGTATCGAGGGCTTCCAGAAAAAGCTGGCGGATGTGTTTCCTGGGTTGAGGATCAAGACGGCAAGCAGGTATCACCACGTATCTTGCTTTCTAAATCAACCCTAACTGAGTGGGAGGAAATATGAAAAAAATAGAAGCCTTTAGTACCGTTGCCCAAGATATTTTCATCAACGAGGCTGGCAACATCCTTAAGCAATTGCCTGGAGGTCCAGCCACGTTTATAAAACCAGTCTTTGAGGATCTTGGTATTGATTATGTGCTAAACCTTGCTGATGAAGTAACTGTTGAGATTTTGCTCACTGCCCAGGGGGAATTTGGTCGTATAACAACATCACCCAAGCAGAGAAGAATTAAGCCTCAGCGACCAGATAGTGTCTTGCTGGTTTCGACTCTACTTGATGAGTGGTTGCCTCCGCTAAGTCAGTCGGTAATTTTTCTTGACGTTCAAGGCTACGTTAGAGATGGAAATAATTTTGGAGCCATGAAACCATTTGTCATTAGCCCATCCCTGGCAAACCAGCTCGTTTGCGTCAAAGCTGAAGAATCAGAGGCTCAATTTTTAGAAGAAGACTTCTTGGCAGCTCAAAAGATGAAGCAACTTGCTATAACTAAGGGAAGCAGGGGTCTGGATTTATATGTAGGCGGTAAAGTATTCGAAATACCAACACGCGACATAACTGGCCTGCCTGATACCGTGGGCGCAGGAGATACTTGGTTTTCAGCTTATGTTGGATACCAAATTCAAGGCTACAGCTGTCTTGATGCAGCAAAAATGGCCATGCAATATGTCAGTAATTTTTTAGAGCAGAAAAGGAGTACCAATGAAAAATAAATCAAAATTACAAATCGGCGTCATGGGTTCAGCCGCTGATCTCAAGTATGCCAAAGAAGTGGAGCAAGCCGCCGAAAGGCTGGGAGAGTTGATTGCCCAAAAAGGGGGCATCTTATTCTTTGGTGCCGAAAAAGACAGCGATTCATTATCAACAGCCGCCTGCAGAGGAGCAAAGAAGGCTAATGGACTTACTGTTGGAGTTACTTATGGTAAAGGTAAAAATATTTGGGAAAAGGAATATGCGGACGTAATTATTCCAAGCGGATTAGAAAGAGGCGGTGGAAGAGAACTAGTACTGGTACTGGCTTGCGATGCCGTAATAGCTATAAGCGGTGGCTCTGGCACGCTAACTGAGTTAGCCATTGCCTACCAAGCTGATATTCCCATGGTGGCCTTAAAAGGGTTTGGTGGTTGGTCTGACCAACTTGCTGGCAATTATTTTGATGGCAGAAAACGCCGTCAGGTAATCATGGCCAATACACCTGAAGAAGCGGTCAAATTCGCTTTTAAAGAAGGACGAAAATATCAGGCTAAATACGCAAAGTAAT
>CAZOSM010000021.1:0-3936 GCA_964582715.1 uncultured Gammaproteobacteria bacterium
TCCAGGTTCCATGATTACCATTATCTGATGAGTCATGAATAGTAGATCCTTGGCATTCATCCATTTTCCAGTGAGCTATTGGTTCTCCACGATTGTAGTCATAGGCTATTTGAGCAGGAGTACGGGCGTAATCATATATCTTGACGTGATCGATTTTGCCAGTAAACTTGCCGACTCCGCTTGAACTGTAACAATTGTAGTTATCAGATGCTATACAAAGATTCCAAATACTGGTTGGATCAGAGTTCCTATTTTCTGTGATGCTATTATCTTTAGCGCCATCGATATAGATGGCCATGTTACTCCCGTCATAAGTGGCGGATATGTGATGCCACTGTCCGTCATTGATGCTTGCATTTGATGTAACAGAAGTGGTCCAGCTGGCGTCGTAGCCTCTATTAAAGACTGCTTTACCATTAGTATCCATGTATAGGCGGTACGTCCAGTAACCATGATTGGCGTATTTTGAGATAATTCCCCCGTCTGCAGATGAGCTAGTGTTTATCCAGGCTGAGAGTGTAATGTTGCCAGTTATTGTTAGTCTGCTGGTACCCAGATCTACGTATTCACTGCCATTGAATGATAGACAGCTACCGTATTTACACCAGGCATTCCATGTAGCACCAGTAATAGTTCCGCTGTAGTTGTTTCCTGAAGTATCAGAGACGGTGCTGCCTTGCATTTCGTCTAGCTTCCATTCTGCGACAGGTGGATTACCTTCTCCATCAGAGAGATCAGTGGCCTCGTTAGTTGTAGTGCCGACGGAGAGGGTAGAACCAGTGTTCATGTCTTGTTTAATTTGCTCGGCAGAAAGAACGGTATTGTAGATTTTGATTTCATCAATGTAGCCTTCGAAATATGAACCTCCCCCTATGGTTAACACACCAGTAGTTCCTGGAGCGTTACTACCTTGTTGACAGATTGCTTCTTGTTTTCCGTTGACATAGATCTTTTTGGTTTGAGAACTATGTTCGTATGTAGTGGTGATAAAGTGGTAGGAATTGTCGTTAATGTTTGTGGTACCGGTGCAGTATTGATATGAAGTGCCGTCATGGGTAGTGAACTGTATCTTGCCACTGCGGATAGATATTTCGTAGTGCCAAGATGAACCAATAATCCATTCGTTACTAGTGAGAGTTGATGGTTTAATCCAGAAGGATATGGATTGATTGTTTGGATAGGTGAAGTTTGAGATTCTGATATGATCATCTGTTCCATCAAAATTTAAACAACCGTTTGTTATGCAGTTGTTTTGCGGTTTCCAGGCTGGATCATCAGAGTCGATGGAGGTGGTAGCACCAAGCGTTCCGTTTTTGCCACTGATCTTGTCATATGCTGTTTGACCGGTTTGTTCATCAAAAGACCAATGTGAGACTGGTTGGGGGAGGATGTTACTACTATTAATACCTGGATTAGCAGTGCCCGCCATATCTTGGCGGATTTGCTCTTCAGTGCGTGCGTAGTTGTAAATTTTAACTTCATCAATTAGGCCGTGATAGTAGCCTCCATCACCGTTTCCAATCAGTAAGTTGATAGAAGTGTTAGTTGGGTAAGGTGCGGTGCCTGTTTGCTCTAGATTACCATTGAGATATATTTTGGTTGAGTTATTGGTGTAGTCGTGAATGATGGCGAGATGGTGCCAGACTTCGGCTTGGATGGGTGTGGTGGTGCTTATATACCCACCTCCTTGGTGGCTTACCCATCCGGCGTCAGTGCCTCCAAGTCGGCTAAGTTGAATATCCCAGCGATTAGCTATTGGGTCAGCACTGGGATATCCGGAGATTAGCCCTTTTTTGGAGATAGTTGATGGCTTGAACCAAAGTTCAAAGGTTGAGATGTCGTATAAAGAGTTGGTATTAAGTGATGATGAAATAACGTCATTGATACCGTTAAAACTAGCAGCGCCTCCGTACTTACCGGGTAACCAATGACTACCAGAGCCTGACCAGGTGCCAGTATTGCCATTACCACTTATGTCGTATACCGATGAGCCTGTTCCTTCGTCAAAATTGTAGTAGAGTTGTGGACCTGGAGCAAAGTGATAGAGAGAAGAGACTTCTGAGGCAGAGAGAGCACGGTTGTAGACTCTAACCTCGTCAATGGAGCCAGTGAATTTGTAGGTACTGTTCCATTGGCCAATTCTAAAGACGGTATCGGTGTTGGCGACAGCGGGACTGGCGTGAGTGACTTTTTCGATAAAGGTGCCGTTAAGATAAAAAGAGACGTCGTTGTTACTGTCCATGACAGCGGTAAGTAGTTGCCAGCTGTTGGTGGTGATGGGGGTAGTAGTAGTGACGTAGTCTTTGACACTTTGGGTGACCAGCCAGATGGCGCCGGTGGAACGGATACCTAGACCAAAGCCTTTGGCAGTACCAGCATGTCCGGCAATGCGAGCATGGGCAAGGGTGGTGGGTTTGATCCAGGCGCTAATGGTGAAGTTGTTGGTGTAGGGAAATAGGTTGGTGGCGGTGGTGTCCACCTGATCGTCGGTGCCATCGAAGTTGCCTGCATTACCGTATTTACCCGTTGTTACATTGGCTCCATAGGCAGAGGTAGCGTGGTTATTGTTGCCGGAGGAGTCGGTGACTTCATCACTAGTGCCATTCCAACTTGCTTCATCCATTTTCCAGTAACCGACAAGACCGTTAGAAAGAGAGTTTGATCTGCCACCGATGGAGTTGGCGTATTGATTGTAGTCTTGGAGGACTTGAGAGGTAGTAAGGGCGTAGGGGAAGATTTTGAGTTCGTCAATGAAACCAAGGTATCCAGGCCCTCCAATTCTTTCTCCAGTTGTGTCATTGTTATTAATTGTGTGGTTGCCTGTTTTCGTTAGTTCGCCATTTAGGAAAATGGAAGTGCTCGATCCGTTGTTGGTAAAACATACGTGCTGCCATGTATTTGGTGTCAGAACGGCATTATCGGTAGTGATGTGAGTTGTGTCTCCGTAGACTCTAAGCTTTCCACTTTCAATACTAAATATCCAGTTATTAGTGGCGTATTTGCCGCGATGACCTGATCTGATGAAGTCTTGTCGGCTTGAAGTAGAGGACGGATTAATCCAGGCGCATATTGACAGAGAATCTCTTCTGAATTTGGGTGAATTGATGTTTACTTCGTCGGAAGTTGAGCTGAAAAGAAGGCATTTACCATTAATGCAGCTTTCCTCTAATTGCCATTGTGGGGTATTGATAAATGAACCATTGATGGCGTTGCTGGAAGAGTCGTTGACAGTACTGCCGGTGCCCTCATCAAATTTCCAGTAGGCGATGGGCCCTGGGCCTATTTCTTCTGATTGAACAGAGGTGGTAGGTTCGGTGGAGGCTGCTTTTCTAACGAGAGCAAAGTCCCAGACGGTGGTGGTGTCTGAATGGGATCCAAAGTTGAGGGCGGGGTAACCTGTACGTCCAGACCAAGTTTGTGAATTCCAGGTACCGTCATTGGTGCGGCCGTAGACATTAGTACCATTGTGGTATATCTCTGCAGTGTAGTAAGTATTTTTAAGCCAACTGCCGTAGCTGGATGTGCCCCAGGCAACGTTGTCATCGAGAAAGCGGATTTGGTTTAGGTTGATAAAGTCGCGAAGTACGTAGTTGTAGCTGCGGCCGTCTGAGGTGTTAGTTTTGATGGCGACTCCTGCTCTTCCATCTCCATTTGCTCCAGCTGTTGCTTGAAATCTAGTTCTAAGGATGTAGTTGTCCCCCTGTGGAGCAGTGAGAGCAATGAGCTTACCTGGATTGATGGTGGCTGTGACTGTGAGTGTGCCACTTGAAAAAACTGGTGTACCACCATTTGTTTTTTGCCACTTTGTAGTATCAAGTGAGGTACCAGAAAAATCATCAAAAAACTCAAAGACTTTGTTTCCATCATGTTCAGATGATTGGGATGCAGAAGGATTACCATAGTAAGCATAGATGTAGGTACCAGAGGAGGGGATGG
>CAZOSM010000022.1:0-3820 GCA_964582715.1 uncultured Gammaproteobacteria bacterium
TCTCCACGGCTATTGGCTCAAATGCCTGGCTACAAGGCGGAAACACCTTTGGCGCCTTAGGTGTGCTGGGCACTAATGACAACTTTGGTTTGCAATTTAAAACCAATAACCTCGCCAGGATGACGATTCTCGAGGATGGAAAAGTGGGCATTGGGACCGCCACCCCAACCGCTGGTTACGCTCTAGATGTAGCTGGTGACATCGCTCTATCTGGTGGCCATCGAACTATCGCTACCGTGGGAACGAACAGTAATCTTACTCTTAACGCCAATGGCACCGGCACTCTTGCCCTCGACACCACTGGTGCCGGCATCCTAACTCTAGGCCAAAATGCCGCCACCATTAACTTGGGCTCCGGCACCAACAACGAAACCATTAATCTGGGCAACTCGACTGGCAACGACACCATTAATATCGGAAGCAGTACCGGCACCGATATCGTGAACATTCTTAATGGTACTACCGGCACCCAAACACTGAACATTGGTAACTCCGCCAACGGCGTTAACCTCACTGCCTACACTGGCGCGACCACTGGCAACGGCTTTGCTTGGAATGCTAACGCTCTCACCTCAGGAGCCGGCACCTATCTCAACTCCAGCTCGATTACCTCTGGCCAAATGCTGAGACTTAACCAAACCGCTTCTGCCTTTAGCGGAACCGGCATTTACGCCAACTTTGGCGTCAGCGGAGGCACATTTACCGGCAACTTCTTGAATTTCCTGCAAAATGGGTCAAGCCGTTTTTCTGTGAACCACCGCGGTGGAATTACTGCCTCATACACCGCTCCTCTGGGAGGTGAGGCAATCAATGTGCACAACTTTACCTACGTTAATTCTCGCCAGGATCCTCATTCATACTCTGCTTTAAATATCTCTGGTAACGCCACCACTATCATGAGCAATACCACCGGCGGTACTGATGAACCGTTAGACAATGCTTATGAGGCTTTCAAGATAAATAGTGGCGCCTACACCTCTTTCTCTGGTGTTAGGATTCGCATGAAAAAGGCTCAAGATGCCATTAATACCGGTACTGTAACTGTCTATCTTAGAGCTGATGATGGCGGCGTACCTGGTACTACCAATCTGGTGACTTCCCAATCTATTGCCGCTAATCAAATCTCAACCAGCTTTGCTAACTATGACTTTTCCATGTCATATAACGTAACAGATAATACGGACTACTGGGTCGTCATCCGTTATCTTAATGGTCTTGAGGCCAATAACATTATTCTCGACTCCACCTCTGGCGGAAATTACGCCTACTCCACCAATGGCAGTGCTTGGACAGCCTCCGATACTAAACCATACTTTCATGTTTACAATCGATCTCCGCGCGGCCTAACAGCGACAAGTTTCTCTGGATATGGCTTCTATGGCTCCAGTACTACTGGCACCGGCGTCTACGGTATTAGCACAAATGGCTATGGTGTCTACGGAACTAGCTCCTTTGGCTATGGTGGTTATTTCCAAGGTAATAATGGTCTTTACACCCAGGTAAACGGTGCTCGTGGCACTGGTATTAACAACTACTCACTCACCCAGCGGGTTGGAAATCGCTATCAAGACTCACTCCTTAACACTTGGTTTACCGGTGATGCCTTTAACGTCAACTTAGGAAATCCCAATTACACCACCTACTTCTTCCATTCAGACGGCACTAACTTTACCAACCGCACCAGCGAAGCTCGGGCTTATGGCGGCAGTTCCTATCCACTCCTAACCTCCTCTTCTGACTACTTCTACTTTGGCCGCTCTGGTAGCTCTTCCTCTTATCGTGATCTTTACTTTGACATCATAAGTGTTGGGACAAAGAGTGGTGTTACCTGGGAAATTGCTACCGGAAATAGCAGTGGCGATTGTACTTGGACAACGGTGGATCCTCTCATAGATGAAACAAATGGACTGGCCCGAGACGGAATGGTCCAATTGCCAACAACTACACCGGTGTCATGCACAGTTAATGGCCAGGCCGGCTATTGGTACCGCGTCAGTGCTAGCTCAGTAAGTTCACAGGTCACTGCTTCAGCCAGTAATTTTGGCATGTTTAGTGGATATTTTGCCCGTTGGTACAACGCTGGCCAAGAAAAATTCCGCGTTAATTATGATGGCGCAACTTACGTGGGCGGACAAATTTACCCAGGTTCCAACATTGCTGAAGGCAACATCCAAACCAGCCGGTACCTGTATGACACCGGTAGCTCGATTGGCATGAATACCGACTTGCTTGTTTCCAGCGGTGCTGACACCACTCTGACTTTAAATAACACTGACACAACGCTTGTTAATGATCAGATAATCGGCCAAATTTTATTTGGCAGTAGTGATTCCTCAACTAATGGCGCGGGTAATAAATCATTCATTCAAGCTCTCTCTACTAACTCTACCGGCAATGAGTCCGCGCTGATCTTTGCAACTTCTGATAGCACTTCAAGTGTAGGCCTTGAACGCTTACGAATTTCAGCCAACGGCAATGTGGGCATTGGCACCGCTACCTTCTCTGATAAACTCCACGTTGAAGGCGACCTGCGCTTGACCGGTGCGTTCAAAGACTCAAGCGGTGATGCAGGCAGTGTTGGTCAAATCTTGCTCAGCACGACCACTGGCACCAATTGGTCTGACGCGTCTGGACTCAACTTGGGTGATGCCGATACACTTGATGGCCTGGACTCAACCCAGTTCCTACGCTCTGATACTAGTGATGACTTTACCTCCGGCACATTAGGCATGAACTCCGGCACCACGCTGGAAATTAAGTCTGGCGCCACGCTGGATATTAACGGCAACTTAAGCATAGCTGATACCGATATCGTCTTTGATGGCGCCACCACCAACTTCTCAACAACCGGCAATTTCAGCCTTAACACTGACCAATTATTTGTGAATAAATCAAGCGGTCATGTGGGCATTGGTGATGCTACTCCGGCTTCTCTCTTTACCGTGGGTGCTAATGACGCCTTCCAGGTTAATTCAGCTGGCAATATTGTGGCTCTTGGTGGGGCTAGTCACTCCATTAGTAACGTTAGTGGCGATCTTAGTCTAGCCAGTGCTGGCAATCTTTTATTCTCTGACGCCCGTATTACTAACCTTAAGCTAAGCCTGGCTGACACTGGCCTCCACTCTGATCTTTCACAAGCTATGGTTGACGCGATCAACGATGTTTACTCTATCGCCAGTGGTAGCACTAACTACTCTGGCTACTGGCAGTTGAAAGATACCACTAGCCTTAGCCCTCGTAATGGCGCTTTTGACCTCTTAGTAGGTGGTGACTCCAGTTCTAGCGCTAAGATTGCCATGTATGGCAGTACGGGGAACTTGGCTTTAAGAGGAAATAATCAGACTCTTAGCTTTGGAGCAAACAATGATTTCACTCTTTCATTTAACGGTACCGCTGGTTTGGTCAATAGTACTGGTGATTTAATCTTCCAGCTAGACAGTGATAACAATGGCTCCAATATGTTATCTATTAGAGATGGCTTGGGAGCTGACCTGTTTACCGTGAGTGAGACTCAAATAACCGCCAACTTACCTACAAACTTCACCAGTTCAGGTGATGTAGGAATGGCTTATGATCTTAACTTCACCAATCAAACTGCTAGCTATATTAAGAGTCTTGCTCCTTTAACAATTGAGGTAGGTGAAGCTCATGAATCTAATCCCCTAACTCTTAAGACCTTTAACGCTGGTGACTTGGTACTAGACCTAGGTGGTGGGGTAACCCTAAGCCAAGCTCAGGATTGGGATCTAGCTTCCTCTACCACTGCCCTTAACCTGGCAGGTGGCCTACTTAACCTGGATACGGTGAATGGCCGGGTGGG
>CAZOSM010000023.1:0-3396 GCA_964582715.1 uncultured Gammaproteobacteria bacterium
AGTCATAGGCTATTTGAGCAGGAGTACGGGCGTAATCATATATCTTGACGTGATCAATGAGGCCGGTATTGTAAAATCCTCCCGCTCGGGCAATTCTGCATAGACTTATGCTGTCAGGAGCTCCAGAACTGGTTGTTGAGTATATGTTTTGCTCTTTTCCATCAATATATAATTTTGCATTGTTGATATCGCTTTGTTGATTGCCGGTAATAATTGCTGCGATATGGTGCCAGTCGCCGTCTGAGACTGTGGTGGGGGTATCGCTGCTGAAGTATCGATAATTACTTGGACCTAAATATATTAAGGGGCGGCCGTTTGACCAAGGAATATGGACACCATAATAGGTGTTGTTGAGACTGATGATGGGGTTATATGTGGTACTAGTTGTTTTAACCCAAGCTTCTACAGTAAATGCGCTAAGCGCAGTAATTTCTGATGATGATTGACAAGATATATAGTCGTCACCGTTGAATTCCAGACATGCTCCAATTTTACAGTCTTTGGCTGATTTCCAGGTGGCACCGGTGATGGTGCCAGTGTTGTTGTTACCACTAGTATCATTGGCAGTACTGCCTGTTTTTTCATCAAATTTCCATTCAGCAATAGGAGGATTACCTTCTCCATCATCAAGATCAGCAGCTTCGCTGGTGGTAGTACCAACAGCTAGAGTGGAACCAGCATTCATGTCTTGTTTGATTTGCCCAGAGGTAAGAGCAGAGTTGTAGATTTTAAATTCGTCGATGATACCTGAGAAGTTGAAATCGGTGTTGACTCCACCAATGGTAAAAATGCGATTAGTTAAGCCAGCAACATAGTTTCCTTGTGTGCAAGATACGTCTAGTTCTCCATCGATATATATTTTTTTGGTTTCTGTAGTACTGTCGTATGTGACTAAAATATGGTGGTAGTTGGTGGTATCTATACTTGTATTTCCATTGCAGTATTGATACGAAGATCCATCATGTGTTTGAAATCCTATTTTGCCAGTGCTAAGGAGGCGGACGACGTAGTGAAGATTTTGAAAACTAAATAGGTTTTGAGTTCCAGAAATAACCGAGGGTTTTGTCCAGAAGCTGATACTATGATCTTGAGGTACACTTAGATTTCTTCTGGCATATTTTCCAGAAGCAAACTCTAGACATCCGTTGATCTTGCAATCTGTGGAAGGTTTCCAGGTAGGATCGTCTGTATTAGGGTTGGTGTCTGCTCCTAGAGTAAGGGAGTAGTCATTGATTTTGTCATAGGCGGTTTGGCCAGTTTGTTCATCAAGAGACCAATGGGCGATTATGGAGTCATCTGGTCTGGCTGAGGGGGTGGCGTTGGAACCTGATCCAATGGTTGAGGAGGTGCCGAGATTGTACTCGTTTTTGATCTGGTCTTCGGTGAGAGCGTATGGAAATATTTTGACCTCATCTATGTAGCCGTTAAATAGATAGGAGCCGCTTCTGCCAATTAACAAACTGTATCCGGCATTGTTGTCTTCCGATATTCCACTAATGTCCATTGAGCCAACTGATTTTCCATTTACATATCCATACATCGTGTTTACATTTTTGTTAACCACCATGGTTATATGTGCCCACTCGTTTGTGTTGTAATAATGTGTTCCGAAAAAATTATGGTCGGTAGTGTCATAAGTGTCAGAGTACATGAAACGATACCTGTCGCTACTGGCGCTTATGTGGTACCCCTGCCTGAATGTTCCTTGTCCTTTGGCAAGCATTGTTTGGGATTTGGCTTCAATTGGTTTTACCCATAAAGAAACTGAGTAGCTACTGTTAATAAATTGTAGTTGGATGTGGTCTGGAATGGATACTTGATCGTCAGTTCCATCAAAATATAAGCATGTGCCTGAGATGCATTCGTCATCGGTTTGCCAGGTGGCTCCACTGATGGTGCCGTGATGAGCATTAGAGGAGGAGTCATTGGCAGTGTTACCTGTGCCTTCATCAAATTTCCAGTAGGCAATGGGGCCTGGGCCTATTTCTTCTGATTGGGTTGAGGTAGATGGGTCGGTGGAAGTATATTGTCGGACTAGAATCCAGTCAGAACTTGATGGTCCAAAACCATTGTGATCAACAATCCCGATAGCATTGTTAGTAGCCAGTTGATGGGAGTCAGTCATGGTTGTTGAGACGGCCTGTGTACCGTCGACGAGAATGGTAAAACTGTGATTACTTGAGTCATACTTAGAGGTTAAGATGAAATCCTCACCTGGTGTAAAAGTGAAGGAGGGATTGGTTTTGGTCGTGTCGCTGCCATTGATGATTCCTCTGATGATGACTCTGTTGTTGTACATTTCAATACCCCACCAGTTGCTTTGATCTGAGTATCGAAAGACTGTTCCTCCAGCTGATGGATTAGAGCGATAACGGTGTTCTACAACGTAACTGTTAATACTGGTTAGTTGGTCTTGTTGGGTGGTAGTTGTGTGATTCCAGTTGGATGAGCTGTCGGGCGAGAAGGTTAGGGAACCTGAACCTATTGAGCTAGTGCCAGCATAGTCGTTCCAGCTATCGTTGTCTGTTGAGAAGTCATCAAACATGACGAACACCTTCTCCCCATCATGATCCGATGACACAGATGCAGAAGGATTACCATAGTAAGCATAGATGTAGGTACCAGAGGAGGGGATGGAGGGGAGTTTGACCCAGACTTTAGTATTAGCATCTCCACAACCAGGGTTGTTCTCTTCAATCCAGAAGGGTAAGAGATTACCATCTACACCAGTAATACGTAGATCCTCACAGTTACTCTGAAACTTATTAGTATCAGTAGTATCTAGAGTAAAAGAAATCTGAAAATCGGTTAGGTCGCTACCACCTGGGTTACTAATATCAATTCTTTTTCGGTAGATCCAACTTTCATTCCACCAAGCAGCAGTCTCTTTAGGTCTAGTAGCATAGAAGTAGAGAGCAGGAAGAAGCAAGACAATCAACAACAAAGGAAACAACAAGCGAGTACGAGTAAGACGGGAGACAAGATTTCTTTTAACAGACATATTCAAGACATACAGATACCTTAAGTACTTAGTTCATTTTAGAGTATTGGGGAAGAGAGTGGGGGAGAAAATTGTATGAATATATATGATGTTCGTATATTAACTTTTTCTCCTATTCACCAAACCTTAAGCTGCTACCTTCATTCATGACTTTTTTGACTTGGGTTGCTGATAGGGCGTAGTTGTAGATGCGGATGTCATCAAGTTGGCCAGAGAAGTTGTATGAGTTTGGTGGTGCAGTACTGCGTCTACCGATGTATAGGGTGGCTAGTGATGGGACGGTGGATGTTGCTGATGTGCTGGCTTCTTGTATGAGGTTGCCATTCTTGTAGAATTTAACATCACCGGATTTGAAAGTGATGGCGTAATGACTCCAGTTGTTGTCAGTAGTAAAT
>CAZOSM010000024.1:0-3351 GCA_964582715.1 uncultured Gammaproteobacteria bacterium
TCACAAACCTCGGTGGCTGAATCAGTACATATCTAAATACTGGATGAACCTCAAGAAGATTCATTGCTGTTGCCAGCATAAACAACACTGTAAATATCTGGAAAGCCAGTCTTACTTCAAGTCCTAAAGTAATCACTGATCCCAAAGCACCAAGTAAAAATCCAAAAATTGTGTGCACTACCAGCTTGGACAATAGAAACATTCCTGCCGGTAACCAATCCAACACATCCAGCTTATTATCCTTTCGTCCAGATACTCCTCTTTCCTCCAGTTCATCACCCTTTTGGTTAGCAATCACACTTGCCAGCAATCCTCCCTGCATCGCCAAACAAGAGATCCCACCTGTTGTTAAACCTGTTAAGAAAATAATCCAGTAGTTCATAAGTAATCGTTCTAGTCTATAACTTAATCATCCTTAATCTCAGTGCATTCATTATCACCGATATCGAAGAAAAGGTCATCGCCCCTGAGGCTAGAATCGGGGATAGTAATACTCCAGCCACAGGATAAAGCACACCAGCTGCGACCGGAATAAGCACCACATTGTATGCAAACGCCCAAAATAGGTTTTGCTTAATAATCATTAAAGTTTTTCTCGACAACATCACCGCCTGTGTAATTGACATTAAATTGCTGTTCATTAGGACCACATCAGCTGACTCCATCGCCACATCCGTCCCTGCCCCCATCGCTATTCCAACATCAGCCGCGGCCAAAGCCGGTGCATCATTAATTCCATCCCCTACCATGGCTACCAACTTACCCTGTTTATGTAGTTCGCTTTGCAATTCTTTAACTTTATTCGCTTTGTCTCCTGGTTTTACCTCCGCTACCACGTTTTCAATCCCCACTACCCTAGCCACCTCTCTCGCTGTTCTCAAGTTGTCACCAGTCAACATATACGTCACTAGACCCAATTCTCGCATCTGCTTTACCGCTTCTTTAGAATCATCTTTCACCTTATCCGCCACTGCAATTAATCCCAGAACTATCTTTTCATTGATCACCACCAACACGGTCTTACCCTCCTCCTCCAATTTCTTAATCATCTCCTCATCTAGTTTTTCATTTGTTTTTACATGCTTAGGACTGCTCACCGTTATCTTTCTTTTCCCCACCTTCGCCTCTACTCCAACACCAGCAATTGATCTAAAACCTTCTGGGTCAACCAATCTCAGACCCCTTTTCTCTGCCTCCTTAATCACTGCCTTTGCCAAAGGATGCTCTGAATACCTCTCCACACTACCAGCAAGCCTCACCACCTCATCTACGCTTGCCTTCCCATAAGCCACCACCTTAACCACCTCCGGTTCACCCTTAGTCAGCGTTCCCGTTTTGTCCAAAATTATCGCCTTCACTTTATGCAACTGCTCCAGAGCCTCTGCATTCTTAATCAATATCCCATGCTCCGCCCCTTTACCAGTTCCCACCATTACTGCAGTCGGTGTCGCCAAACCCAAAGCACATGGACACGCAATGATTAAAACCGTTACCGCCGCCACCAAGGCACTCGTGAGCACCCCCGTAGATGCGAATACTAACCAAGCCACAAAAGTCAGCACCGCAATCATTAAAACTACAGGTACAAACACAGCCGAGATCTGATCCGCCATTTTTTGAATCGGTGCTTTTGATGCTTGTGCTTCTGTCACAAGCCTTACAATCTGAGACAACACTGTTTCCTCTCCTACTTTAATCACTCTAACCTTCAGACTTCCTGATTTATTCACCGTTGCTCCGATTACCAGATCACCTTTCTTTTTTTCCACTGGCAGTGATTCTCCGGTCACCATCGACTCGTCCACCGCGCTTATTCCCTCAATCACCCTACCATCCGTTGGCACTTTCTCGCCAGGTTTAATCAGAATTACATCTCCAACTTTAATCTCAGCTATTGGCACCTTAATTAAGTCCCCGCCTTTCACCACCCAAGCAGTTTTTGCCGACAAATCCATTAGCTTTTTAATCGCCTTACCTGCTTCACCTTTAGCTCTGGACTCCAAAAACTTGCCCAAAGTAATCAAGACAATAATCGTCGCACTCACCTCAAAGTAGACATGAAGATCAAGGCCCGATTGTACAAACCAACTCGGAAAAACAGTTACTACGCTTGAATATAAATACGCAGACATCGTCCCAATTGCAATCAAGGTGTCCATATTTGCCAGCCGGTGTCTAAATGCTTTCCAGGCAGAGGATAAATACTGGCCACCAATCCAAAACTGAACCGGAGTCGCCATCACCAACATCAACCAATTAGCCTTCACTTGGTCAAGACTCTTAAACACTCCCAACATATCCTTCATCGATAACACCATTAAGGTCATCACCAACACTCCCCCAATCACCAGTTGTCTTTTTTTCTCTCGCATCTCTTCATTCGTTCTTCGCCAAACCTCACCCCCTACCCCTTCTCTAACGTCATATCCAATACCTTGAGCCGCCTTCCTTATTACCTCAAATCCGACCACTCCCTCAATCCAAGCCTTCTCGCTTGCTAAACTTACACTCGCCTTCTCAACTCCCTTAATTTTCTTAAACTCTCTCTCCAAATTAGTCGCACATGAAGCACAATGCATCCCCACGACCTCTACCGATATCCTCTTTTGATTATCCACGCTCGTCTTTCATCTTTTTAATATATAACCCTGAATTACTCATAAATTTTTTCTTACATCCCTCAGCGCAGAAATAGTAGCTTTTCCCATTTTTCCTAACAGCATACCCAGCAGTTTTAGGTGATAACCTCATACCACACACAGGATCAGTCACCACTGGCCACAAGTCCTGCATCTTAAATGCCAGCTCGTCAGCAATCCTCTCCCCCTTATGTTTCTTAATTAGCACCTCTCTTAACAAATCACTTGCCTTTACAAAATTCTTCTCACTCAATCGATAAAACACCTCTTTACCCATCTTTTGGTTCTCTACTACTCCAGCCTCTCTCATCACCATCAAATGCTGTGACAAATTGGCCTGTGGCAAGCCCAACATCTCTACCATCTCACTTACGTTTAAGCTCTGGTATCGCAGTAAGTGCAAAATCTCCAATCGCTTGGGATGAGCCAGTGCTTTTAATAACTCGGCTTGTAGTTCAAATACCTCTTGATACATATTCGCTTTTTCGAATATATACCATCCTCACAAACTGTGTCAAACATTCAATACCTCTCAACTTCTACGAATTCTTTACCCTCTTTCTTCCAACTTTATTAACTTCTGTTTTCGCTTCATCACCTCTCCATAAGTATCTAATCGCCATTACTAGCAAAGTGATCACCAAAACCAATAACAACAACTTGACTCCAATTACCAAAAATACAACCAATCCAATCCAGGGCATAAACTTAC
>CAZOSM010000025.1:0-3048 GCA_964582715.1 uncultured Gammaproteobacteria bacterium
CACCAGTCTGAAGATCACCAGAGGTTAGATTAATGTTTCCTGCCAGAGTTAGGTTGCCGGTAGAATCAAGAGTGTTGCTGGATGAGTAGAACTGAAGATCACCAGTTTGTGAGTCACCAATGGTTAAGGGCTGCATTAACCTGTTAGCAATGGTAGAAGCACTACCGGTGAAAGTTAGGTTACCTGATACAGTAGCATTGCCTGCTACATCTAGTTTCTCGCTGGGGGAGGTGGTGCCGATACCGACGTTGCCAGTTGAATCGATACGCATCGCTGTGTTTGTGCCAGATTCAGATTGGTTAAGGATTTCAAAATAGCGTTGTGTTTGTGCATTTGAGCCAGTTGTGGTGCCACCATAATAAAGAGTTAAAGCACCAGCTGCCGTTGTTTTGGTTTCTCCTCTGGCAACAATACTTGCTCCTGTGCTTTGAGTGGTTCCTCCAAATATGCTTAAGCTAAGATTACTACCGGACATCTGAACATTACGAGCTCCACCGGTTAATTCAATATTTCCGTTAATTTCCAACGCTTCCGATGGTGATGTAGTCCCAATACCAACTCTCTGATTGGTGGTATCAAAGGTAACAAAGGAGGTGCCTGCAGCATTAGCAATGTTTAGGGCAGAGGTTGAGTCTGATCTTGGCATCCACTTGGCTCCAGCAAGAGAAACAAGGTTACCAGTAGTAGCATCAACTCTAAAGATGGCAGAAGCTGAGGCTGAACCACCAACTAACAAATCAACAGTAGCGTTCTTGGGATGTAGAGCTCCTGCTGTCTGTGTCCAGTAGATGGTAGAAGCAACAGCTGATGCTGGATCAGACCAAGAGAGTCCACCTGATCCATCAGTGGTTAGAACGTAGTTGGTTGATTGAGAAGCAGGCCAGGTGTAGGTGATGTTGTTGAGAGTGGTAGTTCCAGAGAGTTTTAGATTACCGGTGATATCAAGAGCTTCGGCGGGAGAGACGTTGCCAATACCAACGTTACCAGAGGAATCGATTAAGAGATCTGGAGTATCTTCTGTTCGGCCGATATAGAAGTCTGAGCCGTCACCAGCATAGTCATTAGAATCGGGTTGTCCGATGAACCAGTTACTCGAACCAGTTGTTTGAAATACTAGGGAGTTGCTTTTTGAAGGTAGGCTACGATCAAAATATGTGTAGACATCGCCGTTAGCTGCTGAGAATTTTGTTGATAGGCCACCGGTTGAAGCAACTTCGAATAGGTGGGTTGGGCTTGTTGTTCCAATTCCGACTCTACCAGAGCCATCGATAACCATGGAGTAATTGGTGACTCCAGTGTTTCCTGTTCTGGCAAATGCAATTACTCCATCTACACCTGCAGAATTTCCATCTGTTTTATCAAAAACCACTGTATCACTGGCTGATATATCACTGCTCAGGCGAATTCGGAATCCGTCATTTCCTGATGGTGTGTTGGTTGGGTGTGTGCCAAATAGACCTAGATTGCCGACCCTGGCATCGCCTGTAACATCGAGTTTCGTTTCAGGGTTTGTTGTACCAATACCAACATCTCCTCCTGTGAATAGTGCATCTCCGCTTGGGAAGGTGAGATTGTCGATTGATGTGCCTGTTCTATCAATAGTTAGGAAGTTAGCCGTACCTCCGTCATCAGCATCGTTGCGAGATGCAAAACGGAGTTGTCCAGCTACTGCATTAATGAGCCAGTTTTTCTCGTCAGCAGAAGCATCTGATTCTGTGATAAGCAAGCCTATGTTACTGTCAGATATGGATAGTTTGCGAGTAGGATTGGTGTTTCCGATTCCAACATAGCCGGTGTCCCTAAGAACTGATAGCCATTCATTACCTCCAGAATTTGTAAGGGCAAGCCTGTTGCTTAGTCCTAGATAACTGAGACTAAAACCAGATCTTGGAGTACTAGCCTCGAATAGATTTATGGTTGCTGAGACGGTATCACTATTGGCGGCTCCTGTTACCTGAAATACAGGGGCGTTTGTTATATCTTTTATCTCCAAATTGGCTTCAGGACTATTCGTCCCAATCCCAACTCTCTGGTTGGTGGTATCAAAGGTAACAAAGGAGGTGCCTGCAGCATTGGCAATGTTTAGAGCAGTAGTAGAGTCTGATCTTGGCATCCACTTGGCTCCAGCAAGAGAAACAAGGTTACCAGTAGTAGCATCAACTCTAAAGATGGCAGAAGCTGAGGCTGAACCACCAACTAACAAATCAACAGTAGCGTTCTTGGGATGTAGAGCTCCTGCTGTCTGTGTCCAGTAGATGGTAGAAGCAACAGCTGATGCTGGATCTACCCAGGAGAGAGTACCTGATCCATTGGTTGAGAGTACATAGTTGTTGGTTTGTGATCCTGGCCAGGTGTAGGTTTGACTCCCAAAGGTAGTAGTACCACCAACAGTTAAGTTGCCATCAGCGCTTAAGTTACCACTCATGCTTAGGTGGCCTGCTCCTGCTGGAGCGGATGAGGTACCAAGAGCTAGAGAAGAAGAGATGGTGGCGTAGTCAGTGACTGAGAGTCCACCTGCTAGTTCAGCTAGAACTGAGTCAATGACAACACTACCTTGATTGTAGGTTTTAAGGGTTAGATCATTACTCTCAAAACTCTCACCAGCTTCAATGGTTAGGGGAGCATTACTCTTGATGGAGGAAGCAGTCTGGTTAGTTAAAAGAAGATCGTAAGCAAAGGAGACATTACCAGAGGAGGTAAAGGAGGAAGGAACATTAGAGACTAGACCTGAGGGAGATACAGAGAAGAGAGTGTTAAGAGAAGAGTCCTTAAGAGTTAATCCACCTACAGTAGAGTCAATGGCAAAGATGGCTGAAGCAGTTGAGTTACCACCTACTAACAAGTCAACAGTAGCGTTCTTGGGGTAGACACTACCATTGGCTTGATTCCAGTAAATGGTTGAGGCAGCTAAGGCTGTGGGATCAGACCAGGTTAAGGTTCCTGATCCATTAGTGGTTAAGACGTAGTTGCTGCTTTGAGTTGAGGGCCAGGTATATGTGAGACCGTTGAGGGTGGTGGTGCCTGAGAGGGTAAGATTGTTGGCGTTGA
>CAZOSM010000026.1:0-3002 GCA_964582715.1 uncultured Gammaproteobacteria bacterium
GGTGTTAGTGGAGAAAGAGGAGTTGGTTAACTCTGTTGTTGTGAGCGTGGTTTGATCTGAGTAAGTTTTTAGAGGCGAGGTTTGGGAAGTAATAAATGATTTTGGCGGGCGAACTTGATTTTTTAGTTTTATATCTTATAATGTTGATAACGTTCGCACATTAAGGAGGCATAAGATGCAAGTTTCGGTCACTTATCGGGATGGTCGTCCGGTTCCAAATATCCGCGTTGAGATTGAATGGGAGTCGGGTGGGCGAAGCACACAGTATACCGATTCGGGGGGGACGGCCAGTTTCCCTGGAAACGGTGGTGTCTTCTCTTCAGTTCACGTGGCTGGTAAACACGTGAGGGGCCGGGGCCGGCTGGTTTACGGAACGCATGTTTCCGTGGTCTATGATTGATGTTGTTGCTCCTCCTGGAGATTGTTGTTCTCCAGGAGGAGTTTTTTTGTGGTTATAGATGATTTGAAAAGATAAGACTGATATCTTATAATATTTGTTACTGTCCGTTAGTACCTTGACAATGAGGAGAGGAAAATGTCTGACATTAAGCAGATTGGCTCGGGTGTAGTTAAGCGCTCGGGTGGACGTTTGCTAAAGGGTCACAAGGTGGACATCTACTTTGTGGTTGATACGACCGGTTCGATGAATGACAAGATTGATGCATTGCTTCGGACCTGTTCTCAGTTTGTTAGTGTTCCGGCTACCTACAATCTGGAAGCCGGTTTCGTGCTTGTTTCCTTTGGTGATCTGAAGGTGGCGTGGGATAAGATTGTTGTCGAGGTTCCCTTGACAACAGATATCGAGAAGGTTAGGTCTGGCTTGGCTGGGATTAGCCATAACTCCGGAGGCGGAAATGAAGGTGAGTCCAGCTTTGAGGCGATCGCCAAAGCTTTGAGGGTCCCAGGTCGGCCAGGTTCTGTTAAGGTGATGGTGTTGATTACCGACGAGCCGGCTCATCAGGATACCTACACCGTTAGTCAGGTGCAAGGTATGCTGGATGAACAGCAAATGCTTCTTTACGGACTGACTCCCAATATTGGCTACTATCGTGCGCTTATTAAGGCTCGCGGTGGTCAGTGGGCTCAGATCAGTTCAACAAGTAGCCTGGATATGTTAAAGGCACTCTTTGAGCAGTTGGCTCGTGATGTGTCCAATACAGTGACTCAGGTAATTCGGTTGACTGATGGTGATGTGAGTGAGTATTTACGTCTCACGTCTGGAAAGAAATAGGGAGGTATGGATGCCGATTAACAATTTTCCACATGACTGGAACTACTATCAAACTCTCGGATTAACGTCGAGTGCCAGTGCACAGATGCTGAAAAGGGCTTTCAGATCGCTGGCAAGGAAGTACCACCCTGATGTAAACAAAAATCCGGGAGCAGAGGATGTATTCAAGCGTGTAAACGAGGCATATACATGCTTGGGTAACCCTGTTACCCGTCGCATGTATGATGAGTTTCTCCGGAGCAACGATTCTGGATCTTCAACTAGTTCGGCTCGCGGTAAGGTTAGGATGAACCCGAATCCATCATCTGTTGGACTGGGGACACTGACCTGGGATGAGCAGAGGCGGGTTGTGGTTGACGTGGTGAGTTTTAAGAACGATTCGCTGGCAGGATATGTGATTGATGCTCAGTGGATCGGTGGTAAGCCGGCTTGGTCGAGCGATATAGACCTGCCAGATGATACTGCTCGAGGGATGATTCAAGCTGTTTTTGTGGTTAATGCCTCATCAGTTGATGAGGGTAGCTACAAGGCAGTGATTGAAATCGGCTTGTATACAGAGGTTGGCGACGAGTTAGTCGATAGTGTTCGGATTCCAGTTACCTTCAAAGTTGGGCGGATCCAGACTTTGGAGTTTGATCTAAAAGGTCAGCCGTCGAAGCTGATTCGCCTGGGCCCCTATGAAGTTGGTCAAAAAGACAAATTTCAGGGGACGTTGGAAAATAACGGTCCGCCTGTGTGGGAGAGTCCAGACCTTGAGTGGGTTGGTGGCACTCCTGCTTGGGCTAGCGAGGTTCGCGCATCTTCTGGCCGGGGACAGATTTTTCCATTAAGTATTGGCTTTTCAATCGATACTGGAAAGTGTGACCCCCGCAAGAGTCCCTTTAGGGCCTTGATCGCGATCAGGTTAAAGGGAAAGGTGGTTGGTGAGATCCCGGTTGTTATGGAGGTTTTGAAAGTACCGCAACCGGACGTGTCCCCAGTCGTTAATCAGATTAATCTTGGTGTCATGGGTTGGAATGAGACCAAAGTCTTTGATCTGAAACTGGAGAATCGAGGCGATCCACCAAAGCATGCTGTTAGGGTTTCTGTTCAGGATGCAAACAATGGTTGGTTGCAGGTAGCCTCGATTGAGCCGACTGATAAGGATAGCTTTCCCAAGCGGGTGGTACTCAAGGCGAATGCAACAGTCGTTGCAGCCGGAGACTACATTGCCACTATAACAGTCCGAGACGACAATCACTCACGAGATGTCAAAGTTATGGTCCGGGTTGGTCCAAGACCAGAATTGGTAGCCGATGTGGATAGGATTAGTTTTTCCTGGAGTCGAGATCAGCTTGTGAGCTTCACCGTTGGTGTTGACTCAGTCGGAGGACCAGTTCCGTGTGTCAGTGTCTGTTGGGAGAAGCAAGGGGTGGATTATGTTGCGTATGACGCGCCGGTGATTCAAGGAAGAAATTTCCCGATCCAGGTGCGCTTTACGCTGCGTATGGATGGATACGATGCCGACTGGTATCGTAACACTCTCTTGGTTAGGGTTTCCCAGGACACAGACGCGTATCCTGTTTGCGTGTTAAGGATTCCCGTTGAGGGGAATCGTAAGAAATGAAGGTTACACCCTTTTGGTGAGTTCAGTGATGATGCTCATCAAAAGGGTTTTTTTTGAATATAAGTCTTCTTGTAAGCAAAGGGTAAATATCTTATAATATTGCTAGCGACTTGCTTAAAGTACATTGACAGTACGGAGGAAGGTGATGACTCAGTTTAAGGTGGA
>CAZOSM010000027.1:0-2899 GCA_964582715.1 uncultured Gammaproteobacteria bacterium
CAATCAACCTGGGCAACTATGAGAACGTGAAGCCTCATGCTGAGGTGGTCATGGAGGTTGAGCCAGGGGAGAGCATTGAGGACGTGTACCAAGCGGCGTGGGAGATCACCTCCGGCCAGATTCGGGACCAGTGGCGCAACATTAAGAAAGTCAACAAGTAGAGCGTAGATGAGCCGAGCGGAGCAGAGGAGAGGGCACCCACCAAAGGGTGCTTCTCTACTTTCTGGAGGTAGGGAGGAACGCTCTAATGGCAGATATTGAGGTAAGGCAAGGGAGAACACGTGACGGCTATATCCAAGTGCATTATGAGTGGTTTGACGTGTATATTCCCAAGATCGGAACAGAGGCTTTCACGGTTTGGTGCTTGTTAAGCAGGTATGTCAACCGTAACCCTGGGAATGAACTCTGTGGTAAAGCCTACCCAAGCAGGAACTCGGTTTGCAAGACGCTGAAAATAGGGCCTGCTACATTCACCAAGAGTATTGCGACGTTGCAACAGTGTGGGCTACTGGACAAGGAAGAACTACCCAACGGCAAATACGTGTACACAGTGCATGAGCCACTGCCGAAGGATGAGGCTGAGGCGGTTCTAACGAGAACCTGTTCTAACGAGAACCTGTTCCCCACAGAACAGGGGGCGGTTCCCCACAGAACAGGGGGCGGTTCTGTACAGAACACTAAAGAGATAAAGGAAAAAGACAAAGAGGAAAAAGAAAAAATAGGGTGTCGGGTGGAACAAATTACCAGGGTGCAGAATGAGGATGAGAAACCAGTCAAGTCTTGGGGCCGTAATTCCCAGTCTCAGGGTGGCGCACGTTCCGGCGTGAGCCGGGGCCTGCCGAAAGGGGCCGTCAAGCCTCCGGCAAAGTGGAACTCTGTGGACTTGGTACGCTACTGGGTGCAGAAGTGGGAGCAGACGTATGGGCAGACACACCCACGTGTGCGGTATGACATTGAGGGGCGGCACATGAAGAAGTTCTTGGCGGAGCCGTATGGACCTGCTCAAGCCAAGCTCCTCATTGACCGCTTCTTTGAGCGGCGCAGTGAGTTTGAGAATACCGAATACCCAACCATTGGCCTGCAAGGACTCCGGCAGGAGTGGATCATTAGGAAGCTCCTGGTTGGTGCCAATGTAGGTGGTGACTCCTCACCTAAGAGTACCTTGCGGGTGTTCCAGTCTGAGTTCCTCAAGGCACAGAAGGACTGGGGTGAGGACGTGATTCCAGACAGGGCGGCATATTTCGAGTTCACGGGCCTTGACCCTACCAAGGTGGAATGGGTGGATGACGTTTAAACCACAAAGTGAGGTGCGGCTCTTTGAGTAACACAGGGTGCTGGTTCTACCCAGTAGAGGCGCACTGCAAGAAGCGGGACACTCCGGCGTGTTCGGACTGGTGCGATAAGTTCATGCTGTATGCGGCCATGCTCGGGCAGAGTGGCCTTCCCAAGAAGTTCCAGGGGTGCTTTCTCTGGAACTTTCCAGGTGGGCCGGAAGGCAACCGCAATTACCTCATTACAGAACGCTTTTTGCAGGGCATTGATGAGCGAGTGCTTAAAGGCCAGGGGCTTTATTTGTACTCTTCGGAGGTGGGCACAGGCAAGACCACCATTGCAGTGACCATTGCAAATGAGTACATGCACCACAAAATGTGGAAGGCCATGCTGGAGCCACAGGTGGTATATGTGGTGGTGCCGGAGCTTCTGGACCGAATCAAGAGCAGTTGGGATGACCCAGACGAAGAACTGACGGAGCTTCTGGAGAATCTCAACACGGCACCACTGGTGGTGTGGGATGACATTGGAGCGGAAAGGCCCACTGAGTGGGTGCGGGAGCGGCTGTACACGCTCATAAACAAGCGGTACACGGAGGAGCTACCCAACATATTCACCTCCAACCACACCATTGAGGAGCTAAAGGGACGGCTTGGGGCACGGATCGCAAGCCGTATCAAGGGCATGTGCGCCTTGGTTGAGGTTAAAGGCGCAGACAATAGAGGTGTTCGCTAATGGTGGGAATGCAGTACCTCAACCTAGTGCTCAATAAGAAGGACATGAGCCTCATTCGCAATGTGCGGGACATTGACGGCTTATTCCTCTCACCCATTGAGCAGGACGTGTATAAGTTCCTCACGCAACATTGGCAGAAGTATGGGCAGGTGCCGGACTCCGCAACAGTGTTGCGTAAGTTCCCAGAGTTTGAGCTTTACGAAGTGGAGGAGTCACCAGAGGCTCTGCTCCATGATATGCGAGAGCAAAAGCTGGCGGTGGAAGTGGCTCCTGTCATTCGGAGGGCCGCAGAGCTTTACCAGGATGATGCTACACGCTCAGTGCATTACCTCAAGGATGAGGTGGTGCGGCTTGCCAAACTCATTTCCAGTGACATAAACCTGTACGACTACACCAGGGACGCACAAGGGCGGCTGGATGACTACAGGCACAGGGTGGAGCTTGGGAAAGCTGGCATGATAGGCATACCCACTGGCCTGCCGGGACTTGACAATGACACGCAGGGCTGGTGGGATGGGCACCTCAACGTGCTCGGTGGACGGCTCAACGAAGGGAAAACGTGGTTGGGACTGTTCTTTGGCGCAGTGGGTTGGAAGCATGGCAAGCGGGTGGGCTTCTGGAGCTTGGAGAGCGGCAAGGATGAAATGGGGTACAGGCTTGACTCAATCATTGGGCACTTCTCCAACATGGCACTTTACTCCGGCAAGCTCACTGAGGATGAGTTCAAGAAGTGGGCGCAATTTCTTGAGGACTTGAAGCGTGACAACCCATTTTACATACTCGACAACAAGGACAACGGAGGCAACAGGTGGACGGCTGACGGCATTGCACGGGTGGTGGAGGAGCAGAACCTTGAGCTTGTGGTGGTTGACCAAGCCTCTCTCATGGATGA
>CAZOSM010000028.1:0-2597 GCA_964582715.1 uncultured Gammaproteobacteria bacterium
GGACCACGGCGTCTGCGCGGTCCGGTGAGGGTTTTCCTCGTGCTTTCATCTCGCTCTTGGGCTCCAGCGCAATCTTGCCTTTGGGCGTCATGCGCTTTCTACGGTCAACAAGCTGGTCGAAAAGCTCCTCGTCGTCCTCAGGGATGCTGACGAACGGCAAAATGTCCTTGAACTGGCCCCAAGCTAGAGCGCCTGTGTTTTCGTAGAACTCATCGCCCTTGCCGCCGTTGTTCACCGGCACGATCTCGACGTGGCGGGCGATCTTCCCTTCTCGCTTCAAGCGCCTAAGGTTGTCGGTCACGCCGCCGCCGACGCCCGTGTCGTCCACCTTGACCTTCGCGACGCCATGCTCTTTGATGAGCTCCGCGGCCTTGTCGGCCACGCGCACCGTGTCCCACCCACCGACAGACTCCAAAGGCAGGAGTTTTAGGCCCTTGCGAATGGCGTAGACGGTGTAATCGTCCCCGAACCGGGCTACGTCAAGGCCCATTTCGACCGGGGAACCTTCGTTGACCTCTCTCAACGTCGCTTTATAAACCGAGCCGTACTCCAAAAAGGTGTCAAGACCGCCTCTTGGGAACTCACCAAGAACGTGCACGCGGTAAATGTCGCTGTCCTCGCCAAACCGCTTCATCCGCTCGACGTAATTCGGCTTCACCCGAGGCGAGTCAAGGCAACTTACCTTGAAACCAGCATAAAGGTCGGCCTCTTTGTGGAAGGCTCGGTGGAAAAACCCGCTCGTTTGAGTAGGGTTTCCGCATAGAAGGATCTTGTTCTCCGAACCACCGGTGAGAGCACCCTCAATCGCCTCCATGATCTCATCTTCAATACCGGAAGCCTCATCCAACACCCATAACTGGTGGTCGGCGTGAAAACCTTGCATGTTTTCGGGTTTCGCGGCGGTACGCATGGTGGCAAACCATGTCTCTTCGTACCCGGCAAAGAAAACCTTAGTCCTCGTCCACCGAAAGAAAGGTGCAATCTTGGACTGCTGAAGCCATTTGGCGAGTTCCGGCCAAAGTACGTCCTCAAGCTGAGGGCGACCAGGAGCCGTACACGGAACCCTAACGTGTGGCCGCGTAAACATGAACCAATAAATGGCCCACGATTCGAGGGCCGTCTTGCCAACGCCCCTTCCCGACCGAACTGCTACCCGAGTGTGCTTTGCCAAAGCATTAAGGGCATCACCCTGCCAGTCGTCGGGCGTGACGCCGAATTGATCCTTCACGAAGTCCACCGGATGGGTGATGTAGTGCCGGATCATGTCCTCCCACGGGTTCTTCTTAGGCTCCGCGGGAACCGCGCCGGGACGTAGGGCCTTCTTTTGGTGCGTTGTAGACTGCATTTTGCGGGCCATACGCCTCACCTGGTCTCGAATCTCACGTCATCGCGACGAACCCGAATCGCCCGAACACCCGGCGAAAACAATCCGCGTTCGGTCCCATGTAGAGCACGGATTGCCCTTGGAGGGGCCTCGCTTTCTTGCCTGGCGACCAGAACGGCACCCTCCCCCTTGGATAGCAAATCGCCGACGCATGGCGAGCAAGCAACTGGAACCATGCCGTTTCCGTGGCATTGTTCACCAGGACGCACGCCTCGGTCACGTCACCCACCTTGATGTGACGCACGAGTTTCTCGCAGAACCGACAAATCAGCGGCTGCGAGTACGGCGGATTCATCCAGACCCGACCCGACCACCGTTGTTCGAGGCCGTCTTCCTCGTCGGTGAAGAACCGCTCCGCTCCGACGATCTGATTGGCGATCTCACTTGACGCCGGATCAAGGTCGATCCCACCCATGACGGCAACCGCCGCCTCGATATACTCCGCAGGCGTGTACCATTCGTTGTTGCCGCCATTATGGACGATGTGCGGACGAGATCCCAACGCCACAAAATGCACTCCTTGCAAATTAGGCGCGCAAAAAGCCCCGGTGGGAGGTGGTCACCGGGGCCTCCGGCATAAATGAAGTGCGCGCCTTGCCGGAAAGGTTACTGGCTATGTTTCTGCCGCAGAAACTCAGGAAGAAATGCGTAAGATTGAGTGGCTAAATGGCACCTTCCAACCCTCTCGCCTCAAAACGCGCAGTCGCTTCTTCGACCGAACGTCGAATCTCGTCCTCGGTGAAGGTGGCGACTTCGACCCATTGAACCTTCGTGCCGGTCGAGTTCGACTCCAAAGCGTCCGCGATACGCCGAAGCTGCCTTGCGATCTCGCGGCCTGTCTCTTCGGTAAGTGGCTGTGGCATGACTCGGTCTCCCTCACGACAACGGTTCCCCGTTAATCTCCAGCGTATGGATCATGTAGTTGAACGGGGGCGGATGATCGGCGAACCAGCGCCCAGGAGTTATCCTGGAATCCAAAAGCCACCGATCGAGCGTAACTCCCGCGTGCTTCGAAGCCGCATTCTTCGCCGACTCAGGCGAACTGTAGACCCCGATTAGGCCGCGGTATCTCCCTTCTTCCAACGGACCGCGCAAAGCGTAGACCATCACACACACTCCCTTCGCTCTTCAGCCGCATACATTGGCCCCACTCGCGTTCCGTCCCTCAGAAGCAAGCTGGCGATCTCCTCAAGGGTGTCACGGCGAATGAAGC